>JAHZKX010000047.1 GCA_022600195.1 Planctomycetota bacterium
CAACATCGGCACGACGCAACATTGGGATAATCTGGTCTACACCATAACGTTTCTGAGGCATCTTAAAAAATCCTTTCCGGGCTTCGCCCGGGATGGATTCTCTCATAATCACTGGTACTATTCACGGGGATAAGGTCAAAATGTGACGCTGCTTAACCTTCGAGATCAATCCACTGAGTCTGAAATTTTCTGTTTTTTGCCAGCTTCCACAGGAACCATCATTCGGTTGGGATTGTCCCTGGAAACAGGATAGTTTTGAGTTCTAATAATGAGCTGGCATAGATGTCTGCCGCCTTTTTATCCGCTTCACTCACACTATGTCCTGTTCCGACCAGCGCTGTTGTTTTCAGGCCGGCTGCCTGACCAGCTTTGATGTCTGATGATTTATCTCCCACCAGGATCGATTCAGACAGGTCCAGGTTGTGTTTCTTTGCAGCGTCGAGCAGCATTTTGGGTTTCGGTTTTCGACAGGTACAGTCGCCACGGTAGTGGCCTGTTCCATGTATGGGGTGATGCGGGCAAAAGAACACATCGGCAATCGTAATCCCGCGTTTTGCAAATACATCTTTCACCCACGACATTAAGTCTATGAATTGCTGTTCTGTATAATAGCCTCGCGCAATGCCCGACTGATTGGTCACGATGATCAAACGATAATCAGACTCTTCTGCTGCCTGACACAGTTCAAAAATGCCATCGATGAATTCAAAATCTTCGATGCGGTACAGATAGTCTTTCTCCACATTGATCACACCATCACGATCGAGAAAGAACGATTTCTTTGGAGATGACTGCGCCGGCATCGCTAAATCAGGCTGCCCGTCTCAAATGACCGGGTTGGTCCTGCTGGGACGAGCTAAGATCCAGCTTAAAGTTGAACAGAGCTGCCTCCACACATTCACAGAGAGTGTGTTCGAGCACCAGATGCACTTCCTGGATCTGGCTTGTTAGTTCGCCGCGAGCAATCACGCACACATCGCATAGAGAGCGAACTGCGCCCCCACCGTGTCCGGTAAACACAATGCTGGGAACGTTTTTTTCCTGACAGGTTTGCACTGCTTTGAGAATGTTCGGGGAATTGCCGGATGTTGTGATTCCCAGGAAAACATCGTTCTCAGTCAATTTCCCTTCCAGTTGTCGCGAGAACACGACATCGTAACCGTAGTCATTCCCAATGGCTGTGAGAATGGAACTATCAGTCGTTAATGCCTCTGCTGCCAGGGAAGCCCGATCTTTACTTAGGCGGCAGACAAATTCTGCTGCCAGATGCTGTGCATCAGATGCTGAGCCGCCGTTACCCGCGAGGTACAATCGACCTCCGCTTTGATAGCTTTGGAGAACCAGATCCACCGCTTTCGAAAATTCCTGCTGCATTTCCGTGTCTTCCAGCATTTGTTTTTTTGCAGAAATGGATCGTTCCAAATTGCGGCAGAAAATTTTACTGGCCTGATGCATGAGCTCCGCTCTCCGTCCCTGGTAAAACGCTCTCGAAATGTGATGATTTCACAGTGGTTGCTACTGCAGACCCACTGATGGTCATTTTGAATTGTGATGACTTCAATCACGCGTCTAGTATAGTAGAATTCGAAAAATTCAGGCAATATAAGTTTTCACAGATTCGAAATAAGTGTGAATCTGTCGAGTGAATCATTGGGTAGACTGGAACTGTAGTGGAATCAGAAAAACAAAGGCAATATTGATCCAAATTCAGATCCCTGCTTTTCCACCAGCTTGAAATGGAAGGGGATCACATGTGAACTGTAGAAAAAAGCGACAAGACACGCGAGAAGTGAGCGGCGATGAGACTGATCGCTGAAGAAAAGGGTGAGTAACGGGGTTCGAACCCGCGACCTCCGGAATCACAATCCGGCGCTCTAACCAACTGAGCTATACCCACCATATAAAGTCTACTGGCTGCTGAAGCCCCCAGTTCCCTCTCTGAATTGATCTGATTCTAACCAATTCTAATACACCTGAAAAGACTCTGGCTGAGACAAATGGTTCAAAAATCACGTTATCCAAGCTGATTTCGGGATGCAAGGATTCCAGACCCCAGATTCAAGAATATTTCCTCTATACGTGCATCTCCTGCGAACAATCTGTAGAATTGTTATTTCAAGATTCCCCTCTGATATTACATTGATCTTACTGACTGAAAACAGGGAAAAAAACATGAAAACCATTAGTTTCACCTGCATGATTCTAGCAACTTTTGTATTGAGTCTTAGTCAATCAGAGCTACAGGCTCAGGATTCTACCAATTATCCCACCATTGGTGAAATCATCCGTCTGGACCCCCGATTGGATCAACTGATAGACAAGGATACCAGGATAGAGGTTCTCTCTTCCGGCTTTGACTGGTCAGAAGGACCTGTCTGGGTCGGAGATGCCAAAGAGGGATATTTACTGTTTTCTGATATTCCACGTAACTCTGTCATGAAGTGGAAAGAAGGGCAAGGAGCCTCTCTGTTCCTCAAACCTTCCGGTTATACGGGAGTAACTCCCTACGGAAATGAGCCTGGTTGCAATGGACTGTTTCTGGATCAGAAGGGGCGACTGGTTTCTTGTGAACATGGTGATCGTCGTGTTTCCGTCATGACCAAAAAAGGTGGCAAGCGGACGCTCGTCGATAATTACATGGGGAAACGTTTAAACAGCCCCAATGATGGAACATTCAAATCCAATGGCGATCTGTATTTCACCGATCCACCCTACGGACTGCCCAACCGTTATGACGACCCTCGTCGGGAACTCGATTTCTGTGGCGTCTATCGTCTGGCAAAAGATGGAACGTTAACATTGTTGACGAAGGAAATGACGCGCCCCAATGGCATTGCTTTTTCTCCAGATGAAAAAACATTATACGTCGCACAATCCGATCCCAAAGCGGCTCTCTGGAAAGCGTTTCCTGTCAGAAAAGATGGAACTTTAGGAACAGGCAAGTTGTTTCATGATGTGACTGCTGCCGTTGGAAAACTGCCCGGATTGCCCGATGGTTTGAAAACAGATCTGAAAGGTAATATTTTTGCTACGGGCCCTGGAGGCTGTTATATCTTTACACCATCAGGCGAACTGCTGGGGCGCATCAGTACGGGAGAACGCACAGCCAACTGTGCCTGGGGCAATGATGGCTCTACTCTGTATCTGACCGCTGATACTTATCTGGTCCGCGTTCAGACCAAAACGAAGGGGCATGTCGGCGCTGCCAGATAAAAGCCCTTCAAGGACTCCACTACCCTTGTCAGACCACTTCCCGACAAATTCATTTCTGAGGAGTCGGGGATGTGGTGAGAGGGGCCGCGCCTTTGAATACAAAGAGTACTTTTACTGGTGCGGGTGCTTGATTCTGGAAAGCTTCTTGTTCAGGTGTTATATTTTTTTCTGCACTAAAGGGTTTTGATGCGACGAGCGCGGGAAGGTGGTGGGGCGCGAGTTTCTTCCCCAGTTTCTGTTTAGCTTCATTCATTTGAGCCAATTTCGCTCGTTGGCCTCGTTGTTCCGCCGGTATTTGCATCCGGTATCGCATTTGAAAAGAATCTTGCCTGCTCTTGCTCGCTTCCCTTTTTTTGGTCAGCGATTCGGATACGGATGATGATTCGGATACAGATGATTTTTTGAGTTCTGAATTTCTTTGGGGCGAATTGGACACTGCGATTTTCCGCTTGAGACTACGCAAGGGAGTCCCAGCGACGGCACGATGTTTTTTGGCTCTGTTTTCTTTGTCCATATCAGAGAGATTTGATCGTTGCGTCAGCAGTTGAGGCAATTCTCCCAATTCTTCTGACAAAGAGGATGCTTTGATGGCTGGCTGTAAAGCAAGTCCCACGAGTTGATCGCGCTGCAGGTCCTTCTGAAAATCCTTCAGGGCGGATGCTAATTGTTCGTCGGTCGCTTCCACGTAAACGGCGAATAATTGATTTTCTGACGGATCAGATTCGGGCAAAGTGGGGTTGGAATCGACCACATCTTTGGCTTTTAAAATGTGTGAACGATCGAGTTGACGTTCGACGGCAGACTGTTTTTTTTGATCTACGGGAATCTGATTGCGTGCCAGTAATAATTCCATAGTTCCCAGTGCCTGTTTCACATCAACGACGTGTACTTCAATCACAGCGACTTTTCCATCGATATTGCTAAAATACGGGAGCGCTTGTCCTATGCGAATGGAATCGAGGGGAATATGACCGGGAATCCCCATTGGCTGTGCTGTGGTCGCCATCGCTGATTTCGGAAGGCTTTCTCCAACCTTCTTCTCTGCGTGGGTATTCCTTACTGAAAAATTACCTTTTAGGTCTTTCGACGTGAGTTTGTTTGTCACTAACCCGTTATTCATGTCGATCTTATCGACGTTGCGACTTGTTCCGGCGTTAAAAGCAACCGAAGGAACAGGCAATGCCTTGACGCCTTGTATGTCAGACTTCGCGGAAGAACTAAGGTTGGCACTGGCACGGACTTCGGGTACGAATTCACGAGACATGAGAGTCGATTCACTGCTAGACTCTGGCTCAGGCTGGAATGCCAGACGGTCGGTCGAAGAAGCTTGGAAATTCCAGGGGGTTTCAGGAGTGTTCATCAAGAGTACAAATAAAATCAGAGCAGCCAGAGAAGAACAGGTACTGATGGCAACAGCAATACGATAACGCAGCAGAGAAGGAACACGTTTGACGTCAGCGGGTGCTGTCTTTGTCAACAGGGTTTCCTGCTCAATCCGTCGGCGGATGGATGCTGCCAGTTCGGGAGGTGCAGATTCCGTGGCGGTTTCCTGTAACAGCCGGGATAGTTCTCCAATTTCATGTAATTCCTGCCGTGCTTCGACTGAATTTTCCAGAAGTGATTCTAACTCCTGGCGCTCCTCGGGTGAGGCTTCATGATCGAAGTAGGCGGAAAATTTTTCGTTTGATGGTGGGTGACTACTCATTTTGATTCACTTATCGATGACTCTTGGTCAGAGAGGGAAACACGCGATCTCGGTTCCTCTAGAAAAAGCGTGCTCAATTTCTGTTTCAGTTCATTCCTTCCTCTAAATATGCGGCTCCTGACCGTTCCCAGAGGAATAGCCGTGAGTTCTGCAATTTCTCCGTAGGACATTCCTTCCAGTTCTCTTAAGATTAACGGGGTTCGGTACTCTTCCTGTAATTCATTCAAGGCCTGATGAACTATCTTTTTCCGTTCAGACTGTTCGGCTAATTCGGGGGGATGGTTTTCGGGGTGAGGATCTACCAGCCAGTTACCAGCCGGGTTATCTTGTGTATCCAGGGTTGTAGTCGTTCGTTTGGTTTTTCTTTTCTGGGAGATTGCCGCATTAAACGAAATCCGAAATAACCAAGAATAAAATGCAGCAGTACCTCGGAACGAATTCAATTTGAAGAAAGCTTGTGTAAAACCTTCCTGAGCTGCATCGCGCGCATCATCGCTGGAGCCCAGAATCCGTACTAGCGTTCGAAACAATCGGTCCTGATATTTCAGAACCAGTTGATCAAACGCCTCCGTACGACCTGCCAAACATTCTTGAATCAGGTATTGATCATTATTGGTCACAGTATCTTTTTGACGAATGGGGGACAAAATAAGTTCCCGCTCTCAAAAGAAAACCGGAGTTTTCGGACAATTTATCGCGATAGATATAAGTATGTTCTTGTTTTTTAACACGTTACGTCAATATCAGATAGCAGAAACCGGCAAAGATTACAGTTTTATCATGTCTATACTGGAGGGAGCAGACAGTTATCGATCAGACGGGTCTCTCCTACATAAGCGGCAATCAGCGCCACCATTTCGGGTTGCGGGGCTGAAATCTCTTCCAGCGTATGCGTGTCGACAATGGTGGCATAATCCAGTTTGACCAAAGGGGTTGTGCTTAGTAGTTGTTGCATGTCGGCTTTCAACTGGTTCAGGTCCGTTTCCCCTGCGTCAATCTTTTCCTTCGCCAGTTTCAATGCTTGAGAAAGCGACAAGGCTGACGCACGTTCTGCTTCTGAAAGATAAACGTTACGACTGCTCAAAGCCAAACCATCCCTGTCTCGGATGATGGGACAAGTTTTGATTTCCACTGGGATATTCAAATCGAGGCACATCCGACGAATGATGGCCTGTTGTTGATAGTCTTTGGCGCCAAAGAATGCGACATCAGGCAGACAACTCAACAGTAGTTTGGTGACGACGGT
Source organism: Planctomycetota bacterium (assembly GCA_022600195.1). Taxonomy (GTDB): domain Bacteria; phylum Planctomycetota; class Planctomycetia; order Planctomycetales; family Planctomycetaceae; genus Gimesia. The sequence goes on from JAHZKX010000047.1 coordinate 6,165, forward strand.
AGTCACACCTTGAAAGTGGGTCGTGCGGGTTGCGCCTTCCAGAATTTGTGAAAGCGCTTTTACTTCAACGACCGTGGAAAAATCAGGCGCATACATGATTTCTTTAGTGGGCATCCAGACCAGATCGGCTCCCGCTGCCTGGCAGATTGACAGATCTTGTTCTCGTAAGCGTGGATACTTCTCAAAGTCTTCATTGGGCCCAAATTGAGTAGGATTCACAAAAATGGAAACGACAACAAAATCACAGTCTTGTCGTGCCTGTTCAATCAGACTGGCATGCCCGGCGTGGAGCGCACCCATCGTAGGAACAAATCCAATAGAGGCCTGTTGCTGACGTTGTGCCTGGACCAATGCGCGAAGTCCAGGAATCTCTTCAACGGTATTGATCGGGGAAGTAAACTGGTCCGACATGATTTCTAACTTTCAGGGCGGCTGCATTTTCTTCGTATCACCGATGCCTCCAGAACCCGATTCACATCAGAAACAGACTCAGGGACGTTCGCTTTGGTCAAGCTTCAGCGGGCCGTTGTTTAAGATGGCTTTTTAGGAGCTTGCCGACGATTTCCACCGCGTCTTTTTGAAGGCCGCCGAGGCGAACGTTTGCGAGCCTCACCTTCTGAGGATTCACTTTTTCCTTCTTCCTCTTTGTCGGCTTTGCCGCCTACCAGTTTCGGATTCAATAGATAGGAAATCGCTTCTTCCCAACTGGGAACGTTCGGGTACTTGTTTTCAACTTCTCTTTTTCTGGGGCGTGAGCTTTCTTCTGCTTCGGAAGTTTCTTCCGAGTCAGCAGCTTCGGGACGCCGTGAGCTTTTGCGTCTACGCGGACGACGTTTAGCAGGGCGATCCGATTTATTTTCTTCTGTTTCGGAATCTTCTGTTTCGCTCTCCTCCTGAAGCTCCGCTTCCTCATCTTCATTTTCGTTATTAACGCTGTCGGTTTCAGATGATTCTTCTTTGATGTCTCCCGTCTTGCGGGATCGGCGGCGTCTTCTACGCCGCTTCCGTGGACGTTTCGTTTCCGCTTCGTCTACTGCTTCGACATCTGCTTCTTCTGCTACCGCTTCTCCCGTCTGATCCACTTCATCTTCGTCAGTGGATTCATAGGCGACTTCGTTTTGAAAAGCGACTTCTTCAGAAACAAGACCAAAGCCAAAGGCGTCAGCATCATCGAGTCGTTCATCCGTGCGAGCCGATTGGTCCGCAGCGGCTTGGGTTTTTGTTTTTTTTGCTTTCTGGCTGCGCGGTTTGGATGGTTTCTTTTGAGCGGGCTTTTTCGCTTCTACGACTTCTTCTTCGACCTCAGTAACGGTTTCGGCCGGAGTTTTACGAACCGGTTTCACGACCTTGGAATCTTCTTCATCCCAATTCCAGCCCTCCAGGGCATCCCAGTACGTATCTTTTTCCTCGTCTGCTACTTTGGCTTTGGGAGCACTCTTCTCTTCATCTTCATCATTTTTGACAGAGACGGGGGCGAAATCATCTTCAATTTCCTCTTCTTCATCGAGTTCCTCATTATCTTCTTCATCGTCATCAAAGGCCTCAATAATGTCTTCCTCTTCCTCTTCCTCTTCAAAATCAAAGTCGACATCAGACTCAGATTCTTCAGGAGATTCCGCAACAGGTTCAACACTGCTTTCATCATCATCGAAGATGAAAGAACCGAAATGATTGTCGTCCAGATTTGGATTATTCTCTACCACGGGTACCGTTTCTTGAGACTCGGTCTCTTTTGGTTCTGTAGTGGGAGTTTCTTCGGTAGGAGATTCTTCGATTTCATCTGACAGAAGATCATCGATATCGATAGGCTCAGGCTTTGATTGCCCATCAAAATCGATTCCAAACAGATCACCTGCGAGAGACTCCCAGGAGTCACCTTCACCCGACGGATTGATGCCAAAAGGCTCTTTACTTTTATTCATATGCGCAAAGTACACGCTCTTCGCCGAGAATTCAAGATTTGCGCCTGGGTGGATTCAGGTATCTCAGAGAATTCAGCGACCTTCAGTGTACTCAATATGTCGGATGACGGCCTGTAATTTCCGGGCTTTTTCCAGCATACTGTGGTAGCTCGGCACCTTTGAGTAACCGATTTGTCTGGCAAGCAGGTCTGCTTCTGAGCTTAATACGACTGTGCAGGGGATCGATTTCACTTTCAGAACGTCCGCGATTTTACGGTCTTTATCGAAATCAAGGTGAACTGGTTCAAAGGCCTGATTCAGATAGCGGACCATTCGCGGGTCAGATAGTGTTTCTTTTTCCAATTTGCGACAGAATGTGCACCAACTGGCATCAAAAACAATGAAAACGGGCTTATTGCTCTTTAATGCAGACTGATGAGCAGAGTCCAAATCCGTGTGCCATTTAATCCCGGTGTCTGCTCGATAGGATGATTTACTATCTGTCTCTGCTTGTGAGAGCTCAATAGAGATACCAACTAGTAATACAAGAGAGAAACTGATGATAACCCAATGAATGTGCTTAGATAGTCTGTTCATGTCTAAGAATCCTTCATAAGGAGAAACCACAAATTCATTGCAGTTGCCTTATGTTAGTGATGATTTGATGACCCGGTTAAGACTGAGCAACCTATAAAATCGTTATAAGTCGTTCAGTAAGCTTTATCGGTAGGAAACGGGGAGTTTCCATGAACGATTCGACCCGAATCTTCTGAATAACACAGACATGGCCGGCAAAGATTACCTAACCGGAACAGAATAGACCCCCTAACCCGTAAAAAAAGCCGAGTTGGTGATGAAACCTCTTGAGGAGAACACATCACCACATCGGCTTTAGATTCGATGTCTGTATGAAAGTTCAGTTTTTCTTGGGCGGTTCAGGCTTGGTTTTTGCCTTGGCATCTGCTTTGGGAGCAGTCGGCTTGGCGGTCGCTTTTGGAGCTGGTTTTGTGACCGGTGGCTTCGTTGACGGTTTCTTAACCGGTACAGCAGGTTTTTTTGCCGGTTTTTTTACCGGTGTTTTTGCTGGTGTTTTTGGGTTGCCCAACGGATTCGTTGCACTGGTTTTAGGAGCCCCCGGTTTGCCTGCTTCTGGTTTCGGCTTTTCAATTGGCTCCACTAATGCTTTTCGCGACATCCGGAGTGTTTCGAAACTGTTTGCAGAAATCACGTAGTACCAGTCTGCAAATCGTTCATTCAGCTGCTGGACGAGTTCATTACCTTTCACAACTTTTTCGTCGTACTCTTTGACCTGTCGTTCATAAGTTTTCAGTTCCGACTGATATTTTTTCAGTGCGACTTCATACTCGGCCTCGGGGCTTGGCTTCTCTTCTTTTTTGGCCTTGTCCTCTTTTTTATCGGCTGGTTTCTTATCAGCAGGTTTTTTCGCTTCTTTTTTATCGTCAGACGTTTTTGCCTTTTTATCAGCTGGTTTTTTGGGTTCTACAGGTTTTTGTGGAGGATCACCAAGGAATGACGGATCAAATGAAACAGTAACAAACAGATAGCGGCTCGTTTTTAAGGTACTGTCATCTGCCTTGGGGTCCGCTTTTTTCTCGGGATCTTTGGTGTCTGCTGAGTCAGCCGACTTCTCTTTTTTCTCTTTGGATTTTTCGTCTGCTTTTTTTCCACTATCACCTACTTCGATATCCAATGCACTTCCTGTGAAAATTTCACCGAAGTAAAGTGAATACACAACACCCTGGTTTGTGGCCGCGATTACTTCGCCTTCATTCGAAACCAGCTGCTGATTGCCCTGTGGATCACTGGCCAGAATGAAACCTTTGCTTTGCAGATCCACAAAATCGACAGGATTCAATCGGAGTTGTCCCGATTTTTTCAGCTCCGATGCAATTCCCGCCGGTTTGGGGCGGATACCTTGAATCTTCAAGTCGTCCAGAGTATTTACCATCTGATTGACGTCAGCGGTATTTACCTTTTCCGTCTCTTTATTCAAGCCTTTCAGTTCCCAGGGATCAGTAGACTTTTTGCGTGTGAGTGTTGACAGTTCCCGGTTCACAATCCGGCGTTTTCCTTCGTCGATCGAATATTTATTGACAATGATTTCCATTAGTCGATCTCGTTCCACTTTCAGCAGATCCGGTTCAATCCAGTCAGAAAATTCGGAGGAAAGGTCGATTTTGAGTTTGGTACGATAGACCGAATCCTCATCGACTTTGCGGACATAAAATTCGCCAGCTTGTTCGGGAACGGCCTTACCAATAATAAAATCAACCAGGGGCGAGCCTCCCTCATTCGAGAGAGTCAACCTCTGGCCGCGTCCTTTGAGATTCGTATTTGATTCATCCAGAGGGTCAATCACACCAAAGCGCTCGTGGTCACTCTTGCGTCTGCTTTCCAGGGCTCCTCGAACGACGCCTACCACAGAGGCGGCGGTTTCGGCCAGTTCTGCTTCTGCATCTGCCGGATAGTCATGATGCGAAGGGATTTTCCAGACACCATCTTTGAATTCTACATTAAATACTTTCAGGGTGGCAGAATCCTCGTTATAGCTGACGACACGCAACGATCTGGCCTGCGTCGGATCAGCAAATTCAGGATAGAATTCTTCTCCCACGTTTTCATAGCCTGTCAACACAGTGGGCTGAGATGTTCTATCGGCTACGAAAGCGGCAATTAAGGCAGCGACAGCAATACCTACGTAGGTCAGTGTTCTGGTCGTTTCATTCATGGCAAACGAGTTACTCAAAAACAGTGGTTTAAATGGAATTCCAACAGGACGCAGTTCAGTATTTCTCTCGTAACATCTGACTATTTATTGACTCGCCGGTCAGGCGAAATATTCTGGTTTTCATTTTTCAGGCTGAAAAACAGGAAACAGATACCTAACAGAATTGCCGGGAAGGGAGGCACGAGAATCGCATACCAGCGGATACGGTCTTCAATTTCGCGAATCTGGCGTTCTGTCCGGGCTTTAATTTTCTCAATCTCTTGCTGCTTTTCCCGTTCTATCTTGGCTTCGTCAACTTCCAGTCGTCGACTTTCATTTTCCTCAGCCATTCTAAGCATGATTTGTTTCGTGCGAGTATCGAGTGTTTTATTCTGTTCGATTTTCTCGCGTTCCGCTTTCAGGCGGTCACGGGCTTCTTCCAGTTTCGCATCTGCCGTTTCTGTTGCTTTTTCCCGTTCTTCATTACGTTCTTTCACGAAGACCGATGTTTCGCGCTCGACAAGAGTCAATGTGCGGTGTTTTTCACGACGTTTTCTCAATGAAATGTAAGAATCATCGCCCGCCAGTTGATCAACACAATTTAACAAAAATGTAACGTTATCAATTTTCAATCCAAATGCCTGTCGTTCACGGATGTTGAACAGCTCATTGGAAATCAGGTCCGCATCTGCGACAAAAATGACATTGAGATTCTTCTGTTTTGACTTGGGAGTGGAAGTGATATGTGCCGCCAGTACATGTGCATCGGTGTCAATCACACGTGGTGGATCTTGCGCAATTCGAATGGAATTGAAAAACGGACTGGTAATCTCACTCCAGTCCAGCAGACCAGAATTCGGACCCGTTCTGAGTAACGGTTCAAAGTTCAAGTCCCTGTCTTTACGCGGACGAATACTCCCGGGGAAAAAGGTCAAAATTTCCTGCAATCCGCTGGTGATATTACTATTCAAGCTGAAGGCGCTGCGAGTCCCACTCTTTGGGGTGATGAAAATTAACTCGGGTCGCACCACTTCGGCAAATTCAGGGTGCGGATTAAAATAGTCAAATACGACTTCACCATTGTTCCAGGCAATTTGTAATACATTCAGAAGTGACGTCAAACGCCCTTCATCTGCTTTCGGTGTGGGCGGCGGTTGCCGCATGCCCATCATGCCACCACCGGGACTTGGTTTCGGCATCCGTGGAGCACTTTGAATTCCTCTCCCCCCGCCAAATACCGGGAGAGGGTCATCGCAGATCAGAGTGGGTTTTCCTTTTTTTACATAGTCTACCAGATTCTTCAACTGTGGCTGGGTCAGTGAAGAGGGGAGAACCGCAAGCAGGACATCATACTCTGTATCGCTGATCGGGGAGTCGGGAGAAACCGATTGTACCCGATACTGTTTTTTTAATTCAGTGACAATCAGCCACGAAGGTTGATTCCCACCAGCGGCCATGTCAAAACCACCAAAAATCTTGGCGTCTGTATTTAAAATACCGACGGTCAGTCGCTCATCTTTAGAGACGGTACGAATAGAACGCGTCAGTTCATATTCGATGGGAGTTCCTACATTGAAGAAGGGGATTACGACTTCATCGGTGCCGCTCTTGATGACAGCTCCCATGAAAATCGTATCGACAAACGCCCGTCCGCCACGCTCGGTTTGAACGCGTTCTGCGGTGATATTCAACAGGCGGGCTTCTTCCTCTTCTTTACTGAAAGGAACAACTTTCACAAAGCGAACCTGCAATCTTTTACCACCCATCTGATCGTATTCACGCAACAGTCCGATCAACCGCTTGCGAATGGGTACGTATTCTCGTGAAACCTCCGGGCTGATGAACGCTTCAATTGTAATGGGATTCTTTTTATCAATTTTGGTAATCAAATCTTTTGTGGTTTGTGACAGACTGAATACTTTTTCATTGGTCATATCAATCCGGCTGCTGCCATAAGAGACAATCACGTTGACACTGATCAGAATCACTACCAGAGAGATCGTACGAACCAGGTATTGCAAGCCCATTGAATTCTGTACCTGGGCACTCCAGTGCCTGCGGGTAATCAGAACCTGGTTTAAATACAACATCATGATCGCCAGGGAAGTAAAATAGAGAATCGCTCCCAGAGGCAGCACCCCTGTGCCAAAATCCTGAAATTGCATTACGAGACTCAGGCTTTGAATCAACTTGCTCGAGGGAGCAATAAGACCGATGAAGATCGGTACGGCGCAGATGGCTGTTCCCAGAACAAAGGCAACCGTTGTGCTGCTGGTTAATGCGGAAGCAAACATACCCGCGGCCAGTAAGGAGGCACCAGCCAGCCAGTAGCCAAAAAACGTGGCAAACATTAATCCGAGATCAGGATTGCCGATACGCCATAACACAAAAACATGCGTGACGGAAAACAATAGTGCAATCGTATAAACGGCGAGTACGGATAAAAATTTGCCCAGTAAAATCTCGATATCGGAAGCCGGCAGCGTAAACAGCAGCTCATCGGTACCCAGCTTTTTTTCGTCTGCCCAGACTCCCATTGTAATCGCCGGGATAATGAACAATAGAAGTAAAGGAAACCAGGTTGTCAATTGATCCAGATTCGCCAGATTGTTCGCGAAAAATTGCTGATTAAAGGCAGCGAAAGCACCAGCGACAACGAACACAACAATAAACAGATAACCCAGCACGCCGGAAAAGTAGCTTTGTACGTTTCGCTTGAAGACGGCCAATACAACGTTGTTCCGCAACATAATGGAAGAGTCCTTACGACAGCTTTATTTTGAATCAAGAACAGATCTAATAACAGATATTACGCGTGTGTCAGTTTCTGGAAGCTTGTTTCCATATCATCCTGAGTGGTGCCCAGCTCATCTACAGAGCCATCAAACACAACCAGTCCCTGATTGATCAGGATCACTCGGCTGCAGACTGCTTTGACTTCCTGCAGAATGTGAGTAGAAAGTAAAATGGTCTTTGTCTTTCCCAGGTCGCGAATCAAGTCGCGCATGGCATGATTCTGATTCGGGTCTAATCCGCTCGTTGGTTCGTCCAGAATTAAAATATCCGGATCATGCAGCAGTGCCTGTGCCATCCCCACACGTTGTCTGAAACCTCGCGATAATTTTCGAATCGGCTTTTTCCAGACACTGCTCAGGTCGCATTTATCCGAGACAAATTCAAGTCGATTACTGAGTTCCGCACTGGACATCCCTCGCACACTTCCAGCGTACTTTAAAAATCCCTGAGGAGTCATCTCTTCGTAGAGTGGGCCATTTTCAGGTAGATAGCCGAGCTTCTGGCTGGCTTCGATACGATGGGTGCTCATATCAAATCCGCCGACAAGGGCACGACCTTCACTGGGTGAAAGAAAACCGGAGAGCAGTTTCATTGTGGTTGATTTTCCTGCACCGTTGGGGCCCAGAAAGGCGGCAACCTGACCTCGGGGTACGGAAAAGGTCACATCTTTTGTTGCAGTGAACTGGCCATAGAATTTGCTCAATCCGATGGCTTCGATCATCTCCCGCTGCGAAGAAGCTGCTGGCTTCTCCGTAGAAGATTGCTGAACCTGTTCCGACATTGCAATAAAACTCCCGATGATTTTCTCGTGGGTGGATTCAACAGAATAGAGTGAATGCTGAAGGTCTAAACTGAAGTTCTCTGTTTTTCAGTCAGATAACAGCAAACTCACTGAACATGTCCATTTTTAACTTGATGCTGCCTAAAACACAACAAAGGGGGAGAGTACGTTTTGAGTTACCCGGATCTTCTTTGGCTTGATGCTGATGGAAATCAGCGGGCCAAAGGACTGTAGACTGATGCGAATCACGGTGGTTTCGATCAGCCAGACGACAGGGAAACGGTCAATATTCTCATATGATGATTCACCCTGATAGCCTGAAAAAAGGCTGGTTCATGACTCTCTTCAGAATAAAATAATTTTGAATTCAATGAAAATCAAGTTCAAGATTAAAAAAAACGGCTTCTGTCTGGCAAAACACAAACCGTTAATTTTCAGCGGGTTACTCCACTCTTTCTTCTTCTGCTTCTATCTGTTCAAAGAATTTTTGAACCTGATATTTCGCTTCCAGTTCCTGGCTCCACTCGAAGTTGGTCTGCTGTTGTTCATTTTGAGCCAACGGCAGATAAGGAGAGAAAAAGAAGAAAAGGTCGGTTTTCAAGAATTCCTGATACATGGCGGTCACCCCACCAGGCGTCGAAGGAATTCGATTCATCACTTTCACGACATAGCAGACTGATTTGTCTGCATTCATGACCGTGCCGACTTCCCCATTGTCCAGATTATCAAAAATCTGTTCCATCAAGTCGTTACCCGCACCATCGATTGCGCTGATCGTGGATAACTCGGGTCGAGGCATCGAGAAGGGGTTACTCGCGCCAGCGGTAGAGGTGCGCATCCAGCTGAACGATTCGGTTGTCTGAGTCGAAAGCGTCTCTCCTTCTTTTTTCCCGGTAACGGTCTGCCCATTCAAAGCTTCAGGCATTGATTTATCACCCGCGTCCGTAATCAGCTTTTGCAATGCTTCAGCCCGTTTTAATGCAAGCGGTCTGGCACGTTCCAGTTTCATCTGCTCGGTGATGAGCTGATCAATTTTCGGATCATCAAATTTGGGAATCATGGCGTCGATGTGTTTGACTTTCCAGTAGCCCAGCAATGCACTGGAAAAAGAGTCTTCCGCTTCATAGGCCGAGTAAAGCAGCTCGACGGGTGTCTCGAACAGTTGTTCAATGACAGTTCTTGGTTGCGCTGCAAATTGATTCAGAGTCGGCTCTTTTGCTGTTCCCAGAGGGTATTTCTCTGACTCTTCCATTTCCTGGGCCGACATCAGAGGCGTGATATTGTAGATCAGCTGATGCTCGGTGGCATATTTTTTTAACAGCTCTGTGACCTCTTTGGGGGTCGGAGGCGCCACACCCTCTTCAGGGCTCGTAATTCGATAGGTGAGATCATTCATATAAATCAGAGCGGCTGAGATCTTTTTCTTCATCAATGCCAGTGTACGTTCTCTTAGCAGTTGGTCACGAATCTCACTTTTCAGATCATCATTTAAAGGACGATACGGTTCGAGAGGCGCTGGCGCTGTTGTGGGCGTCCCCGGTTTTTTCTCTGCCCCCGGTTTTTTCTCTGCCGGTGATGCACCAGGTTTGGAAGCCTTCACAGGAGCGTCAGCAGGCTTTTCATCCAGAAGTGAGACAAACGTGGTGGAATCAGATTCCAGAGCACTCGATTCTTTTTTCTTGTTCTCGGTCTTCTTCTGGGGGGCCTCCTTTTTAGGAGTTTCCTTCTTGGGAGCTGCTTTTGGTTTTGTTTCCTGACCTGGGGTGGGCTGTGGTTTAGCGGGAGCCGCTGGTTTCTTATCGGTTTTTTCAGGCGTGGCTGAACTACCCGGCTTGACCGCTTCTACGGGCTGATCCAGTGTGGGCCCACCTGGTGCCTGCATGTCAGGCGAATCAGGAATTGGATTATTCTTGTAGAGGCGTTCCTTGTTGTCTTCGTAGAACGTTTTGATTTCGGCATCAGTGACCGGCGGAACCAGTTTTTCTGTTTCTTCAAAGTCTACCAGTAAATATTCAACCTGCACTTTTTGTGGTTGTCGTAATCCGGGTGAGCCGGGGCCTTTCTCATTTCGAAACACACTTTTATAGTTTTCGAAAAATACTTTCTTTTCCATTTCAGTCGGGGCGGTAACCTCGTCTTCAAATGCTTTCACTGGTAGAGCCACCAGTTCAAGTTCTTCGCGTACGTTGAACTTTTTGTAGAAGTTCCAGTACTGATCGGGGGTCAGTGATACTTCGGGCCTGAGCATTTGAAACGCCAGCCGTGCCTGGATTTGATCCCTGAGAATATCATAGATCTGGCCTTCCGTCAGCCTCATCTGTTGACAAGTCTTCTGGAATGCATTTTTACTCAGTTTATTATTTGTATAGCGGGAAATATATTGAGTGACTGTCTCATCAGAAACAACCAGATTCATTTTTTCCGCTTCTTTGCGGAACAGAAATTCGAGGATGATGTCATCTTCGGTATTCCGGCCAAAACCAAACAGGGCGCCACGTGGAGGTTGGGCGCGTTCCTGTTCTTCCTCGGGTAATGACGCGTAATAGGTCCTGTTGACAAACTGATTGGCAATCTGTCGATTTTTGACGAGAACATTATATTCCCTGATGTCGATGTTGCCCGCGGTACTCGTCACAACCGTCGCAGCACCCTGGCGGGGCATATACATGTAACCCACAAAGAAACCGATAATGATTCCGAAGACCGCGAACTGTGTTCCCTTTCCACGGTCTTTTCCGAGGTACCAAAACAGAGGCCCGAATACCAGCATTCCCAAAATTGGCGGAATCTGTTCGGGTTTTAACTGATCCATGACGATAAACGCAAACATGGCCAGGATGGTGAGCGGAACCATTAATACTTTTTGTTTTTTACGAAACAATTCCAGTGGCGAGGCCATTCTGTTTCCTTCTTCAGTCTGCAAGTCGATTAAAATCGATTTCCGGTAGCAAAAATGTGGTGTCAGCGAGCTTCGATTGAGGGGATGTTCGCTGTTCGTATCTTCCCATTGGAAAAGAGTTTTCCGTTTATTTCATGTGTTGTAATTTATTCCGGTCGTTCATGAAAGTCTTCTCTCAAAGAATCCTGCTGTTTCCGGCTTGTTCTTACCACGAAAAGTTCCCCCTTTCGAGGCAGAATCAGAGGTGAAAAAAATAAATACAGCCTTGACAGAGACTTTTGTGGCGGTTATGGATTGCCGAGATAAAGTTTTCAAACGGATTCATACAACGATTCAAAATACATGCAAATTAGCAAAAGTTGAGCTGCATATTGTAGCCAGCATGACTTTGGTGACAAGGTTTAGGTCGATTTCTCAGGAAGGGCAGGTCTGGTGGCAAAGAAAAAGCTAAAAGCATTGGTGATCGTTGAGTCACCGGCCAAAGCCAAGAAAATCGGCGGCTATTTAGGTAGTGACTATAAGGTTCTGGCCAGTATGGGGCACGTTCGTGATCTACCAACCAAAGCCTCTGATGTCCCGACGGAATTCAAGAAAAAACACAAATGGGCCACTCTGGGGGTCAATGTCGAGTCAGAATTCGAGCCTTATTACCTGGTTCCCAAAGAGAAGAAAAAAACCGTCAAAGAACTCAAAGACGCTCTGAAGGATGCACAAGAGCTGATTCTGGCGACGGACGAAGACCGCGAAGGCGAAAGCATCGGCTGGCATTTAGCCGAATTACTGAAGCCCAAAGTACCTGTAAAACGGATGGTTTTCTCAGAAATCACCAAAGAAGCCATTCAGGAAGCCATTGCGAATCCACGTGATCTCGATTTGAACCTGGTCTCTGCTCAGGAAACGCGTCGGGTGCTGGATCGATTGTATGGATTTACATTAAGTCCGCTGTTGTGGAAAAAAATTGCGCGAGGACTGTCTGCCGGACGTGTACAGTCTGTCGCGGTTCGGATTCTGGTGCAGAGAGAACTCGAGCGACTCGCCTTTCGCAGCGGTACCTATTGGGATTTGAAGGCTCTGCTCAAGACTTCCGAGGGAGCCGAATTTGATTCGATGTTAATGACCGTTGGCGGAAAAAAAGTTGCCAGCGGGAAAGACTTCGATGAATCAACGGGTAAGCTGAAAGAGGGGTCCGATGTATTACTGTTAAACGAACAGCAGGCCGACGAGTTGCTGGAACGAGTCAAAAAATCGGACTGGAAGGTGACTTCGGTCGAGCAACGTCTGCAATCGCGTAAGCCACCGGCTCCGTTTACCACCAGTACATTGCAACAGGAGGGGAACCGAAAGCTGAACATGTCAGCTCGTGAAACCATGCAGGTTGCCCAGCGGTTGTACGAAGATGGTCACATTACTTATATGCGTACCGATAGTGTCAATCTTTCGAATGAAGCGGTGTCTGCATCGCGTGAGCGAATCGAAGATTTATATGGTAAAGATTATCTCAGCCCGAATATTCGCCGCTTTGATACGAAATCCAAGGGCGCGCAGGAAGCACACGAAGCGATTCGTCCCGCTGGAAAGTTAATGAAAACCGCTGATGAAATTGGCCTGAAAGGGCAGCAGGGTAAATTATATGCAATGATCTGGATGCGAACGATGGCGACACAGATGGAAGAAGCCAGATTACGTTTTCAAACAGTCACAATCACAGCCGACAATGCCGAGTTCCGTGCTACAGGACGCCATGTTGAATTTCCCGGTTTCTTCCGCGCTTATGTAGAAGGAGTTGATGATCCGGAAGCCGCTTTAGATGACAGCGAGTCAGTCTTGCCACCTTTGGAAGAAAATCAGGCGCTGGAAGCCAGTCAGGTTGACCCTCTAAAGCACGAAACCAAACCGCCCGCACGCTATACGGAAGCCACCATCGTTCGCAAAATGGAGAGTGAAGGAGTAGGACGTCCCAGTACTTATGCTTCCATTATCGGAACAATCCAGGACCGCGGCTATGTGAATAAGGTCGGCAGTCAGCTCGTGCCCACATTTACTGCGCTGGCTGTCACGCGATTGCTCGAAAAGTTTTTCCCGAATCTGGTCGACTTACAGTTTACCGCAGCCATGGAACAGCAGCTGGATGACATTGCCGTCGGTGAAGGGGACCGGTTACCTTATCTCAATCAGTTCTATCGCGGGAAAGAAGGCCTGGATGAACAGGTGAAGGCCAATGAAGAGACCATCGATGCGCGGGAAATCTGCACCTTGAATCTGGATGGGATCGAGTCGGCGGTACGTGTTGGTCGCTATGGCCCTTATGTGACAGATGGAGCAGAAGAAGAACCCATTTCCGCATCGATTCCCGAGAATATCGCACCCGCTGATCTCACGAATGAACTGGCAGAAAAATTAATTCGCCAGAAAAGCGAGGGCCCGAAATCACTGGGTATGCATCCCGAAGAAAACACGCCGATCTACAAGTTATTTGGTCCGTTTGGCCCTTACCTGCAATTAGGGGATGTCATTGAAGATGGACCCAAGCCCAAGCGTGTGAGTATTCCCAAAACCGTCGATCCCGATGATGTTAATTTCGAGCTGGCGCTAAAGTATTTAAGTCTGCCTCGCGGTTTAGGTGAGCATCCCGAAACCGGCAAGAAAGTAAACGCGGGCATCGGTCGCTTCGGCCCCTATGTCCTGCACGACAAAGTTTACAAGTCACTGGCGAAGGAAGACGATATTCTGACGATCGAGTTGCCCCGCGCTGTGGAGCTGTTAAAGCAGGCACGACAGCGGAGTGCTCCTACGCCAATTCGTGACCTGGGAAAACACCCTGAAGACGAAGAGCCAGTTGCAATTTTCGATGGTCGTTATGGGCCTTATGTCAAACATGGAAAGATCAATGCCACCATTCCCAAAGGCTACGAAGTCGAGAATGTAACCATGGAACTGGCAGTAGACTGGCTTGAAGTCAAAGCGGCGAAAAAAGGGACCAAGAAAAAGGCAACTAAAAAGAAAGCAGCTGCAAAAACAACGAAGAAAGCAGCAGCCAAGAAAACGACAAAAAAAGCAGCTGCAAAAAAGAAGACGACCAAAAAAGCGCCAGCGAAAAAGAGCACTAAGAAGAAGACGACCAAAAAGAAGGCTGCCAAGAAAAAAGCGGCTGAAGAATAATTGGCAGTTCCAGTTCAGGCAGACGCTTTGGATTGGTCCTCTTCGACTGCAGTTGTGGGAACCGTCGTCTGTTCCACGTTTTCTTCGCAGTTCTTTCGGTCTGCAGCTTTGACCTCTGAGGCATTCAGGTCAAATTCTTCAATTAACTCGCGGCGGCGCATGTTAACCTTGCGATCAAATTCCGAGAGTACATCCAACGCACGGTCACGCGAAGTCACTAAGCCAATAATCAGATATTGACTGATCGCGATTCCATAACAGACCCAACCCACAGTATCGACGGCGATCGCAGCCAGGATGGCGAACACGGGAGAAGAACGGTTGATATGCTGGCAGACAACACCCTTCAGGATGGCCCACCACTTTTCTTTCAGCTCACGAAAAATACCATACTTTTTTGACATCTTTAACTGTGGGGGGCCAGGGTGAATGATCGAAAATAATTCCTGATCAGGCATCGCTTCGATCACACCAATGGCCAGCATAATTCGAAAGCCCATTAAAACCCAGCCTTCCGTTCCCTGGAGACTCATGGGAACCCAGCCAAACAAAGCTGCCTCCATATTGGCCGTCGCCGCCAACAGTAATAAGGAACCGCGAAACCACTGTTCAAGGTCTTTTTCCAGCTCTGCATCAATCTCTTGAACACGCACGACCTTCTTGAGAATCAGATGGAATATCGGGATGGCAATGAGCCCTATAAAGAAACGTGTTAAGGGCTTTAACAGGTTTCTGAAATAGGGATTGGCAAACAGGATTCGAAAAAATCCACCCACAATAGTTCCTAACTGATCGAAAGGTATAAACACGAATTTTACTCCCTGATTGATAAAACGAAATCGGTTCAATCAGGGATCAAAAAAAAGACCACGAAAGATTCAGATCTTTCAGAGCAGTCGTGCCTCTATTATGCCTCAAAATGCAGGAATGAAACAAGGCAGAAGATTCACACTGGGATTACCAGCGGATTCGTTCATAGAGCTGTAGTAAACGCTGGCCACGGTTTGGGTTGAGTTGTTGCACATAAGCCACACGACCGCGGAGATGGCTGGCGAAATCAGGATGTTGTTCCCGGTTTTGGCTGACAGGTCCCGAACGAATACAATTCGTCAGAATCGCTTTGAGGAGATCGAATTCTTTACGCGGGACGTTCGTGTGTTCGTTGACCACAACGCCGGTCACTTTCTGCTGTTGATTATTTCGCAACACACGTCTTTTTGAATGATTTACCTGGAATCGCTCAGAGCGGATGATCTGTTCGACAAGTGGAATAAATACACGCAACGATCGCAAAAATTGACCTGATCCGGAAAACGTTAAATCGTCGGCATAGCGCGTGTAGTCGGCACCAAAAGAACGTGCTAATCCGGAAAGCCTAACATCCAGCGAAAAGGCCGACAGGTTGGCCAGTGCAGGGGATGTGGAGGCACCTTGCGGCAGATGACGCGACAGATAGGGATAAAGTGGGCGCACGCTTCCGTCAGGAAACGGCATACTCATCGGCACTGCCGAAGTTGTCAGTCGTGCCAGACAAATCGCTGCTTCACGACAATAACCTACACTGCGGAAAATGGAAACGACACGCGAAAATTTGACACTGGTATAAAAATTCTCCAGATCAAATTTGACAACAACGCGTTTTCCCACATGAGGCCGCGCGTTGGTGACAGGGGAATGACCGGTGATAAATCCGTGTGCCGTTGAATGCACGGGGATCTTGCTCAGTAACTCCTGCAGGATCTGTTGCTGTGCAATTTTCAAAAAAGGTTTGGGGGCTTCTATCAGCCGAAAACCATTTCGCTTGGGTAGCCAGTGATAAGCATAGTGCGAATCACCGACATCATCCGGCCGATCAAATTGATTAAACCGATGCGTCAACCAGGCCAGTTTTCCCAGCGGGATATCCAGCCATTGGGAAAGTTCAAGCGGTGTGCGAAATTGAGGCAGATTGTACCGATCTAGCTTTTCAACATCACTATCCCGCGTCATATCAAAATAATGACCCGTTCGAGATCCATAACGGGCAAGTTCGTGCGGCGGAGAGGAAACTTCTATCGTTTCAGGTATCTCAGCTTTATCTCCACTTTTGTAGCGAAATGGTTTGAGACGTGGTTTACGGGCAGCGCGCGAACGCTGGGTACGTCTTTCTGGTTGCCCCGTTTCAGAAGGCGCAACGGAACGATTTGATGGTGAACCAAACAGGAGCTGGCGTAAAAATTGAAATAAGCCCATTCAGAAATCCTGTTATCAGGTTGATGGATCTGATAACCTAAAAATATTGTAAAGATAAAATGGCCAGCGGGCCGCACAACCGATCCTGTGACGAAGTGTTGCTACGATAAAAGTCTATCGTTGCGACACTTCACATGTCGTTGCATAGTCAATTCTTCTCCCGCGGGGTGTCCCCGCAGTACTCTGAGTGATCCGTCAGGATTCAGTCAGAGTCAGAACTTGTGCGACCCACTGCCCATCAAGACTGCAAATCGTATCCGTTTCGTGAAATGCGTCAATGTTAAGTCTGGGGGTTAAGTCTGGGGAATCTGGATAAAGCCTGTTTTTTCTGACTCAATTTGATTACTGTAAATGCGTCAGATAAAAATGGAGAGATTAATACCCCAAGAGAAGTGGTCTGATCTGCAATTGCCCTGGTTTCAGGACCACGATACAGTGCGAGCAGAATACAAAATTTGGAGAACGTATTCGAGTCTGTTTTGTTGAAATTGAATACAGAAAGTACGAACGATGCTGGGAAATGTGAATCCCACAGAATTTGATTTGCGGTTTTCCCTGTTCGGGATTCCGGTGCGCGTGCACCCGCTCTTTTGGGCTGTGTCGGCGTACATGGGCTGGAGCCCTGATGATATCAAAATGACGTTCATCTGGATTGCCTGTGTCTTTGTCTCCATTCTGGTGCATGAACTGGGACATGCGATCATGGCAAAACACTATGGCTGGCCTCCGGAAATCGTTTTGTATCATTTCGGTGGACTGGCTATGTTTCAGCCCTATTCGGGAATGACAACGCAGCGTTCGATCATCGTGTCTGCCGCAGGACCCTTGGCCGGTTTCGGTCTGTTGGGAGCAGTCATGTTTTTCAAGTTCTTTTCAATCAGGTATGGACTTTGGAATAACTTGAGCCAGCAGGCATCCTTTTATGTAAGTAATACATTTCACTACTTGTATTTCATCAACCTGTATTGGGGGTTAATCAATCTCGCACCGGTTCTACCGCTGGATGGCGGGCACATCTGCGAAGATATCTGCAAAGCCGTCAAGCGCAATCGGGGCGATGTGCTGGCGATTCAAATTTCAATGGTGGCAGCCGGCGGCCTTGCCTTTTATTTCTTTAAGTCAGACTTTCGGTTTGCCGGCATCATGTTTGCGTTGTTCGCCTTCTTCAACTTCCAGGCGTACCAGAACCGCAACAATGTCTGGTAGCGAACATTCATGACTCTGCTTAGAATCCTAAGCCGTCGCCGTTAAGTTCAGCGGTTTTTACCGTCCCGTCAGTAATATTAAACATGCCGGGATAAGAGCGTTTCCACTTTTTGTTCGGCCCCGGGCAATACTGTCGGCCATTACCTTCAATTGCAGCGATAGACGGAATACGCGCTGCCAGACTGGCTGAATGTAAGAAGGAATAACCACAACAGGTTAAATCCTGCACACAGAGAAACATATCAAATTTCTGGGCAGCAGCACCCAAAAACAGCGATTCGGTTTGGCCTTTGCAGGCTTTCAAAGCGACGCCCGAATAGCCGAGATCACGGCTGAGCAGTAGCGAATCATAATCTACCAGCGATTCATCGATCACGACAGGTTTGATTTTGGCTGCTTCATGCATCTTGTTTTCAGGGTTGGCTTTGAGATCACGATTTGTAGGTTGTTCGATATACTGCACTCGATCAAAGGCAGCTGGCGTTTGTTCGCGCACTTTGTTCAGAAAGTCGAGTACATAATCGACGTTTTCACACTTTTCGTTGAAGTCCAGCGAGTAGAACCAGGTATCGTTTTTACGTTCACCCTGTGCTTTGACGGCTTCATTTTCGACGGCCATCACACGGCTGATATCCCAGTCCAGATTGTCACCTGAGAGTTTGATTTTCAGATGCGTCAGTCCGTCCGCTTTAATCCACTCACCCAGTGTTTCCGGCAGCCCGTCATTCACTCGTTCAGCGATATCGGCTTCAGTGATTGGATCCAGCGCACCAACAAGATGGTAAATGGGAAGTGATGGCTTGGGATCTCGTAACGTGTATTGGTCCAGATATTCCCCTTTGAATTGATCATCCAGGTACTCTTCCAGATCGTGAGTCATATATTCTTTGGAAAGACCATTATAACTGTTGATATGATTCGCACGTCCGAAACCATCATGAATCGCGGCATCCAGTGGACTCGATGCAACCAGTTGCGCCAACTCAGGAATTTCTTCATCCAGGCCTAATCGCTTCGAAAGTTTTTTCGCCATGAAATGGTATTCAGCAGAAATGTGATACATCAGATCAATCGGATGCGCAATTTCCGGACAGATGTTGGCTATGTCGACTGCTTCCTTCAGAAATTCGATCATGGCTTTCAGAGCGTCATCAGGACTGACTACTGAAGAGGGCCAGGCCCAGATATTACCGGCTGGCATACTGCCGATTCCAATACCCTGTTTTCCGTTGAGCGTTTCAACAACAACTTCCACATTGAGCAGAACACTACTATCCATCACTCGCCCACCAAACTTCAGCGGGGTTCGAAAAGGGACTTCTTCTGTGGAAAATTTTGCCTCAACAATTTTGATATCTGTTGACTTGGGCATTGGTCTTTCATTCTTCCTTTATATAACGAGGCTCAACTGTAAAAAAGCTCATCTGTGTTTGATTGCCATCCTTCAAAATTTAATTTTATAACCATTGCGCTCAATCTTCAAGAAACGAATGCGATTCATTCCTGCTTGGCGAAAATCCCTGAAAAAACAGATTTTCTATTTTATTTAAGGGCACGAATGTGTTAAAGACCTCTGAATGCTGCCTGGACTGACATGAATCCTGCTCAAAAATCTGCTCATAATGCACAACTCTCTCAGCCAGCGACTGCAGACAGGACTGCAGATTCTCCCCGACTCCAAAAACAGTGCAAATGGGCGAACCGGGAGCGATTATCGTTTCCGAACAGGGGATGTCGGCACTTTCGGGGATTTGATAGAGATGATCAGTACAGAAAGAATTCCAGCCAGTTTTCGGTGTTTTCACTTTCGAAGCAGCATAGAGAATTCCTTTGGAAATGAGTGGATTTCGCCCTTTTTCGGACTGAAGAAGTTCGCTTTGCAGTTGTTTGAGAGCATTTTTGCCAGTCTGAGTTTCATCAAACGAGCGACAGGCGGCGAGATGCCAATGGAGTAGTGGCAGGCGATATTGAAGTTCAAACAGTTCTGTCAGAGCCGTGTAGCGGGGATTGACTTCATTGAGCCAGATCTCATTTTCCTGTTCCGGATTCAGCAGGAAATCGCAACCAAAAATTCCCTGAATTTGACAATGCTGCGATATCGTTTGGCCCGTTTTTTCAAGTGATTCTTTCAACCAGGAAGTCACAGGCGAGAGAGTGACACCGCCACAAAATTGAAAGGGACCAGCGTGAAAGGCGGAATTTCCAATAAACTGCAGGGAAACTCCGACAAGAACGGTGGCTTGCTGAAACGAAATAAACAACGCAGAAAGGGGGATTCCAGGTTCGTAACGTTGCAGATAACAGTTTTCCTGGATTGAATGAGTAGAGGAATGAGAACCAGCGAACTGGATTCCAGCCCCGGCTGCACCCTTGAACGGTTTGGAAAGCCATTTTTCTGTTTCGCTAAATAAGGAACCTGCTGGCAGGCAAGGAGCCGCTCGAATTTTGCTCTGAGAAAGTATCTGTTCCAGTAAAAACGGGTTCCGGACGCGCTCCAGAACCTCCGAATCACAACCTCTCAGCAGATGTTTCTGGCTGATTTGTTCGATGAATTCTGGCTGATTTTCCATCGCCCCCGTATAGATCCATTCCAGCGGTGAGCGTTGCAAAAGCGTCTCTATCCAGTCAGAGCAGACGGCGGTTTTGGGAATCACTTCCGCGATCTCTAGCAGGTCCTGGTCTGCATATTGATCTACACAAACAGGTCGAAAACCGGCTCTTAAAGCGGAAAATGCAGCGGCACGCGTACTGGCACCCACAATCAGTAATTGAGGATTCTCTGGAAAATCGGTTTGATTTTGTTTGTTCATAAGACCGTGTACTGGTGGAATTTAATAATAATTTTAGGAGGATTTAGTCTGATTACCAGCCAATTACTGGCAATCCTGATCTTAAATTGTTATTACTGAAAGCAGGCTACGAATGATCCAAGGCGAACCTGACGACAGTTTGTTTCGCCGTCCCTCTAGGACTGCGGTATTCATGATCTGTTTTAGTTTTATGCGCGACGCATAATTGTGAGAACCTAATCCAAAATGGAGAACAAAGAATGTCAATGTTTGTCGGTGAGTCACTTGTAGGCGAAGGTAATGAAGTTTCTCATATCGATTTGTTGATTGGTGACAAAAATGGTCCCGTCGGAGCAGCTTTTGCAAACGCTCTGTCCAGCCAGAAAATGGGTCATAGCAACTTATTAGCGGTATTATCACCAAATTTGGCTGTGAAGCCAGCAACTGTCATGGTGACTAAGGTCACAATCAAAGGTGCGAAACAGGCCGTTCAGATGTTTGGCCCTGCTCAATACGCTGTGGCAAAAGCAGTTGCGGACAGTGTAGAAGCCGGAGTCATTCCCAAAGACCAATGCGAAGATCTGGTCATTGTCTGTGGCGTCTTCATTCACTGGGAAGCGGATGATGATAAGAAAATCTTCGATTACAACTACGCAGCCACCAAAGAAGCAATTGCTCGTGCCATGAGCAATGAGCCTTCTGTTGATGAAATGCTTGCTAAGAAGAGTGAAGCTTCTCACCCCTTCTACGCTGGTTGAAATTTCAGCAGAGGTGCAAAGATCAAAATCAAACCCCTGTTCATTCAGAGCAGGGGTTTTTTTGCTGTTTTTTTACAATTCCCACCTTTGTTGAGTGTTTGAACGATCATGAAAAAGATTCTGATTCAACTGGACACCGATGCGCAACCCAGCACTTTTGATCGTGTGGTCGCCGTCGATGCGGATGTCGATGAACTGATGAGTTATGGCGGGATCACGCCCGAGAATGTGGAATCTCTCGTGCATGGTGCGATGTTTACTCGTGGGCCGCAAGATCTACATCACACTGCCATTTTTGTCGGAGGCAGTAATGTCAAACAGGGAGAATCACTCTTTCAACGCATACAGGAAACGTTTTTCGGTCCGGTCCACGTTTCGGTCATGATGGATTCGAATGGATCCAATACAACCGCGGCAGCTGCTGTTTTAGCAGCGGGAAAACATCTCGATTTTTCTGAAACGACAGCACTGATTCTAGGCGGAACCGGTCCGGTGGGACAACGTGCGGCACAACTGCTGGTGAAACGTGGTGCGAATGTAATCCTCGCATCCCGGTCGGAAGAGCGCGCTCAGGCGACCTGTGATGCAATCGCGAACACCATCGAAGGAGCACAACTCAAGGCGCTTTCGTTAAAAGATCACAAACAGATTGAAGAAGCCAACCGGGAAACGAATCTCATCATCGCCGCCGGCGCAGCTGGGGTCAAACTCATACCCGCGGCCTGCTGGAAGCCCATGAAACAACTCAAAGTGGTCATTGACCTCAACGCGGTTCCTCCGGCAGGCATTGAAGAAGTCGACGTCATGGACAAAGCGACCGACCGGGATGGTATCCTCTGTTACGGCGCGATCGGAGTGGGTGGCACCAAAATGAAAATACATAAAGCCGCCGTCCGTAAGCTTTTCGAAACAAATGATCTCATTCTCGATACGGAAGAAATCTATCAAATTGGCGCTGATCTTAAAAAGTAAATGAGATTCGGGAATGGCGGAACAGAAACGATTCAACTTGCATTGTCTGAATCTGCCTCGATACAATGAGTCTGCCTGAATTCTGTTCAATAACGAACTTTTCAGGTTCTGCTGAAGAGAGAACTGAGAATTCCGGGCAAATTGAATCCCGGTCTAAATGTATGCCGGACTAATTGTATGATAGACGACGCCACCATTATGAAACGCATCTGTGCAGGAGAATATCTTCTGTTCGATGAGTTAGTGTTGCGCTATCGCGATCGATTATTGAGATTTGCCTGGAGTAAATACGGCAGCATCTCGGCAGCCGAAGATCTGGTGCAGGAAGCATTTTTAGCCGCATTTGCGGCGCGCGATTCATATAATCCGGAATTTGCGTTCTCCACCTGGCTCTGGACGATTTTTTTGAATTTGTGCCGTCGTCATTATAAACGGGAATTACGTCAGCCGCGTGAAATGGTACGCTCCTCATTTGCTGCTGCAGATTTGGCAGAGATCCCCGAACCCAGTTCGTCAGAGACCCCTCTGCAGGCGGCCTTAAAGACAGAGCAATTTGAACTTCTGGCGGTATATCTTTCTGAATTATCGGAAGTGCAGGCGGATGCATTGCGACTTCGCTTTTTTGGCGGAATGAAATTTTCTGAGATTGCTTTAACCATGGATTGTAGTTTGTCGGCAGCGAAAATACGCGTGAAAAACGGATTGCTTAAATTGGCCCATCGTTTTTCCGAAGACAAAACTTCGGAGGGAGATGTATCATGAATTGTGACGAAGCTTTTGATTTAATGACTCATCCTACAGATCACAATTCTGAGGAGCTGGTCTGGCATCTGGAATTATGTCCTCGATGTCAGCAGATGAAAGAGACCCTTGCGCCAGCACTGGAACCGCTACACCAGTTTCTTGAAGATCTGTCAGAGACGGATGAACTCACTGAATTTTTTGCGGATGCCCAGCAAACGAGTGATCAGGAATCAGCGTCCGCTTTGCCACAAACGCGCAAGCCTTTTCTCTCTGAGGAAAGCGTACGAATGGCTGAGCAGGCAGCGACTCGCTTAAGAACAGCAGCCGGTACCAGTCAGGTGACAAAACAAACCCACAAATCAAAGCCTTATCAAAAGCGACTCATGCAAGCTGCGCTCATTTTGCTGGCTGGATTTCTGATGGGATGGGGGATCTCTTCAGGTGGTCCCGGGAGCCATTATCTTCCGTCGGGAGTAAATGGTTTATCAAGCCAGCAACCATGCCTCTGGGTTGCTCAGCGTGACAGCGCTGCAAATCCAACGGACATACAAAATCGCGATCAGGCATCGGTTAACAAGGTAGTTCTGTCCTGCGTTGCCTGTCATTTGCAGTCAACGGCTGAGTAATCCGTTGTTTTTCCGGCATTGATTCGGCATTGATTCGGCCTCCCGAAATTTGACATTTCGTTGTCGAAACGGGGAACAAAGCAACAAATCTTGTAATTCTTACAAGCCAGCCACCAATGCCGGGCTTTTTTTTATTCGATCTCATCAAATCTGATGGTGATTGATAAACTCATCTTGCAGCTGAATTCATTATTCGTTATTTCTACGCAACCCACGATTAACCCGAGGGTAACTTTCCTGTCTTACTATCCCAAATCCTCATATCCTCCATGAGATCACAGGGACATTGAAAAAGTGAATTTCAACCTTTCACATTGAAGTAAACCTCATATCTTTTCTCGCAAAAATTACAATTGGATTCGACATGATAAGAGGTGTCTTATCTGACGCCAGATGCGGTACCGCATTCCGATGGGCATTCGGCCTGATCCTGGTTCAGATTACATTATTCGGAGATTGCATCACTGGGATTGCTCCCTTGATGAACTCAGCCTTTGCGCAGAAAGCAGAAAAGGGTTCGATTTCTATAGACGAACCGCTCTTCGATATTCGCGTGGAAGGAAACGAATCGATTCCCTCACTGTCAATTTTACAAAAGACAAAAATTCAACGCGGGCGACCTGCCTCTCGTGATCAAGTGATCGAAGATGTACGACAGCTCTTCGCGACTCGCTGGTTCTCCAGTGTGCAACCCGTTTATCGAAAAACGGATCAGGGACTGGTTCTGGTATTCAAAGTCAAAGAACGTCCGATCGTTGAAAAAGTGGAATTCCGTGGAAACAAGAAAATCAAAACCAAGCGATTGGCGGCGACAACCGGATTAAAAGTCGGGTCTCCCTTTGATATCTCTGCGAACCAGGAGTCCGTTCATCGCATCAAGCAGCTCTATGTGGAACGCGGTTACCGATTTGCTGAAGTTGAACTGCTCAAAGGCAATGATGCCAATGACCGTCAGGTGATTTTTAAGATTAAAGAAGGCCCGAAAGTTGTAGTTTCGGGAATCAAATTCCACGGAAACAAGTTCGTTCGCTCAGGTGTTCTCAAAACAAAACTGCAAACAAAAAAAGCACCACTCGGCTTAAGTATTCTGGGTGGGAAATATGATCCTTCCACAGTGCAAGATGATTTAATCTCACTCAAACAATACTATAATGGCCTGGGTTTCTTCGATGTGAAAATTGAAGAGAAAGTCGGCTACAACAAAGAGCATTCACGAGTTCAAATTGAGTATACCGTGAACGAAGGCAAGCGTTACAAAATTCGTGATATTCTGATTGATGGCAATCGTATTTTCTCTGAAGACGAAATTCGCGAAGATATTAAGTTGGTTGCCGGTGAATTTTTCAACAGTCGTACTCTTTCGACAGACGTGGAAAAACTGAATCTCAAATATGGAGAGCGCGGCCATCTGTTTGCCAGAGTAAATCCTGTGCCCCGTTTTTTAGAGACCCCAGGTGAAGTCGATCTGGTCTACCAGATTAACGAAGACAAACCGTATCGAATTCGACGGATTACGCCACACATCGCTGGTGACAATCCCCGCACCAAGAGTTCCGTTTTGACAAATCCTCTGCTGGTCGCTCCCGGCGATCTGGCAAATCAACGTTTAATTGCCAAGAGTAAACGTCGCATTGAAGGTGGACAGGTATTCGAGCGAGGAGGTCAAAACGCACCTCGCATCAATGTGACCAAAGTAGATCCCGAACGGGAACTTGCTGAAGCTCGTAAAAATGATATCCTGCGTGGCCAGAATCGCGATCAGAATCGCGAATCGAGGAGCGTACTCAAAAGACCAAAACGCGCACAAGAAGTGTTCAAAGGACCGGAACCTGAGCGGAAACCGTTCAAAGAGCAGGCAAATGAATCAAGCATTTTTCGCGGCCAAAACTTCGATAATGGAATTCCCGAACCACTGAATCCACTTTATGGAAACAGTCCTTTGGGTGATCCTTTAGGAACAGATTTCCCCCAACAGCAACCAGGTTGGGTGGATCTGGATGTCTATGCATCTGAAAGCCGTACTGGTCGCCTGATGTTCGGAGTCGGTGTGAATAGTGATGCGGGTGTCGTTGGATCGATTGTTCTGCAGGAAGAAAACTTTGACATCCTCAGACCGCCTCGCAGTTTTGAAGATATCATGGACGGTACCGCCTGGCGCGGTGGCGGACAGCGTTTTCGTGCGGAAGCCGTTCCCGGAGATCAAGTCAGCCGCTATCTGGTGAACTGGACTGATCCGTATTTCCTGGATACCAACTTCAGTCTGGGGGTCAGCGGATTTTATTTCACTCGGTTCTATGAAGACTGGGACGAAGAACGCGTTGGTACACGCTTGACTTTGGGTCGACAGCTGACGCAGGAATGGTCGATCAATGGACAGTTCCGTCTGGAAAATGTCGACGTGCGAAATCCACGACCGCCGACTCCTCCAATTGTTCAACAGGCATTAGGAAACAATTTACTGAATACCTTCCGACTGGCAGCCACCCACGACACACGTGATGCGGCATTTTTACCTGCTGAGGGGCATCTCCTCGAATTTGCAGCAGAGCAGGCTGTCGGAGACTTTGATTACAGTCGCCTGGAAACAAATGCCAGTCAGTACTTTACTATCTATAAACGACCCGATGGTGGTGGACGTCATATTCTTTCTTTGAGTGCCTCACTGGGATGGACCGATTCTGATACTCCGGTGTTTGAACGGTATTTTGCCGGTGGTTTCCAGACGTTCCGCGGCTTTGAATTCCGCGGAGTGACTCCGCGAGAAAATGGCATTGCCGTTGGTGGTCGCTGGCAATTCCTGGGTAGTGCGCAATACATGGTTCCTGTTACTGCCGATGAGATGATCCAAATGGTCTTCTTCAGTGATTTCGGTACCGTCGAAGAAAGCGTTTCTCTTGACCAGTTCCGTGTTGCCGTCGGTGCCGGACTTCGTTTAACTGTGCCTGCTATGGGACCGGTTCCTGTTGCTCTGGATTTCTCTGTACCATTGGCAAAAGAGTCATTCGACCAGACACAGGTCTTCAGCTTCTACGTCGGCTTTACGAGATAGTGTCTTGTTAAACGGGAATGACTCTGTGTGTCTTTCAGGATAACTGACCACAGGTGGCATTTTCCGAGCGCTCACTGGTTTCACCCGAGTCTGTTCTGGATTATGATGGTAGCTGTGATGCAGCCCTTGTGAACGTTTATTTGTGAATGTTTACCAGATAACCGTAGCGTCTTGCAGGCAGAATAGAATCAGTCGAATCGAATGGGCCCAGAGATGCTGGGAGACGTGGGCGTCAATCCAGATGCGGGCCGAATGCGAGTTTGTTTCTTCAGAGAGCAGTTACCATGATTTTGGAAGGTATGGTTACCACGAAAAACCGACAGGGAGAATTAAATATTGCTCCTATGGGGCCGGTGGTCAATTCCGACATGACACAGCTGGTACTGCGCCCGTTTCAGACATCTCGCACTTTCGGCAATCTGAAAGAAACGCGTTGTGGAGTCTTTCATGTTGTGGACGATGTTTTACTATTGGCAAAAGCGGCCGTTGGCTTACTAGAAGATCTTCCCGAAACATTTCCCGCGGAACACATTTCAGGTGCTGTCTTACAGTCAGCCTGTCGCTGGTATGAATTTCAGGTGGAGAGTATTGATGAAACAAATGAACGAACTGTCATGCAGGCGAAGGTGATTCACCAAGGCCGCATTCGTGATTATTTTGGACTCAATCGTGCCAAACATGCTGTGCTGGAAGCAGCCATCCTGGCAACACGCACGCATCTCATTGAGCAGAGTGAGTTAGAGAACCAGTATCGTGCATTAGCCGAAATTGTGAAAAAGACTGCAGGTCCGGAAGAACAGGCGGCATTCAACTTACTGGAAGAATATATTTCCAAAGCGTATGCTAAAGCATAATTCTTAAATATCGTGCCTTAAAAATATTATCAGTAAAATACAATCCGTCTCAGAAGCAAATATTTGTCATGTCACGCGAAGTGATGATCACTACTGGAAGCCGGTTACATTGGGGACTGCTGTCCCTTGCGCCCGCATCAGGACGCGAATTTGGTGGTATCGGGCTCATGGTAGAAGAGCCCTCATTGACTCTCTCCGTTAAGATTTCACCGCAGGCGCATGACACCATTCTCTGTAGTGAGGAATGCCGTCCCAAAATTGCAGCCGCAATCGATGTCACCCGTCGTCATCTGGCAGCTTCTTCGCGAGAGCAATATTTTTCTCTGGAGTTAAAATCCGAGATTCCTTTACATTCCGGTTTTGGTTCAGGAACGCAATTGAGTCTGGCGGTCGCGCGTGCGCTGGCACTGTTATTGGAAGAGCAATGCCTGTCTTCTGTAGAATTAGCGCGGCGCGTGCAGCGCGGTGCGCGATCGGCTCTGGGGATTCATGGTTTCGATTCAGGCGGATTTCTGGTGGAGGGGGGGAAATGTGAACCGGATGAAATCAGTCCGCTGGTTCTACGTACTGATTTCCCTGAAGACTGGAAAATTCTATTGATTACACCCATTGATCAGCCAGGAATATCCGGAATTGTTGAGACGCATGCGATTCAGCAGTTAGGTCCAATGCCCCTCGAAGTTACTGAAAGACTCTGCCGACTGGTGCTGATGCAACTCATCCCGGCCTTGAAAACGTGTGATTTTGATGCCTTCAGTTCTGGTTTGACAGCGTTTGGGCATACGGTGGGTGAATTCTTCACACCCGCTCAAGGGGGAATTTTTGCCAGTCCCCGGATGGTAGAGCTGGAAAATCTGCTGAATTCTAAAGGAATCCAGGGAATAGCTCAAACCTCCTGGGGGCCAACTTTGTCCATAGTCTGCGCGAGTTCTGACGATGCTGAAAATGTTTCAAGTATAATAACACAAAATGGTTACGGAGAATTTTGCAGCTTAAGAACGGTCAGTCCTTTGAATCGGGGGGCCCAGATTCAGATCAAAGATTCCGCATGAACTTTTGATTTGCGGCCTAAGTTTCAGAAACAAGCTGAATTATAATACAGGAAAACTTCGACTATAGACCAAGGCTGGTATAATACGAACGCCCCGATAAAGACAAACTATTCTGAATAAGCAGTGAGTAAGATTCTTTATGAGTTCCCAAAAAAAACATTCTGAAGTATCGCGGCGGGATTTTCTCCGTGTTGGTAGTTTGAGCTTTGCCGGATTATCAATGGCCGAGAGGTCCGCTTTATCAGCTGCAGAGAGAGATCGTTCGCAGAAGAACTGTATTCTGATTATGATGACCGGAGGTGCCAGCCAACTGGATACCTTTGATCCGAAGCCTGAAGCACCTTCTGAAATTCGCGGTCCTCTGAAAGCAATCTCGACGGCAGTTCCTGGCATTTTTTTGAGTGAGGCCTTTCCTCAATTAGCGCAACGGGCAGGGCAGTTTTCATTGGTACGCTCAATGTATCATGATGCCGCTCCGATTCACGAAACCGGTTACCAACTGATTCACACGGGGCGTTTATCAAAGGGATCCACAAATTATCCCTGTTTTGGATCGGTTGTTTCCAGGCAGTGGGGGCCACGAGGTGATGCGCCACCCTTTGTTGTATTGCCACGTCTGGTCGGTTCTCTGGGAGTCAATGCCTACCGGGGACAACAGTCAACATTTCTGGGAGAAGCGTTTGAACCGGCGACGACTGTCGGGGATTCATCAACCAATGGTGATTATGAAATTGAAATCGCAGGCGAGTCCAAGGCGATTCAGCAACAATACGGCAAACATCGATTCGGCAGGTTAATGCTACAGGCCAGGCAACTGGTTGAACGGGGAACGCGATGCGTAGTCGTGAATTTATTCGATGACCTGCATCAGCAATTGACCTGGGACTGTCACGGCACGGGAACAGGGACCTCCGGAAAAGTATACGAGTATCGGGATTTGCTGGGACCTGCCTTTGATAAAGCACTCTCCACGTTGCTCGATGATCTCTCTTCAAAGGGACTGCTGAACGATACACTTGTGGTTGCCACCGGGGAATTTGGTCGCACTCCGCAAATCAATGCATTTGGAGGCCGCGACCATTGGCCACATGTCTGGTCAGCTCTGGTCGCTGGCGGAAATACTCCCGGTGGTCAGGTAGTGGGTGCCAGCGATGCCCGCTCCAGCGCCCCTGTGGATCGCCCGGTTCATGCGTCCGAATTGACGGCTACGATTTATCATCACCTGGGATTGAATTCCAATAGCTGTCTGGCCAGCAAGGATGATCAGGAATTGAGCCTGGTAGAAGCATCACCCATTCAGGAACTGGTTACCACTTAACCGGATCGCTGAAAATGAGTGAAGAACCACTCATGCGACATCGGTATTTGGTGGACTGTTTTCTTCAGCCAGAATTGCCTGGACTTCAGTCAGGTTCAATGTAAAGCAGTTACTGATTTCCTTTTCAGAAAATCCGGCCTGACTGAGATAGACTACCATTGAGCGTTGTTCTGCAGTGACTGTGAATGAATGCGAATCTTCATACATCAAAATTCAGGACCCGATTTGAGTGCGGGATCTCCGGGATTCTGTTGAGTCAGAGCTAGTTGCTGTCTTAAGCGGTTGATTTCTCGATCTGCTTCCTGAAGCAATTCATCCAGGACACGCAGGCGGTTATCCGTTCGGGCTTCCACTTCCCTCCCATATTCATAGAGTTTGATTTCAAGTTGATTGAGCCGATTCAACTGGCTTTGCTCAATTTGAGTCAACTCCTGCTGTGCTTCATGTAATGGATTTCGATCACGCACGCGACGCTGATTACGAAACGTTTTCCTTAAAGCCCACGCCACAACAAGTATCATGCCACCTGTCAGGATAAGATTGAAATCACTCGGGTCAAACATGGTTGGTAAGTCATCCTTTCCTTACTAACAAATTCAAAACAGCCAGTTCACTGGTACTCTCGGGAAACCTTCCTGGTCACCGTCTCAGTCGTGGTTATTTATCATGGTCATGGTCATGGTCATGGTCGTGGTCGTGGTCGTGGTCGTGGTCGTGGTCGTGGTCGTGAGGCGCATTTGCCTCGTTCACAGTGTTGGTCTCTGATTGATCCTCAAACAGGAAGGCGGCTTCTGCAGCGCGATAAATGGTCTTCAGCGAAACATGGTGTGCCGCCGCCAGCTGGGCACACGATTCGTATTCGGGAGTAAAAATGGCCTGCTGATTGGGAGCGCGAGAAAGTTTTCCAGCGACTTCTCCCCAGCTGGTTTTTACAAGCTTTGCCTGGCGATCGCGTACAGTGCGTTGTAACTGATGACGGCGAATGCCCAGTGTTTCCGTCTCCTGAAACAGAATCGATTCCAGGTTCTCTGCGGATTCCGGTTTGCAGATGATGCTGAGCATGACGGCCGGACGGTCTTTTTTCATTTGGATTGAGGTACTGTAAACATCCAATGCACCTGCTGCCAGCAGTTTTTGTTTCGTGAAGCCGATGACTTCCCCCGAAACATCATCGAGATTGGTTTCCAGCAAGATTACATGGTCCGTGTTACTGGATGTTGCTGCTTCTCCTACAAAAATTCTGAGTAGATTGGCTCTCTCAGGAAAGGTCATGGTTCCTGCGCCGTAGCCAATTTCTTCAATCGTCATGGGAGGCAGCATTGAAAAACGATCTACAAGCGTGGAAATAATGGCAGCGCCCGTAGGTGTTGTCAGCTCGGCCTGAATGGGAATATCAGCCAGCGGGATACCCTTTAACAATTCTGCGGTCCCCGGTGCAGGCACGGTACAGATCCCGTGGTCTATTTTGATTTGCCCATAACCTGTTGGAATGGGACTGGACATAATTTGCTCAACCCCCAGCAGATCAAAGCCAATGGCTACGCCTACGATATCCACAATCGAATCGATGGCCCCGACTTCATGGAAATGAACTTTGTCAATTGTCGATCCATGTACCTTGGCTTCCGCTGATGCGATTGCTCTGAACAGTGAGAGTGCCATCTCGTACTGCTTCGGGGTGAGTTGCTCCGATTGCTTCAGGATTTGAACGATATCGCTTAAATGGCGATGTGCATGTTGCTCGGGATGCTCAATCTGAACCGAAGTCGCATGGAAGCCCCCCTTCATTGTTGAAGAGAATGTCAGTTTGACACCGGGCAGACCAAGTGAATCAATGCCCGCGCAGATCTGTTCTGCACTCACACCTGCGTCAACCAGGGCTGCCAGAGTCATATCACCACTGATTCCGGTTGAGCAATCTAAATAGGCAATTCGCACAGTCGTGTATCCAGGAAGGTTATGAACGGAAGAAAGCGGGTTCTTTTAAGACGTGGATTCTAAAGAGAACGCTTTGGTTCTCCAAGGTCAATTCCCCAGACCTTGCGTCTGTCTGGCTGGGGTAACTCCAATCAGATCAAGAAGATACTGAGTGTCCGGTTTTCAGAAGCGGGTTCAGTATCGCAATTTTGATCGGAATTCAACGTTGATAAATGGGCAGGTACTGGTATTCAACCGCTAATGCCAGAACAGCCAGTGAGGTGGCATAGACTTTCCCGGCTTCTTTTTCGCTGCCTTTCGTGGCGAGCCAGCTGCCATCGTGCTTTTGCATTTGCAGTAATTGGGGAATAATGGCGGCCCGGGTTTTTTTCCAATATTCACCGCCCATTTGGAACATGCCGATACTGCAGTAATAGGCTCCATAGAAGTAGTAAAATTCGTCGGGATTGATGGGACGTTGTACGAGATAATCGCCGGCTTCCAAAGCATCTCGTGTATGATGTTTTCCGCAAATTTCCAGAGCGAGAATTCCTGTGCCTGTACGTGTTGCACTGGGAGCGCCACCTGGCTGATAGGCAAAACCGACATTATTTCGTCCTCGACAACGGCGCACATAGGCGACCGCTTTCTCGATGTGGTCTGCTGAAATATCACAGCCGATATTTTTTGCCGCACGCAATGCCAGCAGCTGCCAGCCCGTGACACTCAGGTCACTGTCTTTACTCGTTTGATTATAGCGCCAGCCACCGGCGTTCCTTTTATCTTTGGCGACATTCTGTGCAGAGACAATGAGCTTGATCGCGCGTGTCAGGACAGCTCTGCATTTTTTTTCCCGTTCCCCTTTTAACATACCAGCGACTTCTGCCAGCATCAGCGTGCTGATGCCATGGCTGTACATCGGGCCGTGACTTTTATGATGAACTATCAACCCGTTGTCTGCCTGATGTGCCAGAACCCAGTCAATTCCTTTGTTGATTTGATCGCCATACGGGCCCTCTTCAGGGACATAGCCAGCAGCCATGAATGCCATAATCGCCAGCGACGTTGCAGCCGTTGATTCACCATACGAGTTAAACGACCAGGCTCCCGATGGCTGCTGAGATTTTGATAAAAACTGAACCGCTTTCTGGATACCAGTGTCAAGTTGTTGTTTTTGCGGGTCCAGTTCCTGAGACCAGCAACGGGAAGGAATAGGTCCGGTAATGACCAGCACGAGTAGAACTATCAGCCAGCGTGACATAGATTGGGTCCTGTGTGTCCGACTCGAATCGGATCCTTACTTGTTATCTGGTTTCGATTTGGCGATCGCTTCAAAATAATGTTTGATCAAGCGGGCATACTCCGGATCTGTTCTGCTGCGTGAACCTTGCAGAATTTCCGTATCGAGATTTCCGGGGAGTTCGCCCCAGTTTCGATTCGACATCGCCTTCAACTTCGTCTGGAGCTGGGTGAAGTCAACGCTGGTTTTTGCACCACCACCCTCACTTTCACCTTGCCCTTTGCCGGGAGCTGGATTTTTGGCAGCAGTTTGAGATTGCTGTCCTTTTCCGGGGTCGGTACCTTTCTGGGATTTTGACTTCAATTCTGTCGCTGCCTGTGAGAGAGATTCAGCGGCTCGTTTGAGCGATTCCGCTGCTTCCCTGAATTTAGATTTTTTGGAAGATTTTCCGGACTCGGATTGTTGACTTTGATTTTTTGAATTTTGAGCCGTCTGTTCTTTCGACGACTGGCCTTTCTCTCCGGGTTCTCCTTTTGCCTGGCTCTTTTGCTGGCTGGTATCAGATGGTTTTTGATCGGAAGGCTTGGCCTGTTTTGGTTCTGATTTCGAATCGCGGGGAGGCGGCTCATCATTTTTCGCCAGTTGGGGATCACCGGGTTTGAATTCGGGACTCTCTTCCAGTTGCTTTTGTGCATTACGAAGTTGCCGGGCTGCATCAGTTACCTGATTGCCGACTTTTTCTGGGACGGGAGACTCTTTTTGCTTTCGAGAATTCGCTTTTTGTGCCTGTTGGGCTGCCTCTTGAAGTGCTTTTGCTGCGGCCTGTGCCTGTTTGGCTGCTTGTGAAAGATTTTCCTCGGAAAGACCTTCTATTGCTTTCTGCATCGCCTGACTGGCTTTTTCAGTTTTCTGCTGCGCCTGACCCGCCTGTTGACTCTCTTTTTTCAATTCCAGAGGATCTGACTCAAGTTTGTTTGAAGTCTCTGCCAACTGTTTAGATAATGATTCGGTCTGCTGGGCCAGATCTTGTTGTGAATTTTTAACAGCTTCCTGTCGCTTGGCCTCTGATGAAGAGGCTTGCTCCATTTTTCCAGCAAGTTCCTGCTGCATGTTTGCCATTTTTTCGGCCTGCTCCAGAAACTCATCACGCTCTGTCTGCTCTTTGTTTTGTGCCTGATGTGCTTTCATGATTTCTTCGGCTACTTTGGAAGCCCGATTGGCGGCCTGGCTGGCTTCATGTAAACGTCCTGCATTCGCGTCCTGTTGTGCTTTAATCGATTCTTCAGCCAACTGTGTGGCTTTGCGGGTCGGCTCCGATTCGGGACCAAACTGTTGGGCAGTCTCCAAAGCAAATTCAGCTGCTGCTTCTGCCAGGGCCTGTTGCTGTTTTTGTAAGTCTCGTACTGATTCCGGTTTTGCCTGATCCTCTTTACCACGAGGTTGATCCGGTTTCATTTTCGAATCCGCAGGTTGTGCATTTTGAGCCGGCTTGGAATTGGCAGCATCCGATGCAGGCTGGGGTTTTGCTGGAGTTGTTGCAGGCGCCGCCTGCCCCGTTGCGGGGGCAGCCTGTGCTTGATTATTCTTAGCGGGATCATTTGCAGCCTGAGGTTCTGCCTGCTGTTGTGGTTCTCTGGTGGGAGGCTTACCGGCTGATACAGGAGCCTGTTCCTGTATGGCCTCGGCCAGTTGTTTTTGAGGTTCTACAAGCTGCGACGTCTGATTGACTAACGAGTCGAGTTGTTTTAATTGAAAGTTTCGAGCAGCATCGACCAATTCGGGTCTGCGTTCCAGTAAATTGTCCAGATCCTCAGCAAGACGCGACTGGCGATGTTTCAATTCTGCTTGAAGCTGTGCCAGTTCCCGCTCCGCTTCCGGAGACATCCCTTTCTGATGAGGATCCGGCTTTTCTGGAGAATTCTTAGCTTGATCAGGCTTTTCTCCTGCAGGCTGTTTATTTCCGTTCTGCTGTTTTTCCCCATTCTCCTGTGGCTGTTGCTGAGTGTCTTCGACTTTATTATTGAAGGCCAGTAAATCGTCAGCGAGATGGTTCGTTTCTTCAGCCAGACGATCTAAATTCAGTAAATCATTTTCCAGTTCCACCAGCTTCTCATACTGTCGCGCGAGGTCGCCGAGTTTCTCTTCTGTGGCAGACATGGCAGGCGGAGTTGCTTTTAACGCCTTGCTTGCCTGTTTCCTTGTTTCAGAATCCGCTGCTGCTTTTAACTGATCATGATTTTCTACGAAGTCAGTCCGTGCCACATTTTGTGCCTGCTCAGCAAGTTTCTGATACAGGGGAAGCTGTAGAAACTCATTCGCCAGAGTTTCAAGCCGCTGTGCGAGCTTGCGTTCGGTTAAGGAATTCTTCAGTAATTCTTGTTGATCTTCTGGTTTTAAATTGTCTTTTTCAGCAGGTTGTTTCAATTGCGCTATGTTTTGTTCCACCGTTTCTCGATGCGTTTTATACTCTTTTTGGATTTTTCGGAGTTCATCGCGTAACCCCTGTTGGCGAGCTATGACCCCTGCAGAAATCTGCTCTTCTGCGTTTTTATCAATTCCGAAAACACGGGGTGTTGACCAGACCTCATTCGGCGAGGGAACTTCACGGTTATCAGCAGCGCGAATTCGGTAAGTGAAAATATCCGACTGTGCTGCCGACAACTTATTTAACTCGACTTTGAATTCATGATCTACATTTGATGTTCCCAACTGTTCTGCCGGAACTTTGAAGATGGTTGCTTTTTCATCCAGTTTTTTAACATGGATCTCCAGTTCTTCAACGGAAAAATCGTCGGTAACTTTGACGGGGATCGTCAGTGTTTCATCTGGTTTAAAGAATTCCGGTTGATTGTAAATCGTAAGTTCAATTTCAGGAGCCCGGTCCGGCATGACTTTGACGAGGTGCTCTGAAGTTTTCGTCTGTAGATTTCCTTTTTGGCTGCGGAACTCGAGATGGAACAGAAAACTGCTTTTATTGACCGGCAATTCCAGTTCGGCAGTGAGCTGATCTTCACTTAGAACAAAATCTTTTTGTTCGACGGGTGGCCGCTCCTGGGGATCTGCACCTGATGTATAAAGTTGATATTGGAGTGTGGCTTCGGTAACAGGGCGATCAAACGTCAGGTTGATTACCAGACGACTCTGCTCAAGCACACTGATTTCACTGGGAAGAACCGTCAATTCCTGCTGCTCAACGTTGGTATAGGCAGGTGGTGTGACTAACAATCGAGTCTCTGTGATCGAGGCCGGCTCTGCAATTTGAATCGAATAGATTTGACTGCGGCTGCGATCAGACGAAATCGTATATTGAAATCCCGTGAGCAATCGAGAAAATTGTGTTTTATATTGCCCGGCTTCCTGATCCAGATCCATGCGCCGCGACAATGGTTCGCCTTTCGCATTTTCCCATTCAATCCAGACTTCATTGACGGTTCCTGGCTGCTTAGTATGCCAGTGAGGTGTGGCAATGATTTGCAGGTCGTCGCCTCGGGCAACTGTCTTATCCCCTGGCTGCACTTCAAAATAAAGTGAACTCACCGTGGCGAAATTACCCCACGGAATGACACTTCGTGAGATTAACAATCGGTATGCATCAGGCCAGATCAACAGGGGAGTTAAAAAGATCAAAATTGCAATGCCGGCACTCAT
Source organism: Planctomycetota bacterium (assembly GCA_022600195.1). Taxonomy (GTDB): domain Bacteria; phylum Planctomycetota; class Planctomycetia; order Planctomycetales; family Planctomycetaceae; genus Gimesia. The sequence goes on from JAHZKX010000047.1 coordinate 42,834, forward strand.
GATGAATCGCATGGTTCGATCTGAAGGAACCGAATCAGTAATATTAAATGTCGTGAGCGAGGCAATCGTTTCTCTTGCCAGTTTTTCTCGCATTAAAACGGAGCTGGTTTCATTTTCCGCGGAGGACAGTTCCAGAACGGAAGTCAGCCGCTCATTGAGTCTCGCTTGAGATTCTTCCACAATCGCAGCGAGCTCTACCGGAGTTCGTTTGTGAAAGACACGTCGTAGCATGGCAAACCAGATACAGCCTGCCAAAACGGTGACCGAGAGCGAACTCATTGCGATCCGTGCGGTGGTACCGAGTGAGAGGATCAGATCCAGACTGATCTGCAGGGCCACCAGACAGATGAGTACCAGCACAATCAATCCGAGGCTGCGTAGCAGAGCCAGGGAACGGATTCTTCGATCCAGTTGGCTTAACTGTCGCTTTAGTTCATTAACAAATTGATCGAGCTGCCCATCCATATTTGATCTCAACGTGAAGAGGTGGTTCTATAATTGATCTATGAACGATTGAAATTTCACCGGGTCGATTCCCCGGAAATACCAGGATTTCTCTACAGACCGCAGGCGTCGACATTATAACAGGATTGGGAACAAAATTGTGATGAAAAAACCGTTTCAGGCCAAAATCTTTTCAAGGTAAACCGTTCAGTTTACGAATCGCCCACTCTGCGGTGAGAATTCCCATGATCAGTACCAGAATCAACCAGTGGTCCCACAAAGAAATTTCGTCCTGATTGGTCGTTTTCTGGTTGAGAGAGGGGATTAAATCCAAGAGTTGATCGATCGTTTCCGGAGCCAGCAGTTGCCCGCCACTGGATTCTGCGATTTCTGAGAGGAGCTGCGGATTGGAAGCCAGATTTCCCAGTTCGATAGTTTTGATTTGATGGACAAACAGAGGAGTGGTGATCTCTTTTCCCTTGGCCACTTCAGGTGAAGTTGTGAGTTTGAGTTGATATTCCCCGGGCGGGAGCGGAGGGATGTTGGCTTCGTGAATGAGCGGCTGGCTTTTTTGTTTAATCAGATCGAATGAAGCGATGACTTTTTCAGGGTCTGAGACTTTGTAAATGGCGACACTGGATTTCACATCAGGGAATTGTGCCAGATATTCCTGCGTCCATCGGGCGGACGCAGTTGAGATTTCGCCCGCGTCAATATCGGTTTTCGTCAGGCTGAATTTTACAAATTCATTTCCAGCAGCTGCTTTATTGCGTGCAGCCGATCGTGCCATTTGTCCCCAGAATCGATGGTGATAGCGATCGCCTACACGAAACCGCCAGCGCCACGTACTGTCGATGCCGATCCAGATGACTTGCCCGGAGCCATACTGTTGTTGAATGATGACACCATCCGTATCATCATCAAGGGGCGCATTAAACGGTGAAACCCCATACGCTAAAACGGTGGCTCCCGGTTTCTTTTCTCCTTCAAGAAACCAGAGATGGCCCGGTAATTGCTTCCAGATCTCACGATTGTTTTCCGGGTTTACATCAAATTGAAACAGTGGTTCCGCTTCACCTTCCGGTGTTAATTCGAGGCGCATGCCTCGTTTTCCAGGAGGCACTTTGAAGGTGTCTTGATTCCAGTCGACAACTTTTAAGTTTTTCAAAGGGAGAAGTTCATCCAGGATTTTAGAGCGATGGCCCAGCGGAAGAAATTTTTTCCCCGCTAACAGCACCAGAGTGCCTCCCTGATCTGAAACAAACGTTTTAATCTGTTCCCAGTTTTCTTCTTTCAGATGCTCGGGGGAAACATCGCCAATAATGATCAGATCTTTTTCTCCAAACGGATGAGATTTGTTCTCTGGAATCGGTCCGTCATTTTTCTCGGGAGTCTCGGTTGGCAATTCATCTGGAAAAAATGGCTGAGGCAGGAGCCCCATGTAGGGTTGTTCAAACAACACCTGTTGGAGATCGACGCGTTTGTCTCGCTCCAGAGCATTATGCAGGAAACGAAACTCCCATCGCGCCGTTTCATCAATTAAAAGCACGTGTGATTTGTCATCAACAATATTGACAGCGAAGTCCTTTGTATTATTGTCGTCACGAGTTTCTCCCGGCAAAATATCTGTGTGCAGCGTGTATTCCTGCCTTCCCAGTTTTTGAGATTCCAGTTCAAATTCGATTTGGTGACTGACCCCGCGGGACGTAAACTTTTTCACTGCCACTTCACGATCATTTTGTTTCAGGATCACGGTGACTTCCTGACCTTCGTAACCGTTAGAGCCGATGCGCGCTTTGAGTAATGGTCGGTCATCTTTAAAAGCTGTCTGCGGATAATCGAGTGCTGCGATCGAAATATCTTTGGGTTGATAGGTTGATCCCACAATCACAGGGTAAATGGGCACTTGCATTTGTCCCAGCTGTTCTGCCGTCGTGACAGGATTCAACTGACTGTTATCGCGACCATCCGTCAGCAGGATATAACTGGAGATCGGAGCAGAGCCGGTATCGGAACTGCCGGGTGATGCTTTGAGGGCCTCTGAAAGATTGGATAACTCCATATGGACCTGGTCAGGAACTTCGGTCAGAGAGGTCTCCAGGGTTTGTTGATCTGCAGTCACGGCGTTGCCGGCAAACAGCACCAGATCAACCAGTCCTCGTTCCTGTAATTTTTCCAGAATCGGATTGGCCGGATTCAAGAGGAGTTTTTGCGCGATTTGTTTGCGGGAGAGCTGATCGATTTCTTCAAAGATCGCGTACAGGTTTTGTTTACGGCTGGCAGCCAGTGGGTCTCGTTTTTCCGGATTTGCGGATTCGCTTTCATCGACCCATTCTGGTTCTTCTTTTAAGGAAAACGATTTTTCCCAGCGATCGAGCCGGGCATCGATTTTTTTATTACCGATCATTTTCAAGGCGCGCGCCAGCCGCAGTTTTTCCAGATCGCTCGCATGCAGATCCTGGGTGTTCATACTGTCAGAGACGTCAATTGCCACAACAAGCCGGCCTGTTTTTTCAGTATCGAAAGACCATGTCAGAACGGGCTCCAGAAACGTGAGCAGAATAAAAAGCAATGCCAGTACTCGCAGTGTGATCAGGATGTTTCCGATTGAGGGTGGAACCAGGCGACGTTCATAGCGAAAGAGCAGGATGATGGTGACCAGCGCCAGCACGATCGCACAGACGCCTGTGATCGTCCACCCACTTAATTCAAAACTATTAAATTGGAATTGCCTGTCACTCATTTCAGCAGGGATCTTAATACGAAATTATGTGGAATTACTCTATACCTTCGGGGTGTGCGGCGTGCCCGCCTTGCACGAGGCGTCTGGTAAGAAACAACTCTCCGACCATTAACAGCAGAAAAATTAATAATAAAAATTTCCAGAATTCAGTCTCCGAGACATCGGAAAACATGCCCTTTTTCAATTCATCCAGTGTTGTGAAAAATGTCATTTGATATTCATCAGTCAGTATTTTCTGTTCTGCTTCAGAGAGAGGTGTCAAATCGGATTCGCTACGGTCAAAGTTCACAACAACTCGATCAGCGTCGAGTTCTGATTCCATACCCGGTTTGGGATTCAAGGTATAAACCCCGGGAATGGATGTGTTTTGACAATGAAATGTAGCTGTTGTGGTAGATTGTTCAATCGTGCCGGTGGCTGGTTCATTGTTCGGATCCAGGAATTGGAACTGATCAATGGTTGTATTGGCGGGGACTGGTATCACGATGGGTTCGTCGGAATTAATATTGCGAAACACACGGCCCGAGGAGAGTTCGAAGACGGCTTCATGCAGGAACGGCACATAATCCGGCTTGGCTGGCAGGTTATTCCAATCTGCATCGAGCGAAGATGTTAAGAGTAAAACGCGACCTCGCTCGTGATTCATCATAAGCAATAATGGTTTCTCGTTAGTCAACCGAGCAATCTCGAGGGGAACGGACGGAGGTTTTGCATCCGACTTTTCAGCCTGATCATCCTGTAGTGGTTTCGGATGATCCAATAGAGCAACATCCCACCACTGATGATATCGAGCAGATGTCAGACCGTTGGCATAGGCGCCTCGAAATCGGTTCAACCAGGGAGTCTGCAAGCTATCGGATTGAATTTGCACCAGATTTCCAATGTCTGCTCCTCGATTCGATTCGAGTGACCTGATTTCGAGAGGTATTAATCCTTCCGGATGAAACAAAAATTTCTGATATTGCTCAGCATTGATTTGATCACCCAGCGCGATCAGTACTCCCCCGCCTTCGTGATCGACAAAATCAATCAGCGCGCCAGCTTGTTGTTCTGTCAGCGCATCGACGTTTGCCAGAATCACGACTGCCTGATTTTTTAAAATCTCGGTTGTCAGTTGACCTTTATCGATGATGGTGGTTTGAATCCAGGGAGTCCGGTTCTTGGGGGCCATTAAGGCGAGATTGGCAAAAAATACTTCGCTGCGAGTCGAGTCAAAATCAGGTGTGCCATCGACCAGCAGAACCGGCAGTGCACTGGTGACATGTAAGGCAGCATCAGACTGGTCATCTCCCGGTAGTTGATCGGCGTCAATCACAACGCTGACAACGTGGGTTCCTTCCACATCAAAACGGTACTGGAACTCGACCGCTGCCTCGCCATGGTTTTCAATTTTTACCGATTGAGTTTTCTCGTTGATACGCTGACCGTCGACTTCGAAATAAACAGGACAGATTCGGGTTGGTTCCGGCCCATCATAGCGAATCGTCGTCGAAATCTTTACAGGTAGATTTTTGACACATACTTCACGTGATACCGATAACTGATCGACTCGTAAATTGGATTGTAATCCTTGATTTTTCTCCTCAGCGACATTGGTTGCCCACAGATCAATGGGAACTGCCGACTGCTGGAGTAGATCGTTCACCTGTTCCCAGAGAATGGTATCTTGTGGAGTCCAGCAAAAAGCCTGGTCGTCCGTAAGGATAATAATCTCTCTTTTCAAATTCGAAGTCTTACTCAGAGTTTGAACGGCTTTCGAGATGGCATTGGGTAAATTCGAAGAACCGGAAGGGGGAGGGAGTTCATTTAATTTTTCTCGTACGATTTCAAACTGGTGTGTGGGAGACTCGGTAACCAGTCGCGGTTGGTTGCGGGCATCAATGATGGAAATCGTATCACCGGGATTCAGTTCTTCCATAAAGCGGTGGATCCATTGAATCGCCGCAGAATGCGGAGTCGTCTCTTCTCCCTCCCAGCCCATGCTATAGGAACCATCAATCACAAACACGATATCACGAGACTGGATCGAAATAAACTTTGATAAAAGGCCTCCCGAAACCCAGGGGCGAGCGAGAGCGAATGTGATTAACGCGATTAAAAGCATGCGAATCGCCAGCAGCAACCAGCCTTCCAGGCGAATTCTGCGGCGCGTGCGTCGTCCCAGTTCCAGAAATTGCATCGCCCCCCATTGAATAATGTCGTAGCGCTTGCGACTCAGTAAATGCACCAGAATTGGCAACGTAATCCCCAGCAAGCCGAGTAGCATCATCGGATTAAGGAAATTAAACGTCATGAATGCCTGCTGAAAATTTGGGATGGATGGGGATAAAACACGAAGATGACTTAGTTTAAGGGCTGGTGAGAATTATATCTTGAGATCGTCGTAAATGGTATTGCTCACATAATTAACAAATTAAGTCCGACTTAAAGACAGATTTTCAGTGTACCGGTTTGGAAATTCCTTTTGAATGATTATGATGGACGAAACGGTCTCATGTAAACATGTGTGGTGCTATTAACTTCCGAATATAAAAAACTCTGAATGAGTGAAGAGGTATATTGAATGCTATCAATTCATACGAAGGGAAACCGGTCTCTGTTAGTCATGTTTTTATTAATTGTTAGTCTCGGCGTCTGTTCAGGCTCAATTAAGGCGAACGAAATCAAGCCCGATCAAGTGGAATCCAGCTATGATATCGTGGTTTACGGCGGGGCATCAGGAGGGATTGCCGCGGCTCTCCAGGCAAAACGCATGGGAAAAACAGTGCTTTTAATCGAGCCGGGAACGCATTTGGGCGGACTTTCTTCCGGTGGACTGGGGGCAACAGACATTGGAAATAAAGCAGCCATCGGTGGGATCGCCCGCGAGTTTTATCGTCTTTTGGGAACGCATTACAGTCAGGACAAAGCCTGGACGTTTCAGAAACCCGGGGATTACAAAAATCGTCGTAGCAAGGGCGCTGAAGCGGAAATGTGGACGTTCGAGCCACATGTGGCTGAACAGACCTTCGAAAAAATGCTGGCAGATCATTCGGTTCCTGTCCTAAAACGTCAGCGCCTCGATTTAAAACAGGGAGTTCACAAACAACAGGACCGTATCGTATCCATTAAAATGGAAAGCGGCCTGATCATCAAAGGGTCCATGTTTATCGATGCGACATACGAAGGAGATTTAATGGCGCTCTCCGGGGTTTCCTATCATGTTGGTCGTGAGTCCAATGCGACTTATGGTGAAACATTAAATGGAATTCAAACCCGCAATGCCGTACATCATCAGTTTGTAAAACCTGTAGATCCTTATGTCATACCCGGCGATCCTGAAAGTGGTTTGTTACCGGGAGTGCAGCACGAAGGACCAGGGGGCGAAGACGGAGACGGTGATCATAGGGTACAGGCTTATTGTTTTCGCATGTGTACTACCGATGTTCCGGAAAATCAGCGCGAATGGATAAAGCCTCCTCAATATGATCCACAACAATATGAATTGTTACTTAGGAATTTTGAAGCCGGCGATCATCGCGCACCATGGAATCCTGTTTTGATGCCAAATCGAAAAACGGATACCAATAATAACTTTGCGATCTCAACGGATAATATTGGAATGAATTATGAATATCCGAATGCAGACTACCAGAAGCGGGATCAGATTATTCAGCAGCATTTGGCTTATCAGCAGGGGTTAATGTGGACGTTGGCCAATCATCCTCGCGTACCGGCAGCAGTCAGAAAACAATTTCAGACGTGGAAGCCGGCTAAAGATGAATTTCAGGATACGAATGGTTGGCCATTCCAGCTTTATATCCGCGAAGCAAGGAGGCTGGTTTCCGAATATGTGATGACCGAAAAAAATTGCATGGCGGAACTGGTAGCAGAAGATAGTGTGGGAATGGGGGCCTATACGATGGATTCGCATAACCAGCAGCGCTACGCCATCAACGGCAGAACTTTGAACGAAGGCGACGTACAAGTGGGCGTGCCCTATCCCTATCCCATTTCCTATCGTTCGATTCGCCCTAAAAAAAATGAATGTCAAAATCTACTCGTTCCTGTGGCAATGGCTGCGTCGCATATTGCCTACGGGTCAATTCGGATGGAGCCGGTATTTATGGTCTTAGGACAATCAGCGGCGACTGCCGCCGCTCAGGCAATTGACGCAAATCAAGCCGTCCAGGATATTGATTATCCCCAGTTACGAAATCGGCTTTTACGAGATAAACAGGTTCTGATCTGGGAGGGACCACGTAAGGTTCCCCCCATACGGTCCGCTGCTTTACCGGGAATCATTGTTGATGATCGAGATGCCAAAACGACATTAGGCTGGAAAAGAAGTTCATCCAATACGCCTTATGTTGATTACGGATATCAGCATGATGGAGATGACAATAAAGGAAAACAGCAAGTTACATTTTCGGCGGAAATTCCTGAGGCCGGCTTGTATGAAGTGCGCGTTTATTATGCGGCGGGTTCTAACAGGGCAACCAATACTCCCTATACAGTCATAAGTTCCCGTGGTGCTCAAACCATTAAAGTAAATCAGCGAAAAAAACCGAACCAGGATCAATTTCATCTACTGGGACGATTTCCATTTGAGAAAGGAAAGCACAAGATCCTGATGATTTCCAATGAGGGGACTGATGGGCACGTCATTGTTGATGCTCTACAGCTGGTGCCCGTTAAAAAAAATTGAAAACATATCGTGAGATAGATCCATATTCAGAAATCCCAGACACAGAACAGGGTTAACAGGTAGATTTATGCAGAACCGTTTATTGAAAATCAGTACCTGTCTGGCTATGTTCTTCGCGGCACACTTCTTTAGTAGTTCGAATCTCTCGGCAGACCTCTTTACTATCGTAGAAAAGTCAGGTCAGACCGTGACGATTGAGGCGGCCCTGTATGGTTCCGGAAAATCAAGAGGCGAAATGCTTCATGCCTTGTTAAAACCGGATGGGTCCATACAACTTGTACCACAGGGGAAAATCAAAAAACGTGAGCTCAAAGCAGCTCCCAAACCTCTGACTGTGAAACAAATGTCGGAAGGGCTGATTAAAAAGTTTGGGAAAGAGAAGTTTCGCTTTCACCTGCAAAGTCCTTATCTGGTAGGTGTCGTTCTGGCTGCCCCCCTGGATGGAACAGATCGAACAGAACTGCGCGTGAAAACGTTTCTGCAGAAAGCAGGACGGTTTATGAAAAACGTGGAAGTGATCTTCGAAACATACAGTAAAAAAATGGGGATCGAATTAACCGAATATGAATTTCCGATGGCAATGCTCATCTTTGAATCGGATGACGATTTTGAAGCATATGCGAAAGAGACAACTTCACTGGGAGCAGGTGTGAAAAACATTCTGGCTTACTATTCTGGAGTTTCCAATAACCTGATTCTCAGAATGAGTGAATGCAGCTCCTTTGAAACACCTTTGCACGAAGCGATTCATTTACAAACTTCCAATCGCGGTGTTGTGAAGCGATTTGCTCCGATTCCCACATGGTTTATGGAAGGGATTGCGACAGGCTTTGAAGGAAAAGGAGATCGGATTAATGTCAGTCCGGATCGCATTAATTCGCATTATGCACTGCTTTCCGGGATTGCAAAGTTGCTGAATTGGGGAGAAGTCGTCGCCTTGAATGGTGTCTTCCGTGGAAGTATTTTATCCGGCGATGCCTATGTACATGCCTGGGGCTTGCATTGGATGCTGGTCACCAAGTACCCAAATCGATACGTCGAATATGTGAAAAAACTTTCGAGTAAGGAACCTTTTGAGGAATCATCGCCGAAACAACAGTACGAAGAGTTCGTTGAAATAATGAAAGTCAGTCCGGAATCACTGCAACTGAAATTTAAACTGGAACTGATCAAGGCAATTTCAAAACAGAAAGTAAAATTGCCTGGTTTAGACGACAAAACAGTTCATCTGGAAAAACATAAGCAGGAGATGGCCATTGTGAAAATGACGGCGACTTCCTATTCTCGAGGTGCACCTCCTCGAATTGAAGGTTGGCTGCAGAATATTTCTCCGTTTCGTCCGATGACATTTCATGTCACCGTGCAGACCGATGCAGGTACTTATGCAGAATGGTATTTACCCAAAGTCGCCATTCGCAAGAAAATAAAATTGAAAGGAAAAAACGCCGATCAACTGATGCGTGGAGGTCGGGGAGGTAAATGGCAGAGCTATCACGTTGAAGTCAAATCGGTTTACCCCGATAGTGAAGCAGCCAGGGAATGGGCCACTGGAAAATTGCCTGTTCCAGCATTAACGCGTCAAGTTCAAGTAGCCCCTTCCAATTGATAGTAGAGACAAACTAAAGGTCAGAAGATGCAATATTCCCTTTCAGTGAGGATCGCTGAAGCTGCCTGTAAGACAAAGTTAAATATTCCATTTTCGGAAATTGCAAAAATCGCGGCTGAATGCGGGTATTCTGCTTTATGCATGCGTGCCAGTGTGGCTGGCGTGCAGAGCTCACAAACGGAGCTGGAACAGATTCGATCAATCGTAGATCAGTTCGGCCTGGTCGTTTCGATGGTTACGCCCGACTTTAATGTTCCACAAAATAATGATCAGGCACCAGAGGCACTGCAGAATATTGAACCCAGTTTGCATGTCGCTGAAGTTCTGGGTGCTCGTATGGTTCGCGTCTGTTTAAAAACCGAGGCAGATATTACGCATGCACAACGAGCCGCCGACGAGGCTGCAGAGCGGGAAATACAACTGGTACATCAGTTCCATCCGGCCTGTCTGTTTGAAGAAGTGGAACAGTCCATTGCGGTTCTGAAAAAGATTAATCGTCCTAATTTTGGTCTGATTTATGAACCTGCAAGTTTGCTGATGTGTGGCCAGGAGTATGCCGAATCTACGCTAAGGAAAATTCTCCCCTGGCTGATGAATGTTTATGTGCAGAATCTGGTGATTACCACAGAGGGGCCCGATCACCTTGAAACCTGGTGTCTGGGAGACCGTCCTTTTCAACTATTGCCCTATTGGGACGAAAGCGGTCAGGGGATCAATTTCGAACAAGTAAGCTCCGGATTAGAAGCGGTCGGCTATCAAGGTTTTTTGACCGTTCATCAGGCAGAAGGTATCGTGACTGCAGATGACGCACGTGCTTATGCAGTCCGGTGTAAAGAATGGGTTGACTCTCTTGCTCCCTGATCGGTAAAAACAATTCTATGAAAAAAGCATTTGTCGTCAGCTTCGAACAATTACCCGCCTGCATGCTGGGGTGTTATGGTCATCAATGGATTGAAACACCAAATTTCGATCGATTGGCTTCCATTTCAGTTCTCTTTGATCAGCATTTCGCCAATGAACTCTGCACGACTCAAAATTCGTTTCCCTGGTGGACAAGCCAAACCATTCCAAAGGCGTATGAAGCGGCAGAGCAGACCAGCGATTCTTTCATTCCCCATCTAAAAAAAAAGGGAATCCATTCGACATTGCTGCTGGAATCAGAAAGTGAAACCGGGCGTCATTCATCGGCCAGGGCACAGGAGTCATTTTTTAGAGAGTTTGATCAGGTTGAAACTGTATCAGGTCTGAATGGATTTCAGGTCAATGATGATAAAACTCCCATAGCAAGACTCATGCAAACCGCGATTGACCGGCTGCCAGAGTGGATGGAAAGTTCAAAAGATCAATTAGTCTGGATTCGCTCGGAAGGGGTTCCGTTAGAACCACTTGCTCCTGAATTTTTCTCAACGCTTTATCTGGATGAAGTTCTCGACCAGGGAGCAGAGGAAGACGAAAGCTCTGATGAAGCGGACATCCGGGAAGAACAGTTTCATAATGCGGATACAGAACAACCTGAGCCGAATGAAGAAACAGACCCTGTTGCAGAGGATTGGCAGGAATTGATCAAGGCTGTGTCCGAGTTGTTTCTCAACCCGGAAGAGTGGTCTGAACTCGATGACCAGGAACGACTCATGGCAAGGGCAGTCTATGCCGGCTATGTGACTCTACTCGACCACTGGTTGGGACGTTTTCTGGATACACTTCTTGAATATGCCGAAACTCAACCAGTTCTGTTGGTTGTCACAGCTGCCCGAGGAGCGAATGAGCTGCTGGGACCTGCCAGGAATGTTGAGAACTGGGGACTGTTTGATGAAACGAGCCACGTTCCTTTATTTATTTATGATTCAAAAAATCGGGACCAGGGTAACCGACGACAATTTCTGTCTCAGTCAGCAGATATTCCCGTTTCATTGTCGAGTTGGCTGGAAACCCCACTGGAGACAGGTTCCCGATCCGGAAATAATTTGCTCGATGTGATTTCTGATCAGAATTCGCCTGTGGAGCCCATGATTTACGCAGCCAGTGATCATGCATTTGCATTACGAACATCTGAATTTTATTATCTGGAGTCACGAAACCAGATAATGGCTTCAGAAATCGAAGAGCATGAACTTATGAATGAAGAGTTGCAGGCACAACTTTATCAGAAACCGTCTGATCGGTGGGATGTCTATGAATTGCATACCCAGCTGCCTGAAGTCGTAGCACAATTTTCTGCCTTGCTAGATGAAAAAAGAACGAAGCACCATGATGAAAATCTATCATAATCCGCGTTGTGGAAAGAGCCGACAGACATTGGCCTTAATTCAAGAGGCTGGTGTCCAGATAGAAGTGATCGAATATCTGAAAACACCACCCGCCGCGGAAGAATTGGATTCCATTTTGAAAAAGCTGAAAATGGAACCGTGCGAATTAATGCGGAAAGGTGAAGCGATTTACCGCGAACTGAAACTGGCAGAGAAGGAACTCTCACGTGAAGAAGCCATCTCGATAATGGTGGCTCATCCGAAATTGATTGAACGTCCTATCGTGATCAAAGGCCAAAAAGCTGTTCTCGGACGGCCTCCTGAAAATGTGAAAACGCTGCTCTAATCGGAAAAAATTCTGACTTGTCCAGACATCAGGTTCGACCTATGACATATTTCGACCCACAAGAAAACCGATCGAGAACGTCAACGCAGCCAGGGTGAGTAGAATAAAAACCCAGGCACCTGTTGGCAGCTCAAACTTGACGGAACGTTTTAACCGACTTCTCTTTTTTTCTGCTAAAACATTCGAAGCACGTTTCTGTGCCAGGCTGGCCAGACTTTCTAATTCCTGTTCGTGGTTGATCTCAGAGGGGTTAGCAGAATCAACCTCCAACTGGCTGACCGGAGCCACAGGAGTTTCAGGATGTTGAGCCAGATCTACTTCCTCCCGTTGTGGGGGGGCAACGATCTGATTGGTGGGTTGTACCTTGACCGCTTCAAATTCCTGTTCTAACACTGGTGCTATCACCTGTGATTCCGCGGCTACAGAAATCGGCGCCTGCAACGGGAGAGCTTGTTCTGCCTGCTCTTCTTTTTCGACGATCACATTGGCACCAATTCCCGCCAGTTCATCCAGCGCATTTGTTAGTTCGGCATCTTTCAGATCTAATCTGGGTTGAGGAATGGGGGCAATCGCTCCATCCAGCCCGGGAACACGAACCGATAAACCGCAAGTCGGGCAGTCGACTACTTCCCCCGCTTTGGAGCGAGAAATTCCCATCAGCTGGTCACAATGTTGGCATCGAAATTTGATAGGCATACTGAAATTTCTTTAGATTAACATAAGATCCGCCATTCATGACGTTTCTGTAATAGAGGTACATATTCTGTTAACGTTCTAAACCCATCTTAAACTACAGGAATTCAGGACGGGAAACCTTTTATGGCGTTAACATGTGACAGAAGTACAAGCTCTCGGTAGAATAGAAAGATATCAAATTTGCTTTTACCTGCTATAATCATAGACAGTCAGTTGTGCAGAATAAATCCATGAATGGAAATTATTCAAAAGTTCTGATCTCTCCAAGGTTTACTGCAAGAGGTTTTTTGTGGACGTAGAGGAATTTCTGAAACGAGACGTCAATCGCCGCCAGTTCCTGGATCGGAGTGCGCGAAATGCCGCCGGTATGGCTGCCGGTGTTGTCGGATTATCCACAAATATGACGCTGGCAAACAGTTCACCTAATGAGCGTGTTGTTCTGGCCGGCATTGGTATCCGCGGACAGGGGAAATTTCTGACAACCAGTATGGCGGGATTTCCCGATGTTAGGTTCAAAACGATTTGTGATGTTGATGAATCGGTTGCACCGGCGGCGATCAAGTCGATCGAAAAAGAGCAGGGTGTGGCACCTCAATTTGTCACTGATTTTCGTAAAGTTTTGGACGATCCGGAGATTGATGGAGTCGTGATTGCGACGCCCGATCATTGGCATGCACTGATGGCGATCATGGCTTGTCAGGCTGGAAAAGATGTCTATGTTGAAAAACCGGTTTCACACAATCTGACTGAAGGGTTAAAGATTGTCGAGGCAGCACGAAAACACCAGTGCGTGGTTCAATCTGGAATCCATCAGCGAAGTGGGTCGCATTTCCAATCCGCCGTCGATTATGTCCAGAGTGGAAAACTGGGTGAGGTCAAACTGGCTAAAGCCTGGATCATTCATCGACGGAAACCAATTGGTAAAAAGAAAAACACGTCCGTGCCTGCAGGAGTGGATTATGATCTCTGGTTAGGGCCTGCTGCGAATCGTCCTTTTAATCCGAATCGATTTCATTATAACTGGCACTGGTTCTGGGATTATGGGACCGGTGAGATGGGGAACTGGGGCGTGCATATGCTTGATATCGCACGCTGGGGACTGGACGTCGACTTGCCAGAGAGAATCTCTGCATCAGGCGGAAAATATTTCTTTGACGATGATCAGGAAACACCGGATACCCAGGTTGTTCAATACAACTATGCAAAGAAGACAATCATCTGGGAGCATCGTCTCTGGAGTGTGCATGGCATGGAAGGCCGCAACGCCGCTGCCGCCTTTTATGGCGATCAGGGAACTCTTGTCGTTGATCGAGGGGGCTGGAAAGTTTATGACCAGAAAGAAGCAGTCACTTCGGGTACCAGCGATCAGGCGGCAACGCATCATCGCAATTTTATAGATTGCATCAAAACGCGAAATAAACCAACTTCAGATATCGAGATCGGCCACATTTCCAGTGCGTTATGCCACTTGGGAAATATCGCTTACCGGGCAGGCCATGAGATTCAATATGATGCAAAGCAAAATCGTGTGCTGGGAAATCAACAGGCAAATACACTACTGGGGCGTGAATACCGACAAGCCTGGGAACTGCCTCAGGTCTAAATAGCAATCAGTAGAACCCATTGGGAACAAAAAATAACTTCCTGACAGTTGAAAGTACTGCCAGGAAGTTTTTTTATTCGTTGATGAACTCGCTTATTGTTGGTTACCCACCTGCTGATACAAGTCTGTTGTCGTATTGAGACTATCGCTTCCACCAGACTGGAAGAAGTCAGACAATTCTACAATCGCCGGTCCCAACAGGAAAATATAAATTGCGGGCATCAAACAGAGTACGGTTGGAAAGAGCAGTTTAAACGTTGCTTTATTCGCTTTTTCGTCAGCACGTTGCTGCAAACTCTCGCGGATGTTATCACTGTATTCCTGCAAAGCAGATGTGACATCGGTTCCCATTTGATCGGTTTGAATCAACAGGGAAGCAAACGAGTGAACTTCCGGAACATCAATACGCTTACTGAAATTGGAAAGTGCTTGCGAAAATGTTCCGATTGATGATTGTTCGATGACGATTCTTAACTCATGTGCTAATGCCGGATAAACTTTTCCCAATTCGGTACCGACTCGCTTTAACGCTTGAGGAACCATCATCCCCTGGGACACGCACATGTTTAACATGTCCAACATGTCAGGGATACCCTGTTCGATTTCACTTCTTCGGTCAGTGGCCTGGCCGGTCACGACCAGAAAGGGAACCGCCCAGACCAGAACTGGTACTACAATCATGGCGATCAGGATGGGGATTTCAAATCGTTCCGGAGCCAGAATTAATGCTGCACCGAAGAAAAAGATGGTTCCCAGAATCGCAAGATAGCGAATGGCCGAAAAGTTCTGCAGTGCGTGTGGTTGATAATAACCGGCAGCCTGCAACTCTGTTTTGGTTTTGGAACGCCGTGTGTCAGATTCGGGCATCATCTCCGCCAGAGCTGGCGTCGCTGAACCGAATACAAAGTCATCAGTTCCCATCGCGGGAACTTCTCCCGCTTCTACCTGAGGCAATGTCGCCTCGGCATTCTCATCTGTTGTGTTGACATTGGAAAACAGTTGACGATTTTCCCATGTCGCAGACGTAGAAGTCGAGGAGGATGCTGATGGCAATAACGAAAGTTTTTCAGGTGTGGTTTCCACTTCCTGAGTTTCGTGCTTAACATCTTCCGTCGTTGACTCAGTAGATCGCTTGCGAATGATGCGATATAACATCCAGAGAATGGTGATACCACAAACTGCGTAAAAAACTGTGATTGTTGTTGGTGTAAACATAGGATTGCCCTCGCCGTTAACCGGCAGGTCTCATTATTTTTAGTTTGATCAGGAACGTTGACTTGTTTTCAAAACTCTCAGCACCCATAAAGATCCAATAACCTGTAATGCAATAGCGGTAAAGGTTGCTGCCCGTCCCCACGATGATGCCATTAACGTTGTTAAATATGTGGAATCACGTAAGATGAAGAAACCCAAAATCAGAGGTGGCAGCATAATCATCAAGACGGCTGTGGCACGGCTACCGGCAGTAGCAGTACGTAATCGACCCAAAAATAACATACGGTCTCGGATCGTTCTTGCCAGTCGTTCGAGCACTTTGACCAGGTCACCCCCGGTCTCCTGATGCACAATTAAGGCCATCGAAAGAATGTTCAAGCTGGTAACGCCCGTTCGTTCGAACAGTCCGTCCAGGGCATCTTTCATGGAAACGCCCATTTGTAACCGACGTGAAGATTCTTTGAGTTCATCTCCTAACGGTGCGGGTGTTTTTTCAGAGACATCAATGAAACAGTGTGTCAGGCTTCGTCCCGTCTTGGCGGCACGAGCTAATTCATCAATCATGTCCGAAAGTTGTTCGTTGATACGTTTTTGACGTTGGCCGCGCCGGTAAATCAGATAGCCGATCGGAGCAATTCCCCCCAACATAAACGCAATAGATGCTGTCAGGAAATTTTCCTGCAAAATGAACATCAATCCGCCTAACAGTAGTGAGGTCAACAGGCAGAAAAACAGAACAATGCCCGGGTCAGCTGTGATTCCGGAATGGATGACCAATTCGTCAAATCCACCATTCACACGATTACCGATTTGTTTTGAATCGGTCGTGGCATATTTATTTCGATCTCGGAGAATATCCGAAAATTCATCTGTCGAAATGTTGGTATTAATTGCGGCGTCAGTTGCCATTGATCAATCTCCTATTCATCCCGCTTGTCTGATTGACTATCATTTGTTTCTAATTCACGGGCCTGAAAAAGATCATCTAAGTCATTAAAGTTAGTTTGTGTTAACCAGTTCATGGCAACAGGATGGTGCCCGGTTGCATAAAATGAACCATTCACATTCCCTTGTTTATCAACGTCGGTAATGCGATAGACGAACAGGTCTTCCACCATGTATTCACCATTCTGGAAACCGATCAATTCCGATATACGCATTACTTTTCGCTTACCATTGGGAAGTCGCGTAATGTGTACCAGCAAGTGAACAGCCGAGGCGATATAACGACGGGCAATTGAGTTGGGAAGTTCCGCACCAGATAACGCGATCATCAATTCCAGTCGGTCTAATGCATCGCGGGTATCATTCGCGTGAACGGTACTCATGGAGCCATCGTGACCGGTATTCATGGCCTGTAGCATTTCCAAAACTTCACCGCCGCGAGATTCCCCAACGATAATTCGGTCCGGCCGCATTCGCAGACTGTTTTTCAATAAGTCCCGTTGATCGATTTCTCCCTGGCCTTCAATGTTAGAAGGTCTGGCTTCCAGTGAGACCACGTCTGGCTGTTGAAGTTGTAATTCTGCTGTCTGTTCGATGGTGACAATTCGTTCTTTACCAGAAATATAACGACTGAGGTTATTCAACAGCGTTGTTTTACCAGCACCCGTACCACCACTAATCAGAATATTAAGCCGTCCCTAGACGGCAATTTCCAGAAATTTTGCCATATCGGGGGCCAATGATCCCATATTAACCATATCATCGAACCGTAAAGCGTTCGTTCGAAAACGACGAATGGAAAGTGTAGGACCCTTTAAAGCCAAAGGTGGAATTACGGCATTCAAACGAGAACCATCAGGAAGCTTGGCGTCAACCATCGGTGAGACTTCGTCGATTCGTCGTCCCGCACGACCTACCAGACGATGAATTAACTGGAGCAAATGCTCGTCATCAGCAAAACTGATATCAGTTTGTTCCAGAACACCATTGCGTTCAATAAATACCTTGTCGGCACCATTTACCAGTACATCGCTGATATCAGGATCGCTCATCAATGGCTCCAATGGACCAAAACCGTAGATCTCGTCCAGGATCTCACGTACCATGACATCACGGTTCTTCTGATCCAGCGAAATCTCCTGCTGCAAGCATAAATGCTCTGCCAGACCACGCAACTTAATGCGTAAATCGTTTTCCGGCAGTTCGCCTGCTTTGGAAAAATCGATGGCGTCCACCATCTGGCGATGCAGTTGTGTTTTCAGCCTCTGAAAGGCTTTTTTCGCTTCGGCAGTTGAACTGGCAACTGTAGTTTCACTTTGTAATACCATTTTAATCTCCGCCCTTACTGGGTCAGATAAAGCTTGTAAATGTATTTGTTTTTACGTTGTTGATCGTTGTCTGTTTTGGTTTTCGAATTAGAAGCAGATTGACTGTCCGTTTCAGGTGGCTTACCTTTGGCCAGAATTCCAGTGCGTGTCGTCATCACTCCAGGTTGAAGGATGATTTCACATGTCTGGTTCTCCAGTCGTTTGATCGACATAATCCTGCCTGCGACCATGTTCGTACAGTCGGCAAGTCCTGTATGGGATCGGGATGATGACTCAACCTTGTCATACAAAAAACAAATCCGACACTGTCCCGTCATCTTCTGAAATGCGTCCTGTTCATTGTCTTCTAGTGCAGGGCTGCAATTCACTTGAATCGGTCCTGCATTAAATGACAGTTCGCCGTGATAGTGTTTCAGATCCTGCTTTGTCAGCCCTGATAGTATTTGCCTCTCAACAGATTCAGAATTATGAAGTGAGCCAAAATCGAGGACTTGCAGATTGGCATCTGAAATATTTCCCCGTCGTGGTTTTCCTGTAAGTAGTATTTCCGGTATACCATCTGAACCACGCGTGACCGTTTTTGTATCCGCGTTATATCGATATTCATCCTTGCCCTTTTTCTGATCAATCTGCAGTTCCCAGGTCTCCGTATGTTTTCCTGAAGGATCATTTTTCAGAATTGCCAGCGGAAATGCAGGAACAGACACATTTGCAAAAGGTCGAACACCAATAATGTGGTTGTCAATCGTTGCTTCAATTTGTGCGCCCGTCGTTCCCGAATTTGTACTCGTGAATTCAGATACGAAATCTGCTACCGGATTATTAAGGCGACTTATTTGGTGAGTCTTCAATTGAATGCTCATTGGCTGATGATCGGTTTGAAGAAATCGTTTGATACCCGTATCAGCCACGGGGATCGATTTTCCAAAAAATAAATTTTCATCTTTAATCAGTGGAATACCAATTCTATGTCCTGCAACGGTATTCAGAATAATTGCACGATTGGCTGCCTTTTCTGCCCGCTCCATCAGGGTCTGGTAATTTGGTTTTTCTTTCAGTAAGTCATCTGCTGCCAGTTCCTGTCCGGCTGCTAAGACTGCGGTTTCGATACACGTTGTTACCTCCAGAGACGCAGCATCCAGCCAGAGTCGATTCACAACCAGTGCTATACCAGCCAATACGACAAGCAGCACCATCGCGGCCAGAGGGGTGATGACCCCTCGTCGGCCGACGGTTTGTGAGACTGTGATGTGAGCTCGTTGGTAACGTTTCATGAGTATCTATTTCAGCAATCATCAACAACAGAGATAGAATAAACAGTTCCTGATTCCATGGCGGCTTAACGTCCTGCTGTCCGGTTTTGTGGAAATGAACGAGTGTAGGGACGTTGTTGTGTCGCAGGTGTACCCGGTGAATTGGGAGGATTCTGAGGGCTGCGTTGTGCAGTTGGTCCACCCGCATCTGAAGCACCGGGAGCCTGACCGTTGGGAGCACTAATAGAACGTCCATCGCTATCATATCCCTGACCGCCGCCCCAATCCGGATTCAGATATCCGCCAGAATTGAATCCGCCGTTACCACCACGGTTGTAACTGTTGTAATCACCAACGCGCAAACCATTTTTATCAAATCGGTTCACACTACGGCTGGAACCATAATAACCCTCTATTACGAATGGTTTCTCAGGTTCTTTCTCTTTCACCTTTTCCGGCGTTTTTAATCCGAGGATTTCATACAACGTTGCTTTATCCGCATTGTTGATCGCTACGCCGCCGTTTCCCTTACCTTCGGGAGTATAGCTCATCGTAATTTCACCGCGATCGCTGGCGAGAATCATGATATTGGCTTGTTCCGGCGTGAGTTCAAGTGTGACATTGGTTCCTCGTCTGGAACTGCTGTTTTGTGTGTAGCTGCGGTTAATCGCAATGACCTTCACTCCTTTGAATAAGGTCAGAGTCATCCCGCCATTCATACGTTTGTCGTTATTCAAGCCTGACGGAGTCATGTGGACATCAACATACTCTCCTGGTTTGATTAATCCATCAACGAGATCAACCGATGACTCAAGAGAGACAGAGATCGCCCGCATACCCGGTTCGACTTCAATCGGAGGCGTTTCACCTGCGGGGTAAAGTTGGCCAGTCGAAATGGGTGTGGCAGCCGGAATTTTCTCTTTGACAATTCGACCGACAATGACACGATTTGATGTCATCATTTCTGGTTTCAGATTTTTGATAGCGATAGGACCGAGTCCCAGGTGATCTTCAGTCACCAGAGTACCGGGCTCCAACTCACTAATCGCCATCGGGATGTTTCGAGTTGCCACAGGCGGTGTTTCGTCTTTTCCCGCCAGTAATCTTTTTCCGATATAGGCAGCAATCAGAATTCCAAAGACACCAAACATCAACAGTGTCACTTTTGCAGGGGTCAGGCTTTTCACCGGATCAATCTCCCGTAACTTGATGAAGCAGAGAAATGACTCGGCTTCCAACATTCCCTCCTGTTAAATCGTCGGAGGGCTACACGATTATTTTCCAATAAAAATTACTCTCGAATCATTCTGGTTTCGGAGTATAAATTTTGTCCTTTTAAGTCATAGCCAATCGGCCAAAGCAGATTCGGAGAAGCCAGAGTCATCGGAATGCTGACAGCAACCGTGACCACATCACCTGAATTTTCTCCCATCTCAGTTTGAATGACTGCTCCCTGCCCCAGTTGTGGAGGCAGGATTTTCAGTACTTCTTGTTCAATATTTTGCTCGGTAACGCCGGGCAGTGTTGCCAGACGGGCACCAATTCGACTGGCTTCAACAACATCCGCACGTGCATAAAACAGGAGTGTAAACTCCAACAGTGCGAACATGACAATGCCAAAAATCGGTAACACCAAAGCAAGTTCCATGCTCAGGAAACCTGATCGTTTTGTTTGCTTTTTATGTTTTTGAATTCGTTTCAACTTCATGGCAGAAATGCTTTCATCGATTTCTTAATACGATGGTTTTCCTTAATTCATGACTAATTGAGTACCACAGATTTAATAACCATCCAGGTAGTAACACTCCAGGTCGCTAATACAACAGGAAGTGCAAAAGGCATCAGGCCTCGTTTCTTTTTTTGTTCCATTGTTTCGGGCACATATTTTTTCTTCTTGCCTTTAAATGATTTGCCTGTTGCCAGATATTGTTCTTTTGTTTTTTTGGCTCCACGTCTGAATACACTCCATGCCAGGATCGTAAATGAACCGACTAGAACAAACAGCGTGCCTACTATCATGACGGCAAGCGTTGCTTTGAACCCTAACCAGATTGATAAGGCTCCCATCATTTTTACATCTCCTGCAGCACCACTACCCACGATCCAAATCAGGAAAAAAGATCCAAAACCGGCGACAAAACCCAGTCCGCCATACATCAATCCCTCCCAGCCATTGAACACAGCTTGATAGATAATGCCTAATACAAAGAAGGGAACGGTCAAGACGTTGTAGATTTTTCTTGCTTTATAGTCCGTAATGGCTGCAATGACCGTGAAGATCCCGACGCTGATTGCCATGATGTAAAGAGAGAGCTGTGTTAACGGAAAATCCATTGGTTTTATTCTCAATCAAGTTGTCTGGTTATGGAAATACTATCTGTAAAGGCAGATAAGGGATTTAGTAAAACTATATGGAACCTGATACTGCGTGTTGAAAATATACCTCATGTTTCTAACCTGATACTTTCAATCTGAAAAAAAACCACAGCTTGTCTTGTTTCCCTGTTTTCATTGAGCAACATCAATCACTGGTATTGATAAATCTGTTGTGATTGTTGCAATACTCATAATCACTCAAATCGTTAATATGTGATTTTCGTGCACTGCGCAGAGCGATGTTGCATCGAATTCAAAATGGATGAGTTATGAAGTGCGCCGGATTGGAATGACGCAACCGATTGTGATTGTTCAGAGTCAGGAAAGTTTGAGTCAAAAAGCCGGGGGATTTCCAAAGGTCAGCAAAGAAATGAAAGTATTGTGAATTCAAGGATCTGGCGGTTCACGAGCCCATGATTCATTCCTAAAATAGGACCAGATCGGTTCTTTATTAAAACCCCGATAACCGGACTCAATCTCGGAGATTTTCTCTGGTACCAAATCCCATCCAGCAAAACGACATTCTGATTCTGAATGCTTTGCTGAGAACGGGAAATTAACAATCGAGTTTCACGGAAGGTTTAACATTGAATTCCACTGAATTAATAGATACTGCCGAGACGGCCGCCCGCCTGGGAGCAAAATGTCTGCTGGACTGGGTTGATGAATTTCGCGTCTCAGAAAAAGGCAGAGCGGATCTGGTGACGGATGCAGACTTTGCTTCACAAACTGCGATTGTGAACCATATCAGTGAGCGTTATCCGACTCACCACATGCTTGGTGAAGAGGGATTATCCCGTGGGGAAGGGGAATCAGACTATCGTTGGGTCATTGATCCGCTTGATGGCACCTCTAATTATGTGCATGGATTTCCCTACTATTGTGTTTCAATCGGTCTGGAATTTCAGGGTGAACTGGTTTTAGGAGTGGTTTATGACCCGAATCGCGATGAGATGTTCTCTGCTTTTCGTGATCAGGGTGCCAAATTGAATGGGAAATCAATCAGCCCTTCTCCTATCAAGTCTTTAGATCAGGCGATGTTAATGGCAAGTTTGCCTGTCGGAACGAATGGCCAAGGTATCGCCGTGGATCGATTTTTGCGAGTTCTTCCCATAGCACAGGCATTACAAAGGACTGGCTCTGCTGCGTTAAACTTATGTTATGTCTCTGCGGGGCGAATTGAAGGTTATTGGTCCAGCACGTTGAAACCCTGGGATATGGCAGCGGGAGTTCTGATTTGCAGAGAATCGGGAGGCACCGTGTCCTCTATTGAAGACGCAGGCTTTACCATTGAAAATCCGAGTATTTTGGCAACGAATGGAACAAATATTCATGCTGAATTGCAATCATTGCTGACAGATACGCTTTTTTAGACAGCTTTGAGATTCCTGCTTTAATGTGCCAAAAAACGACGTATGATATAAGGAGAGAAATGCGGCCTTATATCATGTTCCGTTTATACAAGCGAACATTGATTCGAGGCGCGTTTGTCGTCGATCGATTCTTTTCGATCAACCGAATGGGGAGTTACCGGGACCCGTAATTGAATCAGCTCCCTTTCAAGCAATGAGTTGAATCCATTCACAGTTTCCCTGTTCCCGTACAAATGGGATCAATTAGCGGTTATGTCATATCTTACACGATTACTCCTGCTCTTTATGGGGCTGCATTTGTTGCTGTTATCTGGCGTAGAAAATACGTCTTATAATCTGTATGCACAAAAACAGTCTTCCGAGAGAGACAGTGCGAGGAAAGTCAAATCGAAACCGGGTTCCGGAACGAAAGAACTCAAATCCTCTCTGGATGCAGAAAAGCGTCCGGGTTCAGGTCTGAGTGCTTCTGATTTAAAAAAAACCATTCCCGAAAAAAAGAGCCAGGAAAAAAACTCGACGAAACAAGGCGTGTTTTTCAAAGGCGCTGATGGTCAATATTATCCTTTACCAAATCTGAGTTTAGATCAGATACGTGAGTATCTGAAACAGAAACAGGTTAGTCAGACGGAGCCCTCCCCCGAGTATGCGGTATCATCAGTTTCACTGACAGGCACAATCAAAGAAGATCGTGCGATTCTGGATGCGCGGATTGTTGTACTAATCAACGAAGAAAACAAATGGGTTCGCGTTCCGGTTAAACTCAATGAAGCGATCTTCCTCAAAACGAGTTATGTTGGCAAAGGGGAGTCAAGCCCGGGTGGGTTTAATCGATCGGAAGGATATCTCTGGTGGTTTCGGGGTAAGGGCACTCATGAAATCAATCTGACATTAAGTATTTCGCTCAAGCAGCAACTACCTTCCAGACGTCTGCAATTATTATTACCGCAAACTGCCGTCAGTAATTTGCAGTTAAAAGTTCCGTTATCTCAAATCAGCCTTGAGTTCCCCGCTGGTGTTGCTGTTTCGAAAAAGACAATTTCCGAAAATCAGAGTCTGGTAGAAATGTTCGGACTGGGAGATCAGCTCGATGTTTCCTGGCAGCCTATTCCTGATGAGAAGAAAGTGGAAACGGTTTTACAGGCCGAGACCTTGCTTACAGCAGATTTTACATCAGACTCGGTGTTGTTGAACGCCACACAGTCGATCAAAGCTTTAACGGGAAGTTTTCAAACGGTACAAGTCAGGTTGCCAGATCGGTTTCGATTACTCGATGTGAAATGTGAAGATTATAAAAGCCATAAAATAGCAAAAGGGAATCTGGTTGAAGTCTCTCTGATTGAACCGACTGTCGGCCCGATAGAACTTCAGTGGACTCTTGAGACCGATTTTCCAGAAGAGAACGGTCACTTTTTAATCGATGGTTTTGATGTAAGTCGTGCCAAACGACAGACGGGTTTGATAGATATTCAGACACTTGACGGATATCGTATTTTTCGGACAGAAGGTCAAAATCGATTTGTTTATCAAATCAAAGCCAATCAAAAAGATTTTGACAGTTCATATCGCTTTTTGAAACAGCCATTTCAATTGCCTCTGAATATTGAGAGAGTCAAACCTTACTTCTCTGCCAAGCCTTTTTATCTGGTGCAGATGTTTGGAAACAGGGCTGAATTTGATGCACGCATTCAAATTGATGTATTTCAAGGTGCATTGGACAAGGTCTCACTAAACTGGCCCCAGCAAGCGAAAGAGGGCTGGGAACTGGAATTAATGCAGGAACCTTCCCTGACGGAAGCCATTGAGCTTGACCAGAGTCAGCCGGGAAAAATCAACATTAATTTGTTGAAACGTTCCAAAGGGAAATTTGAAATCACATTTCGTGCCCGGCGCCCAGTGATTGCAGATCAGGAACCATTTAATTTTACGCTTCCCGAAATCGAAGCACCCAGTCTTTCGGCAACATCACTGGTGATTGCCAATGATGTGAACGTCGTGACCGATTTGACTCCTTCTCCGAAAACGCAGGTTCTCTCTTCACCACTTGTGCAAATGGAAAAGTTCGATTTGCCTGCGGAAGTCAAAACACTTCGCAAAAATGAATTTCAGATACAACCGGGTGTCAACGAATTCTCGGCTGTCGTTTCGATACATAACCAGGAAATTACCACGACCAGCGCAGCGCAACTGGAGATCGATGGTTCTGAAGTGCATGTCGAACAGGAAATTCAATATCAGATTGAATATGAACCACTGTCTGAGGTAAGGCTACTGGTACCATTGTCGTTAAAGAATCGCGTCAATTTTTATCTGGACGAAGAGCAAAATCCTCTGGTTCCGACCTGGATATCAGACGATGCCGACCCCGTTCAAAATGCCCGACTATCATTGCGAAGCAAAAAACTGGGGCCAGTGAAAATTACAGCCGTTTATTTGTTACCTCAGAGTTCACAAACTGAATTGTCTGTCCCGTTGATTCGTTCGGATGATGCTGCCTTTTCGGAAAGCCAGTTCGAGCTCTCAGTGAAGGATGAAGAGGATTCAAGATATCTCGAAATTGAAAGCATGGATACCGCCTGGCAACAACAGTTGGCCATGAATAATAATGCGTTCTGGAGGGCCGTTGATCCTAAGGCAGATATCAATCTCAAACTGAAAAAAAGTGAATCGGGAGCATTGTTTTCCTATTCTGTCAGTCAGGCATGGATTCATTGCAGCATCGACTCATCAGGTTTTTATCAGGCGCGCGCGCAGTATCAGTTTCCTGTTTCGCCTCGATTACTTTCGTTCCAAGTGCCGGAACAAGCTAAGATTAAAATTGAAAATATCTGGTGGAACAATCAGCAAACGACATTCAGTCTGGTTCAAGGTAGTTCGAATGAGTACCAGATCAGTCTGCCTGTAGTCCAGGGCAAAGAAAACTCATCACATATTCTTACGATTGATTATGGTTCTACAAAACACCAGCGTGATTCACTCTTTAGCTCTTTAACAGTTGCCGCACCCGAATTTTCGGATAATCTGTGGGTAGAGAAGACAAACTGGAAAATTAGTCTACCCAATAATCAGCATCTTTTCACGATCCCACCTGGCTACACGCCCCAGTATCATTGGGAAAACCAAGGCGTTTTCTGGTCACGCCAGTTTTCAGGTAAAAATGAGATTCCCATTTCATTTAAAAACGCGCCTCAACCAAAAGATGATTTGATGGGAGTAAATGACTACCAGTTTTATCGACTTGGTCCCGTGACCGCATTAGAGTTTCGTGCTTTATCTCGTTCGATGATTGTCTTCATTGGCGCCGGAACCTCTTTACTGCTTGGCTTTATTTTAATGAGCATCTCACCACTCAGAAGTGTTTTGATGTTATTGATTATCATGACGGCTGTGTCTGCTGTCGCGTTATGGTATGCCGCTCCCGTAGAAGTGCTGTTACAGCCTGCCGTTTTTGGGTTGCTATTAGCGATTGTCGCGGCGTTCATTAATGGATCTTCGAGAAAACGTAGAGAATCGAAGCAGTTGACACTTTCGGCACCCAGCGATTTTATTCCCCCTCCCTCATATTCAGAACGCATTCAGCCTTCAGAAGTGGATTCTGAAGATATTACGGCTGTCAGGCCAGGTTCTGAATTGATTGAGAAACCAGTTTCATCATCTGAAGCCGGGGCACAGCGATGAGTAGCTTCCCAGGAATCGAGAAGAAACAGTGTTTCGCTTTCAAAGCGGCCTGTCTCTTACTCAGCGGAATTACAATTTTAGCGCTGACAGGTTCTTCAGAAGCTGCTGATAAAAATGTTATCAATCTTTCGCCTGCTTTAAAAATCAGAGAAGTCGTGGTCTCTGGAAGTGATACTTCTCAATGGCCTCGGGGAAACTGGTATCCGGTTCCATTAAAAAAATACGACTTGCTCAAAAAGACAGCTCTGTTAAAAAAAAATACACCGCCCAATTCCTGGATTCAGGAAGCCACCTATGAGGCTACATTAGAAGGTGACCAACTGACTCATGGCCGTCTGAACTATCTCTTGCATTGTTCCAGAAATGAGCCGGGTTTTATTAATCTTTCCAAATTGAATCTGGCGATTCACGAATTGAAATGGGGTAACCAGGATGCAGTCTGGGGACTTGCCCCTGATCAAAAAACGCTGCTGTTGATTGATCATTTTAATGAGCCCTTATCAGGTGCGTGGAGTTTGAAAGGCAGGGAACTGCCTCATCGAATGGAGTTTTCTTTCCAACTGCCCGAAACTGTTGTCTCACGTGTGCATCTTAAGATTCCTCAAGGCATGGTGCTTACAACATCTGTTGGATATGTATCGGGGCCAGTCAAATCTGATGTGCAAAAATATGATCTGTGGCAGATAGAACTTGGTGGGCAGTCTCAGTTTCAAGCAGTCATACATCAAAATCAAAAGCGGAAAAAATCGCCGACGCAGATTCTTTACCACCAATTTGCACAAGTTGGTATCCGGGAAGATGGTCTAAGGTTAAGAGAAGACTTCCAGATTGAAGTGCTCAACCAGCCTGTCAGAAAACTGGAGTTTGAAGCTTCCACTGAATATGAAATTTATTCTGTCACCCTGGGAAATGATCTCTCCTTACCATTTGAGATCAAAAAACAGAAAGACCGAAACCTGATCAGTGTGGATTTGATAGATCCGCTGATTGGAATCAGTCGACCTTTGTCTGTGCGTGCATTGGCTTCTCCTTCCTTAGATCGAGAAATTTCTATCCCTCGTCTGAAGTTGAAACAGGCCCACTTTTTGGGAGGAACCGTTCATCTTGATATATCTGCTCCGTTAGAAACACATGAAATCCAATTAACTGATCTACGACAAACGGGAGTACTCATTCAGGATGAACAGGGGGAGGCATATGATTTCAAGCAGTATTCGCCGGATGCACGTTTAGTCTATCGATTGGCCTTACCGGACCTCAATCTTTCTGCCAGAGTTCAGAGTCTGATTCGTATGGAAGACAAAGTCTGGAAAATGAAGTCGCAAATTCACTGGGCTTCAGCAGCTGGATCAACTTACCGACTTGAATCGATGATTCCTGCCGGATGGGAAATTACTCAGGTCAACAGTCTAGCCGAGAAAAGTTCAGGCGACCTGGTCTGGGATGTGGAGCGGAGTGCGAAACAGCAAAAATTAAGTGTTCGACTACCTAGTGCTGTGTCGCCCGAAGCCCCCTATTCACTTGAGATTCAAGCCCGGCGATTAATACCAGTCGCAAATCGAGCCATTGATTTGTACGGCGTCAACCCGTTGGGATGTGATAACGTAGATCAAATTTTGGAATTAGATGCCTCTTCAGAAATGGTAAAGCTCTTTGATCCCGGTAAAGAAGTAGAAGAGTTGGTTGCCAGTGATCTTCCCAAAAAGTGGAATTTATCCTCTTCAAAAACAGGTACGTCTCGGTATTTCCATCTTGCTCCATATTCAGGTTTCCGATGGGGTGCATTAAACCTTGCGAAAATAGACCAGACACTTCAAGTCATTGCCAGTAGTTATATCGCGCTAAATGATGATGTCGTTCAGGAAAATTTTATTTTGAATTGTGTGCCAGTCTCTCGCGGAATTAAACGAGTGCTGGTTTACCTTTCAGAACCAGGGGAATCTGTGGAATGGTCAATGAATACGGGAAGTGGTTTACAGTTGAGCCTGACGAGCCAAAAACTTCCCGTCTCAAGACACCAAAAATGGCAGCTGCCCCAGACTGGAGAACTGTGGGAGCTGAAGCTCTCAGCCCCCGTGTTTAAAGAGCTGGAACTTCGTGGGGAACGTCGTCGGCCTTTCCTTGAAAGTGTCAAAGCAGCATTGATTTATGTCCCGCAGGCGAATCCTTTTAGAGGAGTCGTTCGTGTTTTAAATTCAAACGAGTTGAATTTACGTATGAAAACAGAAGGTCTATTCACGGCCCCTGGCACAGAGAACAAGCCAGCCGTACAGCGTACTCAGCGAAATTATGAGTGGGAATATGAATGGCCACTGGGTGCATTAACAATTACGCGTTCCTCGGAGATTTCTGAGGGTAGTTTAGACCAGGGCACCGCAACTGTGGTTGTCGATACGAAATTTGGGCATGGGACAGGAGAGCCTGATGTGCATCTCGCGAAGGTCTCCCTCGATTTGTCGAGTACATTTGATGATAAATTCATTTTTCGTTTTCCGTCAGATGTGAAACTGATTTCAACGACTGTAGACGAACGAAGAATTACTCCCATTGAAGCAGAGGGCCAATATTTAGTGCCATTATTTGATCAGTTAGATTCCTATCAGATCACTATTCAATATCAGACTCCCTCTGTTCCAGCCCAACTTAAGGCGATGCGCAAGATTCCGTTCCCGCAAATCAGTCAAAGAGTCCTGGAAACAGATTGGAATTTCACTCTTCCTGAGGGGACTCGCTTAATCAGAGGCCCGGTAGGGATGGTCTTACAGGAATCTTTACCGGAAGAATCAATGGCTCGAAGATTCTTTGGAATTCTAGGAAAAAAACAGAGTGTGAATCCACATGCGGAAACGAACTGGAGTGCTGTGAATTTATTTCCCGTGCGATTTGGTACATTGGAAACTTCAAATTCAGATCAAGCCAATATTATTTCGTGGATTGTCTTTCTTCTCACAATGATTACAGGATTACTATTGCGAATGTTACGATTCGGTATTCGCAATAAACTCTGTGTGATGGTTGCTTTAGTCTCTTTGGTATTTTCCTGGATCTTCCCATTTGCTTTAGCTCAAATCGCAGGCAGTTGTTTCACGGGCATCTTGATTGTCATGTTAATACCCCGCCGATTTCTCTGGCAGGAAACAAAAATACTTACTGAAGATCAAAGTACAAAAGCCTATCAGAAACCAGTTTCCTCAACATATTCGGCAACTCAATATTTGATCATCACAATGCTTGGGATCTCTGCTTCCGGATACGCTCAAGATTTACCAAAGAAAGTGATATCACCCAGCGAGGAGCAATCAAGGGAAACCAGAACAGAATTAGTCCTCCTGCCTGAATCATCCGCAGCAAGGACAGAATCTATTGCCTATCTCACACCTGAATTACTTCAGGAGCTGGAGAGTATTGTAAAGGAAAATGAGCAGCCCGAATATCTGCTATCCTCTGCGTTCTACGAAGGAGACATGCGAGATAGTCAACTACTGACTGTTAAGGCAGTTTTTCAGGTGAAAATCCCTTTAGCCAATCCTTCAGCATTGATTCACTTGCCCATCAATGGTGGGAATTTGAGCGGTCCAGATTCCTGTAAGGTCGATGGGAATGTGGTCCCTGTATTATTAGGTGCTGATAAACAAAGTATTTTGGTGAACGTGAATAATGTAAAACCTCCAATATCAAAAAGAGATTCTCGAAAGACGGAACCAGTCGAGGCTCAAAAACCGATCTCGCCTTTTGCATTCCAGGATCACAAAATTGAACTGGTCTTGCATCCTGCTGTGAAATTCAGCGCAACCAGCGGACAGTTTGAAATCGGAATTCCTCGAATCTCGAAAAGTCATATTAGTTTACAGTTCAAAGACGCAGCATACCTTGTCGAAATTAATGAAACTGCTGGTGTATCAAAATATCAGTTGGCAGAAAAAAAACAGTTTTCCACTTTTCTGAAAGAGAATTCGATACTGAAAGTAAAATGGCAAACCAGCCAGGATTCTGAAGAGAGCCCCTTACAACTGGAAGCAGCAATTTTAACGAATGTGGAAGTCTCTCCTTCTCTGATCCACCTGGATGTCCAGGCTAGCTATAAAGTGCGTGAGGGTAAGGTCGATTATTTATTATGGAAAATTCCACCAGGCACAATACTTCGGAGCGTGAAGTCTCCGGGCATGACGGTCATACCTGCATTGAGTCCTGCAGTCAGTAACAACTACCGAGAGTTACTACTTGAATTACCAGAACCTAAGACCGGGGAATTCGTAATCAATGCCACATTTGATTTACCCGCCAATGTACCCTCGATGTCTGCCAGGATCCCTCCCCTGGATTTTAGCTCCGGGAAGGCCAATTCTAAAAATTCAGAGATGAAAGTGAATTCACATATTGTTGGAGTACGCACTGGTCCTGAATTTGAGCTTGAAATGGTGAAAACGTTGCCAGAAGGTGTGCTGTCAGTTTCATCCAAAACTCCCAGTAAGCAAATAGAAGAAAGTATTCTAAAATCTTCAGAACTGTTATTTCAGGTGAATAAACCCGCTCCGATTTTCATGGAACTTGAGTCCAAAAATCCTGAGCGAACCGCACGAATAAATCAAACTGCTATTGTAAACCAAAAGAATATCGATTGGACTTTTTCTGCGGAGATTCGAATCAGTCAGGCACCCGCATTTCGCCATACTCTGATCGTCCCGAAAGAGCTCAATATCGAATCGCTGTCAGTCAAAGAAGAGGATGTCGATCGACTGGCACATTGGCATCGTGTGGGAAATAAAATCACCCTGTTCTTAAAAAATAAAACATCCGGCTTGCAGGATCTGACACTCAAGGGCTGGTTGCCAGTAAGAAAGTATGGTGCGATTGTTATTCCGAGTATTCAAATTGAAGAATCTGAAATTGAAGACTCTCTTTTGACGATATACAAAAAACCTCAAATCGATGTGCAGATGACTTCGTCGCATTATCGTCGAATAGATGAAGATGCGGCTCAAACAGCACCAGCCACAGATTCGATTTCATTTGTGGGACGATTTCAGGAAACTGATTCTATAAGTCAGCCA
Source organism: Planctomycetota bacterium (assembly GCA_022600195.1). GTDB lineage: Bacteria > Planctomycetota > Planctomycetia > Planctomycetales > Planctomycetaceae > Gimesia. The sequence continues at coordinate 74,421 of JAHZKX010000047.1, forward strand.
ATCACTCTTTTCGTCAAGCTGCAGGATTTGTTGATCGCTGCCGACTCCTTGACGATAGTCGATGCGTTAGAAGATCAAAAAATTGAAGTGACGCAGACGTTACATTTTTTACTGCCTGCATCTGATATGAAGAAACTGATTTTGTTGATCCCCGCAGAGTATGCTGGCAATTATATGATCGATGGTATGCCGTATGAAGTTCAGGAAAAATCTCCCGATGGTCAGCAGAGAGTGGTGTTACTGCCGAAGACCTCTGAAACCAATGAAAAAACAGTCATCGTCAGAGTGACTCTTCCCAAGCCGGTGAATGAATTGATTGTCACTCCTGTAACGCTGGAAAATTCAAAATTGCAGAATAACTATCTCCTGCTTTCTTCCAAACCAGAATTTGTGTTGAATGATAAAAAAAACAAGCAAACGGTACCACCAAAAAAAATACCAACTTGGATTCAGGCCAGATGTGATGCGTCACCTGATTTAGATTGCGGGCGTATATTTACTTCTACACAATTGCCCTGGAAGTTGATCTCAGCATCTCATAATAAGGGTAAGTCGATCGATGATTTGATTCCCTTTCTTGAAACGCAAATCATTTTGGGAGAACAGGGTGCGGTCAATGGAATGACTCATATCAAATTGTTCAATCAAAGCAGACACGAATTGAAATTGGAGTGGCCAGAGAAAACTAAGTTGATTGCGATTTTGATTAATGGTGAAAGTGATGCCACGCTCAAGCAGGAAATGGGAGAGTTGGCAATTCCTTTAAACGGCGGTCCCCGATTGATGAATCTGACTGTGTTTTGGGAATCTTATCAGATAGATCATGAATATTTTGTTGAGAAAATCAGGCTGCAAATGCCACGACCGGCAAATTATGAATTTGATAATCATCTCGTCAAAATCATCTCATCCGAGAGAAATCAGACATTTTTATCAAGCGATGTAACCCCCTTTCAATATTTAGCAGACAAATTGTCTGCACAACTCAAAATTGCAGAAATTGAACTGGAACTCGGGGTGAAGATTAATGTCTCTCAATCATCGTGGGGAGAAATTGAGGATGAGTATAATCAGCTTGAATTGATTCTTGCTGATTCTGGTAATGATGGTCAGGGGACGAGTGAAAAACTGAATCGTATGAGTAGTTTGAAACAACGTGTCTCCAAATTAAAACAATTCGTAGCAACGGACGCAGAGCTGGCTGAGCGAGAACAACCTTTTGTGAATCACTTTCAGCAGAAATTGGGACCGGATACTGTACAGAAAGTGCGATATTATTCCAGTGCAGAAAATTCAAATTCTGAACAGTCTGTGTTGACTGCCTGGGTCATTCCCAAACACTATCTTGATATTGCAGTGGCCTGTTTAAGCCTGTTGATTCTGCTGCCTGTTCTAAGCCGGTGCATTCAACCTCGATCTGCTGATTGGCTGAATGCCCACCCGATGATAGGGCTTTTGGTACTGGGATTGATCTGGATGCTCTTTTTATCGCCACAATATATCGGGGTGGGAATCATTGCGATGGCAGTCTTCATGGCGTTCAAAACGAATCAAACCATTACTCTCAGCACAACACAGGCAGCTGCAAGTTCTCCAGGAACTCAAAATATAAAAGAGTAGTGAAGACTCTGCTGAAGATCGCATCGCGTAAGAGAAATGATTCGTGCAATCAAAGACGTTTTGCCACAGACGATCTGCAACAGGCAAACTAGATCCGGTCCAGACTATCTGCCCAACGACCTATTTCTTCTAAATGTGGTTTCTCAAGATAGTCACTGGCTGGTTTTTCATTTTTAATCATTTGAAAGACGGTCGGGTAGTTCATCTTCCGCAGAGCTTCTATCTGTGGTTGTAGTAATTTATTAAATGGGTTATTCGCGTTGAGGACAAAGTAAAAACTCAAAGGAAAATCAGGGTCTGTTTCAGGAGGCTGGTCTCGAATCGAAGAGGCGGAGACAGCAACGCCGCGGAATAGTTCTCGATACTTAAAAGCCAGATGGAAAGCAAATTCACTACCGTTGGCATGGCTGATTAAAAAGATCCGTTTTGAATCAATTGCATATCGGGTTTTTATAGATTCTACGACTTCCTTGACAAACTCTGTTTCGTCCCGATTCCATCGAATGACATCTTGTGCGGAGGGCCCCACCAGGATAATTCCCCGTTGTTCACAAATACTTTTCCATTCTTTAAGAATCGTCGATTCCATTGTGTTACCAGGCGGGTGAATCCAGACCATCAAACCATACTGATGATTGGGGGAGTAGTTTTCGGGAACATAAACCCAGAATTTCTGGTCATCGCCGGGAAGTTGATCTTTAAAATGCCCTACCTTGATTTTTTGCTGTTCATTTTTCGCAGCTGTTCTGGAGGGAAGTGCCTGGGTTGGCAGTGACGATGCAACAGAGTGTGGAGTCGATTGCAAGGTGACCTTCAGTTTCAACTGCTTTTGATCGCGTAAGATCAATAACTCAGCCGGATCACTGGGGCGTAAGTGATTGACCATGGATGCCAGAGCTTCTGAATTGGCAACTTTTTGCTGATTGAATTCCAGGATTCGGTCATTCGATTTTAAACCAGCTTTCGCAGCGGCAGATTTAGAAAACACATACCGCACACCAACTCCTGCAACCTGAGAATTCATTGTGCGTTGAGGAAGAATGCCCAGAAATCCCGATTCAAACGGTACGAGTTTTTCCACCAGAGTGACTTGAAAAGTCTGAGGTTCACTGAAACCTTCTCTGGTGACTGTCAAGCTGGCTGACTCGCCCGCATACTTTCGCATCAGAATCTGTTTGATCTGTGAATGCATTTTGGTCGTTTGGCCATCAAACTTGATAACAGTGTCTCCCGCTTTGAGACCTGCCTCTTGTGCAGGGCTCCCATACCGCACGCGATCCAGCTTCATGTCGGTTGACAGGTCACCTTTTCCGCTCAGGGTGATTCCTAATTTGCCGGGGTGTAAATCTTTTCCGGTATTCAGTCGGGGAATAATCTTCAGCACATCATACATGGGAATCGCGAATCCAATTCCTGAGTCATACCATTCCACGCCTGCTGTTTCACCGGTTGCTCCTGGAGAGAGGGGCACGAGAATTCCCATCAGGCGACCATTGATATCCACCAGTGGGCCGCCATAATTGATCGGTGATATCTTGGCATCTGTCTGGATGGCTTTACCCCAGATTCTCCCTAAAGCGCTGACGATCCCGACAGAAATACTCGGCTGATCAAGATCAAAAGTGCGTCCGAGTGCAATGGCCCACATTCCCACCTGAATTTCCTTTTCGGGAACAGCCAAGGGAACCGGCAGATTTTGTGCACCAATTTTTAACAGAGTCAACATCTTCAGGTGGTCGGTAGCAACGATCTGCGCGGGGAAACGGCGGCCATCTGGCAATGTGACCAGAATCGACGAAGGCTTTCCAATAAAATTGAAGGCACTGGAAATGATCAAACCATCTCGACTGACAATCACGCCGGAGGTAGGGCCAGTACCTGTAATGAGTTTTCCCACACGATCCTGACCGCCCACAGTTTCAATTCTGACAATAGAGGGGTTCACAAACGCAGTCGCCTGTTTGAATGCGCGTTCTTCCAGCGCTTCCAGATCAGGTTTCGGATTCTGGGCTGAGAGGCCTTGAACCTGCATGCTGCAGATCAAAGCGAACAGGATCAATGATTTTGAGATAATGTGTGGCATATTTCTTCGATTGGTAATCAGTTATTTGTTTTCGGGTGGTACCTGTAGTTCGAGTGAGATCAATTGATTGTCACGTCGAACTACCAGACGAAGTTGATCACCGGATTCCAGCTTTCCCAGCTCCGACTTTAATGTTTTACATGATTTAATGAGCTCATCATTCACGAAAACAACCAGATCGTCGGGGCGGAGACCTGCTTTGGCTACTAATGAACCGGGAAGCACACTGTCGATGAAAGCCGGTGTTCGGTAGAGGACATCCGGCACCATGACCAGACCGAAATCGACGGGGCGGTATCGCTCTGGTGTCTCTGTTTCTGGTTTCTTCTGATTTTCACTGGACTCATATTTTCCGGTAATGATCTGCTCAATACTTTTACTTAAAACATCAATGGGCAAGGAGTAGTTAACCCATGTGTTGGTTTTTGCATTGCGAACCTGTTTGCCGATCATGCCCAGGAGTTTTCCGTCGTAAGTTAAAATTGCACCTCCGGCGGCACCCGGGTTATTGGTTATGGCATCCACAACATAAACGTCACCCGTATAAGAAAGTTCGAATGCTCCTCGTCTGCGCGGTAATTCTGTGCGTGCTTCAATCACCCCATGCAGGACAGACACCGGTTCATCTCCGGTCGCTACACGAAACATATTACTGAAGCCCAAAATTCGTGTTCCCGCACCTGCAATGGCTTTATTTTGATAATCAAAGTAGGGGAGTTTGAGTTCGTGTTCTGATTTCAGCTTGATGATAGCCAGATCCAGATGTGGTTCAGCTCCGAGGACTTCTGCTTCAAAGCGGCGTCCATCATGCAGTACGACAGACAGCCGATCGGTATCAAGCACTGGACTCCAGATAGTGGCAATATGACCCTGCGGTGATACGAGGAAACCGGTACTGTATCCATAGAGATTTTTTACACCACCTGCTCCAAAGATCTTTACCAGTCGAGGCAAGGCGTGTTGAATCGTTGCTTGTGAGGAGGCCTGTGCCGAGACCGGAACTGTCAGGGCAGAAGTAATCAGGCACAAACAAACGAATGCAGATTTCACGGTATTTTCTTTCATCACAAACGACACTATTTTTTTGAGTTTTCTAAAGTCTCTAATTTTACCTGTTCAATTTTTAATTTCATCACTGGTCTGTCACCGTACTGAACGTTGATTTCACTTGGGAATTTTTGCCCTTTGAGCGTTTGGAATTGTTCAAAACGGATGGCACAGACTTCGGAATTTTCTGTGAGGTAAAAATCGAAACCCTTCAGAGAGAGGTCTGACTTATTGAAGTACCATCGGGAAATCGCTCCAGTTTGTATGGCAACCAGAACATCAACCAGCTCATTTTTTCCATCCAGGTGTTCGCTTCCCAGATAATAAAAGTCAGTAAAGCGTGCCGTTTGGCCGGAAAACAGTAACCGAAAGTGATGAAATGCTGCTAATAATCCACCCGTTCCCGGCGGTTCATCCAAGAGCATTCCCGACTCAAGAGATTGCAGATAGACATCATTGCCGAGCTCGAACCCAATCCCTTTATCAGCTAATGTCAGTGTGAATTCATCACCATCAATTTGCTTTCCTGTAAGTGACCAGTTTCCTTTACGATCGGAAAAATTGCTGGAGTCATTTAAAGCCTGCAGTAACCGATCTTGTTGCCTTTGATTAAAATAATAATTGGCAAACCCGGTTTTAGAGATATAGAGATGTTTATATTTTTCCGGTGGAGGAGTCGCCGCCTGCTTGGCGTGTGGATGCGGCATCGGTGATGGTTTTTTATCACCCGGCTTAGAAGGTTTCTCCGGGATGATTTTTTTCTGTCCGGCCTGTTTTTGCAATTCCGATGCGCTGTGTAATGCCTGCAGGCGAACATAAATGGTTGTTTTCTTTTCATCTCGTCGATAGACAAGCGGCAACGTCCAGCCGGCAGGATAAATTCCCAGAATATTTTTGAATTGATTTACACTACGGATAGGGCGGCCTGCAAAAGAGACGATCTCATCTCCCAGTCGCAAACCTTTACGAAACGCGTCTGATTCTTCCAGAATTTCCGTAACATCAATCTTGGAATCAAAATCAGTTGAAACGGTCGCACCTAAAGCAGCATGATCTACGATGCGTCCGCTTTTTAAATGATCCCAGAAGTGTTTGATCTGGTTGATCGAAATTGCATAGCCCGCTCCGGAATTGACACGTCCTCGTTTTTCGAATGAGCCCCGCCCATTGATGCCGATCAGTTCGCCCTGATCATTAAAAAGAGGTCCCCCCGAATTTCCGGGATTGATCGAAGAGTCAACCTGAATGCAGTCCGTGTATTCCAGAAATGTTCCTGCGGGATATTGATAGCGGTGGACCCCGCTGACAATTCCATAGGTAATCGTTGGCTGAAAATCGGTGGCTAATAAAAAGGGATTGCCCATGGCATAGGCCCAGTCACCCACTTTGACAGTATCACTGTTTCCGAGGCGGGCTACGGGAAAATCCGTTCGCCCCAGTAGTTTTATCAAAGCAATATCGCCTGTCGGATCGACGCTGACAATCACCGCATCGTAGAGCTTACCGTCATTCAGGCCACACTTCATGAAATTACCGGATGGAGAAGCGACATGGAAGTTCGTCAGTGCAAATCCATCTGATGTGACTAACACACCCGAGCCACCGCCTTTGCCTGCTGCCCCAAAAATGGCGACGACCGACGGAGAGACTGCTTTAATCACATCCACTCGTTGTTTTTGTGCTGCCAGGACTGCAGGATCTACTGCTGCCTGCGCAAAGGCGGGTAGCAGAAGCAGCATGAGTATGCTGGTGAAACATCGATCACAGAAGAAAGTTCTCTGCATCAAATTACCTTTATCATTCCAGAAGGGAACAGGCTCTGATCAATTCACAAGAATGACAGACAGGCCTGATGCCGCGACACAGATTATTTAATTAAGCGAGCCTCACAAAGATCGAGATGATCACAGATTTCAAGATTATCACCAAAGTCGACTAAAATATCGAGATCGCGCACGCCGCGCACATCCAGATTTAATTCTACAGGCCGATCGGAACTTCGAACGTTCCCGGAATAGAGAGTCCGACCATTGCCTTTTATTTCTACATACACGAATCCAATGCTGGGAACAGAATCATCAATTCCCATGATGGCGCGAAAATTTCGATATTCATTTTTGATGCGATACTGTAGAAGTGTCTTAGAATGGATATAAAGTCCGCGTGAATATTCTTTCCCTGCCAGTCGCAGAGGCCCTCCATCACGATGTTTGTCTTTGCGATATTTCCAAACGGTATCAAAGAAGGGTGTGTATTTAATATTGCGAGGTTCCAAATCGGAGAGGTAACGAACCTTTCCCTGACTGAAATCCAGATTGGCAATGACCGACGCATCAAATCGGGCTTGAGCCCCATTTTGTAACGTCGCTTCGAATTCATTACCCGAAAATGCAATTGATGATGCATGAATGAGTCCATTGCTGGTTAATCGGATCGAACAGAAAGGAGTCGTTTCCGTTACGGGTTGTCGAAAATAGATGATCCCAAACACACGTTTTCGATCGACTGAAACTTCATCATCACCGGTGAAGAACTGGATTTTTTCGTCGGAAATAGAACCAACCACTCCATCAATAAAATCAAGCACATTTTCTTTCTGGACAACGAGCAAATCTTTACTGTGTTTGCCATTCAGAAGTTTATCCCAGGCTTCCCTGATATTTGAATTCAAGGATCCAAAGCGAATAGAGGAAACACTCTTTGCCGGTATGATCAATGAGCCCGTCTGATCTCCGCCGATTTTGACTTGCTTCTCATTACTGAGCAGCGATTGAATCGGGAAGAGAGATCCGTCAGTGAATCTGATAGTGAACGGCGATTGTAAGCTGCGTCGAAATCGATTTTTAGGAAATCGAATATTCAAAACTTCAGAGAGTGTAAGTTCATTCGCAGTTTTTTCCTGTTTCAGATGAATGGCTGTTTTGTTTAATGACTGTAGATTACCTGATACCGAAGCTCCACTTAATGAGGTCACTTCAACTTCCGGTGAAACGGCAAGCAGCATTGTCAGGGAAATACAAAACAGAGGTTGCATGAAAAACTCTCCAAAAACTCAACTTGGGTATTTTTTGGTCGTCTAAATTCTATTTGCCGGTATTGGCTTTCTGGGTTGCCAGTTTTTTGAAATACTTTTCAACGGCTTTGCGGTAATGTGAGGGGAAATTGCGGTTGATAATATTCTTGGCAGACGCCTGTTTCTTCGGCGGTAAATCTCCCCAGCCACCATTATTCGACAATTTTTTCTTGTCAACTTCTCCTGGTGCGGTCTGACCTTTTACCCTGCTTTCACTTGATCCCCCATCGGGCGAATTGGAACTTCCTGCGCCTGCTCCTGAAGAAGACCCCTTCTTCGACTGGTCTTCCATTTTTTTTATCAGTTTGTCCAGCGAGGCAATGATTTCATCTTCGACTTTCTGTACTTTTTTACCAGAGTTTCCCAATTCGAGTCTGCGCTCCACATCACTCATTTTTCGTGAGATTTCATCCAGGCTTTCATCTTTCAGCTCGGCTAAATCTGCCTGCATGAGGATCGCGACCTGAGTGTATCTTTCTGGAATTTGCTCCGTATTATTAAGCAGTAAATCCAGCGTTTTTCCGCAGGCCTCTTTTTGTAACAAGTGATGCTCACAAACGGCTTTGTAAAACAGATATCCAGCGGGATCGATTAATTCATCAGGTTTGATGGATGTGAAAAGTTCCAGCGCCTGATCTACCATCCGAAATTGCGTTAAATTCCTGGCGACGTAATAGCGGATATTGGACAGGTAAAACGTCTCTGCTTTTCCATTCACCAATAAGGGGTGACTGGAAAGCTGAGGAAGTTTATCGGAAAGCTGATAAGCCTGGACTAACTGTTTTGCTTCAGGATTCAGTTCAGAAAAAACCTGAAGCGTCAGGGCCAGTTTTTGTTCAGGCGAGAGTGGTGAATCTAACTTAACCAGTAATCTGGCGATGGATTTTAATTCTGCCGGGTTTTTCGTTTTCTGATCGGCTGCCCAGTTTTGTAACTGCATTTTGAGCTCAAGTGCAGTCGGAGCTGCATACACTTCAATCTTGGCTTGTTCTGGTGCTTTCGGTTTGTCTTGAGCCGGCAGTGAAGTGGGAACCCCCTGAAGGCAAACGAAAACCAGTAGAACCACCATTAATATTCGGCGAGCGGCAGCTTGATTGATTTGTATTGAATGGAGCCTATGAATCATGTCAATAACAGACCTTCAAATGATACTTCGTTCTGTAGAAATTATTTATTCTTACCCGTTGCCAGAATGTGAGTTGCATTCTGAATACGAGTTTGTCGGTTTGATAATTGTTGAAGCTGCTGATGGATATCTGCCTGGTTGGCATCTTTTTCCAATGCCATCTTTTCAATCCTGCGTGTACGTTTATTAACACGCATTTGTAATGATCGCAGCATTTTGATCTCTGCTAACATGTCAACCAGAGATTGACCATCTGGGGGGCCCTGCTGTTGCTGCTGTTGTTGCTGCTGTTTTTTTTCTTTTTCTGACTTTTCCATTTCTTTTTGCAGGGCATCAATCATTTCTTCGAGTGAACTGATAATGTCTTTTTCAATTTCCTGAGTCAGTTCGCCCACTTGTGTGCGATTCAATCGATAGGAAGCGGTTTGCACATCTTCCCGAACTTCAGATAAGGCTTCTGTGAAGGCAACAGATGACCCTTCATCCTTAAGTACTAATAATGCCTTTTCGACTTCGAGGGCGATCGAACTCTCTTCACGCGCTAATTGGACGGCACGCGCGGTATGTCGGCTGGTTCGTTCTTTCTCTGGAACTTGAGCGATGGAAAGCGTACCTGAATAAACCCGTTTCTGTTGTGCCAGAATTTTCTGCAGTCGAGCTTCCATTGCTGCTAACATCAGCTCACGTTCTTCTTCCCGGAGCTGTCGCAGCATTTCCTCCAGTTTTTCTTTCGCTTCTGCCAGCTTTCTTATGGCGTCATCCTGATGTTCCGAGGCAGCTTCTTTTTGTTTTTTTTCCAGCTGCTCAATCGCCTTTTCCATCTCCTTGCGCGCCTGTTCAATTTCTTCTCGGCCAGGCGTCTGTTGTTGCTGCTGGGATTGCTGGTTTTGTTTCTGTTGAGATTGCTTATTCTGCGATTGCTTCTTCTGTTGTTGCGATTTTGACTGCTGTTTAGATTTAGACTGCTGCTGAGATGGAGATTGTTTCTGTTCTGGTGAACCCTTTTGTTTCGGATCAGACTTCCCTTTTTCAGGAGTCTTTCCTTTTGATTTGGAGTCTTTTGACTTCTGAGAATCGGAATCCGATTTTGATTTATCTTTCTTCGATTTCTGATCCTGCGGTTTTCCGTCAGTGCTCTTCTTTTCCTGTTTGTCCTGCTTTTTATTCTCGGACTTATTGGGATTGTTTTTTTCTGAGTCCTGCTGATCGATTTTATCAATCAATTTTTGTGCATTGTTTGAAGTTTGTTTTTGTTTCTCTTTCAGATTGGCAGGGTTTTCGCCTCGTTCGGTAGCGGCTCTGACATCGCGCTCTTGACCCATCAGGCGATTGACATCTTTAAGTAGATTCTGAATGCGTTGCTTTTCTTTTTCTACTTCGCTCATTCTGTCTTCACTCTGAAGCAGCGCCAGCAAAGCCTGCATGTTTTTGACCAGATGATCCTGTCGTTCGACGGCATCGCCCAGTTGTCCGTTTTGCAGCATTTGTAAAATACGCTGCATTTCGACTGTCATTTGATTTTGTTTACTTTGACCAAAAGCACGAAACAGCAGATCTGCCCGTGCTGGATCGGTCTTTTTCATATATTCCCCAAGGTCATGGAGGGTCGATTCAAAGCGTTTGAACTGTTGTGAAATGGCTTCCTGCTGATCTGAGAGTCCACGATCTACTTTATTGGTTTTGGGGGAGGTGGTGGGCTGCGCGCTTTTTACCTGAGCATGACAGACATCAACACTGTAAAGACTGATAAGCACTGTCATGAGCAGAACGGCAATCCGCGAACGTTTCAACATGCGTGATCCTCCAGTCAGAGTATCCCCTGTGATCTCAGAAATAATAAGGGCGGGTAAATGTAAGATTGGTGTCCCTCTTATCTTATCGTGAACGTACAGAACGAGCCCGATTACATTATAGCAACTGATGGACTCTGGCCGAAGCGTGTATTAGTGTTCAGTTTATGGTTTGGGTTTTGACAAATCATTGCCTCAGTGTTGGTTCGATAAGCCTTATATTGACTGTTTACTCCAGTCCTAACCCTTTGAGACGATCCAAGAGCTTGTTTTTGCGAAACATTTTTGTATCTTCACTCAGTTTTTTTTCTCTTTCGATAAGGCTTTTGAGCATTTCAATTGCTTCGTGAAATTCTAATAAGTCTTGCATTTCGTTGAGGACACTCTTCATTCGGAACAGCAGTGCATTTAACAATTCGATGCTGCTCTGTATTTCTGGCAGGGGATCATTGTTTTTTTCGATTGCAAATCGGAACAGTCCCAGCTGTTGGTCCAGATCGGGGAAATCCTGTTCGTGGATCATGGTAAGCGGCTTCAAGATTTTGTCATCAATTCGGCCCATAATTTGTGCCGTCGCGACTCCATTATTCACAAGCTCATCTCGAATATCATGAAACGATTCAACTATGGAGGCTGTCTCGGTCGCATTTTTTCGCGTGCCATACAACGAGCGATCAGCTGAGATGGCAACCGCATTCTGAATATCTTTGAGGATCTCAGGCCATTTGGAGTCTGATTGTCCCTGCTTTTGTTTTAGTTTTATTGTTTGAGATTGCTGTAATTGTTCGACGCGTTGATTGAGGTCATCGCGCGTTTGAGTGACTTCCTGATAGATTTGCTCGAAGCGTTTTCGCAGATTCAGTTCTTTCGAATACAGAATCGAGAGCAGTTCTTCGTCTGTTACAATTTCGAAATGATACGTTTCCCCATGAACTTTATGTGGTCCACTCAAATTATCAGCATCTTCCGCTTGAACCGTCAGGCTGATTTTCTGACCCACTTTCAAATCAAGGGGAAGAACTTCAAAACGTTCCCAGGGTTCATTGTCACTTCTTTGAAGAGAAAAATCTTTCGGGTTATTGGAAGGCTTCTTGCGGAAAGGACGTGGCCTGAAGTTGGTGTCCTGATCGACCAGAAAATTAAATCGAGCAGACTGAATTCCATACTCGTCTGTGATAATACCCTCCACTGGAATCATGGCCTTCCGAGTGATGGACTTGCCGATTCCTGTGAGCTGTGTGTCAACTTTTGGTGGCTGGTCGATGATACCATTGATACTCAATCGAATCGGTTCCGTCACCAGTAAACCATCTGCATCTTCCAAATAGATGCGAATGGGTTGGTCTGCAATTAATGGAATGCTTTCGGGAATAGAATTATCACTCACTGCTGTCAGGTCTTGTTCTTTTGCGACTAATATAAATGGAATTCGGAAAGTGAACCCATCAGTGCCACACATCTGCTGCATCTGAGAGGCAGTGAAGGGGACCTGCTTCACAATTTCTCCCTCTGGGTTTTTCCATGCCAGGAAGTTCTCGGTTTCTCTCACTGAATCTGGTGGAGACTGCTCCAGTTGGATCTGAAGCGTATCGGTCTCTAGTGAAAAGCGAGTGATTGGTTTATTGGCAGTTGATGCCATCTCAAATTTTGTATTGATTGGTAAAGAGATCTGGGTTCCCTGGACCGTCTGGAGATCAGCCAGTGGCTGCTTTGTTTCAGGGTTTATTTGATTTAATCCCGTATACTCCGGGTAATAACATGCCAGTTGAATATGATCCAAAACGGGAGTTTCAACGATATTCACCTGATATGGATTGGGATTCGTAAAGTCGTTTCCAGAGACCCAAATCTGGATGTCATCCAGGAGATCTGTAATGGTATGTTTAAATCGACCTTCTCCCATGCGCGACATCACAGTGCGTCCACCGCTACGTCCATTTTGCGTACGATAAGTCAGTTGCACTCGATCAGGGACTTTTTTGCCATCAACGGTCTCAACCAGTAAGGTCAGATCGTTTCCTAAACCATGCTTATAAGTCTGGTTCTGGAATTCTTTGATTCGATCTCCCGGTTGAGCAATGACTTTCACCACCAGGCCGGTTTCACGATTCCAGTAGTCGCTGCGCAGCTCCAGATAACCTTTGGCCCAGCGAGCCATTGCAGGTTGATTGAAGATCGCCAGCACTAGAATGGAAACCAGCAATAGACCGGACCAGAAAACAGCGCGCTTTAAGGGACGCTTGTCGAAAACCTCTTCCAGCGGAAGTTGGCGACTGCCTTCAGCGACCTCATTAACCGTTCGCTGCAGCATCGCTTTCGTCAGAGCGTTCTGTGATTCTTGAGAGTCGTGCAATTCTATCGCAGTTGCCAGGCGGTCGTTTAATTCGGGAAAGCGTCGTTCCAGTACCAGCGCTAATGCTTTTCTCCTCATTTTTTTCAGGAGACGAACGATAATAAAGCTACCGGCCAGAAACAGGATTGTTGTGAGTGCAATCAGGATGAAAGAAGCACGATACCAGATAGGTAATTCAAGGTGACTGAGTTGAAAGTAAGCCCAGTCGACAACGAAGCTGAACCAGAATACCAGGCCGATAACGGCCAGCAGTTTGGCAGTTCCTTCCAGCAGAATATATCGACGTATTTTGCCCCGTAACCGATTGAGTAGATCGGTGAGTTCCACAGGGATCGATGATTGAGAAGGTTCATTCATGCGTTTATTTCAGACTGACCAGAGGGAGTCATCATCTTTTTCTCATTTAACAGGTTAAGTTATGATAATTTAAACAGTTTTCTTGTGAGCCATTCGATTGCCAATAATCCCGCTAACATGAAAAAGACCCATTGCTGATCCCAGAGTGTTTTCAATCGTTCATCGACCAGAAACTCTTCTCCCATCTCAGGCAGGAGTGCGGGAATTTTTTCTGCCTCTCCAATGGCGAGATAGGTTCCACCCGTGTCTCGGGATAATTCTTTGAGTCCTTTCACATTTTGACTTAGCGACTCATCTTCCAGGCGGGGGAGTAAAACCGAAAGACTACCATCTACAATTTGTCCTTTGGAGTCAGGAACGTTCAATTGGAAGCGATATTTTCCAGGGAGACTGGCGCGAAAACTGGCAACATACTCTCCCGGTCGATTTCGATCATGCATCAATAGCAGGTTGGGAACCAGAGGTCTGCCGCGCGGGTCGATTACTTCCATAGGCACCGACTCTTGAATCAAAGGTTTAAACTCGGGATTGAGTAATCGAACACGAACTGACACAGTCTGACCCAGCTGATATTCATCCCGTTCGAGAATTAAAGTACCCCGTTTGGTACCTCTTTTACTGCGACCCTGTCCCACGTTTCGGATCAGCTTGGTCCAGAATCGATCGTAATAATCTTCTTCGATGGACCTCAGACGCCAGATTTCAGGGCTACCCAGATAAAAGCAGCGACCTTCGCCGTAATACTGTGAAGCCATCAAGATCGAGAAACCATACTCTGTTTGTGTTTTAGGATCCGGGAAATGGGCATAGACAGTTGCTGCTGCTTTGGGACCATTTGAGGGATAGCAGCGATAAATGCCCGGAAAGTTCTCCCATAATTCTCTGGAGGTTGCGGGGTCGTCAGTCAGCATCAGAAAGCCTGCCTCCAGACCTGCCTGCGTCCATTCAATCCTGCGGATTTGAGTGGCTTCTTCATCCAGATAATCACGTACAAATGAATTGATTGATACAGGGTATAAGTCAAGGATCGGCTGGAACTTTTCGGCGTCCTGCGCGAGTTTGGGTGTGTTGACATCGCCGGCAACCAATACGATACCTCCCCCTCCCGTGGCAACCCATTCATTTAACGTTTGCATCTGTTCCGGCGAGAGCAGTTCCCAGTTCACATCAAATGCAAGGATGACATCATATTCAAATAAGGCTGTTCGATCGGGGAATTCATATAGCAGTTCATCTGCATCTTGAGAAACCCCAGGTGGTGCGGATTGCAACCAGACATCCGATTTGATGGATGGGTGTCGATAGAGCATGGTTCTAGCGAACCGATAGTCCCGCATCGGACCACCTGCCAAAATAAGAGTTCGTGTCGGACGACTGAAGACATTAACCGTGTGTTCCAGTTCGTTATCCATCATATTCGCATCGCGCAGCAACTGGTTGCCCCGCACGCGCACGGTATAGCTGATCTCACCTTCTTCGCTGGGAGTCCGTTCGAATTTGACATCCAGCGGGATTCCTTCTTCAGAGGGTAGTAAAAGATCCACTGAATCAACGACCGTTGGCTGCGCTTCATCTTTGAGTTTTTTCAATAACTCGATGGTGACGTTTCGACCGGGCATCCCGATGGATTGCAGGAGTGCTGTGATTTCAAAGGCATCACCAAATTGCACATCTGTCGGGGCAATGATTTTAGCAACCTGAATATTGGCCGGTTTTGTAGGACTGCCGGTCCCCAGTGTGATAAGGCGCACCTTAGATTCTTTCGCCACTTCGTTTGCAGTCAATAAATCGGTGCCGGCATTGGAAGCGCCATCGGTGGCAATAATGATTCCGGAAAGAGTGGAGCCATTGATTTCACGAATCAACTGCCCCAATGATTCGCCCAGTCGGGTTTCCAGTCCTTGAGGTTGCAACAGGCTGTCCCAGTCGATTTGTGCATTCGATTGCGCTATCGGATTTGAGCCTGTATCCGATGCTGTCGGAATTTCTTCTGCCTGCTCTTTTTTAAAGACGTGATGTGGTCCCGTTAACTCCTGGTCGAAGGTGTAAACACTTACCTGATGTTTTTTCTGCAGGTCTTTAATCAATGGCGAATCCGCCAGCAATTTGTCAACAGCCTGCATACGACTGGGGACAGATTGATTTGCCGGAGAACTGGCATTGACGGGTACTTGTTCATTGGGATGCCGCATTGAAAGCGATGTATCGACTAGAACTGCCACTCTTGAAGGACGGAATGACATTTTTTGAGTGCGTTCGTGTGGATTGAAGACGATAATAATCAGAGCCACTAAAACACAGAGTCGTAAGCCGGTCAGCCAGCAACGCCAGAAGAGAGGTAGTTGAGACGAATCCTTCCAGGCAGTTCGGAAGGAAAGCGCCAGGATAAGAAACAGGCCACCCAGCAGGAACAGCCAACCCCATCCTGATTCGGGCGTATCGTACTCGATCGAACGAAACGCGGTCGTTTCGCCTGCGGCCAAGATGAATAAATCAGGAATGTGAGAAAAAAAGTTCATGCAGCAGCACTCGCTGTCTGAGGATGGTAGCTTAATCGGTAAGCCAATAACTGTTCACAGATCAATATCAGAAACAGAATCACTAATATCGAGTTCGTAATTTCTCGACCCGCTTCCTGGCCTTGAATCCACTGAAACTCTCCCGGCTCCTGAATCTGGATTTGTGATCGATTTCCCAGCACTTTAAATAATTCCTCGGTGGTTGCCAGTTCCAGGTTGCTTTCCGTAGACGGGAAATTAAACGCATACATCTGTTGTTCCACTGTTTGGTCCTGGCGTTTCAACTGAACAGAATAAATGCCCGGTTGATCTGTTTCCCGGTATGTCGTGACCAACTTCAATGAGCCGTTTTCGGAATCGCTGGTTTCCTGTTTGGGTGAGGCTTTCAGTCGAATGGTTCGCTCTCCTTGAGAAACAGGAGTTTGAATTTGAATTTCATCAGAAAACATGGCTGCATCGAGTGAAAACGTAATCGGGTCTCCCACGATTTCTGCCTGTTCGTGAGAGCGCGACTGAACCAGATATTTTTGAAGCTCCAGTTGAAATACGATGTAGCTTGGGTTAAGTGCCCAGGAGTTCCACGGTTCTCCTTCGCTGGTCGCGATTGGTCCTGCTGACGTCAGGCAGGTGATAATACGGCCTTTGCCAAAACGGTGTTCTACGATGAAGGGCGCCTGATTTCTGAGCGTGGCGATGACATTCACTCCTGACGCATTTTTTGCCTCTGTTTGCAACCATTTCTGTGAGAGCGGGAAGTATTTGGAAATGGTGACCGCTTCAATCAGTGGATTGTCCTGACCTGCGAAGACAGAAAACAAAGGGTGATCGCTGACTTGCATGTCCACGATTGTATTGGTTTCTCGGGCGGGTAGATCGCGAGGCGCCATCTCCAATGGTGCGGGGAACAGCCCCTTTCCCTCGTTAAATAACTTGTCGTTATAAAACGCTGGTTGGATGGAAGGCCCGACGAACCAGATCAAACCTCCCCCTTCCGAGACAAAATTTTCTAAAACGGAAACAGCATCGAGAGGGAGTTCAGCCACGTTCAGCAGATAAATATTTTTAAACTGATCTAAGGGATGTCTGCGGAGGTAATCTACACTTTCGACAGAAGGGGCAAAGCCGGTGGTTGAGGCATCCGGGGCGATTGCGGTCTGAATATACATCCATTCGTTACCCGACGGATTTCCGTCAATGATCAATACGGGATTTGAAGGTTTGACAGCGATGGACAGAAAACGCTGGTTATCTCCGCCGAGTGCATCATTCGTCAAGCTGACATTAATCTGATGGAGATCCGGTTTATTAAAAACGACATCAAAGTCCTGAGAGATTTCACTGCCTGCTTCAATTTTGTCAAAAACAATACTCATGGGAAGTTTGTTCTGGTCATCGAACGCCGAGACTCGCACATCATTGGCAACCTGGTCTCCAAAATTTTTGATACTGACTCTCAAACGCAGAGGGACGTTCACGGCTGCAACTTCTGTGGCACCGGAAAGTTCCGTAATCGCCAGATTGGGTTGTGAATCGGGGACTGTTTTGACCAGATTAATGGCAACATCATCTTGACTCAAATTTTCGATCGTGGAAGCGACTCCTTTTTTCTCCTGCCAGTCAGATTTCCGAAAATCTGAGATCAGGTGCAGAGTTTTGATCACGGCCCGGTCTTCGTTTAACAAATCAGCAGCGACTTCCAGTCCCTGGTTCAGGTCGAGGCTCTGATGCGAACAAGTTAAATTACTCAGCTTGGCGTCCAGTTCGTTGATCAGTTCTTCGTTGATATCTCGTTGCAAAAACAGTGGTGCATCGGCACGTGAGAGAAGGATGAGAGAAAACTTTTCCGTGTTGGGGCGATTCGCTCCTTCTGCAGCGATTTTCCGAATGACTTGTAAACCTTCGTCAAAGGCATTCTGTTCGCCCCAGACATTCTGCATCGAGCCACTATCATCCAGTACGATCACATGGTGTGATTTCGCACCATGAAACATTGATAGTTGATTCGGATCCAGGATCAGCCGTGCAATTAATAGCAACAGACAGATAATCAGAAGTATCCGCAGCAATAATAGCAGGAGCTGTTCTAGTAAAACGCGTCTCTGATTCGTCTGCTGGCTCTGCAGCAGAAATTCCATAGCCGCAAAATGAACCCGTTTATATTGGAAGCGGTTAATCAAGTGAATGATGATGGGCGCAGCGACCATCATGGCACCGGTGTAGACCAGTGCCGAATTCACAAAATGTTGTGTTAACCATGTTTCCATATTAGATGTATTCAGTTAATTCTATAGGGGTTTGTTGAAATCTGATTCATCTGGTCGAGTTACTGTCTGATAGATTGTTGCATGCCGATGCGATGGTTTAGATAATGTGCCAGGGCTGCATCCAGGTATTCGCTGGTTCGAATGGTTTGATAGTCAAATTTATTTTTGGCGCACCGTCTTCTAATTTCATTTAAGAACTCTTGCATGGCATTGAGATAACCCTCTCGTAATGAGCGGGGATCACAGACCAGTTCACCGGTCTCTTCCATGCCTTCAAAACGAGTTGTCCCTCCATAATTAAAATCGAGTTCCTGATCATCCAGAATATGCAGCAACATGACATCGTGTCCGCGATATTGCAGGAGTCTCAAACCTTTGAATAAATTTTCCCGATTCACAAATAAATCGGAAATGAGAATAATAGTCCCTTTTTTGGAACGCGTTTCGGCGACTTCTTTTAATACGTCAAAAATGTCCGTTTTTTTAGCTGGTTTTTCAGCTGCCAATGCAGTCAGCAGTGCATTTAAGTGATTTCGTTTACTTAATGGCTGTACTTTAGAGCGAACGGCATCATCAAAAGTCACCAAACCTACAGCGTCCTGTTGTTTTAGTAGCAGATAAGACAGGGCTGCTGCTGCCGTACAACCATATTCATATTTGCTGAGTGGCCCTGTACCAAACTGCATGGATTCACTGACATCAACCAAGAGTGTGGTTCTTAAGTTCGTATCTTCTTCATATTGTTTGATGTAATACTTGTCTGTTTTGGACCAGACTTTCCAGTCAATATTGCGTACATCATCTCCGGGGGCGTACTCACGGTGTTGAGCAAATTCCACCGATTGGCCAAAAAAAGGACTACGGTGCAATCCGGATAAGAACCCTTCGACAATTGAACGCGCCCTAATTTCCAATCGAGAAATTCGGGAAATTGCTTCAGGCAGCAAAAATTTTCTGTAATCTTGGGTCACTGGTCAGTTCGCCTTCCTTTGACGGTGTCTCTTCAATCAATCGCTCAATCACTCGGTCGGGAGAAATGCCTTCCGATTCGGCTGAGAAGTTCGTTACGATTCGATGTCGTAACACGGGGGCCGCCAGAGCGCTGATATCTTCCGTAGAGACATGAGTATGACCATTCAGTAACGCTCGTGTTTTTCCACCTAGTAAGAGGTTTTGTACTGCGCGAGGACCTGCGCCCCAACTTAACCATTCGTTAATGAAATCAGGAGCCCCTGGTTCATTCACTCTGGTTTGTCTGACCAGAGCCAGTGCATAATCTATCACATGGTCCGAGACAGGAACCTGACGAACAATTTTTTGAATCTCAAGCACGTCTACGGCGTTTAACACCTGTTCGATTTTCTTATTCGAAATGGATGTCGTCTGTCTGGCGATTTGTCGTTCTTCTTCAAAAGAAGGATACCGCACATAGACCTTAAACATAAACCGGTCTTGCTGAGCTTCAGGCAGGGAATATGTGCCTTCCTGCTCGATCGGGTTTTGTGTTGCCAACACAAAAAATGGATCACTGAGAACATGTCGCGTCTGGCCGACAGACACTTGATGTTCCTGCATGGCCTCCAGCAAAGCGGCCTGTGTTTTAGGAGGAGTTCTGTTGATTTCGTCCGCCAGTACAACGTTGTGGAATAAAGGGCCTGGAATAAATCGAAATTCCCGTTCGCCTGTATCTCGATTTTCCTGCAAGACGTCAGTGCCTGTGATGTCGGCAGGCATTAAGTCGGGGGTAAACTGAATTCGACTGAAGGACATCGAAAGCGTTTGTGCCAGCGAACTGATCATTAATGTTTTGGCCAGCCCGGGAACGCCTTCCAGTAAACAATGGCCGCGACTGAATAACGAGATCAGGAGTTGTTCAATGACCTCATCCTGGCCAATAATGACCTTGGACATTTCTCCGTGAATCTGTTGATACGAAGAACTGAGTTTATCAATCGATTCCTGAGTAATTTCGAACTCATCAGGGTTAGTTGAACTATGATTTGTTTCAGACATCCGTTTTCACACCTTTCCACAAAGGTAAACACTGCTTGGCGCAGAAAGTTCCGTAAGTTCTATCGTAGTATCTGAGAAGAGACTTTGCGACTATAAACCGATAAATTACAGGGGTTTCCTTCCAATCGTTACACGCTCCAGACAGGAATGATTCAACTCAAAACTCGATTTCATCTCGACTTTCGGAATATCAGAATGTTTCTCTCATTTTATTCGAACGGAGCAGGTGGGAAAGTCATTATTTACGGGATTGGGCAGATAACGCCAGAAAGAGTTTGGCGTGAAGCTGAACTGAATTGTTCCAGGGAAGAAGCATACAGGCTGATTTTAAGTCTTTGTGGGTTCATCAGTCCCATGCTAAAGGAGTTTTCCAGGCAGATTTTAACTCATCCAGGCTGGCATCAATCACAGTTCTGCCTGATTTTCCTTTTACAGTGAATTGACTGTTACTGACAACCTCACCAATTTCGACCAGCGGCAGATCGGGAAAGCAGGATTGCAATTCGCCAATTTTGTCTGAAGAAACTTCAATCAAAAAACGGGAATTACTTTCTGAAAACAGCAGACTGGGTGTCGATAGTTCCAGTGCTTCGGGAAGCCGGTTTAAGTCGAGTTTCATTCCAAATCCGCCAGCAAAAGCCATCTCCGCTGCCGCAACCGCAAGACCTCCTTCGCTCAGATCGTGACAGCTTCTAATGAGCTGCTTTTGAATTGCCGTATGGAGGGACTTGAAAATTTTCGGTGCCTGTTCTTTATCAACTTGTGGAACCTGACCTCCTGCCAAATCATTGACCAGTGCAAAGTGGCTGCCTCCCAGTTCATCCTGGGTAGAACCAATCAGACAGATCAGGTTGCCGGGAGTTTTGAGATCCATTGTGATCGCATGATTCACATTGGCAATTTGTCCGATGGCACTTATCAAGAGTGAAGCAGGTATGGAGACGGTTTCTTTTTCTCCCAGATCATTTTCATAAGAGAACTCGTTATATAAACTGTCTTTCCCACTGATAAAGGGCGCACCGAATGCGATGGAAAATTCCTGACAGGCCAGTGCGGCGGCAACAAGGCTGCCTAGAGTTTCCGGGCGATCGGTATTGCCCCAGCAGAAATTATCAAGAATGGCAATTTTTTCGGGATCGGCACCTACTGCAACACAGTTTCGAATTGCTTCATCAATGGCAGAAGCCGCCATCCAATGTGTATTCAGATCTCCATAACGGGGATTCATGCCACAAGAGATGACCAGACCGCGTGCTGAAGTGAGATCAGGACGGACAACGGCTGCATCGGAAGGACCATCATTCTGGACGCCGACTAAGGGTTTAATCACACTTCCCGCTTGCACTTCCTGGTCATATTGTCGAATGATCCATTCTTTACTGCAGACATTCAGAGAACCCAAAATCGATTTCAAATCTTTGTTATAATTGTCGGCCTTCCTGGGGGTCAGCGGAACAAAGGGAGGGGTGTGATAGATGGCTTCGCGAATCACGGGGGGACGACCATCATGCAGGAATGACATTTCCAGGTCCCCTACAATTTGATCCTGATATTTGAGTACCAGTCGACTGGTATCGGTAAACTTACCGATGATCGATGCCTCAACTCCTTCGCCGGCACAGATTTTTTCGAACGCGTCCCAGTTTTCAGGGGGAACAGCCAACACCATTCGTTCCTGTGCTTCGGAGATCCAGATTTCCGTATAGGACAACCCCGCATACTTCAGGGGACACTGATCCAGCCAGACCTCAGCACCTGTATCTTCACCCATTTCGCCCACGGCGCTACTGAAACCACCTGCACCGCAATCGGTAATGGCGGAAAATAACTCTTTGTCGCGTGCTTCCAGAATCACATCCAGCGTCATTTTTTCTGTAATGGCATTTCCAATTTGTACGGCACCACCAGACAGGCTTTCACTTTCTGAAGTCAATTCTGCAGAAGAAAAAGTGGCACCATGAATGCCATCACGTCCAGTGCGTCCTCCCACTGCGACGATATAATGTCCCGGTTGTGTTTTCTGCTTGACTGATTTTCCGACGGGTAACATTGCCACATTACCACAGTAAACAAGTGGATTACCCAGGTAGCGTTCATCAAAGTAAACCGCGCCATTCACCGTGGGAATGCCCATTCGGTTTCCATAATCTCGCACGCCGGAAACGACACCCGTGGCAACCGCTTTGGGATGCAGCACTCCAGTGGGGAGATCATCGTAAGAAATTTCAGGAGGGGCAAAACAGAATACATCGGTATTACAAACCGGTCTGCCGCCAAGTCCTGTTCCCAGTGGATCACGGATGACACCACCCAAGCCTGTGTTGGCACCTCCGTAAGGTTCCAGCGCGGAAGGGTGGTTGTGCGTTTCCACTTTAAAGCAGACATCCTGTTTTTCGTCAAAGGTAATCACGCCGGCGTTATCGACAAATACGCTCACGCACCAGTCTTTATCACCCAGAGATTTCCGAATTTCAGTCGTGGCGGAAAAGATGGTTTCCTTCAGCATATTCTCAAAATGGAGGTCTCGTTCCCCGTCTTGATAATGTATTCGTCCTGCCAGCGTTTTATGCGAGCAGTGTTCGCTCCAGGTTTGTGCGACACTTTCCAGTTCGATATCGGTTGGATCTTTTGCTTGATCAACATAGTATTTTTTGATCGTTTGCATCTCGGTCAGATTCAGGTAGAGCTGTCCTTCACGGCTCAGTGTTTCCAGTTGTTGATCGTTCATGGCGCGAATTGGAATCGTGACCAGTTCGAAGGTATACTCGCTGCCCAGCTTGATACTATCCATTCTCAACGGTCCGCGTACGACCTGTTCGATGGCGTCATTGGAAAGAACCTTCGATGCCATGCGATCTGCTTCTTCAGATTTGGCATCGGAGTTTATCCAGTATTTACGACAGGTGGCCACATTTTCTACGGAGAGTCCCAGATCTCGAATTGCCTCTCGCGCGCTGTTGGCGACATTATCGGTCACGCCCGGTTTGAACAGGACATTCAGTAATTGTTCTGCACTTTCTGAAGCAGACGCATTACCGGATAAAATCCGAATTTCAAACGTTTCGACAATCGGATCTGACAACAATGACTGAGCAATGTTCTCCAGGTCTGATTGATCGAGATCACCTTCCAGTAGATAAGAGTGTGCTGTCAGAACAGATCGAATCGAATGTGCACCAAGGACCTGGCACTCTTTAAGGATACGGGCACCCTCACGGTCTACCTGATTTTCAGCAGGTTTGATTTCGACTTCGCAAAGCATATTGGTTCCAGTTATTGTTTGGTCAAGTCAGGAAAAAGAAGTGGCTTGTTTGATTCGTTGCCATTTCTGAGTCGTTGATATCGATGATTTTTTAAATGTTTAAAGCAGGGATTACTGAGTACGGGATGAATTTAATGCATCGTGGTTCTTTTTACCATCTTCCAGTAGTTGGCGAAGTTGATTTTCATCATGGTTTACGATGGCTTCCCTTAATCCTCCGAGTGAATGTGTGTATCTGTCGATACTTTCTACAACAGCTTCTCGATTGTTTAACAGGATTTCGATCCAAAGTGCAGGGTCACCGGCGGCAATTCTGGTGGTGTCTCGAAACCCGGTCGAGGTAAAATTTCGGTTTTCTTCTGTCAAAGTCATGGCCAATGCGGATGCGACCACATGGGGAAGATGACTGGTTTCGGCCAGAATCTGATCATGTTTTTGAGGTGATGTTTCCAGAACATGCATTCCCAACGCTTCCCAGAATTGTTTGATTCTGGAAACTGCTTCTTCGGAGAGTGAGTCATCCGGAGTGATCACACACGGGCGACCCTGAAACAGGTTGGGATCTGCGAATTCAAAACCCGTTTTTTCGGAACCGGCCAAAGGATGAGAGGCAACAAATGTGACGCCTTCAGGCAGACTTCCATAGAGGGCTTCACAAATTTTTTGTTTGGTACTACCGACATCGGTAATCAGGGTACCCGGTCGGCTATTTTGCGCCACAGTTCGAACAAACTGAGTTATTTGATTTACGGGCGTACAAACAATGATGAGATCCGATTCTGCAGAGGTTTCTGCAATATTGGTTGTACCACGATCCAATAAACCAGAATGCTGGGCAGCCCTCATCCGCGCGGGATTACGTCCTGCCCCGAGGATCTTTCCAGTCAGCTTTCTCTGTCTTGCTGCGGCTGCAATGGACCCTCCCAGCAGACCGACACCGATAATGCCGATGGTTTTGAAGAGGTAGGAATTCTGTGTCGTTGGATCAGTCATGCCTCGTATTGTAGGAGCACTGAAGACGGATTTCCAGCGGTTCGAAGGCAGTATCAACGACCTGACAAAAAAGTCTCGTGGCGGTGTAAGCTATTTTACCAGAGCCTCTTGTAGTGAATTTCTTACTTATTTGTGATTCGATACAAGTAACCGTGTGTTCGCAGGAAAATACTACCTTCACTCACAGCAGGTGAGGCGTTAAACAGGTTTTCGTCAGTGGCAATTTCGTTGCGTGCCAGTTCAACATACTCTGGAGCCGCTTTCAAAACGACCACCCCATTATCCCTGGTGGTGATATAAAGCTTCTCGTCGGCTAAAACGATGGAAGCGTACAGCCTTCCCTTGGTGGGGAGACGATTTTTGTAAACGACTTCCCCATTTTTGGCATTCAAACAAAAGGCAATTCCGCGATCACTGGCCCAGTAGAGGTGGCCATTGTAATAAACGGGCGAGGTCACATTCGCGCCAATATTCACTTCCCACAGCTTATGAGTCTTTGTCACATCTCCCCGTCCTCCAGGGCGAACGGCGATACTTCGGTTGCTGCGTCCGCCCAGACAGTAGAGGATTCCCTCGTTTTGAACCACGACCGGTACCACATAGTCTTGAATTCCTTCGCAGGTCCAAAGTTTTTTACCGGTATCCGGGTCGAAGCCGAAGATCTGGCTTTTCTGGTTGACAACCAGCTCCTGTTTCCCGCCTGGTACATTCACAATGGAAGGTGTTGTCCAGGCCTTCATGATATTTTCAGCCTTCCAGGCAATCTCTCCATTTTTTTTATGCAATGCATAAACCGTCTGGCTTTCGATACTGGCGTTGACGATGACAAAATCTTTATAAATGATGGGTGATGAAGCCGAACCAAAACCCGCTTTTCCTTCACCAACGTCGGCTCTCCATTTGAGTTTGCCTTTCAAGTCGTAGGCCACAACGCCAGAAGTTCCAAAAAAGGCATAAACGCCGCTTTCATCGCAGGCGGGAGTTCCGCTGGCATAGCCATGATCGACAATTCGCTTTGTGATTTTCTGAACCTGATTCAATGGAGGCACCGATTCATCCCACATGATTTCACCATTCTGCCGATTGATGGAAATCACATGCAAACGTAAATCCGAAGGGTTGCCTTCATCTTCAAGCGCGAGCCCATATCCTGAATAAGCGGTAAGAAAAATCTGGTTTCCAAAGAGTACCGGGCTGGAGGAACCTTTTCCGGGAAGTTTGGTTTTCCATGTGATATTTTTCTCAGCGCTCCACTCGGTCGGCAGGCCTGTTGAAGAGGAAATCCCATTTCCAGAAGGTCCACGAAATTGCGACCAGTCTGCTGCTCCGACTTGGGTCAGATGAGGTGTTGAGAAAGATAATAATAGAATCACTAACGGAAAAATGCGGCTCATATTCAAATTCCACTGGAATATCGAAGGGGAGATTAGTAACTACATCATGAAACAACAAAACCTGAGAATGGTTTCGGCTTTTCATCAAATTAGAGTCTTTTTCTCTCCCCGGCAAGCATCAGGAGTGATTCTGCCCGATTTATTTCGATTGATTCTGATAGCGGGTGAACAGGATGAACCTGTTTTTGTCCGGTGGTTTCAAATCAGTTTTTGGATGGGTGTCCCCTCGCTCAGTTTTAACGGTCGACCAATGGGGGAAATTAATTCCTTGGTATAGTCGATGTTCAGCTTCTGTAAAATGGTGGCATAGAGATCCTGAATCTCGACGGGATCTTTGGGTTTCTTTTCTTTACCTGTCGGGTCTGTCTCGCCAATGATCACATTGCCTTTCAAACCTCCCCCTCCGACAATGCAGGAAAATCCGGTAGGCCAGTGGTCCCGACCGTCCAGGCCATTGATTTTTGGAGTCCTGCCGAATTCACCGATACAGAGAACAATCGTTGAGTCCAGCAGGTCTCTGGATTTGAGGTCTTTGAGCAAACTGGAAAAAGCAGGATCAAGTAACTTCGACTGTGTGATGTGCCCATTAAAGTTATTGGCATGGCTATCCCAGCCATTGAGGTTAACTTCGATCGAATGCACACCCTGTTCAACGAGTCTACGCGCGACCAGACAGCCACGACCAAAGGGAGAATCTCCATAAGCTTTGCGAACGGATTCCGGTTCTTTGTCAATTTCCAAGGCATTCAGTTGTTCTGAACTCATCATTGTCAGGGCACGATCAATGGTTGACTGATGCAGCGTTTTTTGGGCTTGGATCGCTCTCCCTTTTTGAAATGTCTGAGAGACAACGCTTAAATTATCCAGACGACGATTTTGTCGTGGGGATTTCACACTGGCGCGCATGTTTCCAATATTTTTTCCAGGGTCATTGATCCGGAACGCATCGAGGTGTCCGCCGAGATAACCACCCCGTGCTGGTTGTTGAATATTTCCCATGGAAATATGTTGAGGAATTTCGAGATCAGAATTGGGAGCCTCATGCGTGATGATGGCCCCCAGTGCAGGATAAACAGTCGTTGGCTCGGGGCGGTATCCGGTTTTGAGATATTTGGTGCCTCGTTCATGGTCACCCTCTTTGGAAACCATCGAACGAATAACGGACATGGATTCGAGCTGTTCTGCCAGCAGTGGATACATATCTGAAATTTGTAGTCCGGGGAGCGCCGTTTTCATTGCTTTACCCGGACCACCGATTTTTGTTCCCGGGTGTGGATCCCAGGTTTCCAGTTGGCTGGGACCTCCGCCCATCCAAAGAATGATGACTGACTTCTTGCGCTCCGGCCCTCGTTTTTGCGCAGCTTTTAAATCAAAGCCGGGCAGCATAAAGGAAAGGGAGCCACCCAGAGCTACTTTGCACAAATCACGACGATTGATTTTACTCGACAAAAATGTGGAATCGATCATGGTTCAATGGTTCCAGGAAAATTCAGGTGAATTATATAAAGACCAAAAAAGGTCTTCGGTGATTTTGGCACTTTGATTTGGTTCAGCTTGATACTGTTTCAAGAAGTGTTCGCTTTCCAGTTCCGTAGGCAAGCGAGTCAGACAAACTAAAAAACAGGTCTCGATTCGTTTTTCATCAGAGATATTCAACTGGGCAATGCGTCCCACGGAATTCAGTGGTGAGGCACTGCCGTTGTCTTTGGCAAATTTCCCATTCATTCTGAGTAACGCCTGGGGAATGGTGCCCGGGAAATCATTCAATTCCTCACTGCCCAAATCACCGTAGGCACTCACAAAATCTAACTCCGAGAAATATCGACGTCCTCTCATGAATAGATTTGAGTTCTGATCAATTGTTTTTAAAGATGAAGACTGCAGCATCGAACCGATGACTTGTTCGGGGCGTAATCGTACCAGTGGGAATAATGCCCAGGCATCGGTGTCGCGTTCAATTTGTTCTGGCTCGTTATTTTCAGAAGTGGATGAGAGCCGGAATTGTTTTGAAGCAACAATAATCTGGATCATGCGTTTGATGTCGTATCCGTTCTTTCGAAAGTCATCCCCTAATATATCCAGCAAATCGGGTTCAGATTGAGAGAGATCGGTGGGAGCAGGGAGATCATCAACGGGAGCGATATAAGGTACACCAAATAAGAGTCCCCAGATCCGATTGGCTGATGCCCGTTCAAATCTTCGGTTTTTCGGATGCGTTACCCACGCAGCCAGTTTCTCTCGCAGAGTTCCCTCTTCTGGCAGGCATTCTGGAAGAAAAGGAACCTGCGGAGAAACGGTGCGTTTTTCCAAAGTATCGCGATCTTCGACTTCATATTTTAACTCTTCGTTCTGCCTGACTCCGAAGACCTGAATTTCGACTTGTCCGTAATATGCAGTGAGTCCTTCAAAGTCAGATTGTTTCCAATGGTCAAAGGGGTGGTCATGGCATTGCGCGCAATCAATGCGTTGTCCGAGAAACGCTCGAACGGTGTTTCCGGTTAACTTGTTACGATCCAGATTTCCCTCAGTCGATGCCGCTGTAATATAATTTGTTTGTGGATCACCGGTCCAAAGTCCTTCACCAGCTATCAACTCTCTTGCCAGCTCATTGTAGGGGGTATTGGCTTGAAGCTGTTCGCTCAACCAGGCCTTGAATCGATCGCGTCGGTAGATGATAAACTGTCCTCCTGAAACACCCACATAGGCGCGCGCCAACCGTTCGGAAAAATAATCGGCAAACCGCCGGTCTGCCAAGAGTTTTTGAGTCCAGCGTTCCAGGCGATCCTCTCCCTGCATACTGTCGAACTCTCTGATTTCCTCCAGCGAGGGAATGGTTCCATGTAAAGCAAGCGATAATCTTCTTAACAAGAGATGGTCATTCGAAATTCGAGCGGGAGTGATCTCATTCTCGGACCATTGTTTTTCAAAAAACCGGTCAACCTGCATTACTGTCTGGGAGAAGGATTTGCCCTCTGCCGTGAGTGGGGCTTTGGAGGAAATATTAATCGGGCTACTGGAAGCCCAGGCAACCAGAGAGATTACCAGAGCAACAACGCCAAAGGGCAGGCAGGCAAGTTTCCAGTTGTGTGAATTCAGTTTCATAAAACCATCTCTGAATTAAATGGGAACGCGTTCAAACAGGGTGAGAGGAGTTTGTTCTCACTCTTTCAGCTAATCATACCAGATTGGGAATTCGAAAGTTTCAGTGAAATATTGAAACTCAGGACTTTTTTTTGAGTACCATTAAAAGGAGGTGTGGGTGAGATTTCTCAATTGCTCCTCGAAACAGTCAAAAATTTCTGTTATAAGTTGGGCTAACCAATGGTGCAGGTGTTATTTTGAAAATGCATGCCAATTCCGGGGAAACCTTAAAGCAACGATCAACGCCCCAAACTTCAGAGAACCAGACGGAGCTTGTTGTGAGCGAAAAAGTCACGCAAGAGAACGACTTGGGTGGTGTACAAGCGGGCGGTGATGGCGATGCCTGTGAAGTGCAGGAATTTATCTCCACAGAAAACAACACTAAAGCAGTGACCTCCGAAATTGATCAGTTTTACCCGGATGAAGTCGTGGGAAATATTCCCCCGTTCCCACATCTGTTACGCCATCCTGTCAAAGCAGCGTTCTGGCTGATGCGTATGATGTTTGGAATCGGCTGTCTGGTTATTTTTCTCGCTCTGATTGCTGCCATCCCCCTGGTGAACTTCATCGCGTTAGGATATTTGCTGGATGTTGAGGGACGTGTTGCCCGTACTGGAAAAATCCGACTGGCGTTTCCTTTGCTGGATATTGCACCTCGCATGGGAACGATCGTCATTGGCATGGTGTTGTGGTTACTACCTTTATATTTTCTAGCCGGGGCTGCCGCCGATGCGCGCTTGATTGATCCGGGAGGAAGTAGTGATCAGACTCTGCATCTGCTGACCTTGCTCACATCGATTGGTGTTTCGATTCATCTTTGCCTTTCATTAGCACGTGGAGGAACATTCTTCTGCTTCTTTCGTCCCCTTAAAAATGTGCTTTGGTTAAATCAGCAGATACGCTCCGGAGATTATTTGGAACGTGCGGCTCTGCATGTCCGTACTTTTGTAACCTCGCTCAAGCTGGGCACTCATTTTTCTTTGGGACTGCGTGGTTTCCTGGGTGCGTTTATCTGGTTGGTCATTCCTTCTTTGATGCTCGCCGCGATCAGCTCATTGGATGGTGAAAAAGGAGTTTCGATTCTGGTCTCTTTGATTGGAGGAGTCACTCTTGTTCTGGTCCTTGGTTGGCTGCCACTGTTGCAGGCTCACTTTACTGCAGAGAACCGTTTTTCTGCGATGTTTGAATTAGGTACGATCAGACGCAAGTTCAAACGAACTCCCTTAACGTGGATGCTGTCATTGGTCGTGGTTTATGTTTTGTCTCTACCGCTCTATTTGTTTAAAGTCGCAGCTTTACCGCGTGATGCCGTCTGGGGAATTACTCTGATCTTTGTGGCGACGATTTATCCAACGAAAATATTGTTAGGTTGGGTTTATCATCGTGCTTCTTCAAAGACCAATAACGCCTGGTTTGTCTGGCGGTGGTTAAGTCGTACGATAATTTTACCGCTGATTGCCGCTTATGTGTTCATCGTTTTCTTTACCCAGTTTATTGGAATTCATGGCAGTGGTGGGTTGCTTGAACATCACCTGTTTTTATTGCCAGTTCCATTCTAAGTTCACAGGTAAGCAGAATTGATCAGACGCATTTTTCGCTTAGATTGCGGAAAACAGCCGCGTTCATTTCCAAACTTCTATCATCTACCTATATTGCAGTCAGGATGTGTCTATTTCTGAATGCAAGTCTTTTTTTCTGAAAATCCTTTCGCTTTTCACAATCAAAAAGTTATGCTTTAAGTAGAGGAAAAAAGAGATATAATAAGGGTACATTGAGTACGCAAATTACAATTTATCGCAAGACTAATATCGGTATTCCTCAGGGAATCCGGTTTAAGGATAGTCAGGGAAAAGTTTTTTCCCCGGCTCACGTTCGCATGATTTCCTGGCTAAGCGTGTTGCCTTTCACGGAACGGAGACAATAGCGCCCAGCCATTTTTTTGAAAAGGCAGGACGAGCGATGAACGAATACAAGGTAGACGACGTTAGGAATGTGGCATTGGTCGGCCACGGGGCTGTTGGCAAAACAACTGTAGCCGATCTTATGCTTTTTCAAACTGGTGCCTCTCCCCGATTGGGTTCTGTAGATGATGGCACGAGCTTGCTGGATACCGATGAAGAAGAAATTGACCATCGAATTTCCATCGCATCCACACTGATTCATTTCGATTATGACGGTCACCATATCAATCTGATTGACACCCCCGGATATCCTGATTTTATCGGGCAGGTCTCTGGCGCTTTGCGGGCTGTCGAGACGGCTCTCATTCTGCTGAACGCCGGGCATGGGGTCGAAATTAATGCGCTGCGAGTTTCTAAAATGGCTCAAGAAGCTGGTATTGCCCGCATGATCGTTCTCAATAAATGTGATTCTGATAATATCGATTACGATTCCTTAATGACTTCTATTCGAGAAACATTTGGCGCGCATTGCATACCAATTAACCTGCCGGTTGGACTGGGTGCTGATTTTACTGCCGTTCATGATCTTGTGAAAAATTCAGATTCACCCGCCAGTGGTGTTATGGGAGATCCGGAGGGGGTTCGTCAGGCATTAATTGAGGCAATCATAGAATCAAATGAAGCGATGCTGGAGCGTTTCTTTGACGGTGAAGAGATCAGTGCTCAGGAATTGTCAGCGAATATCCCCAAAGCAATGGCTGCCGGAACTTTAATTCCCGTACTTTTTATGAGTGCGAAGACCGGAGTTGGTGTTACGGAATTTATGAACGCGATGTCAAACTACACGTTGTGCCCACAGGACATCGAACGCATGGAAGAGACCAAAGATGGCCGTTGCGTCATGTTGGATCCCTCACCTGATCAACCCTTTGTCGCACAAGTTGTCAAAACGCGCATCGATCCTTTCATTTCTAAGATGAGTTACCTTCGCGTTTTTTCCGGCAAATTAAAGAAGGACTCTTCGGTAATCAATGTGAGAACGGGAAAACCAATCAAACTTCATCAATTACTCGATGTCCAGGGGGGTAAGCAGGAAACAGTAGATGAGGTTTCTGTGGGAGATATCTTCGCGGTTGCAAAGGCAGAAGACTTAAAACTGGGTGATACGATCACAGCAGACACGAATGGCAAAGACCTTTCGCTACCGGAAATCAAGTTTCCGCATCCTGTTGTCGGACTGGCCGTCGAACCAAAAAGCCAGAACGATCAACAAAAGATCTCTGGTGCACTTCATAAAATTGAAGAAGAAGATCAGACATTTCATGTTGTACATGATGAAGAAACACATGAAATGGTAATGCATGGCATGAGTGAGTTGCATTTGAAGATTGTTCAGGAACGACTCTTGCATCGAGATAAAGTGGCTGTCATCACTCATCTGCCCAAAGTGCCCTATCGCGAGACCATAATGGGGACTGCCGAGGGTAGCTATCGGCATAAAAAGCAGTCGGGAGGGGCAGGGCAGTTTGCTGAAGTGCATCTTAAGATCTCACCGATGCCGCAAGATGTGAATCCGGAAGAATACTTCACCAGAGAAAATTTTGATCACCTCAGGTCTTATCATTATGATCCTGAGTTCAACTTTGCTTTTGTTGATCGTGTCTCCGGAGGTTCCATTCCAAATCAATTTATACCGGCCGTCGAAAAAGGCGTGCGCGATCGCATGAAGCAAGGGGTGATTACAGGTTGTCAGGTGCAAAATCTGATTTGCGAGCTTTTCTTCGGCAAAGACCATCCAGTCGATAGTAATGAGACGGCCTTCAAAACTGCAGGCGGTAAATGTTTTGCCGAGTTGTTTGAAAAAGCCCGACCTGCTTTACTGGAACCAATCGTCAGAATCGAAATCCTTATTCCCGAAGAAAATGTAGGCGATATCAGCAGCGATCTTTCCAGTCGTCGAGGACGCATGGAGGGGATGCAGGTTTCTACAGGCGGATACGAAATTATTCAGGCCCGCGTTCCCCTGGCAGAAGTCATGACCTATGCCCGAACTCTCTCCAGTTTGACGGGAGGTCGGGGAACTTATGATATTGAATTGAGTCACTATGAAATGATCCCGCCGAATGAACAGGAAAAAATAATTGAAATCCTTAACAAGGAGAAAGGATAGCGTCAGATGTCCTCAAGCTGATCGAGTTTGTCGACAGGAAGTCATCTGCAGAAGTGTGTTTGTTTTTCTGCAGATGACAGAGATTTTGCTGGCGCGCCGGTCACATTTTTCCGGTCACGATTTCCCACCTGTTTTTTGCCGTTCTGAATATTCTTAATCACGACAATTCGTAAGATCAGTCTTTCTTTTTCTTTCGATTTCGAGCGAGCGGCTGATTCCAGAGTTTCAATTGTTTTTTGATATCAGAAAGGGACATCGGTACGGGAGAGAGTTTGATTTCGGTTTCGATGTCATAGTGGTCGCTGGTAACTTTTTCATCCAGTCGATCAATTTCATCTTCCAGACTTCTCATCCAGTCAGGCACATCAATTCCGGAACCAATTGTGGAATCCAGATAACGTTCAATTTCTTCCTGTAGAATCGAAAACGCGGCTGAGTCTTCATTGCCATTTCTGGCATCTTTCATCGCACGGGGAACCAGAGCCATCATACGATTCACAGCCAGAGGTTTCACAAAACGCTCATTGAGATGGTCCGATATTAAGGGGAGATTGATTTTATATTCAGATTCTGTCTGATGCAGTTTATTCAAATGTTTTTTCGACATCTCTTCCGAATTCGCTTCGAAAACAGCCTCCCAGATCAAAGCCGACTCATTGCGGTCCTGTTGGGCCAGAACTTTATGAGCTATCAGTAAAGGCACCATTTTCCAGTCATCGCGTTCATAGGCGGCTTCGAGTCGCAAAAAATCCAATAAGCAGTAAAACATTTCCCCGTAATCGGATTGGGTGGTCGTACTGTTATATTCCACGAAGCGGTCAAATTTATCGACGACCGATTCGAAAATGACCTTGAGATTGGTAACGGCTTCATCCATGTCGATGGAACCTTCTTCCAGATCAGTCAGCAGAGCCATCGGGCGGGCAGGGTCTTGAGACTCTATCAGATAATTCAGGTACTGTTCGACGCCGTTATGAAGAATGGCTCTGAGGTTTCCCAGTGTCAGGTATTGTGCATGAAACAAGTCGGCTCCATACAGATCAATAAACTGTTTCACTTCCATCCAGATAAATTCCTGGTTCAAAGCTTCAGCGCTGGAGAGCCGCATGGTGCGACTGTGTTTTAACCATTGCTCTCGATATTTATCGACAATTTTTCCGGAGATTTCGATGAGAACTTCATCGTCCAGTTGCTCCGTTTCCCAGGAATGAGATGAGCGAATGATGGCAGAAAGAGAGCTTCGTAATCCCGTTCGGAACAGACGGTCAAATTCACTGACGGCAATCCCTTCCGGACGTGAAGAACGTTCCATGCGATAGGCGGTTTTCAATAGCTGCCAGGTCTCACGCAGCATTCCCAGAGAGGGCAACTGTGAAAGCAGGAAACGCAAAATCATTTGTAATGACCGCACCTTCAATACGATATTCGGTTTACCTCCCTGATCGATGGGAGTATACAGCAGTGGGGTTTCTACAATGCTGTTCAAAAAGATCGGAAATTCTTTTCTGACCAACTCAATATCGCGTGTGAGAACTCCACGGTAGATCGAAACAAGCAGTCTTTCATTTTCTGAGAGTTCTGATTCAGACTCAGAGTGCGGAATGGTTGAAAGCAGCATTAACCGTGCAGAGCGACAATTCACGGTGGTGATAATGATAGCGTGCATTAAATAGTATTTTGTCTGGAGTTGCAGATCGTATTCAATATTGGAATCATGGTCGCCACTTGGTTTGGAAAGTTGGTATTTCCAAATGGAATTAAGCAGAACCACCAGCTCCTGTTGCAGGTGCTCGGCGTGTTGAATCCAGCCTTCGATTGACTGCCTGGTTTCCAGATCAAATTCTGTGGACTTCTCTTTTGTGGGGGATTCCATTTCATGCTGGAATCTTGTTGTCTCAACTTCGCTGAAAAAGGCAGCCGACAATTGCCAGAGTTGGGAAAGTGTGTTCAAAAACTTGAGCCTGGGTTCAAGTTGACGATTGATAGATTCAATTTCCGTATTACTCGATGAGTATCCGGAGTCCATCGTTTCTCCTTGGACACCATCATCGGCACTGTCCCTGAATATTACATCTTCATAAGCAGCACCGAACAGGGCATCTTCTTCATCTGGTTCTTCCGGATCAATTTCAAAAGGGTCTTCGATTTCATTATCGGGTACGGGCAAGATGGCATCGAAGTGAGGTACCGTCCAATAATCGGCAGCATTGGCTTCCAGATAGTCGAACATTTTTCGAATGGAATCACTGTTTTCCTTAATTGATTCGAACTCGACATTCGAAGTCAGTTGTCGCATCCACTGTAACAGGACGGCGTGGATCGAATAGGGACCTGATTCCAGGCCTGTTTGATCGACCTGACTGAGCCACTGCATGATCAGCCCGATGGCAGCAACATGATCCCGTTTTTGCAGGAGTGCATCGACTGTGAGTGCATACGCCTTGGCAGACTCAAATCGATCAACATGTTGTCGCCAGAATGAAATATCGCCAACAGACTCTCCACCGTTTTTCCATTCGGTTAAAATCTGAGAGACATGAGCCGCTGATTCGAATGAATCCTGCCCGTTGACGTGCGGTAAATCTTCTACCGTCGTTGTGGCATAGCGATCCCATTTCTCCGCCAGCTTTTGAAAACGGTCAGAAATTTCAAGTTTCAGTTTATTGTTTCCCTGTGCGGCTGCTTCACTGAGTGTTGCCGAATAAGCAGAGAATATTTCTTCCATCAGATCGAGCAGGACTTCGCTGCGCTGATCTGGGATACTGTCTTCGCGTGAAATGAAAAGTGGAAATAGTCCTTGAAAGCCCAGAATATTCCAGGGATCGATCAGGGCGCCACATTCGATACCCCGCGTCAGTTGTTCTTCAATTTCTGAAATGAGCTGCCAGGCCTGATCGAGTTCATACCGTTCCAGATGGAGGTGGACCATTGTAATCCTCCATTGTAGCTCACACTCAAATCTGACTGATGTGCAGGGAATGACTGCCGCTTCACAGCGGGCCGCGGATGAGAAACCCATGCGCGCATAAATTCGTGAAAGCTGTCGATGCTGCACTTGTTGCGCACCATAGCGTGCCAGGTGTAAATTGAGATAATGGCGGATATGGCCAAATGGTTGTTGTGACTGTTGTGCTTCTTTTGCAAGTCGCTCTGCCCGTTTCCCTGTGGCCGAGGACAATAATCTGTTGTAATAATCGTCGCGCTGGCGCGCGACTTTAGGAAGTAATGAAGTTAAACTGGTATCACCTGAGTGTGTATCAGGACCAGAGCCGCTGATAGAGGAAGCCATTAACATGGTACCACTCAAAACAGCAGCCGCATCCTGTAATCGCTCTTGAAGCGGAATTTCTTTATGTTCATCGATCCAGGCTAACAGGGAGTCGAGAATTAATTTTCGAATGACAAAGCGGCGATAGTAACCCTGGTTGTCAATGACATGCGGGTCCCATTCCCCAAACATGTAGTTGGTTCGTTTGTTAACAGGATGCAGATGATCGTGTGCGCGCAGATCGATGGCAATTTCATCTACTTTGTCTAGTGTGAAATGTGCCTGATATAACAGATCACTGGGAGTCGCTTCCAATGTATTGATCGCCTGTTCGATCAAACGTTGATAAGGACCAGAGGCAACGCCACAATCACGTAAGTAGAGAGGAATCGGTCGAAATTTTTCATGGGGGTAAACCTGCATCTGTCGGCCATTCTCAAGAACAGCGACAGGGCGGAATCCGACAAAATCATTGAGTTTATCAATACTCGCTGAAACGATGCGCTCGTTCTGTTCCCACGGACCTCCCTGTTCAAGCAGGGCTTCGAAAAGAACTGCCAGAAAATAGGGTTGTAAGAACTCCTTCTCCGGTACATGAAACAACAGGTCACGATGATGCTGTTTGTATTGAGGCAGACATTCCTCAAATGCGATTCGTAGAACACTTTCTGCCTGCTTGATTTCCTGAAAAGCCCCGGAGGTTCCTTTGAGCGCTTGTAAATGCGAATTCAGTAGCGAATACAGCATTTCAACCGTAGGTGGCTGGTCCAGTTCGAAAAAGAGTTGGTTCCAGTTAAAACGGAACTTGGAATCCGGTTTTCCGTTGGAGAAATTTAGATATCCCAGAATCTCTCGTATGATGTGCTTATCAACGGCAGGCAAAGATTGCTGGTCCGTTTTTTTATTACGCGATACATTCATATTGGCAAACGTAGATAGTGGAATCAGAGTTAAGAAAAGATGGAATAATGATGCCCGTCAGCAGTAAAACAGCCTGTTTCCTCCATGAACAGTCCAAAGAGACTGAATCCCGGAATCTATTATACTTTTTCAAGTTCCTCTGTAAAAAACAGGTCCAGTTTGTAATTACTAACTTCTAATCTCAAAGCAGTTTATAGAGAATTCCCAGTTCGCAGCTCGTACTCATATCAAGTAGTGTTCGCATGGATATTTTTGATTACTTCTGGCTTCTCCCGCTCCTGCCGGAATTTTCTTCAACTTGGTTGTCACAATATGACGATTATACGGAATATGCGTATTGCTGAAGTGAGTTTTATTGTGTGCCTTTCCATTGACGGGATCAAGCCAGACGTGTGTCAGTCGCATGGGTCAGGCAGGAAATCCCCACCAGCAATCAGGCAAGCTTCACAGAGCATTCACTGCATTTAAGATCAATAATACTCACAGGGGATGGCATCTTATTTGAGTTTCAAATGGGTCAAATCCTGAACCGAATTTTTGATAGTGCACTCATACCTTTAAGGATGTGAACAGACAGATGGAACACTTGGAATCTCTGCCGGAAAGTGAAAAAGAAGATCACTTCTTGAATTTCTCAAAAGCAATCCTGAAGTCTCCTCTTTTCTGGGGTATTGGTGCCACATTCGGTTTTTATGCCCTGATACCACATCTGCCCGTGTATCGCTCTCTTATCGAACGATACTTTTGCAGTCACCCTCTGGAGTACGCGACCGCGGGGCTGTTTTTCATTGGCATGTCCATCATCGGCGTAAAGGGCATGGGAATGCTCAGTCAGAAAAGGTCTTTGACAAAGACGAAAATTGACTGGGAAACCATAAGTGAAATTGAAGATACGGGTGAACGGATTGACGTATTTAACGATCAGGTGCAGTCTCTTTCGAGTTGGATTGGAGAGACTTATCTTGGGAAACGACTGAATGACATCGCCTCGTATGTCAAAGGTCGCCGATCAGTCAAGGATCTTGACGAACATTTAAAATATCTGGCAGAACTTGCAGCCGACCAGATGCACGCCAGTTATTCACTCATCCGGACAATTACCTGGGCCGTTCCCATTATCGGATTCCTGGGTACCGTGATCGGTATTACGATTGCCATCGCGAATGTGACACCCGATCAACTGGATACCTCACTTTCTGAAGTCACCGGGGGATTGGCTGTCGCTTTCGATACGACTGCTTTAGCATTGGGTTTATCTCTGGTGCTGGTCTTTTCCACATTCATCGTAGAACGGATGGAACAAAAGCAGCTTGAGAAGATCGAATTATTTGGTCTGCAAAATATTGCTTCTTGTCTGAGTGTATCAGAAAACTTGATTAGCCCGCTGGAGTCAGCGGAAGTGGAAGCGGCTCAACAATTAGTTCTACGCACAGAAGAGATGATACAGAGGCAAACCGAGCTTTGGCAGAACAGTCTGGAAGCGTTACGTGCTCGCTGGTCCGAGATGATGGAACAGCAACAGGAATCATTTGACAGTTCGTTGCAGGAAGGAATGTCAAATACACTGGGGAGCCACTCTTCTCAGCTGGAATCTGTTCGAAACGAATTTTTATCAGCGTATCAATCAACGACAGAAAATATTGAGTTGATGCTGACGCGTTGGCAAGACACGCAGAAAGAATCAAACAGTCGGTTTTCAACGCATCTGGCTCAGATCTGGAATGAAGTTCATCAGGATGTGATTTCCGCTCAAACGCGTCAGACGACTCAGATAGAGGAAGCAACGAAAGAGATTGCCGGCGAAGTCAAGCAGTGGAATCAACAGTTAAAAGACAGTTCAGAAGTCTCTTCGTTACAGTTGGAAGCATTGAATTCTCAGAGCGAAAATCTGTTAAAAATTGTCGGCCAGGAAGAACATCTGGTGGGCTTGCAGCGAAGACTGTCTGAAAATCTGGATGCAATTCGTGCTACCGAGACATTTGAAGAAACCTTGCACAGTTTGAGTGCCGCAGTCCATCTACTGACTGCGCGATCCAGTAGAAATAATGCAGCGTGATTGCAATATTTGAAAATTGTGATTCTCTATAAATTTATTCTGAACGAAGTCAATTCCCCGGTTTAACTCATGAGCAGACATGGACAGGAAGCACGTTCGGTATCGCTATTTCCTTTCTTAGCGGTTCTCATTTGTGCAATGGGGGCATTGATTTTCCTGTTGGTTGTCACCACGCGCCGCATTCGTCAGCAAGCCATTATGCAGGTTCAAACCGTGTCTGTGGAACAAGAGGTTGACGCTGATGTCTTTCCTCCGGTGTTATTTGCAGCAGAGATCGAAGAACCGCAAGAAGTGGCACCACGCTTGAAGATTGTAGAAACTCCTACTGTCATTCCCGTACCTGAGCCTCAAGTAATCAATCTTGCTGCGGAAAAAGAGGCAAAGTTAAAGGCATTAAATCTGCGAAAAGCCAAAAGTCTTGAGGATTTGAAATTACAGAATCTGAATTTGATCCGTTTGAAAAATGAGTTGAGTCAGTCAGAAAACAAATTAGCGGGTACTAAGCAGCAAATTCAAATGTTGCAGCAAAAAGATGAAGATCTCATTCAGAAAATGAATCAGGTTAAGTACCAGAAATCGCGTGCAGCAGAATTACTTCAGGAAGAATTACGAAAACTGGAAGAGAAAAAACAATCACAGAAAACAGCGCGCAGTAAGTATTCGATCATCCCCTATGATGGTCAAACCGGGACAGCGAAACGACCTATTTTAATTGAATGTACCGACCAGGGACTGACGTTTCTTCCGGAAGGAATTACGCTGACTCCCGATGATCTTCAGGATTTTACCCCGGGATATAATCCGCTGTTGGCGGGGACACAGGCATTGTTCCAATACTGGAAGGCCAAAGACCAGCCCACAAATCAGGAGCCCTATGTATTGATTCTGGTTCGGCCCAGTGGAAGCGTGGGTTATTATGTCGCAAGAAAACTATTGAATAATTTGCAACTGGATTCAGGATATGAGCTGATTGATGCTGACTGGGATTTTGCATTGCCAGCAAAAGATCCAAGAGCTGAGCAGGTATGTCGTGATGCCGTGGATCGCGTATTAAGTGAACGCAAAAAACTCGTGTCACAACTCCATCAGCCTCAGAGTGGATCAAGCCCGAGAGGACGCATGTTAAAATTTGATCCACGCACGGGCATGGTACGCGTAATTGAACCCGAAGAAAAGTTTGGCACAGGTTCAGGTAATTCCAGCCCGTCTAAAAATCTGGCAGCGAATGGTAATTCAAAATCTTCTCGCAAGTCGCGTTTTAGTGATGTATTAACCCGTCGGCAGCAGTTGACACGCGCGGAATATCTCAGAAAAGTGGCCAATCAAAAACACATTGTAGCACAAGAAGGCGCAAAGAATGGGACGTCAGATCTGCGTGGAGTTTCTTCGGGAAAAAGGAATGGTCATTCACAACAAAAACAAGTGGGATTAAAAAGTTTACCTGGCAGTCGTCAAAGGGCTGAAGTGTTTGATTTTTCAGAGCTAAAAAAACAACCGGGTGGGAGAGCAGCAGAGGGTACGGAAGTGAAGCAGGCAAAAGTGATGAGCCGCGAACAACTACAGGAACTGGCCGAGCGGCATCTGGTATCATTGGATGGTTCTCGGAAAAACAGAGTGACAGCATCACGAGATCGGCAAGTCGGTAAGCCTGATTCCAATTCACAGTCCTCAGCAGGTCGAGTGATAGAAAATTCTTTCAGTGACCAGAAAAAACAGACTCAGTCAAACCCCTCACAGCAACAGTCTGGCAGTAATCAATCGCGAAAACGTCTGAACGGGGTTTCACCCGGACAGTCTACTTCGGGAGCCGGAAATACGAGTACATTATCTTTGAATCGTAGCCAACAGGCAGGCGGCGCTCACTCAGAGATCAAATCTGCAAAGAACAGGCAGTGGCAACAATCGCGTTCAGGAATAGGTTTCGAGAGAGAAATTACTGTTCACGTTGGCGCGGATCGTATTCTGGTCGGCAATGATAAATTTATCAAAGTGGACCAGGGAATCACGCAGGAAGAATTGCTGCAGTCAATGATTGCTGTAATGGATCAGTATGTCAATTCCTGGGGACCTGCTCCAAAAGGATTCTACTGGGTACCCACCATTCAGTTCACAATCAGTCCTGGTGGCAATCAATATTATGAACGGTTGAAAGGTTCAGCCCAGAAGATGGGGCTCCAGACCGAGTCCACATTTACTCTGAAACCTCTGCCTGTTTCTTCGGATCTCAACTCTGAGGTGGAGAAATAATATGAGCCGCCGCACACAATCGGGAGAAGTTGGTTATGGTTCCGATTCCTTTTTGGACATCGTTGCCAATATCGTAGGAATTTTGATTATTTTGATTGTCATAGCTGGTGTCCGGATGAGTCAGGCTCCTGTAACTATGGTTGATGATCAATCAATCAAGGCTCCACAACCGGAGATCATTGATGCTGATTTAGCGGCATTTCCTTCTCCGGTCGAAACAGAGCTTCCGGTACCAGAAGCGCCGGCACTCACTTTAACAGAACCCGATCCGAAACCGTTTGTTCCTCAAAAACCAAAAGTTATCTATCAACAACCCTCTGCGGAATTACTTGAGGAATTACAGCAACTGGAACAGGAGCTTGCCAGAATTGATCAGGTAAAGCAAAGTCGTGAGACTGGAGCCCAGGAATTAGCACTGCGAAAACGGGCCATCAATGGGGAGCTGCAAACACTTAATTCGAAGATCAATCTGAAAAGCAAACTTATAGATCAGCAGTCTCAA
The DNA here is from genome assembly GCA_022600195.1 of Planctomycetota bacterium. Taxonomy (GTDB): domain Bacteria; phylum Planctomycetota; class Planctomycetia; order Planctomycetales; family Planctomycetaceae; genus Gimesia. The sequence goes on from JAHZKX010000047.1 coordinate 116,521, forward strand.
TTGTTATTAAGCCTGGTTGACTCCAAGCAGGAATCGCAAAAAGAACTGGAGCGGGTTGTATCGCAATCGCGGCTGGTTTCGGCCCCCCGTGATCAAGTGAAAGAACTGAAGCACCGTTTAACCCCCGTTAGTCAGCTGGTGACAGATAAGGAGTGGCATTTTTTACTCTCTGAGAATAAAGTGTCATACGTGCCAATCAACGAATTACTTGCGGATTTGAAAGATCAGGTCATCAAACGAGGGAAATGGCTGGCCAAGTATCGTGAGCATCATGGCAGCGTGGGCCCGATTCGTGGATATACAATGAATTATGTAGTTGAGCGGCAGGTGCTCTCAGCGATCGATCAGTTAAGAAATGGCGGGAACGGTGGTTTTCGAGTGGGTGTTACCAAGTGGGAAATCGAATCTGATGACGAAGTACCCAGCGAGACTCAGGCCGAAGCACTCCAGGTTCATTCGCAATTTTTCCAGACATTGACTGATATCGGGAGAGGTTCCACACTCACATTTTGGGTTTATCCTGATAGTTTTGAACTCTATCGTTCCTTACAGAAGCACGCGCATTCTCTGGGTTATCAGGTTGCTGGACGTCCTTTACCGTTTGGTGTTCCCATCGCAGGCTCTCCCGCAGGAACTCGATCCGCCGGGCAATGAGTCGTGGTAATCTAATACAATAGCGTTGCCAGTTTTCTGCGGTAATCACTTGTCAGTGTCGACTGAGGGCCAAGCAGGTCAAATATTTTCAACATGGTTGCTTTGGCTTCCACACCCGCTCCCGATTTATCCTGCTCGATCAGTGCCAGACAAATTTCAAGTGCTTCTTCATGTTTGTTTGAAACGGCTAAGGCATCTGCCAATGCAATTTTTAAGTCCGCATTTTCCGGATCTGCGGCTAAGGCAGCTCTGGCTGGTTCAACTCCACCCGCTTCATCGGAGGCCGCCTGTAGTTCAAGTTGAGATTTGATCTGTTCCGCTTCCGGTTCCAGAAATCCCCGTTCTTCCAGCTTGCTGATGATTTTTGCGCATTCTTCAAATCGCGACTGCTTAATCAAAACCGCTGCCATACGTAATTGAATCGCGTCGTTTCCGGGATCGAGATCGGAAGCCTCACGATACTTGGTTTCTGCCAGAGCGGGATCTGTTTCTTCTGCCAGCTGTGCTTCCTGCAGTAGAATTTCCAGCGGGGAAGGGATCAAGCGTGTGATCCATTCCCTCAATGTTTCTTCGGGGAGAATTCCTTGAAAAGTATCAACGGGTTGTCCGTGCTGAAAGGCGACAACAGTTGGAATGGATTCGACGCGGAAGGCAGCCGCTAAGCCCTGTTGTTCATCAATGTTGATCTTGGCAAGTCGAAATTTCCCCTGGAATTCCTCGACCAGTTTCTCCAGCATCGGAGCCAATTGCTGGCAAGGGCCACACCAGGGCGCCCAGAAATCAATCACAATCGGTGTTTGTGCAGATTGTTGAATCACTTCTGTTTCGAAGTTTTCTTCAGTGATATCAATGATCCATGCAGAATTGGCAGACATTTGTAAATTCCTTGACTGGTTCAGCTATTTGTATTGTGATTTATGAGTTTCACGGGCTCAGGACTGGGGAACTGGAAGCTGGCAGATGGCCCATTGTCCGAAATTTTCTTCGACTTCAATCTGTACTGATTCAATCTGGTTTGAAGCATCTGATCCTATCACAGTCAGCAGTTGTTGGCCAATCCAACGTGCGATTAATTCTGCGGTGGTATTTTCGAGAGGTAGTAATATGCAATCTTCTTTGGGAAAAACCCAGCGTCGCTTTTCAAAAGTCGCTTGGATTTCATCATGCTCTTCCGAAACTTTTATTTTCTGATGTTGTGTGGGAAGCAGGACGCGGTGGTCCAGTGTATCGACAGTTTTCTGTAATTGATCTCTTAACGCAATGAAATCAAATACATAGCCGTTTTCATCCAGGGGCCCGGTCAGTTCGGCAGCGACTCTCCAGTTATGGCCGTGCAGACGCTCGCAAATGTTTCCATTGAACGTAATGAAATGTGCGGCACTAAATACCAGGTGGTCTTTGGTCACGCGTACTTTGTAGAGGGCGGGCTTATTCATAGTCTGTTGTCATTCTCAAGTCTGGAACCAAATGTGCGGGAACCTGTTTCAGTATTGTACTGATCTCCAGCGTCGGAATAAAACCATCCCGCAGAGCGACGAACAGGGTCGCGACGATCAAGTCTGCTGTTGTACCCGGGTTCCGCTGATTTCCATTGAATCGCAACCAGGAATCGAACGGGGCGAGACTTGCGCCAAATTGCTCGGCTTGTAAAACTTCACTTGCATAGACGGCAGACTGCTGCGCCTCTTCGATGCCACATTTTCGTGCGATTAAAGTATCCGGGAAATCAGACATTAATCGAAGTTGCAACCGAATGACGGCTTCCTCCCAGTCCGCACATTGATTCCAGAACGTTTGCAGGGCTGGTACTGCTGTGCCTAGTATGATGTTAAAATTATTCGCGTATTCGCTGGCGATTGAATCATGATCGGCCGCCAGGCACATTACCTCACGGAGTGTACTCGTGGGTTCCGTGGAAATATCTTCTGCTTCCGTTTTTCCCAGGCCACCCGGTTTAGCCATTCGAATTGCTTCATAAACTTCTATCGCGTCCTGATTCGTTAACTGCTGCAAAACTTCGTGAATCCCCTCTGCGATTGTTGTTTCGCGAGGGACGGCCGCCAAGGGAGCCAGTAACAGTACCATACCGAGATTGGAGTTGCTGGAACTGACTTGTTGGGTTTCTTTGATGCATTTCTTAATGAAGAAGCCAATTTTATGCGGATCGATCTCCGCTAGAATTGGTGCAATTACCGCAGCAGATTTCGCAAAATCGGTATAAGTTAGATCGGGAAAAGAGGCCTCAGGGTGTACGTTTCCCGGTTTTCTGGCGGTTGCTTCTATCAGGCACGCCCGGTAGATAAAGTCTTCAAGTTGTCGATTATTTTTGCTCATTGGGCTCTGTTAGATTGATGGCCAGCAGGTTTCCGCGTACAACAGTATGTAAAGGATCTTAATTATCCTGCTGAGGTTCTATTTGGCGTTTTTAATTTTGCAGGATGGACTCAGGGAAATGAAGTCCCTGGCATCATGAACTGACCAGGTAACAGGAATTGTTTTATGAGCTCCCCAATCGAGAAGCAGCAACTGCAAACCGTACATATTGTGCCTTTGACGGCTTTTGATCAGAACGATCAAATAAATGTCGATGTACAAGCATCTCACACGGCTAAGTTATACGAAGCAGGGATGCGCGTTTTTCTACCCGGTGCGGGTACTAGTGAATTTCATAGTCTGCTTCCAGAGGAAATCGTGGAACTGGTAAAAATTACCCGTGAATCCACGGGTCCGGATGCACTCATTTTTGCTCCGATAGGGTATCAGGTCGGCATCGCCTGTCAGACGGCCATTGATTCCATGAAAGCCGGTGCCACGGGGATTATGTTTATGCCTTTCGCCCATCCTTATATGAGTGATCGTGGCGCTGAAGAATATTATCTCAGTGTGATGGATGCGGCAGACTGCCCGACCTTGTATTACAAAAAATCTGATATTCCCAGTGATGCACTTCTTTTGAAATTAGGCGCTGATAAGCGATCGATTGGAGTCAAATATTCGGTGAACCAGATGCATCAGTTCCGGACGACGGTCACCGCTGATGAACATGGCCTGGAATGGATTTGCGGTTCCGCAGAACGTTTTGCACCTTATTATATGCTGGCTGGTTCTGGTGGATTTACCAGTGGAGCCGGGAATATTTGTCCACATTTATCTTTAGCAATGCATGTGGCTTTTGCTGCTGGTGATTACGCTGAAGGCATGCGAATTCAACAACTGATTCTGCCCATTGAAGATTACCGGGCCAGAGCAGGAGACAGTTTTAATATCAGTATGCTGAAGTATGCAATTACTTTGAAGGGCGCTGACTTCGGTCCACCGCGGCCTCCTCAGCGGACTCTGACTTCTGAGCAGGAAACAGAGATTCGTCAGTTGATGGAACCTGTTTTACAGGCCGAAGCAAAATTAGCGCAACAAAAAAGCCCTGTTTCGTAAAACGGGGCCTTTGGGTCTGTGCGAAAACTAGGCAGTTGCCAGTCGTTCTTCTTTTTCTTTCAGGCGACGTGCTACCACTTCTTCCTGAATGTTTCGTGGCACCTGGGCATAGCGGGAGAATTCCATGCTGAATCCCCCTTTACCCTGTGTCATGGAACGTAGTTCGTTGGCATAGTCAAACATATTTGCCAGAGGTACTTCCGCGATGAAAACACTGGTTCCCAATTTGGTTTCAGAAGTGTTGATCACACCACGCTTCTGAGCCACATGGCCAGAAACAGAGCCCTGATATTCTTCAGGAACTTCTACTTCCAGTTTCATAATGGGCTCTAAAAGTGCCATGTTCGATTTCTTCAGTGCATCTCGCATGCAGTTGAATCCAGCGACATTAAATGCCATTTCCGAAGAGTCAACATCATGGTAGCTACCATCAGAAAGTGTGGCTTTGACTCCCACGACTTCACACTCGCAAAGGGGGCCTTTGACCAACGCTCGTTGAAAACCTTTATCAACGGCAGGAATGTATTCTCGTGGAATACGTCCCTGGCTGATATCGTTGACGAATTCATAAGTTTCACTATCGTTTTCGACAGGCGTCGGTTCAATTTTACCAACCACGTGGGCGTACTGACCGGAACCACCAGTCTGCTTCTTGTGTTTGTGATTGTATTCAACGGGAATGGTAGGTGTCTCACGATAGGCAACTTTTGGCTCACCAATGATACATTCTACTTTGTATTCACGTTTGATGCGTTCGATATAGACGTCAAGGTGTAACTGACCCATTCCGGCGATAATCGTCTGATTGGTTTCTTCATCGGTCATCACATGGAAAGTAGGATCTTCACGATTGAAGCGTTGAATTGCCTTTGCCAGTCGGTCCGCACCATCACGGTCGAGTGGTTCGATCGAAAGACGAATCACAGGTTCTGGGACGAAGATACTTTCCAGGGCAAAGTTGACGTCATCAGTACAGAAGGTATCCCCTGAGGCACACTCCATACCGACGGCGGCAATAATGTCACCAGCTTCACCGCAATCAACGTCTTCACGGCTATCGGCGTGCATACGCACCAATCGACCAAAGCGAGTGGACTTCCCGGTTCGGGTGTTGATATAACTCTTGCCTTTTTCGATTTTGCCCTGATAGATACGCATATAAGTCAATTGGCCAAATGTTTCATCGACAATTTTGAATGCCATTGATACCAGAGGTTTATCGGATGAGTGTGACAGTTTGGTTCGGAATAATTCACTGTTCGTATCTTCCTGACCTTCTTTGATTGCTTTCAGTTGTGCGTCCAGATCAATTGCAGAGATCTCACGGTCAAGCGGGCTGGGCAGGAATCGTACGACTGCGTCGAGCAGAGTTTGTACGCCTTTGTTTTTGAACGCGGTACCCATCATGACTGGCGTGATTTCATGGGAAAGCGTTGCATCACGGATGACTTTGTAGATATCTTCAACTGGAACTTCTGCTTCTTCAAGCAGGGCTACCATCAAATCGTCGCTGAACATGGAGAGCGTTTCCAGCATGGTAGCTCGGGCTTCTTCCGCAGTCTCTTTGAACTCTTCGGGAATTTCGCCAAAAACTTCGTCTTCACCTTGTTCGCCCGTGTAAGTGACTGCCTGCATTGTGACCAGATCAACCACACCTTCGAACTGGGCGCCTTCACCCATTGGAATCTGAAGCGGCAGGGCAACAACATGCAGTTTATCACCGATTTGCTTGATCACACTGGCAGAGTCTGCACCGGTGCGGTCCATTTTATTGATGAACGCAATCCGGGGAACGCCATAACGTTTCATTTGCCGGTCAACAGTTAAGGACTGGCTTTGTACGCCACCGACAGAGCAGAGCACAAGTACCGCACCATCGAGCACACGTAAGCTACGTTCCACTTCTACAGTGAAGTCAACGTGGCCCGGTGTATCAATAATGTTGATCGTTGTATCTTTCCACTCGACCTGGGTCGCAGCAGAGGCAATTGTGATTCCTCGCTCGCGCTCAAGGTCCATACTATCCATTGTAGCGCCACCATCGCCGCCACGAACTTCACGTACTTTGTGAATTCGTCCTGAGTAATAGAGTACTCGTTCGGTAAGTGTGGTTTTACCAGAATCGATGTGAGCCGAAATTCCAATGTTTCGATACTTGTCCAGATTTTTCATGGCTTTGATGAACGTTTACTAAAGGTAACATGTGTTAGATATAAAGCGGACGGCAACATACCGACCTTGATAAGAACTCAATTCTAATCGGAAACTTTTGTGAGAAGAATTACTCAAGCTTTTTACAGGGGAAGGCCCTGCAAAATCGCATCACACTACTATTGTGATGGTTGATCCAGCAGGTTTAATCAACTGGGGATCACTGACATCGAGATCATTTCGCAAGTAGACAATCTGAGCGTAAGGTGTGAGCGTAGAATCTTATCCTTGTATCGTCTTCGGGGGAAGAGGATTTTTGGTTAAATTCCGAAAACTCGCTGATTATTCACGTATTTAGTTTAACCGAAAAAGTGAGCAATGGAAAGCAAAAGAAACAGGGAGAGATTCAAAGGACCCTCTCCCTGTTTTGTAAGTGTTTGTTGTAAAAAGCTTTACGCGTTCTCGTCTAATACAGCTTGAGCAGCAGCCAGTCGTGCAATTGGCACGCGGAATGGCGAGCAGCTTACGTAGTCCAGTCCCAGTTCATGGCAGAAAATGACACTGGCAGGATCACCACCGTGTTCTCCACAAATACCGATTTTCAGATCAGAGCGGGTTGCCCGGCCACGTTCGACACCTGTATGCATGAGACGTCCCACGCCATCCTGGTCAATCGTCTGGAAAGGATCGGAAGGGATAATATCGTTTTCGCGATAATGTCCGATAAACGTGCCGTAGTCATCACGACTCATGCCAAGTGTCGTTTGGGTTAAGTCGTTCGTACCAAAGCTGAAGAATTCAGCCGTCTCGGCAATCTGGTCAGCACAAATCGCGGCACGGGGAAGTTCCACCATGGTTCCGACGAGGTAGTTGACTTTGACTCCTTTTTCGGCGAGTACTTTTTCTGCTTCGTTGCGAATGATGGTTGCCTGGTCATCAAATTCCGTTTTGAATCCAGCCAGGGGAACCATAATCTCAGGATAGACGTCAATGCCGGAGCTTTGGACGTCACAGGCTGCTTCCATGATGGCTCGTGCCTGCATGGCCGTGATTTCCGGATAAACGATCCCCAGACGGCAACCGCGATGGCCCAGCATCGGGTTCAGTTCATGGAGTTCTTCCACTCGACGACGAATAAATTCGACCGTCTCTCCCAGTTCATTAGCCAGTTCCTCAGCCAGCGTGGGATTTTCTTCCAGATGGCGATCAGAGAGGAATTCATGCAATGGTGGGTCGAGTAGCCGAATCGTAACCGGCAGCCCGTTCATCGCTTTGAAAATTCCGGCAAAGTCTTCGCGTTGGAAAGGCAGGAGTTTGTTGACGGCATTCGTTCGCGATTCGACATCGCCGGCAGCGATCATTTCGCGAATTTCTGCCAGATGATGGAAGAACATGTGCTCGGTTCGACAGAGTCCGATGCCTTCTGCACCAAAGGAAATGGCTTCCCCTGCTTGATCTGGCTGGTCCGCGTTTGTGCGAACTTTCAACTTACGGATATCATCAACCCAGCTCATCAACTGTTGATACCGGGAATAGATTTCCGAATCTTCCGGCTTCATTGTTTTTGAAATCAGGACTTCGACAATTTCACTTGGTTTTGTTTCCACTTTACCAGCGAAGACTTCTCCAGTGAAACCATCAATACTGATCCAGTCGCCATTTTTCAGAACTTTATCACCAGCAGTAATAGTTCCTGCTGTAGAATCGATTTGTAGTTCAGAAGCACCGACAATACAGGCTTTTCCCATCTGGCGGCTCACAAGAGCTGCATGAGAACTGGCGCCACCCAGGGCAGTCAAAATTCCCTTAGAGGCACGCATTCCGCGTAAGTCTTCCGGGCTGGTTTCACGACGAACCAGAACCAGTTCTGCATTATTATCACGGTTGTAAATCGCTTCTGCTTCTTCAGCACTGAAACAGATATGTCCACAAGCTGCACCCGGGCCAGCATTGATGCCTGTTGTCAGCAGATTGCCTTCTTTGGCCGCTTTTTGTTTTTCTGCTGGATCAAAAATTGGCTGTAACAGCTGATTCAAATCGTCTGCAGGAATACGGCGTTTTGTAATCGCTTCTGCTTTTGTGACCAAGCCTTCGTTGACCATATCAACGGCAATTCGGACGGCTGCAAAACCGGTACGTTTTGCATTTCGAGTTTGCAGCATCCAGACTTTACCACGTTGGATTGTGAATTCGATATCCTGAACGTCTTTGTAATGTTGTTCCAGAGTCTGGCCGATTTCGACGAGCTGCTTGTGACCTTCAGGCAGATCGGTGCCCAATGTCTCTTCAATCTGTTTGGGTGTTCGAATTCCGGCGACAACATCTTCTCCCTGAGCGTTGATCAGATAGTCGCCGCAGAAGCCAGGTTCCCCGGTGGAGCAGTTTCGAGTCAGACCAACGCCTGTTGCACAGTCGTCACCGAGGTTGCCGTAGACCATTGCCTGTACATTACAGGCTGTTCCCCAACTATGAGGAATTCCGTAGTCGCGACGATAAACGTAGGCTCGGTCATTTGTCCAACTACTGAAGACGGCACCGATGGCACCCCAGATTTGTTCTTTGGGATCCGTGGGGAATTCTTTACCGGTTTCTGCTTTGATAAGGGCTTTGAACTCAGCTACTAATTCTTTCAGCTGTGTTGCACTCAAATCAGAATCGAATTTTGCACCGGCTGCTTCCCGTTTTGCTTCGAGAGCATGTTCAAAGGGATCGTTGTCTGATCCTTTCATACCCAGTACGACATCGCCATACATTTGGACGAAGCGACGATAACTGTCCCAGGCAAAGGCTTCGTTGCCTGATTGTTTTGCCAGTGCTTCCACTGTGACATCATTCAGGCCGATGTTCAAAACGGTATCCATCATCCCGGGCATAGATTCACGGGCACCGGAGCGGCAGGAAACCAGGAGAGGGTTGGTGTCGCAACCAAATTTCGCGCCCATGGCCTCTTCAACTTTGGCGAGTGCTTCTTCGACCTGCGCTTCGACTCCCTCAGGATATTGACTGTTGTTGTCACTGTAGTAGTTACAAACTTCAGTGTTCAGAGTAAAACCAGCGGGAACAGGCAGTCCGATGTTGATCATTTCTGCCAGGTTTGCTCCTTTACCTCCCAGTGTATTGCGCATCGTGGCGTCGCCATCTGATTTTCCAGCACCGAAGAAGTATACATACTTGTTACCTGACATACTTATTTCCTCATAATGTTAATCGACTGGGGCTTCGGTTTCTTCACGCAAAGAAACCGGAAGCGAATCAGTACATATTTGTTGTTAAGAAGCGGATTGCTTCCTTTTGTTAGATGAGGGGCTGAGATACAAGCCCATCTCATGCTCAATTCCGGAACTCGCTGCAGTTGGAGAAGAAATTCACCAATTGCTGTTTGTCTTTGGTTAAAAGACAGATTCGTATCTGGCGGTTGATATCCCGTTGATCCAATTTGACTTCGTTTATTACAGAATTTGATCCAGGCTGATCAATCTGGTTGATTATGGATGAAACCCTGTACGTTAAGCCATTGGTTTGCAGCCTGTTTAACTAGGGACACTACCATTGCTTAGTCTCACCGTCAAGAGACTGGCCCTAATCGTGCTGAACCGCATACAAATTCAGAGAAATCCGGCATAAAAGTAAATGAAATCGCTCTCCTGGCGTCACTTTGTAGTGATCTGAATGAATTTGCATGGAAATCACCTCAGGCTGTGATAACATACGGAAAAGGCTCAGTTCCCAATTGATTTCTCACATCTCTCAAAATCATAATAAATTTCGTTTGAAGACTCACGTTCCTGTTTATCTGTCTTAATTGCAGGCTGCACTTATGATCGCACGATTGATTCCTGTTAATGGAGGGGAACCCATTCTCTTGAAAAAGGATGTGATTCTGGTGGGTCGCAAGTCTGACTTATGTGATATTCAGATCGATAAAAACAGCATTTCCAAGATTCATTGTGTGATCATCAAAACGGATGGACTGCTTTTTGTTCGCGATCTCTGTAGTACGAATGGGACACGCGTGAACGGCCAGAAAATTACACGCGGTGCATTATTGCCGGGAGATGAATTGTCACTGGCGTCAGTGAAGTTTGAAGTCGAACTCTCTGGTGACCCCAAAAAGGAAGACAATGCGCCAATCGAAGAGAACCAGCGAACCGAGATGCTGACAGAATTTAATCTGGAGATTGAAGCAGAAGAGGAGCGTCTCGATTCAGATGGCGGCAACGAATCAGATGGCGGCAACGAATCAGA
>JAHZKX010000048.1 GCA_022600195.1 Planctomycetota bacterium
AATCCGCTGGCGGAGTGAAATGTTTCGTCAGCGGGTTTGAATATAAGATATCGTTTCCGAACAGGAAACAAGCTTGCATCGAAGTAGAGGTCTCCACCTCAGGCACCCTCATCATGGTATATGGTGAGGGTGCTTTTTTATGCGCGCAGTGATAATTTCGACTGCGTCTGAGACTCAGCCTTAACTCAAGTCAGCCAGGATCGGCTTTGATGTGATTTTTCTGAATGCTCGATGTGATGCGGGCGTTTCAGTGGGTCATGTGAGTGAACGGTTTTATTTTCATCAATCGTATCGGGTTGCAGTGTTTGAATGAGTTCGCACCAGGCTTCCCGATGAATTTCAAGTACTTTTATGGCATCGTGAATGTAGCTTGCTTCCTGCTTGACATCAGCATGGTTCAAATTTTCATAGACAAAAATGAATAACGCTTTCAGCTGTTCAATCATTTCAGGTTGATGGGCAGGATCGAGTCCTCCAATCAATTCAGCGACCAGGTCACGGCTTTTATCTAACGCGAAGTGTCCTACTTCGAACTGGTTATTCTCAATGGCCTGAGCTGCTTTTCTGGCAAATCGCAGTGCGCCATCGACGACCATCAAATGCAGTTGATGTGGTTGCGCTGTCAAAACCTGATTTTCAAGATAGTCTTTTCCGTTCATCTCCTGAATGGCCCCCTGTTAGTTTGATTATGTAAAAAATGATTCTGGTTAATTATTTTTCCTGGAATTATTGAACGTCAGAAGTTGAAGCCCTTCCAATGCCGTCTGTTGAGAGTTCAACTGGTTTACAATGGTTTCCTGCAAGGTAAATTGACGAATGAGCCGCTCGCGTCTGTCTTCCAGAATCGTGTTCAAATCATCGACGCGCGTATTTAACGCAAGTGCCGATGCCTGTAATGAATCGATTTGTGCTTTGAAGGTGCCGGTAAACGGATCGGTCATGGTTGTGATCACTTCTTCCATGACGATGGCAAAACCTTTGTCATCCTGCTGAAAGAATTCCGTAATAGCACTGGGATCATCAATCAGTACTTGATCGAGAATGGAACTGTTTAGTGTTAATTTGCCATCACCACCAAACTGCACACCTAAGTCAGACATGCTTTTAATTGAATTGTTACTGACGGAAAGTTTTTTGGTAATTAATCCTTCCAGGCGAGAAACCGTAGTTAATACTACGCTACTTCCATTTAGCACACCTCGTTCATTGGTATCTGGATTGAAGTCGGTCAGTGCGTCTTTTGCGTCGATGAAATTGTTATAAGCAGAAATAAAACTGTTAATAGTTGTTTTAATTCCCGCAGTATCACGGGCAACGTTGATTGTCGCCGCTGAAGTACTAGTGGAAAGTAAGTCGATCTCCAGTCCCGTTATGGCATCATCAAAACTATTGGTAGACGATGTCAGTAAAAAGGATGTTTGCGGATTGCTGCCTATTCGAATGAGAGCATCATCGGCATCAACGGAGGTTGTGAAACCAAAATCAAATGAACTCTCCAGTATCAGCTCTCCGGCGGCACCACTTCGAGAAGAAGTGAAGGACAGCCGGGCAGAATTAAACGCGGTGCCATCATCGATAATTGTCGCGGAAGCGATACCGGTTGCGTTTACTTTTTCTGCTATGTCATCAAGTGTGTCTGTCGCCTCGACTGTAATCACAGTTGTCTGACGGCTATCAACGCCTGTTGTCCCGGAACCTAAAATTCCCAGGTCCGCAGCCACAGTTCCGCTGGAGAGTTCTTCGACTTTGACATCAAAACTGCTTCCTCCCGTGCTTTCCACAATAAAGCCATCACCGGTGTCATTCAGGCGAGCATTGATTTTCGCGCCGGCTGTTGTGGCTGCATCATTAATTTTTGTAAGCACATCGCCGACCGTTTTAGTCGTACTTGTGTCAGACAAATCGACATTGAAACTGACTCCATCGCGGTCGGTCACGCGAATACTACCGGCTGCGACCGCAGTACCATTCTTGGCATAGGTTGATAACGAAGTGTCTTCGTTGATGTAACGCAGGTCTAAGGATCCGGAACTTACAGTATGTTTTGAGTCAGCGAGAACCGCCTCGATTTTCAGAAAACCAGCCAGATTTCCGGAGACATCCTGGATCTCAATCGATGTTCCCGATGGAGCAGACGTGTCTTTGATCTGGATACCCGTTTTGGTAGCATCGAGGCTGGCTTCAATTTGGATTGAGCCGTTGGCATTGATCAGATCAATCACTTCATCCAGAGTTTCGGCAGAGGAAAAATCAATCGTCGTGTTGCCTCCGACGCCATCGATAAAATTAACCTGGCCTGCGTTGAGAACGGTACCCGTTGATGAAACACCTCCATTTAAACTTCTGAGAAGTACCGAATTCAAACCGCCAGAAAGTGTGCCGGTGATTGTACCGCCCGGACCTGTTGTTTGAATTCCCAGTTCACGCGCTGCTAACGAACTGTTTAATGCAGTCACTTCAAACGTCGTTCCTCCCGCGGTATTGTCAGTCAGGCTCAACTTTCCATTCACGTCGATCGCAGCAGTGACCTTACCTCCGTTTGCCCCATTGTTGTTGATCAGATCGACGACATCTCCGACTGTCTGAGCAGTGTCCAGGTTGACGTCGATGGTAGAGGCATCTGCGGTTGTGATCTGAAAATCATCTGATCCGGTAACTGTGGTAATACCATTTCCGTCATTGATTTGTGACAGGTTGAAATTACTGGTAATCCGATAGACGGAATCACCATTAAAAGTAGAAGCAACCACGGACTTCAAAATTCCCAGATCCGCGGCTGTTTGACCACCACTTACTTCGCCGACTTTAAGTGTTCCTACTCCGGATCCTGTATCGGTAAAAACCAGATGATCATCTTCTATGCTGGCAACGATGGAAGTGGCTGATTTATTAATTTCATTGACAACATCTTCAATGGTGAGTGTTTTGGTCAGATCAATAACTTCTGTTTGACCATCACGGTCAGTGATGCGAATGCTTCCCCGTTGAACACCCAGACCATCATTCAGTTCTTCCAGAAGTTTGGGTTCATCCAGATTCCCACCGTTTGAAAGAGTAATGGTGGTTGCGGTTCCTATTTGAGTTGTATCAGAATCAGCAAAGCCATTGGAAATCACCTGGTGGTTCGAAGATTTACGCAAGCCTTGTAACTGGTAGGAAGCGGCTGTAGCCGTACTGTTGGCGGCGACGCTGAATTGACTGGTGTCGGAACTGGTTGCCTGTAGCGTTTCGAAAGTACTTTCCAGATTCAGCTTTTGAACGGAGGAATTCAGCGTCAACAGGTTGGCTTCGAGGGTTTTGATTCCCCCTTCAGTGGCTTGAAATGCGGACGCACGATCTGCCAGACGAACCAGGGCGTTTCGCTGGACACCGATAATCGCGTCAACAATTTCCGTAATATTTAATCCGGTTGCCAGGCCGACACCGGAACTGATGCCTGACATATTACTTTACCAAGCCTCTCTTAGAGTGACTGAGCAACTGCTCCCTTCACGCTCATTGGCCTTCACCCAGAATTCTGAGTATGAGCATGTTCTGATTATTTCGACCGAAAATAATACCACCAGCACACAAGTCGCTTTCCAGTCATTCAGCAACAATCCGCGCACGACGAACGACTGCATCTAAACTTGTATCGGTTAGTCAAAGGTTGCTGCTTGAAGAGAGTGTTAAGAGATCAGCTTCAAGAAGCGTGTTTTCAGTACAATTTGGCAATTATTACGAATTTTCGGGCCACGAAGCTATTCGATAATTGCATAGGAAAGTGAAGTGGCAAAAGGAAACCGCTTGAGCCGTAAATTGGGAATCCCCAGTGTTTCCATCGCTGCCAGCGTTTCACCCGGGAATAGACTCATGTTTAGTTCGTCGAAGGCAATAATGGCTCCTTTGGGCATCCGTGGGATGAGCAGTTCCAGCGCCACTTTGGTCGGTTCATACAGGTCTGCATCCAGATGTAACAGTGAGACGACCAGATGTTGATTTTTTTCGAGATAGTCGGGCAGTGTGACACTGATATCCCCCTTGACCAGTTCCACTTTGGGGATGTGATTCAGATAACGGGTGGAGTTGTAAAGCTGAATCGCTTGTTCCAGATCTTCCATCGCATTCTCTTCTGACTTAAACCCGCCGACTTCGAGATGTTCGCTGGTTCCCGTCGTATCTTTTTCATTGAGTGAAGGGAAACCTTCGAATGTGTCGAAGCCAATGATTTTTCGTAGATAATTCACCGGTTCCAGAATGGCGCTGAATTGTGCCCAGGCCATCAGGCTTGCACCTCGATGCACGCCCAGTTCCACGATGGAACCATTGACTTCCAGTTGCTGTTGAAAGATTTCATAACGTGCAATTAATTTTGTGATCGCCTGCCTGGAAACGTATTTTGTAAACGCATCAAGCTTGTTCAAATTCGAGCCAACACTCGATTCCCAGTATTGCTCAACGGCATTCAGTGCGTTCAAGTCATTTTCAGATTGATTCTGTGACTCGCCAACATTACCGCGTAGGAGCCCTTTTTTTTCTGCCATGTCTATTTAGCTTTTTATGAAGTGTTGTGTAAATAATCAGGAAGCCGATCGTTGCATTGCCTGTCTGGCGCGTGTGATGTCTTTGATGCGCCAACCCTCTTCCAGAAACTGTGGATCCCTTAGATCCCGATAACGCAAATTCAGAACAAACCGTACGTAGTTAGATTGATTTTTACTGGGCGTGTGTGGCGTCAAACTGTGAAATAACAGGACATCCCCTACTTCCAGTGATGTAGGTACAACGCGGTCGTAGCTGTGAACAACTTCGGGAGGCAGTGAATGCCATTTGGTGGTAATTCCGTGATCATGCTCGTCATGTGTCACAGGTGGTTTCTGGTGCTCTCCCAGTGCAAAGGTCAAACTGCCATTTTTATGATCCGTTTTCTGCAAAGGGGCATACATCGTAATGGTCGAATACGGTCCTTCATTGTAGTACCAGTCCTGATGCCACGAAGCAAGATGCCATTCTCCCTGTGGCATGCTCATCAAAATAATATACCGGTCGTGAATCGAAATATCAGGCGAGAGCAATGTCTCAAGAATCGTGATTAATTTCGGGTGAGCACCCATCGTATGCAGAGAAGGGGCGGAATTCATGGAATCGTAGAGAATGCTTTGGGACCCGGGAGCCAGCTCCTCCAGTCTGATTAAGCGGTCGCTGATTTGCGTGATTTCATTTCCGTTTTCGGAAATGTCAGCGCCATAATGCTGTTCCAGCAGACTAAGACGGCCTGCAAGATCATTGCGCATCGGCAGATAGTCCTGAGGATCGAACAGGTTTTTTACCAGCAGAACCCCTTCTTCCTCATACTGATGTAGATGCTGTTTTGAGAGTTCGATGTCTTCCGATTTACAATTCAGTGTGCATAATTGATTTAAAGGCAGCATGATTTACCATCCCTGGTACAACGAATTGAGTTTCTTTGTTATTCTTCGTAGCCAAATTGATCGACTAATGGTTTAAAAAATCGAGTGACCATTGACTTTTCAGATTTTGAAAGTTGTTCGCGCCACTTTCCTATACAGAGGGGTTGTATTATGGAAGATTCCGAAACGTGTTCTTCATCAATTCGTACCGATTGGTTCAAGTGAGATTCTTGAGTTGCTGGCGTAGTCACAGGCTGTTGTTGGGCTACCTGCTCACGTAATTCACCGGCGATTTCTGAAACGACATCTAATTTTAGGAGGACCCCTAATTTGGTAGCCATCTGATAAATGAGTCCTTCTGCATTCTCGGCAATATGTTCATAGGGGATGACCATAATTCCGGGCAGGCAAAGTGCGTGATGAATTTCCTGGTAAGCGGTAACGGTCTGCTCGACAGCTGTAGCAAAAGGGATGTGCCTATTTTCCATCTCGACGCAGACAACATCACGCGGGTCGCGGTAATGATAGAAGGGACGCACACGATCATCCTGAGCCGCCGCAATGGCCTCTTCTGTCAAAAAATGAAACTGGAGAATCATCCGCTCATTCATCTTCAGTGTGCTGATGATTTGAGACAATTCCTGGATGTTTGACGCTTCTTCAATCTGGAATGTGTAGTTTTGGCTTTCCCAGATTTTTTTGAATACTTCCTGTGACCAGTCTGTTCCTGAGTTCGGAATTCCGAAATTGAAGATGATCATAATTTATCCTGTCTGAATTTGTTTTCGGACATTGCTCTGTTACAAAGCGGCAATGGAATCCCGGTTTTTTTACTTCAAGTGATTGTCGATCGAATCACGCTGTCTGTTTTTTTGAGAGAGAAACTGTGGTCGAGGAACCTTCGCTTCGGGCTGAGCGTCTTCCTCTCGATAAGGGTGAGTGTCCTGGAAGTAATCAATCAGTCGGCCCTGATATTCGATCAAAATCGTGTCAAACCGAATTTGATTGCGTTGAATTTCGACGACAATATCGGCAGCCCGCCATTGCGTGGCAATCAGAATCACTTCAACGGGTTCTTCAATTAACTGGTCCCGGAATAAAATTTCCTGACCCGTACCCGGAACAAATGTGCCAGCTTTATTCATATCCGAATCAATGACTATCGGAAATTGTTTTTTATCAAGCTGGTTTTGATTAATAAACGCAGCCGCTTTCCCCGTGCCACCCCAGATGGCAATTCGTTTTCCGGAGTTCGAGAGGTCATCAAACTGATCTTTCAGTTGGACTGCCGCCTGCAAAGCTTTTTCCTGAAAAGCGACTGCCTGACGTGCCAATTCTACTTGATGAGTCTGAGGCTCAAAGCTGGCCATTCCGTAAATGACTTCGCCGTTGTAGCTGGTTTCGATCAGATCAACGTTGGAAGCACAACGCGTTAAGAGTCTCTCCAGCGAACGAGTTGTAAAGTGTGAATTATGTTCATAGAAAAAGTCGACCGTGCGTCCCGCAGCAAGTACGCCATCAATGCAGGGAACTTCGATAAACAGTTTGGTTGCACATTCAGCCACGTTGGCTGCAAAGGCGACTTCCTGTGCAAAGCCAAGTGGATTCATTAAATGTTCAAACACATGTCGGCTGATGATTAAGTCAGGACGAAGTTCCGCTAAATGCTGTCCAGGATCGAATAACATGGCCCGGGCATCAATTAAATCGCCTTCAGTTTCGATTTCCGCATTCGGATCAAAGCCAATAAATTTTCCGGTCGGAATTTTCTTCGCCAGTGAACGCAGTAAATGACCTTCCCCACAACCGATTTCTACAACGACCGGATTTTCGGGAAGCTTTTCTGCAATGAGATCACATACTTTTTGAAGATGTTCAGACCAGATCGCCCCTTTGTTAAACATCAGATTCGGTTTATCAGAATAAGGAACTTTTGCGTAATCAAAGGCGGCATTTGAAATGTGGCCACAATCCACACAGCGCATGAAATCGTGTGGCAGTCGTTCCATCTCCTGCGCTTCTTTACAACTCTGAGGCCAGGCCAGAGTTGTTAATGGCAGTAAACCGCCATCATAAAACTGTACGGCAATATGATAACTGCAAGCAGGACAAGTATAATTCCGCATGGCAGAATTAAGAATTTTCGTGTGTTCTTCACTTTTCTTTTGAATAAGAGAAGCATCCATGCTTTGGTCCTCGTTTGAAATTGAGTTTGTCAGGCAGGTAATAGATTCAGGAAAATGATCTGGTAAGTTCACTTGTTGAAAAGCTGTTTCTAAAAATGTTTCCAGTTCTCGCACTGTATTCATATCTTCAAAAATCAGATGGCTCTTAGAGAGAATTTTGAGACGGAGCTGATCACGGAAATGTTCATCCATACCGATTCTACAGGCTAGCTCTATGTATTCGTCGATCGACGAAACAACGCAGTCTGTAATGCCCATCTTTTTATAAACAGCCAGCATCCCGCGGCCGCGCATGTACTTTGCTGGCAATGTAACAACAGGTGTTCCAATTGCCATGGATTGATAGGCTGTATTTCCGCCTCCGAAGTGTATCGGATCAAGCATGACATCGGAGATGTAAATCAAATTCAGGAATTTTTCTATCGACATCCCGCGCACCCAGTGAATGCGATCAACGACATCAGAGAATGATTTATTAAATCGTTCAACCAGCAAATTTTTCCACGTCGAATTTTTGTCACGAATCATAACGATTCGTGCTTTCGGATCTTTACGAAGAATTTCTGCCAGTACTTGATCAAATTCGGGATGGATTTTGAAAAGTGTTTGTGGGCAAGCATAAACGTGGTCTTTATCGGAAAGTCCAAATGCCGCTCTGGATATGATTTTTTCAGCCAAATGGGGTCGATAGTAGTATGAGGGTAGAGAATTTAATTGAATTAGATTTTCTGTGTAATGTTCTTCAGCATCTTCTGGTTCGATCAATTTACTGGAGATAAAGTAATCAATTGTTTTTAAGCCGGTTGTGATCGGGTGTCCCCAGGTCACGGTCTGGATGGGCGCGTGTCGTGTTGTGGCTAGAGAAAAGATAAACGGGTCCATGCCAATATCTGCATAATATAAAATGTCCAATTCCAGACTTTGTAGAACCTGGTTCGCGCGTCCCAGATTGGTCCCCAGAAAAACATATTCGTCTGAGCTTTGCCGAATTTCTTGTGCGATGGCATCATTAAGTTTTACAGTCGAGATCGTAATAACATGATATTTTTTCCGATCAAAATTTTTAATGATCCCCTTCATCAACATCCCGATAGTATGATTATAGAATAGACTGGATATGAAGCCGATTCGAATTCGTCCATCTCGTTCGATGGTTGGTTCTTGCTGATTCCAGGAAAGAGTATTTTTGAGTTGAAATAACTCTGCCATGCGTTCAATAATCGGCCGGTCATTAAATCCTTGATAGGCCAGATAAAACGTCCCGGGAATCAACTTAATCGAAGCATCGATTTGCACTTCATCAGCGTGTATCTCTTCGATTTTTTCTGCAAACGTTTGACGCACTTCTTTGATTGCTTCTTGAGAAGGAGATACGGGTGGTAATAAACTTGCAATCGAAAGGCGATATTCTGGTAGAGGGTTTATTTCGTACGCTTTTTCTAAAGCCTCTTTTGCACTTTGAAACTGTCCCATCTCTTGATAAATGGCGGCCAGATTGCTGTAAGCCAGATAAAAAGTGTTGTCCAGTTCTACAGCACGCAAAAAACATTTGAGAGCTTTTTTGTACTTTTGTTTGCGGTATTGATTATGGCCTCGAAAGTTCCAGAGTGCGGGATTTTCTGGATGATGTTCGAGTCCTTCATCGATTAGCTTTTCGGCTTCCTCGCTTCGCAATTGTTGCGTATAGAGATCGATCAATTGAAGTCGAGATTGTAAATGTTCTGGTTCCAGCTCCACCAATGATTCAAAATATCCTAAGGCCGAACCGATTTTCTTCTGTTGTAATCGGACGCATCCCATTCCATACAAAGCTGCTGTGTTGGTCGAATCGCTTTGAGAAAGACTCTGGAAAATATCATATGCATGGTCCAAATCGCCAAGCGACGCCACCAGTGATCCTAGTTTAAAGGCCGCACCAGGATGATTCGACTGCAATTTCAGAACTTCCCAATACGTAATTAGAGCTTGGTGAGAATTATTTGACTTTTCTTGCACCTTACCTAAATGAAATAAAATATCACAATTATCAGGTGCTCGGGTTAAGGCATTTTGAAAACATTTGATGGCAGTTTCATACTGTTGCAGTTCAGCATAAACGATACCCAGGTTATTCATAAGCTCCCATGAGTCTGGCTGTAAGATAACAGCTTTTCTCAGAATCATGGTTGCTGCTTCGTATTTCTCTTGTGCACACAAAAATACAGCATAGTTTTTCATCGTATCAAGATGGTTGGGAGCCAGTTGTAATGCGCGCTGAAAGGAGGCTTCAGCAGACTCAGGTGTTGCTGACTTTGCCAACGCATTTGCCAGATTAAAATGAGCTGTATGAACTTGAGGTGCCAGTTTTACGACTTGCTGGAAAATCGTAATTGCTTCTTCAAGGCCATCCTCTTCTTCAAGTAATTGGTTACCAAGGTTTATCAGTGCTTCGACATAGTCGGGTTTGAGTTTAAGGGCTTTGCGGTAGGTATCGATAGATTCCTGCCGGTTTCCTGCTAAGTTGAGAGTAATTCCCAGGTTAAAGATGAATGTTGGATTTTGAGAATCCAGCTCGATCGCCCGCTCGTAATTTGTAATCGCATCTTGTAATTGGCCCAAGTTTTTAAAAGCAGCACCTCGATTGGAATAAAAAGTTCCGATTCCATCATTCTGGCAAATGGCGCGCGTAATAAAGTCAATGGACTTTTTGTATTGATTTAAATGCAAATAGACGACGCCCAGTAAATGGAGGGCATCTGCCTGGCTTGGATCGTGTCTAAGTACCTCACGGTATAGTTCTTCTGCCAGAGGGAGATTTCCAGCTTGATGATGTTGAACTGCCGTTGCCAATAGTTCCTGAGGTGAAGGCATAGAATCTTCTTTGAATCACAGTACGGATTGTATTTATTGCAATGCGAGCTGTTGAAACCTGTCCAGGTTGGATCGCCTGCTAGACTTTACCGGTTATTCTGTTTATATCGGCTACGGCAGTGGGAGAGATAAGTGGTTTCTTTACTCAGGGTAAAATCGTCTCTAAACGAGGTCTTCTACTGCAGGAGATCTGGGGGAATAGTTAAAACGGCAGGTATAAATAAAAAACACTACCCATCATGAGATGGATAGTGTTTTCGTTTATGAACATCTTTTTCAGTCGGTAATCGACTACTTTTAGGATTATCCTAAGAGACTCAATACCTGCTGAGGGTTTTGGTTGGCAATCGAGAGTACCGAAATACCAGCCTGATTCAAAATCTGAGCTTTTGTCAAATTCGCAGTTTCGACAGCGAAGTCGGTATCCACGATCTGGCTTCGAGCTTCAGAAATGTTTTCCAAAGCAACACCCAGAGAAGAAACGTTGGTTTCGATCACGTTTTTCTGAATCGCACCCAATCGACCACGGAGAGTTGAAACACGGTTTACTGCTTCCTCGATGATATTTACCAAATCAGAACCAGGAACCGAAGGACCAACATCAAGCAGACTCTTTCCACCACCTGATCCCAGTTCGAACAGTTTACCGGAAACACCACCTAATCGAGCGGTATTGACAGCTTCAATTCCGATACCAACCTGACCAGCGGCTGACACATCCTGTCCAATCTGGAACAGTGAACCACCACCGGTAATTGTTAAGCTGGCAGTATTAGCGTCTGTGTTAGCAGCAGCAGTGAATGAGAATGAAGCGTCGAGTTGCTGTGACCGAATATTTGCTCGGAGACCTGAACCCTGGGCAACCTGCCCATTGATTCGAGCGACAATATCCGAACCGATATCTCGTTGAAGAGAGTTACCTGCGGCAACAGTGTCGACAGTGTCAAATGTACCTGATAGAACATTGACATCAACAAACTCATCAGCACCATAGTTTGATGCATTGAATGTCAAGTAGGCATCGGTACCACCTGATAAAGCTGCTGCAGTTTCGGCTGAAACGACTCCAGCTCCCGCATTTTCAGATGTCGTGCTAACGTACGCATTCGCATCTGCGTTTGCATTCAATAAAGTTTCGACATCAGCAGCGGTTGAGGTAATCGTCCCAGTAGCGTTTGTTGCCAAGGCGACGACAATGTTAATATCCGTGGCATTATTCGAGACAGTAACACCTAAAGCAGCACTGTTGGCACTAGGGTCTACAAATGAAACGTTGATATTTTGGTTTGCATCACCTAAGACACTATCTGAAGTTCTGGCGTCAGTAAATGTGACTCCAGAGTTGACTCCGTTGGCGTGCGTCAGTGTGCTCGCTACTTTGGCTGTCTTTGTGGCAGTAACACCCGTAATATCGGTCACACCATTCACAGCATCTCGCACATTATCAAGCGAACTCGTAGCACCCAGGAAGAGCACCTGACTACCACTGGCTCCACCAATTTCCACTGTTGTCGCAGCAGCCAGACCACCATCGACGGCACTGTAATCCAAGCTAGCTTGAGTTGCTGCTGTAACGATCGTGGCATCGAGTGTAATTGTGCTACTCGAACCAAATACGGCTTCGTTGACCTGGAAGTCACCGAGTTTGGCAGAGTCGACTGCTGTTGCCTGAGTTCGGAAAGCCTTACTTCCGTCGATCAGTTTATCGCCGGCGAATGAAGTATTCGCTGAAATACGGTTGATGGCTGACAAAGCAGTATCAATCTGTAATTGATTCGCTTCGATTTCATCCTGAGACAAAGCACCTTCGTTCAAACCTTCTTGAACCAAACCTCGAACCTGGTTCAACAGGTTGGTGACTTCACCCAGAGCCGAGTCAGCAGTCGCGATCACGTTGCTGGCACGGTTACTGTTTTTAATTGATTGTTCAATCGCAGATACCTGAGATCGCAGCGTTTCACTGGCGATTAAACCTGAAGGATTGTCTTTACCGGAGTTAATCTTCAAACCGGTTGACAATCGTGTCAGTGATGTATCCAAGAGACTTGTAGATTTATTTAAACTACGCAAACCTCGTAATGAGGCAACGTTAGTATTAATTCGTGTCATGGCAAACAGCCTTTCTCACTTGTAATAAAAGCTACCCAAGGGATTTACTGGGTTAGAGCTACTGTATAATTTAAGTTCACGAGTGATGCTGAAACCACTCGTTGACATTAGTTTTCGTTCCTGTCAAATCCAAAATGTCAAATCATGTTAATACATTTTGACAGGGTTCCTCGAACTGATGTGGCTTATCTTTCCATAACAAAACCATTCCAGATTCAAGCGACGTTTATGAACACGTGAAGGGATTCTGCGCATTCACGTCTTTAGGTATCGGAATGTTACTTTGGGTAAATTAGGTGTTGGTCTGCTTTTAAAAAACGGTACCAGTTGTTATGAAGAATACCAGTCCTCATAATGGGGACAAGGAGATTTAGAATGACAACAAAGAAACGTAAACGACATACTCCCGAACAAATCGTTCGAAAATTGCGTGATGCAG
>JAHZKX010000049.1 GCA_022600195.1 Planctomycetota bacterium
TCAACATCGGCACGACGCAACATTGGGATAATCTGGTCTACACCATAACGTTTCTGAGGCATCTTAAAAAATCCTTTCCGGGCTTCGCCCGGGATGGATTCTCTCATAATCACTGGTACTATTCACGGGGATAAGGTCAGCGAGACCAACATAAATCGCGCAGCCCACCAAAGGCGAAACAGCATCTCGCTTCCAGTTTGCGATGTCGGCCCGGCGATCCATGTCATAAGTCTCATTGAAGTGCCAGTACAAAAGAGTGTAGAGACCAATCACCAGCACAGGCACAACAACACCCAACACTGCCCCAATCAAACCGGCAATGATTCCACGACCAATGTTCATTCCATCTTTTCATGTTGAAATTTAGGAACCAAGAATATCGAACCTCGTCAGACACGTTACAAACCGGAATCAGACTCATTCTCACATGATACTTGACGAATCTTTACTCAACAGTGAAGTGAAAGAATAAGGATCCTCTAAACTCAGAAACCTGGCAAATTGAAATCCCAACGGAATTACCCAGAACGGTGAAGAGAGAGAAAAATAATTCTCTACTTCATGTGGAGTGTGTGCCTGAGTTAAAGTAATTTTCACAAACACCTTACGGCAATTCGGTCGCGCCCATCAGATACCGGTCGCACTCGCGAGCCGCACCGCGGCCTTCGTTGATGGCCCACACAATCAGGCTTTGGCCGCGTCGGCAGTCGCCGGCAGCGAACACGCCTTCGATGTTTGTCGTGTACTGCTCGTGCTCGGCTTTGAAGTTCGAGCGGGCATCCGTTTCCAGATTGAGCTGCTCGCTGATGATATGCTCGGGGCCTAAGAACCCAAGCGCCAGAAAGACCAGATCACATTCCAGCACTTTTTCAGAACCGGGAACCACGCTGAACGGAGGACCGTTCTCGACCGGTTTGGACCAGTCGACTTCGCAGATCTTGAGACCCGTCAAATTGCCTTGCGCATCGCCGGTAAATTCGACCGTTGACATCTGGAACATCCGCGGATCTTTTCCAAAGGTGGCAGCTGCCTCTTCATGACCGTAGTCAACACGGAATATTTTCGGCCATTGAGGCCAGGGGTTATTCGCGGCACGTTCATCCGGTGGTTGTGGCACAATTTCCAGGTTGATCAGGCTTTCGCATTTCTGCCGCATCGCGGTCCCCAGGCAGTCATTTCCTGTATCACCACCGCCGATAACCACAACTTTCTTACCTTCCGCGTTGATAAAGTTTTCCACGGGTGAATTCTGAAAATGGGTATTATTCAGACCCGATTCCAAAAGGCTCTGCGTATTCTTCGATAAATATTCCATCGCAAAATGCACGCCTTTAAGATCCCGTCCCGGAATTGGCAAATCGCGAGGTTTGGTGGCACCGGTGCAAATCACGACAGAGTCAAAGTCTTTCATCAGTTGATCAGCCTTGATGTCCACGCCGATAGAAGTATTGGTGACAAACTCCACCCCTTCGTCGACCAGCAAATCAACGCGTCGTTGAACAATCCATTTTTCCAGCTTCATATTGGGGATACCATACATCAGTAATCCACCAATACGATCATCGCGTTCATAGACGGTCACGCTATGGCCAGCCTGGTTAAGCTGAGCGGCAGCAGACAGTCCTGCAGGACCAGAGCCGATTACAGCCACTTTCTTGCCAGTACGAACCTGGGGAGGATTCGCCACGACCCAACCCTGATCAAAAGCAAAATCAATAATCGAATTTTCGATATTCTTAATCGTTACCGGCGGCTCATGAATTCCCAGGACGCAGGCCCCTTCACAAGGTGCCGGGCAAACCCGACCGGTGAACTCGGGAAAGTTATTGGTCTTGTGCAAACTGTGGATGGCATCACGCCAGCGCCCATGATAGATATGATCATTCCACTCGGGAATCAGATTATTGATCGGACATCCAGACGCCATGCCGGCCAGAGTACTCCCTGTATGACAAAAGGGAATGCCGCAATCCATGCATCGCGCACCCTGATTTTTCAACTCGTCTTCTGTCAGATGATCGTGGAATTCGTTCCAGTCAAGAATACGCAATTCTGGTTTTCTATCTTCACCCAGTTCTCGGGGAAATTCCATGAAGCCTGTTGGCTTGCCCATAATTCTATCTCACTCAAAAAATATATTTGCTCTTATCTACCGAGGATGAAATGCGCTCTGAAAGACGTTCTATACTTTGATGGCACAGCAACGCCTTCTCAAAGATTAGACGACAACCTCTGCCTCTTCAGCCGCCAACTCCTCTAAAGCCCGTTTGTAATCGATGGGCATGACTTTCTTGAACTGCTCAAGTTCCGTCACCCAGTTATCAAGGATCGACTTGGCAACCGTCGAACCGGTAAATTTACGATGATTATCAATCAGCGTTTTCAGTTCTGCGATATCTTCCACATCTTTTACACTTTCCAAAGCAACGGTTTCCAGATTACAGTTTTGCAGCAGTAAACCGTGTGGATCGTAGACGTATGAAACACCGCCCGACATACCGGCTGCAAAGTTTCTTCCGGTTTCACCCAGAATCACAGCACGGCCGCCAGTCATATATTCACAACCGTGGTCACCAATTCCTTCCACAACCGCATGGGCACCAGAGTTTCTCACACAGAATCGCTCTGCCGCCTGCCCGCGAATATAAACCTCGCCTTCGGTCGCACCGTAAAGGTTCACGTTCCCGACGATGATGTTTTCCTGTGGCAGAAATGTGGAATTGACAGGTGGGTAAATGATAATTCTCCCCCCACTGAGTCCTTTACCCACATAATCGTTCGCATCCCCTTCATGTTCAATCGTGATGCCGTGTGCCAGCCAGGCGCCCAGACTTTGTCCGGCTGACCCTTTACTGTTGATGTGGATCGTTTCATCAGGCAAGCCGTCAGGTCCATTGTGTTTGGAAACTTCATGGCTCAGCATCGTGCCGAACGTACGGTCGGTATTCTTGAGTTTGATATCAACCACCACCGGCTCACCATTTTTGATCGCAGGCTGACACTGATCAATCAGGACATTATCCAATACGATTTCCAAGCCATGCTCTTGATCCCGCGTGCAGAATGTGCCGACATCAGGATGTGGTTTCTCTGCCACTCTTAAAATGGGTGTCAGATCCAGATGTTTCGCTTTCCAGTGTGTGATGCCCTCATCTAATTCCAGTACATCACTGCGACCCACCATCTCATCCATCGTACGAAAGCCCAGTTCCGCCATCAGTTCGCGGGCTTCTTGCGCCAGCAGGAAGAAATAATTCACCACATGATCGGGCTGACCGGCGAACTTTTTGCGAAGTTCCGGATTCTGTGTGGCAATTCCCACGGGACAGGTATTGAGGTGACACTTACGCATCATGATACAACCCATGGTAATGAGCGGACCTGTTGAGAAGCCGAACTCTTCGGCACCCAGTAAATTCGCAATTACAACATCGCGGCCCGTTTTTAACTGGCCATCGGTTTGCAATCGTACGCGGCTGCGTAAATCATTCATAACCAATGTCTGGTGTGTCTCAGCAATCCCCAATTCCCACGGTAAACCCGCATGCTTCACACTGGTTAATGGAGAGGCTCCTGTTCCACCAGAGGCACCTGAGATCAGAATATTGTCGGCGTGACCTTTGGCAACACCAGAGGCAATCGTTCCCACACCCACTTCCGAAACAAGCTTCACACTGATCCGCGCGCTCGGGTTCGAATTCTTCAGGTCGTAGATCAACTGAGACAAGTCTTCAATCGAATAAATGTCATGATGCGGAGGCGGACTGATCAACCCCACACCCGGAGTCGAATGTCGGACCGAGGCAATAATTTTATTGACCTTATGTCCGGGCAATTCGCCCCCTTCTCCCGGCTTGGCACCCTGTGAGATCTTAATCTGTAATTCATCCGCATTGGTCAAATACCAGCTGGTAACACCAAATCGACCAGAGGCGATCTGCTTGATCGCGGAGCGTTTGGAATCTTTGTTTTCCAGAGGTGTAAAGCGGCTGTAATCTTCGCCCCCTTCTCCCGTGTTACTTTTGCCGCCCAGTCGATTCATGGCAATCGCCAGCGATTCATGTGCTTCGGCAGAGATCGATCCATAGCTCATGGCGCCTGTGCAGAAACGCTTCACGATTTCTTCAACAGGCTCCACTTCTTCCAGGGGGATCGACGTCCGTGATTTGAATGTCAACAAACCTCGCAGGTGGCAATCGCGGGTCGTCTGTTCGTTGACCTCTTTTGCAAACTGCTTGTAAGCGTTTTTGTCACCAGAGCTGGCGGCTGCCTGTAGATTGGCAATATTTTCGGGTGACCAGGAATGCTTTTCACCATTCGCACGCCAATGATAGACGCCCGGATTCTGCAAACCAGGCACTTGATACTGATCTCGCTCGGGATAGCCGATCTCATGCCGCATTTCGCATTCCTGAGTGATCACATCGAAACCAATGCCCTTAATGCGACTGGCAGTTCCCGCAAAACAGGCATCGATGACTTCCTGATTCAAACCGACGGCTTCGAAAATCTGCGCACCTTTATAACTTTGCAGAGTCGAAATCCCCATTTTGGCCATCACTTTCAGCATGCCTTTGCTTACACCCATACGGTAAGCGGCCACGATGGAATCGCGATCCCATTCTGCGGCATCGAGTTCTCCGACTTCCAGTGAATGCCATAAAGATTCAAACGCCATATAAGGGTTGATCGCATCAGCACCGTAACCGAACAACAGACAATGATGATGCACTTCCCGAGCTTCACCCGTTTCCAGCACAATCCCAATTTGCGTTCGCTGTTCGTTACGTACGAGATGATGGTGAATCGCACCACAGGATATAAGGGTCGGTAATGCAATTCGATCTTTATTCACAGCACGGTCTGACAAAGTAACTAAACTGAAACCAGCGACAATCGCCTGTGATGCCTCTTCTCGAATCCGATCTAAGGCGGCTCGAAATCCGGCTTCCCCTTCTGACTTGGGATAAGTCACATCGATCGTTTTATTTTTCCAGCCTCGGTAATTCATTGACTTAATGGCTGCCAACTCTTTATTACTGATGATCGGCTCTGGAATTAAGAGACGGTGGCACTGCGACTCCGTTGATTCCAGCAGGTTTCCTTCCGGGCCGATATAACACTCGAGTGACATAATCACTTCTTCACGAATCGAATCGATGGCCGGGTTCGTCACCTGTGCAAACAGTTGGTGGAAGTAATCGTAAAGCAAACGTGATTGGTCACTCAGACAAGCCAGAGCCGCATCATTGCCCATAGAGCCAATCGGATCCTTCTTGGCTTTGATCAGAGGAATCAGCATGAATCTGAGAGTTTCAAAGGTAAACCCGAATGCCTGCATGCGCGAGAGTAGCTCTGCTTCTGGAATTTCCTCCAGTTCATCAGCCGGTGGAATATCCTGCAGATGAATTCGCTGATTCTGAAGCCATTCATGGTAAGGACGCTTGGTAGCATACTTTTCCTTGAGCTCTTCATCGGGAATCAGACGGCCTTCTTCGAAGTCTACCAGGAACATTTTCCCGGGTTGCAGCCGACCTTTTTCCTTCACGATCTTGGGATCGACTTCCAGCACACCAACTTCGCTGGCCATGATGACACGGTCATCATGCGTCACATAGTAACGGCTGGGTCGTAAACCATTCCGGTCCAGGACAGCACCAATACACTGGCCATCGGTGAAAGAGACCGAAGCAGGCCCGTCCCATGGTTCTTGAAGTGAAGAGTAATATTCATAAAAGGCGCGCTTGGCTACCGAAATCGAATGATGATTCTGCCAGGCTTCGGGAATCATCATCATCATGACTTCCGGCAAAGGACGGCCGGACATCAATAACAATTCCAACGCATTATCAAAGTTTCCAGAGTCGGAACAGTGAGGCTCAATAATCGGGAATAACTTGTTGATGTCTGACCCAAACAGATCACTGGACATCTTGCCCTGTCGTGCATACATCCAGTTCGCATTGCCACGCAGCGTGTTGATTTCTCCATTATGTGCCATGAAACGACAAGGCTGTGCGCGATCCCAACTGGGAAACGTATTCGTCGAAAATCGCGAGTGCACCATTGCCAGATGACTTTTGAAGTCTTCGTCCTGTAAGTCCGGATAGAATGGCATCACCTGATCGGGGGTCAGCATTCCTTTATAAACGACCACTTTGGTAGAAAGCGAACAGAAGTAGAACATCAAACCCTGCGGTAGATCTCCTTCTCGCAACTGGCGGCTGGATAACTTCAGAATAATATAAAGCTGTCGTTCCAGATCATCCTGATCAGACACTTTTCCATTTGGCGTCGAGATAAAAACCTGCTCCATATGAGGCATGGCACGCACTGCGGACGGGCCGATGTCCGCTTTTTCGGGAGAGACAGGCAACTCGCGCCATCCACGAATCACAAGACCCTGATTATGGACGGCTTCTTCGACGACCTTTTTACAATGCTCACGCTGCGCGACATCGGTGGGTAAGAAGACGACCCCCATGCCGTAATTTCCCTGTTGGGGGAGCTCAAAATCCAAGTCCTGTTTGACAACCCTGCTCAGAAACTCATGAGGCATGGAAACCAGAATACCGGCACCATCGCCTGTATTTTCTTCACAGCCACACGCACCGCGGTGAGTCATATGGCGCAGCATCTCATCGGCATCAAGCACAATTTGATGCGAACGCTCGCCTTTAATGTGGGCTACAAACCCAACCCCGCAACTGTCATGCTCGAATTCCGGATCGTAAAGTCCATGCGCTTCCGGCAAACTCCCTGTCCGGAATAGGGAATTGCGATCATTCTTGCTGGAATCAGTTCCACGTCGAACGGTTCGACTCTTCATCTTACTTCACCATTCAAACTAATGTTTAACAAAATCGATGCCGAACGGCACCCTGTTATTGCGAACGAATTTCGCACTCTTTTTCAGGAATCACATCAACTCTCCATCAAAATGATGTCTTCCTTCACCAGCCTGCGCCGGTACTTTTTTCTGCCGAAGATTTACCAGTGGTTTCCTGAGCTGCTTTTATCGGGAACGTTCCCGCAACTCAAAATCACTGGATCCATCAGAATCTCTTCTGATTACTCACGCGCTATCAAAGGACCGAACGAAAAAGCATCTTTACTGGAAGACTGATCTCTTCCAGATGCGGATGCCTCGGCCGATTCTCTGCGAGCGAGAGAGAAATTAGCGGGGTCTTCATGCAAGACTTCTATGAACTTCGAAACCACATCGGGTATCGATTTCTGCTTTTTTTGAATGATTCCGATCGGGCGAAACCATTCGACCTGTTCCAGGTGTACCACATTCAATGAATGATCCTGAACTTCCTTCATCACCGTAGGAAGAGGCAGAATAGCGAGGCCTGCTTCCGCTTCGACGGCACGTTTAATGTTTTCAATGTTATCAAATTCATGAATCAACTGGACATGCACACTGGATTTTCTTAACCAGCGATCTATCTTCTGTCGAACGACTAATTCAGATGTGAATGCCACGAAAGGCTCATCTTCAATCTCACTGACCGCACAACTTTCTCGATCAGCCAGATTATGATCCGGGTGAACTACAAGCACCATTGGCTGTTCCTGCCACAAGATACTCGTAAGATCTTTCTCTTCTTTGGGAAATGAAACCAGACCCAGATCTGCCTGGTTTTCACATACTCTCTGATACACTTCATCCGGATGCAAATAATCTAATGTGATCATGACTTCAGGATAAAGATTTTGAAAATGCTCAACATAGTCAGACATCTGAGCCAGACCCACCGAGTAGATCGCAGCGATTCTCACTCGGCTTTTCGTTTGACCCACAGTGCTTCTAACTTGCGCTTCCACCTGCTCGAACGACCTTAACAACTGCTGGCAACCATCAAAATAAATCTTACCAGCCGGAGTGACTTCAAAGGGCCGCTTGGAACGATCGATCAACTGCGCACCGAGTCGTTTTTCCAATGCATGTACTGCCTGACTGGCTGCAGATTGAGACACACGACGAACCTCAGCAGCTTTAGAAAAGCTGCCTTGAACGACGACATCACAAAAAAGCTCAGCATTACGAAGGTGCATAAGAGACGAAACCGGTTCGATTTATAAGGAAAACTAATAATGATATGATTGAAGTATCTTAATTTCGAATACGAGCCAGTTTAAATATCAAACATGCGATAAGTCAAGCGCACGCACTCCTGAAAATAACTGGGTTAAACCTTATGAAATTGCCTATTTACACAAATCCAATATGATAAAACACTTATCATTGAGAGTCTGAGTCGAAACTAGACTCAAAAACGCCCCTTCACACGACAAACTCTTCCACAAATGAAGCAATAGCAGGGTAAAAGCACTCATTGCTCACCACTTACTTTAATCCGGACACCGATGATTGGCGTTGGTTGTATTAATAATACTGATAGTAACGCCAACAGGCAGGTAGATCCGATCTCCCCGCCATCCCCGAACTCTGGTTCTGTTCTGAATTCGTAAAGTCAACTACTCGAAACAGAGAGATCTGAAACGAAGACAGAAATACCGAGTCGAACCAAATTTATGAATTGTAAAAGACAATATAGTCTGCAAACCTACTCAACTCGTTCTGACATGGATAACATCAGTATTCAGTACAGTAAGGGAATGCCGTAACCATGTTCATACCCCGTCTTTCTCTTTCACTCGATCATTCGAATTAAGGAACTCTGATGAAGAAACACTTCTCATTTTTGACCCTGTTAATCTTGGCGGTAACGCTTCCCCTGCTCTCTGGATGTAGTAAACCTGCCGAAGAAAGTGCACAAAAACCGGTTCAGCCTCCAAAAGCACTGGGTCCCGATGAGACCATGCAGGCCTTGATCGATGGCGTTAATAACCAGCAAATGGAAGCCCTCTGGAATTTTCTTCCCGCCAGTTACCAGACTGATGTGAATGGGCTGGTACACGAATTTGCCGGCAAGATGGACCTTGAAATGTACAACGGCACATTTCAGACCCTTCAGCGTGTCACCAAACTTTTGAAAGACAAAAAAGAATACATCCTCAAAAACCAGACGATGAAGGGACTTCCCGTACCTCCCGAAAAAGTAACCGAATTCTGGGAGCCAACCGTAGGGTTGTTAAGCGCAATTGCCCAGAGCGATCTTTCCAGCCTGGAGAAGCTCAAAAGTTTTGATGGCGGAAAATTCCTCTCCACCAGTGGCAACCAGATCGCAAAACAGGTTGTCAGCATCTCAGAGATGCTTCCCAAGAAAGAAGGGGCACTCAGTTTTTCCGAAAAAATGAAACAGACGAAAATAACAGTCGTCTCCAGCGAAGGCGATACTGCGACGATTAAAATCGAAGCGCCGGGAGAAGAGTCCAAGGAAGAAGCGATGGTGAAAGTCGAAGACAAATGGATTCCCAAAAACCTGGCAGATAACTGGAATTCCAAAATGGATGACGCTCGCAAAAAACTGGCAGAACTGACGCCAGAAAAAGTGACCGCTCAGAAAGAACAAACACTGGCTGGCATCAAAAAAGTAAATGAAGTTCTGGCTTCGCTGGAAACCGCCAAAACCGAGGAAGAGTTTAACAAAACTCTCAATCCGATCGTTGCCCCGGTTGCGATGCTCGCCCCGATGCTCATGATGCAGATGGGGCAATCAATGATGGGCGCGCCTCAGAATCAGGGTGGACCCAGTCTGGGACAGCCTGCTCCCGTCGATCCAAATACAGTTGTGTCAATTGTGATTGCTAAAAAACTGTCGAATGCAGAGCAAGATCCGATAATCGAACAAATTCTGAAAACAGCCGATGATTCGAATAATATTAGAATCGCACCGATTGCGGCAGGTGACCTTACCGTTTTCCGAGTTTCTCCCGTAACGGATCTGGATGGATTTGCCAAGAAGATCAAATTTGGCAAGACTACCAAAGTCGATCCCAAGTCGCGGACGATTACCGTGGAACTTAGTAAGTAAACATCCCTGTTTACTTACTCTCCAATACGAAAAAAGGCCACTTCCCGTGAACAGGGGAAGTGGCCTTAACTTTTGCTGGTTTGCGCAGCAATCACTTAAATTCGCTGGGGAATATTAAGCAGCCTCTGAGATGTCTTCTCCACCTTCATCAGAGGCTTCTACTTCCCACTCATCTTCAGCTGATTCTTCAGATGTTTCTTCCTCAGTCTCTTCCTCGTAAACGAGATAGTAAATCTCATTCATTGCTTCTTCGAGAAGGGAGCTGATATTTTCGCTACCAGTAGATTCGATCAATGTCTCCAGTTGGGCGACCACACGATCGACTTCTTCACTGGTGATTTCTTCAAACTGCTCTTCAACTTCTTCTGACATCGTTACCTCCATGTCCTGTGTTTGATAACCATAAGCAGGAAAACCATGAATAATTTATCGGTTTTCCTAGCTTAAAGCATTAGCACTGCCCTGTGCAAAAATTACCAGGCAAATCAACAAACAATCCATTTTAGAGATTTGCCTTCCGAATTAATTTTCAACTGACTCTGTCGGAAAAAATTCACGACTTCTTTTTCTTTTTTGAATCTTTCTTTGCGGTTGTTTTTTTCTTGGTTTTCTGTTTCTTTTTCTCTTTTTTGACGGACTTTTCACCAAAAATCTGGTCCCATCCTTTCGAATAGTCATCTGTCGAACCTGTGTGGACCGTATATCCCGTCACTTGAGCTTTCTCCCTAAAAAAATACAATCGAAGTTGGTTTACCAGTTAGGTAAATTATTTATGAAAGCAGAATTTGTGGCAAGCCTAATTATGGGTCGGGCCACTGGCAAAAATCTGTTTCAGAGAAATTGATATCAGTCTGTCAAAAAGAGCAAGATCAGGATCCCGGCATGGACAAAACACGAAAATACCCCTGTTACGCCGTCATTTTCAGATCCACACAGACCGATTGTCAGGAAGGATATACCGAAACTGCAGCTCGCATGGAAGAACTGGCCCGTCAACAGGCAGGATTCCTCGAAATACAGTCCTTTCGTTCACCTGCAGGAGAAGGTGTCACGATTTCGTACTGGAAGGACCTGCCTTCCATTCAAGCCTGGAAACAGAACCCAGAACACCAGACAGCACAACAACTTGGGAAGAAAAAATGGTACGAGAACTATACGATCGAAGTGGCCAGAATCGAATCTGCTTCCCACTTTTCACAGAACGGACCTGAGCTGGATACACCCCGTTCTTCTTGATCAGCTTTCGACTATTTTTTCTTCTTCTTTTCCTGCCCCGCTTTCTTGGCCTTGTCTTGCTCTGCTTTCTTTTCCGCTTTCTGCTTCTGCATTTCGTTCTTTGACTTTTTCGATTTTTCTAACTGGAAAAACGATTTTCCAATCGTGCGAGGGAACTCATTATTCGAAAGTTGTGTATCAGCGGTCTCCCGATGTGGGTCAAGCGACAACTTCTTCAGAGGTTTCTCGGTTAAAATCAATTTCGAGACACTCTGATTATTATGACGCCAGATCTCCGCAGGAATTCTCAGCATCTTCGTCGAATCATCGTTAAATGTCAGCTTTAAAACTACCGGCATCACTAGACCACCGTGATTTTTCAGATCGACCAGATAGAAGTACTTCTGCGTTTCAAGGAGTTTCTTTTCTTCTGCTTTCAACTGTTTGAGATGAGATTCGAATTTCTTTCGATCTGCATCGGTCACATTCAGATCATCAAACTCATTATAAAAATCTTTCAACTCCGGAAACTGATCGGTTCGTTTCGCAAGCTTTTTATTACGAATTTTGGAAAGTGATTCGGGTTCTTCCTCTCGTGCCTTTTTACGACGCACCTTATCAACATACGGATCCCCAGTTTCCAGTTGGTATTGCCTGATATTCTCTATCGCGAGGTCCGTGTGATCTGTCGTGTAAAACCAGCCTCGCCAGAACCAGTCCAGGTCCACGCCGGAGGCATCTTCCATCGTCCGGAAAAAATCGGCCGGTGTCGGACGCTTGAACATCCAGCGCCGCGAATATTCTTTGAATGCATAATCGAACAATTCCCGGCCCAGCACCGTTTCACGCAGAACGTTCAATGCGGTGGCCGGTTTGCCATAGGCGTTATTCCCAAACTGCAATATCGATTCCGAATTTGTCATGATGGGAACTTGATAACTGCCTTTCATGTAATTCACAATATTACGAGGCTCACCACGACGCGAGGGATAATCCGGCTCCCACTCCTGCTCTGTGAGGAATTGCAGGAAGGTGGTAATGCCCTCATCCATCCAGGTCCATTGCCGTTCATCACTGTTGACGATCATCGGAAAATAATTATGTCCTACCTCGTGAATGATCACTGAAATCAAACCATATTTGGTACGCTTGGAATAAGTGCCATCTTTTTCCGGCCTTGGGCCATTGAAACAGATCATGGGGTATTCCATGCCGCCTACAGGACCATTTACAGAAATCGCCACCGGATACGGATAAGGAAACGTGTATTTCGAAAACACATTCAGAGTATGAATGATGGCATGTGTGGAGTACTTGCTCCAGAGCGGCTCCCCCTCCTTAGGGAAATACGACATCGCCATCACTGGTTCTTTCTTCCCTTTCAGCCGATGTCCTTGTGCATCCCAGATAAATTTGCGCGAACTGGCAAAAGCAAAATCACGCACTCGATCCGCTTTAAAGATCCAGGTCTTTTTACCTTTCGGCTTTGATCCTTCGTTCTTTTTTGCTTCAGCGGGTGTCACGATAAACATCGGTTTCTTCGCCGTTTCCGCCTGCTTCAAACGTTTTTGCTGCTCTGCAGTCAACACCTCTTCTGGATTTTGCAAGCGACCTGTTGCCGCCACAATATGATCATCGGGCACGGTAATGCGCGTCAGATAGTTTCCAAACTCAAGCGTAAACTCGCCGCGTCCGAGAAACTGTTTGTGCTGCCAGCCGGTGTTATCCGTGTAAGCCACCATGCGCGGGAACCAGTGAGCGATCTCATAGAGAAAGTTTTTATCTTCTTCAAAGTATTCATACCCGGTTCGCGCAGGTCTGCTTTTGGAATCATTGATCAGATAACTCCAGGCAACCGAGAACTGCGTCTTTTCGCCACTTGCCAGTGGCCGTGGCAGATCGATGCGCATCATGGTTTTGATGATCGTATAAGGCAAAGGCTCCCCTTGAGCGTTGCGAACCGCCTCGATTTTCATGCTGCCATCGAAAACCTCTTTGGCCAGCAATTGCTTCATGGATTTATAACCCACTTTTCCCAGTGGCGAACTGGTGCCTGTACGATGCGCATCAGAATCATAAGAAAGAATATTGGTATCCAGTTGCAACCAGAGATAGCTCAAAGAGTCGGGAGAATGATTCGTATAGGAAATTTTTTCTGAGCCGATAATTTTCTGCAGTTTGTCATCGAGTTCCACATCGATTTCATAATCGGCCTTCTGCTGCCAATATTTTTGCCCCGGCGCTCCGGAGGCTGTTCGAAATCCATTTGGCGTCGGCAGAACTTCGTCTAACTGCCGGAATTTATCTTCCTGTTTGAATTTATTATTACTGACAACCTGACTTGATACGGTGGTCGCGCTGATCAACACCATCACCAGAGACATCAGTCCCGTAATCGAAGTCGTGCGATTGAAAGAATAGAAGTTCGTTTTCTCGGAATTCATCACAGTTAATTTTCTTTAATAATGCATTGAAAAATGAATACAAAGTCTCAAAACATGAGAACAGGCCCATTCTAACCGGATTCAGAAGGGAAATGGCAGGGTTTTTCCAGTGGACCACTCAACTTTCCCATGATGTCTTACGTTCAAATTACAGAATTTAACGGGCAAGAATTGTCAGGATTCTTTCCCAGGGCTGCATATAAGTCAGAAATGGAAGTCCATCCACTGTTGCTTCCCGTTGTTTCGTAACACCATCGACGGCGTTTGCCTCGCGCACCATCGACTCAAGTACCGTTAGCTGTTCCTCGCGCTGCCATTGAAACAGAACGTCCGTTTGATCATTCAAGAGTGCCACCGCAGCAGCCAGCGCCGAGGCACCCCAATTACTGGTACCCGCCACAATATTCCAGTCGGTAGCTACCCGGCAGGGAATCAGTCCGGAATAATCGGAGTCAATCCGACGATCCAGTTCTTCCCAGGAAACGGTGCCCATCCCGATTTCATTTCCGCCATCGCCCACACCGATCGTTCTGGCTTCCGGAAAAGATTCAGGCAACCTCTCAAATAATTGATGCAAAGGGGCAGTAAACTCATCGATGATTTCGCCGCGCATATTATGACAACGATCAAAATGGTCTCGAGGCACTTTCTTCTGAAATGCAGCTCGAGGAATATCAGAACAGATATCCGTTGATTCTCGCTCCTGAAGATCGAACGAATCCGGTGTATGGCTCGGACCCACTCGTTCGACAGAAATCAGATGACTGATGCTCTGTCGACTGAAATATGATTCCACCCACTCTGACTGATCCATTGAGAGAACATTGAGTTTGGAAGTGGGATAGGAAAAAGCCTCCACAGTCGATGCCACTACTGGCGCACACAACTCATCGGTGACGACTGATGTATTGATCCCACATGCCTCCAGGACCAGTGCCAGCAGGATGGCTCCTGGTGGTCCATCCGTTTCAGCAGCGGGTATCTCTGAGGAAGGAACATAAAATCCAGTGGTAATCACGACTTGTGAAGCATTTTGCTTCAATTCAAGAGCCGATTGAAGTAAATGATCATGACAGAGAGGCCCCGAGTGAACTTCCGAGCTTATCAGACCGCGTTTCCCCGGATCTCGGCGGATCAATCGATCAAATTCGCGAATGATTTCTGTGTGCGTATTGCCCATTCAAACCTGTTCACTTCCACCGGGCTCTGGAATATCTAACCAGAGCACGAGAGATCAGTGCGACTACAAATTGTCAAAGCCCATTCCCAGAGAAGTCGAAAAAAAACAGAGGAACTCTCTATTTGATCAGTTTACTCAGGTTTGTATTGAAACAATAGCCTGTGCCGATTGAAAAAAAGCGAGAAAAAAAATACCATATTACAAGTGTTTTTCCCGCGATTGGGACCACCTGCATTCAGACCTTCCTGCTTGTGAGAAAAGGTTTGCTTAAAGGAATCGCTGGTTGTCATAATGCCTGAGCATTGCCAGAATTACTTAAGTAATCAGGCTGTAGAGCCTCCCACCTCGCGCAAGCAAACCTGTCAGAAAATTTGTTGTGGTTATGAGTAAATCGGCCACAGTCATTTTCTCTAACTAAATGAAATTGCTAGCGTTACTGCTCTCCATGTGAGCAGGGGGGATCAGCGAGAGCCTTGGGGACTCCAGTGTACCCGGATGGAACCGTTTCCATCACAATCAGATTCGTTCATCTGTCATAATATAAAATGAGGATTCACTTCTGTGAGATTTGGGTTAAGTCGTCTTATCTTGTTGCTCCTCGTTCCGCTGATCAGCCTGCCGGGTTGCGAACAACCGCAAGTTGAGTTTGTGTTCTCGAAAAAGACCAATGAACTCATGCCGCAAGCTGCTAAACCGGTCAAAGAAGCATTGCTGAATCATTTTGGTAATCCCTTTGCGCTCACGCAGTTTGAAGGGCTGCCCACTGACTTTGGAGATATTCAGGGGACAGTGAAATCTGTTGAACCTTCCGAAAAAGACCAACCCTTAATTCGCTTTCATGTCACAGGTCTGGAAAACACCTACCATAAATTACAGGGACTACCCCTGAAATGGACTTCCGGCAAAGGACAGGGGCAGGTTTTACGAATCAAATCCTACAAATATGAAACAAGCACGGTCGCCGTCGAAAAATCCGCAGAGATCACGCCTCAGGCAGGCGATACATTTCTGGTCGAATGCGTCCGCCTGCAGCAGGGCCGTGATCTCTACAATCGGCACTGCATGCACTGTCACGGCATGAGCGGCGAAGGAACCGGCCCGACATCGCGTTATCTGAATCCTCCTCCCCGTGACTTCCGCCTGGGAATTTATAAATACACATCGACCAAACCAACCAAAAAAGCACAAAATGCTGACCTGGCTCGTACGGTTAAAGAAGGCATTGCAGGCACCTACATGCCCTCCTTCAAATTATTGACCGACGATGAAGTTTCTGCCATCGTCAACTATGTCGTCTGGCTTTCGATTCGGGGAGAAACCGAAAAGAAAATGGTCGACGAACTCTTTCAGGAGTATTCCAAAGAAGAACTGGCCGAACGCACCAGCGAAGAAGGTGGCGAGACAAAGGAAGAAGTCCTCGAAGAATTAAAAGATTTCATGGAAGAGGACTTTCCCGACACGGTCGAATTTGCCACTTCAAGTGTCGCGGATGCCTGGGAAGAAGCCAACCTGGAAGACTCTGTTGTCGTACCCAGAGAGCCACGTGTCGCCGACACTCCGGAATCCCGAGAGCGAGGTCGCAAGCTTTATCTCAGCGAAAGAACCAAATGCGCCACGTGTCATGGCCCCCAGGGACGCGGCAATGGAACAGCCACGCAGGATTTCTGGACGAATCCGGTCACCAACCAGAAATATCCCGATCGAGGCCTGCATGATATCTGGGGGAATCAACTCTCACCGAGAGATCTCCATCGCGGAATCTATCGAGGTGGCAGAAGACCAATCGATTCTTACCGTCGCCTATTTTCCGGTATTAAAGGTACCCCGATGCCAGCCTTTGGTGGCTCACTGTCTGATCAGGAACTATGGGATCTGGTGAATTACGTCATGAGCCTGCCCTACGATGGGAATCGTTGACATCACACAAACCGGCCGATGGAACCGAATGAATGATCCTCAAAATTTAATGAAAACCAATTGTATCCTCAACATGAAATTCGAACGGGAGACCTGTAGTGGGTAAAGGATGGTGTTTATTTTTTCTATTCTGGCCAGTGGCGGCTGTCGCGTCTTGCGCGATGGCTCCCTTCGTGAACTGGTCGTTTCCCTACGATAATGCGCAAGCCGCCAGCAATCTGGGCATTCGCATTGATGGGTTATTTTATTTAATACTGGTCATCACAGCGATTGTTTTCATTGGCACACAGGCTGTCCTGGTTTATGCCTTGTGGCGCAGTGTAAATAATCGCGAGAAACGCGCCATGCATATTC
Organism: Planctomycetota bacterium; assembly: GCA_022600195.1. Classification (GTDB taxonomy): domain Bacteria; phylum Planctomycetota; class Planctomycetia; order Planctomycetales; family Planctomycetaceae; genus Gimesia. The sequence continues at coordinate 17,055 of JAHZKX010000049.1, forward strand.
ATGGCAACCATAAACTGGAACTGATCTGGTCCATTATTCCCGGCGTGATCCTCCTGTTTCTCTCGATTTACCAGATGAATATCTGGGCGGATTTTCGAATCAAAAAATACTTTCCAGAGGCAGCAGTGAAAGCTCCGCTGGCGGAAGTGACCGCACGCCAGTTTGAATGGCGATTTCGTTATCCTGCCATCGGCAAAAAATTGCAGCAAAAACCCCAGTCTGATGATCTGTATTCCGTGAACGAACTGCATGTTCCTTTTGGGAAGCCTGTGCTCATTCAGTTACGCAGCGACGATGTACAACATTCATTCTTCCTGCCCGCTTTAAGAGTCAAACAGGATGCCCTGCCCGGTTTGCAGATTCCCGTCTGGTTCGAAGCAAACAAACCCGGGATTTATGATCTGGTCTGTGCAGAACTCTGTGGCTGGGGGCACTATAAAATGAAAGCCCATGTGATTGTGGAATCTGATGGCGAGTATCAGAAATACCTGAAGAACCTCACACAAAAACAATTTTATGATGGCCTGGGAAAAATTGCCTCGAAAGACAGCAGCAGAGAGAGTGAGGCAGCAGAGAAATGAGTGTATTGAATCACCCCCCTACCGGACTGCAACCGATCCTGAAACCTCAGGCACACCACGCTCCCGGAAACTTTATCACAAAATATATCTTTTCCACCGATCATAAAATCATCGCCGTGCAGTTTCTCTTCACGACATTGCTGATGATGATTGTCGGCGGAGCTTTGGCTCTTGCTGTTCGCTGGCAGCTGGCTTTTCCCTGGGAATCCATGCCTATTGTTGGCCCCTGGCTGTTTGCCGCCGAAGGGGGACAGATCTCGCCCGAGTTTTACACCATGCTCTTCACGATGCACGCCACCGTGATGATCTTCCTGGTCATTATCCCGATCCTGGCGGGAACGTTCGGCAACTTTCTGATTCCGTTGATGATTGGTGCCGACGACATGGCCTTTCCCAAGCTCAATATGTTGAGCTACTGGTTTATGTGGCCCGCAATTGCCTGCTTTGGTCTTAGTTTTGCGTACGCTGGCGGTCCTGCCGCTGGTTGGACTTCCTATCCGATTCTGGCAGATCTGGCGCAAGCAGCCCCCGGTTCCGGAAACGCACAAACTCTCTGGCTGTTCGGAGTCACCTTTATTGGTTTCTCATCAATGATGGGTTCCATCAATTACATGACCACCATCATTAATATGCGTGCCCCGGGCATGACCTTCTTCCGACTGCCAATGACTATCTGGGGATTGTTCATCACCGCCATCCTGCAGGCGTTCGCCCTGCCCGTACTGACCGCCGGCGGTTTCATGCAAGTCGCCGACCGTTTACTGGGAACCTGTTTCTTTTATCCGTCCGGTCTGGTCATCAATAACGCGGCTCCCACTGTAGGTGGCGGACAGGCACTGTTATGGCAGCACCTGTTCTGGTTCTATTCGCATCCCGCTGTTTATATCATGCTGCTCCCCGTCATGGGCATGGTTTCCGACATGCTAAGCTGCATGTGCCGCAAACCTTTGTTTGGATACAAACCAATGGTGATCTCGATGTCGGCGATTGCCAGCCTGGGATTCATCGTCTGGGGACACCACATGTACACAAGCGGAATGAACCCCGCTGTCGGCATGGCATTCATGGTTGCCACCATGATGATTGCACTCCCCTCCGCCGTAAAAACCTTCAACTGGACCGCCACCATCTGGGGCGGAAAACTGGAATTCAATACCGTTACCTTAAACTGCATCGCCTTTTTATCGATGTTCATCGTTGGTGGTTTAAGTGGTATCTTCATGGCCGCGGTTCCCGTTGACGTTTATTTTCACGACACGTATTTCATTGTCGCCCACTTTCATTATGTATTGTTCGGGGCGACTTTATTTGGAGTTTTTGCCGCCATTCAATTCTGGTTCCCAAAAATGTTCGGGCGGATGATGAATGAAAAACTGGGAAAAACTCACTTCGTGCTGACATTTATCGGTGCCAACGGAACCTTTTTCCCAATGCACTTTCTGGGAATGCAGGGCATGCCCCGTCGCTATGCGGACCCTTACCTGCACGGTTATCTCGAACATCTGGTGCCCATGAATCAATTCATGACCATCTCGGCAATCATCATGGGACTCGCACAAATCCTGCTGTTCATCAATATTTTCTACAGCATGTTCTGGGGCCCCAAAGCGGGTCGAAATCCTTGGAATGCCACAACTCTGGAATGGGCGGCTCCCTCGCCTCCCGGTCATGGAAACTTTGATTTTGTCCCCATGATCTATCATGGCCCCAACGAATATGCCGTCGAAAATGGAGACAAAGACTTTCTGATGCAATCGGAAAAAGAGTGTCTTCCACCAGACAAAAAACACGAAACTGATACAGATGAAACCGAAACCTCTGAATAAAACATACTAAAAGTAGTCTTTTTATGAACAACCAACAATATCATCCCTGGCTATTCAGACTGGCTTTAGCGACCACTGTCGCTACTCTGCCATTGATGATTATGGGTGGGCATGTCACCACCGAAGGATACGGCATGGCAGTTGATGGCTGGCCAGGATCTGACGGACAAAATATGTTTACGTACCCCGTGTTTGGTTTACCCACTGATAAATTTTTTGAGCATGTGCACCGTCTGCTAGGGACGTTGGTTGGTTTTTTATCCATTATTCTCGTGATTGTTGCATATAAAGTCGAACAGAAACGGTGGATTAGAAACGTCGCGATCGGGGTCCTGGTTTGTGTGATAATCCAGGGCGTTCTGGGAGGCACACGCGTCACAGAAAACAGTAAAGCACTGGCGATGGCACACGGACTCTTCGGTGCCTGCGTCTTTTCATTAATGGCCTTTCTAACCATGATCACCGGCAAGCGCTGGATCGCAATCGGCAACGATCCTCCTGCACTGCCCGCAGGATACGGACGCCGTCTGGCGATCACCGTTCCGCTGCTCGTGCTCTTCCAATATTTTCTAGGCGGTTGCCTCAGACACTTTCATGTCGGACTCCACCCGCATATGAGTTTTGCTTTTGTGGTATTGATCTTTGTGATTATCGAATTTCGCAGTGCTCGTAAATCCGGAATCAAATGGTTGAAACGACCGGCAATGGGCATGCTCCACATTGGCATTTTTCAGATTATTTTAGGATTTACTGCCTGGATTACAAAATTAGGACTCCCTTCCCAGGGAAATGTTGTCGTAGCCGGTTCGTGGGAACAAAGCCTATCACGTACTGCACACCTCCTAGTGGGAATCCTGTTTCTGACAACAGTCGTTTTATATTCCGTGAAGGTCTTTCGCCTTCATCAATTAAATAAAAATTTGCAGTCGGACCAATCTCTCTCCGCTACTGATTCATTACCGAATACTGAAGGTAACGTTTAACAATGTCGACCACACAACAATCTTACATTGCTGTTGAAGAATCAAAGTCTGCTGCCAAGCTCATCGGCCTGGCTCGGCTTTCTGATTATCTCGAATTAATCAAACCGCGCATTTCGACGATGGCTCTCATCTCAGTTGCCTTAGGCTACACGCTGGCCAGCGCGCACTCATGGTCGATCATTCCGCTCATTCATGCAATGTTCGGAATTGGCTGTGTCGCCATCGGTTGCAATTCGTTAAATCAATTGCTCGAACTCAAAAGCGATGCCTTGATGCCCCGCACTGCAAATCGACCACTGCCCTCCGGTAGAATGTCGCTCTCTGAAGTGTTAGTCTTCGGTATCGTCTCTGCACTGGTCGGCATCTTCTATTTGGCCATCATGGTCAATTTACTCACTGCCTTTTTAGCAATGTTAACGCTAGTTTTATACGTCGTCGTTTACACTCCACTAAAACGCTATACTTCGCTTTGCACTACTATCGGCGCCATTCCCGGTGCATTGCCTCCAATTCTGGGATGGACGGCTGCCGGTGGAACTCTGAATGCTTCCTCCTTTTCCATCTTTGCCATTATGTTCTTCTGGCAGTTCCCACACTTCCTGGCGATCGCCTGGTTGTATCGGCATCAGTACCATCAGGCAGGATTAAAAATGTTACCAGCCCCTGATCCCGCTCGAGGCCTGATCGGCTGGATGTGTGTTATTTATGCCACGCTGCTGATTCCCATCAGCCTGCTCCCCCAGTTTGTTGCACTGGCAGGCACGCTTTATTCTGCCGTCGCTCTCGTATTGGGAGTGGGATACCTGATTTTTTCCATTCGATTTTTATGTAACGAATCCCGAAAAACCGCGCGAGAGCTAATCTGGTTCTCGCTGATCTATCTTCCCGTGCTGTTATTAACTCTCACATGGGATCGGCTGCAACTTTTTAATTGATGATCCAACAAGAGTCGTTTCAGGTAGCAACCACCGGTTGTTAGCCTGTGATGTGAAGTGAAAGATTACAATGAGTCAAGATAGTAAATTGCCACAATATCGAATGGGACTTCCCATACCACATTCCAAATTGGGGATGTGGCTTTTTCTGGCGACAGAAATCATGTTCTTTTCCGCCTTTATTGGCGCCTACATTGTCCTTCGCGCTGGCTCACCAGGTTGGCCCACTGATGCAAACATCACCCATATCCATGTCTGGGCAGGAGGTCTCAATACCTTCGTGCTCATTCTCTCCAGTTTCTTTGTGGTGCTTGCTCTGGAAGGCATGAAAGCAGAAAACTTTGCCAAAGCGCGACGTTATCTTTGTTTGACGTTTCTGCTCGCCTGTGTCTTTTTAGGTATCAAGACTTACGAATATTACGGGAAATTTTCACATGATATTCTGCCAGGACATATTCCCGAAACACCACGCATGGCAATCGACAAATCCATGCGGGAAATGAAACAGGTTGTTGACAGCCGCACCATCGCATTAGCGAATTTCAAACCCCCGGCAAAATCAGAGCCTGCGAAAACAGAAGAATCTGTTGAGCTAGCAGGGGTTACCGATGAAAAAACAAAAGAAATCACCCCACCTGTTGAGATACTGAGACAAAAGCTGCAAGCTGAACTGGAAGCACCAGATACCTCAGAGTCCCGCAAAAAAGAACTCGCCGCTTACTTCGCCCTCGAGACTAAATTTATAGATTTAAATAAACGCGCCCTCAATGAATCAATTACTCTGACAGAGATGAATCAGGAGCTTGATGCACTCAGAAAAAATCCTGACTACGGAGTTTTCCTCGCACCGGTGCATCACCTGCAACCCATTATTTACGGAAACCTGTTTGCATCCGTTTACTTCCTGCTGACCGGCTTTCACGCTCTGCATGTCGTCATTGGCATGATCATGTTTGTAATTGTGTTGATTCAGGGAAAACGACTATGTGAGAAATGGAATGACTACGTCGAAAATATTGGCCTGTATTGGCACTTTGTTGACCTGGTCTGGATCTTCCTCTTCCCACTGATTTATATTATTTAACCGAGTTGAACCATCTGAGTTCGCGTGAAAAACCACTAACTGCAACTGTCCTGTTTTCTTCTTGAGACCGAGAGTAATCAGTAAGATGTCTGAACAACAATCTCACTCGTACGTCAAATATTCCACGATCTTTTTCGCGCTCTGCATCTGCACTGTGCTTTCGATTCTTTTTGATTTCATCGACTTGCGCGAAAAAAGTCTGCTGGGCCTAAAAGGCGTCGTTTTACTGTCGCTAGTTGTGCTTTCCATTGCCTGTGCCAAGGCACTGTTCGTCATGATTTATTTCATGCACTTGAAGTTCGAAGGAAGATGGAAGTACGTGTTGCTCAGCCCGACGATCATTTTGGCGATGGGACTTACAATAGCTATGACTCCCGATATCGGCATTCATTACTATGTGGATGAATCGCCACAAGTTGACTACCTTAAACAGGCACAGCAGGCAACTCCTGAAAATGGTTCTGCCAACAATGCCGAAAAAAGTCATGTTGAGTAATCCAAAAATCCAGGAAACCATTACCGCATCCCGTATCAGTGTTGCTGAAATTTCGCATAACTATGGTGAGCGGCGCGCCCTCAACCAGCTCAGCTTCGAAGTTCGTCCCGCTGAAATCTTTGGTTTACTGGGCCCGAATGGCGGTGGAAAAACAACCCTGTTTCGATTGCTTTCCACTTTACTCCCACTCCAAACCGGCTCTGCAACAATTGCCGACTACGACCTGGCAACACAAGCAAAACAGATCCGCAATCTGATTGGAGTCACTTTTCAATCACCCAGCCTGGATGGCAAGTTAACCGTTCAGGAAAACCTGAAACATCAGGCACACCTGTATGGAATTTCCGGCGCAGCAATGTGGAACCGTATCGAAAATGCTCTTCAACACCTGGGACTGACCGACCGCAAACATGATCTGGCAGACTCGCTGTCGGGCGGTTTGAAACGACGCGTCGAAATTGCCAAAGGTTTATTACACGCGCCACAAGTATTATTACTCGATGAACCCAGCACAGGCCTCGACCCGGGTGCAAGACATGATCTCTGGAAATATCTGAAACAGTTACAACAACAAGACGGCGTGACCATTCTGATCACAACACATTTAATGGAAGAGGCAGAACACTGCGACCGACTGGGAATTCTTCATCTGGGAGAACTGGTGGCGGTGGGAACTCCCGATGAATTACGCGCGTCCGTCGGCGGCGATTGCCTGACGATTCATTCTGAGAATCTGGACATGCTGTACGAGAAAATGACAGAGAAGTTCGGCGTCGCTCCCCAGATTGTTAACCACAGCCTGCGATTAGAACATCCGCGCGGACACGAATTCCTCAAAGATCTGATCGACGCATTTCCGGAACTTGTCAGCTCAGTTTCACTCGGCAAACCGACACTGGAAGATGTTTTCATTCACGAAACCGGTCATCAATTCTGGCAACAGGAGCAGACGTTATGAACCAGCCAACGTCCACTTTGCCACTCCCGCCGATCGGGCCAGTGAAACGATTTCTATTACCTGTCTTCACGCTCGCGCAGCGTGAAATCGTCCGTTTCTTGCGACAGAGAACCCGAGTCACAGGCGCCCTGGTGCAACCGATTCTGTTTTGGATTCTGTTCGGGGCAGGCTTGCGAGGTTCTTTCAAGCCACCGGAATGGGCGGCTTCAGGCATGACTTACCAGGAATACTTTTTTCCCGGCGTGACTGTGATGATCTTAATGTTTACAGCCATTTTCTCCACGATCTCGATCATCGAAGATCGAAAAGAAGGCTTCCTGCAAGGTGTACTGGTCTCTCCCATTCCCCGTATCTCAATTGTGCTCGGAAAATTACTCGGGGGTACGATTCTGGCCGTCTTACAAGCTGTCCTGTTTATTTTTCTGGGACCTCTCTTAAAAATTGTGGGATTAGCGCCCGACTTCCAAACGGGAATCACCCTCGCCAGTTTGATTCCATTGATTCTGTTTCTGTTCCTGCTCGGCTTCAGCCTGACCGCTCTCGGCTATCTGATCGCCTGGCCCATGGAATCCACACAAGGCTTTCACGCGATCATGTCGGTCTTTTTAATGCCGATGTGGTTGCTTTCCGGCTCTTTTTTCCCGGCAGCAGAATCTGGCTGGCTTTCCTGGATCATCCGTGCCAACCCCTTAACGTATGGTGTCACAGGATTACGCCGCATTCTGGCTCCGGAATCCAGCCTGACCAGTGCACCGGGAAATCCTTCAATGATTGTCTGCCTGACGGTCACGACGCTCGTGTGTATAATATATGTAACAATTGCTGTCTGGATGACCCAACGACGATCAACCAGAAATGCCAGATAAGATAACGCATACAAATATTGAATCATTTGAGATCTGAATAAAGAATTTTAGTATGAACGAAACACAACCAATCCGACGTATTCCCCGGTTTTTGATAGTAGCGCTCTGGTTACTGGTCGCCATCAGTGCTTTTGCCACTTGGAAATTAAAAACCCAGCGTGATCTGGCGCTTGAGCAAATGAAACGAAAGCAAGAAGTGGTGGTTCAAGCCGATGAGAATCAGGCAGGAGATACAGAAATCAGCCTACAAGCAAAAGGCTCCATCTGGCCTGAGGAGGGCATCGAAGATTTCTCCTTGACGGAACGTAGCGGCCGCACCGTAACCAAAAAAGATCTGCTCGGAAAACCGTGGGTCGCCTGTTTTGTCTTCACACGTTGCGCAGGCCCCTGCCCGCGTGTTTCGCTCCAGTTTTATCAGTTACAGAAAGACTTGAAAGATCTCGATTTCAAGCTGGTCACATTTACCGTCGATCCAAAAAATGATACACCCGAAGTGTTAACACAGTATGCAGAATCGGTGGGCGCTGACCCGGAAAAATGGCTCTTTCTGACAGGTGATCAAAGCAAAATTTATCATCTGATCGAAAAAAGTTTCCTGATGCCCGTTCAGGAAAATACAGGAGCTGCCCGCCAACCCGGTTTCGAAGTCATCCACACCACGAATGTAATGCTGGTCGACAAAGATGGTCGCGTACTCGGAAAATACAACGCCGGCAATGATGAAGAAATGGCGTCACTCAGAAAAGCCGTTAAGAAAGAAATCAAAAAAGACGAAAAGAAATCGGAAACGAACGAACCAGAACAGGAATCCAAACCAAAACCGGTGACGCCTCCTAAAGCAGGCATGATTTCATTAAGTCCCTTATTCTCTCATCACATTTCCAGTATGCTCTCCTCGGCGCTGGTTGCTCAAACAGATAGGGAACCACCAGTCTCAGAGAAAAAGCCTCTCTTGGAAGCAGCCGCTGTGAAGCAGGCTCCTGCCTGGGTTCTGCAACTTCCTGCCGTCAATGCTGCCTTGAACGGATTAGCGACGATACTACTGATGGTCGGTTATGGGTTCATCCGCAAAGGTGAAAAGGAAAAGCATAAAAAAACCATGCTGACCGCGTTTGGAACGTCGATTCTGTTCCTGGTTTTTTATCTGCTCTATCACTTTGCATTGCAAAGTTACACGGGAAATGCTTCACGGAAATTTGAAGGGGAAGGACCCATCAGAACCGTTTATTTCATCATTCTGATCACGCACGTTGTACTGGCAGCAGCGGTTCCCATACTGGCCTGGGTGACCATTCGTCGCGGGTTGAAAAAACAGTGGGAAGCACACCGGCGTATCGCCAAAATCACGTTTCCGATCTGGCTATATGTCTCTATTACCGGAGTGGTGATCTATTTTATGCTTTATCACTTTAACGGTATTGCCTGACTGGTGAACACGAATCAGTTTGAATTTCATACGGTTTTTGTTATCGTTTAAGAGATCACTACAGTTCGTTAAAAGAGTTTTTGACCATGTTCAAGCGATTCACATTCATTCGATCCTGTTTACTGGCAATCGTGATGCTGGGCTTGATGAGTGCGCCCTCTGCAATCAACGAAGCTGCCGCCTGCCCGATGTGTAAACAGTTGAACGATACCGACGATAATAAACCGCGCGCTTACATGTATAGCATCACATTCATGTTGACCATGCCGGCGATTATCTTCTCCTGTTTCGGTGTCGCCTTTTATCGCATGAATCGCCGGGAACAGGCCACGTTGCTCGAAAACGAAAACAGCCGGGACCCGCATACGAATGATGCAGATTCCGGCTTGAATGAGTGATCATCAATCAGTAGATTGAAAACTGATTCAATTTAATATTTTCGGCGTGGCGTATTCCAGACGGTCGCAGCCGACGGAGCGGGAACAAAAGCTCCTTTCGCCGATGCCGTTCTCGCAGGAGAGTCATCATACGCAGATTGTGTTTTGATGTACGCATTCCGTGACGGAATCGTCTGCCATTCTGAATTAGCCTGTGCTTGCGGCATCTGAAGTACAGCCGGGTTGGGTGCCAAAACAGGACCCGAACTCGCATAGGAAGGACTTGTCGTTCCCCCCCAGGCAGCAACAGGTTGAGCTGCCAACGTTGGAGCAAGTGTCGGATACGCCCCCAGATCTAATGAAGTGGAAGACATCGGGGTTGGCACTGGAACCGTAGAAGGAACAGGTGTCGTAGAGGGAGTTGAAGGAACCACATAAGGTTGCAGTGTCGGTCCCGAATTCATTATCGAAGGCTGTGCTCCCATGCAATCCGTACAAGTCGATTGTGGTGCCATCACTGGAACACGGCGTCTTACTTTATAGGGCTTCCTCACATAACTTGTCTGTTGACGATATTCTGTGCGTGGGACTTGTCGGGTCACCATGCGAGGCACCCAGACTTTCTGCCAGCCACCTTCATCAACAGTCACCTGCTGATAGGTCGTTACTGGAACTGTACATGTTTGTGGAACCATGCGGTATTCAGTGCAAATAATGTCCTGATAACATACGCGCGGACGAGGAGCACAAAGTCTTCGATTGCATAAAGTCCGCGGGGCACAGCGTCGGAAATAACGCCTCGCTAATTTTCGGCAGCGATGGCCACATCGTTTATGCTGTGGATAGTAACATCTGGTACCGCACCGATTGAAAAGATTCCGAAACAGATGCGCTTCAGCATCACTCGTAAAAATCAGTAATAAAGATGTTACGACGATAAAATTTCGAACCCAAAGGGACATCGAAAAACTCCTTTTTATGATGTGTGCTTTATGGCACTTCTTTTATTCGTTCCTGTCTCAAACAACAGACACGACCAGGATCTTTGGCCAGAACGAAATTCCCGCTGTTCTTATTTATCGGCATAATCGTTAAAGTCTCTTTATCTTAATTTTCGTCATTTACAGAATTCATTACCCCCTCGTTCCCGTGACTTTTAACTCACTTTTTGAGAAGATAGGCAAATAATCTTCCAGGTCACAATCTAGGACCAATCTCCTAAGACTATATTTGAAAACAACTTAATTAACCGAAGACAATCCAAAGGGATATTCAAATGGCTGAGACGCAACTGGCACACATGGTCTACTTCACACTGAATGATGATTCTCCCCAAGCCATTGAGGCCATGGTGCAAGCCTGCCACAAATATTTGAAGAATCATCCGGGAGTACTTCACTTCTCTGCCGGAACTCGGGGAAAAGAATTTCAGCGGGATGTGAATGATCAAGAATATCATGTTGCCTTGAACGTGATATTTGATAACAAAGATTCTCACGATATCTATCAAACTTCCGCTGATCATCTCACATATATCGCAGAAAATAAGGCGAAGTGGGCGAAGGTTCGCGTCTTCGACAGCTATGTGACCAGCTAAAAAAGATCCGAGGATTCGGATTACAATACGGGAACAATGAACGGAGTCTGATACTCCGGGTGTGGCAAGACTTTCACTTTGGTCTGATATACATCGGAGAGCCGCTCTTCAGTCAGAACTTCTTCCCCGGTTCCGGTTGCCGCAATGCGTCCCTGGCTTAATAACACGATCTGATCTGCAAAACAGCTCGCCAGATTCAAATCGTGCAGTGTCAGAACGACGGTCAAATCCCGCTCGTGTGCCAGATTGCGTATCAACGAGAGAATCTCGACTTGATATTTTAAATCGAGTCCTGTTGTTGGTTCATCCAGGCACAGTACATTGGTCTGTTGCGCCAAGGCACGCGCAATTAATGTACGCCGCCATTCTCCACCGGAAATTTCTGTAATTTTCCTCTGGCTCAATTCCGCCAGACCCGTCTGTTGCAATGCCGTATCAACAATCTCGGTATCTTCTGCCTGGAAGGGTTGAACCCACCCTCGGTGAGAACTGCGGCCCAGCTGGACTGTTTCCTCAACAGTCATCGGCCATTGAGGCGCTTCCATTTGTGGTGAGAGAGCCAGTTTTTGTGCGATCTGTTTCCGTGAAAGCTGATTCACCGCCTGACCTTCCAGCAGTACTTTTCCCTGATTGACGATCACCAGATTGAATAAGGCGCGCAATAACGTTGTCTTCCCCGAACCATTGGGGCCCAGTAAGACGAGAACCTTTCCCGGCTGGATACACAGCGAAATCTGCTTTAAAACTTCCCGTTGTGAATAGCCACAGGAAACATTATCGATTTCAATCTGATTCATAGCTTGTGCCTGTTACTTTGTCTGTTGTCCGCGGCTGATCAACAGGAACAGAAAAAAGGGACAGCCCATCATGGCAGTCACGATTCCCACGGGTATTTCTGCCGGTGCAATCACGGTTCGCGCCAGCGTATCCGCCATGACCATTAATCCAGCGCCCAATAAACAACTGCCCGGAATCAGCAATCCATGCCGCGGACCTAACATGATGCGTGTCATGTGAGGCGCCATTAATCCTAAAAAACCAATCACTCCCGATACGGCTACACATGCCGCCGTACACATCGTGGCTGCAACCAGAATGATCACTCGGAATTTTCCAGTCGCCAGCCCCAGCGTTAACGCGGTCTCATCACCAAATGAAAGCAGATCTAAAGGACGAGACATGAGCCATATTAATCCTCCACTGAAAAGTATCACAGGCACAACCAAACTGATTTCATCCCAGTGTCGCCCCGAAAAACTACCCAACAGCCAATTGAAGATTGTCGCCAGCATTTCATGGTTTAAAAACATGATCAGCGAAACCAGCGCTCCCGTAAAACTGCTCAACGCCATTCCCGCCAGAATTAATGTGAGTAAAGGGGCATTTCGACCGGTTTGACTCAAGGCAGCGATAATAAACACAACACCAACCACAAGTAGTGCGCCGAGAAACGCAGACAAAATCAACCAGGGAATCTGCCAGGTCGCAGAGAGAATCGAAACGCTGCCCGAGAGACACAACAATGCAATCGTCGCGCCCAGCGCAGCACCGGTCGAAGCACCAATCACAAAAGGATCTGCTAAGGGATTCCGAAAAACTCCTTGAAATGCCGCCCCCGCGACAGCCAGCCCGCCACCAACACAGGCAGCCAGAATGACGCGTGGCAAACGGATTTCCCAGAGGATTAAACTCATCTGCGAGTCTTCGGAGGGATTCCACAAATTCTGACGGATCTCGCCAAATGAAAGTTCCACGGCACCCCAGTGAATACCCACCAACAGCGCCACCAGCAGAAAACCGGCCAGCGGTAGGAGTCGCCAGATCAGAAAAAGTTGTCGGGACTGCATAACCTCAAACGTCCGCTCTGAAAGTTATTGTTCCTGAAATGCTTCAGGGTACAATGCCTGAGCTATTTTTTGTAGTCCCTGTACCACACGCGGACCGGGTCGGGAGATTAAATCATCCTCAATCAGATAAACGCGTTTATTTTTCACCGCATTCATCTGTTTCCAACCAGGTCGTTGACTCAATTTGAGAAGTGTCGCAGCGGGGTCGGTCGAACCTTCTTTCAACTGAGGTATCAGAATCACATCTGGATTACGCAAAATCAGTGTTTCCTCACTGACTTGCGGATAAGCGATTTTGACATCAGCGAAAATATTCTCACCACCAGCCAGCTTGATGAGCGCGCCAATAAAAGATGTCGGCCCGGCGGTCATCAACGGCTGATTCCACACTTGATAAAACACAAGCGGCTTTCCCTTTTTTTGATAAGGCTTCAGCTGATCCTGGATCGCCTGGATCTCCCGCTCTATTTTGTAGACCAGCAGTTCTGCTTTATCTGCGTGTCCGGTCGCAGCTGCAATACCTCGAATCGAACCTTTGATATCCAGCAGCGATTGCGACTCAAATGACAGCACCGGAATCTTCAACCTCGTCAGCTGTTCCGAAATCTCCCGATGATAGTCTCCCCCCGTTAACACCAGATCGGGTTGCAGTTCCACTAATGCTTCCAGACTGATCTTACCCGGATTGGCAATCGTAATTTTTTTCAACCCTTTTGTTTCCGGCGGATAGTTACAGAGTGAAGTACAACCCACCATCTGATCTCCCGCGCCGAGAGCAAATAGCGTTTCTGTATGTGAGGGCAACAGAGAAATGATTCGCTGAGGCTGATTTACAATTTCAATATCCTGCCCACGATAATCTTTGACAGTGGCAGGAAATGAGGGGGCATAATTCAGATCCGCTTCATTTATCCCAGAGGTGGGCAACGGTAAAGGCTGCCGATCTGTACTTTGGGGAAGTGAATCATGACCTGAAAACTGTTGACCGGCTGGCTCCGGGTCGCATCCCGTAATCTGAACCAGAATCAGAGACAGCAATATCAGTCTGAAACAAAATAAATTCTTCATATCACCATTGGTATCTGATCATCATAGAAATTGAAAGTGGTAGACATGCCTGATTATAACATCAGCCCGGAACGCCCGACAACGAGCATTCCGGTGCTGATTTCATTAGCGTGTACTAAATCACTACACTGAAGAATTACTGCGCGAGTTTTACTTTTTCACGCAGTGCTTTCGCAGCTTCCACCATGTTTTTCAATGATGGTTTTACTTCTTCCCACTTGCGCGTCTTTAATCCGCAATCCGGATTCACCCAAACCTGTCGAGGCTCCAGAACTTCCAGCGCTTTCTCAAGCAGGTTTTCCATCCACTCAACCGTCGGAACCCGTGGCGAGTGAATATCATAAACCCCCGGACCAATTTCATTGGGGTATCGGTATTGGACAAACGCATCCAGCAATTCCATATTACTGCGCGAAGTTTCAATGGAAATCACGTCGGCATCCAAAGCGGCAATAGCTTCAATGATATCATTGAACTCCGAATAACACATGTGAGTGTGAATTTGCGTCTCGTCTTTCACTCCGGAAGCAGCCAGACGAAAACTATCAACCGACCATTTCAGATACGCGGCCCAATCAGTACGTAATAAAGGCAACCCTTCGCGTACTGCTGGCTCATCGATCTGAATGATCTTAATGCCGTTCGATTCAAGATCCAATACTTCATCTCGAATCGCCAGCGCAATTTGTTGACAAGTTGCACTCCGTGGTTGATCATCTCGTACAAACGACCATTGCAAAATGGTCACAGGACCAGTCAACATACCTTTCATCAATTTTGATGTGCAAGACTGGGCATACCTTGACCATTTGACTGTCATCGGTCCCTTACGCTGAATGTCACCAAAGATGACAGGTGGTTTGACACAACGCGAACCATAACTTTGAACCCAACCATTCCGGGTGGCAACAAAACCTTCCAGCTGTTCGCCGAAATATTCGACCATGTCATTTCGTTCCGCTTCACCATGTACGAGAACATCTAAGCCCACTTCTTCCTGATATTTGATATCCGCGGCAATGCACTCTTTCAAAAACTGTTCATACAAGGCATCAGTCAGCTCCCCATTCTTATAAGCGGCGCGTGCCTTACGAATTTCATCCGTTTGAGGAAACGAGCCGATCGTCGTTGTGGGAAACGCCGGTAGCTTCAAGGCACTCACCTGTACTTGATGCCGCTCCGCATAAGGGCTATTACGAGTCAGTATCGACTCGGTCACAGCGCCGCAACGTTGCTTCACCTCCGTTCGATGAACTCGCGGCGAATTGCGACGCGCATCCAGGGCTGCCTTATTCTCTGACAATTCACGCGCTACACTCTCGCGTCCCTGATTCACGGACTGAGTCAGAATGCCAATTTCCCGTAACTTTTGTTTGGCATACGCCATCCATTGTTTGATCTCAGCATCCAGTGTGGTCTCGTTATCCAAATCTACGGGACTATGTAATAAAGAGCACGAAGCACCAATCAAAGTTCGCTCAGAGCCAATGCGATCGACTGTTTTTTCGATGAGGTCCAACGATTTTTCGAAATCGTTCTTCCAGATATTGCGACCATCGATAACGCCGATCGAAAGCAAAGTTTCTGCCGGCAACAGATCTAATACTTCCTCTAACTGTTCCGGTGCACGCACTAGATCAATGTGTATTGCGGCAACCGGAAGCGAGACGGCCGTTGGCAGATTCTCCTGCAGATGACCAAAATAGGTAGTCAGAGCAATTTTCAATCCACCGATTTTTTCCGAAAGTACAGCATACGCCTTTTGATACGCGCTGCGCTGTGTTTCCGTTAAATCAAGTACCAGGCAAGGTTCATCGATCTGAACCCACTCTGCACCCGCTGCTGCCAGTTTCGAAAGGAGTTCCGTATAAACGGGCAGGAGTTTGTCCAGCAAACTCAATGGATCGACCTGCTCTTCCCATGTCTTGCCAAGCAACAGAAACGAAACCGGTCCCAGAATCACCGGTCGGGTTTCAACTCCCAGCGCTTTGGCTTCCAGATATTCATCCACGGGTTTTGTGGATGACAGCTTGAATTGCTGCTGTGCTTCAAATTCAGGAACCAGGTAATGATAGTTCGTATCAAACCATTTGGTCATCTCCTGCGCAGAAACACCTTCGGTAGATGCGGTAACCGACTTGCCCCCTTTGCCACCACGGGCCATTGCGAAATACGTAGACGAATCCACATTTTCTCCTGACCAGCCATAACGTTTGGGAATCGCGCCGACCATCGCCGACGTATCGAGTACCTGATCGTACATTGAAAAATCATTGGAAGGAATATGCTCAATGCCCGCGGCTTGCTGTAACCTCCAGTGTGCTGCTCTTAGTTCGCGGCAGACTTTTAACAATTCCGCTCCTTCCATTTTTCCAGACCAGAATTTTTCAACAGCCCGCTTTAATTCACGCTGGGCACCAATACGGGGAAATCCAAGATTTACTGCAATAGCCATGTGTTGGCTCCTTTTATTTTTCATTGTTATTTTTTTGAAATAGAATTACCGACACAATTCATTTTTGAATTTGCGCACCGGTAGCCTTAACGCATCTGTGAAGTTTTTCGAAACTGCCTGGCGCGCGATGCGCGCAGACCGTAACTGCTTTCACAGACCGTGATATAAAAAATGGAAAGAGACTCTGATCAGATCAATTGACTGATTCAGAGTATTGCACCACTATTCAGACAACGCCCGATAATATTTGGTTACCGGATTTATTGTCGTAACGCGCAGGAGACAGCTCCGTTTTCTCACTCAATGAAGACGCCATTCTCAAAACCACATGCGTTTGACACAACAACCAAAGGGGTTTGAGACAGATCGCCTTAAGAGCGCGATGCGCGCAATAGGGGCGCAGATTTTAGCCCCGGCGCTGATCTGGCTCGTCCGCGTCTCCAACCCGTCTGTATTCGGGTGAGACATACAGCCGGTCACACCAATGGACGCGCTGCATATAAAGAGTCATACCTGTTTTCCTATGAAAACGAAAAGGTGAATGGAACCAAGACCGCCAAAGAGGCGCTCTCTCAGTTCCGATTGAGAAAAGACTAACAAGCGAATTGTATCGCGTCAACCTGATCTTCAAACAATTTACTTGATCATCCCTCAAACAAAAAAGGGACCACGCGAAGTGGTCCCTTTTAGCATCGTTATAAACTCACAATGTTGATGAGTTTAATTTATTTCTAACTGATGAATCAGTCCCAGTTTAATGAACCGGAACCTTGATATTCTGTCACTCTGGTTTCGAAGAAGTTCTTCTCTTTAGAAAGATCCATTGTTTCGCTCATCCAGGGGAACGGATTTGAAGAACCGTACTGAGCGGGCAAACCAATACGTTCCATACGACGGTCAGCAATGTGCTGCACGTATTCGCGGAACAGATCACCATTCAATCCCAGGATTCCAGTCGGCAGGCAATCTTTGGCGTATTCAATTTCCAACTCGGCAGCGTACTTGATACGATCAATAATGACCTGCTGGAATTCAGGAGTCCAGAGTTCCGGATTTTCCTGCTTAATTCCATTGATCAAATCGATACCGAAATTCAAGTGAATGGTTTCATCCCGCAGGATGTACTGAAACTGTTCGCCAATTCCCGTCATCATATTACGACGATGAAATGAAAGCACCATCACAAAACCGGTATAGAAGAAGAGCCCTTCCATGATCAGATAATAGCCGATCAAGTTCTTTAAAAAGGTCTGTGCCCCTTCAAAGGTATCGGTTGTAAATTCGGGATCGAGAATTTCAGAGGTCAGTTCCATTTCCAACTGATCTTTTTTCGCGATCGCGGGAACTTCATGGTACATGTTAAAGACTTCAGACTCATTAAGTCCGAGGCTTTCTACAATGTAAAGAAACGTATGCGAGTGCACGGCTTCTTCAAACGCCTGACGCAGCAAGTACTGACGACATTCGGCATTGGTTACATGCTTGAAAATAGCCAACACGATATTGTTCGCTACCAGACTCTCTGCAGTCGCAAAGAAACCCAGATTTCGCATGATCACGAACCGTTCGCCATCGCTGAGCTTGCTGGAACGCCACATCTCGATATCTTTGGTCATTCCGACTTCTGTCGGCATCCAGTGATTGGCACAACCATTCAGATAGTGCTCCCACGACCAATTATACTTCAAAGGCATCAATTGATTAACGTCTACCTGAGAGCAGTTAATCAACCGTTTTTTGTCTGCATTAAAACGACCTTCGACTGTATCTTCCAGAGGAGGGGTTGAGTTTGAGGTAGTGGAGTTTGTATTCAAAATTGTCATCATAACACCTTTATGAAATCCATT
Organism: Planctomycetota bacterium; assembly: GCA_022600195.1. GTDB lineage: Bacteria > Planctomycetota > Planctomycetia > Planctomycetales > Planctomycetaceae > Gimesia. Next base: position 35,401 of record JAHZKX010000049.1, read on the forward strand.
TTTAATTTAAAATAAGCACACTTGCAGCCGATGGCTGCAGGAAAGCATTACGATTATTTATTGGCACGCTTCGCAGTCACCATCGAGATTACAGGACTCGCCTGGAGTGACCATCGTAGCGGGGGGAGCCGGAGTCGGATCTCGTTCGACTTGAATGTCACCTGAAGCACTTGCGTTCTTCATCCAGCGAGGCTGAATTCCAAACTTGTTGACATCCACAGTTGATTTCTCAACCTGAGTGGCCGCCAGAGTTCGCAAGTAGTAGGTGGTCTTCAATCCACGCTCCCAAGCCAGCATATACATATCATGTAATTTTTTGCCGGAAGGCTCTTCCAGATACAAGTTGAGCGACTGTCCCATATCGATCCATTTCTGGCGATGGGCGGCACACTCAATTGTCCACTTGGGCTCGACTTCGAACGCAGTCAGATAGCGGGCCTTCAAGTAATCAGGGATACGTTCAATCTCGGAGACAGAACCATCGTAGTACTTAAGAGCTTCCAGCATATCCGCGTCCCACAAATTCTCGGCTTTCAGGTCAAGAACCAACTGATGATTAACCTGGGTAAACTCGCCGGAAAGATTGCTCTTCACATACAAATGCTTATAAGAAGGCTCTATCGATTGAGAAACACCAATGATCGTGGAAATAGTGGCTGTAGGAGCAATCGCCATCACGTTACTGTTACGAATCCCGTTTTGTGCAATCGAGTCACGGACCACTTGCCAGTCAAGACGGGTCTGACGATCCACTTCAATCGGAACACCACGTTCTTTTTCGTGCAGATCAAGCGTATCGATCGGCAACAAACCGCGGTCCCACTTCGAACCGGCATAAGACTCATAACGCCCACGCTCTCCCGCTAATTCAGAAGAAGCCAGAATGGCAAAGTAGGAAATGGCTTCCATGCTCGCATCTGCAAACTCAACAGCCTGCATACTGGCATAACTGATTCCCTGTGCGAGCAGAGCATCCTGGAAACCCATGAGTCCCAACCCAACAGGACGATGACGAGTGTTGGAATTGCGAGCCTCATCTGTCGGATAGTAATTGATATCAATCACGTTATCGAGCATTCGCATCGCAGTCCGTACGGTCTCTTCCAACATTCCCAGATCGAGCTGGCCATCCACAATATGCAGCTTGAGATTCACCGAACCCAGGTTACAGACAGCCGTTTCATCCTTCGATGTATTCAACAGGATTTCCGTACAGAGATTACTGCTATGAACAACGCCCGCATGATCCTGAGGGGAACGCAGGTTAGAAGGATCTTTCCAGGTAATCCAGGGATGACCTGTTTCGAATACACGTGTCAACATTTTGCGCCACAATTCGACAGCAGAGATACGACGGAAGAGTTTGATCTCACCGGTTTCCGTCATCTGTTCGTATTCTTCATAACGCTTATCGAAGGCCTGACCGTAAAGATCATGCAGATCGGGCACATCGTTAGGACTGAATAAAGTCCAGTCTCCATCTTCGCGTACACGACGCATAAACAGATCGGGAATCCAGTTTGCGGTATGCATATCATGGGTGCGTCGTCGGTCATCGCCTGTGTTCTTACGCAGATCGAGAAACTCTTCGACATCCATATGCCATGTTTCCAGATAGGAACAGACGGCACCTTTGCGTTTGCCACCCTGATTCACGGCAACGGCAGTATCGTTCACCACTTTCAGGAACGGAATCACACCCTGGCTCTGCCCGTTAGTACCACTAATGTGCGAATTCGTAGCCCGGATTTGGGTCCAGTCATTACCCAACCCGCCAGCCCACTTCGAGAGCTTCGCATTGTCGGCAACACATTTGAATATGTGGTCGAGATCGTCATTCACCGTTGAGAGATAACAGGAACTCAACTGTGGATGCAGCGTCGCAGAGTTAAAGAGCGTTGGTGTTGCCGATGTAAATCGGAACGTGGAGAGAATGTTATAAAACTCAATTGCTCTTCCTGTGGCATCGCCGGCTTCCTGAATGGCTAATCCCATTGAAACACGCATCCAGAAATACTGAGGTGTTTCAATGCGTCGGCCATCAATGTGCAGTAAATAACGATCAAAGATTGCCTGCAATCCCAAGTATTGAAACAGGTGATCTCGCTCTGGTTTGAGAGCAGAAGAAATGCGTTTTAAATCAAATTTACGCAGATCAGGTGTCAGGCGTTTGGCTTCAATGCCATCATTGAGGAACTGCTCAAAACGATCCACATACAATTGATTCAGTTCACTGACGTCAGCGGGAGCATTTCCCAAAGCGTCGTTGTAGATAATTTTCAGCATCAATCGCGAGGCAACCGTATCATAGGCGGGATCACGTTCGATACGCGTCCGGGCGGCCAAAATCATGGCGCGGTACAACTCTTCGACTGAAATACCATCAAAGATGGAACGCATGACTTCTTCAAGCAACTCTTCAGCCGAGCAATCTGTTCCCAGGCCACGACAGGCTTCGGAAAGACGAGCTAAAATTCGTGCTTCATCAAAGGGAGCCTTCGTTCCATCCATGAGAATCACATGGAATCGGGGAGCCGTCGATATGATTGTTTCAGACTCTTCCACCAGATCAGTGGAACCACGTAAAGCACGAAGCTTCGCGCGGTCTGCACGGTAGACAATATAGCGACGTGCAATGCGATAGTGTCCCAGTCGCATCAGCGTCATCTCGACAACATCCTGAATTTTTTCTACTTCAATACCAGCATCACTGCTGGCTGCTGCAGCGATTTCGTTCGCAACTGACTCGACCATTTCCGGAATTTCCATCCGGATTTCATCATCGAGGGGCTGGTTATCCGCAAGATTCAGTTCCGCGCGGAACGCGTTAGAGATTGCACGACCGATCAACGAAGCGTCAAATGAGGCCGTTCTACCTCCACGCTTTGTGACGATCCATTCTGTTTGCGCTCGAATCATTCGATTGCCTCCTTAAAATGGAATGCTAAAAATTAGGGCTGCGTCCATGCCGACAACAGCTTGATGTATTCAAACAGGAATGCGGTGAGACAATGGGAATTGCACACACTGCTTCCATAATAAATGGTGCTCTCGCGCCAGGATTGGCATAACAGAAAATGTGGGGGAACATAAAGAGGCTGGGACAGACAGACAAAATCACCTTGGTGCATGAATGGCAACTCCTTTTGCTCTTAAGAACCCTCACGGCTCTGAAATTCGATTTCTGAATACCATCTGAAGTGAGAGCTAATGATCCATCAAAACAAGTGAGGCAGGTTTTTCGAGAGATATTGGGGCATCTTTCGCGCTCTTACCAGAGTCTGAAACACAGGCCACATCTATTCAAAAAAACACTGCTCTAAGGTTTGATAAATCATACTCAAATCTGAACCCAGAACGAAACAAATGAACATTGTTTCCACTGAGTCACTTACTCACAACACCCAATATAGTGTGTATATTTCGGCAGTCAATACTAAATGTTGGACATCGTCAAAAGTTGTTAAGAATCATTAACAAGACTCCGAAAAACACTGTATTTGTAGAAATTACACACAATTTTAATTGAAATTCAATCGACAGATCATGAAAAAACACAAAAGATTTCTTTCTCAATTTGCTAATCCGCAAAGTTAAGTAGGCCTCTTCAGTTTATACGAAAGCGCCATGTTCTAAGAAAGTAAAACGGTGCATACCGAAAGGGTGGCAAGAACTGAAAAGCACTCATATTGTGAAGAAAGCATGAAAAAATTTCTGCTATTTTCTGCTCACCATACGCAAAAGCCGCCTAAGAAAACTTTGCAAGAGCAAGAGCGTAAAATCGAAACGGGAAACAACAGGGCGTTTTTTCCAGACATCGAACTGCAACCCTTCGATGCGATTCAGAATGTTCAAACCACCTCGCGCAAACAAATCGATATCCATTTGCAAACGCCCTGGCAAATGAGGTATCAGCGGCAGACCATCCAGAAGAAACTGCCGCGCTCGATGCACTTCAAACTGCATCAGTTTCTCAAAATGCTCGTTATACTCATTGCTCTCTAATTGCGCTCTGGTATAGCCAAATCGCTGGCAATCTTCCACAGGCAGATAAACGCGCCCGATGGCAAAATCGCGCGAAACATCCTGCCAGAAATTTGCTAATTGCAGTCCAGTACAAATCGAGTCAGACCACGCCAGTGTATGCGGCGAAACGGTCCGACAAAGATGAAGCACGAGCCGTCCAACGGGATTCGCACTCTTTTGACAATACTCCAGGAGTTGCTCAAAGGTCTGGTACTCACAAAGTCGTTGATCCTGCTCAAACGCTTGAATTAAATCTTCGAACGCCTGCTGAGGCAAATCAAACTCAACGATAGTCGGTTTCAAAGCAATAAATACGGGATGCAGACGCATGTCAGGAGACCCCGGATCGTCGTCGCCCTGAGTACCAGAAATCATTTGATAACAGTGCTCTAATTGCGACCGCCACCAGTTGAGCAGCTTCAATGAGGCATCCGCCCCCTGAACTTCATCGCCCAGATCGTCGGCCCAGCGACAAAAGGCATACACGTTAAAAAAATGGGAACGCAATTCACGAGGCAAAGCCCAGCTGACAACGGGAAAGTTTTCATAATGCCCCAGAGCAACCTTACGACAGTAGTGCTGAGCCTGTTTCAGGCTGACAGGAGCATCCGTTCCCTGAAAATAGGGAGATTCAGGCCCCCAGGCGGTCAATTCTTGTTCAAATACAGCCATTTAGCCGGAAGTTCCCAAACGCATGGCTCCAGTTGATTAACAATCCTCTGCTAACTGGATAACCTATGATAAATATGACTTTGTCGATTGAAGTGCCAAGACCGTGAAAATGGCCTGCAGAGTTCTGTAAACTGCCGCCTGATATGAGCACTGACTTGCTGATTAGCATACAATACCAATAAAGCCGAATCGACGGACGCTCGACATATTCTGATACGATCACACTCTGGGATACAACCCCTTTGTCTGAAAATCAAGCGAGCAATCCAAATCCCGTCTGATTCAAACTGCAATATGAGTTCTTGAGAGAAACGTGTAAATCATGGCCATACCCAAAATTGCTATCGTGGGACGTCCCAACGTAGGCAAAAGTTCAATTTTCAACTGGCTCGCAGGACATCGTGTCGCCATCGTCGACCCGACAGCCGGAGTCACCCGCGATCGTGTTACCTACATGGTTCATGAAGGGGACCGCTATTTCGAACTGGTTGACACGGGTGGAATCGGTATCACCGACAGTGATGATTTATCGGAAGATATTGAACGCCAGATTCAGGTCGGAATTGAGGAAGCAGATCTGATCCTGTTTGTTGTCGATGGTACAATGGGCGTTGCGCATCTGGATGAAGAAGTCGCCCAGCGACTTCGTTCGATTGAAAAACCAAAAATCCTGTGTATCAATAAATGTGACTCGACAAAAACGGATGACGAAGCGGCACAGTTTTTCCGTCTCACCAATGCCCCCGTGGTATTGACGAGCGTGAAAGGAAACCGAAATCGCAACGAGTTGCTCAATACTATTCTGGAGCACTTACCCGAGGCCGAAGAGTTAGAAGATGATGAAGGAGAGGCGCTTTCTGCTGATCCCGAACTGAAAATCGCCATCGTAGGCCGTCGTAATGTTGGTAAAAGCACATTTATCAACGCGCTCGCTGAATCAGAACGAATGATTGTCAGCGAAGTGGCGGGTACGACACGCGACAGTGTTGATATTCGTTTTGAGTTTGACGAAAAATCGTTTCTCGCCATCGATACGCCCGGCGTTCGTAAACGGAAAAGCCTGGCTAACGATATCGAATTTTACGGATTAACACGCGCCAAACGCAGCATTCGTCGAGCCAATGTCGTGCTGATGTTTTTTGACTCGCAAGAAACGATCTCCAAAGTCGATAAACAACTGGTCGCAGAAATCGAAGAAAACTACAAACCCTGCATTTTCGTCATTAACAAATGGGATCTGGGCCGTGACCAAAAAATGACATCTGAAAAGTGGGATGAATACCTGACGTCTCAATTCAAAACCATGCGACACGCTCCCGTCGCCTTTGTGACTGCCCGCGATTCCCGGAATATCAAGCAGGTTGTCAATTTAGCACAAACGATTTTCAAGCAATCGCGGATCCGCGTTTCGACTGGCCGAATGAATAAAATCGTCCGGGCAGCGATCCAGAATCATCAGCCCCCCCATTCAAAAAACAGGCGTCCCAAAATCTTTTACGCGACTCAGGTCGCCACCGAACCACCGACGATCGTCCTGAAATGTAACGATTCAAAACTGTTCACGGAGTCCTGGAAACGCTATCTCAGCGGCGTCTTGCGGGAACAACTCCCATTTAAAGAGATCCCCATCAAACAATACTATCGATCCAAAGATCTCAGAGATGAGTCTATTCCCAGTCTGGATATGGTCGAGAGTGATGAGTTTCTGGAAGACTTTTCTCAGGAAAAATCATAACGGCTCCAAGCCGTAAAAGGTGAACGCGTTATCGTGAAATAATTTACGCTGAAATGATTCGGGACGTTCTTGCACAACCCATTTCAAAGCGTTGAACCATGATTCAAATGTCGCGGTCAACGTGCAGACAGGCCAGTCACCACCAAAAAAAACACGATCTTCCCCAAACGTATCCAGGCAGAAATCAATATTTTCTTTTAAATCAACCGGTTGCCATGCGCCCCTTGTTGCCGTCACCACGATACCCGAAATCTTGCACACAACCTGCTCCCGCTCTGCCAAAAGTCGCATGCCTTCTTCCCAGGCGTGACGAGCGCTCTGTTCATTCGGCTGCACGCTCATATTCCCGCAGTGATCGACAACAAATCGGGTCTGCGGACAGGCATCGACCAGCTCTACCGCGTCTCTGATTTCATCTGGCCGCATACACAAGTCGAAGCGCAATCCAAGCTCTCCTAAAAGTTTGATATTCGATTTGAACTGCGGCGTGAGACACATGCCTTGTGGACGGTCCGGGTCGTGCAGCACCGTTCTGACACCCTTTAAAAAAGGATTCCCGGCAAACTCTTCGAGATAGTGGCCAAAACTGGCTTCACCCGGCTGGCCACCAATGACTGCGCCAGACATCGGATTGTCCGCCTGGCCGCATAATTCAAGCACATACCGGGCTTCCTGTTGCTGAAAGTCCGGATGAACATTCACTTCCATATATACGGTCTGGTTGATCTGACAACTTCGTGTGGCCTCTAAGTAATCAGCCATCAAAAAACTGTGACGTAACGGAGCAACACCATTAAATTCCAGCCACGGCAGTTGAAACTGTTCCAAATCCCACAAATGCTGGTGCGTATCGATCACGGGGTTTTGATGCATGGCCGTCCTTCCCTCAAAAAAAGAATTCTCTTCCGTTTTTACACAGATGAGAGACTCAATGCAAATCAGATTTCATCTAGTTTACGCTGGCATTGAAGGGTTCAATACGTTAGAAGTGAGCTTTACCCGACGAATATTTTCGACGAAATCATAGCTCGATGCAACCTTCCTCAACCCAGCAAAACCCCCAGACAGAATACGAAAAACGGCTCGAAAGCCGAGCAAGTAACGTACGAGTACTGGCAAAACAGAGCGATCATTTTTCAAGCCTGAGAGGCATCGCTTTTCTGGTTGCTGTGGCGCTGCTGATGGCATCTACCATCTGGGGCCTGCTGAGCCTGCAATGGATCTGGTTACCGATTCTGGCGTTTGTAATGCTCATTATTTTGCACGCACGCTGTGTGCGACGTTTGAAACAGGCCCGACAGGCAGAAGCCTATTATCAAACTTCCATTGACCGACTGAACGATCAATGGATTGATGTTCGGCCCACCGGTGAGGAATATTTTGACCCACAACACATGTATGCCGGCGACCTGGATCTTCTGGGACGAGGCTCGCTCTTCCAGCTCATTTGCAGTGCGCGCACAAAGTTGGGTGAAGAGACCTTGGCCCGCTGGTTGCTCTCCCCCGCTACAACAAAGGATATCAAAGAGCGACAACAGGCCGTTGAGGAACTTCGAAATGAGTTGGATTTTCGTGAAGAACTGGAATTGCTCGAAGCAGAAACTCACAGCGAAATCGAGCAGACCCATCTGGCCGAGTGGGTTCAACAGCCACTCACAACGATTCCCGCCCCTTTGAAATGGGCATCCATGATTACAGGCATCCTGGCTGCACTATCCGTCATTAGCTGGGTCTGTTCTTATACGGGCATTGCCCCCATTTGCGTAGCCATTATCATTCAAGTCTGCCTCTTATTTTTTATCGGACCTCGAATCCGTGAGCTGCTCAATCAAACCGACGAAGTTCGCAATGGTTTATCAGTGCTTTCGGATGTCTTGTTTCTAATTGAACAACGACAATTTGAGTCTCCCCATTTAACAGAAATTGTTTCCGCTTTAAAAACAGACGGTATCCTCCCTTCGCAAAGTATTACACAGCTGCGCAGACAAATTCAGGGACTCAACAACTGCTTTCGCAACCAGTTTTCCGCACCATTGGCGGTTTTGCTGGGAATCCCCTTTCACTATGTCTACGCCATCCAGCGATGGATCATGCTGGTGGGCCCACATTGTCCCCAATGGCTGTCGGCTGTCGGAGAGTTTGAAGCACTCTGCTCGCTGGCCGGTTATGCTTACGAACATCCGGACGATCCGTTTCCTGAGATTGCTGAACTCGAAGCGGGCCCACGATTTGAAGGATCCAATTTAGGTCACCCGCTGATCCCCCTTGATCAGGTCGTCCGCAATGATGTTATATTAAATACTGAAAACCGGCTGCTCATGATCAGCGGCTCGAATATGTCGGGCAAAAGCACCTTGATGAGGACCGTGGGCACGAATTTCGTACTCGCGATGGCCGGTGCCCCCGTCAGGGCGTCCAGTTTGACCGTTTCGCCGATGCAAGCGGGAACAGCCATGCGGGTTCAGGATTCGCTTCAACAGGGAGCCTCGCTGTTCTATCAGTCTGTGGCGCGACTTTCCGCTGTAGTCCATCTGGCAGATCACGCACTGCCCGTTTTGTTTCTCCTGGATGAAATCCTGCAGGGTACGAATTCCCACGACCGCCGTATCGGTGCGCAGAGTGTGATCGAAACTCTGATCGAACGGGGCAGTATTGGAATCGTGACGACTCACGATCTCGCTCTGACTGAAATTACAGCTCAGTTTGGTGACCAGGCAAAGAATGTGCACTTCGAGGACCAGTTAGTCGATGGTAAAATGACGTTTGATTACCGAATGCAGCCAGGTGTTGTTGAGCACAGCAACGCTCTGGAACTGATGAAGATGATGGGAATCGTGCTGAAAGAAATCGACATCGAAACCGATCAGAACAGGGTCTGAGACCGTAAGGCTCTCGTGCTGGAAGTCCTCGTTTTCAGCTTACCATTGCCATGGCGACCTGAAAGTAGATGATCAGCCCGAGGATATCAACCAGCGCTGTAATAAAGGGATTGGACATTAATGCCGGGTCCATCCCCAAACGCCGGAACCCCATTGGCAACATCCCCCCCGCTGAAATGCCGATTAATACCACTAAAAAGACAGCTAGTCCCACAACGGTTGCCTGAATCATTTGAGTAGTGAAAGCCAGCGCGACGGTAAAGCTGATCAGAGCCAAAGCACCTCCCAGCAACACACCCAGTTGAATCTCTTTACGCAACAATGCAGTCAGATCGCCTTTATCAATATTCGTCTCCAGCGCCATCGCCCGAATGATTAACGTCGCTGATTGTGAACCGGCATTACCACCGCTGGCGAGAATCAAAGGAATAAATAAAACCAGCCATTCATACCTGTCTGAAATTCCTTCGTAATGCTGTAAAACTTTCGCAGCTAAAAAAGAGGGCACCAGTAAAAAAATCAGCCAGCCAATCCGTTTCTGAATGACGGTCTTAAGCGAAGTGGAGAGATAGCTGTCTTCCAATGGTTCGACCGCCGCCAGACGATAAGTATCCTCCGTGGCCTCCTCCTGCATAATATCGATCGCGTCATCGTGCGTGACAATGCCAACCAGTTGATTTTGATTATCGACTACAGGAATCGCCACAAAGTCAAACTTTGCCATTTGCTGTGCAACATATTCCTGGTCGTCGTCCACGCGCACAGAAATCACATCCCGATTAATCAACTCGGAAAGCGGCCTTGTCGGTCGGGCGAAGATCAACTCGCGTAAAGAAACAATGCCCTGCAGCCGACGACCTTCATCAACGACATATATATACGAAATAATTTCGCTGTCAGGAGCCTGGTGTCTCAACTTCTCCAGTGCCTGTGCGACTGAAAGATCTTCAGGCAGAGAAGCATACTCGGTCGTCATGATGGCGCCGGCACTATCTTCCGGATAGGAAAGCAGCTTACGAATATCACTGCGTTCTGCTTGCGCGATCAAAGGTAACAGCTCTTCAACGCGCTCATCATCCATTCGCGATAACAGGTCAACACGGTCATCTGGTGCCATCTCTTCAATCAGCTTCGATAGTGGCCCGCGCTCGACGACACCCACAATTTCTATTTGTTGCGGCAAATCCAGAAACTGAAAAATTTCTGCCTGCTTCTCGGGGCTGTTGCAGGCAAGGACGCGCCAGACATTCTGACTTTCAAGCTCAGAAAGGATTTCCGCAGTCACGGCAGGATAGAGGGCATCACAAAACTCCTGGATGCCGGTGATATCGTTCTCAGCCAGCAACACTTGAAGTTCTGGCAGCATTAATCGCCCATACATTGTTGATGCCCCTTTCTCTAAAAGATGTTGTTATATCAACAAACTTCTCTCGGGCGAATTGCCTGTCTGAATCACGAACACGATTGCGAATCTATCGGAAAATTAACATAAAAAAACACCCTCACTGGAAAACGTCGCCAGTCAGGGTGTCGATGACTTCATGCAGACAATGCGGATGAGGATTGTCTGAAAAATTCTAAACGCAGATCATCGCTTGGAGAACTGAAAACTCTTACGTGCTTTCTTGAAACCAAATTTCTTACGTTCAACCATGCGGCTGTCTCGGGTCAGGAATCGGCCTGCACTCAAGGTTTCATGGAATTGATTATTGTATGCTTCCAAAGCACGCGCGATACCCAATACAATCGCACCTGTCTGCCCTGTTGTGCCTCCCCCATTCACACGCACCCAGACATCGACATTGCCGTAGGTCTCGGTTGCCTTGAGTGGAGCTTCAACCATCTGACGGTCTCGCTCGACTTTGAGATAATCTTCGAGAGAAACACCGTTGATCGTCAGACTGCCTGAACCAGCTTTCACGCGGACTCGTGCGACAGCTGTCTTACGACGTCCTGTTCCCATCGCAACGCCGTGCTTATCCAGCTTTCCACGAATGACAGGCTCTGGTTTGATAATATCTTCTTCTTCACCCTCGGTCGCCAGATTCGCTCCCAAAGTCAATTCAGGAACCCCTGAATCAGTGACTTCTTCCGTGGCAACGACTTCTTCCGCGGCAACGACTTCTTCCGCAGCGGGAGCTTCTGTCGTTTCGGGTGTTTCTTGTGTGATTTCTTCTTCCGGAGTCTCATTTTCCATAACGGTCAACTACTTTTTATAATTCTGAAAAAGGGAAGTTTGTATTTTGTAGTACCAAATTAAGGCAGCAGGTGGGCTGGCATTTCCTGTGGCTGTTGCGATTGATGCTCGTGAGTCGGGCCCGCGAACAACTTGAGTTTCTTCAACATTTGCCGTCCCAACTTATTCTTGGGAAGCATCCGCCGAACGGCCTCGGAAAGGACCTGTGTCGATTGACCTCGCTCAAATTTCTTTTCGGCTGTCACCAATTTCAAACCACTGGGGTAGCCACTGTATTTCGAATAGTTTTTCGATAACATTTTCTTCGAGAAATAGGGGTGAGATTCGTGAGCAAGCTCTTTACCAGAAAACCTTACCTTGTCACAGTTTACGACGATCACGTAATCACCCGTATCCACATGGGGCGTATAGGTTGGCTTATGCTTGCCCATCAAAACAGTTGCGATCTTTGTGGCAAAGCGACCCACGATCTGATTGTCGGCATCAGCGACGAACCACTTCTGATCGACGTCGGATGCTTTTGCCATGTAAGTTTTTGTCGTAGACACGGGTTATTCCTCAAACGTAAACGATATAGTATTATACACTTATGTCAATATGCACTTCGGGCATCTATGACAGATTATCTCGGAGCTTCCAGTGATTGATTAGAAAAACGCCGACAAAGCGAGCGCATACCAACCGCAAGGGAGCGGATAACAGTAACCTTTTTAGTTCACAGCTTCAACTTCTGTGAGCAGGAAAATCTGAGCTGGAACACAAAAAAGCATAGAAAACTCACTTTTCACCAGTATTTGCCGTGAGGCAGAACGGCATCAATACGGTTTAGAGGAAGGACAGCAGCGACAACTGTAGTGCCTGAGATGTGACTTGCAGATTGGCCTCAAAGGCAGTCTGGCGCTGTGTCATCTCGACAATCACCTCAGTCAGATCGGTGTCAAATTCCTGTGAAATTGACTCTCTGAGTTTGACTTCCTGATCTTTCAGACGATTATCAGCTTCTTCGAGTACTTTCAGGCGGCTGCCAATTTCGCCGCGAACCTGATTCATCCGGCCGATCTCTGCATCGAGCAAGACTCCAACCCGTTCCAGATCCCGATCATCGCCATTTCTCAAAGCCGTTTCCAGGCGAGTCAACAAGCTGATCACGCCCGTTGATTCTTTGGGATTTGGTTCTTTCCCCACTAAACCAACAAGAGAGTCATTTCCGGTTTCTACACCGGCAATCCCCAGAGCAAATGCAATTTCGATCTCAGGAATTTCCAAAGGCCCAGTTCCCGAAGCATCAAAAATCGTAATCCCGTTTCCTGTCGCATTGAGTGTCGCCTGTAGTTTAATGGGAACAAAATTTCCCTGTAAGGGAATCGTATTGTTCGTTCCCGGCTCAGTGACTGCCAACCCCAGTGCATCAGAAACAGCATTACTGGCGATGCTCAATGGACCCGCGCCGGAATTATCAGTAATCTGAATTGCGTTCGTGGTCGGATCGATACTCGCAACCAGATTTCCAGGATCAATGGCATTGATAGAATCGAGAGCATCCTGCACAGTGACATCACCGGCTAGACTGACATTCACAACAGATGTATCTCTGCGGGTAATATCCAGCGTAGCCGCCCCTACGGGAACACCCTGACCCAGATTCAAGTCTGCAAGAAGCGTGGTTCCGTCGAACGTTTCAAAATCATTGATTTTGTCGATCACATCCTGCACGGTGGCTGAACCGCTCAAATCGAGATTGATGGTTGAAGCATCACGGCGGATGATTTGTAACTGATTTGAAGAATCGACATCAACACCACGCCCGTAGTTCAATTCGGAAAGAGGCGTACTTCCTGAAAAGGTGCCAATCCCAAGTCCGGCTGCATTCGTCCCACCATTGTTCTCTCCAATTGAGAAATCGGCACCGCTGATACGACTGGAAACCGCCAACCCATTCTGGTTCTTGTTAATACCGAAATTTAAATCGGGATCAAGCGTGCGTATCAGGTTGAACACATCTTCAATGGTATTGGCTGTCGAAAGGTCGATGGTTTCTGTTTTTCCACCGTTATTAATTGTCAATCCGGTACCGGTTGTCGAACCGATGCCTGCTCCACCATTCAGAGAAGCGATTGTGGTTTGCAGGGTAATACCAGGGTCGATATCCAACCCGTTTATTTGAGCCGCAGCAGCACTGGCAATTCCCAGGTCGGATGCAGAGGTTGAACCCGGCAAATTGGAAACCGCGACAGTACCCGCTGAGGGTGTTAATCGCAGACCATTTAGACTTGCAGGGTCAATATCCACCGTCAAAGTCAAAGGACCTGCCGCGAATGCATTTTCCAGAACGGTTTTGAGATCCTGAATCGTTTCCGCGCCAGACAGATCCACTGTTTGAGATTGAGGAACTCCATTATCCAGAGTGATCGAAATAGATCCCAGATTCAAACCGCGACCACTATTCAAATCTGAAACTTTGGATTGCAGAGTCAGTGCCGGATTGATGTCGCTCCCGAACTCAGGTGTGATGGCTGAAAAAGCCTCTATTCCATTAAAATTATTCGGCAGTAATGTTTGCGCATCGATATAGGATTGAATCTGATGAATATCACCACGATAGGCAACCTGCCCGTCAGAGCGTTCCTCAAATGGAGCGTTATCTGTGTAACTGCCGGAAAATAGATACTGCCCGCGAAACTTAGTATTGCCTGCGTTCACAACCTGGGTTCTCAGAGAAGCCACTTCATTAGCCAAAGCCAGTCGCTCAGCACCGGTCACTGTATCACCGATGCCAGTCAGTGAAAGAGATTTTGCCTGATTTAAAGCTTCACCTACATTGCCTAAAGCCGACTCACTTGTAGCCAACAAACTGAAACCAGTGCCGATATTTGTCTGGTAATGTTGCTGACGTTCTAATGAACTCTGCAAAACAATCGTGCGCAGTGCCGCTCCAGGAGACTCGCTGGCAATGTTAAATTTCTGACCTGTTGCAACCTGCTGCTGAAGTTTCACTAACTGGCGAGCATTCTCATTCAGAGAAACCTTCAACCGCTCAGAGAGCATAGTAGAAGGCAGGCGGCCTGGTAATAGGGGACCAATACTCATTGTGCATTACACCAAAAGGAAAAGAAAACAGAATTAGACAATGGAACCAAGCTCAACAACAGGGAACCAATCTCAACAATGTCATTTCAAATATTCAGTAGAATCGTAAATAATTCATCTATCGTACTCACCAGTCGCGCAGCGGCCTGATACGCTCTCTGATAGGTTAATACATTGATCGTTTCTTCATCGATGCTGACTCCGGAAAACTGCTCCCGCTGACCCAACAGTGACTCTCTGAAAGCCAGAGCCCCCTCAGAAAGTGCTTCCTCGGATGCAGAAGCCTGTGCGACATTGGAGATCACTTTTTCATAAAAGCTATCCAGAGTGATATTTCCCAAACTCTCAATGGGATTATCAGCAAATGCAGCCATCAACACAGCATTGCTGCCATCGGAAGGGCCTCCTCCCTGACCGGTTGCCAGAAATTGTTGATTCTGCTTGACTACGGAATTGATCTGGATGTCGTTCGAGTCGTTACCTGTGAATAATGTATTAATGCCAATCGTCGCCAGCGTATTACTGGTATCGTTTGCAAATTGAAATTCGTAATCAGAGCTGGCGCTAATGGTAATCAAGCCATCAGTTGAGACGGAGGAACTTAAATTTGCAACACCTCCAATGTCCGCTGATAAACTGTTTAATGTCGTATCTACACCAATACTGTCCAGGTCGACATTAATGGTCGTCGTATTTGTCTGCCCAGTCGTTTTGTTGGTTACCTTGATTTGAAAACTGCCATGCCGGGGCTGAAATGCAAGGCCCGTCTGTGAGGAATTTAAACTGACCGTCGGATCAAGCACATTCGATGCTGATGTCAGTTGGTCGAAACCAGCCGTCCCCTGACCCGATGCATGAATCTTATTAAACTCGAAAATCAAATTGGAAGTGTAGGAATCGAGCTGATCAACAAAGCTACCCAGAATATCATCCCGACCCTCAATAATCCCCTTCAGTTCGCCTCCCGTACGTGAGATATTGCTGTTCGTCTGACTGAGCAGCACATCGTGTACTACCACGCCTCGATCTGTGTCGGTTTTTAAGGTCAGTTTTTGTGAGGTCCCCGCCAGAACCAGATAATCTGAGCCGGTAAAAACATCGATGGCACCATCATTTCGTTCCCGGTAGCGAATGGGAACCAGTTCTGAAAGTCGATTCAATGCGGTGTAACGCTGATTTCTGAGCGCTCCGGCATCACTTTGCAGTAAACCGGATGCTTCCAGTTTGGAAATCTTGGGGTTCAGATCAACGATCGTATCGATCAGTTCATTGGCTTCTGTAACCAGATTCTCAACATTAATCGATTGCGTATCTCTCAGTTCATTGATTCGTAATCGTAATGACCTGATTTCCGCAGCAAACTTCTCAGCTTCAGTGACGACAAACTCGCGATCGGGAATCGAACTGGGTTGAGTCACGACATTATTGAGCGTGGATAAAAAATCATTCAGTCCTGACGAAAGGTCACCCTCTGATAATTCCCGTATCTCACTTTCCAGTTGTTTGTAAATCAGATTCCGCTCTGAGATTGTGGAGGATTCTGTATTAGCCGAATGGATACGCGTTTCCAGAAACAGATCAATCTGCTGCTGAATGCCGGAAATTTCAACACCCGTTCCCAGAACGAGTGCCCCCTGGCGATACGGGTCTGATGGATTAAGCACCATTTCTTCGCGGATATATCCGGGAGTTCCCGCGTTAGAAATATTCTGGCCGGCTACCTGGATTCCGGTCCCGAAGATCTCAAGCGACTGCTTGGCCATTGATAGTGATGCATTAAGTCCCATGACAGCATTTCCGTAACGACAGACGCGCGATTAACAATTGGAATTGCATTTCTTTTTACCGGGAAAAAGAATTACGCCGATGCGTCAAATATCGCTCCCCCTGTGTTACTTTCATTTTGACCGCGTGAATAAGTCGGAACTTTTTGCCCTGCATTCGCAATCAGTTCCAGAATTTGCGAGTAATGTTGATAGGACCGTTGCGAAACAATCCACTGCACCCAGCTTTCGTGTCTTAATTTTTTGGATCGCTGTTCTGCATCATCGATACGCTGAAAGACTAAGTCTGCTTCAGCAACATCCAACCCGGAAAGTAAATCCTTCATCGTCTGGGAAGGTAATCCGTGCTGTTCTGCTTTCTGAAGCAACTGTTGTCGGGACAGCAACACAAATTGAAGCTCTCGAGTCAGTTCTTCTTCAATAACTCCAAACTGCTCGAAGCGGGCCACATTAACCTGCTTGAGTGCCTTGGATTTTTCCTAGTATAGATCGAGCAATTGTTTTTGGATGGGTTCCAAATCGTTCAGAATCCCCACCATCTGACTCAGCAATTGCTGTTGAATGCTTTGCGCGGACGCGTTCTGTCCTGCATGCATGGGAGCCCCCTTTCTCCCTGATTATAAAATCCACCCTCACGGATGGAGAAAATCGCCTATCGTTATAATCGGCATAATCGGACCCACTCTCGCGTCTGATTTAATCAGAATCTGATTTAGATACGTAATACCTTGAAATTTAAGGTGTTACACTCGAAGAGAGTTCCAGAGATTGGGCAGACTTCGCATTGATTTGCCGCGAAAATGCGGAAAACAGCGTATCGGCAAGTCCGCCTCCTTCACGTGTGGCCAGATCTTCAGAAATTTGCTGATCCAATTGGGACTGAAACATTTCTTCCGCCTGACCACCGTGGAAATAGGCAGGCTTATTCTGCCCTTCCCGCATCGCTTTGAACATCTGCTTGTAAAACGTTCCAGCGACGAACTTCTGAAATGCTTCTTTCAGTTCAGTGGATTCTTTCCTGGCCTGATTTAATTGGGAGGGTGCCTTGGCCACATCCGATAAAAGTGATGTGTGATTGATTGAAGGTTGAATTCCAGACAAGGGGGTCATGGCTGGTTTCCCTGAAAAAAGGTTTAAAATATCAAAACTGAAAACTCTGAAACAGTTTGTTGTGAGTTCAACTCAATGCTCATCGTACTCGGCGTGAAGTTTACCCGAACGGTGCAATTCACGAATGATACTGATGACATCTTCTGTAGGAACTCGCAATTGATTTAACGCCTCAACTAACTGCTGCAGACGTTGAGTACTCTGTTGTCCCTGCTGACCATTTATCGGCACAAAGCCTCCTGGTAATCCCCCCTCAGCATTTCCAACACCAATCGTAAGATTCCTGTGCGAGATCACAACCGGACTGATTTCCACTTCGCCGGTAACAATCACTGTTTGTGATTTTGGATTGACTACAACGCGTGCCTGCTGATGCGGTCGATCGATTCCCACTTCCATCACGGCCGCGACAAACTCGACCGGTGATTCCGTATATTGTTTGGGAATTCTAATAAATACTCGTCCCGGTCCCTGTGCTATTGCCAACTGCTGATTACCCGCTTCAAAACTGAATTCGGAATTAATCACTCGAGCCACTTCGCTGGCTGTATGAAAACCGGTATGCTGTTTGTCGACGAGCAGAGTAATCGAACGGGTTTTACGGTCAATAAAAGGAAGCTCGAAATTCCGCTCCATCACCAGTCCATTAATGATTTTTCCGGATGCCTGTGAGGTTTCATCTTCCAGAATGATGGCTCCGGAACAGAGACCCGCTCCCACGCCATTTCCAATTCCCGGAGTTGCCACTGGAGCGATCAGGAGTCGACCCCCGCGTAAACTTTTGGCACCCAGCATGGAACTGACAAAACAATCCAGCTTTTGCCCTTTGCGAATTCCACTGGCGGGAATTGTAGCTTCAATCATGACAAGAGCCACATTATTGGCACCAGACAGATCTTTTAAATCAACAATCGGATTGTTCAAATGTCTGAGCGCTGCTGCCAGACTGCGAATGGTTGCCAGATTTTTGCTTCCATCACCCGTGCCATCCAAACCGACAATCAGGCCCATGCCGGTCAGTTTAATTTCTTTCATGCCGTAAACTGTGCAGATATTTTCGACACGTGTACGCGCCCATAAGTCAGTCGCAGAATTCTGCAGGATGACAATGGATGCAATCAGAAGCCAAACAAGTTTTTTTGACCGGGATCTCATAATATTTTCTCGTGGCTGATCAACAGCAGAACATGGAATTAAAAGGGAAAGATCAAATCGTACAATATCACTCCCCAGGGTCTTTTCGTGCTTTCATATACTTTACCTCTCTGATGTTTCACAATATCCAGATTGGCAATGTTCTCACTTAAAGCGCTATTGTCTCGGTTCACATCTTTACTGCGGATTTCACCCGTCAATCGATACTCCCAGACATCGCGATTCGTTCGAATGCTTTTTCGGGCTTCCAGAATCAAATTTCCATTCGGCCGAATATCCACCACGATCGCGGCAATTCGATATTGGATTCCTTCGCGATCCTCCACCTGACCTGTACTTTGCAACCGTCCTTGAAGCTGTGCATCTATCTTAGGACTGTTTAAAGCAGCAGGTGCCAGGTTGCCTGCCTCATCAATTCGCAAAAATTCCTTCAGCTCGGCTTTTAATGTCTCGGACCGATTCCGATTGTAACGCGAATCAATAGTCACACTGGACTTTTCATCAACCAAAATTGAAATGATATCGTGCACCTTCACAACAATCGGCTCCGGCGCCGGAACATAGATCAGAGAATAATCCTTGACTAATGGCGGCTTCGGAGAATCCAGGTAAATATCACCCTGACCAAAAGTATTTGCCAGGGATGATGTTAACTGGAGTGGCTCTGCTGAATAACCAAATTCATCCATGTTGGAAGCAATTTTTTCAGGAGACTTTGATCGCTTGCTTTGATTTCTTTTTTTTCTTTCACATTATCAGCGTCGGAAGTACCCTGGGATGATCGGATTGTCTTGGTCGGATTTGCTAACGCTGTACCTGGCACGACTGGAGCTTGTGCCTGAACAACCGAAGAACAAAACAATACGATACATCCCAGGGAAATCGCCTCCCGTAGTACTGCTAGCACACAATGGTGCTGGCAGATTCGCTCACTGTTTCTAAGAACCCCAATGGCAGTTCGCCACGTTCTGATTTCATTTTTCATTATCGAATTCCCCCACTTCGAATGATCGGCCCAGCCTGATTTCGCCCCACGTCTCTGCGAATAACAGATCGTTTCGTTCCTGAAGAACCGGAAATAAATTGAATCCCGGAATTACGTTGAATTTCATTAGTGGGACGATAGTTCACTTCAGCCTGGTTATAACCTGTGATGGTGGCCGTTAATCGGTCTCGACCTTCCAGCGCGATCAGCGTGATCGGATCACCCATACCACCCGTGCCGCGCGCCCGCATTTCTCTTTTCACCGAAATGGCGCCTCGTCGTGAAGAAACCGTAACGATCGCACCATCACGAATCAGAGGCACTTTTATCAAATCCTGGCTTCGCACTATGTTCGACTGATGCACCGTACGTGTGAGTTCCCTGCCGATCACCAGTCGGGGATCAGAAATACCTGCTTGATTTTGCTCGGGTTTGATCCAGATGAGATCATCCGCTCGAATCACAGTTCCTTTGTTCAAGGTATATTTTGTAGCCAGGATTTCAGGAATTTTCTGCAGTCGACAGTAAATACGTGCCTGACTGCTTGATCCGCTGGAATCGCTTAATTTTAAAGCAACTTCCTGCTCTGTCTCTACTGTTCTGGCCAATCCGGGAAAACGAAAAGAGTCTGCTCTACTCTTGAGGACCAACGCAATATCTTCGGGATGAATCCGCACAGTGACTGAGTAGTGGCTCTCATCGGAAAAATAACGTTTCACCCATTCAGAAAGGGCCCGTTCTACTTTTTCTTCGGCCGTTTTTACATCGTGTTGTGTTGCAACAGGAGTTCGTGTCTCACGTTGTTCTGGCTGCTTCAGACTGACGCGAACCTGACTTTTTCCTGTCAGTTCCAGCTGGCTCAAATCGACGCCCAAAGCCTGCAAGCGACTTCGAATTTGAGAAATCGTGATCAACAATGTGCGCCCCTGAGCGGGTGCTGGTTGTAATGACATCGCTTCCATGCGGGCCACCTGATCTGCGTCGGCATTCAAAACATCCGCAACATCTCCCAGTCGCACAACTGGTGAGTCAACGACAGCTGTCGCCTTCAGTCGCAGAATCTCTGCGTGCAGTACGCCACCACTGCTAAAAAAGCAGATGACCGGCGTTAAGCTCAAAAGCAAATTGATCCAGTAGCGAGACATAAATACAAACTTTGAAATAATTATTCTATGTTTTGTTTTCAGATTAGAAACGACGCATATTAGCTACAGTTTGCAAAGCCTGGTCAGCGGCTTGAACCACCTGGCTGTTCAGTTCAAAATTTCTCTGTGTTTTGATTAGTTCTACTAATTCGCGAACCGGTTCAACATTGGATTGTTCGAGAAACCCCTGACGCAATTGTCCACGGCCTTCTAACCCCGGAACCCCAACTTGAGCATCACCTGAACCCGTAGTTGGTGCAAACAGATTGTCTCCCTGACGCAATAGACCCTGGTTATTAATAAACCTCGCAATTTGGATTTCGCCGGCAGTCTGAATCTGATTGGATCCCTGTTGCTGATAACTGACAACACCATCGCCGGAAATCGAAACATTGACTGCATCCTGTGGGATGGAGATATTCGGTTCAAGCAGATAACCTTTATCTGCAGAGGCCATCACAATGTTGCCATTGGCATTCAGCGAAAAGTTACCGGCACGAGTGTATAAGGTTTGAATTCCATCATTTACCTGAAAAAAACCATCGCCTACTATTGCCAGGTCATACGTACCACTTGAGGTTACAAGTGACCCCTGGCTAAAGTCTCCTTCCGTACTTTGGACCCGCGTTCCCATACCAAGACTGATTCCGGTCGGAGTGATATTACCGGCGTTGTCCTGTACTCCGGGCAATTTGAAGTGTTCATAGAACAGGTCTTCAAAATTGGCGCGACTTTGCTTGTAGGCCGTCGTCCCCGAGTTAGCCAGATTATTGGCAATCATGTCGAGATTAAAACTGTTGGCGGACATTCCCGTGGCACTGGTATAGAGGGCTCTTACTCCCATGTGTTGTCTCCTTACTCCCTCAATTTCTGTAATCGGTTACAGCAGATTCCATTGATGTTAAAAAGTGTGTCCCTAACGACGAGGCATGCTTTGCAGCAAACGTCCCAAAGAATCGTCCTGTAACTTAATCATATTGATATTGGATTCAAACATTCTGGAAGTCGTCACCAGTTCCATCATTTCTTCGATGGAATTGGTTCCGGAAGCTTCCAGAGTACCCTGCTTTATATTGACGGTATCATTAACTCCTGTGATGCGCCCTTCAGTTGAATACAGGCCGATACCATTTTTTACTAATTCGTCCAGCGAGCTCGGCATCACGACGGCCACCTGAGCGATTGATCCCAGCGACTGCCCGTTCGCATTAAAGGGAGTCAGTATGCCATCTGTGGAAAATTCAATCCGAGTCGTTCCGTCAGGAATTTCAATCTCTTTTTCATCGACTGAGAGAACCGGTAAACCTTGATCGGCAGTGACGAGCAGACCATCAGGATCGATTGAAAATGAGCCATTGCGCGTCAGAAAATAATCTTGTCCACTTCCTACCTGAAAGAAGCCCTGACCTTGTATCGCTAAATCCAGATCGCCATCTGTTGTAATAAACGAGCCTGGTTCAAAGTCGGTACGAATCGTTTCTAGAGAGATGCCACCGGTGTGATTTTCCAGATCTCCGGGCAGCGGCGCGTTGAGACCACCTTGCTGCGCATCGAAAGGTGGGTTCATGCGAAAAATAGGAACGTCTCGCTTAAACGACGTCGTATTCGCATTCGCCATATTGTTGGACAGCACATCAAGCCGCACCGAATTTGCATCGGCTCCTTGTGCTGAGAGGTACATGCCGTAAATCATCTTGATACCTGACTTGATCCACTGTCGGTGAATTCAAAATCTTCCGACAACGAGAACAATGAGTTTCGATAGACAGTTCCCCCCGTTTATCTATCGGATCGCTACAATAGGTATCTTTAACGTAATCCTCAAATATCGAGCACTCCCCCTACTTTCACATTAGGCGAAAAACCAGACAGGAATGTCAGATGCACGACAGTCAACCAACTTGGAAACACAACAGCATCACATCTGAAGCTGGAAAACAGGCACATTACTTTAGAAAGCTAAGGAAATAGCAGGCGGGTAGAAGTAAGATGAGACTTCAATCGGGCATGACAAAAAAGCAGCAACTTGATTACATCGGCATAACAGAGATATTAATGGAATTCCAAGAATCTCGATCAGCGAAATAAGCAAACCAGCTGCTTATCAATGAGGCGGACCTCTCTAATTCTCTCAAAAACCACAGCTCTGAACCGGAACAGCTTCTACTTCAAATTCACAGAGGAATTTTTGTACTTCTGCACGATTCACTTGTACGTCATCAGGTGCTTCCACTCCCAGGCGAACTCGATTCCCCTTAACTGAAAGCACTTTGATCGAGATGTTGTCGTTGATCAGAATTTCTTCATCCTTGCGTCTTGTGAGCACTAACATTAGTGAACTCCTTTCTTCAGAGTACATTCCTTTGAAAAACTAATAGGCCCTACACTCATGAACCAGGAATCATTTCCCAACTCATAATATTATACGCAGCAAACATGGTTCCAGTGAGAAGAAAAATCAGAAAAATTAAAATTTTTATAATAACCCTTAAAGTTGAATGAACTTCGTTTCAAATCACAGTTTATGAAACTACCTATTTTAAAGTTGCGAAATCACCTAACGCAAGATCATACATAATTGTTCAAATATACGTGAAGCAATTTGCAACAATGCGTAAAACGTATCCTCAGTGGCCAAACTAAACCGCTCAGCAAATTCGACATAAGATCCTTATAAGAAGATAGCCGATAAACTCTGATATCACTTAGATTCAGAGATCGATTCTCATTCGATAGACTTTAGGGAGGAGTTCACCTCACCATGTCTTTTTTTCACAGTCCATTTTTCACTCAATCTTTCAGTGGGATCCTTTCTATAACCCTGTTTTTTTCTTCACAGGTGTACTCAGCGGAACCGAAAGAGGGAGCTTCCTTACCAGAGATCATCCCTGAAACGAAAACACAGCCCAAACTTCCCTCTCTGGGAGAAGTGTTAAAAATCACTCAGGAGTATTTTCAAGGCTTCAAGCAGTATCAACCGGGAGATTTGATTACCCGCAATCAGATGAAGCCCTTATTCAGGCAACTTCAGAAGGCAGGTTGGAGCGTGAAATCAGAACCAAAAATCCTGAGTCGTCTCCATTCAGAATCTGATTTTTTGGCCGCTCAACTAAAGACGGCTAAGGGCATCAAGTTTATGCGGAAAATCTCCCAGTTGCCGGGAGGTTATGATCGTCTGGATCATATTCTGGCGATGCCTTACGGAAAACGGCGGATCAAGGAATTTATCAATTCGCCCGGCGGTAATCTGATGATTGAATATATGACGACCACGAAAGGTGGAAAGAATCTCGGGAAATATCTCTCCAAAACGAAGACGGGAAAGGGGTTCAATAAACCCACAAGCCGCATTTATACGGAAAAGCAATTGATTCAAGAGATCAAACGGACTTACGAAGAGGAAACGGCAAAGAATAAAAAGAAACGCTAATCTCCGATTATCCTTCCAGGTTCACTCCGAAAAAATCAGCACTCTCGGCAATATCCTGCTTGCATGCTTCAATCATCGTTTCAATTTGCTCGACACTGAGATCGAAAAAAGAAATCAGAATCTCTTCTGCTTCCAGATACTCATCTGAAGAACAGTTCCATAATGAGCCAGCCAGCAGGCTGCCTGTTCGTAATGCAATACCCAGGGGACAAGCATGTTGTCCGGTCCCGTGATGATTTTCAACGGCTGTCACGATCTCCTGTGGAATATCCCAATGATTGAGCAGACGTGACCCCAGTAGCGCATGATCAAAACCAAAGAACTGCTGTTCCCCGTTAATCAGTGCTTCTCCGTGTGGATGACTTTCATATATCAGACTGTATTCATCTCTATCAACCTGTGAAAAAACCAATATGCCCACATCCGCCAGGAGACCCGCTGTATACGCTTCATCTTTTTTCAAACACTTATGATGTGAGGCCAGATGCGAAGAAATCGAAGCGATCGTTAATGCGTTCTGCCAATAATCGACAAAAATTCGGCCCTTACTTCCCTTTGACAGTGACTCAACCATGGAAAAGCTGATCGTCAGCATCCGAATGGTCTCTTTTCCCAGATAGGAAACCGCGTGCTTGATACTCGTAATCTTCCGTGAAACTCCATACCTGGCTGAGTTGACTACCTGTAAAATCTTGGCAGCCAGACCGGGATCATGTTCGATACATCTTACAAGATCATCGATATTGCTACGGGGATCCCTCGTTATCTGCAGAACCTGTTGCGCCACTTTGGGAGCAGAATGTAAACGATCCAAACGTTGTACGAATTCATCAGCAAGATCAATTTGGTCTACACGATTCTCTACTAACATGACGGCCCTTCTTTTTTATTGCTACCTGAGTTATCTGGAAAACCCTTAATCAGGGTTGAAATACCACGGTGCCTGCAGGCAAACCTATCTTGAAGAAAAAGAAGTGACAGATTTAAACTGACATTAGAAATCCAATTTTTCCGTTCTCAAATTCGACTGTTCCAGTAATAACAATCAGATGTGTTATTACGAGATCAGACAGCAATTCCACTACATTGAAATACCTCCTGATCGAGCCCATCACCGGGATCAGGTGAGAAGTTCAATGCCAGATTCCTGGATTTCGAACGGTATAAGCGACTCATCGACGGCGCTGCCGCGATGTTTAGCAATGTGCAGCGCACGACTCATTCGGTTTCCTTCGCGAATTTTTCCCATCAGGATTATGGTATTCGCATTCGATAAAACATCACCACTTTCAATGGGACGTTGAATTAAGTCGTCAAGCATCACTTCATGAGTGGTCAGCAGCAACAGACAGCCGATCTCCTGAAAATCATATCGGTGCTGGTCTATCTGCTCTTGATTTTTACGAAACTGAGCGCGAAACAGATCGCGGGCAACCCAGTCACATTCTTTCCGCAGGATCTGATGGTAAACGTATTCAAAGGCATGAAACTGAAAAGATTCACTGGCTCGTTCCGTTGGTTCAATCCCATCAATGACCGTGCGTCTCACCCCATGCACAAAATTGGCATAAAAATAGGCAATCGCGGCATCCAGTTTTTTAACAAATTCCAGTTTCCATTCTTTCCATTCATCCAATTCCATATCACGTCGGGTCACTCTGCGACCACTTTGTCGAAACAGGTGTTGATAATCTTTCCGCGCCTGACTTGAATTCCAAATCTGTTCCAGATCGAAGGGCACATCGACCCTCTGTTCCCGAATCTTCCACTCAAACAACCGTTGGGCATACTCACTATGGCTTTGAGAATCGCCGCGCGTTGCCATATCAAATAAAATACCGGTCTGACCCTCCTGTTGAAGACCTGCCTGTGCGTATTGCAGTCCCAGTTGAGTTTTACCAATGCCGGTGGCCCCTAACACAACAGTCAGCTTGCCGGGCAATAAACCGCCCGAAAGCATATCATCCAGTTGAGGGATTCCCGTTTGTTGTCGTAAATCTGCCATGCTGGTATTCGATTTCGCGGAGAATCAATCCACGCCTTGCTATCTAGATGGAATTAGTGGTTGCCTGACTTTCAGAGATCAAATTGAGATAAAGCGATCTCGAGCGGCAACATTCCAATGGTCTACAACACGTCCACCACTGACAATCGTGACTGACTTGTGTAATGCCGATGTCGGGCAGACGTGACGGGGAATGGCCAGTAATTCATCACCAGGCTGAAATTCACTGGCACGCTGAGTCAAAACCACCAAATGCTCTTCATTCTGCAGGACCGCTTTCGCATCCGGCAAATCAGGAAAGGAGCAGCGATTTTCCATCGCCGGATCAGAAGCAATCGCCTTATATCCTAAATCCAACGTGATTCGATTCGCATCCGGGCGACTGATCACACGCGTTAGTACCAGAGCAGCGGGAGTGAAGTTCAAGTCGGGAAATAATTCTCCGTAACCCACATCATGCAGTACGCAGGTTCCCGGGCAGACTTCAATATCCGGATCATCAAAACCGGCAAAAATTGGAAACGATCCCGTTGCCCCAGCCACAATCCGTGGCACCGACAAGCCTTCGGTAATCAATTGATCTCGCAGGCGGGACACATTCTCCCAGACAGCCCGCACAGCGACTTCGCGTTCCTTAAAATCAACCTGATGATTCTGGCCATCATAGACGTGCAAACCGGCGGCAACCAACCCCGGAGTATTCGCAATCATCTGATACAATTCAACAGCGGCTCCTTCCGGTTCCAGACCCGTTCGATTCTGCCCCGTGTTCAAGTCGAGTAGCACTTCGATCTCAACGCCCGCAGCAGACATGGCCTCGCCTAACTGCTCAATCGGCACCGGATGATCGGCGGTAACTTGAATCGAAACCGTGGGCCAGCGTTTTCGAAATTCGACAGCCCTTGCGATATTCGGACCCACCATGTTGTAGGCCAGACAAATATCTTTCACTCCCACTTCAGCCAGCATCTCTGCTTCGGGAAATGTTGCCGCTTTATGTTTCTCAATGCCCAGTGAAAGCTCTAACTCAATCACTTCGCGCATTTTGTGAGTTTTGCAATGCGGTCGTAATCGGCTGGTATCGCCGACGATGGAGATCATCTTCCGTAAATTGTCTTCAAGTAACTCCTTGAAGATAATCATGCCCGGCGAAATAATCTGACTCGTATCATCTATCTGATAACATGCATCCATAGGAGGACCTGAAACAAATTTTTCTTTTTAAATGCCCTGGAAGAATACTTTTTCTGCCGTCTTTTCCAAAATCCAGTTTTTATCATTCTCGGAAAGAAACGGTAAACCATTCTGGATTAAATCGATAGATGCTTTATAGGTATGATCGCCCTGTACCTGATAAGGGCAGTCCGTGGCCCACATCAGTCGATTGGCACCAAACGCCTGATACACTTTTTTGATCAGGGAAGCCAGGTCATGATAAGGCATCTTCTTTTTCCCCAACGCATAAAACGCGGAGACTTTGACATACACATTCGGATGCTTTGACATCTTACACAACATATCAACTTCTGCAGGATCGATTTTACCAGAGACCCCTATTCGGGCAATATGATCAATCACAACGGTTGTGTCCCGATGTTTTTGACACATCTTGTCTAAAGCCGGCAAGTAGACGGCATCCATCAGGCAGCACATGGCCATCTCTTCTTTGGCACCCGTTTTCCACATTTGTTCCATGCAATCCCCATCCAGCCACTCATCGGCTTTTTTGGTTTTAGGAGCAATTCGGAATCCACGCACGCCTTTCTTTTTCAGAGACTGCATTTCCGGAGTTGGATTGTCACCATTCTGATTGATCACAGCCACACCCGAAAACATGCCCGGATATTGAGCCATGCAATCCAACATATAGCTGTTATCAAATCCATAAAACGACATTTGAATCAACACGACCCGATTCACGCCAACAGGCATCATCTGCGCCTGCAATTGTTCCGCGGTAAAACTGGGTGGCTTCATCTCAGAGAGTTTGCGTCCCGGAGCCAACGGATATTTTTTAATATCAGGAGTCCAGACATGCGAATGTGCGTCGATATATTCCATAGCATGATCCTCTGATGGTCAGGTGATTAAGTGAATAAGCCAGCTTCAGGAGTTGGCTTTGTTTATGTAAAAATATTTTTGTACTAATTCATCTGAAGGCGGAGCCGTCAGCTTCGTCACAACAAAACCGGAAATGAATGAAACAAACAATCCAATGATGATCGGATCAAAGTTGAACAACTGGTAAGGCTTGAAGAAACTGCCATTCACAAAATACCCGGTAACATACATCGCAAGATGCACAGAGAAGCCTCCAATCATCGCTCCCATTGCACCCGCCGCATTGACGCGTCTCCAGTAGAGACCATAGACAACCGGTGCCAGAAAACTGGCTGCTAAACCACTGCCCACATAAACAATGATATCCTGCAGGAACTGAGGTGGGTTAACTGCAACAAGCATCGCGGCAGTTCCCACCACAAACGTCGCCAGATAGCTCAAAAGCTTCATTGTCTTCTCGCTCGCTTCCGGGTTGATATTACGCTGGTAAACATCGCGAACCCAGGCAGAAGAAATCAGCAGCAGAAAACTATCCACGGTCGACATCACGGCTGCAAAGGGAGCCGCCACCAGGAGACCTGCCAGCCAACCCATGCCGATATTCTCTGTCAAAAAGACAGCCATCTTCGGCATAATACTATCCGATTCGCCTTCCATTCCTGGTAACAGAACGCGTGCACAACAGAAAATAATCACCAACGGAAAGTAAATCATTGTGTAATAGATGGCGACGGTACAAATCGAACGCTGCAGCGTTTTAGTATCTCGAAAGGCCATTAACCGAACCATATTCGCAGGTTGGCCCGTTCCCGAAATTGCCCACATGAAGAAAAAGGAAATCGCCAGACTAAAAGGCAGGAAACCGTTGGAACTGCTCGGACTGGGTCCGGGTCCAGAGACGTAGGCACCCTGCTGAGTTCCTGATTCCCCATAGGCGTAAGCTTTCAAATCGATATTCGAAACTTTCACATCATCCAGAAACTTCTCACTTTCTTTTCGACCGAGAATCCTCTGAATGTCCTCCAGCGTCGTAAGTTGAAGTACCTTGACTTCATTGATCGTCGTTTTGCCCGCGGGAATAATCGCTGATTTCGTGACACGAAATAAGAGTGGAACTTTTTGGCCGGGAATCGGTTCGTCTGTGATCCAGGTTCCCGTATCAATTCTCAGGATTTCCTCACGGGGCTTATTCAGGGTGAGTGTGATTCCCCCTTTATCCGGTGCTGAGACACGCGGCGGCGTCATTTTCGCCATCAGTTTGGTTGTGTTTTCCAGGCCTCCTGCCTGAGAGATTGCCAGAGGTAACATGATGATCACACCCAGGACCATCACAACGCCCTGCATCACATCAGTCCAAACTACAGCATGAAAGCCGCCATAGGTTGTATATAGAATCACTGCGACACCAAACACGAGGAGACACAGCAGATATTCGGGGCTCTCAGCAGAAGAAAGCAGTGGTATGCCAGCTACAGCAGAGGCTAATCCGTCTGCCGTACTTTCAAACAGAGTGACACCTTCCAGAAGTGTCTGCAAGATCAAACTACCCGCTTTGAATTGGGCCACCAGATTGAACGACATAAAAAAGACAATCAGGGAAACCGCCATCAGGCCGAGCAGAGGACTATGAAATCGATCGCGTATCACGTCAGGCACGGTAATCGAGCCAGAGCGTCGCGCCACTTGATTGAGCCGCTTGCCAATGAAACCCATCGTACAGATCGGCACTACCATATAACTTCCGATCCACAGCGCGAGAATCCAGCCATGTGTATAAATTTTGGAAGGAAAGCCAGTAAAGCTGCCTCCAGAACTACTGGTGGCAGCGAAAGTCAATGCAAATGCCCAGACTCCCAGTCCACGGCTTCCCAGAAAGTATTCGCTCAGAAAGCTTTTACTTTTCAGCAGGCGATTTGACATCGCAGCCAGCACAAACACGGCAGCTGTATAGATTAAAAATGAGACCAGTGCAGCGTCTGAACCATCTGCGGCAAACATGACTGGCAGTTTGTTGTTGATTAGCAAGTTCAAGATTCATTCCCCCCGGCTGTCGCTTCATCTTCATTTGCATGCATCTCGGCAATTTCTTCCGCGAGATCTTCACCTTCATGAGCGACGCCAAGGTCGTCTTCTTTCATGTAAAACAGGCAAAACCAGATTGTAAAGATGTCTGCTACGATCCAGGGAAATGCGATTCCCCAGAAAACCCAACTGGGAATTCCAAGCGTGGTTTCAACCGTCTCGGCATTCAAACCGGACTGAAACCCATTCATGTAACAATAAGGGACCGACCATAATAAGGCGACCACCCACAAACCCAGAATGATCCAGGCTTCACGTTTCGAGTTTAAAAAGACAGGATCAACTTCCATTGATTCTGTGTCGTTCGATGGTGCGGTACTCATGGCACGGCCCTCACTTCTAAACGAAATACTCATAGATAAGCGTTAAGCGAACGATTGTACTCTCGATCCAGACGAGACACAAAGGACCGCTACAGGAATGCAGAAATTTTATCAGAACCGAATTCACAGTGACAAAAACGTGAACAGACTGTTATACTGTTCCTACAACAAAAGATTTCTGTTTTACCAGTAAAACCAAATGCGTTTTTAAACGCAAACCTGTTACATGTTCGGGAGCGATATTTCATGTATTTGCGTCACACTGTTTTTGCATTCGTCTGGCTTTTGCCCCTGACTTTCTGCATGAGTTGCAGTTCCGATTCCCCGGAAACAGAAAAAGTCGACGTTAATCTGGGTGGGAGCGTTGATTTGGGATCTGCAGGTGCCATCGATGCGAACAAGGAATTGGCCAGTGAAACAAAAACCAAAAAAACAGCCCGAAGATTTCAACCCATTACGCTAGGAGGTAGTACGCCCACTACCACCAAAAAAACAGATCTACCAGATGAACAGAAATTCGATAATGTTCTTGAGGCACTCAAACCACTTCAAATCATGCTCGGCGACTGGGGTGGCGTCACAAACAAAAAAATTGGCGGTTTCAGTTCTGTAGAAACATTAGATTGGGTCTGGGATCTGCAAAGTAATCCCGCGCAACCGGCACTGGTCATGAAAGCTGATAAAAGCCGATATTATGAAAATGCCCGTTTGACCTATCTGACTGACAAGCAAATGTATCAATTAACGCTCACCAACAAAGCGGGGCAGAAACGAATTTATGAAGGCACTTTTTCTGTGCCTCTGAAAAAAGTACCCGGAGATGATAATCCCAATATTATGCACTCTACCTATAAACTCAGTCTCTCATTGGTTGAACCCGCAAACGAAAAAAAACGCGCTCAAATCATTCTCAACCAACAGAACAACAACCGCTACCTGTTTGAACTTTATGATTTAAGAGGTGAGAGTTACGCTCGCTTTGACACAATCAGCACCCGACGTAAGGGAACTTCCTTTGCCAAAAGCGATTCCGATTACGGGTCTAAAACTTGTGTCATCTCAGGTGGACTGGGAACTTCGCAAGTCACATACCAGGGCAAATCGTTCTGGGTCTGCTGCAGTGGTTGTCGCAAAGCCTTCGATGCAGACCCTGAAAAATGGATCGCCAAATACGAAGCGAACAAAAAAAAGACCGCGAACCAGTAAACCGAATTGTCTACTTGCATTTAGCAATCTTTCTGCTCACAGGAAGTTAAATCAGGAAACCAGACTCGGACGGTTCACTTCGTCTTCCAGCGCGCTGTGATCTCATCCCATGTGGGATCTGTCGTATCGGGCAGATTTTGCAGGTCCGGTACGCGTTCAATCACCTGCTCGAACAAGCTGGCAATTGCTTCTCCCATTTCCCATAAGGCATGGCGGAGATTTGCCTTGTCCGCCGCTTCCACCATTTCCGCATAAGTGAGCCCACCTGTGATGCGACTGAGTTCTTCGTCGCATCGCCAACTGGTTCCCGACTGTTTCAGCGCGTATTTTTTGATGAGCCGCGGATTGCGTATTTTTTGATAGCGGCGATTCTCTGCCAATACACGCAACAAAAGTGGCTCATGCTGAGGTGCCCAGGCATCGGGAAAATCGGCCGCCAACAGACCCCGTGGCTGACCGACACGCATATAATGTAACTGCACCCGCTCAAGGGGAGTCTCTGCCAGATCGGTCAGAAGATGCGCCCAGTCAAGGTGCAACTCTTTACGCCCGACTTCATGAAAAGTCACCAGGTCCTGAATGGGACGGTTGGCAGGCGTGTATTTGCCTCCCAGTAAATCGAGCGTAATGCCCGGCTGTACCGATTTAATCAGGCTGTCTCCCACAATATGAGCCAGCCAGCCAAACAGATACGCCAGCTTGCGCTCACCCGGCCCGTAAAAGTCTTTTGCATCCTGAAAAACCATCGCGGCGTAGTCAGGTAAATGATCCCAGGGAACCGTCTGTTTTCGCTCGGCCGGCGCCCAGCCAAATACCACATGCGCACGGCCATAAAACAGACGATGGATCTCTCGGGGACGATATTCCCGGGAACCAAACTTCAGTGACCACGGCTTGACTGCTCCGCCTGTCAACGGACTTTTTTCCAAAGGCGCTGTCCCAAAACCGACTTCCTGACCGGTATCAACGCAAAGGGCTTCCGGCATGATCTGAATATCACAGCCCATATACGCACCAGCAAGATAACTGGCATAGTGCTGATTAATCACAGACATGACAGGCAACTTCTTCTGAGCCGCCGCCTTTCCCGCCAGAATCGCATACATCGTATGGCCAATGATTCCACTCATGAAATGATTCCCACCACCAGTTTAAAACGAATACCTCGACCTCAACCAGAAACTCTACTCAAGTTCATAATACAGTAATTGAATAGGTATTGTATTAGAATTCGCATAAGTTCTGCAGACAACCATTGAAGTGATTGAAACCTTAGCCAATATCAGTAAACTCAATAGTACGAATGCCATAATTGCGATTTTTAAACAGCTCACCTTTTCACACTTAAAGTTAACGACAACCGGAATGAGAAATCAAGCTCATGGTTTCGCAAAAACAGTTTGGATTTGAGAACGGCCCAAACCAATAAATTATTATGATCGCTTTGATTCAGGAATCATACTGAAATGAATTTCGCAAAAATATTCTCCGCTATTCTTGCCATCGCTGCTTCTGCTTTTCCTGTTTTTGCGGAAGAACTTCCCCCTGCAGAAGAGGGAACCTTCAGCCTCGCCATCATTCCTGATACGCAGCATTATAAGACTGAAAAAACAGGGCGCAAGACTCAGCTGCAGGCAACGACAACCAATCGGGTTTTTGAAGCCATTACTGACTGCATCGTCGAGGAACTGGAACGACAGAGAATCGTCTTCGTCAGTCACGTAGGTGATATTGTTGATATTAACAACGATACACAATGGGCAGTCGCACAGAAATGTATGAATAAACTACATGGCAAAATCCCTTATGGGATTAGCGTGGGGAACCATGACATGATCAATCATGGTGATTCCTCGCTGTTTCAAAAATACTTTCCGAAATCACGATTCTCCAAGTTCGATTGGTATGGAGGCTGCTATGAAGCTCCTGGTGGAAAGCCCGAAATCTCTGGGAATAACGCTAACAGTTTTCAATTATTTTCTGCAGCCGACATGGAATTTATCATCGTACATCTGGAATGCAATGCCCCTGACGCTGTTTTAGCCTGGGCCGATAAAGTTCTGGAACAACATGCCAGTCGCAGAGCCATCATTACCACCCATATGGATCTGGGACCACTCAATCGTCCTAAAGATCCCCGTGATTACTTTGACGCTCCGAAAGGGCGAATGACCTGGAAAAAATGTCATGGTTCTAAAGGGAATACGTCTCAGCAAATGTGGGAAAAATGCTTCAGCAAGCACAAAAATTTGTTTCTGATCTGCTGCGGCGATCAAAGCCGCACACAGGCCCTGCACCAGACAGTCAAAGGCCAGCAGGGCAACTCAGTACATGAACTACTTTCCGATTACGGGTCTAAGGGCTTTCGCCTGATGCGATTTATTCCAAAACAAAACCAAATCGAAGTTCGTACCTGGAACCCGATCACCAAAAAATTGTGTGAGAAAACCAGCATCGTTCCGAATCGCGATCAGCATCAATTTACGCTGAACTACCAGATGACCAAATGATACGGATTTGATGATTCTGTTCTGGTGTTGAAGGCCTGCTACTTTTCACTGAGAGGTAGAGAAATAATCAAACCGGCAAACCGGGTATCGGTACTGCGGCGGTTGGGCATGTGGCACTTGAGACATTGCGAAGGCAGGCGGATCGCACCGACATGGCGATAGGTCCCTTTCTCCACTTGCTCAAATTCTTTTTTACCTGAGGAAAGTGCTTCCGCAGCACTTTTTTCAAACTTGGTTTTGGGCTCATGGTCAATATTCATAGCCTCTGCATTGACAGAAATCCAGCGGAATTTGATGTTCCGGTTCTGCTGTATTTCTTCGAACACATCGTCAAGGACGCTGGAGGGAATCGGCAGCTTTTCATCTTCGCGATAGTATTTACGATGTACGATGAGCAACGTGGAATGCAATACCTCATGTAACAAGCGTGCCTGACCACGTGCCTCTTTGACAGACACCGGTTTCTGAACGACTTTCTGAGAGGCGCGGGCCTTCGCTTCCTTTTTAGAAACTTTGTCCTCTTTAACGCGTTCCTCAGCAAACCCCGAAGCCGCAAAGATCCCGGAAACAATGAGCGTCACGAAAGTGAGACGCGACAGATTCGAGTTCAAAAACATGGTTGCCAACTCTCCCTGTTACCCTTAAGTTTATTATCGGATGTTTTTATCCAATATACCCCGATCAAGCGACTCCTGTCAAGAAAAGGAGTGCTGAAAGAAACAGACCTCACAGAAGGAAAACCATCACTTCCACAAACAAATAGACGGATTCAGAAGGGTTGATGCATTTCAACAGAGTGCAGCAACAGGTTCTGAAACCTGAATTTACAGAACGGGACTTTGATTGGCATTGATTCAATGAACTGTTTCGAAACTGCTACCATAACAAATATTACATGTATATAATCAGTTCTACTACTACTATCAATTATCACAGCAGTGTGTGTATGTCTAAGCCGCTTGACATTGAATCTTTTCTGGAATTATTGAAGGAGAGCAATCTTCTCTCCCCGGAGGAGGTTCGCGCTGTCACTGATAAATTCAATCTGGAAGATGTCGCTTCTCCCAAAGAGTTGGCCCAGAAACTGGTGACAGAGAAAATATTGACCCGCTATCAAGGTGAACGTCTCCTTGCGGGACGCAAGCGGGGCTTTTTTATTGATCGCTACAAAGTTCTGGAAGTTCTCGGCTTCGGTGGCATGGGCAGCCTGTATCTGGCTGAAGATATCGAAACACAAGCGCCGGTTGCTTTGAAAGTGTTGAACGATAAATGTCGTAACGACAGAGGAATGCTTACTCGTCTCAAACTGGAAGCAACCGCTGGTGCGCGCATTGTGCATCCGCATGTCGTCAAAACCATCAACTACGATGACACTGGTGCCGTCTGTTTTATCGCAATGGAATTCGTGAAAGGAATCAGTCTGCTGGAGCTTGTATTGCTCAATCAAAAGTCATTATCCGCAATGCAGGCCTGTGATGTCATCTACCAGGCGGCCCTGGGTCTCGAACAGGCACATGAGGCCGGAATCGTACACCGTGATTTGAAACCGGAAAATCTGATTATCGATTCACTAGGGTTTGTAAAAGTCCTGGACTTTGGTCTGGCTTTACTGGAAGACAATCCTGAAGCGGAATTTTCACTGGCAATGATTTTTGGACATGGTTGTGTTGGTACGCCCGAATATATCGCTCCCGAACAAACACAGGATGGTCAGACTGTCGACATCCGCAGTGATATTTACAGTTTAGGCGGCACGATGTATTTTTTACTGACGGGCAAACTTCCGTTTCCCAAAGGAACAGCCTCACAGAAAATGCAGGCACATCGCCAGAAATCACCACAGCCCATCGCGGAAATTGCCCCTAATGTCTCTGAGAAAATCGTAGCGATTGTGGAAAAAATGATGGCCAAGCAGCCCGAAGACCGCTTTCAGTCCATGGCCGAAGTCGCTGAGGTGATAAAACCATTTGCCAAACGAAAATCGGTAAAATTTCAGTTCAACAAAATCGTATCGCAGCGAGTTAAAGAAGCCAAAGCACGCAATTCCATTGCCCAGTCAAGTATCGCCAGACCACAATTTTCCTCTCAAGTTGCGACCGCCAGTCGTGTGGCCGAGCTGGCACGTGAAAAAGCGGATGGTATCGAGCGGCTGACGCGCGGTGAATCGGAAATTTCAAAAAGCGGCATCCTGCGTCATGCGATACCTGTTGAATCTACAGACCTCATGGCACAACAGGCCACCGACTCGCTCGGTGACAATCTACAGCCGATTGAGTTGATTTCCCTCGATGACAAACAACGTTTCCCCATTTTCAAACAGAGAGTCGTACTCGGCCGCAATGCCAGTTGTGACATTCAACTTGATCTCCCCGGCATTTCAGGAGAGCACTGCGCATTCCAATTTGAAAATACCGGCTGGGTTGTCAAGGACCTCGACAGTAAAAACGGGATTGAGGTCGATGGCCGGCGAGTGCAGGACCAAATTCTGTTTCCCGGCAATACTCTGTCGATTGCCTCCAGCTACCAGTTTCGGGTCGCCTCTCCCAGCCAATACACGTCGCAGGGCAATCATAATAATAAATTGATCGCTGCCTCTGTCTTCATCGGGATCTGTATAGTCGTCGGCATCGGATACTGGCTGCTCTCGTAGAAAAGCCAGTGAAGGTGAGAGAATTCTGATTACTTCTCGCCTTGCCCCAGCGTTCCTTCAAGATGCTTCGCTACCTGTTTTCCCAGCATACCGTAGCCTTTGCTGTTGAAATGTACGTCTTTCGGGTTTTGTGTTTCAGAGAGATGCGGAGTGATGAAGCTAAACAGATCATCAATCTCGACATTGTGTTTTTTCATTACGCGGGCGGCAATCGCGTTCTTTTCTTCCAGTGCCGTTTTCATTTTCGGGCCTTCTTTCCAATCGGCAGGAATCGGTGTGCTACTGGCCCAGACGACTTTGGCGCCTGTCTTCTTCAAGCGTTCAACTATAGTTTCCAGACGCGATTCATAATCGGCAGCAGCGGTGCGACGGTCATGAATTCCGAAATTGAAATGAATGACGTCCCAGTTGCCGTTTCCCAGCCAGACATCCAGTTTTTTCAGACCCGTTGCCGTCGGTCCGCAATTTGCCGGTGCACGATGCACGTTTGCTTTGCCAGCCAGCGCTTTGCGTGTGGCGAGTGTATAACCGCGAGACACGGAATCGCCGATCAATAAGACAC
This sequence comes from Planctomycetota bacterium, assembly GCA_022600195.1. GTDB lineage: Bacteria > Planctomycetota > Planctomycetia > Planctomycetales > Planctomycetaceae > Gimesia. The sequence continues at coordinate 73,005 of JAHZKX010000049.1, forward strand.
GTGGCAGTTTGGGATCATCGACAACATAATCCCAGGCAGTTACCCTGCCCGTCAGCTTTTGTTTTTTATAGATCGGCAGATAAAACGAGCCCAGATTTTCCTCTAAGATGGTCTCCCACGCTTGTTGCTCTGGCGACAGTTTCGCTTTCCAGGCGGCAAACTTTTCACTCACAGCCGCCGCCTGCTCTGCTTTTTTCGTGGCAGCTTCCTTCGCATTGGTCGGCTCGGTTTTCTTGTCTTTCCCCCAGAGTGGAGATACGATGAGGCCTGTAAACAGACAAACAAAAAGATATGATCGTAAGTAAGAAACTTGTTTGTACATGCTCTGCTTCCCGCTATCTGGATGGAACTATCAAAATAAAACCTGCATTTCAGAATACCGGGAGCAAGAGCCGGAAACAATCTCGCTCCTTAAATTGTTTTCAAAACAGTTCTCTTAAAAATGATCCATGACATAAAATTCATATTTTTTCAACCAGGGACTTCCAAGTGTCACACAAATTCCGCTCAAAATTAAAACAAGGTGAACTACTCATTGCACCGATGGTAACGCTCTCCTGCCCGGAAACGGCAGAGATTTTGTCGGATGTCGGTTACGACTGGCTGTTTCTTGACGCCGAGCACAGTACCTACTCGCCAGCTGACTTGCAGGCCATCATCGGACGCGTGGGGCACAAATTACCCTGCCTCGTCAGGCTTGAGGCGCCGGATGAAGTTCAAATCAAAAAAGCCCTCGACATCGGAGCCGACGGGATCATTGCGCCGCAGGTCAATTCCCCGGAAATGGCAGAAAAAATCGTCTCCTGGTCCCGTTACTCACCCGATGGAACGCGAGGCGTTGGCCTGGGACGTGCCCACGGTTACGGTTTTTCGTTCGACGACTATCTGGGTTCAGCCAACGAAAAGACCACTGTGGTCGTACAAGCCGAACATATTGACGCGGTCAACTCGATCGAACAGATCGTTGAAGTGCCCGGTGTCGACGCGGTGCTGATCGGCCCGTATGATCTCTCCGCCAGTATGAAACGCATCGGCGAAATTGATCATCCTGAAGTGACCGGCGCGATTCAACACGTAACTGAAGTCTGTCAAAAAAACAACATCCCCCTCGGCATTTTCGGTGTGACGGTTGATGCAGTCAAACCCTACATTGACAAAGGCTTCACTCTGATCACAGCCGGCGTCGATACAGTCATGCTGGGCCAGGCTGCCCGAAGAATGCTGGGGCAATTGAAGTAATACGGAACACTTATTCCTTTTTTTCTGACTCAGGAACTTTCAGCTTTGTTTTCGTCTCGTCGATATTTGCTGTTTCAACGGAAATCAGTGGATACTTTTTGAAAGCGTCTGCTGTCAGTTCGAGTGCGCGACCTGCTGCCGTCAATGCAAACCCACCGTTCATCGCAATATCAGAACGATAAGCGAGCAAAAATTTGTCATTTTCCAGACCCGAGTCTGTTAATACAGCCCCCCAGATTACTTTAATACGACCATCGCGGATCATTTCGACGATGGAATCTGGCACCAGCACGACGGAAACCGGGTCGGGTGGCACAATCGAGTTTGACTTCGGGGCCGGTGGTGGGTTGTTTAAAAAATTCTGTAGTTCTTCCATGTCGGCTGGTGAATATTTTCTGATCCGATGAAATTCGTGATAAGCCAACGCCAGCTTCTGTAAATCATCCTTAAATGAATTCTCGGGGGGATCTGGCTTTGGACTCCTTTGAAAATAGATTCCAATCAAAAGCACAATCAGGAATACCATCACCAGACTTCGGACAAGCAACGGTGAGCTGCTTGATTTCGCTGTTGATTCCAGCTGTGGTTGCTTTTCTTTTGCTTCTTCGTGTTCTGTTGAATCCATTATGGCCCCCGAATTCTCATCACATGGTCATTGTCAACATCTTAACTTGAGACACGACGATTAAACTGCGAATCTGACCGCTGATTTAACTGTACTCTGAAATTCTTCGAAAAACAACAACTGACCGGCAACATGTTCCCCAGACAAGACGTCGTTAATCAGAGTGACCGTCCCGCCAGAGAGTCCAGTAGACTCTCATCCGCCGGGCAAATGCTTTTGGTTTTTCGGCATAAATTCGATCGGCCAGTTGTAAAGCTGCTGACTGAAACTCCTGCCTCTGCTGGCAAATGAGTGCCTGAAATCGATTGACATTGGCAGATGATTGAAACGTCTCTGTTTCGCCGGTGATGAGGTGTGTCATCACGGCCAGATCATGATCATCACCCAGCAAATTGTTTAATAGATCCAGCTCTACGATGTAGGCTGAAAGAATCGGTTTCCAACTTTCGTTTATCAGTTTCATATGATAAAGAAGATATTTACTGCGCTTGCGGCAATCGTGGAATAAATTGTCATCCGGGTTTTGATGCAGTTTTTTTAATGCTTCTGCTCCATGTTGATAGTTTTGTTTCAAACTTTGCGAGAGGACCTGCCCTGCTTTCCCCTTAATCTTCCAAGCCTCAATTGATTCATAAGCGACTTTTAATTGGTCTCTGAGTTTGCTTAAATCAAGATCAATCCATTCATCCACAATCTTCTGTTTACGGGTTACAAACTTGTTTTCGAAATCCAGAAAGAGCTCTTCGCAGGTGGAGTCCGGAAAACGCTCTCGTAATTTCTGCAGCGATTCCAACATGGATTCCGCATCTCTGACACGAGACAAGCCCCGGCCGGCATCACGATACCAGACATTCAGTCTGGAATACTCACCACCTAAACCAGAACGAACAAGACGGATTAAACCACGCAGTTTTTTAAACTGTTTTCGAACCTCATGAATGGCCCGGTGCGGGTTTTGCTCTGATTGTTTTAACTCAAGAATCGCCTGGCTCAGTTGCTCTCTGGCAATTCGCTGAACTCCCGTCGTTAATGATTCCTGCTGCTTGAATTGATAGCCCATCATAAAACCTGAAAGTGATTATTGAGAGAACAAATCACACCATACCATAAATGTCAGCATATTTGAAACTTCCCGAACTGCCTTGCATTTCATTCCCGCATTCAATCCGGGTTCGCATCCTCTTTCATCGTTTTGTCATTTTTAGATTCAACCCAGTGCATCACAGCCATGATCAACACTCCAGAGATCGTAAACCCACTAATCACGGGGATCACCGTGCCATTATAACTGTGGCCGATAAATATGCCGCCAGGCACGGAAATTAAAGTCGAAAGTGCTCCCATGACAGCCGACCCGACCCCGGCGATATGTCCGAGAGGTTCCATGGCCATTGCGTTCAAATTTCCGTACATGATTCCGAAGCAAAACAAAATCGCCATCATATAGACCATCATTGACCATAACGGAGGCTGGCCACCAACTGACAGTACATACAGAAAAAAGAACAGGGAAATCACCGTAGAAATACGTTTTGACCAGCGCGTGAGAAACTGCATGCCAAACCGCATGACGAGTCTGCCATTCGCAAATGAAGCACTGCCAATACAAAGTGCCAGAATCGCAAAATAAAGTGGAAACATGGTTCCGAGCTCATATTGCTTTTGAAAGATCTGCTGCGCTGAACTCAAATATCCTAGAAATGCACTCGAAATCAAGCCCAGTGAAATCGTATATCCCAGAGAAACCCGATGAGAACAAACTTCATAAACAGCATGTTTGATTCTCTCGAAGGAAAAGGGAATGCGACGATTCTCAGCCAGTGTTTCGGGCAAGCGTAATGCAAACCAGAAAAATGTCAGCACTCCGCAGACCAGTAACGCAGCAAAGATCGCTCGCCAATGCGCAACCAGTAAGATACCCTGCCCCAGAGTAGGAGCAACCGCCGGCACGAAAATAAAAATCGTCATCACAAATGACATCACCCGGGCCATTGCCGGGCCTTCAAATTGATCACGGACGATCGCAACAACGATACACCGCGGAGCCGACAACCCCAGCCCCTGCAAAAACCGTCCAGCAAGCATGACTGTGAAATCTGTTGAAAACAGAGAGCATAAACAGCCGCAGAAGAACAGACTGAATCCCAGATAAACAGACGGCTTCCGCCCCGTTGAATCTGACAAAGGTCCATAGATGCCCTGACCAAAGGCCAGACCCAGAAACAAGACGGAAACGATCAGTTGACTGTCATTGACCTGATCTGCTCCCAGATCCTGACCAATCTCCGTGAGTGCGGGCAACATGGCATCAATCGACAACGCCACTAATGACTGCATCATTGCCATCATTGCCACAAATTCACCAAATGCAATTGTGGCTGGTTTACTATTATGGTTCAAGGAAAATCATTTTCTGAAAGGAATTGATCCCAGGTGAGGTCCCATTCGTGACATACAAAATGGAATCATACAAGCTCTCTCAAATCAAACCAACAATACACAGTCAGATTCTTCCCTTGTTAAGCGAACTTCAAGACTCGCCTGATACGATAGATAAACCACTCTGAACACTACATGAATGAAGTGAAAACTGAGGCATCTCCTTCGAATTGAAAGGTTCCTCTTGCCCAAATGATTATGAAAACTTATCTTTCGCATTGTGATTCCGTTCTTTTCATCATCAGGTACTAAAAAGAGAAATACTATGCAAAGCGCAGAAGGTTGGCGTTCCATCTTAGAAAACTGGCCAGAAGTCATTCCCAAACAGGGAATCGTGGTAACCACCTATCAGGAGTCCATTCCCTTTCAGAATTTTTTGCTTTCAAGTGGGATCGTCTTGCTGGAACGCGATAAACCAGATTCACTGGGCGCACGAAAAGTGATGCTGTCGTACGAAGCCATCTGCGCGATTAAGCTGACTGATACCATGGAACTGGCCCGCTATCAGGTGATGGGATTCCAGCCAACGACTTAGCCTGTCTCCAGGTTGACTGTAGCGTCTCCAAGGCCATTTGAAACGCGTATCGTAAAATGGAAGGCGCTATGGTTAAATGGGAGTCGCGTTAGTCAATCAACGCAAACTCAGGTTAAGTGACCGACATCCAACGAGAAAGAACAAGCGTGGGGATCAGCAGTGCTGCAGTCAGGATTGCGTATTGTGGATTGGCTGTCCAGACAAAAACCATAATCGCGTTCAACATCACGTAGGAAGAAAGCATGGTTTTGACTGCGATTTGTACATTTTGTGGTACCGGGTTTAAAATCGCCTGAACCAGACGCCGATTAATGGTCAACACGACTACTCCCACAGCCGCCAGTACCATGGACAAATTGATTTCTCGAGGCCAGGGATAAGTGGCCAGCATCCAGACCAGTGCGCCCAGCCCTGTATTAATCACGAGAGTACCACCAACCAGATGCCCACGGTGACTCTTTTTGGCTTCCATGCGTGCAAACCAGGTGAGCCCGACAATAAACAGACCCAGAGCAGCAGCAATGCGCAGCTGCGGCTTGACCCACAGATTAATTTCACTCGCAACAGCACTGGCACCCAGCATGACATTCAAGAAACGACAAATGCCCATCATCAGTGGACCCAACACCGTTTTTTTCAGAATCATGTCATAACTCAGAATCGCAATCACCAGCAAACCAGCAACTATCAGACTCTGCTTACCGACAGTCTGCGCAGCGCCCACTCCGGCCAGCATCAGTAACCCACCTAAAACCGCAGCCTGCTGAGTGGAGATACGCCCGGAAGGAATCGGGCGAAAAGGACGTTCTTCGGCATCAACTTTCCGGTCGAAGACATCATTAAAGACCATTCCAGAAAGATATAAGCTGGCCGAAGCCACCAGCAGCAATGCGAATTGCAGGGGGAGCTCAAATGATCCATGTGTGAGCAAATAACCGAGAATAATATCTGACATCGCTGTGAAGACAGCGGGCAGCCGCATCAATTGAAAATAAGCGAGCCACTTTTTCATGATGAAGATTCTTCAGAAACGAGCTTTGCCCATTCCTCCAGTTGCTGATACTGACGTTCAAATTCTGGGGTGGTAGCCTGCATCGGGCTCTTAAAAAACGAACTCAGGTGTGTCATCACACCAGATCGATTCCCGCGCCGCCACTCCCGTTCGGTGAAACGAACCATATCCAGTACCAGAGGCGCCGCCAGAATCGAATCAGTCCCCTGCCAGGTAAACTGCAGCGACATTTTTGTATCCAGAAATCCTTGAAAATGAATATGATCCCAGGCGGTTTTCCAATCTCCCATTGATTCAATATATTCAATAGAGACCAGAGTTTGAGGCTTGTAACCAAGAATTTCCGTTAACAGATGATCTTTGGAATGGACCTTGTTCGATTTATTTACCGGGTCATCAAGAACTTTACCATCCAGGTTGCCAAAGATATTATGCCCCACCCAGCTCATGACATTCAGATTTCGGTGAGCAAACATCGGAGCGAGTACGCTTTTCATTAATGTCTCGCCCGTTTTTCCATCTCGCCCTCCATGTAACACTTGCTCTTCTTCAGCCAGTTCGACTAACGCTGGCAGGTCTGTTCCTGCAGAAGGCGTAAAGTTGAGATGCGAGCAACCCGCGTTCATGGCAGCGATGGCATAAATCGTCGAGGCAGGAACCGGTGATGTGTCTGCTGACTTCAGGGCCTCTTTTAATTCTGCCAGTGTCAGTGTTTTGGCAGATTCGACGACAGGTGGTTCTGTGGAAGCCAGATTAACGACAACAACATGTGCCAAATCGTGTTGTTCCTGAAATTCCCTGATATCTCCTGAGAGACGTGAAACCGTATCCTGCAGAGATTCCTGATCAAATTGTTGCACCGCATCACCGGCCAGTGATCGAATGGTATCACCCACCTGGATTAACGTGCCCGGTTTGACATTTTTATCGAAGGCCTTCAATTCTGCTTCGACAGACTGTAACAGCGCGGGGTGAAATACTCCTGAGGTCTCGCTGAAATGTTTGGCAGCCTCTACAAACGAAGTGTCGCGGATTTCATGCCCGCCAATCACCAGTTGATCCCAGTCCGCCAGATTCAAATTTTCAAAAAAGGGATTTTCTGAAACAAGCCCACTCGTACCTGTGATTCCCTTCTGAAGGGCTGTTAAACCGACGGCGACAGTCGTAGAAACCCCGCCCCATGCTCCGATAATCCATATTCCGATACGTTGTTTCGTCATAATGCTGCCTGAAAACTGCTAAAATTTGTTTCAATTGAAATCGCTGATGATACTTAGGTAGGTAGGAGCAGAAAAAAACTGCTCGACTCGTGGCTGGTCAGATTCAATTGTTGCATTCATCCCGATCATCTGTTCTGTGAAATCACGGTGTGAATCTCAATATCACAGAATTCCGTTAACCACGTTTAGTATTGTAGGTTCATGCCGACTCGTCACAATCGAGAGATTCCTGATTGAGCCGATTTTTATCCTGATTCATTGCTGATGATCAAAATTAACTGGTTTTCAGAGTTTGATCAATCCACTCCATCAATGACTCTTTAAAGCTTTCAATGATTGACTGAGCCTCGCTTTTTGTTTTTACAAGTTGAGTAGAGTCCGCCACCGCTGTCTGTGCAAAATAATAGAATTTAATCTTGGGTTCTGTACCTGAAGGACGCACACCCAGTTGTACAGTCAGAGGAGAATCTTCGCCCTCCGCTTCAAACATCAGAACATTTCCCTGCGGTTTAGAAAAGGTCTCGGAGGGGGTATTTTCCGGCAATGCTCGAATTTCAAGGTTTTGATAGTCGCGCACCAGCGTAAATGTGAGATTTCCCAGTTTTTGTGGGGGTGTATTCCGAAAGGCTTTCATTATTTGCTTGATTTGTTCATTTCCCTGTGATCCTTTGCAGGTTTTGGAAACTTGTCCTTCCAGATGATATCCATGTTCGAGATAGAGTTCATCCAGAAGGTTCAGCAATGTTTTTCCCTCACTTTTCAATTCTGCCGCCAGCTCACAAACCCAGAGTGCGGCAATGGCTGCATCTTTGTCGCGACAATAAGTACCAGAAAGATATCCCAGGGACTCTTCTGTACCAAAGACAAAGTCCTCCGGACCTTGTTCGTCCATCGTTTCTGCGATGTACTTAAACCCGACCAGCAGATTATTGATAATCCGAACGTTCGCCTTCCGTGAAATTTCAGCGATCAGGGGAGTCGTCACAATCGTTTCCACGACATAGTGCCTGGGAGTCAGCGTCCCTTTTTTATGACGTTTGCAGAGAACATAATAGGCCAGTAATGCACCGACCTGATTCCCCGTAAGATGAATAAACTCGCCGGTATCGTTTTTAATACAGACACCCATCCGGTCAGCATCAGGATCACTGGCCAAAATAATTTCTGCACCGGTTTCTTTCGCCAGCGCGATGGCGGGTTGATAGACTTCCGTGCGTTCCGGGTTCGGCAGATGATCGGGAACATTGGGAAATTCCCCATTTTGTTCGCACTGGGGCTCAAAACGCTGAACCTGGTCAAACCCTGCCTCTTTCAAAACATGATAAACAGAACTCTCTCCCACTCCATGCAGTGGAGTAAACAGCCCGTTCAAATCTCGACAGGTGGAATGGCTGTGTGCCGTAACAGAATTACGATATTCGCTGGCAACCTCCTCATCAATGAGTTGAATTAAACCCTGTTCGACAGCTTCATCAAAACCGATCGTGGGAATGTCAGTCGCCTGATAAACTTCATCAATGATACCTTGATCGTGAGGCGGCAGAACCTGTCCCCCGGTTGACCAGTAGGCTTTAAAACCATTGTCTGAAGGAGGATTATGTGAGGCGGTAATCATGGCACCCACATCGCAGCCCAGATGCCTGACAGCAAAAGAGAGTTCGGGCGTTGAACGTGGTATTTTGAAAAAGTAAACGGTCAGGCCATGGGCGGCCATCACTGAGGCAGCAATTCGGGCAAATTGTTCTGAATTGATCCGTGAGTCATAGGCGATGGCCGCTTTGCCAGATGAGGTATCTGCAAATTTTTTGAAGTAGGCAACCAACCCATGAGCCGATTCCGCAATCGTTCTTTCATTTATAGTGGCGGACCCGAACTCGCTCATCAATCCACGTCGACCACCCGTCCCAAAGGGAATCACTTCCCAGAAGCAGGTATCCAACGTTTCGAATTCTTTCGCATCCAGTAGCTTGAGAATTGATTGCTGGTAACAGGCATACTGAGGTTCAGTAAGCCATTTCTGCAAATTCATGAAGGCGGACTCAGAAAGTTGGTTTTCCCTGACAGCAGTGCGGGCGATTTCACATTTCTGCTGATAATCTGATGAGGAAGATGGTTGATTCATCCTGTGCGTATTTCCGGGTTTGAGATCGCTGAGCTTATTTTTACTTAACTTTATGCTTTTTTATTTAGTCCATGTTCATTTTTCGGTACATATGAATCCTATTGAGAGCAATCTCCAGGTTGCGTCTCACATCGGGAAGCTGTTGTCCTTACCAATGAAACTCTGGTGGTAAATAAGATTGTAGAGTGAATTTACCTGAGAGCCAAGCCTCACGCGAATTCCTTTTCTCCAAGTAGAAAAGCGATGAAAGCCGGAGTTCCCTCTGGAATCGGTTCTGTATCAGAAAGTGAACACTGAACCGGAATCTGATACCATTCATAATGCACATCGGAGAGAGTCTATTGTGATCATGGAACAGTTGGGCCTTTCGAAGAGAGTGATTTTTGCCCGCAAATGAGAAAGTTCGTTCATTAAGACTTTGCCAGTTTTTAGTTTCCCACCAATCAAGTCCTTGATTCCCTATAACATCAATGGCAGAATAGGTGAATTAAGCTTGTCGGTGACAGCCTGAAAATATGAAGATTCAATTGGGAGCCATCTGTAATCAAAAAGGAATTCTCCTGTTTTGTTTATTGATTCTCCGGATTCTGCTCTTATGTTCCAATTCATGATGAACCTGCTTGGACAATGAAAATAAGGTATTACTATGAAGTTTCTTGAAGGTCTTACTGTTGGCGTTGATTTGGGAACGACGTACTCAGCGATAGCACAACTGGACAAGGATGGTCAACCAATCTCCCTGAAGAATACAGATGGTCGATCAATTACCCCTTCTGTTGTTTTACTGGGAGAGGAAGGCCGCGTTGTTGTAGGTCCCTCTTTTGAAAGAACGGCAATTGAGGATGATCCCTCTCGAATCGTCGAAGCAATCAAAAGGCATATGGGAGATGATAATTTTTATGTTGTCTACCAGGAAAAAAAGCTGACAGCCGAATTCCTTTCTGCTTTGATTCTGAAAAAGATGAAGCAGGATGCTGAAAAGGAAATTGGGCCTATCACCAACGCTGTCATTACAGTTCCCTATTATTTCAATGATGTACGCCGAAAAGCGACTCAGGATGCTGGTCGAATTGCCGGCCTGAATGTGATCGATATCATCAATGAACCTACAGCAGCTACATTAGCTTATGCCTGGAAGCGGGATGAGTTAGGAAATCCTGATGCGATGCCCGACGGCGAACGAACGATTCTGGTGTATGACCTGGGTGGTGGTACATTTGATGTTACAGTCGTTCGTTATTCTCCCACTCAATTCCGGGTACTGGCAACTGACGGTGACGTGATGCTGGGGGGGCTCGATTGGAGCCAACGCATTGTTGACCATGTTGCAGAACAATTCCAAAAGAAATTTGGCAGTGATCCACGGGAAGATCCTGTGACATTGCGGACCTGTGTGCAGGAATGTGAAGATGCAAAACGTGAGTTGAGCCATAAAGCACAGACTCCCGTTTCAATTTATCACAAAGGTAACACATTAACGGTAGCATTGACGCGTGGTGACTTCGAGCGAATGACAGCAGATTTACTGCAACGAACCCGAGACACAACCGAACTGGTCATGCAACAGGCGGGAGTTAAAAAAGGCCAACTGGACGATGTGGTGCTGGTAGGTGGATCTACATTGATGCCCGTTGTGGAAGAAATGCTGAAGAATGTCTGCGGGAGTGAACCTTCACGAACGATGAACCCCGAAGAAGCAGTTGCCCAGGGAGCAGCCATTCACGCAGCCATTCTTGAAGCTCGGGTAACCGGTGGCGAAAGCCGCATGGCCCAGACAGTCATCAAGAGATTACGCAGCGTCAGCACCTCCGATGTGAACTCTCACTCGCTGGGTGTGAAGATCACTGATCCCAATAATTCATCCCGAAAAATTAATCATATCATGATTAAGCGGAATACCGAGATACCAGCCAGTGTCAGCCAGAAATTTGTGACCACGACAGATAATCAGCAAAGAATTCATGTCATCATTCTCGAAGGGGAAGCCAGTGATCCGGATGCCTGTTCTACGATTGGTGATTTCCGAATTCTCAACTTACCTCCAAATTTGCCAAAGGGTTCACCTGTAGAGGTAACGTATCGTTACGATTCCAACGGTCGAATTCATGCTTCGGCACGGGAATTGACTGGTAATAATGAATCGGCAACTGAAATTGTTCGTGATTCCGGTTTGGATACGGATGGCGTTGATCGATTCGAACTCTTAGCCAAAGATTACATGGTAGAGTAACAACCCGTCTAACCACGGTCCTGGACGTCTCCAGAACGAGACTTTGAATATTGATCTGAAGTTGCGTCAAACTGAAATAGAACACATCGTTTTTGATCCAAGAGCAAGGAGTCCTCTGAGGTGGCATTAGATGTCTATAAGGATTGGCTGGGAATACCGGAAGGGGATCGCCCTCCTCATCATTACGACTTACTGAGATTAGTACAATTCGAAGATGATGAAGAAAAAATTCGTGCACACTATAAGAAATTGAATTCGCACGTTCGAAAATATGCAGCCGGGAAATATTCTATTGAATCCCAGGATTTGCTGAATGAGTTAGCAAAAGCCATGCTCTGTCTGACAGACCCCGAGCGAAAAAAGGAATATGACGAGAGTCTGGGACGCGAATTTGATGACGAACAGGGAACAGGTGCACAATCAGTCGAAGAAATTCTGGTCGAACTGGGACATATCGATAAATCTCAGGCTGCTGAGTTAGCTGAGTTTGCGGAGCAACGTGGTCTGTCGATTCGCGATGCTGCAGTACAAATGCGACTGACTGATGCGGAAACCGCGACACAGGCCCTCGCTCGTTCACAGGGTATACCTTATATTGATTTGGAGGAAACATTTCCTGATGACGAAATCTTAGATCTGATGCCTCAGCAGGTTGCCAAACGAAATACAATCCTGCCTTTATTCATCGACAATGACGTATTACTGGTCGCCTGCGCCGATCAACCAACTCACGAACTTGAAGATGAACTTCGCATGCGTTATCAGGTTCCCTCTCGTTGGGTGCTGGCAACTCCACGCTCTATCAGCCAGGGGATCGTAAACTATTATGCTGCAGCAGCAAATCGCAATGAAGAGACATCATCGACCACTGCTCAGAGCTCCGACAGTAAGCCTTCAAAAAAACCAAAGCCTGAGAAAAAAGTTGAAAAAACAAAACCCTCCAAAAAAAGAGGGAACGAACTCTCGCCTGACGAGTTAAAAGAAAAGAAACAGATGGCGTTCATCCTTTGTGGATGGGCCTTTTGTGGATCGATCTTAATTGATCAATACATTCTGAAAAGCTATGTCTTTCCGCAAACATGGCCCTGGCATTTTATGCTGACGACAATCAGTGTTCCCCTTATCGCCTTTTATTTATTGTCTGGAATGTGGAAGAAGTAAATTCGATTTCATCACTGTTTTCCTTACATGTGGCATAATCACTACAGCGTTAATGAGTTTCTAAGCTCCCTGCCTGTGAGCCGTTCGTCTCTGAATCCTTTCGACCAGCATTCCGATAATATGCTATATTTACGAGGGAATGAACCGCATCTTTAAATGATGTTTTTCTTTTCTCTGCCTGTCTCGCTTCCATTGCATTGGAATCTAAAACGACCAGGAGTCTCAGATGGCGATTTCTTCTGTTACGTCTGCAATGAATACTGCATTATCGAGTATAGACCGCGTCAGTCAGCGTATCGAAGAAATTGCCGGCAATGTCGCTTCAGGAATCGAGAGCGAAGCGGGAGTAGAAAGTCATTTGATCAACAGCGGAATTCTGGATCTGCCACTATTGAAACAACAGACACTCGCCAATGTGAAAGTGTTTGAGACAGCAGAAAGCCTGTTGAACACACTCATGATTCAACAGCGAAAATAACATCGAATGCAGAGACACTATTCTTCAAATGGTGCATTAGTGTTATCTGGTTCTACTTTTCTGAGTTCGGCAATCAAATGTCCCAGCCTGCGAACTTCGATCACATTCAGCCGATAGCCGTTCCAGTCACAAAGGTCGCCCACCTCGGGGAGCCGTTCCAGTTTTTCATGAAACATACCGGCAACCGTTAACAGGCTATCGTCAGCAAGCTCGTAATCCTGCTGTAATTTGCGGCAGAGATAGCGAAGCGTTGTGATTCCCTCAACATGATACACGCCTGTCGTCACTTCAATGACTGGCTCACGTCGTAAAATTCGTTTTGCCCGGCTCGGTTCCGGTGAGAGAATGGTATCAATAATATCGTCATAAGTGGCGATCCCAATGGTCTCTCCATATTCATCAACCACCGAAGCAAAGTGACAATCTTCCGTCTGAAATCGTGAAAAGACTTCGGCTAGATTCGCACACCAGGGTACATGTACGATACGCTTCGACTTTTGATTCAGCGCCTTTTCAGAAAAAGAAGACAGGTCCGTCAGCGAGATAATCTGATTAATTTCATCTGAATCGTTCTCACGTCTCCGCAAAATGATGTAATCCGTATTGGGAGTAATTTTCGTCAGATCTTCCAGCTTAAAAGGCATGTTGAATGTGAGATAGGTTCCCCTGGGGCGCATTACTTCTTCGACCGGCATTTCTGAAAGATCTAAAATGTTATGCAGAATCTGTCTTTCATGGCGAATGACTTCTTCACTGGCGCCCGACGCGTCTACAGCCCGTTCGAGATCTTCTGAATGTAAATAGGATTCTTTCTGGATTTGAGGCCAGAACGTCCGACGCATCAGCTTGCTGATATTCTGTAATAGCGGAATGACAGGGTCGAGAATTCGTACAGAAAAAGCCAGAGGCCAACTTACCAAAACTGCAATTTTTTTCCTGAAGACTATGGAAAGACTCTTGGGAAGAACTTCGCCAAACAAAATAATCGCCAGCAGACTTCCCACACTGAAGACACCCGCTGCCGCGGTCATCCCTTTGTCTGCTAACGATTTTGCTATTACTCCGGCCACTGCAAAATAGGTAAGGTTGATCAAGAGGTTCCAGAACAAAACAGCGGTCAGCAATCTGTCAGCATCAGCAACCAGAGTCGCGATGATCTGTTCGCTGGGTTTCCCTTTGCTGAACTGCCTGAGTTCAGCCCGTGAGAGATAAAAGATTGCAGTCTCGCTTCCCGAAAAGAAACCGGAAGCACAAGTCAGAGCGAATAACGCCAAAGACCCTGGAAACCAGATTGGAATGGTATCAATAAATGCAATCATCATGAATCAGGAACTGCCACTCTATCCCTTATCAAAAGTGGTTTTTCCCAAGGCAACATCAAATTCAGATACTGCCGGAATATACATAGCCAGAACAGGAAGACCATAAGCAAAGAGAATTGTAACCAGTACACCCAGAGTTCCTCCCAGCAAAAACGAAGTAATTGCATAAAAAGTCAGGAAGGGAAGCAGCCAGGCTGAAATTGCCAGAGCACGCGAGGGGTTGCGGTACGTGAGAGAGGAATGCAAAGCGGCACTCCCCACAACAATAAAGATCAGGAAGCTTTGAAGCTGTAATGCAAAAGAAGAACGTGCCTGCACCAGCAAAATCATGAAGATACCGATTCCAATAAAAAGGAAAAACATCGTCCCCAGACTGCCCCCGATAGCTGATCGACTATTGTCATAAGTCAGCCCCATATGCAATCCAAGTACCACTGCAAAAAGAATCAGCGATAAAAAACCAACCAGAGCACAGAGAAATCCTTCGGTTGAAAAAACACCCTGGCTCCCAAGATAAAGTAATATCATCAGCGGAACCAGAATCAATTCTTTAGTGTTATAGAAAATGCCTCCTAATTTCCCTAATACAAATTCTTTTGCAGAAATATCCGTTACCAGCAATAGCTCCAGAGTTTTGCTGTCTTTCTCCGATGTAATAGACGTAACGGCCTGTGTGTTCGCCAGCACCAGACTTAACCAGGCAATTCCTGCAAATGCTAATCCCTGTGGAGGAATCACTCCCAGATACAAAGTTCCCTCAGCAACCGCATCCGAAGTAGAAGCAGACCAGAGGGTAAACGCTGCCAGCAGAAAATAAGCCAGTTTAATGACAAATGCTTTTCTCCCATACGCCTTTGTCATGATTTCCCGCCAGACAATCGGATTCGACCAGATTTGACGAGTTTTCTCTTTCGTGGTGACAGCTTCCTTTTCTTCGGTGGTAGCAGTCGCCTGATAGACGGAACGCGATGGGTTCCAGACCCGAAGCCGAAGAATCGTATAAGTTTTCAGCGCGATTCCTAAAATCAACAGGCTGATCAGAGAAGGCCAGGCACTCACGGTGACAGGTTGCAAACTTAAATTCAGCGAGAGAGGATTCAGGATTTCATACAGAGAGCGGAACGGATTTAACCCGGAAATCCAGGGACGAATGCCGGACTCTACACTGATGAAACTGACCATAAGTTCCACCACTCCCAGAAATACCACCATTCCCAAAACACTGATGGCCAATGTTTGAAAGGTTTTCTCTCTCCAGAATGCAACCAGACCTGCCCAACTCCCGGTTGCAAAGACAGTCATCAGACATAAGAGTTCGATCCAGACAATCTGTGATAATTCAATGCCTCCCAACATGTACAGGAACACAAAAACCGGAATGGAAGCAGCCAGCAGAACATAAACCATCAGCAAACTGGATTGAATTTTTCCACTCACAAGCTCCCGGTCTTTGAGTTCCGTCATTAATAACAGAATCAGAGTCCCGCGATCTTTTTCCTGTGCAATACTACCTGCCGAAAATAACAGAGTGAAAAAAAGTATGAGTAATAATTGCAGGAAAGCGATCATCTGAAAGATCAAGTTTCCCAATCGGGCAAATTCCCCAATGGTTGTGGTCTGAATTTGCTGCGTTCCCAGTATGGTTTGACCGGCTGTGAAGATCAAAATAAAGACAGCCGCCACGTAACCGGAACGAATCAGGTAATGACGAAGTTGGCGGGGAGACGTTAACGCTTCCCTTATAAATATCGGATTGCTAAGCAATGTTCTCTGGCCTTTTTCTCCAACAGGTCACAGCAGTCAATTGGGAGACGCCCTTCTCTGCCCAACCCTTTTGTTACAATCTCAAGATTGAATGATTAGAATATGATATTAAATTGATCTCTGAATGGCAAATTCGGTCAGTTCCTCCAGAATTTGCCTCGCTTGTGATTCAGGACAATCTTTCAAAGCTTCTCTGGCTTGTTTAGCAAATTCACGGGCACGATTGCCAGCGTACTCGATGGCATCACTATTTTTGATAAATTGAGCCAGACGCGATTTTGTTTGTTCATCGGGCTGGGACAGGATTTCCTGGATCATCGCCTGAGTATCCTGATTACTCTGATCCAGCAACCGAATCAGAGGCAGGGTCAATTTTTCTTTTTGCAGGTCTGAGCCGAGAGACTTACCCATTTGTTCTTCATTGCCGAGCAAATCAAGCAAGTCATCTGTAATCTGGAATGCAACACCTAATGCGCGTCCGTAGTCATCCATTGCCTGAATGATTTTTTCATCAGCGTCAGCATAGATCGCCCCTAACTGTGTACTGATCGCACAAAGTTCAGCCGTTTTTCCATTGATGATCTGCAAATACTGTTCTTCAGATAGATCCAGGTTTCCGCGCTCATAAATCTGAGCCAGTTCACCTTCACAAACCAGATTGGTAGCACGACCGATCAGACGGCAGGCACGCGCATCACCCAGACTGGCAGTCAGGTGAAACGCATGTGTGAATAAAAAATCTCCAACCAGGACACTGGTCTCATTATTCCAACGGGAGTTGACCGTTGCCACATGACGACGGATGATGGCATCATCCAATACATCATCATGTACCAGAGTTGCCAGATGAATCATCTCTACCGCAGATGCCAGAACATAATGACTGTCGTTGATGCCCCCCGTTGCCGCTGCCGAGAGCAGCAATAAGATCGGACGTAGTCGTTTGCCCTGAAAACGTGTGATATGCTGCAATACATCGTGGACATAGGGATGTTTCGAGCTGACTTCACTCAAAAAAACGAGTTCCGCCTGTTCTAATTCACCGCCGATTAACTCTTCGACACGTGCCAGAAGGTCATGTGTCGTAAGATGGTCCCCCATTACAGCCTCACCACAATATCGATTCGATTTTCCAGGACTTGTCTGGCGATTGGTTATTGAAAAACACGGAACATATGACCTGCTAATTGAGATCACAATTCGCAGGCCATTGTAAGCATTCTACCTGCAGATAGGAATGCAAACAGGGTGCCCCTCTATGAAATCGGAGGGCGAAAATTGCGATTTCCTCAATTTCAGGATCAAATCAAGGGAGATTCATCTTGAATACGGAGCCCTGATTGTGGCCCGAAAATGAGAAATTCAGTCGACCACTCTCTTATAATGGCCGCTTTTCCCGCCTGATTTTTCCACAAGCCGCGTTGGGCCCAGACTCATGGCACGGTCAACGGCTTTGCACATGTCATAAATGGTTAAAGCAGCAATACTGACCGCCGTCAATGCTTCCATTTCGACACCGGTTTTCCCATCAACCTTCACGGTCGATTCAACACGGATTACCGTCCCATTCCGGGGCTCAAAATCAAGAGATACACTGTTGATGCCCAGAGGATGACATAAAGGAATCAGGTCCGCAGTTTTTTTCGCTGCCATAATTCCGGCAATGCGGGCGATTTCCAGCACATCACCTTTGGAAATCTGCCGATCCAGAATGAGCTTTTGTGTTTCTGGTTGCATCGTGACGAAGGATTCTGCTATGGCGGTGCGCGAGGTTACCTCTTTGCCACCGACATCAACCATACGGCTGGCGCCTTCTTCATCAAAATGAGTCAATTCTGACATTTGAACCTCGCTCGCATCTCTGGCAAATTATTCCAGGTCCGGGAAAAACGCAAACCGGTGAGGTCCGTTTTTGCTACGCCGCCTCGGAGGCATCATTCGAATCGGAATGCTTGAAGTTTCCATCTTCAGTGACGTCATCAAACCGCACGGACATCCGTTTGGAGACCCCTGATTGTTCCATTGTAACTCCATAAAGGACATTTCCGACAGTCATAGACCGCTTATTATGCGTGATCATTATGAACTGTGTGGTATCTTTGAAGTCATCAATTAAACCGGCATAACGCTCGACGTTGGCTTCATCCAGAGCCGCATCCACTTCGTCCAGAATACAAAAGGGACTGGGACGACTACGAAAGATTGACATTAACAGGGCAACTGCAGTTAATGTTTTTTCGCCACCACTGAGTAAAGTCAGGCCACGCAACTCTTTCCCCGGCGGACGCGCCACGATTTCAATTCCACATTCGAGAACATCTTCAGGATCTTCAAGAATGATGTCGGCTTCTCCCCCTCCAAATAGCTTACGGAATATTTCCTGAAAATGGCCTCGTATCACTTCGAAGGTATCTGCAAATAATCGCCTGCTCTCCACATTGATCCGTCGGATAATTTCTTCTAACGATGATTTTGCTTCTTCCAGATCATCGAGTTGCGATTTCATATATTCGAAACGAGTCTCCAGTTCATCCAGGTCTTTAAGACTGTCTGAATTAATACTGCCCATCATTTTAATTTTGCGTCGCAGACGATTCACCTGTGATTCGATCTCAGGTCGAATTTCAAGGTAAAGTTCGATATTAAACCCGAGTTGCGCAGGAGCGTCACTCTCTTCGACAAGCTCTATCTCTACACGCTCTTCATTTTTTTGATCAATTGAAGAAAACGATATCTGTGCTTCCTCACTCTCCACTTCCGAATGTTCAGCCTCGGAATCAGTGTCCTCTTCCCGATCAATCTGCGATACTTCTGCCTGAGTTTGCTCTTCGAGGTATTGCTTCAGAACCGATTCTCCCGATGAAACGATCTCCTCCAGCGAGAGTTGATACTCTTCCTCAATGCGTTCAGCCAGAGTGCTGATCTGATGTTCGATATCGCGGGTCTTGATTTCTTCCTCGTGTTTCTGGTCATTCAGTTCGCGGCGTTCTTTACGAATCGCTGCCTCTTCAGAACTAAGCTCCTTTTTGAACTGTCGTTTTTCATCACGAAGCCTGGAAAGAGATCCTGCCTGCTCAAATAATGCTTCCTGAATTAAAAATTGCTCATCCAGTAGAGCGCGCGTATTCAAAATATGCAATTTAATTTGCGAGTTTTTTTCCATTGACAATTCATAACGTCGGCTGGACTCATACTGTTGCTGTTCTCGCTGTTCGAATTCGAGCTTCATATGACCAAATCGCTGCTCCAGCCCGGCCAGACGTTCTTCGTGCGTTGCCAGTTCCAGTTGCCTGGAGTTCTGCTGCTCTTTCAGCTCTTGAATTTCACACTGTTTGTTTAACAAGACAGATTCGTCCTGCTGTATTGTTAAATTCAGGCTTTCCAGTTTTTCTTCTGTTTCCTGTTTCTGGACGAATACGACTTCTGCTTCAGTCTGTAATTTTTTCGAGTGATTTTCATGGTCTGTCAACTCGTTCTGGACAGTCATCAATTCTTCGTTTATTTGTTCCCGTTTGTGTTCCGCTGCAACCTTCGCCGCCTTTTCCGTAGAGAGATTTTCTGATGCTTGTTGCATTTGTTCTTGCCAGGAGCGACGTTCTTCTTCGACCGTCGATAATAACGTATCTAACTTTTCGAGAGCAGACTCATTATCATTCAAAGTACGATCCATTCTGATCAGATCGTTTTTCAGCTTCCTTAATTCACTCCTGCGAGTAAATATTGCAGACTCGCCACGTACTTCACCAACAAATACAGATTGATTCGCTTCGACCAGTTCTCCTTGTAATGTCACAAAGCGGCAATTTTGACCTTCTAACCGCGACAGCTTGACAGCTGTCTCAAATGAATCAACGATCCAGGTATCGGACAGCAGTAACTCTGCCAGATATTGATTCTCTTCTGATGGTTTGACTAATTTATCTGCGCGATAAATCACGCCGAGTTCTGCAGACAAATCCAATGTGATTTGCTTCTTTTCCGCAGAGAACGATTCCGGAACAGCCGCATCTCCTTCTACAGAGAATCCATTGACGGCAGGTTCTACAAGGTTTGTCTGTTGATCGCGTGAAGAACGCGTAATAAAACCAACCCGGCCGGAAATCGAATATTTTCCTTCTTTCAGAAACTGATAGAGTGGATCAAATTCACTAATCACCAATAATTGTGAACGGATTCCCAATGCGACTTCCAGAAGAGCCGCCTGCTCAAGATCGACATCCAGAAGATCAGCCACACTTCCGATAATGGTATTCCAGGGAGAATAGTTGGAGGTCTGCGCCCGGTTTAAAATTTCTTTGACGCCAATACTGATTCC
The DNA here is from genome assembly GCA_022600195.1 of Planctomycetota bacterium. Classification (GTDB taxonomy): domain Bacteria; phylum Planctomycetota; class Planctomycetia; order Planctomycetales; family Planctomycetaceae; genus Gimesia. The sequence goes on from JAHZKX010000049.1 coordinate 93,467, forward strand.
TTCCTGACGTTGCTCCAGGTCTTCCAGCACGCTTTTTCGTGCCTGATCGGCACTCCGTTTTTCTCTCAGGTCCGAAAGCTGTTGTGTTTTCTGGTCCTGCTCGCTTAATAATGCCTGTTTTTTTTCATCCACACTGGATAGATTTTGCGCATACTCGGCAACTTTCTCTCCTGCCAGACGAAATTGCAAATTTGTTTTTTCAACAAGCGATTTTGCCTCTTGAAATTTTTCTTCCAGTTGCAATCGCTTATCATTCGATTTCTCGGTGGAAGCAGTCACATTCTTCTGCTCAGTTTGAATCGAAAAGAGTCGGTTGTCTAAATTAAGAGAGGCCTTATTTAACTCATGAACAACTTGCTGGTTTTGTTGAATCTGTTCACTGACCTCATCTAATTCTTTTGTCACTTCGGTAATTCTGGAACGAGTTTCTTCCAGTTTCTGGCGTTGAATTTGAAATTCAGATTCAGATTTGTTCTTCTCGTTCGTAACTGCTTCGAGATCATTTTGAATTTCGGCTGTTCTTCTTGTCATCAAAATTCGCTGTTTGCGCAAACGGATAATTTCGGTTTCGAATTCCTCTTTCCGTTCAAGCTGGTGCTCAATCGCTGTTTGATTTCCGGCGATCCCTTCCCGTTGCGAGGCGACTTTTTTCTCAACCGATCTCAATTGGTCATCAACTTCTGAGACCTCGGAATCAATGGCCGTTAATTGTTCTTCATAAGTTTGATACTCGGCGTTCAGTTCGTTTATTCGCTTCTGATATTGATTGATTTTTTCCTGAATCGCTGACTGCTGTGTGGTCAAATGCCGCCAGTCATCCGCCGCCATTCCCATCCAGAGCTTGCGCAGTTCGGTCGATGCTTCGCGGTATTTAGATGCTTTCGAAGCCTGACTTCGAGTTGAATTCAACTGAGCTTCCACCTCATCGACAATATCTGTCAGTCTGAGGAGGTTCTGGCCGACTCGCTCCAGTTTGCGTTCTGCATCAACTTTTCTGGACTTATAGCGACTGATGCCCGCCGCTTCTTCAAACACCACGCGCCGCGTTGCGGCATTTGCCTGTAGAATCTGGTCGACACGACCCTGCTCGATAATACTGTAAGCAGAAGTTGCCGCTCCGGTTCCCATAAAGAGATCACGGATATCTTTCAGACGCACTGTATTCCGGTTAAGGAGATATTCTGAATCGCCGTTCTTCCACAGCCTGCGTCCGATCTGCACTTCTGGAGCATCAATGTCCAGAAAGCCACCTTGATTGTTAAACGTCAGTGTGGCTTCGGCGTAAGGGTTTGGTTTACGCCCCTGGGAACCATTGAAAATCACATCCGTCATGTCCTTGCCGCGAAGACTTTTAGGACTCTGGTCCCCCAGAACCCATTTGATTCCGTCCACGACATTACTCTTGCCACTACCGTTGGGCCCAACAACGCAAGTGATGCCTTCCGAAAATTCAAAGATGGTACGGTCGGCAAAACTCTTAAAGCCGAACAGTTCCAATGATTTCAGCATCACTAAACCTTACACGGTAAAACAGACGTGAGTGCCTGACTTCCAGTTGACAACTATGCATTTAAAGCAACAGATCTTGAATCAATTCGATTCGTGAATAGATTATTTTTTGAAATAACGAAACCAGTTTTTAAACGTGGTTTGTTTGACAAATTTTTCACCTTCGTCCTCTGATTTCGATTTTCTTGAATCAGATAACGTCGCTTGTCCTTTGTCATCCTCATCATCTGATTCTTTCGATGATTTCTCCCGAGGTGCTCCTGAATGGAATATATTCGGGACCATATTCGGATTGCCGACACGAGAGCCTTTTCTGGATTTCGATTTGGAAGACTTCTTACTACTCGACTTCTTACTACCCGACTTCAAAGCCAGTAACGAAGTATCTGCATCCGGGCGGTAATACATGCGGCCCCCTTCAGGCAGGGCGTCGATTTTGACCTGTCCTTCGATGTTTCCCTGATGATGTGCCTGTAAAATCATTTGTGCAATATCTGGATAACTGGCACCCATCTCGACTGCCGTCCGAATTACAACAGCAATATTTCTGGAAGTTTTCTTGCGCTGATCCTGTTCGCCAACTTCATACTTACTGACTGTCACCTCATGACTCCCTGCTGCACCGGTAATTAATACATCACCTGCGCGAATGGCAATGGGAACTCGAAATTCCTGTTCTGAACCGAACAGTACCACTTCAGGATGTTTGCGGTGTGTGATGTGAATCATCGGGCCGCCATTTTTAGGACTTCCTTCTTTCGCATCCGGATCGGTATTCGCGACGGTCTCCAGTTCGGTTTGCAAAACATGAAGTAAAAATTCGTCCCGCATATTTTCGCCTCTAATGAAGGGATCATTTTTATCCAGTGTCCAAAGGGCACGGAAGGCACCATAGCGTGTTTCGGCACTGGTCATGCTCATTAATTCCCGTAAATAAAGATGAGCCTCTGGTTCATCAATTGCAGACATCGCAGCCAATGCATAAACACGAAATGCTGGTTCTTCTCTGGCAGCTTCGGCCAGATCCTTAAGACCCGATCCGTCATCCAGATAAGCGAGTGCCATGGCTGCATGAAACCGGATTTCCAACAGAGGGCTTTTCAAAGCAGATTTCAAAATGGGAATCGATTTTTTACCAATCGCTTCCAACTGAATGGAAGCTTTTTCCGCACGCCCGGGCATCATAATTTCTTCCGTAAGCTTCTGCATGCGCACGCGTTGGGCTACATCGGTTTCACGGAAGGCAATATATCGCACGACTTGTAAATATCGTGAATCGTTGTGTTTGTATCGGGGCTTCAGCTTCAAAACGACTTTTTTGTCTGTTTTGGCCTCTGCCAGTGGTTCTTCGATTCCATATTTATCAAAGTGGTGAAAACGACCGCCAATTCGATCAGCGATACGTTGGGCATTTCGAATACTTTTGAAATCATTTCGCAGGTACAAGGCCAGATTCCGATCTTCGGTTACCGAAACTCCACCTGACAAAATCCGCCCACGACGCATGATGCCGGCGACTGCCTTTTTACGATTTGAGTCAGACATCGGGGGAATTAAAATCGCTCCATGTGCCTTGGCAAGAATATGGCCTTTCAAAAGCCCGCGCCCCTGAATCATGGCCTGCTCTGCAAGGTAGGATTCCATTAACCAGCCTCCTTCAAGGCTGGTCGCATCACTACTGCCCGGCAGATAAACTTCCACATCAAAGGTTTCTCCTTTGCGAATCAAAGGAGGGAGATAAGCTTTCACGATGACCAGAGCCGTCGAAGGACTTCGCAGAATCTGGTTTGGATTTTTCACATTGCGACGACGCATCTCACGCAGCAACGCTTCGCGGTGAACCGAGGGAGGCGGGTTGCCGCCTGTCCCCTTTAATCCGGTCACCAGGCCCACGCCTTGCAGTGCGATCAGATTTCTGCCAGTAATTTGTGTGTAGTCTCCGATGAAAGGAGTTTCCACTTTCGTCTCAAACTCATCTGAAACAGAAGTTTCATCATCGGGACTTTGCGACCGTAATTTAGCGGGACTTAACCAGTTTCCCGGGTTCAGATTCAATTTCTGGCATCCCGAAAAGCCGGTTGTCAGCATGGTTACGATGATTAATAGATTGACAGAGTTTTTCACAGCACGACCCCGTTTGTGAGAAAGTAGTCTTTTCAGAACAGTAGTCCTCAACTGAAACCATTTCCGAACGCAATTTGACCATCAAGTAGCCAGGTGTTTTTAGAAACCTGCCTCTTTTCAGTAGAAACACTGAAATCGACCTGAGGAATCAAACATTGCCAGAACTGACAAAGCAGAAAACCTGAAGAGAATTGAGATTTGATTTGAATTTGAGAGAGATTAATGTGGGTCGGAAGCTTATCTCATCAAGAAAATGTGGTCAATACCTTTTTCAGACCCCGTCAGAACCCGAAATTTCCGGACGCATCGTGATCGTGAATGAAGGTAAAGACCGAGCAGGCAAAGGGATAGTCAATACTTTTTGCAGATTAACTTTTCTGGGGAGCGAAAGAATCTAACGGGCTGGGGAAGGGATTCGCTTTAGTCGGCTCATTAGAAAATGGGCTTGTTTTAAATTGCTCAGGTTGAGGAGGCCCAAATTTGCTCTGCGGCCTGTATTGGGGTTGGGGGCTGAAAAAATCATCTTGTTTATTTGCTTTCCGCTCCGAGATTTCGACAGGGCCACTTGATTTGATCAACACCACGTTTTGATCCTGAAATTGAATTTGAATCTCCGTGGCTTCCATGTGGGTCGTTTTTGAACCATTGGACCTGATCAGCACAGCCTCCTGTTTTTCTCCCCCGTTCAGTGTGAGCGACTTCGCACCCAGATCAAACTTCGCTTCCATCGCCTTTGCACGCAATCTGTCGCCTTTGCTGATAATTTCGACGTTATTACTTAGTTTGAGCACAACATCTTCTAGTTTCTTTGTATAAGTCACCTCGATAATACCTGCTGAGAAAGTCATTTCATCGATCTGGATACCAGCCTGCCCCTGAAGATTGATGAAATGTTTGCCATCACGCTGTATCTTAAAGTCGATTTCCTCCCCCTTTAATACCATTCCTTGCAATTGAATGGTATGCACCTCGGCCGAGGCAGCCACTTTCGGTTTTGGATCTGCCGCAGAACCAGGGGCAACAAGACCAAGAGAAATGACTGAGATCAGGCTGGCCGAAAATAATTTGTTGAACATGATTTGTCTCCGCTGGCAATAATCGAAAAAATTCCAGATTCCGGGGCAAGCTTTGGCAGTGTTCTAACAAACAGTCCTGAAACCGTCCATGCCAATCCACGCTGAAATGGTCTCTTTGCTCGATCACGGAATATCTTTGCTGAAACAGTTTTCAAACGATTCCCATTGCGCCATGATATTAAGAACATCGATACTTGTGATCGTTTAAGAAGTTACAACATTCCTGATCATCAGAAATCCTGAGAGAAACCCCTTATGATTTTTCAACGAACTTTTATTGTCAAAACTACAATTGTGTTTGGTCTGTGTGCGACACTTTCCCCTGCCCTGTTACTGGCCGATGGCCCCGCCGACAATATACCCGAAAAGGTTCGCAAGATTCCGGCACTGGGAGTGGAAGTTCCCGAAAAACAAAAACAGCAACTCCAGCAAGGACTGGCGAAACTGCAAGCGTCCCTTGATCAATTAAAGAAGAGCAAGGACTCCCGAATTCAATCATTGATTCCGGATGTGGAAATCTATCATCGAGCCGTGCGTTGTGCGCTCGAATATCAGGAGTTCTTTCATGAGCGTGAAATTGGCAACGGGCTCAAGTTATTACAACAGGGCCAGGAACGGGCCGAACAGTTACTCAAAGGGGAAGCACCCTGGACTCAAAAAACGGGACTGGTCGTTCGCGGCTATATTTCGAAAATTGATCAGACCGTGCAGCCTTACAGTCTGGTCATTCCAGACAGCTATACTTTTTCGGGAAAAAGCGACTATCGCTGTGATCTCTGGTTTCATGGCCGAGGAGAACGCCTGAGCGAAGTCAACTTTATCAGCCAACAGCAGCGATCTCGCGGTCAGTATACTCCTGCCAACACGATTGTTCTCCATCCCTATGGCCGTTATTCCAACGCCTTCAAGTTCGCCGGTGAAGTGGATGTGCTCGAAGCACTGGAATCAACCAAACAGAATTATCGCATCGACGATGATCGCGTATCCGTGCGTGGTTTTTCAATGGGGGGCGCTGCCTGCTGGCAGTTCGCCGTGCATTACTCTGATCGCTGGTTTGGCTCCAACCCGGGAGCCGGCTTCTCTGAAACGCCTCTGTTTCTGGATGTGTTCCAGAAAGAAACTCTGAATCCGACCTGGTATGAGAAGAAGTTGTGGCAATGGTATGACTGTCCTGGCTACGCGTTGAATCTGTATCACTGCCCGACCGTCGCTTATAGCGGCGAGATCGACAGTCAGAAACAAGCAGCCGATGTGATGGAAATCGCTCTCGAAAAAGTGGGCATCGACATGGTTCATATTATTGGACCCAACACCGCGCACCGGATTCACCCCGACTCCAAAATCATCATCGAAAACAAAATGGACTCACTCGCGAAAGTGGGTCGCCAGCGCGTTCCCAGGACCGTGCATCTGGTCGCCTATACCTTAAAATATAATCGCATGGCGTGGGTTACACTGGATGCGATGCACGAAGAATGGACACAGGCCCAGATCGATGCCCGCCTGTCGAGACGCAATCGAGTCGACGTCAAAACCAAAAACGTGACTGCGTTTTCGTTGAAAATGAACGCAGGAGAATCGCCGTTGGATATGACTCATCCGGTGATGGTTCAAGTAAATGGCATCAAACTCGAAGCCCCCCGCCCTCTCTCTGATCGTTCGTGGCATGTTTCTTTTCACAAATCCGGTGATACATGGAAAGTCGGGCCTGCGATTCATGAACCAGGACAACTGGTCAAAAAGCATAACCTGCAAGGACCCATAGACGATGCCTTTATGGATTCCTTTATCTTCGTCTCCCCTTCGGGAGCGTGTGCTTCACCTGCCGTTGACAAGTGGGTGAAGTCTGAAATGAAACACGCCATCGTGCATTGGCGCCAACAGTTTCGCGGCGATGCACGCGTGATGAAAGACTCAAACATCACCGACAAAGAAATTGCCTCCAGCAATCTGGTGCTGTGGGGAGATCCGGAAAGTAACACGCTCATTAAAAAGATCGTCGGCAAATTACCGATCACGTGGAACCGTGATGAAATTATTGTGGGAGAGCAACGCTTCTCTGCCGCACATCATGCTCCGATTCTGATTTTCCCTAACCCGTTGAATCCGAAAAAATATGTGGTTCTCAACAGCGGTTTTACGTATCGCGAATATGCGTATCTCAATAATGCCAGACAGGTTCCGATGCTGCCCGACTGGGCCATCATTGACTTACGTACTCCCGCAGGCTCCCAATATCCAGGAAAAGTTGTCGATGCCAATTTCTTTGACGAGAACTGGCAGTTAAAATAACAGACTCGGATTCCTGAACAGGATACTTCGGAATAAATCAACAATTGATCCTCTAAGAAATGATGAATCTACTATGAAATATTTCACGAATACTCTGATGATAGTACTTTTTATGGGAATGACCGGCATGGTCTCTGCAGAAGTCACCTATCTTAAATCCTCGGCTAAAACGGGGTCCTCACTCTGCGTGATTGTTAAAGACAATGTTCTGGCTCATACTTCTCAGATCACAGCCATTGATATCCACGGCGGTTTGGTTGCTCCTGCAAATGCCAGTGATCAAACCATGCGGGCTCTTAACAACCTGAATTACCTGCTGAAAAAAGTGAATGGTAATCTGAAGCGACTGGTGAAGTTAAATATCTATGTAACAAGTGCCGACCTGGTTCCGGAAGTTCAGAATAGAATCGCAAAGGAATTGAAAGGGAAGTCGCAACCTGCGTGCATGTATGTGGTCACAAAACTCACGACCCCGGGTGCTCTGGTCGCCATTGATGCAGTCGCGGCAACCGGTTCTTCCGAGAAAATATCGAAAGCAAAAATTTTCAACGACGACGTTTCCGGTTTTCGCGTCGCTCTGTTACCAGCGGGACGAACGGCTTATATCTCTGGTCAGGCAGTCAAAGCAGACACGCTGGCCGAATCTACGAAAAAGACGATGGAAGAACTCTTTCAGACGCTCAAGTACCTGGGAGGTTCTCGGGCAAATATCATCCACATCAAAGCCTTCCTGACTCCCATGAATCAGGCCCTCCAATCCCGTCAGGTCATTGATGGTTTTTTCCCCGTTGATCGAAAACCTCCGGTATCACAGGTCGAGTGGTTTTCTTCTCTGCCCATTGAAATTGAAATGATTGTTGCACTGCCCGGTGAAGCACCCGCGGCACGACCTGAGGAGACCGTCGTCTACAAAACACCGACCGGCATGAAAGCCTCACCCGTGTTTAGCCGGACTGCTATCGCAGAAGTCAGTGACCGGATTTATGTATCAGGAATCACAGCGAAAAAGCCCGGCAACAATGACGAACGCATTCGCAGTGTTTTCAACCAACTTAAAGAGATCGTGGGAGAAGCCGGCAGTGATATGCGACACCTGGTGAAAGCCACCTATTATGTATCGGAAAATGAAATCAGCGGCGATTTCGGCAAGATTCGCAAAGACTATTATGACCCCCAGCGTCCGCCAGCTGCCTCCAAAGCCACGATTAAAAGCGTGGGCATCCCCAATCGTATTCTGGTAGTCGATATGATTGCTGTGCCTAAAAAGTAGTATTAAATGCTTATTTGATAAGAACTAAAAACGCCCTGTTGAACCAGGGCGTTTTTTATCGATATGTATCAGTCATTTGACTAATTGTTTACTTGCCGACATTCCAACCACCAACGGTAAAAATAACAGTAAAGAACATTAATATTGGAAACATCAAAAAGAAAAACAGGCCGATGGCGGATAACCATCCCACTACTTTCAGAGATTTGTATTTTTGATAAGCCTTGATCGACCCGAACAACCATACGGCCAATTGAATAAAAGGAGGAAAAGAAAATGCCATTCCAATCGGGACTGCTTTTGGCAGAATAAAGTTGATAAAAAGCAGCACTGCAATTGTTACAGGACTTCCAATCACTGAAACTCCCAATAGCCCCAACGACCAAAGAGTAACAACTCGAAAAAGCTGTGCATCCGCTTGTTTTCCTGCCTTTTCATTTTCTGGTTCTTGGCACATTAGAAACCCTCTAAAAGAATGGCAGAAGTATTTCGAACGAACAGCAAAATTAAAATCCGCACATTAGCTGACAATAACCAGAACAGATTTTTAATTTACAGAGATGAAATGTTTACCTAAAAGTATTTGCATCACCTAAAATTTTTGCCAAACGACGTCCATTCTAATTTTGAGTCAAGACTGAACGAATTGTCGCGCAGCTAAAGCATGTGCAATACCTGGAAATCCTACGCAAGTGTGCATGATAAAAAAGTCTTATTGCACCAGTACTTTTTTATCGATGTGAATTGGTTTATCATTACATGTATTCAGGCAATGATATCATGCACGATGCGGTTGACCTGTCTGTCAATCAATGATTGTTCCGCACCATTGCGAGTGAACGTCAGACGTTCTGCATCCAGTCCAAACAGATGCATCAAAGTCGCGTGATAATCGCTGGGGCTGACTTTATCTACGACGGCGTGGTGCCCGAATTCATCGGTACCACCGTATGTCATGCCCCCTTTCAAACCACCGCCTGCCAGCCACATACTGAAGCCGTAGGTGTTATGATCCCGTCCCTGTTTCGCGATGCCGGCATCGTTCTGAATCACGGGCAGCCGCCCCATTTCTCCGCCCCAATGCACGAGTGTTTCATCGAGCAAACCTCGCTGTTTGAGATCTTTTACCAGACCTGCGGAAGGAACATCGACTCGCTTGCAGGTTCTGGGAAGTGCCGTTCGCATACTGGTATGATGATCCCAATGCTGGTTGCCCGTCATAATTTGCACGAACCGCACGCCACGTTCAATTAAACGACGGGAAATCAGGCAACGTTTGCCGAACTCGGCAGATTCGGGTACGTCAATTCCATACAGGGCTTGCGTGGCTTTGGTTTCCTTGCTCAAGTCGAGCGCTTCTGTTGCCGCGGTCTGCATTTTTGCAGCCAACTCATAACTGGATATTCTGGCGGAAAGATCATCTTCACCCGGATGTTGACTGAGATGTCGTTGATTCAATTTTCCTAAAAAGTCGAGATATTTTTCCTGTGCTTTCCCACTCAGATGAGGGGGAGCATTGAGATTCAGAATCCGTGGTTCTTTGGGACGAATGACCGTTCCCTGGTAAAGCGAAGGTAGCCAGCCATTGGTCCAGTTATTAACACCCAGTACCGGTGCCCCGCCCGGATCCACCATCGCAATGTAAGCGGGAAGATTTTCTGATTCGGATCCTAATCCGTAAGTCAACCAGCTTCCTACCGTCGGACGTCCTGGAAGTATGCGACCGGTATGCATGGCATAGATGGACTGACCATGATTATTCACACTGGTGTGCATGGATCGCATGACCACAATATCATCGACGACTTCACTTAAACCGGGCAATAATTCTGACAGTTCGGTACCACATTCTCCATGCTTGCTGAATTTCCAGGGAGAGCCGAGAACTTTCGAGCTGGCCTGGGCAGCGTTGTCGTATTTGATGTCTCCCGGAAATTTCTTGCCATCATACTTCTGGAGCATGGGTTTGGGATCAAACATATCCAGATGACTGGGGCCTCCCTGCATGAACATTGAGATCATGGCTTTTGCTTTGGGAGCATGATGTGTTGGTTTCAATTTTAAATCAAAATGTTTATTCACCAGTTCAGGACGTATCGCCGGATTCTTGGCCAGAAGGGGATCCTGGTTCAACAGCCAGGATAAAGCCACAGAGCCGATGCCCATTGAACTTGACGCAAGAAAATGTCGCCTTGAGTGCAAGCCTGTTGTTTGTGTTTGATGATTCATAATTCGATACCGTTCTTGTATCAGACATCTGTTGAAATTAGTTGGTCATGAAAAACGAACTCTGACTAATCTACGTACAGGAATCCGTTGCTGCTGAGTAATGCCTGACAAAAAGTAGCCAATGCCAATTGCTCAGGCGTTTTCTTTGTTTTCACTTCTGCAGTTTTGAATTGCGCAATTTGCAGGTCAATAAATTCGACGGATTGTTTTACTTCTTCTGCGGAGGGTTCTTTTCCATAGCTGAGTATCCAGGCCAATTTGACCTGCTCTGCCTTATTTCCGGCGCGTTCCTTTGCCAGCCTGTCGGCAAAATATTCGGCATGTTCCACCATAAACCCACTGTTCATCATCAACAGTGATTGAGGTGCTACCGTTGAAGAAGCCCGTTTTTCACAATTGGGTTCCATTTTCGGAGCATCAAACATATCGAGCACAGCCAGAGGTTTACTGCGATTGACGGCAACATAGATACTGCGACGGAACTGGCGATCATCCATTTTGATGGCCTTTTTCTGTCGACCGGCGGTATCAACATTGGCGATACCAACCACGATTTGTCCGACTTCGTCTTCCTTTACAGGAACCGGCTCGCCGTACAGTTCCGTTTTCAGTTTTCCTGTCACCGCAATGATTGAATCACGGATTGTTTCCGCTTCCAGGCGACGTACGGGCATGCGACCGTATAACAGATTATCTGGGTCCACCGCGTTGTAATCGGTCGATCTCTGTGAACTTTGCCTGTAAGCTGTTGAAGTCATCAGCATCTTATGCAGCCGTTTAATCTTCCAACCATTGGCTACAAAATCATGCGACATCCAGTCTAATAATTCCAGATGCGTGGGCGGAATGCCCAGTTTCCCGAAGTCAGTGGGCGATGCCACGATTCCTTTACCGAAGTGGTGCAACCAGATACGGTTGACAAAAACACGTGCAGTCAGGGGATGCTTGCCGTTAGTTAAATAATTGGTATAGGCTAACCGTCGTCCTGTCGTTGGGAGTGTTTTATTTTTGGGTGGAATTCCAGCAGTCTGTTTCAGATTTGACTTGATCACAGATAAACCCGCTGGTAGCAATTCATGTTTGGGCTGTTCGAAGTCTCCCCGATTGAAGAAGAATGTTTTGGGCACTTTACCCGGGACTTCAGTCAACACACGAATAAATTCTTCTTTGGGTTTTTTGGCTCTGATTTTCGCCACTTTATCACTCAAGAGATTGAGTGTACCCGTCGTTTTGAGGTCTGAGAGCCGCTTGGCTTCATCCTTCCAGTGCTTAATCTGGGCGGCGCCTTTCGCGTCAAATTTCTCAAGGTTCGAAACCGAAACTAACAACGCAGGATATTCAGCGATGATTTTTTTCTGCTCCTCGGTCCTTTTTTTCGCATCTGTTTTCTGAGCCGTTAACGCGAGTTTTTTTTGCGCCTCAGGAATTTTCCCCAGTGTTTCTTTCTGGATTTTTTCAACCAGCTCTTTACCGAGTGCTTTGGCTTTCTGGGCGGCTTTACCCGAATCTTCGTGTAAGGTTCGATCGTAAAGATAGAGTGAACCAGAAGACAGACGATTGATGCGGGGAAATGCCTTCAGCAATGCAACCTGTTCCTTGGTTCTCTTTTTGCCCGTTGTTTTATAAGCAGTGCGAGTTAAGTCACGTTTCTCTTTCGGAACTGCAAGCAGCTCCCGCTCCAGCGTACGATCGACGAATTTGGTCACCAGTTTCGTTCGCTCTGCTAATACTTTTTTTGCTTCCGCTTCGAATTCGTTGGCGATTTTGCGATCGGCGTCTGACATGATCGAGATGCGTCGTGAAACCGGTGCACGCCAGTTTTTCCAGTCCAGAGCAGGTTCAAAGATTGCACGAAATCGATAGTAATCGTTTTGAGGAATCGGATCGTATTTATGATCGTGGCACTGTGCACAGGCAACAGTCATTCCCAGAACCGATGAGGAAACGATGTCAATCGTATCCGTGATGACCTGGTTCTTTGCCACTTCTTTCTCTGCGGGATTGCTACCTGTACCATCTGGAGCCATTCGTAAAAAACCGGTTGCCACCAGCTTTTCCAGATCTTGCGGACTCATATTTTTATAAGGTGGTTTGACCATTTCGTCTCCCGCAATCTGTTCGCGGAGAAACTGGTCATAGGGTTTGTCTTCATTGAAAGCACGGATGACATAATCCCGATATCGAAACGCCCAGGGACGTTCCATATCTTTATTATTGTAGCCTTCCGAGTCTGCATAGCCGGCGACATCCAGCCAGTGACGGCCCCAACGTTCGCCATAATGTTTTGAAGCCAGCAGGCGGTCGATCAATTTTTCGTAGGCATCGGTGCTTTTATCATCGAGAAACTGTTTCAATTCTTCCGGAGTGGGAGGCAAACCCGTCAAATCATAATACGCACGGCGTGCCAATGACGTTTTTGATGCGGGAGAAGAAAAGCTCAGCCCCTTTCCTTCCAGCTTCGCCAATAGAAATGCATCGACGGGCTGTCTCACCAGTTTGGTATTGTTGACTTTTGGAACAGGAGAGTTCTTCACAGGCTGGAAAGACCAGAATGCTAAATCATCGGGTGCAAGATAATCTGCCTCTATTTTTTCTGGTTCGGGGTGCAGTGTTTTTGCCCCCTGATCGATCCAGCGTTTGAGGATGTCTATTTCCTCCTGGGGCATATGCTTGTCTTCCGGAGGCATTTCGTGGGCCACCACGCGGGAAATCAACTCACTCTGATAACTTTTACCGGGAACAATGGCTGGTCCGCTGTCGCCACCTTTGACCATGAAACGCATGAGGCGCAAGTCGAGATTTCCCTCTTTGACACCGACTTCGCCGTGACAATGCAAGCAGTGCACTTTCAGGATTTTTCGCACATCTTTTTCGAACGAGAGTGCGCCTGTTTTTTTAGCGGGATCCGCTGCTTGAGTGACACTCAGACAGAGAGAGAAAGAAAATGCATACGCCAGGAAAAGTCGCCCGTTCATAGAAGAAGACTCTCTTGGTAATAGAACTAAGTGAGGACTATCCACTGGGATGGATAGTGTTTAAGGAGGGTTAAAAGCACTCATAAAACCAACAATATTTAAGAGTTACTTATATATTATAGTATCGGTTTCAGACCGAATTACAAGAGAGGATTTTCCATCAAATTGATACAGGATCAGGTGCAAATAATCGCAATCATGCAAATTATGACAGCCCTAGAATGAATCCGAAAAGGCTCAGGAAACAAAATCTCCCTAAGCCCTTGATAATATATAGTTTAGAACTCGACACATTTCAGCCGGTCACCAGTTTTTTCATGAACTCACCTTCATTCAAAGTCGGTCGTTCAGGGCTTCCTTTATGGCGATATTCCAGTTTCATATTACTCAGACCCATTAAGTGATAGATGCTGGTGTGAATATCACGCACATGCATCCGGTCTTCGACCGCATAGAGGCCCAGCTCATCAGTGCCCCCAATTGTTTGCCCGCCTTTAACGCCTCCACCGGCCATCCACATGGTAAAGCCTGTGGGATTATGATCGCGGCCATCCCCTTTTTCACTCATCGGCGTGCGACCAAATTCACCGCCCCACACCACCAAAGTGGAATCTAACAGACCTCTCTGTTTGAGATCTTTCAACAGACCGGCAACGCACTTATCCATACCTTTACAAAGCGCCGCGTGGCGCTTTTCAATGCCGGAGTGAGAATCCCATTTGCTGCCCGTGCCGTTATAAAGCTGGATGAAGCGTACGCCCCGCTCAACCATTCTTCGCGCTAACAGACAATTCGTGCCATAAACTTTGGTCTCTTTCTGATCCATACCATACAGTTCATACGTCTCTTTGGTTTCCTGGGTTAAATCGACGGCTTCAGGAGCAGCGGCCTGCATTCGAAAAGCCAATTCGTAAGATTCAATTCTTGCATCCAATTCAGATTGCTGTTTCCGCGACTGTGCATGACGTTGATTCAGAGTCGCCAGCAAATCCAGTTTTCCCGCTTCCTGGGAAGCGAAAATATTTTGGGGCCGATACAGGTTGGAAATCGGTTCTTTTCCCGTATTCAGTCGAGTGCCCTGATACACGGCAGGAATAAAGGCGGTTCCCCAGTTCCGTGGACCATTTACAGTCGTTCCGTTGTTGTCCTGAATCACAACGAATGCGGGCAGGCTTTCGTTTTCCGTACCCAGACCGTAGGTCACCCAGCTACCTAATGAGGGGCGACCGGCGAGGGGAATGCACGTATTCATCTGGCAGACGCCACCGGCATGATTGATGCCATTCGTCCAGCAGCCACGCACCACGGCGATATCATCAACGCAGGTCACGGTATGCGGCAGCCAATCGGAAACCCAGGTTCCTGCTTCACCATGCTGCTTCCATTTTCGTTTCGAAGCGAGCAAAGGTGAGTTCACTTCTCCCATTGCGGTAATCGGCCGCTTAAAACTTTCCGGCAGCGGTTTCCCTGCCAGTTTTTGTACTTCCGGCTTGGGATCAAACAGATCGATGTGGCTCGGTCCACCTTCCATGAACAGAAAGATCACACTTTTCGCCGTCGCCGGGAAGTGTGTCTGCTTTGCTGCCAGAGGTGACATCGGTTTGGTGCTGGTCTTGACTGCGGCCTGAGCCTGCTGTGCCAACATGGCATTTAAGGCAATACCACCAAAACCGGCTCCTGCCTGCAAAAGCAGTTGTCGTCGATTGATGACCGATTCAGGAAATGCCTGAGTGGGTTGATTACTCATACTATTGTCTTTCCGCTATTACTATCGTGGATCACGCTTGATTAATCGAGGTAGAGAAATTCGTTGGAGTTTAACATCACGTGACATAAATCTGCTAACGCCTGTTGTCGCGCGTTGTTTGCCACCGTTGATGTATTCGAGGGCAGGATGTGCAGCGCGTCAGCCACGCTGTTTTTGAGAAGTCCCTGTTTGGTATTAAATTCCCAGAAGCCAATTGCCGAAGCGTGTGGCTTTCCGGAGGAATGAATTAACAGTTCTTCCTGGCTTAAAGCCGCGCGGGATAACCTGACATTATCGAGCAGACCGTTCCATCTGCTGCCTGTCGTTTTATCCCGGCCTCCGAGAACAAGCTCATTTTCAGGACGATAGTCGCTGATGACTTTGTGTTTGACAGAGACGCGCTGCAGCGGTTTTTTTGAAAACAGCTCTTTGACATAAAATTGAATTCCCGTTTCACCGGTTTCAGCCATCTTAAGCGAGGCGGCAACATAATACGGCTTGTTCAGTTCCAGATGCAGATTGGAAGCAACCACTTCATAGGTGAGTTTGCCCGCCTGATTGTTTCCCACCAGTTGCAGAATCAGATTTCGTGGTTTATAGGCTGATTTCTGGCTTGTGACACCAAACGACCATCCTCGCTGTTTGGTATTTCCCGTCCATTGTGAGGCAATCGTATTCACGGCGGCATTTTCATAGACCGACCCTAATTGCACATAAGCTTCAATCGTGAAATCCTGATCTGGTAGATTTTTTGAAGCTGGAATGTGCAGCTTTGTCAGCGTCGATCCTTTTCCGAGCTTGATTGCTTCCTTCGTCGTTTTTGTGATTTCGCCGATAAACGTTTTCTGCCGGCCAGCTGCTTCCGCTGTGATCCGTTTTTGTTGCGATTTCAAAAAATCTGAATAGAGATCAACTTCTACCGGTTCTGGATCTTTACCAAACGTCATCTTATGGAGATAGGACACCATTTCCCTGTCATCGGCAAATGACTTTGCTTTCAGGGAACGGGCCATTGCGTTGGCGCGTTTCAGAAACCAATCCCCATTAATCATCAACAATGCCTGATTTGCCGTTGTAGTGACATCGCGTTGCGCGACACTTTTGATACCACCGGGCAGATCAAAGGCTCCCAAAACAGGGTCTTGCACGTTGCGTTTCATAATTGTGTAAACACTACGGCGTGGTAGATTGGCACTTACGCTGGGTCCTCCCAGTTTTTGATCGAGTTCTCCGGAAAGAAACAGTGCTGAATCCCGAATGTCTTCTGCATTGAGTCTGCGAATGTTGGCACGCCAGTGCAGACGATTTTGGGGATCTTTGAGTTCTGCCTGTTTCGCAGCAGGATGAAAAGCGGCGAGTCGATATGTGGACGAGTTCATAATCAGACGATGCAGTTTTTTAATGCTCCAACCATTGTCCACAAAATAGGATGTGAGCCAATCCAACAGTTCGGGATGACTGGGCGCTTCGCCCATATGTCCGAATTCGTTTGCCGTGGAAACCAGACCCGTTCCAAAATGGTACTGCCAGACACGGTTTGCGATCACACGCGTTGTCAGTCGATTTTGTGGATTGACCATCCAGTTTGCTAACGCGGTGCGACGTCCTGAAGAATGGGGGGCTGTCGAAATGGGGATGATTTCCGCTTCGCCAGGTTTCAAAAGAGAAAGAAATCCGGGAACAATCGGCTTGTGTTCGGGATCATCGGGAATGGTCGTAATCGGAAGCGCTCCCCGTGCATCGGTGACACTCATGCCCGTCGGCAACGGTTTCGGTTTGAGCTTATCAAAGGCAGCCAGTTCTTTAAGTAGTGCGCGATATTTTTCACCGTCAGGTTTTTCGCTCTTCTTTAAAGTGGCGAGAGATGTTTTCTGCTTGATGACGACCTGCCTTTGCACGAGGTCTGCCAACTGGTGATCCAGGGCAGTCCGTTTCTCTTCCGGTTTTGCCATTATTTCCTGCAGGTCAGCCGGAAACATTTTGATTTGACTTTGCGCTGCTTTTTTAAGTGTATCCCGTATTAACGCATCGATTTTAGTACGAATGCCTGCCGTCTTTTTTTCCCAGATTTCAAATTTCTGGTTATATTCTGCCAACTCTTTCGGTGTCGCAAAAGGAACATCATCCCGCGGCATCAGAGGTGCAAAGAATGCCTGCAGCCGGTAATAATCCTGGTGAGGGATCGGGTCAAATTTGTGATCGTGACACCGTGCACATCCCATGCTGACTCCCATAAAGACATCACCGGTGGCATCGGTAATGTTATCCAGAATATCATTCCACTGGGTGCGTGAATCACGCTGGTTATATTCATAAAGATTGTGTCTCAGAAAGCCTGTTGCCGCTAATGCATCAGGATCTTCAGGGGCAATTTCATCTCCGGCCAGTTGTTCTCTCACAAACTGTGAATAAGGTTTATCGGTGTTGAAGGAACGAATGACATAGTCTCGATAACGCCAGATTTCCGGGCGAAATGCATCCTGGTTGAAACCATCCGACTCGGCATAACGTACGACGTCGAGCCAGTGCCGGGCCCATTTCTCACCGTAATGAGGATTCTCCAGCAATTCATCAACCAGACGCGACCAGGCGTCAGGCGAGGTATCATTTATAAAAGCGTTGATTTGCTCCACAGTGGGAGGCAGGCCAATCAAATCGTAGTACGCACGCCTGATTAAGGTGGTACGGCTGGCTTCATCAGCGGGAGTCAGCCCTGCTTTTTTCAGACGGTCATAGACAAAGGCATCCACCGGGTTTTTTGACCAGGCACTTTGATCGACTTGAGGAACCCTGGTTGGTTTGACAGGCTGAAACGACCAGAAGCTACGATCTTCCTCAGTAAAAAAGTTCTCATTGCTTCTTTGTTTGATGACGTAGTCTTTATTTTCAGGCCAATAGGCGCCTTCGTTGACCCAACGGGTTAAAGCGGCGATTTCTTTGTCTTTCAGTTTACTTTCCGGCGGCATTTCAAAGGATTCGAAATTGATCGCTTCCACCAGGATGCTCTCGTTTGACTTGCCGGGCACGATCGCAGGACCACTTTCTCCTCCTTGAAGAATTGCTTTCAGAGAATCAAGACGCAAGTCGCCTTTCTGCTTTTTCTCACCGTGACATTCCAGACAGTGCTTGATCAGCAGCGGACGAACTTCCTTCTCAAAAAAATGAAGCTGCTTCACATTCACGGGTGAATTAGCGGCTTTCACTTTTTCTGCTGCACTCACCAGATTGGCGGCAACCAAAAGAAACAGACTTACGATAAGGAGTCTCATGAATCAGGCCTTTGTTATTAATCGATGCCGCGAAAAAAATCGATTTTCTAATGGCATCACGCCAGGTTTTGCTATTATTTTTTGGGACGTTTTAAGGGAGGGAGACCGGCGATAAATACGGGGTCAATGATATCAGCGTTATCTTGCGCATCCTGAAGAAATAAACCTTCAACCGTTTCTCCCTCTGCAAATCCCAGGTCAGACAGATCAATGCCCACAGCCAGTGCTTTGGCACCGACGATGTGCAAATTGCCGCCATTCCCCAGGGCAGTTTCCAACTCATTGCGAGAACTAATACCGGATTTTTGTTTATTATTAAAAATGTGTAACCAGAATTTCTCTAATGATTTTGCTTCCGGCGAAGCAAGATCGATATCAAACTGTTCAATTTTATGTGTTTTCCGTTTCGAGGCAAAAGGTAACGGAGTGGCGTAAAAGGCATCGCCGGCTGTGGTGTGAACAATGACCTGCAGATCAAACAGAACAATATCGGGTCCGGCATCATTAATGACGGGTTCGCGGAAACGAATCGCCATTCCCGGTGTATTGGGCTGATTCGGATCCTCAACTTCATTCATCACGGGTGGCGCGGTCAAAGGTGTGGTCGAACCAGAGGGATTCACAACGCCGGTCAACAGACTTCGATCCTGATCGAGCAGATGTCTGCGTAAAGTGAGGGGGTTACCATCAGTGGCAGGGTCAATGCCATCGTTTCTGGTCAGAAAGGAGCTGCCTTTGTAGTGAGTCAGCTCAATCCCGATCAAATCTTCGACCGCATATTGATACGCGGTTCCCCCTCTCTGGATCGTAACACTTGTGAGATCTTCTGCTTTGCGACGCGGTCCCACAGTGGTCGTATAGGAAATCACCCGATCGGGTAATGTTGAAACATATTGATGGCTGTCAAAGGGAATTTGATCAACGACTAATCCGTTATTCGTGGTTAAACGCTGTGCCATGCCTTTGGTCAATCGTTTTGCAGTAATGCCGGAATTATCATCCCGTTTAATCGGGCGGACATCCGTTTCGCCTTCGATCACTTGCACGTCGGTATTACCGGCTTCTGAAACATTGACCGAAAACCGAGTACCATAATCGACAACGTTAGACAGCGGTGTTTCGACAGTGAAACCTTCTGCCCCTTCAGGAGCATAAACAGAACATGCACCGTAGCGGATCGCCAGGTGCTCTATTCCTCCAGATTCAAACACAGCCGGTCCTGTCAGAATGACCTCTGCACCATTAGAGAAAACAATTTGGACCTGCCCTGCAGAGATGGCATATTCCTGATAAGTTTCGATCGGCGACCCCACTTTGAGAACAGGCGCACCGTCCGCAAAACGAACTGCCGCTGTTTGAGTTACTTCCGCAACAGAAATGTTCTTGGGAGAAGTCTCAACTTGACTGATTTGAGTCGGCGTTGATGGTTTTAGATTGAGAAAAAGAAAGCTGCCTACGATTGTGGCACAGATGGCAGTCACCATCAGCCAGAGAGATTGAGTTGTCGTAAACGTATTCTTCGAGGATACTTTCTCCTGGAAGTTTGGTATTGTCTGTGCGTGAAAATGAAAATCGATCTCGGTTTCAGGCTGTTCATCGTGCAGTCGCTCAAGATTGAGATGCAACTCCAGGTAATTGAAATAGTCACGTCTTGCCTCGGCGTCTTCGGCTAATATCTTCTCCAGCATGAGATGCTGTTCCGTTGTGATCGTTTCGTTGCAGAGTGCCCCAAACAGATCATACAGGTTTTCGTTCTGACTGTTCTGTTGCATCATTTTCCCTCTCCTGTATATGACAAGATGCGATCAATACAGTGAGTCAATTGACGACGAATCTGATTAAGCCTGTTATATAATGTTTGAATGGCTGTCCCGGTTGCCTCGGCCACATCTTTGACCGGTGACTGACCGCGATAAACCTGATCCACCAGTTTTTGATCCTTCTCTTTCAATTTTTGAATACAGTCCTGTAAAGCAGAGGCCCTCTGGTTAAACTTGAGTTGCGGAATCTCTGCTCTCTCATCAGCCAGCTGCTGAATGACATCATCCTGAAATTGTAATCTTTTTCGTTGCGCGACTCGAATAAAGTTTTTCACTTCATAGAATGCCACACCACAAGCCCAGGAAAAAAAACTGCAGGAATCATCATAATCGGAAAATTTTTTCCAGAGAATCAGACTGGTTCGCTGGAAAACATCTTCTGCGTCATCCCGATTTGGCAGCAGGGAATAGATATACGAATAGAGCTGATTCCGATGCTGAGTAAACACATGCAGAAACTTCATCTGTAATTCATCAGGCAAGGCTGTCGATTCTTGATCGTTGCTCATAAAACGATGTTATTCGTGCTTCTTGAAATTCCACAGAGACGCAACTTCAATCCCAACAATCGAAGTCCTCTATAAGATATCGTACAAACTCGCACCGACTTACTCCCTCATTATACAAAATCAATTTGTAAATGATTTAAATGTAGTAGTTTGCGAATCATAACCATTTGTAAGCTAAAGTATCATATAGCTTGGCTTTATCGAAAGTTCACTAACAATTATCAGTCTCAAGATAATAATGAAACGAACCATTTTCCATTAATTTTCAGGTAAATCCCTATATCTGCATACGACTACTTATACGGGGATCTCTAATTGATTTTCCTCAACCACCCGGATGAGTGCAGCATCACTTTCCCACCTGCAGGCGCGTCATGCGCTTCCACGACCCCACCAACTGCACAATTGTCCTAATTCTAGATTCGATTTACAAACTCAGCTTAGAAAGACGCCTCTTTGATGAAGAAATTAAGTCCATTGAACTACCGACGGGGATTTACCCTGATTGAATTATTGGTAGTGATTGCCATTATTGCCATTTTAATAGCACTATTGTTACCCGCTGTTCAACAGGCGCGTGAAGCAGCTCGGAGAAGCACTTGTAAAAATAATTTAAAACAAATGGGTCTTGCGATGCACAATTACCATGAAACGTTTCGTACGTTTCCTCCCGGTTATGTGGAAGAAAATCTGCCTTCCAGTGGTGGTGTGATCGTTGATAACGAAGGACATTGGGCCTGGAATGCTTTACTCTTGCCTTACTTAGATCAGGCCCCTCTGTTCAACCAGCTCAGTGTTGGTACGATTCCCGTATCTACGGTACTGAATACAGCAAGTATCCGAAATACAATGCAACAAACACTACCTGTATTTCGTTGTCCCTCAGACACAGGACCACAAATTCATGACGAAGCCGGTCGTAGAATCAAAGCCACCGGTGGCTCGGAATATGGTCTGGCTGTGACAAATTACATTGCTTCAAATAGCTCTTATGGCCTGAAAAAGAATCAGGGATCAGATCCTGCCAGTACGGCCAATGGTGCTTTTTTCCGAAACAGTTCTGTGCAGATGCGTGACTTAAGCGATGGCAGCAGTAATGTTATTCTGGCCGGCGAACGTGCCTATAAACTAGGATCAATCAAAGCATATGCAGGTGCTCTCTATGCAGCACGGGATTACAACGCAACGGGTCCCGCTATCAGTTCTGATGGCTCCGGTTCAAATCAAGGTCTGATCTCCATCTTTGGAGGTGGTGCGGCACCGATCAATGCCAGTCCTGCATCGGGACAGGGAAGAATTGCCTTCAGCAGTAAGCATGTTGGTGGTGCTCATTTCCTGTTTGGCGATGGTCGAATTAGATTCCTCAGCGAAAACATTGACCATAGAGCCGCCAGCATTGCAAATGACAGCACGTTGGAATACCTGATCGGTATTAATGATGGCAATGTAGTGGGTGAATATTAAACATTGACCATTTATTCAACGAACGAGAATCCAAAGGGACGAGCAGTTTAAATGGCTGCTGGTCCCTTTATCGCTACGCAGAAACAAAAACCAGGAATCAGACGCCATCCTGGTTTCAACTTTTGCCGCAAGACCATCCCTTTAGCAGGCATGAAACATGCCGGTTCTTAAACTTTCACATACTAAAATCTATTACACTCAGGAGACTTCAATGAAATTAAGAGGCAAATGGAACGGAATCTTTCTCTTCAATCTGATATGTATCATCGCTGCTGGATGTGGGGGCGGGTCCAGTGATCAACCGGATCTGGGGTCTGTTACCGGAAACATCGTTATCGATGAAAAACCAGTATCAGGTGCGATGGTCGTTTTCAGTCCCGAAAAAGGGCGTTCTTCAATGGGAATAACAGACGGTGATGGCAATTATGAATTGACTTATGTTGGCGAGACACAAGGCGCCAAATTAGGCAAGCATACCATCAGCATCACTACCGTGCAGGAAGATAATTCAGAAGAATCGGGAGA
Organism: Planctomycetota bacterium; assembly: GCA_022600195.1. GTDB lineage: Bacteria > Planctomycetota > Planctomycetia > Planctomycetales > Planctomycetaceae > Gimesia. The sequence goes on from JAHZKX010000049.1 coordinate 116,276, forward strand.
AGAAGTAGCAAGTTTCAAAGAGTCAATTCCCGCCAAATATAATACGAAATCGACACTGACAGAAGAGGTAAAAGCTGGCGATAATGTCTTCGATTTTAAGCTGACCTCAAAATAAGCAAGGGCAGATCTTACCCAATTCAGGCTCTGTGGAATCAATGGGGATTCTTCAGAGTCTTTTTATTTGTTCTGTTGGGTTAGTTTTCCAGCGTCAATAAAAATGCGATCAGGTCTGCCATCTCCTGCGCTTTGATTTTCTTTTCCAGGCCTTCCGGCATCAATGATTTTCCCGAACTTTTGATCTCTTCGATATTCTCTCGCAAAATGGTAATCTCTTTGTTCTCTGCTTTTTTCACAGTGATGCTGGATGGGGTCTCATTCACGATGATGCCGGTTTCGATCAATCCCGAATCTGTCACAACCACATACTCCAGAAAGTTTGGCGAAACTTCTTTATTGGGGTCCAGCACATGCACCAGAATTTCTGACGCTGTTCTGTTTTTGATCGTGGCCAGATTGGGACCGACTTCATAACCTTCTTTTCCCAGCTTATGACAGGTGAGACAATCACGCTTGAAGATTTTTTTCCCCTCGGCCAGATCAGTTTTTAATGAAAGTGCCGGCTGATATTGCGAGATAATTTCACGACGAGGACTGAGAATATCGCCGGCAAACAGTTTTGTGGCCTGCTTTTTGATTTCCAGATTTGTACTTTTCAGAAGGATCGTCCGTCTGACCTGGGGAATCTGGCTGATGAAAACCGTTCTGTCGGAGATCGCGGCAAACAGTCTCAAAATCCAACTTTGTCTTCGTAACAGACGATTCACGATTTCTGTTCTCACATTCGGAGTCAGAACGGGATACTGTTTGAGTAACAGGTCTGCCACTTTCGAATCGGTAAAACTGGTCAATGCTTCCACTGCAGAAATTTGAATGGCCTGGGGTTCACGTGCATCCAACAGTGGCATGAGCGCTGCCTCAGCCGTCGGTAAATCGGTACAGCTTAATAATTCAATGGCCTGCTGGCGCACTGTGATCGTCTTGTTTCGATTAATGGCCACCTGTTTCGATTGTTCGATTTGCCGACGTATCAATTTTGCGGAGTCGGATGTTTCCTCTTTTGAGAATGTAAGAAGCGTTTTACCACCCCGTTTTAACCCCTGACCAATAGAGAGAACGATCAGGTTTTGAACATTGTCTGTTTTTTGAGTTTCACCGGGACAGCGATAGCGGGAAGCCAGTTCCAGAATTTTTTTTACTTCCGGATCCTGTCTTCGTGTGCCGATCACATTTGCAAGCTGGCTTAACAACAGTCTGGCTTCTGAGCTGGCAGCAAAATTGACATCAGCTAATAAACTCTCTAAAAATTCCGCAGTCGATTCTGACAGTGAACTGAGAACGGCTGTCCGAATCCACATGTCTCCATGATCGCGACGCGCAATTTGATACAAGGCATTCGCGACCTTGGGATGGTTGAGTTCTCCTAAAGTGAATGCCGTTTGAAAGCGAACTCGTGGATCCTCATCGGCAGCCAACTCCAGAACTTTGTTTCGCAAATTTTCGCTCTGTTTCAGTTTTGGCTCGGCAAGTCGGATGGCAACGCGCCGAATTTCCGGATCGCTGTCATTCAAAACGCGATGTAAGTTTTCATCGCTGAGTGCGTTTAATCCCTGAAGTGACCAGAGTGCATGCAATCTGGCCAGAGGGGATGTGCTTTGATTCAATAATCGATTCAGGAGTGGTACGGCTGACTGATCCTGTCGTTCGAATATCAGTCGATGCGCTGTATCCCGCCACCAGACATTGGGGTTATCCAACTCGGCAACCAGTGTTTTGATATCTGCTGTGCCCAGACGTGGTTGTTTCGGTTTTTGGTAACCGGCTGGATAGGCTGGGGGAACCATACGGTAAATCCGGCCTCGATCCCGGCCACTGGTCAGATCCAAGTGTGCTTTGATATCATCGGGGATTGACCAGGGATGTTCGATATTTTCACGGTACATATCCAGAACGTGTAAAGTGCCATCGGGAGCGTTCAAAAAATTCACGGGGCGAAACCAGTTATCAGTCGAAGCCAGAAACTCAACATTTGCGTGTGCCCTTCTGGCTTTAAATGTGACGCCATCTGGCGTCATCAGATACCGCATGACCAGATTTCCAGCCACTTCTCCGATGAAAGTATTGCCATAATATTCTTCGGGATAAGCTGACCCCCGATAAATGGTGACGCCAGCGGAAGAGGTTACAAAGCCGGTGGCATTTTTTTCGCTGCGTGGCGAGCGGGAACTGGGATCAGAAGCCAGTCGTTTTGCATTGATGATTCTCCAGGGCTCGGGAGGGCTTGCGCGAAAAACGGAAATGGTATCACCCGCATCGGCTGAATTATTAATGGCAGACACAACCGGTAAATAGCGATTGCGCGCCAGATACTTTGTAGGGAGCACAATGTGCATCAGGGGATTGCGAATGTTACAGATGAAACGGTTTCCCCAGTCATCAAACGTATTCCCGAAACGAGCACCGCCGGAAATGACTTCGAAGGACTCTGTTCCTGCATCAAATCGAAAATCGCGGCGTCCCATATTAATGGGATCTGTTTTGGAGACGCCACTGGCCCGGATACTCCCTCCGTTGCTGCCACCTGCACCATAAATCTGATGATCAAGGCCCCATTTGAGATTATTCATCACTGCCTGCACATTGAATTTGCGAAATCCGGTGAAGACTTTGCGTTTGATATCCGCTTTGTGATCCCCGTCTGTGTCTTTGAAGTACCAGATATCAGGTGTGGCAGAAACGTAGACGCCCCCTTTCCAGAATGCCAGACCTGTTGGCCAGGAAAGTTGATCAGCAAAAATGGTCGAGCGATCAAACTTTCCATCGCCGTCCACATCTTCTAATACGCGCACTTTTCCGATGGGAGCCGATTTTTGTTCTGCCCAGGCTTCATCCAGAGACTTGTCTGTATAAGGGTAGTCATTCATTTCAATCACATACGCCAGCCCATTTTCGTCATACTGCATCGCAACCGGATCCGTGACAAGAGGCTCCGCAGCCAATAACTCCATACGAAAACCATTTTCCATACGGAACGATTTCAACGCTTTTTCAGGAGACAGGGGTTTCAGGCGAGGTAGTACATCTGCCAGCGATTTGGAACTCGCCTTCTTTTTCTCAGCAGTCTTTTTTTCAGCAGAATTGAGCTGTTCGGTCAAAGCAATGAGAGAGATGAGGGCTACCACAGCCGAGAGCAATAAGGCCTGTTTGAAAATCAGCTGTCTCATCAATCATCCTCTCAGAAAAGCACGATTTCAGGAGTGGCCCCATACATCTGACTTCCTGAGATTGTACCGGGCTACTTTAGGAAGGAATCTTAAATAATTGTAAATTGGCCTCTACTCATTCACAAGAGACAATCAGGTAATGCAAAGCGATTCGTTTGGGAGTGGATACAAAAAAACTCTCTTCACGCGCACGCGAAGAGAGTTTGAATTTTTTGATCAATCAAGTCGTTACACTGCAGGTTGACCGGTGAAGTATTCCGGTTCCTGGCCTGCCTGCCATTTAATGTTGCAGCCAATGCTGGGTTTCTGATTTTCGGTCACAGGGGCGCCAGCCAGAACAGCATCGCAGGCCACGCGTAGATCTGCACCGGTAATCGGTTTCTCATTCCCTGGACGACTATCGTCAAACTGTCCCCGATAGACCAGTTTTTGTTCCTGATCGAACAAGAAGAAATCCGGAGTGCAAGCGGCTTTGTACGATTTAGCAACTTCCTGAGTGGCATCGTATAAATAAGGGAAGTGATAACCTGCCGCATTGGCTTCCTCTGCCATTTTTTCCGGGCTGTCATCGGGGTGCGATGCGACATCATTCGAACTGATTCCCACGACCCCCAATCCTTTTGACATATATTCATCCGCAAACGTTGCCAATGCTTCGCGCAGATGGACTACAAACGGACAATGATTACACATAAAGATTACCAGCAAACCTTTGGAATCCTGAAAGTCGCTGAGAGACACGTGATTTCCATCGACATTTTTCAATGAAAATTCAGGGGCCTGGGTTCCTAGAGGTAACATTGTTGAAGCAGTTTTAACCATGGTATGCTCTCCTTGTTTTACATCGACTAATAGCGTCGATTCAGATTCTATGGGGAATTTTTTAAATCAAATTTTTTAATTAAAGGGTGAACAACCCGCTTAGGAACGAAGTCCTTCAGTTTTTCTGCTGCGACATCGCCACCCAGTTGTGCAATTTGTTTGATTAACGAGCTGGAAATATGTGTGTATTTTTCGCTGGCCATCAGGAAAACGGTTTCGATATCGGACGCCAGCGTTCTGTTAGCCAGTGACATGGTGAATTCCGCTTCGACATCGGTTAAAGTTCGCAGTCCTCGGAGCATGACGCCGCCGCCACACTCGCGCACAAAGTTCACCGCTAAACCCTGAAACGATTTGACTTCGACATTGGGAAAAGCAGACAGAAGTTCTTCCAACATCTGCAGGCGTTCTTCAGCTGAGAATAATGGTTTCTTATCCGGATTGATTCCAACGCCCACTGTGATCTTGGAGTAAATCTCGGCCCCGCGCCCGACAATATCGAGATGCCCGAGCGTAGGAGGGTCAAAACTACCAACATAAACAGCATGATGTCGGTTGAGCGTATTCGTCACAAAACTGCCTTTCTCGCGAAATTCCTGCCAACTTGATTTTTCATTGTAACTGGAATCCTGTTCGATCCAAACGGACAGAATCCAATTTCTAAGATGAATCATAAGATTTGCACACTGGTCGCAGAAGTGAGGCTCCAGGAGTGAATTGCAAAATCACCAGCCTCGTTGTGTAATGGGAATAGTAAATATATTGTTTCCTGATAGATGTGAAGCAGACTCTCAATTGATCATCTATTAACCGACCACTTAAATTCATTAACATCTCTATTTTCAGGAGCATCGTCGAATGCGATTTTCTGTTTGTCGCTCAACAATTCAAACGGCATCTATCGGATTGATGCTGCTATTCTTCATCAGTTCCGTGTCTGCAGCACCCCAAAATCTGGCGGATGTTTCGAAGCTGTTAAAACAACCAACAAATAAAGAGAACCAGAAGCAGGTCCTTGATTTCTTTCAGAAACGCTATCAGAAAGAAAAAGATTTATCGAAAGGCGTGCATCGGCACTTACTCGAAAAAACTGACGATGGCGGCGGTTATGCAGGCTGGTTTTTAAAAGCTGACCCAGAAGCGAACGTCGTCATCTACGCCGAAAAGAATCGTCAATGGCCTATGATTGCTCTGGGAGATTCGGGCTACTTTGCGCGAGTGGAACGGTTTCCTAATTTTTCTGCAGCCCATTATCGGTATAGTATCAATGGTCGCCGCCTGCCTGCTGGCAGATTTAATCGTTTTGGCTTTGAAAGCTACGAGTGGAGACTGGAAAGTCTGAGACATAAGGGAGTACCTCAGGGAAAACTGATTCCAATGCCAGCCTTTAAAAGCACACGTCAATACCCGGGAACCGTCAGGGACTGGTGGGTCTATGTGCCGGCTCAATATTCAGAGACAAGTGGACCCGCGAAACTGATTGTTTTCACCGATGGGAAAGGCTACTGTCACGGGGATGGGAACGCCACGATTGTCCTCGATAACCTGATCCACACCAAAAAAGTTCCGGTTTGCATCGCGGTTTTCATTAATCCCGGAGTGATTCCCGCTGGTTTAAAAGGAAAACAGGAATTTCGAAATCGCAGTAACGAGTATGATACCTGTACGGCTCAATACGCCACTTTTCTGGACGAAGAGATGTTACCTGTGGTTCGCAAACAGTATCGCATTTCTGATAAACCGGAAGACCATGTGATTTGCGGTGCCTCTTCCGGAGGGAGTTGTGCGTTTACAGCGGCCTGGCATCGAACTGATCTGTTTCAGAAAGTGATCTCCTTTGTAGGCAGTTTCTGCGATTTCCGCGGGATCAATGACTATCCCTCCCGAAAAAACAACACGATTCCCCTCGATCAGTTTGGCCCCTGGAAGACAGCCCATGATTATCCCGGTCTGATCCGAAAACAAGACCCTCCCAAGCCAATCAAGACGTTTTTACAGGATGGTGATAACGATTTAGACAATAAGCTGGGTAACTGGTTTCTGAATAACGAGAGGATGGCAGCAGCACTCGCTTATAGTGGATACGACTACTGGTTTGTGACCGGACATGGCATCCACAGCAGTCGTCATGGCAAAGCAGTATTACCCGATGCTCTGGTCTGGATCTGGAAAGACGGAAAATAAAAACAGGCCAAAATAAGACTTATTTCCAGCGAATCGAAATAATCATTCATATTTTTATTTGACGAAACGCTAGTCACTCGATAAATTTACATGTGTAAGAATTCAACAGGAGTAAATGGTCTTGTTTTCTGAAGAGCAAGGAACCTGAAGAAAACAAATTATTGAGAAGAGTTGAATATCAGACCCTCTCATAATTTACCCGTTATTTACCAGTTGAGAATTTACAATAACAGAAAAATGGATTTGTGTTCTGCAACTGGCGGAACAATGTTAGCTGCTTGTCGAGAAGAGTAAACTGCCTCAGAGTGACCTGCCTTGAATACTGCGACAGCACGGAATTGATCGCTGGCTGGAACACAAGTGATTGTCTGAAGGTACATTTACTCATTCAAGGAGGATCACTTATGACTGTAGAGACGTATTCACAAAAAGCAAAAACACTCTCACGAAAGATTGAACAGACGATCGCCTTACGTACGGGAAGTCAGGTTCAATCTCTAAAAGTGGACATTCTGGGGGAAATCGTCGTTCTTTCCGGGCGCACTGATTCCTTTTACCACAAGCAGCTTGCAACCCATGCCGCTTTAAGTGAAATCGATCAGTATGCGCTGACCAATAATATTCGTGTTGAACTCTAACCTGTGTCCAGGTTTACTGTCTCGCCTTCATGGCCATTTGAAACGAGTATCATCGATTGAAAGGCACTCTGGTCAAACGAGATCCATTCTAGTTGATTACCCGTTCCTGTAGGAAACAGGAACAGCTTCAGCAAACTCCCGTTAACGAAAATCAAAACCAGCGAATTGATCAGGATGATCTTTTCTGGCTGGTTTGATTCATCCCGGGCCCAGGCTTTCTCTTACACTTCTTCATCCACTTTCGTCTCAGATGAAGTGTTTTCCGCGCTCTTTCGGCTGCCAAACTGAAATTTCTTTTCTTCCCCCCGCATGATTCGTCCCAGATTGCTCCAGTGACGCACGACAATTAACAGCGGGACGGCAATACTGAAAACGGCAAGCCCCCATTTTTCCTGCGTGAAAGCAGAAGCCCCCAGCTGGATGAATTGCGCCACAGCAAAGGCAATGGCGGCAACAATGGAGCTAAGGGCCACAATTCTTGTAATCAGAAATGTCAGAGCAAAGGCGCCCACGGCAATCAATGTTGACCAGGGCCCCAGAACCAAGATCACTCCCAGACTGGTGGCAACACCTTTTCCACCCCGAAAACCAAGCCAGACTGGAAACATGTGACCGAGAATCGTAGCCACGCCACTCAAAACTCTTACCTGGTCAAACTGAGGAGAATCAGAAGTTACAAATAAAGTCGGAATGAATAATACAGGAAGTAATCCCTTTAAGGCATCCAGTAGCAGAACAACTATCCCCCATTTTGCTCCCAACGTTCTTGCGACATTGGTTGCACCAATATTCCCGCTACCCACGTTGCGAATGTCGGTTCCTGCAACCAGTTTCGCTGTCAACAGGCCGAAGGGAATCGAACCGGTCAGATAGGAAGCCACGGCAACAAAAATCCAAAAATAATCTGCAAACATGTGTTGGACAGTCTCGTATAATGCAAGGTGAGTCATTTCAGTAAAGAAACGGGCTGTGATGATACTCGACATCGACCAGAAAACACAATAACAGGCTTAGATGCCTGATGAAGAATTTGACGCCATTTCCCTCCCTGCCTGAATGCAACAACGGCTCTAATCGCCGGTAAACTCATAAAGTTCCAACTTACTGTTGGCCCTGACCTTGTGAATGAATTATTCTGAACGTTCAGGGTGCCATGCCTATCTCGATTCTCTTTTTCGTTTCAACGTAATCATGACAGAAAAAAAACTTTCCATTCTCTCAACCGATCAAAAACAGCAGACTGACATCGAACAGGGATTGTATCCTGCGCGATGGTGGCATCGTGCGGATGAGAAAATCATCTGCGATTTATGCCCGCGCACCTGTTCTCTGGCAGAAGGTGATCGGGGCTTTTGTTTTGTGCGTCAGAATATCGCTGGCGAAATGGCTTTGACCACTTATGGACGCAGCACCGGATTTTGTGTCGATCCCATTGAAAAAAAACCGTTGAATCATTTTTACCCTGGTTCAAGTGTGCTTTCCTTTGGGACCGCAGGCTGCAATCTGGGCTGTAAGTTTTGCCAGAATTGGGATATTTCCAAATCGCGGGAAATCGAACGTCTCAGTGCCCGCGCCCTGCCTGAAGAAATCGCCCTGGTAGCTTCTGAGTTAGGATGCCAGAGTGTCGCCTTTACGTACAACGACCCCATTATCTGGGCTGAATATGCGATAGAAACTTCCAAAGCCTGCCACGCTCAAGGTGTGAAAACAGTCGCCGTCACCGCGGGCTATATTTCTGAATCAGCGAGGGCTGATTTTTTTGAACATATCGATGCTGCCAATGTCGATTTGAAAGCGTTCACGGAAGAATTTTACTATCGAACCACTCTATCTCACCTGCAACCTGTCCTGGAAACATTACGTTGGCTCAAGCATGAAACCGATGTCTGGTTTGAAATCACAAATCTGGTGATTCCGCAGGCGAACGATGATGACGATGAATTTCAAAAGATGTGCGACTGGATTTTGAATGAAGTCGGCGATGAAGTACCACTTCATTTTTCGGCCTTTCATCCGGACTTCCGCATGCAGGACCGGGGCTCGACTCCGCCTGAAACTTTGATTCGCGCACGAGATATTGCTTTGAAAACCGGGCTGAAATATGTTTATACCGGTAATGTCAACGACGCCGCGACACAAAGTACTTATTGTCCAAACTGTCAACAGACCCTCATCGAACGCAACTGGTATCAGTTGGGAAAATATGCTCTGAACCAAAACTGTTGCGGTTATTGTGGCACTCAAATCTCTGGTGTATTCAGTGACAAACCAGGAACATGGGGGCAAAAAAGATTGCCCGTAGATATTCAAGATTTTTTAAAAAAACATTCCGGCACGAACTCTCAAAATACTAGACTTCAGAAAGGTTCCTCGACAATGCAGGGTAACGAATCGCCCCAAAACATCGAACTCACCAGCGAAGATGAGAAAAAAATACTTCAGAAGGCGGCTGCCGTTGTGGTGGGGACAGCGACTCAAAACAATCCCACAGACATTGCTCTGGATGAACTCGAAGATACTGTGATCAACGGTGCCTTTGTCAGTCTCAAACGCATGGGGCAATTGCGATCGTGTTGTGGTAATTTTGGGCAACCGATGCCGCTGGGACAAGCGCTACACCAGGCGGCAATACGCGCTGCCAAAGACGATCCCCGGTTTCCTCCCATTTCCTCCAGTGAATTATCCCAGCTTGACCTGGAAGTCTGGTTACTATCCGAACTGGAAGAGGTACAGGAACAGGGGGCAGATCGAATCAACGCTGTCACAGTCGGTCTGCATGGTTTACAGATTCGCGCTGATGGGCGCAGTGGATTATTACTTCCCGGCGTGCCCCTCGATCATGGATGGAACTCGGAAGAGTTCCTGAATCAAACCTGTATTAAAGCAGGTCTTCCACCAACCGCCTGGAAAGATGCGGGAACAACATTATTACGTTACCAGGGCATTTCCTGTTCCTCAACATTAGCAGAAATGATATCCGAGCCGGTCGAAAATGTTGCCCGACAAATATTGGGACAACGCGAATTTGCACAATATCTTCAATACATACAAACGACGATTGAGGCTTTATTGAAAGGACAAGTTCCCTCCTACTACTGCCCTGCCGTCTCGGATGCCAACGTTCAGGGTGTGGCGTTGTTATTGAAAAAAACAGATTCGGATGAGGAACTGGCGCTCTCGAAATGGGCCTTGAAACAATCGTTTCCCATGCAATCAACGGTCTTCTCGCTCTGCCAGCAACTGGCTCAAGTTGTGACAGGTCAAAATCTTCGTCCGGGTGAATTTCAAGTCAAATTAGTTCTGGCCACTGATCCTGCGATGCATGGAACCGTTGAAAATGCTGACCTCTCGAATTTCAATTCAGAACAACGAAGTTTAATGCTGATCGAAGGCCAGAAATCCGGGTGGTTCTTCGAACGCAACAAAGATGCAATACAATTACTGGAGCACGCGCAACAGGCTGTGGGAGTGACTCAACCAGAGTCAGCACAGGTCTTCAGTATGGCAGTGCAGACAGCGGCAACGCATTTTCAAATAGTGAATCGTCCCCGCAGGGATCCAGGCCCGGCAATCAGGCCTACCGGAGTCGCTGGTACGTTTTATCCAACCGATCCGGGAACACTCGAAGCACAACTGGATGACTTGTTCCATGAAGCAGGCAAACCGGAACGCTGGGCAGCAGCGATGGTCCCGCATGCGGGCTGGATGTATTCCGGAAAAATCGCGGCTGACGTTTTAAAGCGGATCGAATTTCCCTCAAACATTATTGTGATTGGCCCGAAACACACTCGTGAGGGAGTCGATTGGGCGGTAGCCCCTCATCACACGTGGGCGCTGCCGAACGGGAATCTGGAATCCAATGTTGATCTGGCCCAAAAACTTGCGGAAACCATTCCCGGACTGGAATTAGATGCAGCCGCCCATCGGAGTGAACACGCAATTGAAGTGGAGTTACCAATGATTCAAAGGCTGGCACCCCAAGCACGGGTCGTCGGCATCGCCATCGGTGGCGGGAATTTGAAACGCTGTGAAGCATTTGCCGAAGGATTGGCCAGGGTCATACAGGAACTGGATGAGCCACCCCTGCTACTCGTTTCCAGCGATATGAATCACTTTGCCACCGATGCAGAGAACCGTCGCCTGGATGAACTGGCTCTGGAAAAGATGGACGCTCTTGATCCGGAAAGCCTGTTCGAGATTGTTCGCGAGCAACATATCTCCATGTGTGGGGTACTGCCAGCAGTGATTGTTATGAAAACACTCCAAAAAATGGGTAAACTGAGTCGTGTAGAACGAGTTGGTTATGCCACATCGGGAGATATTACGGGAGATCGTTCACGTGTCGTCGGTTATGCCGGGCTCCTGATGAATTAAACCCGGCCAGATTGATGTGACGGTCAGGATTCAAAGGAATCACAAAAATTGATGGTGACCGATTCACCCGTTTTCTACTAAAATCCCGGCACTGTTACTTTTAGTTATTTAAAGTGTGTGCCAGCGGAATCGGAGTCCCCTGTTATGTCTATTGGTCGAATTTCATTATTCACTGTATTTGCGCTTCTCATTTGGTTTTCTAATTCACTTTCAGCGGCGGATGCCCCTTCTGTCGAGTTGGCGTTGACGTTCCAGCCCATTCAGAAAGACATAGAAATCGAAATTCCGGAGAAAGCGGAGTATAGCCGTTGTAAGGTCGAAGTCGAGCAGAACAAAAAGAGTTCCGGCTGGATTGTTTATGGCCCCAATGGTCAGGTCTTGCGACGTTTCGTCGACACGAATGGGGATAATGTAGTCGATCAATGGCGCTACTTTAATCGAGGTCTGGAAGTCTACCGTGATATCGATACCAACTTTAATAATAAGGTTGATGGATCTCGCTGGATGAATCTGGCGGGAACACGCTGGGGCATTGATCGTGACGAAGACGGCACAATTGATGAATGGAAAATGATTTCTGCCGAAGAAGTCACCCGAGTCGCGATCGCAGCATTAGCAAAAAATGACACGAATGCATTCAAGACATTAATGATCACCGAGAAAGAGTTGACCGATTCAGGTATCAAAAATCCTTATGCAGATAAAATTCGCGAATCAGTAAAAGGGGCTACAAAAGAAATCCCCATCATGCTGACCAAAACCAAAATGCTCACTCCTGAAACAGTTTGGGTGCGATTCGATGGTTCCATGCCGGGATTGATTCCCGCCGACGATGTAAAAACCGATAAAGATTTGCACGTCTTCGAAAATGTAATGGCCATCGTTGACACCAAAGGTAAAAGTGGACTGATTCAATTTGGTGAACTGATTCGTGTTGGTAACTCCTGGAGACTGACACAAGTACCTCTGCCCATTGAAGGCGAGTCAATGCAGGTGACTGAAGGCGGAATTCTGATGCAGCCTGTGGCTGGGAATTCAACGCTGCCCACCAATAGCACCGTCGGACTTTCGAAACAGATGCAGGGCTTGCTGGATGAACTTCAGAAACTCGATCAAAACAGTCCTACCCCGGACAAAGGTGCCCAGGCAATTTCCAAATACAACACAGAGCGTGTTGTCATTATCGAAAAGCTGATTGCCGCTGCTAAAAATGATGATGATCGTGCCCAGTGGACGCGGCAGATGGTCGATGGTCTGGCGGCAGCCGTACAAACAGTCGGTTACAAAGACGGATTAAAACAGCTGCAGGCGATTCGGGATCAGGTCCAGAAAAGTTCACAGGACCAGGATCTGGTGGCTTATGTCACTTACCGTACGCTACTGGCGGATTACAGTTCGCAGTTGCAATCAACACAAAGTGAAAAGCTCCGCGACGTGCAAACATGGTGGCTGAAACAGTTGGAAGACTTTATCAAGAAGTATCCCAACTCAGACGATTCGGCGGAAGCGATGTTACAATTGGCGGTGACTCAGGAATTCAGCGGGAAAGTCGCAGAATCCAAAAAATGGTACACGAAGCTGGTAGAAAATCATGGGAAGTCAGAAGCGGGAACACGTGGCGCTGGCGCGTTACGTCGAATGAACCTGGCAGGTAAAAATCTTGAATTAACCGGATCCTCTCTAGCCGGAGGCAGCATTGATGCCAAGCAGTATCAGGGCAAAGCTCTGCTGGTCATTTTCTGGTCGAGTTGGTGCAAACCATGCACGGAAGATTTGCCACAAATTCAGGAGATTTACAGTAAATATCATAGCCAGGGCTTTGATGTGCTGGGGATCAATCTCGACGCCACAGCCGATCTGGCAGAAACCTATATCAAACAACACAAAATCGCCTGGTCTCATATTCACGAAGAGGGTGGTCTGGAAAGCGCACCGGCTCGTGACTTTGGTGTGATCTCTTTACCCACAATGTTTCTTGTGGATAAATCGGGCAAGGTTGTGAATCGGAGTGCAACAGTGTCAGATCTCAAAAAAGCACTTCCAGACCTGCTGAAATAAAGAAACTTCAGGACAGGGAGAGAACGGCTTCTTTCCCGATGCGACCATCGTGCAACGCAGAGGCGACGAGCACACCGTCCGCGCCTGATTCTGCCTGTGCTGTCAAATCGTCTCTGTTTCGAATGCCTCCCCCCGTAATCAATTTCAATTCGGGATGAAGGCTGCGTAATGTGCGGCACAGGGTCTCTGTCCCGGTTCCCTGCCCTGTTCCCACTTGCGCCAGATCCAGCAAAATCATCTGCTGAATTCCCTGCTGAATACTTAGTTCTGCAATTTTTAAAGGATCATTAATCAACGCGAACTCGTTCTCAGGTGAATGACTGACAAGGGGTTTACCCTGTTTCAGATCGAGGCTGAAAACCGTTTGCGGCGCACCCCACTGTTGCACGAGTTTTCCCAATTCATGTGATGCGCTCAGAGTTTCCAGACCGGCAACGACGGAAATGCCCGGCCTGGAATTGAGACACGTACTATCACTGGCACAACGAAGACCGCAATCCAGCAGAAATCTGAACCCGGCCTCCCGTAAACTGTCATAAAGATGCAGATTGAGTTTTCCCTGCAGGATGGCATCCAGATCAGCCACATAAAATTCAGAGAAATCAAATTCGTCGCGTAAAGCACAGGCAACCTCGAGGGGCTGGCTGGACTGCGTTAAACGACTCTGGATGGGCCGATAATCATCACGCTGGCCTGCAATTCCGCGTACCACTGTTTGATTGAGAATATCCAGAACAGGAATAATTTTCATTGATGGCGTTTCGTATTACTGTTTGACTCAAAAAATGAAATCTTGATTAATGACGGACTCAGAAGAAACGAGCGGAGAGCCAGTCGTCCCGAAAAAACAGCTCCCTTCTTACCGGATTTCTGATTAAAATAGCAGCTTCAAAATAAAAGAGAGATTTCCCTCAGGCAACATTACTCGATTCCCAAGTGAAAAGACAATCCAATGCAGATATTCGAAGCAGATCTGACAATTCCGGAACATGCCCAAGCCGTTGTGTTTTTGTTGAACAGTTATGCCTGTAGTCCCGAAGGGGGCGAGAAACCATTGCCGGATATTGTCCAACGTGACCTCGCCAGCATTTTGCATCAACGTTCTGACACTGTGGTTTTACTGGCGTTTAAAAATGATCAGCCGGCAGGTCTTGTCATTTGTATGGAAGGCTTTACCACGTTCGCCTGTAAACCATTATTAAATATTCACGATGTGTTCATTGCAGATGAATATCGGGGACAGGGGCTCTGTCGACAATTATTCGATCGTGTTGAGAGCATTGCCAAAACTCGCGGATGCTGTAAACTCACACTGGAAGTCCTGGAAGGGAATCACAGAGCCTGTGGCGCTTATAAGAAATTGGGATTCTCCGGATTTGAACTGGACCCGCAAATGGGGCAGGCGCTCTTCTGGGAAAAGAAACTCTAACGGTTCCGAGATCACTCAAAAAATAAAGCAGTCCGTTTATGAACTATGATGTCGTCGGGTTAGGTACGGTTGTGGTGGATCATCTGGTCCTGCTCGCTCAGCACCCCACCCAGGATGCCAAAACCAATATTATTAGCGACGCCTATCAGGTCGGTGGACCGGTTCCCACAGCGCAGGTTCTACTCAGTCGATTCGGTAAGCGTAACGCGTTCATCGGCAGTTGGGGCGATGATCAATATGGTCCCATGATTGAACAGGATCTGAAAGCGGAACATCTCGATCTCACGGCCAGCCGCCTGTTGCCGGGAACCCGTTCCGGTTATGCACAGGTCTGGATTGACGAACAGGCAGAGACACGTACGATTGCCTGCTATCGACCAGAACACTGGTTACAGCCGCACGAACTGGATACGGCACTTATTCAACAGGCCAAAGCCGTCCACCTGGATGGCTGGCCTCAGGAAACCTGTCTGCAGGCAGCTCAGCTCGCGCGACAGGCGGGTGTCAAAGTCTGTCTGGATGCGGGTTCGTTAAAACCGGGAATGTCAGACTTGATTTCCTATCTGAATGTGATGAACTGTCCTCGTCGCTTCATCACGGAATATCTGGATACGGACGACATTCACGCTGCTGGAAAAACGTTACTGCAACAGGGGCCCGAGATAGTGACGATTACAGATGGCAGACGTGGCGCCTGGCTTTTTTCATCAGCGGGCAGCCTGCATTGCGAAGCTCTGCCCGTTTTGTCGCTCGACACGACAGGTGCGGGAGATGTCTTCTCTGGCGCTTTGCTCTATGGAATCCTGGAAGCGTGGCCCCTGGATCGTGTTCTGAAATTTGCCTGCGTGACAGCAGCCTTGAAATGCGAACGGCTGGGAAACCGGGACGCCCTTCCCACACTGTCAGAGATCGAAGCGATTTTACAGACTAAGGAGCTGCGTCTTTCACAATCGGATTGATCAGCGTCCCAATCCCACTGATATCAATCGAGACGATATCGCGGTCTTCGAGCGAGAATTCATCGGGGGGAACAATTCCGGTGCCCGTCAACAAAATTGCACCGCTGGGGAAATCGTTTTCTATTCCTAACCAGCTAATCAGATCTTCCAGATCTCGTGCCATCTCTCCAATCGACGTTTCTCCCTGAAAAACTTCTTCTCCGCTCCGTTCAATAACCAGCTTAATTTTCGTAGCTTCTCGTGGCAAAGGTTCTTGATGTAAAAGAATGCAAGGTCCCAGACCGCAACACTGTTTGTAGAATTTGGCCTGTGGCAGGTACAACGGATTTTCACCTTCGATGTCGCGGGCCGACATGTCATTGCCGACGGTGTAGCCCACTAATCTTAAATCGGGAGAAACCACTAAAGCCAACTCGGGTTCAGGCACTGACCATTGGCTGTCATAACGCACACGCACCGGTTGATTCGGTCCACAGACCCGGTTCGGTGTCGCCTTGAAAAAAAGTTCTGGACGGTCGGCTGTATATACCTGATCGTAGTGAGAGGCGGCGGCTTCGGATTCTTCCATCCGCGCCACCTGACTGCGCTTGTAAGTCACACCGGCGGCCCAGACTTCCTGCTGATCAAGGGGCGCCAGAAATTCCAGCTGATTGAAGGGAACCGGAGGCAGCTCGGTATCGACCAGAAATTTCGACAGCCCAACCGGATCCGGAGCGTACAGGATATCCGACATTCTGTGACAACTGTCGACTTGAGATAAATCCAGAAGCTGAACGGTATTCTCTTCCACAATGGCGATATGCCGTTCTCCGTTTGATAATAAAACTTTCGCGAGTTTCATCTTCATTATTCCTTCTGGTATTGGTCTAACGCAGCAAGTGTCAGTTTCATGTCTTCAGGTAATGGTGCCTGAAAACTGACTCGTTTTCCACTCTGCGGATGGTTGAATTCTAAACAAAAAGCATGAAGTGCCTGACGTTCGATCAGCAGGTCGGTCTCCCGCTGTTCCCCGTCTGCTTCCGCCTGGACACTCAGGTCCTTCATTTTCAAAACGATGCGGCCACCATACACGCGGTCGGTGACAATCGGGTGGCCGAGGTGCTGCATATGCACGCGCAACTGGTGTGTCCGTCCGGTACGGGGTTTAAGCCTTACATAAGTGAACGCTTTATAGCGCTGAATGACTTCGTAATAAGTAAACGCGTCGCGGGCGTTGCCCCCTTCATTACAGACAATCATTTTTTCCCGCTGCCGTGGATGCGCACTCATAAAGGTTTCAATGTAATCCGTATCGAACTCCATGCGGCCCCAGACAATGGCCCGGTACTCTTTCTGGACTTCGCGTTTTTCAAACTGGGCACTCAATTTCGCATGGACCTGATTATCCTTGGCGACTACCAAGAGACCCGTGGTATTCCGATCCAGTCGATGGACAATTCCAGGGCGAAACTGTCCTGCCACATCGCTTAATTTATCGAAGTGATGTTGCAGCGCACCGGCCAGGGTTCCCGCGTAATTTCCTTTTCCCGGATGAACGACCATATCCGTAGGTTTATTGATGACGGCAATCCAATCGTCTTCATAGATGATATCAAGGGGAATATCTTCGGGAGGCAACTGATTGTCGGGCAGCTCTGGCAATCGCACGGAAACACGATCATTCACGCGCATCCGTCGGGCCGCTTTCACAGGCAAACCGTTGACGAGCACCGCTTCCTGTTTGATGGCTTTTTGAAACAGCACACGCGTGTAATTGGGATACAGGCGACACAAATAGTGGTCAATACGCCAACCATGCGCGCGTGCTTCAACCGTAATTTCAATAGGCTCACTGGATAGTTCAGGAGGTGACGAAAGTTCGTCAGACATTATGGTTTCTTTTCAGGCGCTGGTTCCGACTTCGGTTTCTCTGCAGGAGCTTTCTTTGCAGGAGCTTCTGGTTTTTTGCCAGACTTTGACTCTGGCTTTGCTGGACTTTCTTTTGCAGGTGCCGTCGGTTTTTTCGCGTCTGAAGGAGGCGATGGAGTCACAGGCTCAGGGAGACCCGGCAAAGTTGGAAGTGCTGGAAGAGCTGGCGGATCCGGAGTCCCGGGCAACCCCCCTGCTGGTAGTTCCGGAAGCACAGGTACCCCCCCAGAAGGTTTCGCACCGCCGGGAGCCCCTCCTGGCATGGGCAAATTAAATCCGGGTCGTTGTCGATCGCCAGGCTTGGGAGTCTGAGCGTGGAACCATTTGTAAAAATTCTTCGTTCCCTCTTGATCCAGAACCGCAACTTTTTCACCTTCAACCGGTTTCACACGTTGCTCGGCCAATTTGCGAAAGATTGAAGTGGGATATTCCTGAATCAGTTTTTTATAGAGATCGATGGAATTTTTGAGGTCACCATCTGACGTCGATTCTTCCGTACGTGCCATCCCGAACAATGCTCTTTCACGAATTTCCGGCAGTGTCGTCGATGACTCGAGCAATTTTTGAAAGTTTTCTTTCGCATCTTTGAGATCACGATCACCGGCACTGCGATCGGAAAACGAATTGCGAATGCCAGACTGCAGTTGGCTTTCGGCGGCATGAATCAGAGCCCAGTCGGCAACTTGCGTCCCCGGAAATTCGTCAACCACATTTTCAAAATCTTCTGTGGAGTTGCTGGCTGCCAATCGTGTCCAGCCCTCTGCATCACGTTTCTCCTGGTTGGAAGACCAGGTAAGATAGCCAATGACCACCACAAACAGGATCCCTGCAGCCACCAGGGTTTTTATGCCGTATTTTTCCAGGAAAGGTTCTGCATGCACGAGCAATTTGCTCAGGTCATTGGTTTGCAGTTCGTGTCTATGTTCGCTCTTCATGAGAGTCTCTCGCAGTAAGTGATAAATTGTCCGAAACTCATTCTCTCACAACGAGATAAATAAGTCCATCGCGCGAGTATATTGCCCCTGAAATTACGCGTCAAGCTGATCCCGCGGCTGGATCTCGATTCGGTGTAAAGAAATACAGTTTTTTGAATTCGGGAGACTAAATTCGGGCCCATTCCGCGTAAAAATGTACGGACCAGACATTCCCTGACTCAAGGGGAGTGCTCCGGCGAGAGTCTACCAGGTGAACAGGAACATTTCGGATCTAGCTGCAACCAAGCTCCTGTGCCGCCATGGACAATGGGTTTACTCAATTCACGGGGACAAATGTTTTTTGAGCCGAAAGAGAAAACAGGGATACAAGAAATCTCCCACCAGCATTACCGAGTAAATATGTATCAAAGTGAAATTTATCGATCCAATATCTTCCACCAGTTCCATGCACCAGGATCCCAACAGAAACAGAACGGCCGTTATTAACAAGCCGTACACTTTCACCAGCTGATCTGGGCGATTGATATACAACATTAGTTTTCTCAAAAACAGAGCAAACAGAATCAAACCAATATACCCTGCCAGCTTCAGGCAGAGTGCCATCGGCAGACTCAGAAATGCAAAGCCACCAGAAATGGCTACCAAAAAAATAATTTTGGCGACCGAGCCGACTGCCGACCCGATCAGTAAACCACGGGAATTGACTTCTTTCGAAACCGAAAGACATAAGATCGAGCCCGTGAAGAGCATCAGATTCCCTGTCACCCCCATGACAGGCAGAGCCTTGATGACCAGACCCAGCATTTTTGTGCTGAATTCAAAGTACAGTACCCCAAACGCCGCGATGCATACGAGACCGGTACCATAAAAAAACAGATTAAGTCCCAACCGAGTCTGTTTGAGTGATTTTGATGTTCCCCGAATCCACTGCTCACCCGAAGTTTGATCTGGATTCAAAGCTGTCACTGTCATCGTTTCCTGTTTCATTTAGATCACCATTACCGAAACGCAAGATACTTGTGCCCCAGACCGTATCAACAGAGGGCAAACTATCAGACTTGTCAGCAGAATGAAACCATCAATATTTCAGCAAACGCTTTTGCAGCGATTGCAGCGTTTTCACATTGGATAGGAATTGTTCGGGCGATGTTTCTTTTAAAAACCGCCAGTCACAAACTCCTTTTTCGGTACCACTGTCAGCTCCTTCGTGGCATGCGGTTGCATGGCGGCGAGCATTTCGAGAATTTTGAGAGAAGTCTCATCAGAAAAAAACAGGACTGAGCCATCCGCAAACAGTAGATGACCACCGCTCCACTTTGGATAGCCGTAACTAGTGGGTCCGTCACAGAGTTTTGATCCCAGTGGTCGCCAGTTAAACGGATAACCCCACGGTTGAAAGTTACCAGCGACTTCTCCCACAGCCCAAGTATGTGCAGTGCCGTTTTCCATCTGCTCAAAGGTGACACTACTATTGCGATGCAACAGATTAGGGTTTCCTAGATAATGAGTCAGAGCAAAGCCGGTACTGGTATAATTCGCATCAACTCCCGGAATCATCCACCAAGGACGCGCCTGCTCAAAGTGTTCCTGGTTTTTCGGATGATCCCACGGTACATGAAAGTCGACCATGTTAAAAGTAGGGCTGGCTTCACAAAAGGGAAGTAGCATGATCAACCAGCCGTGCATGGCGAGATCGTCCTCGCGGATGACGCCCCCTGGCGGTAGGCACTTATGCGTATCCTGATAATTGTGGAACGCCAGTCCGAGCTGCTTCAGATTATTTTTGGATGTCGCCCTGCGAGCGGCTTCTCTCGCTTGTTGAATGGCCGGCAAAATTAGTGCAACCAGCAGGAGAATGATGCCTACAACGATGCACAGCCCTACCTTGGTCATACCCGCCCGACGTTGATTCGGCATGCTGCAATTCCCTTCCGCTCAGTCACTTCAGGACGTTGATGATGGCACACTTCAAGCTAATACCATCATACTCTTTGCAAAATGGCTGAAACAACACTTTTATCTGGTGGAGTCTTTTTTCGGCAAACGTTTCTGCATCTGCTGCAGCGTTTTTACATTCGCCTGGAACTGCGCGGGGGTTGTTTCTTGGGACATAGAAGTTTCCCCTAATGCCTGGGCAACGTCTGTGGTGGAATTGATGCGAAAGAGGCCGTGAGGTGCAGGGCCGCCTTTCCTTCGTGGGGGTTCTGTCTCTTTCTTAACGACATACACTTGAATGACCAAAGGATTTCCCCCTATTTTTTTCATAACGTTAGCAAAATAGGTATTGGGTCCCTCAGGATCTGAATACAAGGCGACGCGTTTCCACTGATAATTTCCTGTTTGGAAAATGGTCGCTGGCTTAATCGTTTGAACTTGAGTGGCAACAGGAGGTGATGAGGCGAGGCTTTTAAGAATTTCGGGAGAGGTTTCATCCGAAAAAAAAGAAACACTTCCATCCGCGAGCAGGAGATGACCGCCATGCCAGGCAGGGCGACCATAACTAGCAGGGCCATTACATAGTTTGGTTCCCAGAGGCCGCCAGTTAAAGGGATAACCCCAAGGCTGAAAATTGCCTTCGACTTCACCCAACATCCAGTTATGTGCAGCCCCATTTTTCATTTGTCTCAACTTAACACTACTGTTGCGATAAAAAATATTTGGATTCCCCTGATTATGAGTGAGACCAAATCCACTACTTGTAAAATGCGCGTCGACACCTGGGATCAGGTAAGACGGAATCGAAGAATTCAGTACATAGCCGTTATAGGGATTGTCCCAAGATTTGTCTAAATCAATCCAGCTATAATAGGGACTGCCATCGAGAAAGGGCAGAATCATAGTTAACCACCCCTGCATCGCGGTATCGTCTTCTCGAATGACGCCCCCTGGCGGAAAACAGCGGTGCGTCTCATGATAATTATGGAGTGCCAGTCCAATCTGTTTCAGATGATTTTTGGTAGTCGACCTGCGCTCGGCTTCTCTGGCTTGTTGAATGTATGGCAGCAGCAAGCCAATCAATAGGAGAATGATGACTGCAACGATACACAGTTCTACCTTGGTCATACCTGCCCGACGTTGCTTTGTTGTCATGATAGGAATCCTCCCCACTAACGCATGCTCGAAACCATGTTTCGAAAATACGACTCAGGCGTATTTCCAGTGTCCTTCCCATTTGTCGGTCCAGCGAAATTGTGCGGCGAGATGGCCGTTGCGTCTTAGTTGTAACCAGTCGAGATGTTCGATGCGGCATACAATCACCGCAAAGTTTTCGTATCCCAATTGTGCTTCTTCATCATTGGGGAGTCGATCAAAGAGATAATCGGGCAGATTGGGAAGCGCGCTCTCTGCTTTGGTGCCGGGCGGGGAAACGGTGATATAACCCCGGCGGTGTTCGGAACTGCTGTTGTTCCAGTGTTGCGCTGCAAGTTCATCATTCGTATGAACGGTTGCGGTGCCCCTCAAGCGGATTTGCACGCGGGTGATCGGATCGTAGGTCACCCATTCGACATCGGGAGTGGCATTGATTTCGCTGACTTTTTCGGAGCGTTGATCGGTATAACAGATGAGTTCGCGCGCTTCCGGCTCTACGACTCGCAGGACAACGGTGCGGACGCGTGGCCGATTCTCTGCTATGGTCGCCAGATTCCCCAGCCGCCAGGGATGTGTCTCTGTCTCAGCGGCGGACTTCAGTTGCTGCCAGGTCTCATCCAGGATCGTACTGACATTTGTGGGATTGAATTCAAATTGTCTGGTCATGACTGCCCTGTTCTGAAGTTTGATTCAACGGGATTAATGGTTCTACATTCATTCTGCTCGATCTGAGAGGTGGGTCAAGCAAAAGTTCGAAAACTTTAGGGACACTCATGTGCTAATACTTCATCTTTTGGATGATAGAACAGCGCGACGGGTAAAAGAACCAGCGCCAGTCCGAGAAAGACATGACTCATCGGCCAATCCAATTTGGTGCAGAGTGTTGTGAATATTTGAAAGCTGAGCGCTGAGATCACGATACCAATCCAGTTAATTAAGTTCATCGCACCGATCATTCGCCCTTTTTGTGATTTAGGAGGTCTGGTCTGCAATTCGACCTGGAGCGGCACCACAAACAATCCTGCGAAAAACCCCACGAGTGTCAGGACAGTACGGGCCATCCATTCGGTGGCACCACGAGGAATAAACGATTCCCATAAAGAGGCGTCGGTCTGTTTGAGACTTTCCAGACCCTCCGTGGGCCCCCACCAACCAATGCCCGACATCAGGACCAGACAAACTACAATCCCCCAGGCACCGATGGTGACCAGCTTGAAATTCACGCGTTTGTGAGAAGCGCGACCGGCAATAATGCAACCCAGTGAAATCCCAACGCCCATACAGGCTGCCATCAGACTGGTACGGCTTTCACTTAAATGGAGTTGTCCGATACCAAAGATATTGACCAGTGGTTGGATAATTCCCCCCACAAACCAGAAGACAGAGGAAATCAACAAGACCGATAACAGCCTCCGATCTTTTAACAGTAATGTTCGCGTTTCAGTGTTAATGCCGAGCGTCGACCAGCGAAATGGAAGCCCGGGATGTGCGACAGCCGTCCTTCGAACCCAGAAGGAAGCGATGGTTCCAATGATCGCGATTCCAATACAGAAATAGCTGGTTTTCCAGAGCTGGTCCGGAAAGGCCTGTTTGATGAATCCTGCGGACGCCATTCCAAAAATAATCGCGACAAATGTCGTCATCTGAATTATACCATTGGCTTGCGGTAAATCATCATCGCGGAGCATTTCGGGCAGAATGCCATATTTCGCAGGTCCGAAGATGGCACTTTGAGTACTGAGCAACCCCAGCACAACGAGCAGGGGAATTAACGAACCGGTAAAAAACGCAGCCATCGCTAAGAGGGCAATCACAATTTCCGCAATTTTGCAGGCGATGACAATCGTGCGTTTGGTGTTGCGGTCAGCAAACCAGCCCCCCAGACCGGAAAAGAAAACGAAGGGCAGCGCAAACACAGCCAGTGCGATTGACTGTTTGTCGCTGGTTTGTGTCTGTAACGCCTGTTGCGCGCAAAACAGTAACACAAGTTGTTTATAAAGATTATCATTGAAGGCTCCCCAGAATTGAGTGACTGTCATGCCCCAGAAGGAGGAATCATGATACAGGCGAGGCAGTTTTTCAGAGGGCGTCAATTCCTTTTCCGTCACTGCTTACAATCCTTGTAGAGGGGGCGTGGTGTGTCGTGATTCGGACCGAAACAAGGGAAAAGACAATCACCATTTGTACCGTTCAATCACAGGCCGCTAAACCATAGTGACTGGATGAATTTCTGACAATGTTGATTCACTCAATCCCCTGAAGATGAGTCGATTTTCGAACAGAAACCGGACCCGATTCGGAGCTGGTCAAACAGTTTCCGCCTCCACCCCTTATTCAACGGGCTCTGACTCTGCCTTGACTGGCGACTGTGACAATTGTGCGTTCTTGATGCGAACGACCTTCAATTCTTTTGTGCTCGGCTTGCGGGCTAACTGGATAATGAAACTCTGATTGGTTGCTTCCCCATAAATCCACAATTCGTTGATTTCGCCGCCGGACATGCAACGACCAATCTGAGTCGGTGCGCCCAATGATTTTTTCACCTGTGCACGGGTCATGCCTGCGATCACAGTTCCGTTTCGAATGGCTTTTCGAATGGGATCGTCGCGGTATGCTTTGACTTCACGCGGAGTGAGCCATTTGTTGTTTTGCAGCATGAAACCCAAACGGGCCAGCAAAGTCATTGCTTCGGTCGATTTGGGATTGAGATTCCAGGCTTCTAACAGGAGTTTTTCGGCGCTGGCTTTATCTTCCAAAATCTCGAGAAAATCGCGGGCCAATCCGACGCGGCCGTCTGCATCGTTGGCTTCCAGTTTTTTCTGGCGACCACTGAGCCAGTTCGTCAACGTTAGTTTTGCCTTTTTCTGATTGCCGCGCTGCTTATATTCCTGCGAAAGGTCCAGTATATATTGACGAGGCAATTCATTAATCCGATTAAAATCAAAATCCAGCTGCATGTTCTGATATCGATTTACCAGATCCGTTCGTTCCGGTATCTGTTTTGTAATGAGCGCTGCGATTTCAAAACCATTGCTGCCTCCCGTGGCCAACTTTTTGAGAATCTCACCCAGGAGTAACTCAGAATAAAACCAGCGAACCAGACCTGGTCTTTTCAGCTTGTCGGCTTTTTGAAAGACCTCAATCTGATTTTTCAGATACTGCGTGCGTTCCTCGGGACTATCTTTCTTTTGAGGTGTTTTCGCGGTGGGAAAGTATTTCAGAAGCTGACTGCTCAGAGTGTCATATTTCGGGTTCTTCTGTTTCTGTAATTGTTGCCAGTCAAGAACCAGGGCTTCATGGTGGAGTGCCTCGTAGAAAAGTGGATCGAGTTGATATTGCTGCGCGCGGTCTGCCAGCTTCAACAGTAACTCTGGTTGTTTGACGAGCAGTTGGCGGTATTCCGCCTCGATTCCATTTTTGTAGGCGGCAAGTGCTTTTTGTGCCAGTTCTTTATCATCATAGAATGCGGCCCGTTTTTTGGCCCAGTCTGCAAGGGCATACCACTCTCGTGGTTTAGCACGGTCTATTTTTGTTTCCTCTCTCACAAAATATTCCCTATCGCTTGGTTTTTTTTGCAGAGATTTGACCATAAAAATGATACGCCCATTTTCCAGGGATAATTGTCCGGTAACTTCCACATTCTTAACCGTTGAATCTAATTTGGGAGTCTTTCCAGCAAAATGAAAAGGGATCGGACAGTTTCGGAAACGAACCGACTTGGAGTTGAACGTGGAAAGACGTCCTTCCAGAGTTTGCGTGACGCCGATTACTCTTTTCCATTGATCGCGCTGACTCATGAAGTACTCAATACTTCGATCAGCGCCAAACATTTCTGTCTGACACAATATCAGGCAGAATAACGGACACATAAAAAACCACTTAGGGATCTGTTTTTTCATTTCGACACCCCCAGATATTGAGATTGCTGATTGAGCATGGCTTCAATTTTTTTGCGATCATGAAATTCATCAAACTGAATTCCCAACTGTTCATACAGTTTCAGATGTGACCATAAAAATGCGGTTTCACCGTTCAGCAGAATCGTTCCAGCACCTTGCTGGTTCGGTTCCTGCCGAAAACTTTTGATCTGCGCAGCAAAGATGAGAGGCTGCCCGGGATGCTGTTCAAGATAGGTGAGGAATGTCGGCGAAGTCAGTTCCAGAGAAAGCGTATATTCATCAAGCATGATCGGTAAATTGAGACGAAAGCGGGGTGTTTGAGCGTCCTCTTCTGCCTCTTTTACGGGAAGCGGAATCAGCGTGGTCTCAAAAATCATCCAGGTATCCGCATACCGCACATTAAATAGCGATTCCCAGCTTGCGAGATCGTTTTGCTTAATATTCGAAACGGCCTCTTCCGCGATTTCAAACACGGGTGAGACAGCCTGCGCGTTGATGGCCTGGAGTTCGCGCGAGGTCTGGCGGATTTCGTTTGCCGTTGGATCATCGCGTCCCAATATCTCGAGTGCCTGAAATGCCTCCTGGTAGGCGGCGTCCGCGCCCACCAGATCATTCTTTTTTAAAAGTGCTTCGCCAGAGAGAATTGCTGCTTTCAGTGTGACTGATGCCTGATCCAATTTACGACTATGAATGATTCCGTATGCTGTCAGTCCAATAATCAGCGCGATGCCTGCCAGAATTCCTCGGAAGGGAGTGATCAGTCTGGTGCGTGGCGGAGGCAATTCAAAAGGCGAAACTTTTGGTGTTGCCACCGTTTGTGGTTGCGTTTCCCGCGGTTCTCGAGACGCCTTCTTCAGTGCGCGTTTTTCCAGAAACCGCGTTACCAGAGAGGAATTCAAAATGTATTCTGATACCTGCTGCTGTGTTGGTAGCTGCTTTTTCTTTTTTCGCGCTTTAGGAGGGGGATAACTGTTTCGTGGTAGAATGAAGTATGTTTCATCACACTGCTGGCAGGCATGACGATAGGGCTTTTTTCGTCGATAACCGGAAAGGCTCACTCCACAAACACAAACGATCTCATACGGTTCGGGAATATCCTCTTCACGGCGTTTTTGTTTCGACGGAATTTTCAGCCAGTCAGCCATAAAATCGGCACCGTGTTCGTGGTAATGAGGCGTGATGTGGAATGAGAATTGACCCGCCTGTTTTAAAAAAAGTAACCGTTAATATTATAGACATCCCGGCTGCTGATGTCATAGGGCTCACCTGACAGAGAAACGTTTGACGAGTATTTTTGTCTGAATTTTACTGGAAATACGCAAAAGCAGGGATGCTTTTTATCGCTACAATCGCTATTTCCCCGCCCAGCAACCTGATACTTTTAATTCCAGAGAATTCCCTCCCTCTGCACACAGGCAATAAATTGACCACCCCCTTTTTCAAAGGTATATGCCACTAGGAATTGTATGTTTCTTTTTGGAATCATCAACTTTGTGATTTCATCTATTTTATGCAAAACAGACAGATTCCCTCTGAATTAAAATACATTCATGTAATTTTATGGAGTATCAGGATGTTTATGTAAACACCGGCCAGAAAACGTAGCGCCTGCCGGGAAGTGGTAAATTGTATTAAAAGCGTAGCGCCCAGATGATCACCTACTGATTTATGAGTCAAACTCTTGGTAGTCGAGAGTTCTGATTTCTGAAGCAGCGGGGGA
>JAHZKX010000050.1 GCA_022600195.1 Planctomycetota bacterium
GAATTACCAAACCCCTGCGGCATTTGCCGCGCGGTGTTCTTCTTCCGTTCGGCCTACGGCCTCACTCCAGAAGAACACCGACCCCATGAACCCCGATTCTCTCACTTAGGCTGGTACTAACATCGGGGGAAGGTCACCTGGGGGTTGCCTAGATTCTTCTTTCGCTGGCCAAGCTTGATATATAAATCCATGGGAATATGAAGACGATATTGTTTCGCATTCTCAATCGCGTTCAGCTTCATTTCAGGAATGCTCTGTAACACCTGATTCGTTCCCCAGCGGTTCCAGATTTCCTTGAGCTCTTCGCCGGAGACACTTCCGATCGTGGTCTCGTAAAGACGCTGCTGAGTACGGAAGTCGGCTCGGGTATAGAATTCGGGATTGTAGCGTTCCAGATCATTGAGGTCCGTTCCCCACATGCCTTGATCCGCGGGACCCCACCAGAGCGCGAAGTCGGCACTGGATTTTGCTTTCATGATTTCCATGTAGTTGATGGCGAGGTTCCTTCGATTTGCATAGCGGGCTGGAATCGGCTGTTTGGCATCTGGAAATTGAAGCCATTTCCAATCTTTGCCAAACTGCATCTGGCGCGCGATCTGATGCTTGCTATTTTGCACAAGCAAGTCTGCCTGACTGATCCGATCAAAGCCATCGGGTCCCGCGAGGAATTTCGCTGGATTCGCTGCAAAACGAGCGAACCCTGACTCATCGGTGAATGGTGCGAGCAAATAGACAAGTCGTTTCGGATATTTGGGATGGGGGTAGAGCATGCTCACAACCTGATCCTGCAAGGGCAGATTTAATCTGCCGTCGACGATCAATGAGTCCTTTTGAATCTTGAGCGGAAGTGCGGGCAGGATCGCCGCGCTGATACTGTTTTCTGCCGGGGTTCCAATTAGAACCAGATTGGAATTCGACTGTTGCTCGCGTGTGAGATCAATATCAGCCACGACCGGAAACATGCCGGGCATCTTCGCAAAATCGGGGCCCCCGTATTTTGCAAGTACCCGAGCAGCAGCGCGAAGTTGATTCGTGCGATCACCCTTGGTTCCATAGACGATGAGTAGCGGTTCACCCTGATATAAGTTCGCAGCAGCACCCGCATCGTAGGGGCGCGTTGTCGGTTCTGATGTCGTCTTTACGGATCGCCAAGTGCCATCCTGGAATTTAAAGTTCGCGGCCGCGTCGAGGCGGGTTTTACCTATTTGCACCGTCTTGATGTGGAGTAACTGATCGAGGGCCAACGAAAAGGCGACGATATTCTGCGGGTGGATGATCACTGTCTCATCGTTAATCGTCGCCTCAACGAATGCGCGCTGGTGCGGATCGGCGAACTCACGAATGGTCAACCAGTAGGAACGGCCGAGTGACAGAGCTTCACAGTCGTGTGTGATTGACTTTGGAGTCGAGATACGCTTCTGATCGAAGAGCCAGGTCATCAGCGGGACATGCGATCCCGGGACGGAATGACCGACCCCCGGGTATTCCTTGAGGATCACCGGGCAACCCAGTTTCTGCATTCTTTGTGTCTGTACTCGTGCGTTGCAGATTGCTGACGTCCAGTCCCTGTCTCCATGGTGAAACGCAACGGGAAGGTTTTTGAAATTGGCAAGCGGGTAGTTGTTGCCTGCCGCCACTAAGGGAATCATGGCGGCGAATTGATCTGGATAACTGGAAGCAAGATGCATCGCGCCACTCCCACCCGCGGAAGAGCCGACCAGGTAAACGCGATCGGCATCGATGGGATACTTATTTTTCATGCGGGCGATGACTTGCATCACGTCGTAAGTCGACATCGCGCGGTAGCCCCAGATACGGTTATAAGTGGGTGTTGCCTGAAAAAACGGAAACTTTTCGCTCGGGTCCACACGCAGTTTGCCGTTAAGGTTGATGACCAAAGGGTAAGCCTTCATTCCAGTGACCTCTGGAGGGGTCTGAACGCGGAACGATACCGGGGCACCTATCGCTTGACTCTGATAGGTCTCGTTGAATTTGGAATCCCAACGAACAGGGGGATCGGCGGCATGCACCAGAGTCGCCGAGAAAAATAAGATGATCAGGAATCGTTTCAAGGTGAGTTCTCCTGGAAGATTTTGCTGTTTTCATACGCAAAGTATGACTTGTTGGTGGCTGATATTACGTGGTCGCTGGTTAGTTTGCGTTGTCCGGGATTGTCGCTCATGACACGTTGGGCAACGAACCGCAATTGTACTTAGAATCATCAGGCATAGCCAGAAATATTGGTGGCCATTATTTGCGATCGATACTTCGCTCAGGAATCAATGGCCTGTTAAGAAACTCATCCAACTAAAGTAAGGATGTCCGGTAGTTTTCGTCGTCGCAAAACAAAGGAAAGAACGAGAATAGATAGTAACGCCGATTCCGAAATCACTGCTGAGTCACAAAAGAGAACAGATTTGTGCTTAGCGGTTTCTGGCACCTTTGATCCCCTTGACATTATCGCTTCACAGTACCATTCAGACCAAACCCTTTAAATCCCACCCGGAGCCGGGCCAACGAGTTTGGCAATCTGCTGCCGGTTCAAATAGAATTGGATGTTGAAGAATGGTGGACCCTAAGTCGTTATGCCGCAAAGGAGGATATCTCAATTCGTCAACTCGTCAGGAAAGAGTTAACGACACTCCTAAATCACGGCAAAGAGAAGTTTCCATATAAGAAAATCAGCGAAACACAATCGACCAATTATGGTGCCGAAAAGACTGGGTAATAATATTTTACCGGCCAAAATTTTGAATCGTGTCTGTTAGACCGGTTTATTTCGTTTTATCAAAAATACAATTGCCCCAATGAAAAAACCAATCATAAAGAATGCCATAATAAAAACGGCAAGTGCCTCTAGCGCACCACATCGTGGATTCAGACCAACGAACAATAAAATATCTGTGAACAAATCACCCAGTTGTGATATGGATGATAAAATAAATCCCAAAAACATCGTTATGAAACCACCTGTAAAACCATATTTGAACATTAAATACTCATGTTATAAATAAAATTTAAGCATAACCAGTTTAATAAACTGACCTGCATTAAAAAGTGACCAGGTAACACGCATTACCCCGACATTCACAGTGATTTTGTTTTCGCAAAATCACTCTAAGTTCAGCGACCCGCATCACCGGGCAGCGGGAGTTGACATTGATTTCTGAATCCGCTGGCCACCACCGCTCCGGTGCATACGATGGTTCGGCCTGTCGCCGGAAAGCGGAAGCTATTTCTTGCGGTCGGTCGGAGCGGCGGGTTTTTCAGGCGGTGGACCGATGAGGACGGCCACGTAGGGCATCCCTTGCTTCATCTTAAACTGTTCGACTGCCGCAATCGCGCGGGTACCCGGTTCATCCGTCAGTGAAACGGTCACATGGGCACCGCCGGGTCCCCATCCGCTAAGGAGTACCTTGATGCGGCCCTCGGCCCGCTCAGGAATATCCGCGCCCACGGGACAACACCATATATCGACCAGTTCCCCACCATTCCACACCGAGTCGCGCACGAGAGTGCCAGTAAAGGGGTCAAGCTCCAGAGGCACCCACCCGGTCACGGCGGTGAACCTAGCCTGCCCGAGTTTCTTGAGATCCTCAGCAATCCAAGACTCGACGACGGGTCGATCCTTATCGTGATCCATCGGGTCAGTGGGCATGATGATCTTGACGTACACCTGATTGGATTTTGGTTGGGCAGCTTTCTTGGGTGTCGGCTCCTTCGCTTGCGTTGCACAGGGAACCAGAATGAGCGTGCTGAAGATCAAGACCAATAAGTGCCGAGTCATAACATACCCCCTTTTATATTTCATCCCTAGAAATATCCATTACCAAGACAGAGCAAAACCCGATTAGAATGAATAAAAAAAAGAAAATGCGACCTCAACGTGAATTCGAATGCTGTACAACGCATTATCGAGTTTAGCAGCAGTGCTATTCATCGTTAACAACTTCGTATGTTTTGTCAAACATATTAGTCCGTTATTGTTGTCTTTCTTTTTGCCGATTCTATTAAACCCACGTCACGGGAATTTGATCTCTCATAAAATCTTCAGAGATGTTTTTTTGAATTCGTGATTGTTCTTTATCTGAAATGGGAACTTTATCATCGGGTGGATCCCATCTATCCAATCCAGCTGTGTAAATAACAATCCCATCATCCACCATCATTTCTGAAACCAGATTCATTTTTTTAGATCCTTCTGAATACACAATCTTGGATCTTCCTCTCATTTTTACATGGTAAGGTTTTTTCTTGAAAAACATAGGGCTACTCATTTAACAACGTGATAAATAATTTTTGTACCATTATCAAAAAGCTCAGGAAACTCCGTTGTTGTCCAAAGACTTTTGGGCCTTACCCGTTCACGCTAGATTGCCAGTAAAGGGGGCAGGTCTCAATTCAACGAGACCAAACACTTTAAATCTCTTCCGAAGGGTTTTTGCTGTCGCTTCACTATAACGGAAGATGATGCGTTTATCTATTTCTTTTATGATGCATCGTTCTGGTCACCAGTGATGAATTTTCATCTGCTGCCTGTTTGTGGCGATCGGGTAGAATCTCAGTTCGTAGGTTGGTTGGCCGACGTTGTTTTCGGCTTTTTTCTACCACGAAAATCACGAAAGGCACGAAATGGTTGTTGTTTCTGTTTTGCAACTTGCTTTTATTTCATTGGTTTCTCTAGCAGATTCCTGCTCGCTGCGTTCGGGCCGTATTTTATTCGGGCTTTCCCAAAGTGTCGGTGTTTTGACTGTGGTTGATTTTGCTGAAGGGCGTGGGGGTGTCAAGCCGAACCGTGTTCGAAACGCGTCGAACAGTAACCGAAGTCTGCCGAACGTGGGCCGATATGCGTTGAACGCGCGCCGAAGCGTGTCGATACGTTACGAGACATTGAGAACCGATGGCGATTTTTCAGGTGAAGATTTTCAAAACAGAGGGACTTTTATAGTAGTGAGATCTTCAATGTTCGCGAAAAGCAGTGCGCAAAACACTCATCTCGCGCGCGACGCTTATAACGCATAAATCAGAGCTTAGGCAGAGCGATGACGGTGTCAAGATACAAATTTGAGAGTGGTTTTTTGAGCCTATTTTTTTGTGATCGAAAATTCCAGCTGGAGCAAACGGGAGACACCTGCTGACGTGGAACGTTTAACAGTGCTGAAAATTCAGAACCAGTTCTGTTTATCGGCGAGTGTGATGAAAGGTTTATTGGTGAGGAAGCAGCGGAGGTTTTCCAGTAATGTTTCGAGATGTCGTTCGGGAACACGTGTGGAAGCAGCGGCGATGTGGGGCGTGATGATCACGTTTTCCATGCCCCAGAGGGGATGTTCGCGGGGTAGCGGTTCGATCTCGAAGACGTCCAGGGCGGCTCCCGCGATGTCGCCGTTTTGTAGTGCGGTTGTTAAATCATTGAGATCAACAATGGCGCCGCGACCGATGTTGATGAGATATGTCGACGATTTCATTTGCTGGAATTGTGCGGTGCGAAACAGTTTTTCTGTCTGGGGAGTGTGTGGGGCTGCGATGACGGTGAAGTCACTCAAGGCTAACAAGTCGTTCAGGCGGTCGACGTTCCAGACTTCCTCCACGACGCCGGGAATTTCTGTTGCGATGGGATCGACGGCGTATACCTGCATGCCAAACGCTGCAGCGCGACGACAGATTTCTGCACCGATGGAACCGGCTCCGACAACGCCGAGCGAACAATCGGAAAGATGCATATGACTGCGATCGACTTCACTGACTTGTCCCGGTCCTGTGACGAAGTCGGGCTTGCCGGCTTTTCCGCCGATGGGTTGCCAGTTCGAATCGGCCTGCTGTCTGATGTAACGGTGCAGATTGCGGGCAAAGCAAAGTACGAAGCCCATGACATGGTCGGCGATGACATCATAAAACAGGCCGCGCATGTTGGTGAGTTGAACGGGGTGCTCGACCAGTTCGGGAAAGACATAATGTTCGAGACTTGCGGTGGGTGACTGGATCCATTGCAGTTTCTCTGCTGGTGCCAGGAGTTCGGGAGTAATTTTACCGAAGAAGGCGTCTGCGTCTTTGATTTCGTCCAGTGCTTCTGTCACATCTTGCGCGTTCACGATGGTTAACTGGTCGGAAACGTCCTGTATGCGGGAGAGGCGTTGGGCGTCGATCGCGGGGTAGATGAGTAGTTTTGTCATAGTTCTGGGAAGTTCGTTTAAAAGTGTTCGATGGTGCCACTGATGATTCGTTCGATACCAGCTTCCGTTTTCAGAATCAGAAAACCGTGATCGTCTATTTCCAGGCATTGTCCTGTTTTCGTCTCGCGGCCTGTATTGACGCGGATCGTTTTACCACTCAGGAGGCAGTATTTGCGCCAGGTCTCCATGAATTGATTTTGTTCTCCCGCGACATCGTAAAGCCGATTCTCGATTCCATTGATGAGATCGATGAGCGTGGTGGTCATCGAAAATTTCTGGCCCGTTGTTTCGTAGAGCGAAGTGCCTGTCTGCTTTAAGTCTTCGACGGCTGAGAGAAATGAGTTATTCAGGTTGAGGCCAAGTCCGATGACGACGAGCCCGGGTACACTGGCTGCGGTTTCGACAAGAATGCCTGAGACTTTTTTGTTCTGCAAAAAGACATCGTTGGGCCATTTCAGCTGCAGCTTATTTTCGGGAAGATGTTTTTCGAGCGTTTCGCAAACGGCGAGCCCCGTTGCCAGTGCGATCAATGGTTGCTGTTCGATTGGAATTTGTATCTGTGCCACATCGACGACGAGCGAAAATGTCAACGTTCCTTCGGGAGACCACCAGGAATGATTACCACGACCGCGACCTGCAGTCTGTTTTCCGGTGAGTACCAGAACGGGTAAATTGACGCCGCGTACTGGCGTTGTTTTTTTGGGAGAGCAGTGTGTGTGCAGGGCCCAGGAATTTGTGGAGGCGAGACTTTCGAAATAGTCGAGATGCTCGATGAATGTTTCCGTCTGAATTGCTTTTAAATCGTCAGCAGTAAACGGCAGCATTCCCAACTCATTTTCAGAAAAGAGATCGAATGATTAAGATTTTTCAGACAAAGCTGCGATCGCCTCTTCCCGGGAATCGAACAATGGCCAGAGCGTTCCGACTTTGATGCAGCTTAAAATGTTCTGCATGTTTTCACAGGCTTGGCAGAAGACCGCCTGACCGCCTGCCTGCTTCGCGCGTTGCAACAGACGAATAATGGCACCGATCAGAATGGAATCGAGATATTCGACCTGATTCAGATCAATAATCACATTTTTGATCTCGGGTGCATCTAACAATCGCAACACTTTGTTGGATTCGATCTGAACATTGCTATATTGAAATTGCAAGGTTGAACCCTGGGGCACCACAATCAGATTGGGTGCAGTCAGCTCTACCTCAAAAATTTCCAAGTTTTCTACCATGATTCACTTCCAGAAGCACACTATTTCAGGAATTCCTGAAATACATCGATCAATTCTAATTATTGAGAATGAAGTTTTTTTATTTCTCTTACAAAGCATAGCTTACTTTCATCCATATTTCAGGTATGGAATGAGTAAGACTCTATAAATATGAGACGATTGTTACAAAGTGTACATCATATTCACTCATGTGATACAGATAAAATAACCTGCAATTCAAGTATTTTAAGCGGGTCTGACTCGGACTGGTAATTTCGGTTGCCTAATGATAAATACCATCACTAGAATAGAAACCTGTTGGGAGAAAAAGACGAATTTATGGCTTTCAAGCAGGTTGCATTCCTTATAATCATACCTACCGAGATAGTCGTCTGAGACAACATGACCGTCTTAATCCAATAATTCCATAAACGAGAGATATTTTACCTTGAATTGGTCGATATAATTAACCAAATCGTCGGTAAAATGATTTGAACAAGCTTCTAGATTGATCTCTCAATATTACTTTTTGAATCGCCTGTATGTCATCTTCTTCAAAATTAGCCTGGAATAGCAGCCCCCGAACTCTTCTGCGTTCAATTTTAATGCTGGATGACAGCGCACACTCCATAGCGCTGGGTACAGCAATCGGGATGTTTATCGCCTTAACTCCCACAGTGGGCATTCAAATGCTGATTGTGATTTGTTTTGCATTTCTGACTCGTCCTTTATTTCGATTTAATCAAATTGCATCTTTGATTACCGTTTATGTCTCGAACCCACTGACCATCGTTCCCATCTATTGGTTTGATTATAAAATCGGGACGTATTACGTTGGTGGATCGATGACTCAGGCTGATTTCGCCAAAATTCTTGAATTTGAAGGCTTCAGCGGATGGTGGGAGACCGTGAAACAACTTCTGCTGGAAGTGGGATCACCTCTGATTATTGGCTCTTTAATTGTAGCCACGTTTTTTGCTCTGGTGACTTATCCAATAATGCTCAGGCTGGTTATGCACTTTCAAAAGCAGACACCGGCTGCCCACCCGGTTGATTCCGAAACTTCGACTGTCATTCCTCATAAACCGGTCGACTCGGAGCAGAATACAAAATCTGCGCATCTTCATTCCAGTTAGGTGTTGAACTCAAGCTTAACTCTCTGATATTAATCAATCACTCTATTGCCTGTCAGATTTAGTCGAGACATAAAGGGGCATCCAATGTCGTCTCCCAAGCCCAAATATGACTGTTTATGTGCGGGTATCATCGTTGCTGATCATGTTTGCCAAGCCATTGATCATATGCCGAAACCGGGAGAGCTCATTCTTACCGATGAGATGGAGCTGACCATCGGTGGCTGTGCTTCCAACGTGGCTGCCGATCTGGCGAGGCTCGACCGGCAGGTTGCTATCGCGGGCATTGTGGGGCAGGATGTATTTGGTCGTTATGTCGAAGAGAGCCTGATCGATTCGGGAGTCCACTGTGATTACCTGATGAAATCAGAGGAATTGCCGACCAGTGGTTCTTTTGTGATTAATGTCAAAGGAGAAGACCGACGTTTTATTCATTCGGTCGCCGCGAATTCTCTCTTTACAGGTGAAACGGTCAAGGAAGAACAGATTCAGTCCAGCCAAATTCTGTATCTGGGTGGATATTGCCTTTCTGAAGAATTATCACCTGAAAACGTGGAAACCATGTTTCGCATTGCCAAGGCGGCTGGTGTGACGACGGTTCTGGATGTGGTGACGCCGCGGCCTGATGACTACTGGAAAATGCTCAAGCCGATTCTTCCTTTAAGTGATTACTTTCTGCCGAATAATGACGAAGGAGAATTAATCACGGGAGAATCTGACCCGATCGCTCAGGCGCGTGCTTTTAAAGCAGCAGGGGCGAACACCATAATTATTACCTGCGGCGGGGAAGGTAGTATTTTGATGGATGATGATCGTACGATTCAATCTGAAGTTTATCCTGTAAATCTCGTTGATGGCACTGGTAGCGGTGATGCGTTTGTCGCAGGTTTTATCCACGGTTTACGTGAGGGGGTCAGCCCGGAAGAATGCCTCAAATTCGGTTCCGCACTGGGCCACAGTTGTGTGCGTGCCTCTGGTGCGACAACGGGTATTTTCAGTCGCGATGAACTGAATGATTTTGTCGAGTCTCATGAATTGCTGATCAAAACGATCTAATCAACGCCTGGATGATCCTTGCTCTATAAAAGGTTGAACCGCTTTTTTCCAGATGAGATAGCCCTCGTGATTCAAATGCAGGCCATCGGATTTGAATAGTTCAGGCTTTGGTTTGCCATCGGTGCCCAACATGGGTTTCCAGACATCGGCGTAATCCAATAATGCATTTTTTGCACATTGTGCAGCGATCTTTTGATTAGCTTTTATCATGGTCTCAGAAAGATTCCAGCGGCTGAGACTGGGTTTAATTGCGATGAAGACAATGCGTGTTTCCGGAAGCGTTTGATGGACGACTTTCACAAAGTTCTGAAAATCAGAGGCCACTTCATCGGCTGTTCGTTTCCGTGAAATATCATTATCACCTGCATATAAAAAGATCTGCCTGGGTTTGTGCTTCAAAATGATGCGATCTGCAAAATGCGTGGAATCGACGATTTCCGAGCCACCAAAGCCACGATTGATTGTTGGTTGATTCGGGAAATATTTTTCCAAATCCCATAATCGAATACTGGAACTCCCGACAAACAGAACTCCCTTTTCCTGAATTCCCTGCTCCCGATCCTGCTGTTCGAACCGGGAAATCGTGTTCTCCCACCGGGCAAAATCGTGCTTTTGTTTTTCCGCTGCCAGACTGGTTAATGAATAGAGACAGAATAAAATCAGGACTGGTGATAAATGAATGACACTCTTTTTCATGATGTTTCCTCGAGGTGAGAATAGAGTAAGGCTTCTATGTAACAATTTTGTATCGCTGTAGTATATGGGTGCTTTAAGTCACTCTTTGTGAAATGGCATCCCAGGCAGACAAGGCATCCCGATTGGCAGCCACATCATGCAGACGCAGGATATCAACCGATTGGCAAGCCAAAGCCAGGGAAACGCCAATCGTGCCTGCCAGGCGTTCTTCCACAGGACGATTGAGTAGTTTAGATAAAAAACGCTTGCGGGAATGCCCAATGAGCACGGGAAAACCCAAGTCTTTCAGATCTTGAATCTGGGATAGTATGTCCAGATTGTGCTCTGCTGTTTTTCCAAAACCGATGCCGGGATCAATCACAATCTGCTCGCGATCAACTCCGGAATCAAGTAATTTTTGAATTCGATCCTTAAACCAGACCATCAGATCTGAAACGACATTCTGATATTCAGGATGGTCCTGCATGGTTTGCGGCGTTCCCTGAATGTGCATACAAATCACACCGGCCTTTGTTGACGCGGCGAGCGAAATCATTTCAGGATCAAATGTGAGCCCGGAAATATCATTGATGATGATTGCACCGGCCTGGAGCGCCTGCCGAGCCACCTCTGCCTTTGTGGTATCGATAGAAATGGGGATCTGTATTTGTGCTGATAAGGCTTTGATGACGGGAATGACTCTCTTCAGTTCTTCTTCTACCGTAACCGGCTCTGCTCCCGGACGGGTCGATTCTCCCCCCACATCGAGAATGTCAGCACCATCCTCTTCTAACTGCAATCCTTTTTTTACAGCAGCAGCGAGATCAGAGGCTTCTCCTCCATCAGAAAAACTGTCGGGAGTCACATTCAAAATTCCCATCAGGAGCGGCAACCGCTTTAAAGGAATGAATGAAGAACCACATTTCCAGAAGGGCTGATCTTCTGAGGGTTTGATGGGAGAATTATTCAATGGCAAAGTCAGTCAACGATCTACAAGAAAATGGTTGTTTCGGAAAGTTTTACATCTACGAACCCGGTTTTACTCCGCGACCCCGACAGTTGCAAGGATATTGGCTGAAAGTACTTACTACTGAAAAATTATCCTGATTTTCTATACGCGAACAGAACTCTGTTTACTTCCTTTCTTTCGAATTTCTGATTCAAAATGATTGCAGAATCATAATTCACATACCTAATCAAATGTAAAGTTGAGCATGATTCAATAACATCGGAAAAACCATCCCAATCGTAACACTTCAGGATATAGAGGATTTTTAGAGAAACTTATTTTTTTGTATTCCCTTTACTTTGACAACGTAATTCGTTCTGGTATTGTAAACAACGTATTTGTCGTAACCGGCAAATCTTACCAAGCTAGAAAAACAGACCTGTTTTTCCCTAAGTACGTAGGCTTAGGGACATCGTTGAAAGATAAGCTCAAGTGGCTTAATTTCAGCGAAGTGGAACCACTTTATTTAATGAATCTCAGGAGTACACCATGATTCAAAAAGCTGTCACACTCTCAATGATTGCTGCACTGACATTATTGTCTGCATCATTCAGCTCATCCGACGCAGAAGCTGGTTTATTGAACCGCTGCTGCAAACCAGAACGCGTTAAGTGCTGCAAGCCAGTTCGTACACGTTGCTGCAAGCCAGTACGTACACGTTGCTGCAAGCCAGTTCGTACACGTTGCTGCAAGCCAGCTCGAGTTCGTTGCTGCAAGCCAGTTCGTACAACTTGCTGCAAGCCAGCTCCAGCTCCTGTATGCTGCAAACCAGCACCAACTTGCTGTGCACCAGCTCCCAAGTGCTGCACTGCCGCACCAAAGTGCTGTGAAGCATCACCTTGCTCAAGCTGCTCACCAGAAAAACCTGCTGCTGCAGCTCCTAAGAAAAAAGCACAAAACGCACCAGCTCCTCCAAAGAAAGCTCCAGCACCTGCTCCTAAAAAAGCATAGTGTTGTCTTTCCGACAATAACACACTTCGAGTGTGTGATAGTCTAAGAGCTATGGTAAAACTGAAATGGCCCCCATTGCCTTGTGCAATAGGGGCTTTTTTTGTGTTACGTCGGTAAGATTGAATATCGCAAGAGTACGATCATTTGAATCTTGATTTTCTGGCGAGAGGCTGTGAAATCCTTGACTCTCGGGGCTCAAAATGATCCCTCAGGCCGACTTAGCATAGGGAAGATCCGATTCGGGACCTTCTTCAGCACCTATGCTATTGATTAACTTCTCCAGCTTGGGAAGCATTTTCTCTCCCTCGCGAGTCAGTTGATAGAACACTCCGGAGTCCCGCCCAGAAATCTGAAATTTCAGTAAATCGAAGGCTATGAGTTTGCCGTGAATACGAGGCAGGCGCTCTTTCACGACTCCAGAGATATCATTCTGACGGATAATCCATCCGTCAAACTCTGGATTTTGGGATTTGGTCTGAAGTTGTAGCTGGCTGTAATGGCTCAGTACAAGGCACCATTCTGGATTTTCCATCATCTGTTCTAGTTCAAAGTCGATCATACAAAAACTATCGACCTTGCCCGAAAACCAGTCGCACGGAATTTTCTCTGTCGACACGACCGACATAACAGGACTTCTATCTCACCTGTTCAGAGGAAAAATTCAAGAAAAAGGCTCAAGAACCGGGAGCAACTTGCGCATCAGCGAAGACGTCATAATCCTTATTTCTGTTCAATCTTCTGTAGACTCCAACATACACAGAACTCGTCATGAATGGGGCACAAGAGTTTAGATGGGTTTTACATATTAGTTTTCGAATCTGAGACTTCACCTAAAGCTGCGTTCAGGGCATTTGTCATCTCAAGATCATGTAGATGATCCCGTGTATAAATTCGAAATATCAAAAAACTGACAGGCAAAGCGCGAAATAATTCATCATCATTGAGTTCCTGGGTCTGTTCGGTACCCGGATCCAGTAGAAAATTTTGACCGCCGGCAGGTAGTCTTCCACTGGGGCGATGATAATGTCTGGCGATATCGATTTTAAGTGGGATCTGCTTTAAAGTGTCTGGCAATTTAGAACGCACGCGTTTTTCCATTAAATCTGGTTCAGAAAAGATTGACGTATGAACTGCGGAACCAGAATGAAAATTGATCGACCTTTCACAGGCCATTTTCCATTCAACATTACGAGAAAGTATTTCCTGCCAGCGTTCTCCTAATTTCCGGACGTTCCCATCAGGACTTTTCTGAAACCTGCCGACATCCACCAGAAAAGAGGATTCGGTCAAACCGAGATAATCACCCAGTTTCTCAAGAGGATTTCCCTGAAAAAGATGTTGCATTGTATCCGGAAAGATCTCTTCCAGAGCCAGATCGAGAGCACGAACGGTACGGTGATAATAAATTGTGCGAAACAAATTTGCGCGGGTTTCAATAAAATTCACTAATGTCGGTAAGCCCCGACCATGAATTGTGAGCCCCTCTGATGTAAAAAAACTGTAATGAATCAATCGGGAAACATCGACAGCCCGGATGTTATAACCTGACATATAAGCATCTCGTAGAACAAAATCCATATTGTCGACCGTATAAATCCCGCTGAACATGGCCCGCAATTTACAAAGCCAGTCCGGATTGCCCTGCTCACTTTCAGCATCGCCGGCGGGTCTGCGAATCAGCCAGCCTATCTGTTTGGGATCCAGCTCTTCCAGAGCGTTCAGACGACCGTTTGGATTTCTGCGAATTCCGCGAATCAAATCTCCCAGTTGATGCTCAATAATGTGAGCACCAATGTCTTCATGTGTCAGATCGTATTGGTCCAGATAATGATCATCAAAAAAATGCCCGAACGGACCATGGCCCACGTCATGTAATAATGCGGCAAGCCTAACCAGACTCTCGACATAAGGTAAGGAAGGGACGTTTCTGCATGCGGTGTTCAGAGAATCATACCAGGCATTAATGGCAACCGATGACAGATGCATTGCCCCAAGCACATGCTGAAACCGCA
Source organism: Planctomycetota bacterium (assembly GCA_022600195.1). Taxonomy (GTDB): domain Bacteria; phylum Planctomycetota; class Planctomycetia; order Planctomycetales; family Planctomycetaceae; genus Gimesia. The sequence goes on from JAHZKX010000050.1 coordinate 14,215, forward strand.
TATGCTCTGCAGAAGGAAAGACCCACCAGGCAGTCTGTAGCTGATGAATGTGTCTTAGCCTCTGCACCCAGGGATGGTCTATGATTTCCTGTTCAGAGACTTCTCCTTCAGAAATCCCCGTTTTTGAAGTAAAGGGGATGTATCCATGAATCGGATCATGCGTCAAACTTTCGGAAATAAAATCGCGTACCATTTTCTCACTGTTTCAATTGCATTATAGTGCTAGCAGAGTCTGAACAGGTTTTCATAATTTCAAATCTTGTTACAGTTTAACTACTTATGACTTTATCTCATCTTCCAAGCCGACTTCACTATCAAACGCATCATCCAAAGAGATGCCGACTCTTGCGGCGTTTGGAGATCATTGCGATCATCATCGGACTGATTTCCACTGTTATTCTACATGGCTTGCTGAAGATTACCACCATCGTGCATTGGGAATTAGGGGCCACCATCGTTCTCGCGATGTTCTACTTCACATTGAGTCTACTAATCCGCTATGTGTGGAATCTCTCTCGAAAAGAATTTCTCAAGCAAAATCTGATCTATCTGACAATTTCCGGTTTATGGTTGCTTGCCATTTTGGTCATTCTGATCATTCACGACCTGATTCCCAAATCTCCTGGTCGGCTGGAATTGATTCTAGATGTCTCAGAAATCTGTATCGTCCTGCGAGGACTCTATGAAACGATTATTTTAATTCGTCGCGTTTCATCCCGCGGCTGGAATCCTGCCTTAATTGTTGTTGGTTCCTTTGTGGTTTTAATTTCCATTGGAACGATCTTGCTGATGTTTCCCTCGGCACGTGCACAAGATCCTGCTGCGACAACGACCCAGGGGGCTCCTTTTCTAGTCGCATTATTTACTTCCACCAGTGCCAGTTGTGTCACAGGATTGATCGTCGTTCCCACGGGGACCTACTGGAGCAGAACCGGACAGACCATCATTATGTTTCTGTTTCAAATTGGTGGGTTAGGAATTTTGACATTTGGTGCTTTCTTTGCCGCCGCTTTTGCGAAGACGATGCAAATCCGTGAGAGTGTCACATTCAGTGAGATGCTGGAATCTCATCAACGGGGAGGCGTGAGACGCTTGCTGTTGGCGATTCTGGGAATCACCATCTTTACAGAACTCACCGGTGCATTCTTTTTGTCAGGCCTCTGGCCAGAACTTCCCTGGCATGATCGTATCTATCACAGTTTATTCCATTCGATCAGCGCCTACTGTAACGCAGGTTTCAGTTTGATGAATAATAATTTAATGGGCATGGGAGATCATTGGCAAATCTCGATAGTCATGCCGGCCTTAATCATCATTGGTGGTCTTGGATTCGTAGTAAATTATAATTTTTTGCTGTATGGAATTACCCATTTCTCAAACATGACGGTGCGAAAACCGTTATTCAATCATCCTACTCAAAAAGTCAGGCTTACGATTTCGTCACGCCTTGTATTTCTGTCAACGATCTTTCTGCTGGTCGGAGGCACCCTTGGACTCTATCTACTTGAGTCAATTCATCCGGAAAAAGACGTTTCTTCCTGGGAGTTATTAAATTCGGCCTGGTTCCAATCTGTTACATTCAGGACAGCAGGTTTTAATACTGTTGACTTAGGGGCCTATCAACCACAGTCGAAATTATTTGCCATTTTACTCATGTTTATCGGAGCCTCTCCCGGTTCAACGGGGGGAGGTGTCAAAACGGTTGTCATTGCCCTGGCACTACTATCCGTCTGGTCGCTCCTCAAAGGTAGAGACCGTGTCGAAATTATGGGCCGCACAATATCCAGCACTTTGATCAACCGTTCTTTAACCATTATCTCGCTCGGCATCCTGGTCTTGATGTCTTCTACGCTGCTAGTTGTATTATTCGAAAACAGACAGGACATTTTTCTGGATCATTTGTTTGAAACGACTAGTGCCTTCGCCACAGTGGGAGTGAGCACGGGGATCACATCTGAGTTAACAGCTCCTTCGCAATGGGTCATCATGATTACCATGCTCATTGGAAGAGTAGGACCACTTACGGTTATGATTGCACTCTCTAATCGCGGCCCTTCCTATAATTATAGATACCCGGAAGAAAGCATCCACTTAGGTTAAAATATGATCTAAGAAAATGAAAGATACAGCAATACTTAAGACCATTTCATCATCTGTGGGAGAAACGATCCAGTGATAAAAGTAGCAATCATCGGGCTAGGACGATTTGGAACAGAACTGGCCAAGAGTCTGGGAGCCAGCAAAGTAGAAGTCATTGCGATTGATAATTCTGACAAGCTGGTCAACGTAGTCAAAGATGACGTCGCCATTGCCGTCCGTCTGAATTCCACAGATGAAATGGCACTCAAGAGTCAGGAAATTGACAAAGTAGATGCCTGTGTCATCTCGATTGGTGAGAACTTCGAAGCAGCCTTATTAACGACAGTGATTGTCAAAAAACTGGGCGTCCCCAAAATCATCTGCCGTGCTCAGTCAAAGTTTCATGCTGAAATTTTCATGCAAATTGGTGCCACAGATGTGATTCAACCTGAAGTGCAGGCGGGAGCACACCTCGCGCGATTGCTGGCGAACCCCCATCTGGAAGATTATCTGCAGGTGGGTGATGGGTATACGATGATTGAGCTTTTAGTACCGCATGAATTTGTGGGAAAAAATCTGACCGAACTGAGTCTTCGCTCTAAATACTCGGTTAACGTCGTCGCCATCCGAAAACGAAATTCCGAAGAAGTAGAAAAAGCAACGGACAAGATTTATACGACCGATTGCGTTCCACATCCGGATTATCAGATTCAGGAATCGGACATCTTATTAATTATCGGTACGGATCAAGATCTGGCACGACTCCCTACCAGCAATACTTAATCAAAGTTGCAGGTGATTCTACTCTGACAGTGTAATCCGCTCTCTTCTCACAAAGGCAGAAGAACCAGAGGGAGTCCGAATTGAAACCTCGGCCTGAGATGTAAGACTAAGCCCAATCCCTGGATCGTTCGACTGCTTTCTGCCAGCGCTGATACAAGTGATCGCGTTTTGTTGACTCCATCGCTGAATGATATTCCGCATCAAGTGCCCAGTTTTGGGTGACTTCCTCCTGATCCTGCCAAAACCCGACTGCCAGACCCGCCAGATAGGCGGCTCCCAAAGCCGTCGTTTCATGAACAACGGGCCTTTGAACCGGAACATCTAACATGTCTGCCTGAAACTGCATTAACAAATTGTTGGCAGCAGCGCCGCCATCCACCTTCAGAGTTTTGAGCTGAATCCCAGAATCCTGTTCCATCGCGTGCAAAACATCACAGCTTTGATATGCCAATGATTCCAGAACAGCGCGGGCAATATGCTCCTTTGTCGACCCCCGGGTCAAGCCGATGAGAGTGCCGCGGGCGTTTTGATTCCAGTAAGGTGCCCCCAATCCGACAAATGCGGGCACAAAGAACACATCGCCTGAATCCTCGACTTGCGCTGCGAGTTCTTCGACTTCAGGTGCTGACTTGATGATTTGTAATCCATCGCGTAACCACTGGATTGCAGCTCCTGCAATAAAAACAGATCCTTCCAGACAATAAGTGACTTTTCCATTAATGCGCCACCCAATCGTGGTTAACAGTCCATTACTGGAAGGGACTGGCTCTGCGCCTGTATTCATTAACATGAAACAACCAGTGCCATAAGTATTCTTGGCTGCGCCCGATTCAAAACACCCCTGACCAAAAGTCGCCGCCTGCTGATCACCGGCGATTCCTGCAATTTTAATCGGTGCCCCAAACAACTCGGGTGCCGTCTCTCCATACACTTCACTCGAATCTTTCACTTCCGGCAACATACAACGGGGAATGTCGAATACCGCTAACAATTCGTCATCCCAGTCATGAGTATGAATATTGTAGAGCAAAGTCCTGCACGCATTACTCGGATCGGTGACATGCACTTTCCCACCAGTCAATCGCCAGATTAAAAAAGTGTCGATCGTTCCCACTAGAATCTTGCCAGCCTGGGCCTGACTTCTCAGACCCTCAATTTCATTCAACAGATACTCAATTTTGCTGCCGGAAAAGTACGCATCGAGGACCAGACCGGTTTTCTCACGGAATAATGTTTCATAACCCTCCGCTTTGAGTTGATCGCAGCGTCCAGCCGTTAATCGGCTTTGCCAGACGATGGCATTCGAAACCGGCTTTCCCGTCTCACGATCCCAGAGCACAATCGTTTCACGCTGATTTGTGATTCCAATGGCGGCAATGTCTGCAGGCTCGGTACCTGACTGCTGGATCACTTTTTGAGCTGTTGCTAACTGGGAATCCCAGATGGCATCCGGATTATGCTCAACCAGTCCCGGAGAGGGAAAAATCTGTTCGAACTCTTGCTGCGCGGTTGCTTCGATCTGCCCCTGATGGTTAAACAAAATGGATCGGCTGGACGTCGTTCCCTGATCGAGGGCCAAAACATATTTTGTCATCTACATCTCCCGGAGTTGGATACGAGTGAATGGATTTCTTGTAAAGATTGTTGCTGCCTGATTATCTATTATCTTCACATTAAGTAAACCACTCGTAGTTCTCAAGGAAATCTTGTGATTTCTTCTGAATCAAGAAACTGTTGCTTATCACGGCGCATAAAAAAACTGATGGCAAGAGAATTCATTTCTCGAGCCATCAGTCAGTCACACTTTAAGTACCTCCTGCAAAGTACCAGTGTTTTCAAATATCACTTTTCAGAAACTAAGGCTCAGTGATAAGCCTGCATACCATGTTCGGAAAGGTCCAGACCCTTCAATTCGTCTTCTTCGGAAACTCGGAGTTGTTTAATCACTTTCAAGATTGAGAAGAGGGCAAACATGGTTACAAAAGCGTAAACAGGAATCACAACAGAACCCAGAATCTGGACTCCCAGGTTATAGTCACCAAAGATGCCGGTGGCAACTCCACCCCAGATGCCGCAAAGACCATGCACGGGGAAAGCACCGACGGGATCGTCGATTTTCAGTTTTTCCAAGGCAAGAATTCCAAACACAACAAGTAGTCCTGCAATACCACCAATGGCGATTGCTTCGATATTAGTCACGCTGTCACAGTTGGCAGTGATCCCCACTAATCCTGCCAGCACACCATTCAAAGCCATCGAAATATCTGGTTTTCCATACATGAGCCAGCCCAGAATCATGGCTGCCACACCGCCGGTAGCAGCGGCTAGAGTGGTATTTGTCGCAATTAACATCACAGCATTCGTATTGTCTGTTCCACCGAATGCCAATTGACTACCAGGGTTAAACCCGTACCAGCCTACCCAGAGAATGAATACTCCAAGAGTAGCCTGTGCGATATTATGCCCGGGAATAGGAGCTGATTTTCCAGCTTTGAATCGTCCAATTCTTGGTCCTAATACAATGGCACCCGCCAGACCTGCAAATCCACCTACGGCGTGAACAACAATGGAACCAGCAAAATCATAGAAGCCCATTGCGTCTAACCAACCGCCGCCCCATTTCCAGTATCCACTAATCGGGTAAATAATCCCTGTCAATACAATACTATAGATCAGATAAGAGCTGAACTTCATACGCCCGGCGACGGCTCCGGAAACAATCGTAGCGGCTGTCGCTGCAAAGGCGACCTGGAATAAAAAGTCGACTTGGGGATGTAAAACTCCGGGACCGGGATCTCCTGCCTCACCAATCCCAAACTGGGCGAAGCCAAAGTATCCATTACCACTATCACCGGGATACATCAATCCATATCCGACCGTATAATAGATTAAAACGCCAGCACAAACATCCATGAGATTCTTGAAGAGAATATTGATTGTATTCTTGGAAGAGTTAAATCCTGACTCAACCATTGCAAAACCGGACTGCATAAACAGCACGAGAACTGCACATAGAAATAACATACTGTTATCGAGTGCATAATATAGTTCAGACAATGAAAGTTGAGGAGCTTCTTCCTCTGCTGCAGATGCTTCTTCAGTCGCTTCGGCTGCCGGCTTCTCTGCGGTTTCCGCCTCGTCAAAAGCCAAAGTCGGTTGTGAGAACGCTAATAAAACGACCATAGTAGCCGTTAATCCTGTGAGCGCATGTTTCCAGTTCATTTTTGATACAAACCTTTCCCGGAGTCTAAATCACTCGATGTTTTACTTGTTGCTTCCAGATCTAACTAATCTGATAAAGACCCCTAATCACCATTCAATAAGTTGAGCACTTTTTGGTGAAAGCTCACAAAGCAAAGAGTGTGCCTCAATACTGTTTCCGGAAAGGTACTATGCTCTTATCATGTTTAATTTCAGTATCTTATGGCTTCACATAATATATTAATCTGGAGAAGATTCGGCATTGGCTTCGCTTTCTATTGCGGGTTATTCGGGCAACAATATCTGGACCTGCCTTTCAATTAAGCACGGGATTTCCGTTTCTGAACTGTGTAATCTTAGTAATCTTTGACGTGTGAAATCATGGCTCCCATTCTCATCGACGACTTTCAGTTCAATAAACCGTACGATCATCTCGCGCGCCAACTCAGAGAATTGATCCCTGTCCAACATAGGGCAGAGACCAAAACCGGTCAGAGATTTCTTTCAGATGAGTCGCTGCCAACTTGGCAGTCCCATATCACAATCTGAAAGAAGAAGATTTCATAAATCATTATATATCTGTCTCTTACAGACTGTGATTTCAATTGGCATGATGATTGCTTTTAGAGGCTGTGATGGTCGGGGTACAGGTATGACCCTGCCAACTTTGTTGTATAACACCTAACGTACTCACACGCCGACCCGCATTTGATTTGCAGATAGAGTTAATCGTGTGAGATATCATCGTGGTCATGGACAAATTTATTGGCCATTATTGCTGGTTGAGGAGAGACTGTGGCAAAACTTTTAAGCTTTGACGAAGAGGCCCGGAAGAGTTTACTGGCAGGCGTTGAGAAATTATCGCGCGCAGTAAGCAGTACGCTTGGGCCGCGAGGACGAAACGCTGTCTTGGACAAAGGCTGGGGAACCCCCAAGGTAACCAAAGATGGTGTCACCGTAGCAGAAGACATCGACTTGGAAGACCCATTTGAAAACATGGGCGTCCAGTTAGTAAAAGAGGCTGCCTCCAAAACGAATGATGTTGCCGGTGATGGTACCACAACAGCAACCGTTCTGGCAGAAGCCATCTATCGGGAAGGATTGAAGTACATTGCTTCGGGAGCAGATCCGATGGCACTGAGTCGAGGCGTTCAAAAAGCCGTTGATGCAGTTGTCGAACAGATTGGAAAAATCTCCAAAGAAGTAAAAGGGAAAGATAAAAAAGCAATCGAAACGGTAGCCACCATTGCTGGAAACAATGATCCACAAGTTGGAAAAATTCTGGCAGATGCCCTGATGAAAGTCGGAGCCGATGGTGTGATCACCGTGGAAGAAGGACGTGGAGTTTCAACAGAAGTTGATCTTGTTGAAGGGATGCAGTTTGAGCGAGGATTCCTTTCTCCTCACTTTGTTACTGATGAAGACCATCAAACCTGTGACTTCGAACGAGTTCGTGTTCTGATTTACGAAGAAAAAATCAGCTCTGCTCAAGTACTGGTTCCACTACTGGAACAGGTTTCCAAAGATGGTTCTCCGCTTTTGATCATTGCCGAAGACATTGAAGGCGAAGCGCTGGCAACATTAGTTGTTAACAAGCTGAGAGGCATTATTAAAGTCTGTGCTGTCAAGGCCCCCGGTTATGGTGATCGCCGCAAGGCAATGCTGGAAGACATTGCCGTATTGACTGGCGGAAAAGCGATTTTCAAAGACCTGGGAATTAAACTCGAAACCATTGAATTGAAAGATCTTGGTCAAGCCAAGAAGGTTCATATCAGTACTGATAATACCACGATCGTCAGTGGTGGTGGAAACAAAGCCGCTGTGAACGGTCGTGCTGAACAGATTCGTGCAGAAATCGAAGTGACAGATAGCGAATATGATCGTGAAAAACTGCAGGAACGTCTGGCAAAATTAGCCGGCGGTGTAGCACAGATTAATGTGGGTGCTGCTACTGAAACTGAAATGAAGGAACGAAAAGACCTGATCGATGACGCACTTTCTGCAACTCGTGCTGCCATTGAAGAAGGAATCGTCCCAGGCGGTGGAATTGCACTTTTACGATCCGCAAAATCGCTCGATAGTTTAAAATTGTCTGGCGATCAGAAACTGGGCGTTTCGTTAGTTCAAAAAGTTCTTGAAATGCCTTTGCGGGCCATTGCAGAAAATGCAGGTCTCGATGGCTCTGTCGTTTCCAACCGTGTCAAAAAAGACAAAAGCAATTCTTATGGCTACGATGCTTTGAATGATCGTTATGGCGATATGTTCGATTTTGGTGTGGTTGATCCCGCTAAAGTTGTACGCTCTTCTTTGCAGAATGCAGCCAGTGTTGCCACTTTGCTCATGACAACGGATTCCATCGTCGTCGAAGAACCTAAGGATGAAGAAGACGATCACCATCATGACGACCACCACGACATGGGTGGCATGGGTGGCATGGGAGGTATGCCCGGAATGGGTGGTGGCATGCCTGGAATGGGTGGCGGTATGCCGGGCATGGGTGGCATGCCTGGAATGGGTGGCTTCTAGTGATACCGGGCATCCTATCCGGGATGACCACGAAGCCCTGACTCACTTTGCTTTGTAACAATCAACATCGTTTTTTTCCGGGAACTGATCCTGGATTCACATATACAACAAGACTAACTGGAATAATCGGGAGTTAACACAATGGAACTGAATCCCCTTGATGACCGTATCGTTATTGAACCCAATATTGCCGAAGAAACAACCGCCGGTGGTATTGTTCTTCCTGACGCTGCTCAGGAAAAACCCCAGAGCGGCACTGTTGTCGCTGTCGGACCTGGACGACTTCTGGAAAGCGGCGAACGTTGCCCGGTTGCCGTCGAAGTCGGAGACGAAGTTCTCTACGGTAAATATGGCGGAACAGATATTGAAGTCAGTGGCAAAGAAGTAAAGATTTTACGCGAGAGTGATATTCTTGCCAAAATCATCAAATAAAAATTGAATTGTTATCGGAGCATCAGACAGACTTTTCAATCGTTAACTGCGTTTGAATGTCTGTCTACCTGAAGAATCCAATCCAAACAACATAATCACGCAGGGGTGAACGGAGAAATCCGATCAATTTTTCGTTCCTGTTAAACAGAGGAGTTTATAAGCGTGGCAAAGCAACTATTATTTGAAGATTTCGCACGTGCCAAGCTTCAAAAAGGCGTGCAAACCATCAGCAAAGCTGTAGCAATCACAATGGGTCCCACAGGGCGCAACGTGATCATCGACAAAAGCTTTGGAAACCCATTGGTAACCAAAGACGGTGTTACAGTCAGTAAGGAAGTTGATGTTGAAGATCCTTTTGAAAACATGGGCGTAAAGCTGGTTAACGAAGTTGCTTCCAAAACCAGCGACGTGGCCGGTGATGGCACAACAACTGCCACCGTTTTAGCTCGCTCAATCTATCAGGAAGGTTTACGAGGATTATCATTGGGAGCCAATCCGATGATTGTTCGCCGTGGAATCGACAAAGCTGTCGATGCAGCCGTGGCGGCCATTGAAGATCTCGCAAAACCTGTCACAGCAAAATCGGAAATTGCCCAGGTCGGTGCGATCTCGGCAAACAACGATTCTGTCATCGGTGATTTAATTGCCGATGCCGTCGAAAAAGTGGGTCGTGATGGAGTGATTACCGTTGAAGAAGGCAAAGGGAATGAAACGACCCTGAGCTTTGCTGATGGGATGCAGTTCGATAAGGGATACATTTCCCCTTATTTTGTAACCGACACCGAAGGCATGAAGTGCATTCTTGAGGATTGCTACATTCTGATTCATGAGTCAAAGATTTCCGCTTTGCGGGATCTGGTACCACTGCTGGAAAAAGTGTCGCAGACCGGTAAACCTTTATTGATTATTGCTGAGGATGTTGAAGGCGAGCCTTTAACTGCTTTGGTCGTCAATAAATTACGAGGCGTACTGAATGTCGCTGCTGTGAAAGCTCCTGGTTTTGGTGATCGTCGTAAATCCATGTTAGCCGACATTGCCGTGCTGACTGGTGGTACAGTCATTTCTGAAGATCTGGGCATCAAGCTGGAATCGGTTGAATTGAGCCAGCTCGGTCAGGCCAAGCAGATTGAAATCACCAAAGATTCCTGCACCCTGATCGAAGGTGCCGGAGAAACCGAAGCCCTGCAGGCACGTGTTGCACAGATCCGCGGACAACTGGAAAAAACGGAGAGCGAATACGATCGCGAAAAATTCCAGGAACGGCTCGCCAAATTGACTGGCGGCGTGGCGATTATTTCTGTGGGTGCAGCAACCGAAACAGAAATGAAGCAAACGAAAGCCCGCATGGAAGATGCTTTACACGCAACTCGTGCTGCTGTCGAAGAAGGAATTCTTCCCGGTGGTGGAGTCGCACTTCTCAGAGCTATTGAAGCTGTTGAACAGGTCAAAGGCAAAAACAGTGACGAAAAGATTGGCATCAGTATTGTCGCTCGTGCTTTAGAAGGTCCGATTCGTCAAATTGCAGAAAACTGTGGAACTGACGGTGCTGTGGTCGCTGATGAAGTGAAACAACTTTCCGGTTCCAAAGGCTATAATGCCAATACTGGAGAGTACGTTGACATGTTCAAAGCGGGAATTATTGATCCTGCCAAGGTCGTAAAAAATGCCTTGAAGAACGCCGCCTCTATCGCAGGCCTGATGTTAACCACGCAGGTTCTTGTCACAAACAGTGACGGTACTGAAGGTGGTAAACTGGCTGATGTCGAAGGAAGTGTTCGATAATTTCTGAATTTTACTGAAATTCGCCTCATTGAAATTCGGTATAATTTATATGATATCAGACGGGCCGCCGTAAAATGGTGGCCCGTTTTTTCAGTTCTAATGGAACAGCTGAAATCAGAAATTTCACCAGCGCTGGAATGGTAAATTTCAAAACCTTTAAAGACGAGTTGTGATCAATGGCATCGAAACGCGATTATTATGAAATTCTCGGTGTATCGCGCGAAGAGACCAGCGTTGAAATCAAGAGGGCATACAAGAAACTGGCGCTGGCAAATCATCCGGACCGAAACCCGGGTGACGAAGAAGCGATCAAACGTTTCAAAGAAGCTGCAGAAGCCTTTGAAGTCCTGAATGATGACAATAAGCGCGCTCACTACGACCGATATGGGCATGCCGATTTTGGTGCAGGGGCAAGTGGTAGTCAATTCCATGATGTCTCAGATATCTTCAGTGCATTTGGAGATCTTTTTGAAGGCTTCGGGTTTAAAGGCTCCTCTCAACGGGGCAGAGGCAATCGCCCGCAACAGGGAGAAAGCCTGCGTACGAGTCTCCAGATTGATCTTTTGGATGCTGCTTCTGGCTGTGAACGGGAAATTAATATATCGCGTAAGGAAACTTGTGAAACCTGTCACGGCTCGGGTGCAAAACCGGGTACAGAACCTGATGACTGCGATTACTGCGGCGGGGCAGGACAGGTGGTGCAATCTCAAGGATTTTTCCGGGTTCAGACAACATGCCCGCGCTGCCAAGGTGCAGGCAAAGTCATTTCGGATAAATGTACTGACTGCCGTGGAGAAGGGCGGGTTACCAACGACGCTGCTTTGGACATCAAAGTACCAGCGGGTATCGACAATGGGATGCAGCTTTGTCTGAGAGGCGAAGGAAATCCAGGTTTAAACGGAGGGCCACGGGGAGATCTATATGTTGTGATTAGTGTCGATGAGCACCCTTTGTTCCGACGTCAGGAGCAGGAGCTCAGTTGTCATGTTCCTATCACATACACTCAGGCCGCCCTGGGTGCAGAGATCGAAATCCCGACATTGGAAGGACGACACGAACTAAAAGTTCCATCAGGAACTCAACCTGGTGAAATCTTCCGCCTGAAAGGTCTGGGAATGCCAAATCCACACGGTGGTGGTCGCAAAGGGGACCTGCATGTCATCATCCAGATTGATGTACCGAAGAAAATTTCAGAACGTGAAGAAGAATTACTGCGAGAGTTAGCAGAAGTTGAACATGCAGAAGTTTCTTTACACCGCAGCCCCAATCGAAATTCGTTTCTTGACAAATTAAAAGAATACTTTACACACTCCGATTAACAATGATCAAAGTGTGTTTGTAATAAATGATCCCTTTTGTTTCTCTCATATACAAACTGTTTAAAAGAAGTGCGACAGGTTGGAAGAATGGCAGACATGGAACAGCCCGAAGAAATTCAAAACCAAGCGGAAAACGATCCGGTTAAAGAAAATGAAGTAACTGATGAGTCACCTTCCATGGAAGAACAACTACAGACAGCGATTTCTGAACGTGATGAAGCCCAGGATCGTTTTCTTCGATCACAGGCGGAATTAGATAATACTCGTAAACGCTATCACAGAGAGCTGGAACAATTGCAGCTCTACGCCGCCGCTCCCTTCATTCAAGATTTGTTACCAGCTTTGGACAATCTGAAACGAGCCAGCGACGCCGCAGAAAATGCGGAGCAGGTTAATGATCTCAAACAAGGTGTGGAAATGGTGGCGAAACAAATCCTGGATGTATTCCAGAAGCATAATGTCAAGTCGATTGATGCTTTGGGAAAACCATTTGACCCTAATTTACATGAAGCGCTCCAGCAGTTACCTTCAGATGAACATCCTGCCATGACTATCACACATGAACTCGAACAGGGCTTTATTCTCAATGACAGAGTCGTTCGCCCCACGAAAGTGATTGTTTCTTCCGGCCCTGCAGAGAGTTGATTAGTTTCTCATTGTCTTTTTTGTGAGAAGATGAACGATGCCAACATACGATTATGAATGTTCCCAGTGCGATAATAAATGGGAAGAGTTTCAATCCATTAAAGCCAAACCGCTTAGAAAATGCCCTGCTTGCGGCAAACTCAAAGCCAAACGAGTGATCGGCGCCGGTGCCGGAATCATCTTTAAAGGGTCTGGATTTTACCAAACCGATTACCGTAGCAGCTCTTATAAAAAAGCGGCGGAGGCAGACAGTAAAGCACAATCGGAAAGTTCAAAGCCCAAAAGTGACAACACAGACTCATCTAAAAAGAGTTCCTCGTCTGATTCCTGATTACCTTTGAAATTCTGCCTGAATTGATCTATAAAAGCATCAGACTTTTCAAATGCTCCTCTTTTCGTCTGAGAGTTCGATGATTCAGCCTCAAACATGCCCTATTTGTCGAAAGGTCGTCACAGCAAAAGCAAATGACGCCCAGTCTGCGTTTCCGTTTTGCAGCAAAAAATGTCGCGATGTGGATTTTTTCCGCTGGTCTGAAGGACGTTATGCAATCATTGAGGAACTGGACCCACACATGATCGAGTTGCAACGTCTGGAGCAAGAGGGTGAAGACGAGTAACGTGACTTCACCAAATAACACTCCTACTCTCTCCTCAACTGAAAACTCGGAAAGCCCGCACCACCCTGGTCTCTCTCCTGCAGCACGGGGGACCATTTTTGGGTTGATCTCAGCTTTGGCCTATACAGCCGCCAATATTGCACTGCGTGAGGCTGCCACCGATAACAACGTGGATTGGGCCATTTGGATTTCTGCATTGAAATCGATACCGGCAACCGTCGTTGGTTGGGTTCTGGTAGCCTATCGCGGTTCAAAAGGCCTGCCATCTTTACCTCCCCGGCGGTTGATCATGCCGTTTATCCTCACCGGGCTGGTAATGCAGTTTGGTGGTAATGTCATGTTTCAATGGTCGCTTAGCCTGGGTGGTCTGGCATTAAGCGTGCCGCTCTGCTTCGCAACGCTTCTGACGACAGGTGCCTTACTGGGACGAATTTTTCTGAGTGAAGCGATTACGTCACGCATGTTTGCTTCCATGGTCGTTTTAACAGCTGCGATCGTATTATTAAGTCTGGGAGCCCACCAGGCAGAAGAATCGGTTTACGAGCATATGGAGCACCATACCAACTCGATGGCGACTGTCGCTCTCACCATCTTCGTGGCCTGTTTTGCCGGCTGTGCATACGGTGTCGGCGGCGCAGTGATCCGCGGTTCTGTCCGCGAGAAACTTTCGATTTCAGCCACTTTAGTTTTGATCAGCACGACAGGTTTAGTATGCCTCACAGGCACAGCCTTCTATCGACTTGGTTTTTCAATTTTATGGGAAACGACCGCCTGGCAGTATCTGGTCATGTTGGTGGCAGGTCTCATGAATGCCGTCGCATTTTTCTCTATCGGTGCTGCAATGAAGTATCTGACTGTCACACGTGTGAATTTATTGAATGCTTCCCAAACTGCGATGGCCGCCTTTGCCGGTGTGCTCTGTTTTGGTGAAGAGTTAACGGTCTGGTTATTAAGTGGTACGGCACTCACCATTGGCGGTCTCTTTCTCATGGAAAAAAAGAGACCGACCATTCCGAATAGTACAACAATTGAAACATCCACACCGGACGTGAATCAACAAGAGGTCAAATCAAATGGATAAAGAACATTCTTCACCGGACTGGCCCCTCATTACATCTTCCGTACCAGCCGCCCCGGAATTACCTTACCCGGATATAGACTGCGACTGGGAGGCCCTGCATTGTCAGCCTATCATCGATCCCACCGCCTGGGTCACATCAGATGCCATCGTTACAGGCAGAGTGCGGCTTAAAGCCCACAGTTCCGTCTGGCATCAGTGCGTATTGCGAGGTGATTTAGAATACATTGAGGTCGGTGAAGAGACCAACGTGCAGGATGGATCCATTCTACATACAGATTACGAACATCCCTGCATTCTTGGAAATCGAGTGACCCTGGGACATTCTGCAATTGTACATGGTTCGATCGTGGAAGATGACGCCATGATCGCCATCGGTGCCACCGTTCTCAGTCGTTGCGTGATCGGCAAAGGCGCTTTGATAGCTGCGGGTGCTCTGGTCCGAGAAGGAATTCATGTCCCCCCCAATACACTATGGGCAGGCTGTCCTGCGCGGCAGATCAAGGTACTCACCGATCAACAGCAAGAACGATTAAAGGCAAACTGGCAGCATTACGTTAATCTGGGAGCCGCCAGTTTACAACGATTTGGACGTTTGCATATTGATGCGCTCTCACAGAACTTGTCGACTGAATAGTCATTGGACCTGACCACTGGTTCAGAATTCGTTCCAAAAACCTGCTTTCCGATCCCTTTTTTGCCTCGAAAATGGTCTCTCGACTATGGTATCCTAAGGGTTCGATTTTTCAATGAAACTAATTAACTTCAGGATCATTTCATGAATACCAAACCATCGCAGACTTCTCCTTCAACAACACGTCGTGAATTCATCAAAACGGGATCGGTGGCAGTGGCTGCTGCCTCTACTTTTTCTGGTACCGCTTTTGCGAGTACGCCCCCGTCGGCTGCACTGCAATCCAGTCTGTTTGCAGGTGGAACAGATACGCTTCGTGTTGGCCTGGTTGGTTGTGGTGGGCGAGGAACTGGAGCTGCTGCGCAAGCCCTGGCTGCTGACCCCAATGCCAAGCTGGTAGCGATGGGTGATACATTTTACGATCATCTCGAATCGAGCTACAAAAACTTGAAAAAGAACCCTGTTGCCGAACAGGTGCAAGTTGATGCCGACCATAAATTCATTGGCTTTGATGCCTATCAGAAGGTCATCGACTCTGTAGATGTCGTCCTCTTGACCACACCTCCTCACTTTCGTCCGATGCAACTGCGGGCCGCCATCGAAGCAGGCAAGCATGTATTCGCTGAAAAACCAGTAGCCGTTGATGCTCCAGGTGTTCGTTCCATTCTGGAAACCTGTAAACTGGCCAAAGAAAAAAATCTCTCCATCGTTTCAGGACTCTGCTGGCGTTACCATCAGGGAATGCGGGAAACATTTAAACAGATTCACGACGGCTCAGTCGGCGATGTGATGGCCATTCAGTGTAGCTATAACACTCGTGGTTTATGGATGTTCAAGCGGGAACCAGAATGGAGTGATATGGAATGGCAAATGAGAAACTGGCTCTATTTCACCTGGCTTTCAGGTGACTTTAATACCGAACAGCATGTTCACAGCCTGGATAAAATGGCCTGGACGATGAAAGATGAAACCCCCATTTCCTGCAGTGGAACCGGTGGTCGACAAACTCGAATCAGCAAGGATTATGGCCACACTTTTGATCACTTTGCCGTTGTTTACGAATATGCAAATGGTGTGAAAGGCTTCAGTCGCTGTCGTCAGCAGGATGGTTGTGCCGTCGACGTTTCTGATCACGTCTTTGGAACTAAAGGGCGCGTCGATGTGTTTAAGCATCGTATCTATGACACTAAAGGGAAAAAAACCTGGGAGCATCGTCCGAAAAGCAAAAACATGTATCAGGTCGAACATGATGAATTCTTCAAAAGCATCCGTTCTGGAAATGCACTTAATAATGGTGACTACATGACGAAGAGCACCATGCTCGCCATTATGGGGCGAATGGCCGCCTATACGGGTAAATCTATCACCTGGGAAATGGCCATGAATTCCACAGAAGATTTATCGCCGGCAAGCTATGAGTGGGGCCCCTTACCGGTTCCCCCTGTTGCCATGCCCGGTATCACTGCTTTCAAATAATCGAGAACATGACTTGAGTCTATGAAATTGAACTAAAAACGCTCGTAGATCTCTGCGAGCGTTTTTCTATTCAGGCTGATCTTTGATGTGAATAAGATTACATCGAAAAACTTCCAGATTGTTTATTTTTTCGAAACCTTTTTTAGTACCCCGTGTTTGATTTTACGTACCTTGAAGCAAGTGTCCTGTTTTAGCCTGACAAACATGTAAATCACTTATTTGCAAAGACTTACCATATCAAAACCACATTTCCGGAGACATTACTAATGCGAATCACACATCTTCTTTCCGTAGGCACTACTTTGCTCGCCGTCTGTGCTACCACATTAGTGACTGCTCAGCCCCCTAAACAGGGTGATCAAGGAGACCGACCAGAACGGCGAGAACGTGGTGACCGGGGAGAGAGACCGGAAGGGAGGGAACGCGGCGACCGTGATGGAGGCCCCCCTCGTGAGGGAAGAGGAGGACCGGGTGGCCGTCCTAGTTTTATGAAAATGTTACCAATCATCGTCGTACTAGACGCAAATAAAGATGGAGAGATTTCCAAAGAGGAAATGGAAAATGCAACTGCGGCTCTTCAAAAACTGGACAAAGATAAAAATGGAAAACTAACAGAGGATGAATTACGTCCTAATTTCGGCAGACGCGGCGGTGATCGTCGTGGCCCGGGTGGACCCGGAAACGTTGGTGGACGTGATGGAGATCGTCGCGGGCCCGGTGGACCTGGTGGTCCCGGAAACCGTGAAGGATTCAGTTCAGAAAGCTTCATCAAAAAGATCATGGATAACGATAAAAACAAAGATGGCAAATTGACTAAAGAAGAGCTTCCGGAACGGATGCAGTCCATGTTTGACCGAATTGATACCAATAAAGATAAGGAAATCGATAAAGCAGAGTTGACCAAGATGGCTGAGAATTTTAGCTCTCGAAATCGTTCAGGAGGCAGAAATCGTGGTGATCGAGATTCTGGAAAGGATCGCCCCAAACGTCCTGAATTGGAAAATTAATCAAAGTCTGGATTTTGGTTCCTCACCGCATCTGGTTTTAAGGGTCTCCTTATGCAATTCAAAATGACTGTGTTCGTTTTGTTGATGTTGATTGCCTCAAGCGTTCAGGCAGACTGGATGCGGTTTCGTGGACCAAATGGATCGGGGGTTTCTGATGAAAAACAGGCAATGCCCGTCAAGTGGAGTGATCAGAAAAATCTGAAATGGAAAGCGGCTCTGCCCGGTCGCGGATCCTCCAGCCCGATCATCGTCGGTGATAAAGTATTTATCACCTGCTGGTCAGGTTATGGAATGAATCGGAGTGATCCCGGCGATCAAAAAAATCTCAGACGGCATTTAGTTTGCCTTGATCGAAAGTCGGGAAAAATCTTGTGGGATAAATCGGTCAAACCGGTTTTGCCTGAAGATACCTATACCGGCATGTTTGCTGAGCATGGTTATGCTTCTCATACACCCACTTCTGATGGCAAGCACGTGTATGTCTACTTTGGAAAGTCGGGAGCCCTCGCTTATGATTTTGATGGCAACCAGCTTTGGCAAACTATCGTAGGAGATGAGCTTGATCCTCGCAGATGGGGTTCTTCATCGAGTCCCATTTTATATAAGAATCTCTTAATCGTCACTGCGACTGCGGAAAGTGAAGCGATCGTTGCTCTGAATAAAGAGACGGGCAAAGAAGTCTGGCGTCAGGAATCAACGGGTTTCAACGCAACCTGGGGAACTCCAATTTTAGTTTCCATTAATGACGAGCGAACTGATTTGGTCATCGGCGTTCCTTTTGAAATCTGGAGTCTGAATCCAAACACCGGTAAATTGCGGTGGTATTGTGAAGCGATGTCTACCGAGACGTATTGTTCCAGTGTGATTGCTCATCATGGTGTGGTTTATGGAATTGAAGGGCGCGGCGGTGGATCCATCGCCGTACGTGCGAATGGAAAAGGAGACGTTACCAAATCACATGTGCTCTGGTCAGGTCGCGATTCCAACCGGATTGAAACACCTCTTATTTACCAGAATCGGATTTACTTCTTCTCCAAGGGCATCGCCAACTGTATCGATGCCAAGACCGGCGAACGCATCTTTCGTGGGCGTCTGGATTCTGAAAATGCCGCCGCTTCTGATCAACGCGAGGAGCAAGCGGGAAATCGCGCTGGCGGCCGTCAAGGCAGAGGGGGATTTCGTGGCAGTGACTATTCTTCACCGGTGATTGCTGATGGTAAAATATATTTCACCTCCCGATCAGGTGAAACCTACGTAATCAAGGCCAGTGACAAGCTGGAACAACTCTCTGTGAATCGTTTGACCGAAGACAATGAGGACTTCAGTGCGACTCCCGCAATCAGTGGTGGACAACTCTTTATCCGCTCTGACAGGCACTTGTATTGTATTGCTGAACAGGACAATTGAACCTGATTTTTACTGTGAAGACTCGCCTTGAATCGTCACCACCAGCCTGCGCCCGCCTGCCCGATTGCGATGCTCACAGAGATAAATGCCCTGCCAGATTCCCAGGCAGAGTCGACCACCGCTGATGGGAATGGAAAGCGAATTACCAATCATCGAGGCTTTCACATGTGCAGGCATGTCATCAGGGCCTTCGCAGGTATGCACATAGGGTAGCGATTCGGGGGCAATTGTGTTGAAAGCCATCTCGAGATCAACGGGAACATCGGGATCCGCGTTTTCATTGATCGACAAAGAAGCCGACGTATGCATGATAAACACATGCATGATTCCCACTTCAATCTGCGAGAGCTCTGGCAATTCGCTGATCACTTCTCGCGTCACGAGATGAAAACCTCGATTGAAAGCCGGTAATCGGATTTGTTTTTGTATCCATGCCATATCAGGTCACTCTCTTCACTCGTGATGAGTTCGATCGGGAGCCGCCTCACACTGTGCTCGCCAACGGAGCCAATGATCGGCCAGGGTGATCGCGATCATCGCTTCCGCGATAGGGACAAAGCGGGGCAATAGACAGGGGTCGTGTCGGCCTTTTGTTTTGATCGTGGTGGGCTGGCCTTGTTTTGTCACAGTTGGCTGTTCGATCAGCAGGCTGCTTGTTGGTTTGACCGCAGCGCGAAACACGAGTGGTTGCCCTGTGGAAATGCCCCCCAGATTCCCGCCGTGACGATTGGAGTCTGTCGTAATTACGGGGCCACCCTCCTCCGCATCTTCTTCGGCAATGAAGTGATCATTATTCTGACTGCCTCGCATTGTGGCACATGCGAAGCCCGAACCATATTCGACACCTAAAACAGCAGGAATACTGAATAAGGCTTTGGCAATGTCTGCCTTCAATTTGTCGAACACCGGCTCACCTAACCCGGCAGGCACATGGCAGGCTACAATTTCAGCCACTCCACCAATGGAATCGCCCTCTTTTCGTACCTGATCAATAAACTCAATCATCTGAGTTGCTATTTGATGATCTGGACAACGTACCGGATTCAAACTGCCATCGGAAAAATGCTCAACCTGATCAGCGGTAATCGAAGCGGGATCAGAAATTTGTGCCTGCAAGTGACCGACTTGAGTCACATATCCCACAATTCGTCCCCCAAAGCCGGCTTCCAGTATTTTCTTGGCAACTACGCCAGCGGCAACGCGGACGTTCGTTTCCCGCGCGCTTGATCGACCACCACCTCGATAATCACGAAATCCATATTTTGCATCATAAGTGTAATCTGCATGCCCGGGACGGTACTTGTCTTTAATGTCGCTGTAATCTTTACTGCGTTGGTCTTCATTACGAATCAAGATTGCCAGGCTGGTTCCCGTGGTGACACCTTCAAAAACGCCTGCCAGAATTTCAGGGTGGTCCGCTTCTTTGCGCTGGGTCACAATCTTGCTTTGCCCCGGTTTGCGTCGGTTCAAATCTACGAGCAGATCTTCCACGCTGAGTGGAATCCCCGGAGGAATACCATCAATAATCACTACATTGCCCGGACCGTGGCTCTCGCCTGCTGTTGTAATCCGAAACGCTTGTCCAAAAGAATTTCCTGCCATACACTGATTGTAACCGAAGGTTCTGGAATTTCATCCTTTCCATGCGGGTCCTGTTGATGAATTCGCCGAGAAGGTAGGAATTGTTCCGAATATTCCCACTTCGCACCTGCAGGAATTGCTCTTCATTGGTTAAAATGACTCTCAAAAGTGATTCCAGCCAATAATTACTCTGTTTAAATGTATCGATTCCCTCCTTCGCGTATCACGTTTCACGGAAAGAAGTCCACTCGTGTCTGATCAGCAACAGAATCAATTTCAAGCCGTCCAGTTATCAGGTTGTATGATTCTGAGTCTGATGATTTTTATGGGTTGTCTGCTGCCTTTAATTTTTGTTGATCTGGCAGAAACTGCTTTAACCAATCTTCATCTCAGTCCACAAGCGGCGATTCTGGTTTTGATTGGCATGATTTTCGGATCTTTGATTAATCTGCCTGTTTCCCGTTTTCCACTCGACCGTGAGGTAAATGTCCCGGTCTTTGAATCTGTGGCAGGCTTGAAGTTAATGCCACAAATGCAACGATTAAGACAAGAAGCGATCATCGCCGTCAATCTGGGAGGATGTGTGATTCCCGTTTTCCTGGCGATCTGGCTGTCGCGATTCATCATCGCTGGTGGACTCACGCCCATCCTCGTCACTTTAACGGGAATGTGTATCAATACTGTGATCTGCTATCGTACTTCGCGCCTGGTCCCTGGCATGGGGATTGCGATGCCGTTCTTCATCCCGCCACTGGCTGCTGTGATAGCGACGTGGTTTGGATTTGCAATCATTGGACCAATCACAGGAGACGTGGGAGTCCACTTTCATCCGCTTTACGCTCCTGTTGCGTTCGTGATTGGGATCTCGGGACCACTGATCGGCGCGGACTTAATGCACTGGAAAGATTTCAAAAAACTGGACTCGCCTTCCGTCAGCATCGGGGGAGCCGGAACCTGGGATGGTATTGTTTTATCCGGAATGATTGCCTCACTTCTTGCCTGATGTGAATTGAGGACGATTCCAACTGATTCCGATCCAATAGGGGTTCGATTTAAATTTCACCATTATTCGATTGGTACTCTGTTGCTGAAACCTATAAACTCTCAGTAGCGGTAAAGGAATGACCAACCTCAGTCATCTGATGACGAACTGAACGCGATATCAATCCATTGAGAGGAAACAGATCTTGGAATGGTGGCAAAATCTATTATTGGCGGGCGTCGGTTGTATAGCTGGTATATTAAATGTACTGGCGGGCGGTGGTTCATTGCTGGTAATGCCCATAATGGTTTTTCTAGGTCTTGATGGTGCAGTCGCCAATGGGACAGCGCGTGTTGCCATATTCGGGCAAAATGTTACCGCCATTGTCGGCTTCCGAAACAAGGGTTTTTCTGACTTCCGCCTCAGTCTTTCTTTGGCGCTCTGCGCACTCCCCGGTACTTTACTGGGTGCATTTCTGGGATCCAAACTCAATAACATCTGGTTTAATCGTGTTTTAGCCGTGGTGATGCTGAGCGTATTGATCACAATGGTCCTGGGCAGACGTAAAAAGAAAAAGCCGGAGGTTGAACAGAAAAAACCAATTACAGAACAAAATGATTCGGATCTAGAAGCTTCGGGCGTTCGAATTCCTCACACAGTGACAGGGCATCTTTTGATGGTACTGGCGGGATTTTATGGGGGATTTATTCAGGCGGGAGTTGGTTTTATCTTAATCGCCATCATGCATGGTGTCATGAAAATCGATTTGGTACGTACGAATATGCATAAAGTTTTCATTGTGGCCATTTACACGATAGCAGCGATAGGAATTTTTGCATGGCAGGGCCGGATCTATTGGACCACCGGTTTGATCTTGATGGTGGGGATGTCCATCGGGGGCTGGATCGGTTCTCATCTAGCAGTCAAAAAAGGGGAACCTTTCATCCGAGCGGTGCTTTATATTGCTATTGTTTGTTTATCGATCAAACTATTATTAACCTAACGTATATAATACATTTATCTGATTGGATCATCTCTGATTCAAGAACATTTTACTCAGCAGATAATCAGGGAAGCGTATAAATATGAGACAAGGAATGCAAAAGATGAAATTCCTGGTTCTGATGGTCCTGCTCGTGGTAAAAATGCCCGCTAGTGTTATCGCAGCCGAACCCGCTGTCCGACCTGTATTTGATGCAGCGCGCTCGTATTCCTATCTGAAAAAAATCTGCCGTCTCAAATCACGTGTGAGTGGTTCCCCGGGGATGGCTGCACAGCAAAAACTCATATCTGAACACTTCAGAGAATTAAAAGCAAAAGTATATTTTCAGACATTTGATGCCCCTCATCCCTTAAATGGAACTCCCGTGCGGATGAACAATCTGATTGTCAGCTGGTATCCGGAAGCAAAAAAACGGATTCTCCTGGCCTGCCATTATGATACACGCCCTTTTCCTGATCGAGATCGTTCACAACCACGGGGCCTTTTTATTGGCGCTAATGATGGAGCCAGCGGTGTTGCTTTCCTGATGGAACTGGGAAACGTGATGCGCGATCTTAAAATCAGTCATGGTTATGGAGTCGATTTTGTCTTTTTTGATGGCGAAGAACTCGTCTACCGTGAAAAAGATCCTTATTTTCTTGGTTCAAAATATTTTGCAAATCAATACAAAACCCAGACAAGGGATTTTGAATATGTGTATGGGGTTCTGCTTGATATGATTGCAGACAAGAATCTTGCGATCTATATGGAAAAAAACAGTCTCAAATATGCACCCCGATTGACCCGGAGTCTCTGGGATGCAGCGCGTAAGACGGGTGTCAGACAATTTATTGCCCAGGCAAAATATGAAATTCGAGACGATCATTTGCCTTTGAACGAAATCGCTCGCATTCCCACTTGTGATATTATCGACTTTGACTATCCCGCCTGGCACACCACACGGGATATTCCTCGAAACTGTTCAGGTACCAGCCTGGGAAAAGTCGGAAAAGTGCTTATTTACTGGCTGCAAAATATGCCCTGATTGAGAAATCCAGGGAGCCGTCTCATTTTTAATCTCCCTGTTTGTATTTACGGAGCCATTTCTCTCTTCATTTTCACATAACGCCAAAGCCAGATACAATTTCCTCTGCTTCTCAGCGCATCGAGTCAAGCGAGAGAGAATGTTCCCCAAACGCAACATTTCCGTTTATTCCAATCAGCTCGATTTTGATTAGAAAGAAATCACTGATTGTCGAATATTCACCATGTTTCCTGTCTGTGTCCGTCTCCAAAATAAACATCATCAAACACGTTTCATCTTAACCTGATTTTGTTAAACTAAGAATCCACAGACGGGAAGACAGGCTTGGTAACATTTCATACTTCAGAGAGATTTTCCCCACCACCGATCAAGGATGCAGAGATTGTGACAGATACGATTCCGGGCATTATCGTTGGAGCCTTCCTGGTTTTATTTGGTGCCGGACTGATTCAACTACATCGCACGTCCTGGTTTAACCATCAACATGATGCGGATATCAGCGACAACGATTTAAAATTCTTCGCGAAACAATATCGCAGGCGAATGCAAACTTCGAGTCTGTTGATTCTGATCGGTTTTCTGATTGTGATCGGCGATGCCCCTTATATGCCCTGGAAAACGTATCCGGCATTATTCGGAGTTTACTGGGGAGGAATTCTGTTAATCGCATTCTGGGTCATCCTGAGCGCCATGGGTGATATGAGTGCGTCTCGGGTCAGGTCCACAGCAATGATCGCGCGAATCCAGGATCAACAACGACTTCTGGAGAAACAGATTATGGACTTGAAGAACAAAAAACAGAATTCAGATGAAAAGCAATCATCTCCGGAAGAGGAACAAAAACAGTAATCGGGCACCGTCTAGTTCTCTATGCTCTGTTTTCCATTTTATTCAGAGTGAGTAGTTCGATGCGACTACTTAGGAAGCAACACGGGTTTTTATTAACTCATCCGATTGTAAACGGTCATAGCCTAACATCTCGAATGCTTTTTGCCAGATCTCGTAGATTTTCTTTTCCTGATCAGCATCCATTTCGTACTTGTTCTGTTTATAAGATTTTTGATCCTTCAAATACGGCTGCACATTCTTTACTAAATCATCAAAACCGGGAAGATTCAGATTCTCGTAAACTTTTCTGAGTTCAGCCACAGGATCTTCTTCGAGGTCTTCAAAACGTACCTCATGTAACTGGCCTTCCGGAACGTTTTTCCGATCCTGCTCATAAACGTCCAGATGTCTGAGATAGATATTCGACATATCCTCTTCTAATTTTTCCATATCAAGAGGAGCAAAGCCGTTATCGCCAAACATGGTCTTTCTGAGATGGAGTGTTGAGTTATAAACTTTGTACGGGTCTCGATAAATGTAAACGAACTGAGCATCAGGAAACATTTTGAGAAGAAACGGTATCCGAAACGTATGAGTGGGAGACTTTAATAAGACACGCTTGTTTTCGCCTCCTTTACAAGTCACTTTTTTCAAATAATACAAAAACGTTTTTTTCCAGGTCGATTCTTCTCTGGGAGTCAGTGCATCTAATTCATAGTAACGATCATAAACTTCTGGTTGATCACTGAAGCCAATCGCAAGATAAGGCGACATCAAATGCAGCAGCATGATAGACGTCTCGTCTTCCTGAGGTAAGTCCCATTCGACGGGCATGTTGTCCATCGGACGTTGTTTCGGTATCAGCAATTTCACCACATGCTTCAGCAGGGACTCTGTCAAAAGAAAGTGAGAGGGAAACAACATCGCTCCCATATTGGGATAGATGAATTTCTCATCCATTGACATCAGATTATGCAGAAGCGTTGTTCCACTTCGCCAATGTCCGATGATGAATACGGGTGGTTCCAATTTTGTCCGATTGATTTTACGGCTGAAAAACAATTTTTCTAATAAGCCGAAGCAGGAATTAGAAATGCTGAGTAACGCGGAAGAAATCAAACGAGATAAGCCTGACCACCGAATTGTAGGACGCAGCCTCATCAATTTGATGAAATTTGTGAATCCAATTCCAGACCAGACGCAAAAGGGGCCTTTGGTAGATACCGTTTTATTTTCCTGTCTTTTTGTCATCTGAAACGACAGTCCTACTCTATTCAACACAAGTCAGAGGGTAGCGCATCAAATTATGTCCGAACTGAGAACGCGTTGATCAATGCAACTTGGCTGAATTGTAAAGTATGTGCTATAAATTATTTCTGAGATTGTATTCTGGAAGGCAATTTTGGTGAACGGCAATTCTGTTGATTTTGTACCTCAAGATCCATTTACCTTGAATTGAACAGAAAATTGTTCAAAGGGTCTCTCATGAACTTCTTTCGGCATCCCATGAGAAAGACTAGAACCACTCTTGGCCCTTAAACGGGATTGACCAAATAGAGCAGATCCAACACTCTGGAAACCGTGCGTCCATACCCTCTAAATTAACTGTTTGCCCCCAATTCTACAATTAACAAGACAGAAATTGTTTTGAATCGTTCTGTTCCTCTATGTTAAATCCAGATAGAGAGAATCAGGGCATTTCTTTTATTTGAGAGACCAAAGAGTGAACACCAGCTTAGTGCTTTGTCAAGCTTGGAATTGAGGGCCAGGAGTGTTGTTTACGTGCTCTGTTGTCGCACTCCCGTGATCTCGATCACCCGAAAATTCAAAAATGACACTCCACTAGTCC
>JAHZKX010000051.1 GCA_022600195.1 Planctomycetota bacterium
ACTAGATGAAATGAGAATGAAGGATCAAGAAATGCTCGAGACAGAAGACAATAGTATGAAGGCTCGTGTTTCATCCATGTATGTGCCACTGGCTCCTGGTGTCAAAAATCGAATCGATGAAGCACACCTCGAAACTTCAACGCCTCATATCCTGAAAATGCAAGAGGCCTCACGACACCTTCAAAAAATTGCTGACGAAATGGTTGGTGAGTAACAAAACTCGCTTGGTTACCTATTTGTTGCGACCGACAGAACCGTCTGCAAAGGCGTCGAGCAATAATACTTCAAGACGATCCATTTGTTCGGATTTTTCATCACCAGTCTGATGGGGTGGCTCATAATCGGCTGCTGCCGTTATTCTAATCCGTTTTGGTGCGATTCCTTTTTGGATCAAATAGAGCATCGCTTGGCGCCCCCGATCATAGGTCAGAACCAGCTTATCTTGAATCGGTGAATCTGCGGGAAGCGGATCGATGGATGTATGCGATCTTAATTCAATTTTGTTTGGTTTTCCCGCCAGCTCTGGGATGATTTGATCCAGCTCTTGCTTTCGCTGTGGATTCAGATCTATCTCCGTTTGATCATAATGGAGAGATTTTCCCACCTTCACGGGAACCCCTTCTCGCGATCGAAAAATGCGAATATTACTACCCACAATACCGCGCGTCTTAACTCCGCCTCTTCCTCTCTCAGCAGTATTTGTATAGGACCCCAGCATACTCATCTGTTTCACCAGTGAATTCATCGGGAAATGCTTTCCCGGAGGTGACACAGGACCAGTACGGTATCCTGTATACTTTTGAATGGATTCCAGGATGGCCCGGTATTTTTCATCATTCACGATTTCACTCAAGGAAACCAACATAATGAAAAATGTGAGAAGTAATGACATCATGTCGCCATAGGTCACTACCCATTCCGGGACTCCTGGTGGGCCATCGTCTTCCATGACAATGCACTCCTGGAGGGTTCAGTAAGCCAGATTATTGATCGGCAATTTTTGCCGATCAGTAGAAAATACATGTTACATCTATAAACAGAATCGTCACAGGAGCCATTTCAGGTTACGCGATTTTCTCAATCCTGTTGAGTTCAAGAGCAATTTTTGGCCGAATCAACGAATATTTGATAACTGGACAAAGCAAACAAGAGCCACAAAAAGACCCTCAGTTCATTGACGAATGCGATAAATATCTACAACATTGGATTTAGGTAAGATAAAATCCAAGCAGAGCAGCGGGTGACGATCCGAAAATCAATCCGTTTATCCTGGTAAAAGAAGTAGGAAGTAATCGAGCGATGTCGAGCCCTCTCATTGTTCAGCAGTCTGATTTTATCGCATTGTGCGATCAAATCCTAGACGCGGGCATTGTTGCATTCGATACAGAATTTGTTTCGGAGTTTACTTACCGTCCGGAGCTTTCACTGCTGCAGTTTGCATTAAACGGTCAGTCAGTGGCCGTCGACCCTTACGAAGTAAAAGATTTATCCCCCTGGTGGGATATCATGACCAATGATTCCACGACGGTCATAGTGCATGGAGGTCGCGAAGAGGTGCGATTTTGTCGGCATTTTTCTGGTAAGAAACCCCATAATCTTGTTGATTTACAGATTGCAGAAGGTTTACGGTCACGCAGTTTTCCCATTTCTTATACAGCTCTGGTTGCTCGTGTGTTGAATGAGAACGCGGGAAGTAAAGAAACCCGTACAGACTGGCGCCGCAGACCACTCACTGAGCAGCAGATCAAATACGCACTGGATGATGTAAAATACGTGCTCAACATTTGGAAAGCGCAGGAAAAAGAGTTATCCGATCTAGGTCGAATTACATGGGCAGAAGCGGAATTCCAGCGTATGATTGACGAAGTCGACTCTGAATTTCATCGAGAAAACTGGCGCCGCATTTCCGGATTACATAAATTAAAGCCCCGTGAACTGGCCATCATCCGTGAACTGTTCGACTGGCGGGACGAAGTAGCTCAGAAAAAAGACCAACCGGCACGCAGAGTTCTGCGCGATGATTTGCTAATCGAACTTGCCCGTCGGAAGCCAACCACAACACAAGATCTTATAGCGACACGTGATTTAAATCGTAAGAACATGTTCAAGCTGGCCCCTGATGTGATAGCGCGTATTGCGAAAGCGCAACAGATTCCCAAAGATCAGCTTCCTCAGCATATCGAAAATCCAAATAACCATCAGAACCAGGATGAACAGGTCATCGGAAAATTACTTGGTATCGCGCTGGCAAATCGTTGTGCAGAAATGAATGTCGCTCAAAGTCTGGTCGGCACAACAGCCGACTTAAGACATCTGGTACGCTATCACGTCTATCGAGAACAGAGCGAGAAGAAACCGCGTTTAATGGTTGGCTGGCGTGCTGATGTGTGCGGCGATTTATTGACGGATGTGCTTGATGGAAAAATTTCGATGCGCGTGGCTGATCTGGAATCAGATCACCCGTTGCATTTCGAACGCCAGGATTAACTTACTGATTTAAATTATATCAGCATTTTTTCTAACCAAGATTGTGAGAATAAGAGTTTCCATGAAACGGCTCATGCTCCTGATTGCGATACTGATTCCTGGAACGCCCCTACTTTCTGCAGAACCTGCCCCCGAAGAAGATTATCAAATTTTGCAAGGAAAATGGACTCGCAGCGATCAGGACTCAAAAGGATCTCCTCTCAGAGTTGAGCAGGAAATCTCGAACAAAATCTCGAAAGTGAGCATGTATGACCGAAATGGAAAACTGCTGCATTCACATCAGGCGAAATTCCGTTTGCAGAGAATGCGTGAAGTTTCGCTCTTCACTTATTTTGATCTGGAAGTCCTGGAGGGGCCTAACAAAGGACGAAAACAGAAAACTCCGGTAACCTTCGTGTATCGCATAAAAGACAATCGATTTATCCAGGTTGAGGGAATTTTGAAGGGGGATAAAATCCCAACTCGTTTAATCACCTGGTGGAAAGTGAAACCACCGGTTCCTCTACCGGATGTTTGAGCGTTCTCTGTTACTGACGTACTTTCCCCATTTCGTTTCAAGGATTGACATTTCTTCATTTCAAGGCTCGCCTGTTTCCAGGTTTACTGCAGCGTCTCCAAGGCTCTTTGGAACGAGTATCATAAAATGAAAGACACTAATGGTTAAATGGGGTGCGCTCTCCCTGTTTCTTTCGACTGATTCAGAGAACCAACGCTACCTTCTATAGATATTCCAAATAGAGTTCGCATTAATAATGCGTTCTGCTTCTTTGAGATGCTTTTCAAACTGAACCTGATCACGGTTTTTTTCAATTCGTGCATTATCCAGCATGGGATAAAGATGATCTCTGCTGGCCCACAATAAATGTTGCAGGTGAGGGGTGCTCGAAGAGGATGTGGCTTCCAGTTTTTTTATAATGGGATCGATTTCTGTGTGGACCTTTTCCTTGAAACTGTCCCATTCAGCATCCCCGACTTGTTGTTTCTGCAGTGCAAGAAACCCTTGATAAGTCGCCTGGATTTTTTTCAATTCCATATGACGTCCCAGTGTTGCCACTGTGACATAAAAAGCAATTATTGTTAAACCAAAAATGATTTTGAAATAGGGGATACGCCGGACTTTTCGAATGTCACTGCCTAAGCTCATGCCGTTGTTTTTAACCTGTGTAACTTATCGTGTCGACTAATTCCATTCCTCTTGAAAAAAATCACTTGGCAATAAGTCGTTCTGCCTCTTTGAGTTGGTTTTCAAATTTTGTTTGATCCGGATTGTTCTTTTGCTGTGCATTGTCCAGCATCTTCTTAAGATGGTCTCTCGCGGCCCACATCAGATGTTGCATGTGTGGGTTGCTAGAGGACGCGTTTGCTTCCAGTTCTTTGATCATGGGGGTCATTTCGGACATGACTTTGTTATTAAAGCTGCTCCATTCGCTTTCACTTGCCTGCTTTTGCTGTAACGCCAGAAACTCTTTATGAACCGCCTGAAGTTTTGCCAGTTCCTCATGCCCGCCTGGGGAAAATAAGCCTCCCAGTGGAACAAAATAAAAGACGGCAGCTAAAACAACAACAGCAGCAACGCCACCTAGAATTTGAGGCTTCATGAGAGGCTCTAATGCTTCCAGTGGATTTGTCCGTTGGACTTTCATTTTTGGTTTCGGACGAGGGGGAGGGGGAGTAACAGGCATTGGAGGAGGAATCGCTTGAGCGGGCGTTGCTGTCTCCATTTTTTTCAACGGTTCTGTTTCAAGTTTTGTTTCTGTTTCTTTCGTTTCTGCTGTGGGAGTTTCTTCCTGGGATGGCTGCTGTTCTACAGGTTTTTTTAGTTGCAGTGCTTCAATCTGCCACGCTTCGAACCACTCACCTTTTCGGCCCAGTTTTAATAAATCTGTGGGTTCAACGCGATCCTGTTCTGCCCACAATTTAATTTTATAAGGTTCAATCGGACCATATCCCATACCACCCAGCTTGCAGTACCATTTTTGTTTAGAACGAGCCTTTAAAATTGGCGGTTTCGCAGGTTCCGGAATTTTCTGTTTGGTTTGGGATTCAACCTCAGCATTTTCAGAAGCCGAATCGACTTGCTCGGACTCTTCATCTTCATCTTCATCTTCATCCAGGTCACCACCAATCGAACTGAGAAAAGCCACAGTGCGCGCGGCAACCCAATCCGGTTCTGCGGATGATTTGACTTTGTCATTCGGAGCTAGTTCACCATCGAACAACAGTTGCATGAGATCTTCCGCCGACATCGGTCCCAGTTCCTGATTCAGAACACGGCAGAACCATTGAATATTCTGATGTTTACTTCGAACCGCCTCGAGCGTGGCAAAACGGGGTGCCTGTGATTCCAGATCTGAAGAGAGTTTGTCTTCATCTTCTACTATGGAAAACCCATCCAGGGAAGGTAGATTTTCCTTTGGTTCGACACCATAAGAGGAATCAACAATGGAAAACTCATCCAGTGAAGGCAGCTCATCGGATGCAGGAGCATGCTGGTCAGACTCTGTTTGGAATAAACCGTCAATGTCCCGGGCAGGAAACCAGTTTCCCGATTCTCCGTTTTTGATATCCATTTGAGGAGTTAATTTGCCTTGATGAGCCATCGCAAATAGTTCTTCAAATGAGATAGGGCCACACTCTTCATCTAATTGCTTATAGTACCAGTTGTCCCGTGACATTTTTTTGAAACAATCTTCGTCATCTTAAATTTTGAGTGAGATTTGATTTTGAGTTCTGGAACGCAGGGATTCCATGCTCCTGGCCGCTATTTTAGTCTGAGAGGTAGGGCGCACGCAAATCTATTGTCTCAACTGAATTTTATTAAACCGACAAAAATCATCGATCCTGTCGATAACTCGTTCAACCGTGGATAAAGTGGGACAAAGCAGCAGTCAAGTTCATGAAAATGCGTCCGTTTCTCTCCCTAAGGAAATGGACGCATTTGATGAACGAGGCTCAAAACCGTTGGGAATTACGACTTTGCTGGTACTGGCTTTCGCTTAGGTGTCAGTAGTGCCATAAAAAAGATGAACATGGCACAAAAACAGCAGGTTCCCGCAAACCAGTCACCATATCTGGTGTAGAGACTTGTGCGGTTATCAAGTGGAATCGTATCGACTAGCACGGCGTTCAACGACTTATTCCAACGACCTGTCTTGGAATTCACGAATGAAGTGCGTCCCTGATTGTCCCCATCAATAAAGACATCCGGTTCGACAATCATCCCATCGCCGTCTATGACTGCGGACACACCAGTATTGACGGCGCGTACCATCGGAGTTCGATTTTCAACACAACGAAAGGATGCGGTAATCAGATGCTGGTCCAACTCACTCGAACCGTGAAACCAGCCATCATTCGTCAAGTTGACGAGACAGTCAATCGATTTTTCATTGGCATCTGAATCAGAAGACTGATTGACCATCGAACGTACCAAATGGGGCACCGTGTCCTCAAAGCAGATGATCGGAGCAAAATTCCAGTTTTTATATTCGAAGTTGGCCGCGTGCTTGCCTGGTTCAATTCCGAAAGTTGCACCGTACGGTGAAAACATACTTAAAAATGGCAATGTGTCTCGCAAAGGCAGATACTCACCAAAGGGAACTCGATGAATTTTATCATATCGCGATACAAGGCCGTAGTCGGGTCGTATGAAGGCAGCTGAGTTAAAGTGATCTACTTTCGAGTCGCCGGCCGAAATGGTGTCCAGCCCGATCACGAGAGCTGCGTTGGCTTCCTGACTCATATTAATCAGTGCTTTGCGAACGGAAGGTTCGCTCCATTTTTCCAGTGGTACTTCGGGAGCAATCGTCTGTAATTCCTGATTTGTTTTTCCATTGCGTTCGATCAAAGGCCAGCGAAACATGGTTTCAGGCCAGATAATTAAATCAGGCTGATAGCGGACCGCAGCTCCCATTAAAATCTGATGCTTTAAGTAAATGGATCTCCATGCATTGGGGTCATGCTTCACCGAAGTCGGAAAATTCCCCTGAATCAAAGCAATTCGAGCTCCCGCTTGAAACTCAGCCTGTGAGCGACGCACATAACCATATCCGAGCACCGCAAAAAACAGGCCCAAACATACTGCCGTCTGTACGATCTGTTTAAGACTGATCTGATCCATACTTTGTTCTTCTGGGCTCTGTTTCGGCGGAAACAGTTTGAACCTTCTCATCAATGATGCGGGCAACAGATCAGCAAAACAGGCCGCTAACATCACTACCAGAAAACTCACTCCGTAGGCACCTGTAATGTCACTAATCTGAATCAATTCGATCCAGCGATACTGAGTATGTCCTATGTAGTACCACGAAAATCCAGTCAGTAAGTAGGCACGCACATATTCCAGACCAACCCACATGACTGGAGCCGCTAAAGGTAAAGGAAGATGAAAACGATGGACTGCCATTCTTGTGAGCAACACGAACAGTGGAAAATAGCAAGCGACATAAACTGCCAACGCAATCCAGGCGACATACATGGAAGGGTCTCCCAGTCGCATCCATTGGAATGACAGAGTGGTAAATAATAAACCCGAACAATAGATGGCCGTATACATCAATCGAGTTTTACGGGGAACTCTGACCAAAAGCAAAAGTGGAATCAGACAAACCCATCCCAAAGGACCATAATCGAGAGGAGTAAAACTGGCCCACATCAGGCAGGCGGTTAACCCCGACATCAGCCAGGCACCTAATGCCGGAGCTGGTGAAGTGCGCGCGGTGTTGATGATTTTTTGAACGTCCTCACCCAGCGGCTGTTCATTCTGTAAATCTTTTTTCGAAGACATGTCATCAGACACAGAAGATGTTTCCAGCGAGGGTTGATGGGCGGGAGAATTTTCAAACGTCTTTACGGTAACGGCCATAATTTCCATCCTTGGAATTTAATCTCGACAGGAAGGTTGATCTCAATCCTGCTGTGAGTGAAACGTCCTGTTTCATCGAAATCTGTAATTTATTTTACGCCAATTCAACGATTCTGAATGGGCCAGTTCACTGAAAACGACCTCATTTTGTGTCTGATCGACGTGATTTTTACTGAAATTGACCATTTGAGAGTAGATCAATCATAGGAGAAAGTGGTGGTGCTACCATAAAAAAGTCTCAACTTTGAGACCTTCTTGAAAAAGCTGATTGCCGCTGGGGAACAAAGCAACGGCATTCGCAGCCACGGTTGAACGCAAATCGGCTGAACCCATTGTCATTAAAGGGGTGACGACGGCTTCACCACTCTCCCACTCTACCATTGCAGGCTGATAAGTCGGGCGGTTTCCGCGTGTCTGGAAATCAGACTTCAGTCTCGCTTCAAGCGGAGCAGGCTTTGGAGAGGGAAAACCCATGAATTGACGGATGGCAGAGCGAACAAATAATTCGAAGCAAACCATGCTGCTGACAGGGTTTCCAGGCAATCCGAAGATATAGCAGGGGGCTCGGTTTTCCTGTTCCAGGAGTCCAAACCAGAGCGGTTTTCCTGGTTTCAAATCGACTTTGTGAAAGACTTGTCTCACGCCAGCCGCCTGTAACTCAGAAGGGACCAGATCTAACGTCCCTGCGGAAACTCCACCCGAAAGCAAAAGAAAATCGCACTTTAATCCTTCATTAATCTTTTCCCTTAAATGATTTCGCTCGTCACGGGCAATTCCCAGAGGGACAGGATGCGCATGCGACTGTAAAACCTGTGTATAGAGCATGACCTCATTGGAATTTCTGATTTGTCCCACTTGCGGGGCATCTTCGGGAGCAACAAGTTCATCACCGGTCGCCAGAATGGAGAGACTGGGAGGACGGCGAACAGAAACGAAGGGGCTCCCGGTTTCTGCCAATGCTCCGATTTCCTGAGCTCTGAGCAATGTACCAGCCTCAAGTACGGGGGCTCCCCTTTCGAGAATTGAAGCGTGATAGAGCATATTTTTTCCTGGAGAGACGGGCGAAGTCTCAATCTGCACGCTCTGTTGTTCTTCATTAATTTTACAATGCTCAATCTGGACGACGGCATCTGCTCCCTCAGGAAGGGGGGCCCCGGTCATAATTTGCGATGTTTGACCAGCTTGAAGAGGCAATGTGGGAACACTTCCAGCATAGATCGTTTCCAGGATTTGCAGTGTCGCATTCCCGTCGATGAGATCTGTACTTCTGACCGCAAATCCGTCCATTAAGGCTTTATCAAACGGGGGAACATTTACGTCACTCACAGTTCCTGCAGCGAGTACTTTGTGATCCGCTTCAAACAATGAACATTGATGAGGGGCTATGGGAATGACGGTCTCTAAAATCAGGCGAAATGCCTCTTGAACACTCAGCATAGTAAAATCTTTCCTCTGCCGATCAGACGCCGGTGAGTTGTTCTGCGGGAAGTTGGAGGAAATTTTTCAGCAGTGTTATGCCCTCCAATGTTAGAAAACTTTCCGGGTGAAACTGTACGCCATGGACGGCTTTCGTTTGATGCCGAATTCCCATAATTTCTTTGGGATGCCCCTCCTCTTCCACCCAGGCACAGATTTCGAGTTCGTCAGGAATGGACTCTTCGGGAACAATCAGGCTGTGGTAGCGGGTTGCCTGAAACGGGCTGGGCAGATTTTGAAATACGCCACGGGAATCATGATGTACCAGAGAAACTTTTCCATGCATCAGCCGATTGGCACGAATGACTTTTGCTCCAAAGACTTCCGCAATACAT
Source organism: Planctomycetota bacterium (assembly GCA_022600195.1). Classification (GTDB taxonomy): domain Bacteria; phylum Planctomycetota; class Planctomycetia; order Planctomycetales; family Planctomycetaceae; genus Gimesia. The sequence continues at coordinate 9,163 of JAHZKX010000051.1, forward strand.
TGATGCCCGAGGCAAACACCCAAAATCGGAACTTTTCCCGCAAACGATTCCACAACCTCTTTGGAGAGCCCCGCTTCCTGAGGAGTACAGGGACCAGGCGAAATAATAATTTTCTCCGGGTTTGACTGTTCAATTGCTTCAATGGACGTTTGGTTGTTGCGGACGACCTGAATGTCCAATGAGGGATCAATTTCCCCGAATCGTTGCACCAGATTATAGGTAAACGAATCATAGTTATCGAGAACGAATATCACGTTACACCCTACAGATTATCAAGTTGAGTCGTTTTCAGAGTTTTGTGAACTCATATCATAATCAACAAAAATCAGAAAAGCGACTTGCCCCAATCAATTAGTTTATGAGTCAAACAGACTCGCCTTCAGACAACTGAATTGAGTCGAACTCCGAAAAGCTCAATCCTGCGATCTTACAATCGGATGATTGCTTAATAAAGAGGACAAGGTATTAGCTGTATTGTTCTTAAGAATATTGATATTGACGAAAAACAGTGAAAATTGGTATTAACCCTGTCCTTATCTAAGCTCCCGGGGGGACGGTATGCTTTTTTGTATATGGTTACAATTCGCTGTCCCTTTTGGATTGGGAACTTGAAACATTAGGAGTTGAGGTTGGGCTCCCGAACGAAATCTGATTGGTTACAGAAATATAGAATCACGCAGCGCCAGCTGTTCTGGATGGTGGTATTTTTGCCTATCTTTTGTGCGATATACTATTTGTCGTTCTGGCTGCGCTTTGAAGGCTCTCTTAACGTTGATGGCGTGCTGGGAGAAAATGGCTTTCGGATGTTTCGTTCCACTGTCCTCTGGGCAATTGGATTGAAGACATTCACTTTCTGGAGTAGTGGCGTCTATAAAATCAGAAGCCGCTATATCACGATACTCGATCTGGTTAACCTTGCTAAAGCCGCCACTTTGAGTTCCGCTGCCCTGGCAATGGTTGATTATCTCGTTTTCCCCAATATTATGATTCCCCGTTCGGTATTTCTCATAGACTGGGGTTCTACAATATTGGCCGTCTGTGGATTTTGTGCCGGTATTCGCATGGTTCAGGACAGCGGTCGCTTTTTTCATCACCAGGGCGATTGCAGGTCCACATTCATCATTGGAGCCAACCAATCCGGTGCTTCGCTACTGCGAATCATTGAACGAAATAAGGAATCGTGTCTGAGGGTCGTCGGCTTTCTGGATGATCATACCAGTCGAATTGGAACGCGGATTAACGGCATTCCTGTTCTGGGTACTTTACAGGAAATGTGTTCGCTGGCACAAAAACATGGCGTCTCCGATATCCTGTTACCTGCCGATGAGGTTCCCGGAAAAACAGTCCGTCAACTTGTTGAAGCGGGAAATTCCGCTCAGATTCAGGTTCAGGTTCTTCCCAGTTATCAACAATTACTATCAGGAAAGGTCGAGATGAAACCACGTCCGGTTTGTATCGAAGACCTGTTGGGGAGAGAACCCGTTCAACTCGACATGCAGAACATTCGGGACTGGATGGACGACCGTGTTTTAATGGTAACCGGAAGCGCGGGTAGTATTGGCTCAGAAATCTGCCGCCAGCTTTTACAGTTTTCTCCGAAAAAACTAATTCTGGTGGACCGCACAGAAAACAGCCAGTTCTTTCTGGAACGAGAATTGGTCAAGCTGGGATACCAGGGGCGGTTTGATGTTGTCATAGCAGACATCAATGACTCCAGACGAATGCGTGCTGTGATGCGAGAATATCAACCTGACATTCTGTTCCATGCAGCCGCTTATAAGCATGTTCCACTGATGGAAAGTAATCCGGGAGAAGCGGTTAAAAATATTGCGTTGGCTACCAAACATCTGGCAGATCTGGCAGAAGAATTTGAAGTTGGTACTTTCGTGATGATTTCATCCGACAAGGCCGTCAATCCCACGAATGTCATGGGGGCCAACAAACGTATTGCTGAGCTTTATGTACAATCTCTGGCGGCACGCTCAAAATGCCATTTTGTGACGGTTCGCTTTGGGAATGTTTTAGGTTCAGCCGGTAGTGTCGTCCCGATATTTACGCAACAAATTCAGAATGGTGGTCCGATTTCTGTAACCGACGCGCGGATGCAACGATACTTCATGACGATTCCTGAAGCGTCGCAACTGGTGATTCAGGCGGGTGCAATGGGACGTGGTGGCGAAATTTTCGTACTCGATATGGGTGAACCGGTTCGGATCATGGATCTGGCGGCAGATCTGGTTCAATTATCCGGATTGAAACTTGGCGAGGATATTGAAATTGAATTTTCGGGATTGCGTCCCGGAGAAAAGCTTTATGAAGAATTGCATGTAGATGGAGAAAAACATGTGCCTACATGCCATCCCAAAATCATGGTCGCGGACAAAATCAGTTTCAGCGAACAATTTATACATGAAGCGTTCCAAAGACTTTCCGACCTTACCGAGCAACCTTCCGATCTCATCCTGGAAGAGATTCAACGAATTCTGCCCGAATTTCAGTCTGCTTATTTGAAGTCAAACAAGCCCTCCGTCAAAAGAGCCGCATAAGCAGACGTAAAAGAGTATTCGTGCAATGCATGATGCACGGACGGGCGGTTTCTAATCTCGCTCTCAATGCTTTGATGAGGGCTATTTCTGTTGCGCTGGATTTAATGGTTACGCAGGCTAAAAAACCTGCAAAAAGCCTGTCAATTTTTCGGTCGCGTGGAAAGTCATGAGCTAGACTTTCTGTGTACGCATGGGTCGGGCCGCACCGGACGTACGCAATAATCTGCAAATGTCCCCTCATACAGAGATTCCGATGACTTCCGAAAAACCTCATTATATTCGCCGTTACGTTTTTACCGTAATCATACTGGTGTTACTGGCTCCTTTTCTGATCTACGGAGCACATCAAAGTGTCGAAAGCATGTGTATTGCCCCTGAAAAATGGGCGCCATCATTCATGCAATCAAGGCAGGACTATCAAAAGTTCATCAAGGGATTCGAAAGTAACGATTTATTTTTAATCAGTTGGCCCGGGTGTACTGTAGATGATCCACGACTGATTGAATTCGAAGAAGCCATCAATGCGCCTCGTGCGACTGAATTCGGCGAAACGCATGCGTCCCTGTTTGACAGGATTATCACCGGAGCGGGTACCGTTAAGTCGTTAACAGCCCCTCCACTCAAATTGCCTCGGGATGAAGCGATAGCGCGCCTGAAAGGCGTTCTCATTGGGAAAGATCTGGATGCCAGTTGTGCGGTCATCATTCTGACACACCGTGGAAATGAGTTACGCAGGCAATCAAAAGACCATGTCCTTTCTGTCGCGCAAGAGGTTTGTCAGCTGCCACGAGAAGATTTTCATATCACAGGCCCTCCCGTGGATGGTATCGCTATCGACAGTGCCAGCATTCACAGCGTGAATCTGTTTGGAGCGTTGTCTGCTGTACTGGCGACTGGCTTATGCTGGATATGCATTCGTTCCTGGATGCTGACAGGCACCATTTTGCTGGCAGGTTTATTCGGACAGGGACTTGTCCTCTCAATGGTTTATTATTCGGGCGCACCACTGGATGCCGTGTTAATTATAACGCCTTCACTGGTTTTTGTATTGACGATTTCAGCCGGCGTACATCTGGTGAATTATTACTACGATGAATTGTTTGCCACCAAAGCCCAATCAAAATCTGATGCCGAAACCGCTGTTCGAAACGGGTATTCCAAAGGATGGCAGCCGTGTCTTCTGGCAGCCGTCACCACTGCGATTGGGCTGGGTTCCTTAATGGTGAGTCAGATTACTCCCATTGCCTTGTTTGGCCTGTTAGCGTCTCTGGGCTTATTGATTACCCTCAGCGTATTATTGTTGATCCTGCCCGGGGCGATGCAGCTTTGGCCACCCCGGCAAATTCTGAAATATAATCGTGAAGGTCAAACGGCAACGACACCAAAGTATTTCACGCGTATTTCCTCCTGGCTGGATAAGATGCCTCACTGGTTGGAGCGCTATTCGGTTCCGGTCTTCCTGACTTCCATTTCGCTCATGATCGTTTCAGCTTATGGTTTGCTTTCTATTCGTTCTTCAGTAGATGTTCCGTCACTGTTTCCGCCAGGAAGTCAGGTATTGGAAGATTATAAATTTAATGAAAACCGGATGGGGCCACTGATACCCGTTGAAGTAGTGATCGAATTTAGTCCTGATTGCAAAAAGACATTTCTGCAACGCTTGCGAATCATCGACAATATCGAAAAAACAATCAAAGACATCGACGGTTATACGGGAACCATGTCGGCAGCGACCTTTGGCCCCAACCCTGTCGAATATAATGGCTTTGAATCGATTTTCAGAAAAGTCGTGATCAATAAAAAGCTGAAAGAGAATCGGCGAGCAGTTCTGGATTCCGTCTATTTATCAGAAACCGATGGTCAGGAGTCGTGGCGAATCAGTGCCCGGGTTCCTGCGCTGCAAAAGACAGATTATGGAGCCGCGTTAAATAAACTGAAAACCACTCTGCAACCCGAACTTGAAAAGTATGGTGAGCAGGGCGTGCATTTAACTGCTTATTACACCGGGATTATGCCTTTAATACACACAGTCCAGCAACTCATTTTACAGGACCTTACCTGGAGCTTTCTGACTGCGTTTGTACTCGTCGCTCTGGTCATCATTATCGTACAGCGCAGCATCTGGACCGGATTATTGAGTATGCTACCCAACATTTTTCCGATTGTCATTGTCTTTGGAATCATGGGCTGGATGGATATCCCTCTGGATATTGGTTCGGTGATGACTGCCAGTGTTGCACTCGGGATTGCCATTGATGATACGTTACATTTTCTGGCATGGTTCCGCAGAGAAAAATCGTTGAACCATACTACGGAAGAAGCGGTTCACTCTGCATTGAAACATTGTGGACGAGCCATGATTCACACAACGTTTATCTGCGGACTCGGTTTACTGGTATTTGGTTTCAGTGATTTTATTCCGACACAACGCTTTGCATGGATGATGTTGGCATTACTGACAACGGCATTGATTGGTGATTTACTCTTCCTGCCCGCCATGCTGATGCAGCCCTTTGCAAAACACCTGCAATTTGCGAAAAAAGGAATTTCTGATAATTTGAGTATCAGACCATCGTCTCTTTCCACAGAATAATTTGAACGCCACTTGTTCAATGGACATCCAGATTCGCATGCTGCCCCATCTGTTGCAGCATCTCACGGCGTTGCTTGATGCGGTTGACCAAATCAATTCGTTGCTGTTCGTGACGTTTTTCGATACGCCTTTGTGCCTGATAAAAGTAACGGAGTGCAGCACTCAATTCCTGGCTGGTCCCATAAGAATCACTTAATTTTTCGACTTGTTCTTTTCCCAGACCGACAGTCAGAATTTCATCTTCGAGTGAAAGAAAGATTCGTGCACTGCCTGGATCTCCCTGGCGAGCAGAGCGTCCCGTCAATTGACGATCGATGCGGGCCGATTCATGCAACTCAGAGCAAATCACATGCAAGCCGCCCTGCTCTGCAACCCCTTCACCAAGAAGAATATCCGTTCCGCGTCCCGCCATATTGGTAGCGACGGTAATTCGACCCGGTTGCCCGGCCTGTTTAATGATGGCGGCTTCATTTTCATGATTCAAAGCGTGCAAAACTTCATGTTCCAGACCTGCCTTTAAAAGTCGTGCTGATAATTGATCTGACAAATTTACGGAACGTGTCCCGATCAACACTGGTCTTCCCTGCTGATACATGGCGGCCGTTTCTTCCACAATCGCATCCCATTTTTCTTCTGCTGTCAAGAAAACCAGTTCGGGAAGCCTCTGACGTTTCTCTGGGCGATTCGTGGGAATTTTGATAACGGGAGTCTCATAAATTTTTCTCAGTTCACTGGCCGCGGAAATTGCTGTTCCTGTCATGCCCGCCATTCTGGGATATCGTGAAAAGAGCTCCTGAACCGTGGTTTGCGCGCCGACTTTGGTGGGTGAAGTAATCTCGAGACCTTCTTTGGCTTCAATGGCCTGATGCACGCCATTCTGCCACATGCGGCCTTCTGAAATGCGACCCGTGAATTCATCAACGATTGCCACCTTTCCATCACGGACGACATAATCGCGACCGTTCTCGAAATAGTTATGCACCCGTAAAGCACGCTCTGAAGAAAGATATGCCGTTCCCGTGTTGAGTGCCGCGGGGGAATCATTCTGCAATAACATCTCTCGCACAATTCGACGACCGGCTTCTGTTAATTCCATACCACGTTGTGGACCATGATCAATATAATGTTCATCCACCGTTAATTTGGACACATGGGAAGCACTCCACTGACAGGCGATGACCAACTCTGCTTCTTCGTTCGAGTCAGTTTGACCGATGATTAAAGGAGTTCGCGCTTCGTCAATTAAAAGACTGTCAGCTTCATCAAGGATGACCATATACGGCTTACGCGGATTCAACAATGGCTGTTCAACTCGATTGTTTTGCTGACCGAATAACTGCTGACGACGTGAAGTGGGTCTGGAGTCTGGTGCACTGAGCAAGTCTCGTAAATGATCAAATCCAAATTCCCGTGCTGTAGCGTAGGTAATATCACACTCATAAGCGGCCCGGCGTTCTGCTAAAGTAGAAGAGGCTGTGATCGTTCCCACGGTCATTCCCAACGAATGATAAACGGGGCTCAACCACTCCGCATCACGTTTGGCAAGATAATCGTTGGCTGTTGCAATGTGTATCCCTTCACCGGGAAGTGCATTCAGGCAAAGCGTTAATGCAGCCGTCAGGGTCTTGCCTTCTCCGGTTTGCATCTCTGCAATCGCTCCTTCATGCATGGCAATCGCCCCCAGGTATTGAACCGGATAAGGCGTCATACCAAGATGACGCTTTAGTTGCTCGCTGACGACAGCAAATGCTTCGGGAAGTAATTCCGTGAGAGATTCACCACTTTGTACTCGATAGCGTAGTGAGTTCCATTCATCAAATAATTGGGAGTCCGTGTCGGAAGCCAAACCCTGCTGTGAACGTTGAATCTGATCGATGCGATCCGACCAGAGCGCAGGAATTTCCGTTTCACCTGTCAGGAGAAATCCGCGGAGCCGATTTGTCAGAGTGTTGATGAAGTTCGTCACAATGAGTCTTTAAAATCCAGACAAGAGCTATAATTGAAATGAGTCGTTTATTCTAACTAACTGGCAGAGCCGTTTCGATCCTTTTTATAAGCAAGCCTGCGAACAACCTGAAATAGATGTTACGCGTGGCCTTTGGGCAACATTCTCAACATCCGGGCGTGGTTTTTGAACATCATATTGAGCGAAAAACACGTGAATCCAGGCACTTCAGGGGCTTTATTCCTGTAAAGGCATATTGCATGCCGTCCGGAGAGAAGAATTGAGAAGGGACGGGTAAGGAGAAAGAGAACCGCTATGTTGTCCATCCTGTAATATCAACAGGAGTGAATGAGAAAGGAGCGCGTGCGCTACAGGCTTCGATGAAACGACCAAATCAGAGCAGTTTTTTCTGCCTTGGATTTCGTTTCGTTTTTGAGGATTTTTTGGGTGTGTCAGTTCCCGTCGTTTGATCGCTGAGCCGTTTCCCATTTTTTGTTGAGGGCGCGCTGACGAGCGGGTTCTCGTGGCCGTCCAGCGGTTGTCCGACTTCAATTTCGGTCAGACGTTGTTGTGCCCGCGCTCCATATTCTTCGGAGAGTTCAAATCCCACAAACTGACGGTTTAACTTCTTCGCTACCGCCAGCGTAGTTCCACTACCCGAAAACGGATCAAGTACAATTTCTTCTGGATTTGAACAGGCACGAATAATTCGTCCCAAGAGTTGTTCGGGCATCTGACATCCGTGCCAACCCTGACGTTCCTTAAATGTGCCATTGATACGGGGAAAGTACCAGGTGTCTTCATCTGCCTGAAAACTTTCCGGAACATCCTGGGGTCTTAAGATCCAGGTATCGTCGGGAAGTCGTCCTTTGGGATTGGCCCGCTTATCTCCATAAACCAGTTGACGGGCGGAGGGAACTCGAATGGAGGGATCATCGGCATTGAAGGTAAATTGCTTTGGATCTTTGACCATGTGAAATAAATGGGCATGTGATCGGCTGAATTTATTTTTGCAGTTCACGCCAAAAGTATAATACCAGATCACCCAACTGCGGCAGGTGAGCCCCAATTCACGCTGCATCATGACTTTGAGTTCAGCCGCGTATTCATCACCAATGGCCAGCCAGAACGTACCATCCGGTTTTAAGAGTCGCACCACTTCCGACATCCAGAGCGAACACCAATCGAGATACTGTTCACTTTCGAGACGATCTTCGTATTCATCGTACTCATAGCCAATATTGAAAGGGGGATCTGCGAATGCCAAATCAATGGATCCCGCTTCAAGATTCTGCATACCCGCAATACAGTCCTGAATATGTATCTGATTCAAATAGGTCATTTGTTGAGACTGTTTTGGTTATGAGTTTCGGAACATTATTTTTTTCGACGGATGCGTTTGTAACGAACATTACAACCGATGGCAATGGTCTCTGAGATTTCGGGCTGTTTCCCTTTTAATGCTGCTTTAATCGCCAACGAAACATAATCACGTTTCACTTTGCTGGCGTCGGTGGCATCATCCATGGCTCCCATATAAACAACTTTTCGATCTTGATTTAACACAAAAAATTCAGGGGTCCGTGTGGCTCCGAAATTCTGTCCTATTTTTTGCGATGCATCAAACAGATAAGGAAAGACAAACTTTTTTTTCTTTGCCTGCTCTTTCATTTTTTCCAGACTGTCTGCGGGAACCAGATTCACATTGACTGCAATGACAGCAACGGGTGAGTCTTTTGCGGAATATTTCCGGGCAAGCCGATTCAGTCTCTCTTCATAATCCACGGCGTAAGGGCAACTGTTGCACATAAACGCGATCACCAGTACCTGTTTCTCCTTAAACGTCTTACTGGAAAACATTTTTCCATCCGTCGCGGGTAATTTTTCCCACGTGGGTGCCTGATCTCCCACATTGAGCACAAGGTTATACTTGCCAGCAGATAAATTAGTATCCCATGTGCTAACAAAGATTAATATTGTCAGCAGTGATAGCACCCGTCGTAATGCAGTCATCATTTCAAACCCAAATCAATGCAAAAATAAAGTTACAAAATGCTGATCTCAGATTACCAGGGAACATCAAAATTCACGCGTTTGGCCAGTTCTTTCAGTTGACTGGCATGGTCGCTATGGACATACAGCCCTTCCTCGATCGCGCGCTGCGTCATTTCCCATTCCAGTTCTCCCGGAATTTGGACCCGATCATTCACGTTCGCGGGTTTCAATTTATGGATGGCCTCTGTTGCGGAAGCCAGCTCGTCAAGAAATTCGTTTTCCGGAACAAACTGTTTGAGATCAATCACGTAGAAAAAATGTTCCGAGCGTTCGATTTCAGGCGCTTTCCTTTTATTGATTGGCAGCTTGCCTCCCGCCAGTGCACCAGTGAGAATCGAGCTGATCATTGCCAAACCGTAACCACGGGGGCCAGCTGCTGGCAGAAGCGTTTCGACTGCTGTTGAATCGGTGGTTGCTTTACCTTCACTATCCAAAGCATAACCCGGGGGAATTGGTAATCCGTAGAGGGACTGTGTCTCCAGTTTCCCCCATGATGTTTTGGCACATGCCATATCCAGAACGAAGGGAGCTCCTTCATGTACGGGGACTCCCCAGGCAATTGCGTTGTTTGCCGTTCCCCCCTCAGTACTCCCGTGTGCAGCAACGGTCGCCCTGCCAGTGTTGGTTGTACAATATCCAATCATACCGGCTTCGACCGCCATTAATACATAAACGGCTGCTGCGCCAAAATGATGACTGTTTCGAACGGTAACCGTACCTGTACCCACTTCCCGCGCTTTTTTAATCGCCAGTTCCATAGCGCGTGTCGCGGCCACGTGCCCTACTCCTCTGCTGCCATCGAGAACAGCAATCGCCGGAGTTTCAGAGATAGTCAAAATTTGCGCGCGGGGATCGATGTCACCCATATCCATTGCTTCCAGATACCGCTCTGCGGTACGACTCCCGTGTGAATGGATGCCTCGCAGGTCGGCTTCAATCAATCGATCCGCGGCGATTTCTGCCTCAACTTGAAACATTCCCATCCGCACAAAAAGTTTGACCAGCAATTCTTTGAGTGGCTCCAGTGGAATCAGAACTTCCTGGGATCGATCCTGTGCGGGAGAAAAATGATCCGACGACATAATAGTGGCTCTCAATTTTGGGTTATGTGCTTGCGCATTTTATTTATTTGAAGAGTAAGAATCAGACTCTCATCATATAATAGCCTAACGCCAATTCCAGCCTGTTTCGACTCTGAATAGGTGCTGCCAAGCAAACTTTTATCGAATCAACGGAACATCAGCCGAGATTCTTTGAGAGAGGAAATCCCTATTTCGCTGACAAATCAACCCGGACTATTTCTTTATCATTGCGGGCAAACACACTTTTCATGGCAAATGCGGGATGTGACCAGATGGTCATACGACGTTGCACGCGGCGCGTGGGTTCGATCAATCTGGCACGACTGATCTCTTCATAGCCCTTGGGAGTCAAATTAGCGATAATCAGATCTCCTTGTTCGTTATGCAGAAAGTAACGGTCTTCATGTGGGATAATGAAAGCATTCCACCAGCGCCCTTTACCGGTCGCTTTTTCTGTTTCCCACAATCGGCGACCGTTGCTCGCATCCAGACATCGGAGCTGGCCATAACTACACACGCCATAGATATGGGTTCCATTGAAAGTGGGCGTCATCATGATCGGGTGCAGTCCATCGGTTTTAATTTCGCTATCGCTTTTTCCTGACCAGATGATTTTTGCCTGATTGCCATCTTGAGAGACTTCAATCATTCGCGGGCCATTATAAAAGCTGGCAACGAACAGACGATTACCAACTTTACGAGGCGTTGCGATAGTGAGACCATAACGAACACCGTAAGGGACTTCCCAGATCACTTTCCCGGTCTTCGGCTCCAACGCCGAAACTGCGGTCGGATGCCAGATAATGAGTTCTCGTTTTCCCCCAAAATTGAAGATGACCGGTGGTGCATACCCGACGGCAGGGTCATTAAGTGATCGCCAGAGTTCCTTGCCTGTGGCTTTATCGAAACTGACCACTAACGAATTCTGTTTTCCACCTACCAGAGAGATGATTTGATTTCCATCAACCAGTGGAGCCGCCACTGCGCCCCACGCTGGAAGTTTTGTGCCATAATCCTCGACAAAGTTTTTACTCCAGATGACCTTGCCATTTTGGGCATCCAAGCAGAAAAAATGGCCTTGCGCGCCAAGAGTATACACGCGGCCTTCGTCGATGACTGGTGTTGAGCGAGGCCCCGCTGGATAACTGACTGAATACTCAACCGGGTACTCATAATTCCAGATTTGTTTTCCGTTTTCGGCATCCAGACAGAGAACCCGTTCATAGCCGACACGCTGTTTGAAGATGCGATCTGTGATAAAAACAGACCAGCGTGAATTGACTTGGGCAACGGCAGGTCCGGAGTAACCTTCGCCGAGTGGTGCAGACCAGACGCGAGGAAGCAAACCGGTTGTGGGTAAGGTTTTGACAATACCGGTTTCCCGCCAGACGAGATCCTGTTGCGGTCCGCCCCATTGTGGCCAGTCATCACTGAAGCCGACTTGGGAAATCAGGCTGGAACACAGAACCACTGTCATCAAAACTAGTTTTTGCTGCATGATCTCCTCAGTCGTAAATGCTAATTATTAAACGCGATTTCATTTCATGCGCAAACCGCATCTCGCGCATGCCATCTAGATCATTCAAAAGGTTTATGCTTCCAATCAGAGTTATGATAGACATTGTACGTGATTCATCAACGTAATCAACATCTCCTAACAACAGGAGGCTAACAATCTCTCTCATCTGGACAACGCCAACAAGCAGAGAGAAGCCCTGGCCAATCTATCTATCAACACTGTGGCTGATTGAGAAAACCGTATCAGTTCTGCCAATATTGGCCAATAGTCTTGGCATGACTGAATTGATGGTATTGCCAAAGGGAAAGCCATCACTGTTGAGAATGCAATTGAAGGATGGCTAAAAATTGGCAATCATCAAATCGCCTTGTTCATTGTGCAAAAAATAGCGGCCTGCATGTGGATTAATGAAGGCGTTCGACTGATATGAGGTTGTGCCCTTCACTGAGCTAAGAGATTCTCACTGTTTTGGTAATTGGGTGAGGAGGAGATCAACCTCGTAACTGAAGGAATAAAGCAATCACTGCCTGAGTCTATTGCTTGACTTCCCATACGGTTAATCTTGTTTCGCCACTTTTGCTTTTGCCAACAGACACTTTAAATCGGAACTCCCCTGGTTGTATTGGGTCCACTCCTATAGCAGGAGTATCGATCATCAATACTGAGACATTGGATGCAGGCATACCGTAATAATGATGCCTGATACCATGACTGGTCTTTGTGGTAAAAGTAACTGCCCCGTTATTGTTTTCGAATGTGTCCGAATAGAAGACTTCCTGCTGATTTAAAGATGTCTTAAACACATTTTGAGTGCTGTTGTTGTTGCCCTCATCTGGTTCATCAGAGGATACAAAAAAAGACAACAGTAATAATACAACTATGATCGCAGATACACGATAAAGCAGTTCAGACACCGTTGTGTTCTCCTAAAAAACGTGCCTGCATCTATAGAAAAGTCATCCAAGGGAGTGCTGGCCTTGTCTAGAGTACCAAATGATCACATACACTCAATACATATGTTAAGAATGTTTATTTATTTTATAGAAAAAAAAACGACCGCCAAACAACACCCATGCCGACTAACCTGGTCGTGAATCCCTCATTGTAAATACTATTTCACTTCATGCACCAACAGCATATCGTGACCTAATGATGCCCAGTCGGTTCCTGAAATCAAAACAATCTGGCTTCCCGTTGAGAGGAACCCATTTTTTTTACCGTAGTTCGAAATGTATTTCAGTATTTCCTGAGGTGATTTATCAACCACGTCGGTCTGGAGAGATGTGACTCCCCAATAGAGGGTCATGCGGCGCGCTGTCGCCGGCCTGTCAGTTAAGGCAATTGTGGGCACGGTACGCCGCTGTTTGGAAAGCGACATTGCCGTCTTGCCTTCGTGCGTACAGGTCACCATGAGATCGGCATCTAATTTTTCCGCTGTCATTCCGGCACCAAGTGTGACTGCTTCTGTAACTTCGCGGGCATGTAAGCGGCGATTGCTTGTCGTTTCTTCTGAGTGAAGATTTGAAGAAAGAATACGGGCCGCTTCTCTCACAATACGACTCATCATCTCTACGGCTGCCATCGGACTCACGCCAACGGCTGTTTCTCCAGAGAGCATGACTGCATCACTACCATCCAGAACTGCGTTGGCCACATCACTGGCTTCCGCGCGCGTGGGAAACGTATTAAACTGCATGCTATCGAGCATCTGCGTAGCAGTGATCACAGGCACGCGTGATTGATTACAGAGATGAATGATGCGTTTTTGGATAATGGGAACCCGTTCGATGTCGACTTCAACACCCAGATCGCCGCGCGCGACCATCACGGCATCGGTCAGTTTGAGAATTTGTTCGATATCGCTGACGGCTTCAATTTTTTCAATTTTGGCTACAATATGTGGACGTTCCACCGGATTTAATTTGTCGATTTCTTCATTCAGATGTTTAATATCATCGGCAGAACGGACAAAGCTCAGGCCGATATAATCAAGTCCATGTTCTACTGCCCAGGCGAGGTCTCTGAGGTCTTTTTCTGTCAGACTTGGCGTGCTGAGCTGAACACCGGGCAAATTCACACCCTGTTTACTGCGAATGATTCCTTCCCGCTCTACGACACAATCGACAAACGATCCATCGTCAGATTTTCCAACCACGCGCATGGCAACCATACCATCAGCCAAAAGTATCGGATCACCAACACGAAGATCTTCGATCAAAGGCTCATAGGTGCACGTTAATTCTTGCGGGTTATTCGTTTCCATACCTCGAATGAAGCGGAAACTCATATTCTGATGACATTTGATTTCGCCACCCGGCAAAACTCCCAGTCGAATTTTAGGACCGGATAAATCGCCTAAGATTCCAATCGGTTTTCCTGAGTCCTTCGAAATTTCATGGATATTTTGAACAATTTTTGCCAGCCAGTCATGGCCTCCATGTGCAAAATTCAATCGAAATAAATCGACGCCTGCTTTAATGAGGCGGCCCAACATCTCGTGTGAATCGGAAGCGGGGCCAACTGTGGCTATGATTTTGGTTTTTACCAGCGGCTGTTCTTCATACTGAATTTCGCTCATCATGAACCTTTAGAAGTTTTTTTGAATACCATCATTTATCTGCCGCACTTCGAAATTAAGAAAACAAATTCAATTTTTTACACTGGGTTGAAACCACTGCTGATTGATCTGTTTAATCGGTTCACCGGGTTTTGCAACACGAAACTTTCCCTTCAGACTGACAGTCGTAGGGCGAATACAGGTCTTATCATTACAAGCCTGATATTTTACATTGAGCTCGAGCTGCTCCTCTTTCCCACCCGCCTCGGCGGGAATTTCCAAAACCCCGCGAACGATGGCCTGTTTCTCATAAACCTGGAGTGGCTGTTCAAAACCTTCTACTTCGAAGGCATGGCCGGCGGGATATTTGACTTTGGATAATTTAAGGTTCTGAATTGACTTAATGGTAAACGTGGTAGGAACCAGAAAATCGGGACTGGAAGGATTTGTATTGATGTGCCAGCCTTTTTCTATATTCAACACGATCGCCACCTGACAGGTTTTGCCAGCCGGCAGTTTGTCGACGGAGAGGTAGGCTTTAGCGGAGACCAGTTTTTTCTTTTGACTTGTCTGACCCAAACCAGCCGCGAGAAGTAATTCCACACCGGGATTTACAGCCACTAATTGTTCAACAGTTTCAGACGATAGAAATTGAGATTCTTGCACTAATACGAAATCGTCAGTGGGTATGAAATCATCTACGGGGGTGGAAATCGCTGATTGTTTTCCGTCGTTGGTAGATGCGAGCGATTCACCAACCGCCTGCACCAGTTGGGTACAGCGCCCGGGATAACGTTTGATGATTCTTCCAAACAATTGCAGGGTCTGGTTCGCGTATTTGTGATATTTCGGTTCTTTTGTCAGTTCGGATAAGAGAATCAGATTTCGGGTGCTGATACTGTTACCGGACGGAATTGCAGAATCGTATGCATTTTTTGTGCGTGCAATTAATTTTTCGTGGTCATGCGTGGTAAAAAAGAAGCCATGCTCTTTCTGATCCCAGAACAGCTCGATCTGCAAATCGGTTAGTTGACGGGCTTGATCCAGCCATTGCTGTTTGCCTGTCGTCTGATACAAGGCCAGTAAACCTCGCACGAGAAACGCATAGTCATCCAGATAAGCATTCAGTCGTGCCTGCCCTGCACGATAGCTGCGATACAGGTGACCTTTTTCATCGCGCATATTATCGAGGATAAACTGTGCTGCTTTTTCAGCAGCCGTGGTGTAATCGGGGCGTTTCAATACTCGACCGGCTGTCGCCATCCCTTCAATCATCAGACCATTCCAGCTGGTCAGAATTTTATCGTCTTTTAAAAGCGACTTTCTTTTGTTACGAATCGTGTGCAGTTTTTGTCGCATCGCCTCGAGTTTGGACTCGAGTGCTGCAGGAGTTGTTTTCTTCTTTTTGGCAAATTCATCTAACGAAATGACGCGATGTAACACATAGCCGTGTTCGAAGCGGGAAGGTTCGTTTAAGCCGTAGAATTCTGCAAACAAAGTATAATCATCACCAAGAGTGGTTTTGAGTTCGTCCTGAGACCAGGCATAATGCTCGCCTTCAATACCATCGGTTTCGGCATCGAGGGCGGAATAAAATCCTCCCTGAGAATCCGTCAATTCACGGAGAACGAAGTCAATAATTCCTTCGGTGACGTTTTTATATTGAACATTGCCTGTTTGATCAAACGCATTTGCGTAAAGTGAAGCCAGTTGCCCGTTATCATAGAGCATTTTTTCAAAGTGAGGCACGTGCCAATAACGGTCTGTACTGTAACGGTGAAAGCCACCTCCCAGATGATCATAGATCCCGCCGTTGGCCATAGCAGTGAGTGTGTGATACAGGACTTTGGCAGACTCTGCTGACGTAGTATCACTGTCAGAAGACTGGATGTCATACTGCAACAACACCAGCTTGGATGAAGTCGGGAATTTAGGTGAATTCGGACTGACTTTAGAAAAATCAATTCCGCCGAATTCCGCATCATAGCCGGCATTGACCGACCTGACCCCCGCTTTGACCAGTTTACTTTCGATGGCGATTGGTTCCGCTGCCGCTTCTTCTTTTTGCAGGCGTGCCACTTCTTTAGCGATGATGGTCGCACTCTGACTGACTTGTTTTTTATCTTCTGTCCAGAGTTCATGAACGCGTTGCAAGACGCGAGGGAAACTCATGCGGCCCCCCTCATCCGTGGGAGGGAAGTAGGTACCTCCAGCAAACGGTTCTCGGTCGGGCGTTAAAAACATCGATAAAGGCCAGCCACCATTCCCGGGCGCGCCAATCAGCTGAAAGTAGACATGCAATGAAGTCATATAAATATCATCGATGTCCGGACGCTCTTCTCGATCGACCTTAATATTCACGAAATGCTTGTTCATATATTCTGCAATTTTGGGATTTTCAAAAACCAGACGTTCCATCACATGGCACCAGTAACAGCTGCTGTACCCAATTGAGAGAAAGATGATTTTGTTTTCTTTTTCTGCTTTTTCAAAAGCGGCAGGGCCCCAGGGATACCAGTCTACCGGGTTATGCTTGTGCAGCAGGAGATAGGGACTGGTCTCTTTCGCCAGCCTGTTCGTAAATGTGGGTGATTCTTTTTTTGAGTCACTTAATTTCGTATCTGTCGACTCTGATGAATTTTCTTTCGACGTCTTCTTAGAATCATCATTGGCAGATAACATTTGCTGGCTCCAGTGGGAGCTAATGAAAAAAGTGCTAAGAATCAGGGCGAACCACCAGTTTGATTTTTGGTTCAAATCCATTTTTATTCCTCCAGATGCGGGCAGATGGCTCATAGCCCGGTAATACATTTCAGGTTTTTTGGCAGCTTGCCGAACGACGACTTTACCGACGGCGGGTTAGGGTATCTTATCTCATACTGATACTGACGACTATTCAATAATGGAAGAACAGGAAGATTTCAGTGTGATACCACACGTTCCAGAAGAAAGTGGAACCCCTATTTTATCCCGGAACCGCAGCCTGTTGTAGAATCTGCCGTATGATTTCACTGGCACGCGCTCGTTGATTTTCCCGTACCAGGGATTTGGTAATGACACGATGTGCTAACACGGGCACTGCCAACTCCTTGATATCATCCGGTGTGACATAGTCTCGCCCTTCGGTCAATGCCTTGCTCTGGGCAGCATGTGAATACGTAATCGCTCCACGAGTGCTGACACCAAGCGTGAGTTCGGGATGATTACGAGTGATATCCACAATTTCCAGGATGTAATCCGTCAAGGCGTCATCGATTCGTACATCGCTGACAGCTTGCTGCAGTACCCTTAACTGCTTGATCGTCAGCACAGGCTGTAGAGTATTCACCGGTTCGCCAGAGCGGTGCTGTATCAGAACTTCGCGCTCAGTCGATCTTTCCGGATATCCAATATCGATACACATCATGAAACGATCAAGTTGATTTTCGGGTAGAGGGTAAGTTCCTTCAAATTCAAATGGATTTTGTGTTGCTAAAACAAAGAACGGAGGCTGCAGCGTAATAGTTTGTCCTTCTACACTCACCTGCCCTTCATTCATTGCTTCTAACAGTGCACTTTGTGTGCGAGGAGGTGTGCGATTAATTTCATCAGCGAGCAGTATATTGGAAAAGATCGGGCCTTTCCGGAATTCGAATTCGCCCAGATTAGGAAGAAAGACATTCGATCCCAGGATATCCGATGGCAGCATGTCTGGCGTGAACTGAACCCGTGTGTAATTACAATCCAGACTCTTGGCAATGGCTTTAGCTAATGAAGTTTTCCCGACACCCGGCGCATCTTCGATCAGAATATGGCCTTCCGCTAATAATGTGACGATCGCGAGCTGTATCACTTCCGGCTTGCCTATGAGGACGCTGGAAATATTGTCGTGAAGAGACTTGACCAGACTTGCTGTCTCTTGCTGGGTACTAACTTCCATTTATGATCCATTTCTGAAGGGAATGTCTACTGAAGCAGCGGGGAGCACAATCGTACTAAAAAAGTTCAGAATTACAGGAATCTATCCTTCATTTCAATTAACAGATTCATGGCTGTTATGGAATAATGAAAAAACAGGCAAAATAATTCTGTACAATTGTGTGAATGAATTCCATTATAGAGAAGCCAATTATAAAGAAAACCAAGATTCGAGAACAATCAACACATGTAGCCAGCATTATTTGAATTTTTATACCCTGTTTTGGCGTGTTGAATTCTATAGATTCCAGTGAGACCGTTCTTCCATTATTTTATCATTATTTTATCATTATTTTTTTATTTTGATCAGGATGATTCACTATGTCAGGCTTAAAACAGTCGATTGACCGGCACGAAGATCTCTCTCGTCGTTCTTTTCTCCAAAGGGGAGGGTTTGGTCTGGTTGGTTTGAGTTTGTTAGAGAACTTAGTGATTCAGGAACTGTCGGCCGCCCCTGCAGCATCTAATCCCAAACCGGAAGCATTGAATCGTTTCCCGCGCATGGTACAGGAATACTTTGTTCGCAGGGTCAGAGAGCAGGAAGCCAAAACGATCGAGCGACTGGATTCTTTAAAAACCAAAGCCGATGCTGAGGAATATGTGCATTCCGTGCAAAAACGAATACGGGAAGCCTTTGGTCCCAACCCCGAACGCACTGCTTTAAATGCGCGTATTACGAAAACGACAGACCGAAACACATACAGCATTGAAAACATTACCTTTGAAAGCCGTCCTGGTTTTCTTGTGACCGCGAATCTTTATCTTCCGAAAGAAATCAAACAACCGGCGCCGGCTGTCGTGGGGACTTGTGGCCACTCGCGCAATGGCAAAGCAGAAACTGCTTATCAGTCGTTTTCACAGGGACTGGCAAGAAAGGGATATGTTGTTCTCATTTATGACCCGATCGGCCAGGGTGAGCGAGTTCAATACAGTGGTGACGATCTGAAATCAACAATTGGCGTCGGCGTTCGCGAGCATCTGCATGGCGGCAATCAACAATTCCTGGTTGGCGAAAACCTGGCGATGTGGCGCGCCTGGGATGGAATTCGAGCACTGGATTATCTGTTAACCCGTAAAGAAGTCGATCCTAAACGAGTTGGTGTCACCGGTAATTCCGGGGGCGGAACGATGACCACCTGGTTATGTGGTGTCGAACCGCGGTGGACGATGGCAGCGCCCAGTTGCTTTGTCACAACATTCCGGCGGAATATGGAAAACGAACTTCCTGCGGACACCGAACAATGTCCGCCGAAAGTATTAGCTCTGGAACTGGACCATGCCGATTTTTTGGCAGCGCAGGCTCCGAACCCTGTGCGAATTTTGAGTAAGGAACGGGATTATTTTGATGTACGTGGTGCTCGCGAGGCCTATCTGCGACTGAAACGGCTTTACAAGCTTCTGGGCAAGGAAGAAAACGTTTCACATTTTGTGGGACCAACCTATCATGGCTACTCGCAGGAAAATCGAGAAGCCATGTATGAATGGTTTAATCTGGCAAGCGGAATTTCTGAGGAAACAAAAGAGCCGAAACTCACCATAGAGAAAGATGAAACACTCTGGTGTACTCCCAAAGGATCCGTGGCCGACGTTGGCTCCAAGCCAATTCATCATTTCACCGCTCAACGATCTCAGGAACTGGCAAAACAACGCAAACCAAAATCTGGCCCAGCCCTCATGTCGGCGGTCGCAGAAACACTGCGGTTGAAACATGTAGAGGGCGTTCCAGATTATCGCATCTTGCGAAACCGGGGAGGCAAAAACTATCCCCTCAAAAATACCATTACTTATGCCATCGAAACGGAACTGGGTATTCAGGCGATCGTCTATCGGGTTTCTGATGAGAGGCTTTATTCCCGTCCACCTCAGGATGCCGGCAAACAGGCGACGTTATATATTTCACACGTTTCCTCTGATACGGAACTGAAAGAGGAGCCACTATTAAAGAAAGCCAGCCAGGAAAAAGGACGCGTCCTTTATACCTGTGATGTGCGTGGAATCGGAGAATCGCTGCCCGATACGACAAGCCCAAATTCATTCTTTACACCTTACGGTAGTGACTATTTTTACGCAGCGCATTCCGTGATGTTGGATGATCCCTACGTCGGCCAAAAGACATTTGATGTTCTACGCGTTCTCAACTGGCTCTCCGCAAATGGACATTCTGACATTCACTTGATTGGTCGAGGCTGGGGGGCATTACCGGCGACTTTTGCCGCCCTGTTTTCGCCACAGGTGAAACAGGTGACCCTGAAAAACGCACTGACCTCCTTCAGCGAGATTGCAGAGACAGAACACTATGACTGGCCTTTATCCACGTTGGTCCCGAATGTATTAACGGCCTTTGATATGCCAGATTGCTATGCCGAACTAAAAGCGTCCAAAGGCCTTACGCAAATTTCTCCCTGGGGAGCAAAAGGCGCTGACAGTTAAGAACAATGCCAATGAGCCTTGCATCGACGGGTACTGGCCCGTCACAATGGTGGTACCCACAATGAGCGGGCATTTTTCTTTTCTTCGAACAAGAAACTGGCAATATCGTGAGCAGCGACCCTACGATGGAATCTTCCGATCTGGAAGCCGTTGAAAAATTAAATCAGGCATACGAACAACTGATGCAGGAAGTGAACCGAGTGATTATCGGTCAGCATCAGGTAGTCGAAGAGTTAATGATCTCTCTGTTAGCCGGCGGCCATAGTCTCCTGGTGGGAGTACCTGGTCTGGCGAAAACGTTAATCGTGCATACTCTGGCGGATACATTGAATCTGAGTTTCAACCGAGTGCAGTTTACACCCGATTTAATGCCCGCTGACATCACCGGAACCGATGTCATTCAGGAAGATAAAAGTACGGGCAATCGTGATTTCAAATTTCTGCCGGGTCCTGTATTTTCGAATGTGGTGCTCGCCGATGAAATCAACCGCACACCTCCCAAAACGCAAGCCGCTTTGCTGGAAGCGATGCAGGAACACCAGGTCACAGCCGGAGGCCGTAAACACAAACTGCCTGTTCCCTTTTTTGTACTGGCAACTCAAAATCCGATTGAACAGGAGGGAACGTATCCACTGCCTGAAGCGCAACTGGATCGCTTCATGTTTGAGATAAAAGTCGACTACCCGAGCGAAGAGGAAGAATTTGCCATCGTGCGGCAGACGACATCTGACGATACCTATTCTGTCAAAAAAGTGCTGGAGATGGATGAGCTGTTATCATTTCAGTCTCTGGTTCGAAAAGTACCGGTGGCGGATCATATTATCCACTATGCCATGCAATTTGCCCGTATGACACGCGTGCGGCAAGGCGAAGATTCCCACTCTGATGATATTCCCGACTTCATACACGAGTTTGTCAGTTGGGGTGCTGGGCCACGTGCCAGTCAGAATTTGATCCTGGGGGCGAAAGCGCGGGCCATTCTACACGGACGGATGTATGTGAGCACGGACGATGTGCGAGCAGTGGCACATCCTGTTTTAAGACACCGCATCATCACCAATTTCAACGCAGAAGCTGAGGGAATGACTCCTGATAAGATTGTAGACCGATTAATACAACTCATTTCTGTGGATTCCTCTCAGGAAAAACGTGATGAACGATTACCGCAAGTATTTAGATCCACAGACGCTCGCTAAAGTTCAGAATCTGGATCTTGCAGCGAGGCAGATAGTGGAAGGCTATGTCTCGGGCTCACACAAGAGTCCCTTTCACGGCTTTTCTGCAGAGTTTGCACAACATCGAGAATATGCCACCGGTGATGATTTACGTTATGTTGACTGGAAGGTTTATGCCAAGTCGGATCGTTATTATCTGAAACAGTATGAAGCCGAGACGAATTTCACCTGTTATCTCTTGCTCGACTGCAGCGAGTCCATGCGATACCGTTCAGAAAATGCCGCCCTTTCGAAGTGGGATTATGGTCGACTGGTGGCAGCCGCTCTGGCATATGTGGTCATCAAACAGCAAGATGCAGCCGGGCTGTGTACCATCAACAACCAAATAGTCGACTTTCTCAGACCTGCAAGTCAGCCCACTCATCTAAAACAGATTCATTACACTCTGGAACACACAGAGCCTGCAGGAGAGTCCGGCTTGGGTAACGTGTTTCATGAATTGGCTGAAAGAATTTCTCGCCGCAGTTTAATTATTATTATCAGCGATCTGTTTGATGATCTCGATTCAATCATGCTGGGATTAAAACATTTTCGGCATCGAAAACATGATGTCAGCCTGTTACAGGTCATTGATCCAGCAGAGCAGGATTTTCCATTTCAAGAGCCGGTTCTGTTCCGCGGTCTGGAAAACCAGCCCGAACAGATGGCGGAACCCCGCTCGCTGAAGAAAGCGTATCAGGCAGAATTTGAGAAGTTTTTAAAAAACGTACAACGTGGAAGCCGTGACTTAAAAATGGATTACGCCCTGATCCGCACCGACGAATCACTGGATATTGCTTTATCTGCCTTTTTGTCACACCGACAGACTCGAATTGGATCTTAGAATTTTCTGAACATCAAGCATATGACTGACATATTAATTTACCCCGTCTTTGCATTTGGATTCGCCAGCCCCTGGTTATTGGCTGGATTATTGACGGCTGGCATACCGGTTCTGATCCATTTGCTGCATAAGCGCAAGTTTATTGAGACCGAGTGGGCTGCAATGAAGTTTTTGCTGATCGCCACAAAAAAATATTCGCGACGAGTCAGATTTGAACAAATACTTGTCCTGCTGGTTCGCTGTCTGATTTTGTTGTTGTTGGCCATTGCATTTTCCCGTCCCTATTGGTCTGTACAAGGAGCTTTCGTAGAATCAGCCGCTCCCGTACATCGTATTTTCGTAATCGACGCCTCTTTCAGTATGCGCTGGAAGGGTGAAGGTCGGTCGTTGTTCGAAGAAGCAAAAGAACTGGCAACCACCCAGGTTTCGAGGTCAAATCCGGGAGATGCCTTTCAGTTAATTCAAATATCAAATACTTCCCCACATACATTAATCTCGCGACCTTCCCGCCAGCAGACCTATGTGATAGATGAAATTTCACGCATGCGCCCCACGGAAGAATTTGGAAACGTGGAACAGTCGCTGCAGACGGCTCTGGAATTTTTAGGACAGGCACAAGAGCTGGCACAGAAGGAAGTGATTGTGATCAGTGATTTTCAGGCACAAAGCTGGTCATCGCGACAAACGGATCAGAGTAGTACAAGAATTCGATCTTTACTGGAAGCGATTTCCAAAAAGTCGGCTCTCATTTTAAAAGATGTTGGCCTCTCAAAAGAACCCAATTTTGCAATTATTGACTTCTCCAGCAAGTCTGTTTTTGCCACATTGAATCAACCGGTTCGACTGGGAATCACACTGCATAATTTCAGTGAGTTGAGCCGGGAGAATGTGAATGTGCAATTGTTGGTCGATGGTCAACTTATCAATCAAAAACTGGTGAATCTCCCCGCCAATGCCGATACGCAAACTGAATTCACACATCAATTTACAAGAATCGGCGACCATCGTCTGGAAGTCAGACTCGCAGAGGATCTGCTGCCTTTGGATAATCGTCGTTGGAAAGTGATGCCTGTCAAAAAAGACATCCACGTACTGCTTGTGAATGGAAGGCAATCGGGCGACTCGATGGGAAAGGCGACCGACTATCTTAAGCTGGCGCTGTCCCCCTCCTTGAAAGAACAGCCCTGGCAGGGGATCATCAAACCGCAGGTGATCAGCGAAGGGGAACTCTCCAATACCGAATTAAGCCTTTATGACGCCGTCGTAATTTGTGACGTGGCTTTGTTTACTGAAAACGAACGGGATCTGTTAAAATCTTATGTCAAGAGTGGCGGGGGATTGATTCTCAGTCTGGGAGCTCAAGTCAATGCGGACAATTATAATCAAACTCTTTTCCAGCCAAACTCGGGACTAATCCCTTTAAAATTATTAAACCGTCAAGGCGACGCTCAAAAACACACGACTCTATTTGAATTTGATCCCTTAAAGTATCAACATCCGGTCATCGAAATTTTCAAAGGAAACCCGGATGCCGGTCTGGAAACGACACATCTGTATGAATATTTCCAGGCCGAAGTTCTTCCCGATCCGAATACGCGTTTGATTTTAAGTTATGACACGAATGACCCTGCGATCATCGAGCGCACATTGGGACGCGGCAAGGTCATTCTGATCACAACGTCATTAGACCGCCAGTGGGGTACGTGGGCGATCTGGCCGAGTTTTCCTCCCCTGATGAACGAACTGGTGCTATCTGTTTCCACTGGGAAATGGGGTCGACGCGATGCTCTGGTTGGTCAACCATTGGAAATCATGACACTGGAGAATCAAATAGCTTTTTCCCCGAAAATGATTGCCCCTGACCAAAAAGAGTTTCCACTACAAAGTGCTCTCGACAGAAACACTGACTCCAGAACGATTACTTTCAATCAGACATTCCAATCGGGAATTTATGAGCTGGACTGGGAAAAGTCCGATTTAGAGAAAACACTTTATGCAGTCAATGTTTCTCCGCGGGAAAGTGATTTGAAGCATATCGGGCCACAACTCATTCCACCAGAATATTTTCGCAGTCCATCTGGCGTTCCAAGTGTATTGAATGAATTGTCTGCTGATCGAACATCGCATACCGGTTTTTCTGAAAACCTGCTGTTTACCGTTTTAGCATTGATAGTAGTGGAACAGTTATTACTGTGGCGTTTTTCCATTGGCGCACTTTCGTTTCTGGCGGTGATGTTCCTGAGTTGTCTGAGCTTTTTTTTCCAGTGATGATTCATGGTGAGTCTACAATCAGAGGACCTGATATAGTATAATATCCAACCGGAGAGCATGATCCGTGTCCTAAATGAGAGGAAAACCATACTGCAATGAGTTTGAACAAGAAACAGAAAAAACAAATTGACGTGGCGCGTCAAAAAATTTTAAAGTTGCGTCAGCGTTTAACAGGCGCGAAAGAACAAATGGATGATCCTCAGGAAGTAAAAAATCTTGAGCAGGAGATTGCCAATCAGGAACAGGCCATTAAAAAAATTCAGGAAGCTTCCTGAGTCATTCAATTATTAGCGTTTGAGAGAGATCATCAGAAAACTTGTCATTCATAGATTAGCGTTCGTACCGCACCATAAAGTCCTCCATCGTGTCTATTTCGCAACCTCCCACAATCATTGTTGTTCATCCCAAGGAACGAAAAAGTAAATGTACGGTACAGTCGTTGCGCGCACGAAGCGATTTTCTTTTCTGGAAGTATCCGCGAAAAGAGCCTGACAAAATAACTGGATACGTCCGATTGGGAATGGAAGGTCCACAGATCAGTGAAGCGGACGCTGGTTCAGGACTGCTGGTATTGGATGGGACCTGGCGATTGGCAGAAAAAATGGAGCCTGCCTACGAAGAGCTTCCCGTGCGTAGTTTGCCAATCTGTAAAACCGCTTATCCGCGCGTTTCCAAGCAGTTTGATGATCCGGTTATCGGGCTGGCGACCATCGAAGCGATTTTTATAGCCTACCAATTAATGGGTTATAATACGGAAGGATTGTTGGACGGATACTTTTGGGCTGATGAATTTTTAAAACAAAACCGTGATCTCTTAAGATAAACAAAGTGGCTCGTTTAAACTTCGGTTTCAACCAGACCTTCTTCCACAGCCACAGTCTGATAAGTATGCACGATCTCTCTGAGTTTCTCCCGATTCACAGGTTTTGTTGTATAATCATCGCAACCTGATGAAACGCATTTTTCACGATCACCGCTCATGGCATGGGCCGTCAATGCAATAATGGGCAATTCATATCCCGATTCGCGCAACTTTTTGGTGGCGCCATAACCGTCCAAAACGGGCATGGACATGTCCATCAAAACAACATCGAACGGTTTTCCACTCTCCAGTGCATCCAGTGCACGTCTGACAGCAATTTCTCCATTTTCCGCCAGCAATACTGTTGCTCCCTCTTTTTTCAGTAATGTCGAGATCAATCGTTGATTATCGGGACCATCTTCTGCCAATAGCACACGACAGCTGCCTTTGATTTTATTTCTGGAGGCCCCCGGGGTAGAAGTTTTCTCCTGGTTGCTGACCGAAATTGCTTTCATCGCAGCCAGTGGATCTTCATGAAACTGGATGGATTCCAGCTCACCGATTGTGACTGTCAGAGTGAATGTCGTTCCTTCATCAGGCACGCTTTCGCAATCCAGATCACCACCCAGCATTGTGGAGAGTTTTTTACTGATGGCTAACCCCAGGCCCGTACCACCGAATTTACGCGTTGTGGAAGAGTCTGCCTGCACAAATGGTTGATACAGGTTCTTGGTTTGATCTGACGTCATACCAATCCCCGTGTCCTGAATTTTGAACTGTAACATTGGCTTGTCAGATTCTGAATTTAGAATCGAAGTTTCCAATAAGACTTTTCCGCCATCAGGTGTGAATTTGATCGCATTACCTACCAGATTGATCAGTATCTGTTTGAGTCGAGTGGGATCACTTTTAATCCGATCAGGTATCTTTCCTTTGAATGAGAGATCGAAATGAAGTTCCTGAATTTCTGCGCGAACGCTCATTAATGATTGAACTTCTTTCAGTTTCTCAATCAGGGAAAATTCAATCGTTTCGATCGTCAGATTTCCAGATTCAATTTTTGAAAGGTCAAGAATATCATTGATGAGATCGAGTAAATAATTGCCATTTCTCTTGATAACATCAAGTAATTTCAAACTGGCCGGGCGACACCAGCTTTCTTCAATCAGTAAATCCGTGTACCCCATGACCGCTGTCATCGGAGTTCTTATTTCGTGGCTCATATTTGCCAGAAACTCACTTTTGGCACGCGATGCTGCCTGTGCGTCTTTGTTGGTCTTTTTCAAACGTGCTGCTTTTTCTTCCAGTTCTCCACGAGCTATTTCCAGGCTGTCAGTCCTGTCCTTGAGCTCATTCAGCGCCTGGTCTCGAATTTCAGAGACACGGTTATATTGTTTAGCGATTAATCCCACGTCACTATGTTCATCAAGATCCTGTATGGGACTGGAATCGCCATGAATATGGTGTTCCATTGAACTGAGTAGTTCATACATTTCTGTGGTTGCCCCGTGTTCAGCCATATTCAGGCCGATTTCCTCTTCCTCGGGGGTCGCCCTGAGTCGAACGAACTCACTGGCGACTCGTAATGTGACCCAACAGAATGAAAAACACCAGATGAAACAGACGACACACCCTAGTAACTGGATTGAAAATTGTTGAAATCGTGTATGAGTGAGAAATTCTGCAGGTACAAAAAGTGCAACGGCAAGCGTTCCCCAAACACCGGCAAACCCATGCACGGGGATTACGCCTATGGTATCGTCCAGCTGATAGCGCTCTAATAGCCAGGTGCCGCATTCCATCACAATGGCAGCGATGATGCCAATCATTGCTGCGGAGATGTGTGAAATCACATCGCAACTGGCACTGCTGGCGACCAGCCCCGCCAAAAGTCCATTCAGAATATTTTCAATCTCAATATTCTTACGTTGATAGAATTGCCAGACCAACATGGTGGATGCACCAAAGGCCGAAGCTAGAAATGTATTGATCAGGATTGATGGAACATGTGATGTGAACCCAAATTCGCTACCACCGTTGAAGCCAAACCAACCAATCCAAAGAATAAACACACCCATTGTTGCCAAAGTCAGGTTGTGACCTTTGAATTTGCGTGCGCTTTGTTTTTTGTCGAATCTTCCAATGCGCGGGCCAATGATCACAATGGATGCCAACGCTGCCCAGGCACCTAATGAGTGCACAACAGTTGAACCACTAAAATCTTTGAAGCCCAGAGCCTCCAGCCATCCGGGAGCTTTACCTGCAAAGTGACTGGTCCAGACCCAATGCCCGAAGACGGGGTAAATCAATCCTCCCAGTACAATCGAAAGTATCACATATGCAGTGAACCGCATTCTTTCTGCAGACGCTCCGGATGCAATCGTGGCTGCTGTCAGACAGAGCATGAGCTGGAAAATGAAAAAGGCCGATAAGAAATTGTCGGTTCCCGAATTCATATAGGGAAAATGTGACGTTCCAATCAGGCCTCCTGTAGTCGTTCCAAACATCAGTCCGAAACCAAATATCCAGAAAAGAATGCCGACGGTGCTGACATCGACCACATTCTTAATTGCAACATGTATACTGTTTTTTGATCGGGATAAACCAGATTCCAGACAGCAAAATCCTGCCTGCATAAATAGTACAAAAATACTACAAATGAGAATCCAGACAATATCGATTTGTTGATGCAGGTCCATTGTTATTTCTACTCAAAAAACGTGAAAGCCGACTGTTGTCAATTTGTTTCTTTCAAAATTGCTTTTCCCTCAGATTGAATTGATCTATCAAGAATCCAAGGCCTTTTAATCTCGTAATACCGGGTACGCAAAGCTTATGTTTTTTTTAGTAAACATGTGGCTTTACTTAACAAATTCGCATTGATGTTCATTAAAGGAAGCGATTTGAATGCCATGCCTGTACTTGAGGTCTGAAGTAACCCGCACTTTGTTTAGATGAACAAAAATCGATTCCATATCAACCAGAATGTAAAAAAAGGTTTGCTGGCAGGAACTTAAAACGCTCATGCTGATTTGAGCCGAGATGTTAAAATTGCTACATTCCCTCAGATCTTTCTTATCTCTCTGGCCGGAACTGAGGGCTCGGAATATATGTTGTTTAGAAATTCATCATTCAATCTGGGAGAAATCTGTTTCGAAGATTTTATGGACGAGACATCATTTTCAGGTTCCAGATTAACGATAAAACATATCCTGAATTAGAATATGTTCCTGTCTAAATGCATTTTTCTGCCTATATCGCAACAAGAAAATCAATCCCTGCCTACAATCAGGCTGAAGGTCTGCATGCCGTTTTCCAGTCGGAAGAGAAGCCTGTTAACGTTATCAAATCTGTTCTGTTACTTTCTGGCCTGCTTTCCTTGATTATTTTGGTTTGCTTGTTAACGTTGAGAAGATTTGCGCAAAATTCCATTTTGCAGCTCGAAAATAATGAACATTTGCTGTTAAGGTGACGTAAAAAAGTGCCCAGACGAGACGACATCCAAAAGATTTTGATCATAGGCTCCGGTCCCATTGTCATTGGACAAGCTTGTGAATTTGACTATTCCGGAACACAAGCCTGCAAGGCTCTACGAGAGGATGGTTATGAGGTTGTGTTGGTGAACTCCAATCCGGCCACCATCATGACTGACCCGGAGACAGCACATCGCACATATATAGAACCGATTACCTGGCAATATATCCAAAAAGTCATCGAAGTTGAAAAGCCAGATGCCCTGCTGCCGACTCTGGGGGGGCAAACTGGTTTGAATGCCGCCATGGATCTCGCACGTCGTGGGATACTCGACCAACTGGGGGTCGAACTGATTGGCGCCAAGGAAGATGTCATTGCCAAGGCGGAAAGTCGCGATCAATTCAAAGAAGCCATGACAAAAATTGGCCTGGATTGCCCCCGTAGTGCAGTTGTCCATACCATGGAAGAGGCGGGAGCCGCTCTCAAGGACATTGGCTTGCCGATCATTATTCGGGCCAGTTATACGCTCGGCGGAACGGGTGGTGGGGTTGCCTACAATCGCGAGGAATTTGAAGAGAAAGTGCGCAGTGGACTCGCCCTTTCTCCGGTAAATGAAGTTTTGCTGGAAGAATCCATCCTCGGATGGAAAGAATATGAAATGGAGGTCATGCGAGATCAGGCAGACAATGTAGTCATTATCTGCGCGATCGAAAACTTTGATCCCATGGGTGTGCATACGGGTGACTCCATTACTGTTGCTCCCGCACAAACACTGACTGACAAAGAATATCAGATGATGCGGGATGCCACGATTGCCTGCATGAGGGAAATTGGCGTCGAAACAGGCGGCTCCAATGTCCAGTTTGCGATCAACCCCGATACAGGCCGCATGACGATTATTGAAATGAATCCTCGCGTGAGTCGTTCCAGTGCGCTGGCCTCAAAGGCAACCGGATTTCCCATTGCCAAAATCGCAGCTAAGCTCGCTGTGGGATATCGTCTCGACGAAATACGCAATGATATCACACGCCAGACATTAGCCTGTTTTGAACCAACGATCGATTATGTCGTCACAAAAATTCCGCGATGGACATTCGAAAAATTTCCCGACGCCGATCCTGTTTTAACCGTACAAATGAAGTCGGTCGGCGAAACCATGGCCATCGGGCGTACGTTTAAGGAATCGCTCCAAAAAGCACTGCGTGGACTGGAAATTGGTCACTTTGGACTGGGCGGTGGTAATAAGGACCTGTGGGGAACTGCTAAGGAACCCTCCAAAGATAAAATTCAGTCCAAGCTGTCTGTACCTAACGAGGAACGCGTCTTCTACATCCGCTATGCCTATAAGCTCGGATTGACGACTGAGCAGATTCATGATTTGAGTGATATTGATCCCTGGTTTTTGCATCACATCAAACAACTGGTCGATTTCGAAGACGAAATTCGTCAGTTCTCTCGTTTAGAAGACATGGAATTTGCTTCCATGAAAAAAGCGAAGCAGGCTGGCTATTCGGACAAACAACTGGCGTTCTGGCTGGACTCAACTGAAATGGATGTCCGCCAATACCGCAAAGGACTGGGAATAGAAGCCACTTTCAAACAGGTCGATACTTGTGCTGCGGAATTCGAAGCATACACACCTTACTTTTATTCCACCTACGAACAGGAAGATGAGACGCCTGCCAATCCGGAACACAAACGCCGCATCATGATTTTGGGAGGGGGCCCCAATCGCATTGGCCAGGGAATTGAGTTCGATTACTGCTGCTGTCAGGCCTCTTTCGCTTTGCAGGAGCTGGGAATTGAAAGCATCATGGTCAATTCGAATCCCGAAACCGTGTCCACCGATTATGACACATCAGATCATTTATTCTTTGAACCGCTTACAACGGAAGACGTGCTGAATATTTGCGATCGAATGCAGCCCGATGGTGTGATCGTGCAGTTCGGCGGACAAACACCGCTCAATCTGGCCCGCGGACTGGAAGCCGCCGGTGTGAATATCATCGGCACGAGTCCGGATATGATCGATGCAGCAGAAGACCGGGAACGCTTTCAGGCGATTCTTGAGAAACTCAACTTGCGTCAACCACCAAACGGAATTGCCACGGACACGGAAAGCGCGCGTGCGGTTGCCAACAATATCAGTTATCCGATTCTGGTTCGTCCCAGTTACGTTTTGGGTGGACGGGCAATGGAGATTTGTTATGACGAAGAATCTCTCGTGCGGTATATGAATGAAGCCGTCAATGCTTCGCCAGATCACCCTGTACTTGTCGACCAGTTTCTGGAAGATGCAATTGAAGTTGACGTCGATGCCATTTCTGATGGAATGACCACGCTGGTGGGTGGAGTGATGGAGCATATCGAAGAAGCCGGTGTTCATTCTGGAGACTCGGCCTGTGTTTTACCGCCACACTCATTGCCCGATTCGGTGATCGATGAAATCAAACGCGCGACGCATGCCCTGGCACGAGAATTAAAAGTCAAAGGCCTGATGAATCTTCAGTTTGCAGTCAAACAGTCTGCTGATGGACATGACGTTTATATTCTCGAAGTCAATCCCCGTGCCAGCCGAACGTCACCCTTCGTTTCCAAAGCCACAGGGATTTCTTTGCCCCGTATCGCTGCCAAAGTCATGTCGGGTGTGTCATTGATGGAACAGGGCATCACAAAAGAACCCACGCCGAAACATACTTCCGTCAAAGAAAGCGTCTTTCCCTTTTCACGATTTCTGGGAGTCGATATTATTCTCGGCCCTGAAATGCGTTCGACGGGTGAAGTGATGGGCATCTCCAAAGGTTTCGCGCTGGCCTTCGCCAAAAGCCAGTTAGCCGCCAGTACAAATCTGCCATCTGAAGGGACCGTCTTCATCAGTATGGCTGATGTCTACAAAGACATGATTATCGAACCCGCACGACGGCTGATTGAGCTGGGATATAAAATTGTATCGACTTCAGGTACCGCACGTGTTCTCCAGGATGCTGGCCTGGAAGTTTCGACCGTCCGAAAACTGAAAGAAGGTCGCCCGAACCTGTTAGACATGATGGCAAACCAGGACGTGCAATTCATCTTCAACACGCCCAGTGGAAAAGGTTCAAGAACCGATGAAGGCAAAATCCGCTCTGCCTCGGTTTCGTATGGTGTCACATGTGTCACGACGATTCCCGGGTGTCTGGCGGTTGTCAAAGCACTGGAAGCCCTGGCAGAAGATTCCACACCTCAAGTTCGTGCCCTTCAGGACTGGATGTCAGATATCTAAACTTTTTGCAGACTGGCGAACTCTTTAATCGATCGAAAGATTATTCGTTGCAGACGTACCGGATTCGATTTCCACAGAACCGGAAACCAGATTATCGGTCACCTGATTCTGTTGCCCTCCTGCGACTCGAATTGCAAAGTCTGTGGCTGCTTCCGTAATCAAACAATCGGAAATGCGAGACTGTTTCACATTTTTCAGCAGAATGCCGCCATTTTCACACTCACGAATCGAACAGTTCGTAACATTCATTCTCTCACAGTTTTCCAGAATCAAACCGGCGGCCACTTCCCGAGTCGATTTAATATTCAGGCTGTTGAGTGTGCAATCACTACAGTCTTTGAATACATTCGCATTTTTGGTCTTCGCCCGGTAGTCCGGGTTACGATCCAGTAAATTGGCTCCTAAAACGATATAAGAAGAATCCTCTACGAGCAAATTGTGTTCGTAAGCCTGCCAGAGTGTATTGCCGGTAATCGTGATACCACGGGCATGCTTTAAATGAATATTGACGGCGACGTCGCTCATGGAATTGTCGGCGATTGCAAAATTGCCAACCTTACGTGGGTCTTCTGGCCCATTGCCAATAAATCGCACGTTAGCAGAATCAATCGCATGATTCGTATGTTGAATCGTGCAACCAAAGATCGCACCTTCCCTCAGAGAACCTTTTCTAATATCAAACAGAATATTTGCCGTGGCGGGTGTCTCTTCACCCATGTTGCCTTCAATGTCACAGTTCCCGATTTGAATATTCCGAATTTCGCTTTCTCGAACCACAATCCCACCCAATTTATTGTAGCTGATATGAGAATCGGAAATGTTGACCTGATGCAGGTTCAATTTATCCAGATAAATACCTACCCCTTCATTTTGATACAGGTGGCAATCATCAATGGCCACATTCCGGTTGCGTTCATAGAGATGAATGCCATGCAGGGCCTTGCGTACCACCAGACGTGTAATGGTGATCTGCATCGTTTTTGTCGCAGAGACGCCAATGGCTTCCGGGTGCTTGCCGACAATCTCAATCCCGTCGACCATAGGTGTGCGTTCTTTTTCCCAGACCACCGGCTGGACCGTTTTGGGGCTGGCGGTCCCGTTATGAGTGCCGATAAAATGAAAAGCCGGACCTGCTCCTTCCATCAGGATCGTGGCGGTGCCATCGCCGGAAACTGAAGTTGGCCCCACCTTATTCAAATCAATTACAACCGGTCTGGTGAATCGATAACGGCCACGTGGAAACCGGAGCGAACCGACAGAGGCATCCACCATTTTTTGAATCGCATTGGTATCATCGGTTTTGCCATCTCCTCGCGCACCATAGTCCAAGACCGTTTTACAACCAGCCTGCTGGCCACTGGCCGTCGGCTGTTCCTGGCTCAAAAGTCGGCTTGAATCATCTGGGATAAGCAGGCACAGGCCGAAAATCAGGAGTGCAGCAAAGCAAAGTGTTGATATGGTTCTCAGTTTCATAAGAATGACTTTCCATGCGGGAGGTTTTCAGGCAGGAGATCGCCGACAATGCGAACAGCCCAACAGTTCAGGAAGCTTATCAATGAGTCTAAGCAACAAAGAAGCGAGGTTCAACTGTCGTGCAGGCGAAAAACCAGAAGGACTGAGCGGCAGCAGAAACAGCCTCGTTTACTGATGATAAACGGGTCGTGGCTCATCGCCGGCTACAATTTTCAGATAGCTCTGATAGCGCTGCCGGGAGATGAAATCACTGGCAACCGCACGTTTCACACCGCAATCAGACTCATGTGTGTGTGAACAATCCGGAAAACGGCATTGAGGAATGCAGGGACAAAAGTCGCGAAAGAATCCTTCGACTTCTTCCGGACTCACATCCCATAACTGTAACTGTCGAATACCGGGTGTATCCGCAACCCAGCCCCCGCTTGAGATTTCTAATAAAACGGCAGAGCGCGTTGTGTGCTTTCCTTTGCGGGTCTCCTGACTGATTTCGGCAGTCTCCAGCAATAACTGACTGTCTATCTGATTCAGTAACGACGACTTGCCCACACCACTTTGACCAGAAAAAACGGTCTGTTTTCCTTTGAGTAAAGACCGCAGCCGCGGAATTCCGGTATCATCGATGGCACTTGTTAATACGATGTCGTAACCCATTTGAGCGTAAACACCGATCAGAGGTTGAAATTCGACGGGATCTACAAGGTCGATCTTATTAATACAGATGATGGAATGAATTCGACCCTTTTCTGAACTGATCAGGAAACGGTCGATGAGTGATGGCTTCAGTGGGGGATCTGCAGCAGAGACGACAATCACAGCCTGATCGATATTACTAACCAGAATATGTTCTCGACGCTTGCTGCCTCGAGATAAATAAGAACGTCTTGGCTCTACTCGTTCAATGACCGCCTGATTCCCATCTCCCTCGAGTCGAATCAAAACATGATCGCCGGCAACCACGGCATTGCGATCATCCCGGGACATGGTTCTGACAAGACGGCGTATCGTGCAATCATATCGATGGCCATCTGCTGCCTGCACGACTGAGTTTAATCCCTGTGACCGGATGACGCGCCCTTTAAGACAACTGCTCTCGTCTATGTCAATCACAATGGATGATTCACCATCCGGGCTTTCCTGTTCGACTCCCATCACGGTGCGGTGTCGCGTCAGGTCTCCTTTACCAGTCAGACGTTCGGAGGCATCCATGTATTGTGAATCGAGCTGCTCATCGACTTTATGACTGGAAAGCTTATTCTGCCTGACATTTTTCTGGCGGTTTTTTTTAAACGCGACCCGAATCTTTTTTCCTTTTTTCTTACCCACTACAATCCTGGTTCCATAACCGTTGTTCGATTTTTATGATGAATCACTCTGCTCGTCATCAAGGTCAATCAGAAATTTCAAACCCAGTTCTTCCTCGGTCATTTCTGATTCGTCTTCGGGCAGCACAATCTCTTTTGGCTTCTGAGCAGGCGGTGCCAAAGATCGTTTCGGACGCTCTTCTGGTCGCACTAATCCCGCTTTTTCCATCAGACTGAGTTCAAATGGATTCTCTTCTTCCGGCGGAGGCTCATCCGATTGGGGAGTATAATTAACTTCGAATTCGTGTTTGGCTATCGAGAGTTTATCGCCGGGCAGCAACCACTTCATATCGCATCGCTCGCCATTGACTTTAATCCCGTTGCGGCTGTTCATATCGCGTACGCGCCAATAGCCATCGAGAAATTCTAACTGACAATGATGTGAAGAGATATTGGGAAAATCCAATGTAATGTCACACCGGCTGCGGCGGCCGACTAACAGAACCTCTGAAAGCAGTGGAATTGGGTCCCCGCCTCCACAAGGGTTTAATTCGCCTAACATTCTTACTTCCTAGTGATATGTCTGTGGAAAACATCTGAGACGCCTTGATATGCCCGCATATTATTAATCTATACTGCTGGCCAGACATTATAAAGCCCTTATGTAGAGAAAAGTCTGATTTTGGGGATACTTCAAACGACTTGCATAGCTTATACTGAATAATTCAGTAGCGGGAGTCGGCTAAGTGGTCGCTGCGAATTCTTCGGAATTCGTGGAGGAAAGTCCGGGCTCCACAGGGCACGGTGGTGGGTAACTCCCACCGTCCGCGAGGATAGGGATAGTGCAACAGAAAGTAAACCGCCTGTCTGGTTTCCAGACGGGTAAGGGTGAAACGGTGCGGTAAGAGCGCACCAGCGGGCCGGGTGACCGGTCTGGCTAGGTAAACCCCACCGGGTGCAAGACCAAGCAGAGAGCAGTTCTGGTTCGCCAGGACACGGATCGGCCCGATCCGTTATGACTCTCGGGTCGGTCGCGCGAGGCAGCAGGCAACTGCTGTCCCAGATAAATGGCCACTCTCGACATAACCCGGCTTATCGGCTTGCTCCCGCTATCTGATTTTCCAGAACAGCAACCTGCCTGCACCGCACAAACAGTCTTTTTGATGACAATAACGGAGCATATTCGTGTCATTTTGATTGTATCTTATTCCATTTTATTGAAATAATGACAACAATCGCACCTGCACCAGAGACACCACTATTACCACAAACCTTTATATATTAACATCTTACAGACTTAATCAATCTGAATGGCACGATACGTGCTTAATACTATTCCATCAACGCTATTAAGCCACAATCAAACAATCAGCACATTAAGGG
This sequence comes from Planctomycetota bacterium, assembly GCA_022600195.1. Lineage (GTDB taxonomy): Bacteria > Planctomycetota > Planctomycetia > Planctomycetales > Planctomycetaceae > Gimesia. Next base: position 45,874 of record JAHZKX010000051.1, read on the forward strand.
AGATAATGATGAAAAACTTCACAATCGCTTTCGCAGCATTGGCAGCCATTACTTTTACCAGCAGTACCATCTTCGCTGCCACACCGTACTCTAACTCAAGCCAATACAATACCCGCTACAATAGCAACATCAACCAACGTAGCTGGAACAACCAATACAGATACCAGACGAATAATCATCGCAGCTATCTGAATCCTCGCCGCACAACCAACCAATATGATTATTTGTCAAACCGTTTCAACGAGCTCTCAAGCGGTTATCAGTGTTCAACAAGACCGGCATACAACGCTTCCTATTCAAACTATCGTTCCAATACGCGTTCGTATCCTTACAATAACAACCGTTTCGATTATAGCCGCAACTATGATTATGGTCGCAGCTACAATAACAACCAGTTCGACTACAACCGTAACAACTACAATTGGCGTGCAGGCCGCTAAGTGCGAATGAAGGTAAACCTGCCACCAGACAACGAAGCACCCCTGGTCGAGATTTCTCGACCAGGGTTTTTTTGTGTTACCAATCCAACCGAAGACAAGACAGAGAGGCCTAATCTCACCTCTTGACAAATTTCAACAAAGCCGCTGACACCTTCTTCTATTTGGGTTGGTGTTCTTTGGTTTTCTTGAATAATATTGAATTTCATCAGAAGCCCTGTTGTATCTTGAATTTTCTGTGAAGTAGATACAATTCTGTTTTGCCTCGATGTTTTAGTAGAAGAATGAGTTATGAGAATAAAACAAGAACAAAGTAAGTGGCAAGAAGTGATTGGTACTGCTGGAGTTCTTGTATATTTTTATTTGATTATTCTTAGCGGATGTCAGGATGATCAAAGTCCACACAAAGCTGCTGAGCAGGAAAATGCCGATGCACAAAATAAATTAGGACTCATGTACTATCACGGAGAGGGTGTTACACAAGATTATACTCAAGCGGTACTGATGTTTCGTAAAGCTGCTGAGCAGGAACACGCTGAATCACAATTCAATCTTGGAACAATGTACTATAACGGAGAAGGTGTTCAAAAAGATCATACTCAGGCGGTGAAGTGGCTTCGCAAAGCCGCCAGGCAGGGACTTAAAGAAGCACAACAGGCATTGAATAATTTGGGAGAATCTCCTTAGAGCAATGAGTTCTGCTGGACTAAATAGCTTTGCCCTCAAGTTCTTCTCGCTGTCAGATTACCCCCATCCGCGCAAACAAAGGTGTCCGGAACCAAAGACGTTCTTTTTAGAAGTTTCTTTATGATTTTGCTCTGGTCACCAGTGATGAATTTTCATGTCTGAGGTCTTGATTACATCGGATAGAATTTCTGTTCGTGGACTGATTGATTTCAGTGTGACGGGCGGACACATGGGTCCTTCCCTACTTTGAATATGAGGCATCCTTGCATGATTTTGTTGCATTGGTTTTTTGTTTGTTACTTTCTAACGGCGGCTAGCGCCGAGCCGCTCAGATACTTGTTGTCGGGTGCTGGTGTTGTGTTGGTTGCTTTGATTCTGATGGTGACTTTTTTGACTGTGAATGATTTTGTTGAAAGGCGTGGGGGTGTCAAGATTATTTTGTTGCGCGAAGGGTGGTTGACAGCTGTCGAACGATGGTTGAACAGTGGTTCAAACGCGTCGATGCGTGACCGAAGCGTGTCGATAAGTTACGAGACATTGGGAACCGGTGGCAATTTTTCAGGTGAAGAATTTCAAAACACAGTGACTTTTATAGTAGTGAGATCTTCAGTATTCGCGAAAAGCAGTGCGCAAAAAGCTCATCTCGCGCGCGACGCTTATAACGCATATTCGCGAAGGGGAGGACGTCGTCAAGTTCATTTTATGCAGTGTAAATGTGGAAGGGGAAATGTGGGAAATCCCAGGATCCAGAAGCTGTATTGCAAAACTCATTTTTGTAAATGTTGATTTGGAAAATTCTCTCAATTCTCAATCGTCCTGATCACTGCTTTTTATTGTCCACTTACTGAAGATCGTTTCTGATCGGAGATGTCCGGTTTTCACCAGTGCCCACGAAAAAAGACCCAGAGCAAAATGCCCTGAGTCTTTTCACATGAGAGTACCCAAGAGAGGATTCGAACCTCCACGTCCTTTACGGACACTAGAACCTGAATCTAGCGCGTCTGCCAATTCCGCCACTTGGGCCTGGAAAGCCTTAATGTATCCCCAAAGCAGATAATCACTTACAAGGTCAAGCTTTATCGAATTTCGAGTCGGAGAAAAATGCTCTTTCATCGAAATTGCCAAGGGGAAGCAGCCATGTTAAATACTTTGCCCTTTGATTACCAGTCATAGATGCTCGAATTTTATTGCTGCATCTATCAGGAACCCTGGTTTCCTGACAATACATAACCACTTTATATGAAATAACTTGTAGACAAAAAACATTCAAAATGAAGCCGAACTTCGTGGCTGAGCGTGCCACGGAACCCCTTGTCCCTCTCAGAGACCCCGTCACCCTTTCCTTCCAGGCGATTTGGACTGAGGTTTTGCTACTTAGAAGGTTGTGCTAAACTCCGCCCCCCCCTCTCTCTCACTCGTATCCACGTCTCTGAATAATCACATGCAGTCGATTCCAGGACCGTTTTTAGTCCTCATTTTCATACTGGCACCTGTCACTGGTTGGGCACAGGAAAATCTGTCTCCAGGCCAGAAGTATGGTGCTGCGCGCGTTCGGCTAAGCGACTCGCGGGAAAGGATCGATCCTTTTCTTGAAGAACGGACAGAGACGGACTCGAACTTAGCCATTTTTTCAGATGACGAAGAAAGCCATCTCGAGTTGCCTTCCGGGGTGTCTCAAATTTCAGCATCAACCATGCAGCCTCTGCCTGATTATCCTTTGCTTGAAAATAATGGTGATGCAGCAAGATTTGCGGGACAATTTTCATCTGATTCAAAACTTAACATCGGCTTGAACTTATACTCTGCACCGGAGTTCGAAGGGGGACTGATTGTATTTGGTCCTAATGTCGCTATGAAGTTTGGTGGATTTGTGAAAGCCGATTTCATCTATGACTTTAACCCGATCGATTCAACCGATTCTTTTATTACCACCAGCATACCCGTGGGTGCGCCACCACGAACGAATTCGCGTTTTCATGCCCGCCAGTCGCGACTGAGTTTTGATACCCGCTGGTTGTCCCAGGATCATGTCATTAAAATTTTTGTAGAAGGCGATTTTTTCAGTGAAGGCGACCATTTTCGTCTGAGACACGCTTACGGAGAAGTGGGCTCACTTTTAGTCGGCCAGACATGGACTACCTTCACCGATGTGGCGGCAGCACCCGCAACTCTCGATTTTGAAGGCTCCGTGTCGAATGTCAATCGACGTCAAGCCCAGGCGCGTTGGACTAACACCATTTTTCACGACGACTTAAGCCTGGCACTCGCAGTCGAAGACACACAGTTCATCATTGAACCACCGTTCGGCATTACCGGAGATGCACGCAGTCCCTCACCCGATTTCGTAGGCCACTTGCGTCTGGAGCGCGAGCGGGGTCGCTTTCAGGTAGCTAGCCTGTATCGCATTGTCGGTTTCCAGCCTACCGGGGAAGCTGTGATTACAAAATCTGCCTGGGGACTTAACTTTACCGGTGTTTATCTTCTTTCTGATAACACAAAAGCGTACTCACAGATTTTGTTTGGCAAGGGAATCGGCAGCTACCGCGACTTGCCGGACGCTGCCCCGATCGCTGCAGATCGTAGCGGATTACTGCCTCTGTTTGGCTGGATGGTCGGCGTGACTCATGACTGGAACGAATCACTGAGTTCCAACTTTACTTACGCTGAAAACCGTTTGGGTTCGACGACTTTTCAAGACCCGACTGATGTAGAGAAAACAACCTATCTGGCTGCGAATTTAATATACAGTCCATTGGAGCGCGTCCGGGTCGGTATCGAATACCTCTATGGGATCCGTGAAAATGTCAACGGAGCAACCGGAGCGGCGCACCGTATCCAGGCTTCGTTTATTTTCGACTTACCTTGATGGCTGCGGTTCTTGAATCGTTTCACTCTGATTCCGCATCTGATGCATGGAACAGATTAGTTCCTCTCTCGCTTGATCAAACAACGATTTTACCACGCACATGTTTACCTGTTGCAATAATATTCCCGCTCCAGAATATTTTTTGCTGTAAACAATAACACTATTATTTGCTATAATCCGTGAATCAAATTGAATGATTTCACTGCTTGTCACTAATAATGGAATTAGAAATCGAATGCCCAAAAGTGCCTGCTGTTGTCTGTTCCTGGCTTTGTTTTGCACCAGTTGTAAACCGGCCGATGAAACCGTCGACAAGCCTGCCGTTGAAACTCCCCTCGTGCAGAAAACACCTTCCGAATCGTATGAGGAGATCCTCTATGAACTGGGGGCCTTTCCGGTCAGCAAGCTGACGAAACCCTACAATGACAACGGACATCCGGGCGAGGTTTACTCCAAAGGCACTCGGGAAGACGTACATGGCTGGCTTCGCCCGTTCTGGGTCGATGGAAGCTTTTACCTGACTGAATCAGAAAAAAATAAGTATGGCATCCCTAAAGCCCCACTCAGCTATGAACGCTATCTCTCTTTTCTTGATGTGGAAACCTATCAACGGACCAAAGATCCGCTGCTGTTTGCGATTATTCAGTTTACACTGGAGGAATTTCTTTACGAAAAGCTCGAAATCAAAAACCCCGAGGACTTTCTCAAAGTGTATCACGCCAAAATGGGATTAGACAATCTGGTGCTCTGGACACTCGAAGGCCGAGGCTTAACCGGACCGATGGTTGCTGACTCGTATCGCCAATACCAGGATCCGCTGTTGTTCCGTTATCTGATACCACCAGAGGCAGGGCAGGACGATTACAAGGCGTTTCTGAAACAACTTCTGGCTGAGAAGCAGCTCGAAACTATGCAGCGCTTTGCTGTTTTTACGCAGCTATATCAAGCAGACAAAACAACGCACCTGGCAGGCTATAAAAAGTTTATCTTCGAGAATGTTGCTCAACTACCCGAATGGCTTGATCGCAGCGCGATGTATGCAGCACTCATCGGCATTGGAGACCGTGAGTCCATTGAAGCAGTCAATCATGCACTATTGAACGATCCCATTGCACAAGTAAGAACGTTTCTCCTGCGTGAACTTGAGCGACAAGAAAAAATCGTCGAATATATAGAGACCATTCATCTCCTGTCGTTGGGAAGAGGCCAGAAGTGTGAAATTGAGCCCTATCTCAGTATGCCATTTTTCTCGTCTGTCGAGAATGTCCTTACTGATTCTTTGGAGACCTATCTCAACTGGGCCAAGCAGAACAAAACATTAAACCCAAAAATTAAACGAAAAATTCTGGCGTCGTTACAGGCGATCTCCACTGATTTTACGAATTCGTTCGAACGACGTACATACAAACCAGGAGAAGACCGGTTTGAAGCAAACAATCCACCACCAAAACAATAAACCACTCCGAGAATCTTTAAAGAGATAACTCGATTCCTGCTGATTTTTTTCGTGACAAATCCATCAGAATGCTGGTATCATAAAACTATGATAAATCCCCAACTCACTGAAGAACAACGTCAGGCCCTTGATCAATCCCACGGACTTGTGGAAGTAGACGAGGAGGGTCGGAAGTACGTTCTCATGTCAGTGGAAGTTTATCGTGACATCATGGGGGTGGGGACCGATGAGGAGCTAGGAGCTTCTCTCAAAGCAATTCAAGAGGGGCTTGCTGATATTGATGCAGGCCGTACGCGCCCCTTCCGTGATGTGCTTGCAGAACTCGAAGACGTATGACATTTCGAGTAGAACTGTCACGGCGGGCAGAAACGGATATCAAACGCATCTACGCTTATATCCGTAAACATGGTCCAGCTGATCCGAAAACCTGGAAAGACAGGTTAAAGCAGAAACTTTCCAATCTTGAACAGTTTCCCGAAGCATGCAGTTTTGCTCCCGAAAACGAATATTCACGGCAGGAACTTCGTCAGGCACTTTATGGTCCCTTTCGGATCATTTTTACAACGAGAGAGCAAACTGTCTTTGTAATCAGCATTCGCCATGCAGCCCGGCTGTTTTTGCAAAGCGACGAAATTGACAAAATCAAGTAGACTGAGAGTGATAGCAGGCCGTTGCTATTTCTGATCATGGGCGACTCATAAAATATTTATGAAACAGGTGAATGTATTCTGCTTTACTTCGCGATTTTCATCTCTGGTCTGCAGAGTCTTTTCGGTAAGATTCGACAATGGACAGTTCAGGTCTGCGACGCCAACGGTTGTTTCAAATTAAGAAAATTCTTTCAATACTCAATTCGATCCGCCGGCGGCGGGGCTGGTGGCGACCGCTGGTTGGGAGACTGGCAGTGCGGGTAGTTGCTCTTCCAGAAGTCCTTTTGATTTTGTCCAGACTAGTACGCCTTCGATGATCATCCAGACCTGTAATGCCATCACAGCGACGGCGAACAAGAAGAGATGTTGCTTGTCCGGATTGTAGTACCAGCCCGTTTCGCTGTTGAACATATTCCAGAGCATAGCCCAGGCAGGCATGATTAGCATGATGATCATCGGAATCAGTGCAAAAGCGATGGGCTTATTGCGACGGCGGAGATAAAACACGATGACCATAAATGCCAAGCCAGCCAAGAGCTGGTTCGTGGCACCAAAAAGGGGCCAGAGGATTAAACCCCCACTGCCCGGTCCTTGTGCTGCGCTGGCAGGCATCATCGCCACCATGCCCCCCAAAGCTACAGCCAATGCGGTAGCGGCATATTTATTGGTCAACGGCTTGATATGCACGGTCGCCGCCAGTTCCTGAATTACATAACGCTGCAAACGTGTTGCGGTATCCAGTGTGGTTGCTGCAAAACTGGCGACCAGAACAGCGATGATGCTGATTCCCAATTTCAATGGAATGCCGAGGGTGCCTAGAAAGTTGGCGCCACCATGAATAAACGCGCCGACTTTGTCTTTCAGCTTAAAGCCCGCCCAACCTTTGCTGGCATCATAGCGTGTTTCCCAGGCGGCAACTCCCGCCAACTGCGCATCAGTGCCTTCGACCATTGTTGGTTGATAGGTATAAGCGGCACCTTCCCCGATACGTGAAAATTCCCCCATTCCCACGCCGGCACAGCAAGCTAGAATGACAATCACCGCCAGGCCCCCTTCCAGGAGCATCGCACCGTAGCCAACATATTGCGCGTCGAGTTCTGATTCGACCTGCTTGCTGGAGGTGCCACTGCTGACCAGACAATGAAATCCACTGCAGGCACCGCAGGCGATGGTGATGAATAGAAAAGGCCAGATTGGCGGAGCATCGGCTGGTATATTCGAGGCAATTGCAGGTGCACTTTCCACTAGATCTGCCTGACCGGTTGCGCCGGCTACGATGGCACCAATCAGCAATAAACCTAATGCTAACACCAACTGGTGACTGTTAATGAAATCCCGAGGTTGGAGTAACAACCAGACTGGCATCACGGACGCGATGGCACAATACGCCAATAACACGAACGTCCAGAGTATCACGGCATTAGGAAAAGCCCCTAACACGGGAATATCGAAAAGCGTCGAAATGTTAATTGGTAAATAATACGCCCCAATATAGATAGAAGCATAAACAATCGCCAAGGCTATTAACGAAGGGCCCAATAAGGACGCGTTTTGTTTATACACCATGAGTCCGATTACAATTGCGATCGGCATGGTGATCCAGACCGGCAGCACGGTTTCCGGATACAAGGCAAAGATGATGGCGATCACCAGGCCAAAGATCGCCAGGACGACCGTCAGTGCTAAGAGCAAAATTAACAGGAATAAAATACGCGTACGCGGTGCAATTAAACGGCCGGCGACTTCCCCGACGGTCTGACCACGATTGCGCAGGGAAACGATGAGTGCGCCAAAATCGTGTACCGCTCCGATGAAAATCGAGCCGAACAACACCCATAAAAGTGCAGGCAACCAGCCCCAGAACACAGCAATTGCCGGCCCGACAATGGGTCCGGTACCAGCGATACTGGTGAAGTGATGGCCGAAGATGACTTCTTTTTTCGTGGGAACAAAATCGACATCATCCCGTAACTGCTTACTGGGAACTTCCGCATCACCATCTACATTGAATATTTTTTTTGAAAGCCACTTACCATAAGTGTGGTAGGCAATGATATAGCCTACAAAGGCTCCCGCAGCGATCAGCAGTGTGGCCATTCGTAATTCACTCCAGTATGTTTTGCAAAACCAGTTTTTCTGGCTGTCATATCAGTAATTCATCAGAATGTCCTCTTGTGATAAGACACCCTTTTCAGGACCGGTTTCTCAACTTGGCTATTTGAACCTTTGATGCGATTTCTAAACCAGTCCAGCTACAGATTATACATCTACCCCTTAATTGGCAATAAAGTCGTGCGATAAGTCACTTCGGCAGCGCAAGAAGATATACATTAGATCCCTTTTCTGTGATTTTGTAGAAACGCGACCACTACAATCAGCAAATTCGACTTATTCGATAAACCAAAACACATCTTCCCAAAATACTCTTATTCAACCCATCTTAATGGTAATGATTATTTACAAAACGTCGATGTAGATCAATACCCACGAGGAACTCATCAACATGCAGGGATGTGGGTCATTATCGGACAGAGAGAACTTGTTAGAAGTCGCACCTGATTTCAGAAGAGCCTGAAAATACAGAGCTGCCAATAATCAAGTTCTCTTAAATCCGAACTGATTTGTTTTACAGACTAACGAATAAACAACGGGTGACAAAACTTTTTAAATCAAATCAATAAGAGGTTTGTCGCCTCTTCAGATATCACCTCATTGACCCAGAACATTGATCTACGGAAGGAGTTACTACAATGCTTGTATTGTCGAGACAACGCGACGAGAGCATTATCATCGGTGACAATATTGTCATTACAATTGTCGATATCCGAGGTGATAAAGTACGGTTAGGAATTCAGGCACCAACAGAAATTCCAGTGCACCGTCAAGAAGTATATGATGCGATCCAGAGAGAAAACGCTCTGAAAGAGTCTGGAGAGCACCGTCCTTCGCCTCAGTCGCCATCAAAAAATGCCAGCGAGTGATCTTCATTCATGACGAAGACGTTCGTCTGACAGGATATGACTACATTCAATTAAAGATTAATTGAAACTTTGCAGGGGGAAGATTGACATGACGTTAACTCCTCCTGCTTTTTCATGCGCGGCTGTAATCATCTTGCGATCTCTTAGAGGTTCTCAATACGAGGACGCCAGAGAAATAACGCAAGCATCGAATGAGAGTGTTACAACATGCGCCTGATTTACTTTGTGAAGTCAGTCAGAACGAATCAGGCAAGATCAGAGAGACAGTCCAGTGCCGATCCGATGAGATTTTCACCGCATTTGTCGGCAAGTCACAATCTTGCATAATTTCCTGCACTTCATTCAAGGTCAAAGCCGCCTGTAATGAATCATGGAACAATTGTCGTTGATGAGAGTTGGCCTGTCCGGAGTAGAACTCGACCAGATGTTCCAGTTCAGTCTGGGAATCTGGTCTGAGCAGGTCGCGTAAAAAAATAAAACCATCTGGTTTGACAACACGAATGATCTCATGAAAGACAATTTTGGGATCAGGTATGTGATGTATCAGACTGTTAGAGATCACACCGTCAAAGGTTTGATCAGCATAAGAAAGGTTTTTTGCATCCGCCCGTTCCAGAGAAATCAGATGTTCCAGGCCAGCCTGCTGTAGATTGACTTCCGCCAGTTTCAACATCTCATTCGCTAAATCTGTCGCTATCACTCTGATATCCGTGTTGCGCTGACAGACTTCCATTGGGATCAACGCGGTACCCGTGCCCAGATCCAGCAGGCTGATCTGCCCTGGATGCAGGGTGGCATCAAAGGCATTCACCAAGTCCAGCAAATCCTCGGCGAACATCTGGTTGACTTCGCTATGATCCATCGAATTGTAGTCGATTGCTTCTGCTTGTGAATCCATCACTTCGGGCTCAAGCTGGCGCGGAATCATGGTCAGTTCTCTGCAAACGCGGGAAATATAAAAACATCATTCCATAAAAAGAGCCCTCACATACCGGTGAGGGCTCAATCGTATTTTATACTGGAAAGGTAGTCAAAAAGCTTAAGCGTCTCCCTCGGAAGAACCGCCCTCACCTTCAACCGACCCTACCGTGGCCAGTTCTTCAGTTTCGGCTTCGTAAGAGCCATCAAATTCGAGTCGTTTTTCATCGCCAACTTCAACGACTTTCACTTGTACTCTGTTCTTACCTTCAAAAGAACCACGTAATAACTCTTCTGCCAATGGATCTTCAATATAACGTTCCACAGAACGACGCAGCGGACGGGCACCGTAATCGAGTTCGCCGCCTTCGGAACCTTTATCGATAATGAATTCTCGTGTCTTATCGGAAAGTTCCAGGGTCACACCCTGTTCCTGCAAACGCGTTCGTACTTTGCTAAGTTCGATATCGACAATCAGTTTCAACTCTTCACGTGTCAATTTGCGGAAGACAACGACTTCATCCAGACGTCCCAGAAACTCTGGTTTGAATTCTTTCTGAAGGTCGTGCATCAGATTGCGTTTCATGGCATCGTAGCTGGTATCATCGTCGGCTTTGCGGAAACCGAAGGCATCCCCATGAGCCATACCCTGAGCACCTGCGTTGGTAGTCATGATCAGAACCACGTTCTTGAAGTCTACTTTTCGACCAAAGCTATCAGTCAAGTGTCCTTCTTCCATAATTTGTAACAGCATATTGAAGACATCGGGATGTGCTTTTTCAATTTCATCCAAAAGCACAACAGCATAAGGACGACGCCGAATTTTTTCGGTTAATTGTCCACCTTCTTCAAAGCCAACATATCCCGGAGGAGCACCAATCAGACGACTGACATTGTGCTTCTCCATGTATTCACTCATGTCAATTTGAATCAAAGCCGATTCATCACCGAACATGAATTCCGCCAGAGTTTTGGCCAGCAATGTCTTTCCGACCCCGGTGGGACCAGAGAATAAAAAGGCACCCATGGGTCGTTTAGGGTCTTTCAAACCACTTCGACTACGGCGAACCGCCTTCGAGACCTGCTTGATGGCTTCATCCTGACTGATAACCCGCTCATGCAGTTCATCTTCCATATTCAGCAGACGCACAGTGTCTTCACTGGAAAGTCGAGTCAGAGGCACGCCCGTCATCTTGGCCACGACTTCAGCCACGACTTCCGCATCAACAACGCCATCCACTTCTTTGGATTTATCACGCCATTCCTGAGTCAAAGTCTCTTTTCGTTTCTTCAACTTGTCAGCCTGGTCACGAAGATTTGCTGCCAATTCGAAATCCTGGTTGGCAACCGCTTCTTCTTTCGATTGATTCAGACGTTCTGATTCCTCTTCCAGCTCTTTCAAGTCGGGAGGACGCACCATTGATTTCAAGCGGATGCGCGCACCAGATTCATCAATTACGTCAATGGCCTTGTCTGGCAGACAACGTCCGGTAATATATCGAGACGATAATTCTACTGCCTTTTCCAGGGCATCGTCGGTAATCTGTACTTTATGGTGCTCTTCGTAACGTTCGCGTAGACCACGTAAAATTTCGACCGTCTGCTTATCTGTCGGTGGTTCTACCATCACATTCTGGAAGCGTCTTTCCAGAGCACTATCCTTTTCGATGTATTTACGGTATTCGTCCAGAGTTGTGGCACCAATACACTGTAATTCGCCACGGCTCAAAGCGGGCTTCAATACATTGGAAGCATCAATGGCTCCTTCTGCTCCACCTGCTCCTACCAGTGTGTGTAATTCGTCGATGAACAGAATTGTATTTTTAGCACGGCGCACTTCGTTCATAACGGCTTTAATGCGTTCTTCAAACTGACCACGATATTTCGTGCCCGCCACCATCATCGCCAAGTCCAGCACAACGATCCGACGATCACGGAGCAAATCAGGGACTTCCCCATTGATGACCATCTGTGCGAAGCCTTCGACAATCGCAGTTTTACCAACGCCTGCTTCGCCTAATAAAACAGGGTTGTTTTTTTGGCGGCGACAGAGAATCTGAATAACACGCTCAATTTCCTTGGCGCGTCCGATAACCGGGTCAAGTTTTTTCTGCTTGGCAAGTTCAGTTAAATCACGACCGAAGCTGTCCAGAGCGGGTGTCTTACTTTTCCCAGCTTTCTGACTGCCTGTACCAGGTGTTCGCTCGCCTGCTTCTGCGCCTTCCAACCCATGTCCCAGAAGATTCAGTACCTCTTCCCGTACTTCTTCCAGCTTGAGACCTAAATTCATCAAGACCTGGGCGGCAACGCCATCCTGCTCTCGCAACAAACCCAAAAGCAGGTGCTCGGTTCCAACGTAATTATGATTCAAATTCCGCGCTTCTTCCATCGCGTATTCGATGACTTTTTTAGCCCGGGGTGTTTGAGGCAGCTTGCCCATCGTGACCATATCAGGTCCCGATTGAACAATCTTTTCTACTTCCAGACGGATCTTTCTCAGATCCACGTCCAGATTTTTCAGAACGTTTGCTGCCACTCCGGAACCTTCTTTGACTAAGCCAAGAAGGATGTGTTCGGTCCCGATATATTCGTGATTAAACCGCTGGGCCTCTTGATTGGCCAACTGCATCACCTTTCGAGCTCGATCTGTAAACCGCTCGTACATAACTAATTTCTCCTGTGGCCCTGTTTCATTTTGGGCACTTTTGGATGAACGTTTTGATTACACCTTGAAATCGATTATTCCAAAAGCAGTAATCTATTCTCCCAAACTAGTATTAAAGATTGAATTGTGTTTTCTATGTCTTTTTATCTCAAACACGCTGTTTCCAGAAGGCAAACTTCTATCAACAATGAATTGATTTGAATCGGAAATAACTTTGAAAAGGAAAGGTCCATTGGAATAATACGTTACTCACAAAAAAACGTCGAGGATTTTCCCAAAACTACACCTGAATCACAAAAGGAAGTGTCTGGAAAAAAACAACTTACTGAAATATATTGCCCATCTTAACATTGCTGTTTTCGGAGGGACTCCTCGTATAGACTGAATACTCTAGTTCATAATGGAAAGTAGCGGTCATCGCCAGTCAGGAAAAGCCATCCATTCGGTACAATCCATAAAACCACTAAATTCAATTCTAGTACTGATGCCGGAATCTAGCAAGATAAGCCTTTGATCGGTTAACCTGTTTGATGCACGGTATTACACAAATAGCCACGAATTGTGGCATTCCTATCTACAAATCAAAGAAAAACGCCCAAAATTGCCATGCAGCACTTACTAACAGCAGGAGCCCAGCGCGCATTAAAACAGGCAGAACTGATCTCGCGCGCTTCGGCAGAGTTGGAACTGGATGCAGTACATCTACTGGCAGCACTTGCCTGTGAAGAATCACGGGCAGCCGAAATACTGCAATCACACCAGGTCAAATTGAATATGATTCTCACCGAATTTCAGCTTGAACTGCCAGATGATACTTTATCTCCAAAAATAGATGGTCCGGATCAGTCACTTGAGTTTTCAGAGGCGTTGCACCATTTTTCCTCACTGGGAGAAATTTTGAATCACGCTTTAAAACAGGCCAGTCAATTCGAAGGTCCGACTGAAATAGGAAGCGAGCACCTATTGTATGGGCTACTAGCAACTTCAGGCAGGCATTCAGAATGGCTCTCGGCACATGGTATTTTTTCGACAGAATCTCTAGTAGATTCCATCAACGATCACCGTCAAGCTGCGGACCCTATTGACGTGGATTTCGCGCTCCGTACGGTTTCCACTACAGTCAGTGACCACACAAATACTTTGAGAACCATCGATGCCGCCGCCAACCGTCTGCGAGAAGGCTTACGGGTGATAGAAGACTATCTACGTTTTACATTGGACGATGCGCATTTGATGGAGCTCCTCAAAACCAACCGCCACCATCTGGCAGAAGCGCTCAAGTTCATCGGACAGGAATCACTGATTGCCAGCCGAGATACGCTCAACGATGTCGGAACGAACATCAGTAACACCTCCGAATTTGATCGACAAACGATGGAGCATCTGTTGCAGGCAAATTTAAAACGCGTGCAGGAAGCGACGCGCACTCTGGAAGAGTTTTCTAAACTGATCTCTGTGGAGGCGGCTGCTATTTTTAAGCAGATGCGATACGCCCTTTACACTCTGGAAAAAAGTGTCCTGGCCTGCGTGCACAACCAGAGCAGATTGAAAAATTGCCAGCTTTATTTACTCGTTTCAGAATCTTTATGTCATCATGGCTCCGGACCCGCTATTCGTGAATCACTGGCAGCGGGGGTGGGCATCGTGCAAATTCGTGAAAAAGAAATGACCGACCGTCAACTTCTCGAGCATGGAAAACGTGTGCGTGAGTGGACAAGAGCCGCCGGTGCGATTCTCATCATGAATGACCGACCGGACCTCGCTGTTGCCATTGACGCCGATGGTGTGCACGTGGGTCAGGAAGAGTTACCAGTCCGCGAAGTGAGAGAAATTGTGGGATCACGGCGATTGATCGGCGTCTCCACACATAACATAGACCAGGCCCGTCAAGCAGTACTGGACGGAGCCGACTATCTGGGAGTCGGTCCCACTTTCCCAACGAGTACAAAAACATTCGCAGAACATGAATACGCGGGATTGAATTACGTGAATCAGGTCGCATCAGAAATCACACTCCCCTGGTTCGCCATCGGAGGTATCGATTCAGATAATCTGGAAAAAGTATTACAGGCGGGCGCGCGACGTATCGCCATCAGCAGTGCGATTTGCAGTCATGAACATCCCGGCCAGATCACCAGAGAGTTATTGAATTCATTTCCAGATTGAAATCCGTTTACTCATAGAGTTAAGTCAGAAATAATTATGTTAGTCAATCAGTTACAGCCGGTGTCTCTCGGCTCTTATCAATTAAAATCGCCTCTGTATCAAGCGGCTTTGAGTGGCTACAGTGATTATCCAATGCGGGTCATCGCAGCAAAGCTGGGTGCTGCCTACACTCTTTGTGAAGTGATGATTGACCGGATGATTGTTCAATCCAAGCAGGGTAAACAACACGCGATGATGTACTGTCATCCGGACGAGTTTCCGGTTGGCGGTCAATTAATGGGTTCGGAACCGGAAGAATTTGGGCCTGCGGCTCAAAGGTTGGTGGAGGCCGGCTTTCATGTGATCGACATTAACTTTGGTTGTCCTGTCAAAAAGGTCATGAGCCGTTGTCGCGGTGGTTATCATCTGGGTCAGCCTGAGGGGGCTCTGGAAATTATCTCCCGTGTCCGAGACGCTGTTCCCGACCATTTGCCTGTGACATTAAAAATGAGGCGAGGCATAGATGATACTGCAGAATCGGAAGACCACTTCTTTCGTATTTTTGATGGTGCCTACGAACGAGGACTGGCTGCCATCACTGTCCATGGACGCACTGTGCATCAAAAGTATGTGGGACCCAGCAACTGGGAATTCCTCAAACGAGTCAAACAACATGCTGGCCAAAAAACGGTCATTGGCAGTGGTGATCTATTTTCGCCGCAAGCCTGTATTGATATGTTGCGCGTGACTCAAGTGGATGGCCTTTCAATAGCCCGCGGTGCCATCGGCAATCCCTGGATCTTTCAACAAACTGCTGACTTACTCAATGGTCGGCAGATTTCACCTCCCGACGTAGAAGAGCAACGCAATGTGATTACCGAACATTTTGAAATTGCCAGCACGTTTTACGGAGAGAAAAAAGTCTGTAACACCATGCGCAAATTCGGAATTTTTTATTCGGAACTTCATCCACAACGAAAAGCAGTTCGAGATGCCTTTATCGCTGTCAAAAACAGAGAACAATGGTTACAGGTTCTCAAACAGTGGTATTCCGAAAATGCGCCAGGGATATTCCCGGTTGTTGAGAATCCAAATCCACTCTCTGTCGAGAAACCTGCAAACTAAAGTCGGTTTATCAATTCTTCGCTTTGCTGAAGACTTTCCCAATTCTGCATCCATCTAAGATTTCTCACGACCAGAATTGTCGATCAAGTGTGCGATAATTGATGGCTTCACTGACATGGGATGCCGTAATCTGGTCACATTGATCCAGGTCAGCAATCGTCCGACTGATGCGTAAAATTTTGTCGTGTGCTCGCGCCGAAAGCCCCATTTCTTCCATCGCTGATTTCAATAACGCCTCTGCGTCTGCAGCCAGTTGACTATATTTTCTTAATTGACGAGGCGTCATCCGTCCGTTATGTGACGTTGCTTCATTCTCGAAGCGGCGGGCCTGAACCTCCCGGGCTTCGAGTACCTGTTCACGCATTGTTGCACTATTCGTACCTGAGGACTGGTTAGAAAGTTCGCGGAAAGGGACTGGAGGCACTTCAATATGAATGTCAATTCGATCTAATAACGGTCCGCTGATTTTGGAGAGGTACCGTTCTACCTGGACCGGATTACAGGAACATTTCCGACGCGGATCAGACAGATACCCACACGGACAAGGATTCATAGCAGAAATTAACATCACATTTGCGGGGAACGTTACGCTGCCAATGGCGCGGGAGATCGTGACTTCCCCCCCTTCTAAAGGTTGTCGCAGCACTTCCAATGTACGGCGATTAAATTCGGGAAGTTCGTCCAGAAACAAAAGTCCGTTATGAGCCAGACTGATTTCTCCAGGAGCCGGCGTTGATCCCCCTCCCACCAGACCTGCTTCACTAATGGTATGGTGGGGCGTGCGAAACTGCCGCAACATAACCAGAGATTGATCGTTCGACAAGCGACCCATTGCACTGTAAATTCGTGTTGTCTCCAGACTCTCTTCCTGGGAAAGACGGGGTAGAATGGTACTGATCCGCGAGGCCAGCAAAGTCTTGCCAGTGCCCGGCGAACCAATCATCAGCATGTTGCATCCAGTTTACCCTTACTCCGTAACACAGGCTGAAAGCCTGCTAACTTACGAAATAGTATTGTGGAGCTAGGGACGTGCACCCCCGAAAAGTGGTAATCCCTGCCGCCTGCTCCATCTATTAACACAGGGAGTCTGTAAAAGTGAGACAGAAAATGAAAATACGAAAAAAGGTATCGGCAAGAAAATCTATTGAGAAAAAAGTATCTCCGGGGGATGCATCTAAATACATTTCTTATGATTGTATCAAGCCGGGTGATCAGGTCGTATTGTACTGTAGGGTTTCCACACGTCAGCAAAACTATACAGGCAACCTCGATGCCCAAGAACGCTACCTGCGTACCCAGGTCACCGAGAGAGGGGCAATAGTAGTGACCGCCGTGCAGTGTGTTGGGTCTGGGTTTTACCCATTTCGTCTAGCATATGCCGCTTCTTTAGCAAAGCAAAGTGGTGCCAAAATAGTTGCACTTACCACAGACCGTTTTATCCGAAACGAATTTTTCAAGTCGACAGGTTCAAAATTCGAACGAAATGCCCGAGCAAATATAGAGGGACTTGAAACACTAAAACAGTGTGCAGAGGGTATTGAGCTGGTTACCTTAGTTCACCCCAATACGAGCTTGCTCGAATGCTCGGGATGGCAAAAGAAAATAGGCCAACAGGTCAAAAGTAGGAAAGGAGGCAGACCAAAGAAAAATCCACCTGGATATAAAAAGGAACGTCGACATGAAAAGCTACCAAAAGTCCGTGAACTTCGAAGTGAAGGAGTAGGGATTAGAGAAACGGCACGAAGGGTTAGCTTGCCTGAAGCCACGGTATGGTATTGGGTGCGCAATTTCTTAAACTAGAAGTATTACCCAAATAAGCAGGTGCTACGAATCTAGGGGAATCTTGGCAATATGCCCGGCAAGTAGTTTGTAAATACCACTACTACATGCAGTAAGCATTGGTTGTAATTGGTGGGCAGGAAAGAGCATGGACCTACCCACCCGTGGCGCTGCACCCTTGTAATGACGGACCAGACCGACAACACCACACATAGCCGTACTTTAGCCAAACAGGAAAATGCGTTTGCTTTATGACCAAAGTAAATACTTTTTTAAACGTGTAGACGTACTACACGGTAACCTTTTATTGAGAGACTTATTATGCCACGACACAATACACCACACCACACTGATGGCGACGGCATTGGGAAAAAGCTTAAAGGCCTTAAGCTACTCGAAAGAGTAGAACACCTAACTGCAGAAATAACAAAACACCACAGACAAGCATCGGCAGCATGGCAGGGGTTCCTGGGTGAGGCACGTGAGGCAGGTGAAGGCCTCTTGGAATTAAAACGCCGATTTGGCCATCGTTCTAAATGGTCCAAGTGGCGTTACTTTGAACTAATAAAACCGGGCATCATGTCTAAGGAAACCTCAGTGATCTACATGCGTATTGCCCGCGAATGGGACACCCCACAAATGCAAGCTGCAAGGGACAGTGGTATTAAGATCGACAGTATCAATAAGTTTATGGAGGTTGCACGATGCAAACCTAAAGAGCAGGAAATGCCGAGTTTAAGCAAAAGCGAGGAATTACAAAGTATGTATCGTGATTATCTGCGAAAAGCATTTGCTGAAAAGCTCCGTAGACTTACGCCCTATGAACTAGACCTGCTTAAGGAGTGGGGTGAGTTTGACGAATTATGGGACGGATTTTATGAGCAATTGAAACATGGTGTCCAAGTCTGTTATGGGGATGCGTATGAAATGGATAAAGAGGAAAAACAAAACAAACGAAACGCCATACGAAAAATAAAGGATGCATTAAATACTAAGCGTAACGCACGGTCGACTAAAGCCAACACAGCATGACCTGCGTCGTCTTACTGTTTGGTAGGTAGCCAGTGGCAATTACTTTTACCACTGGGACATGTGCCAAGATATGCCGATCAAGGGGCCCAATAGCACTTACAGCCCACCACAAAACACAGACCACCACCGAGCGCCGTCGAGGTTGCCGTCTGACGCGGCTTGCCCCAGCGAGATGACTGAGACTACGAGAGGTGACGCATAAGGCCAAGTCGTGGCTAAGACATTGTTAACAGCTACCCAGACGAACGCGAGCTATTAAGGCAATGTCAATAGGATTTGTCTTCAATACCCGCGCAAGCGAAAACGGTGGTTTAAAAAACAATTCTCGAATACCTTTGAGTAGATAGGAAAGGGGAGAGTAACGTCTGACATCACCCGCTGCCGCCGAATGATAGCGAGTCGAAGACGAACGCCGAGCGGCAGTCGGCGTGCATGTTTTTGTTATCCGCTAATCTGCGGGGGCGCGAAGGAGTGCAATGAACTCTGAAACGCCGGTGGCCACCAATGAAATTGTGAGATCCAAGTCATTACAATACCATATCGTAGAGTCAGCAGCACGAAGCAACACGACGTCAGCACCGCCACCAGACGCGCCGAGTTGATAGTATATTTCGCCCTGATACTCAATAATATGATCGCGCGGGTTGTGTTTCGAATCACCACGGGCGTTGCCAATCCATTCCTCAACGCATCCCTCCCATTCCCGGCCGTCCGCGTTTGTGTATCCAAAGACCAACACATCGTCGTCGAACTCGAGGCGGATGTTTGCCGCTTTTGTGACCGCAGTTTCAGCCGGTGTCATTGTATCGAGAACGCCTCAGTCGGATAACGGCAGTGTTCACCGAGCCCGGACGGTGGACGTTACTTCAAAACACGCACGCAATCCGGGCTTCGCGTGCAACATATTGTTATCTGGCGATTGGGATTAAAAATGTTACCAGAGCGACAACGTGTTCATTGTATCAGATAAATCCATTGCAAATCGGCAACATTACACCGTGCCGTTTGATGATCTTTCATTCAACCTATCTAAAGATGTCAGCAAGGGGTTGTTCGGGGTGAATATGTTCGTAATCCTCGCCGCTCACGTCGGAGATGATTTCGCGCACTTTCAACGCGACTTCGCGATTTGTTCCGGGTGAACATCGGCGGACGAATTCGTCGTCGTCAATTGCAGGCCATCGTTTATAAAATTTGTTGCTCGGTGCGAAATACACGAGGTAGATTGCACCGAGAACGAAAAGAGCAGCAATGCCGACAAGAATTTCCATTGCGGTCTCCACTTTGGTAGCCAGATAACGTTCAGAGTGACCCACAGCCTACTGGAAGCGCCACTCCGAAACAGGGCTGAACGTCCAAATCAAGAGGGTCATGTCGATCCGATGCGGTAGGCTGTTGGTGTCCACTCGCTTGTTCGATCCCGGACCAATTCCTTCTCTAACGGGAAGAATTCAATCCCTCGCAATCTTCTTGTTGAACCTTTCATGAAGTCCCCAATTGACCTTCTGTATGGCATCGACCAGGTCCGGATAAGGCTTGCCGTCAACTTGCAGCAATCCTTGCTTGAGAATCTTTTGACTCCCCTTGTAGCGGTCAATGTACTGACAGCGATTGTATCCAATGAGGAAGGACGTTGAAAACCCTTCTTTCAGATAACGTTCGTAGGACTGCCCCACGCTCGCCACATCAGGCAGGGTTTCCCACATCACATTCGAGTGCTCTGGAGTGTTGAAGCTCATGCCGTGATCACAAATCATCACCGGTTTTCTGGTCTCCCGATATAGCCGCTCGAAGGACTCCGCAGGAAATGTCGTAGAGTTGGGCTGCACGGAAACCACATCGATCCACGGCAGAGCCTCTTGAATCACCTCCCAGGGCAAGGCCGCCCCGGCATATCGTTCTCCGAAGATGAGCGTATCAGGAAAAAGCTCCCGCGTGAGGGGACCAATGTGGGAGTAAACTTCCCGGGCGATGAGCACCATAAATTCCTCGTCTGAAGCAGAGGATTCGTTTTCGAGGAGAAAGCGCTCATACCTGACTTTTCCGGGCGCATCTTCTGGCAACTCCCGGATGGCTTCCATCCACGTCTTTCCCGTGCGGCGTTTTGAATACTCCAGATCCCAAGCCGGCATATCGGTCCAATAGATGCCGATCAAGTTCGGGCTCGAGGCGTCATAGTTCTTTGCCATCCGCTTGAGCTTCTTGATCGCTCCCTGCTTCCATGAATCGCTGAATACGTCGGGAAACTCCACCTGTTTCCCCATCCAGGTACTGATCTTCCCGGAGGGTGAACTACTGGCAAAATGAGGAAGCAATTTCCGGGTGGTCACATGTCCCCCATATCCCAAACTGTTGTAGCCCCAAGTGCGGAAGTTGGATTGAAGATCTGTGTTCACCTTGCTCCAATCGCCTCCAAATTTGATCTGAAAGCAATCGCAGTTCGAATCCTCCGGATGCCCCATTCCCCCGGTGTGGCTCACTCCGATGGAGACAAACCCATGGCCCTCCGGGGTGATCAGGAAATGCCTGCCATTGATGAAATCCAGATGAAACCGCCCGGTTGCCTCTCCTTTTAATGCCAAGTATCCACCATAGCGATCGAAGCCTTCCCTCCCAGGGAACACCTCAGCCAGGAGGCTACTGGATGCGCAGCAAAAGATGAGGATGATAGTTCTGAGTTGGTTCGGGTTCATTGTCTTCTTGAAATTAGATCGAACTTGTTATTAACCTGCACGGCCTTGTTCTGATATGACGCTTATATGGAACAAATACGCGCAAAAAAAACGGTTTTTGTTTTGATATGGAGCCAACATGCTGTATATGATACCTCAGGGAATTCGCTTTACAAGTTATAAATTCATTTACATTAGACAGTTATAGTCAGTAGCTGCTGATATGAAAAAACAGAAACGCAACAAGGCATAAAACTCATTGAGCAACTGGAACAGAAAACGTTCGAAATACAGGGCATCGTGAAGTTCAAGTCTTTGGCTAGCGGATTCCAGAGGAATTAATTCGAGAAACTCATAACGTAATTCAAAACACCTTAAAGTCGTGCGGGCAGCGGTTTTTCGTACAACTCCTTTCGACTCAAAGTCCCCGTTTCCGAAGCCCCTAACCGGCTTACAATATAGCAGACTTACCCAGACCATTCCTGTGACTTTTTGTTCCAGAATTTGTTTTATCGTGTAGAGGGTCTACACGATACCTGGTACAGCCCACCCACTAAAACGTTTACAAGTACCAAGGACCGTCGAGCTTGCCGCCTGACGCGGCTTGTCCCTGCAAGCTAACCGAGACTACGAGAGCTGACGAACGGGGCCGTGTCACGGCTTAAGGTATTGCGGACTAATCCCATTCAGCAGCCTCAAGGTATTTGTTTGGTATGTTCCCCCAAGTCCCTAGGTAACCTTTGGCTGCGTTGGGATGCTCAGCTTTAAAGTCTGGCGAGTTCATGGCTTGGTGGGCTTCTCGGGTCGAGTAAATATTGACTGTTTTACAACCTTCTTTGTCTGCGATGGCCTTGGCAGCCTGACGCTGTGTGTCCACCGGTGTGGCACGTGAAAAACTAGGGACTAAAATTTCTGCATGCCACCCACTGACGGGTCGGTTTTTCTTCTGAATTACTTCATATTCGGGTAGTGACTGCTCAGCTATTTGCTCCGGTTCCTTTTCAGCCTGCTGTTTGCTAAGAAAATCGGCCTTTGTTGTTTGGTATAAAACCCGAAGTTCATTCGGTTCAAGTGATGGCTCCACATCCGCTTTAACAGCAACAGTACAGAAATGCTTAACCTGATCCATGTCACCACTCTCAAAATGGTATTCGATTACACGTTTAAGTATTTTGTGTTCGGGTGTGGTTGATCGATTTATCCTATCTGCATAGCGTTCCACGGCCTCTGACTTTTTGCCTTCCTCCCACAGGGCGTCAGCTTCTTCCTCAGATGTTGTAACAAAGGTCAATAACATAAAGCTGATTGTAATCCCTAGCACGACATACCGCTTTAAACCTGTGTCTATACACAGTGGTTTAAATACAACGTCCTGCCAGTCCTGCTTGCACAGCAAGGCGACTGCACCAGCAATAATGGCAAGGGCCAGTAACGTCCCACCAAAGGGGCGTTCAACCCGTATAAAACCTGTCAAAATAAATATGCCAAAGACTAGTAGGCACGGGACTAAACAGCCTGCCTTGGCGTCTAGTTTGGTAGATTCTTGCTTCTCGGTCTTCATGTCAATTCTCCTAAACGAGGTCGTTGGTACAGTACTGAGGTTAGCAAGCCACGCAAACAAACGCTACTCATAGGCCGTGGACCTAAAGTCATCACTCCATGTATCTTTGCATGTATGAAACAGGTTGATGACATTCTGATTCGCTTCGGACAACGCATTCGCGAACTCCGAAAGAAACGCGGCTTCTCACAAGAAGCCTTTGCGGCTGCCTGTGGTATGGATCGAACCTATATGGGTGGCATAGAACGGGGCGAGCGAAATGTTGCCTTGCGAAATATTGAACGAATTGCCGAGACGCTGGAACTGACAGTTGCCCAGCTCATGAAGGGTGTGTAGCTGGTCCCAATAATACGACCGCCACCACTTAATAATCTGCAATGTTCCTGCAATAAGATTATGAAGAGTGCGCTTCTTTTAAACTCTCATACAATCTGGAGTTGCGAAGTTCCACAGTCTCCTTAGAGTGCTGATGTAACCCATATGGCAACGCCACCTGCATGGCCTTAACACATCACCACAAAGGAGACCAACAAATGGCAACAGCAAAGAAAATTCCAACGTCAGCCACTACGTCAACAAAGGCTAAGGCTGAAACTAAAAAACAGAAATCAATACCTACCCCAGAGACTAAGCAAGAAGCTGCTACAACCCCAAAGACACCTGGCGTACGTGCAATAAAGTCACGATCTTTTTATGCAGGTCAGGTGATTGCCAAGCATGGTCTAGCAGCTGGTGTAACAGACGCGATGGTGGTTGAGCTGGATACGGCTTATGGAGCACCCAATCCAAGAGAGAGCCTGTTTTGCTTAAGAAATTCGTGGCATGCAGTTCGTGGCTTTAACGGTCTGGATAACCCTACTGCCAATACAAACAAATAACATACTGCGTACGTCTAAAAAAACGTGTAAGACCCATTGGCTTGCTTAGCTGATGGGTCTTTAACTTTTCATTATATGAAGCAAAAATATGGAAGAGAATCTAGTGGGTTACAACTTCTTTTTTATGTTTGTTACCACTCCAATTTAGGGTAACAAATACATCACATATTCTATTTAAGCAAAGGGGTTGAGTATTAGAAATACTGTGATATAACCTGTCGCAATATATCAAATACATAACTGATTCTTAGAACTGATTCGGAGGTAAGAATGATAAACCAATTCAACGATAAACAGGAAACTAGTGCTGCCATACCCGCGACATTTAGGAAGGTGTTCTGGCCCCTATACCCTCTACAATCAAGGGCACGGTCTTATGTGCAAGAACGTGGACCAATTGCAGGTATTGGTATTGCGGCTCCTGGTGAAATCATAAAACAGTTTTCATTTGATCAATCTGAACCTGAATCATATTACATGCCTACCGAGGCTGAAATATTAGTTATCGAAGAACGCTACACTGAGTCTGCAGTGATGACACCACCTTGGCATTTGGTTCAAGCCAAGTTGTTTCGCAATGCAGGGGGTGAAGGAAATATTGGAGATTTAACTGCACCAGCCGTTATCGCATTATTAGATAGGGAATCTGAATGTGAGCTTAAACGTTCATCAGATTCCCTAGCTGATTATTCTGCACCAAAATCTCCCTCAGAATGGAAGAAACTGTATCAGTGCAGTTGGGATACACTTAAGAAACGGTTTGATGAAGGTTCAATTCGTAACAAAAAATTAAGTCTTAAGAGCTATCGTATCCATAAAGACGACTTACCGGAATTATATTCAAAGTCTGATTTTCTAGGCTAAGTCCGTTTAACTCGGCTTATCTCCGATACGCCCTACAAGGCACTTTCCTCCAGAATTTTGTGCCTTAGGATGCTTTCAAACGCGTCAATAAATTTGTAATGGCGTACAAATAAATCTCAAAAATCGGAGGTAATTTGATGAACGAAAAAGAAGAAATTGATACGGATTTGATTTCTCAATTGGTCTGGTGGGCTGAGATGAGGGCCACTGGAAATCATAGTGGAGTGGAAGAATGTACCACTGAAGAGCGTCCGATCCTAGAGAATGGTTTGGTCAAGATTCACGAGTACTATCTCAAGATAGAAGCCGAATTGAAGGAAATGGAAGCATGTGAGGTTTTTGCATGGGACCGATGTCTTATTCGTCAATGGCAAGAGAAAAAGTGCTATGATAGTCAACAGTTGAATTATCTTCGTTCGCAGGGACCCTCTGTGACAGAACAACTCATCGAACTAAACAAAGATGAGAATAGAGGAGTTGTCAAAGTTGAAGAAGCCATAGGGAGTTCAACTTCACCAACCAGTGTCGAGTCGCTAATAGTGGGTATGGCACTTGCAGACTATGAGAAGTTTGGGAGTAATTGCTTTGGTCGTTTTCATGACGATGTTTTCATATGCTATGGTTTCCTAATGGCCGTTAATTTCAGTCACGAGGCGGCCATTTTATATCTTCAAGAACTGTCTAAGTACCTTTTTGAAGAGTGCGATAGTGATGTATTTGCCGAAGTGCTCATGAAGTTGTATCGTCGTCGACAGGAGTTGAAAGATGAGGTCCCCTAAACCAAGCCTCGCCGATGCAAGCCATCGTTTCACCGGACACTGACGGCCCTTTACGACCGTCTGATGGTGACCTCGAAAATTAGAATCGCCATCAGACGGATGTGTAAAAAACCAACCCCGAAATGACACCACCATAATAGAGCTGCGAAAGCCAGTATATCTATTCGCAAAAATCTGTAAGGCATCAAGAGGTCTTGGAGTTTAACAATTAGCCATCTTCTGCATAATGTATTCACATGTATACTTTGTGACATATCAATCATTAGGAGAAAGATTTATGAAACACACGGCAATTTACGTTCGGGTTTCGACGAGCGAACAAACACATGCAAGCCAGGCACCCGATTTGGAGAGGTGGGCCACAACACACAGCGGTCCCATTGTGCGTTACGACGACACGGCCAGTGGTCGCACAATGCAACGTCCAGGCTGGCAAGACTTGGAAGCCAACATTCGTGTTGGCAAAGTGGCCCAGCTTGTCGTGTGGCGGCTAGACAGGCTAGGACGTACGGCTGCAGACTTAACCGCTTTGTTTGACGAGCTGCGTCAACGCAATATTAACTTGGTAAGCATTAAGGACGGTTTAGACCTGTCTACACCAGCGGGCATGCTTATGGCAAACGTACTGGCAAGCGTTGCCCAATTTGAGGCTGAAGTGATCAGCGAGCGGATCAAAGCAGGCGTTGCTAAGGCAAAAGCAGACGGCAAGCAATGGGGTGGTAGCAAGCCCGGTCGGCGAAAGGTCACTCTTGAACAACTTCAGGTAATCAAGCAACTCAATAAAAGTGGTACACCAATAACACGAATAGCAAAGGCTGTCGGGCTATCACGCCCCACGATTTACGATGTTTTGAGGGAGGCATGAGGTTCCAGAGTAAATTGCTAAACAGATTTGTTGTACAGATATTCGAGAGGCGATACGTTTTCGGATTGATCCCCCGAATCGGGCACGTTTGCTTTTGATCGGCGAACCAGCCGCCTCTATTTACTATTTCGGTCGAAGAAAGGTCGAAGATTATGTCTCAAAGACTCCGTAAGCCAATAGCAAAGGTTTATTCTTATATTCGCTTCTCAACTCCCGAACAATCAATGGGCGACAGCGAAAGACGTCAACTCGAACTTGCACAAAGGGCGGCGAAAAAAATTGGGCTGCCCTTAGATGATACGCTTGATCTGACAGATCGGGGATTAAGCGGATACCACGGAATACACCGTACGAAAGGTAAGCTAGGAGATTTCCTCGCATTGGTGGAAGCAAAACAGATTGCTGCAGGTAGCTATTTACTCGTTGAGAATATGACCCGTTTGAGCCGTGAGGGAACACTTACAACGCTACAAGAAGTAATCATTAAATTATGGAAGCACGACATTACTCTCCAAACAATAAGCCCCGATGAAACATATGAACCCGGATGTGATAAAAAACCAAAATTCTTAGCGTTGTTTCTTTTCCTTCAACAAGCTGAAGAGTCTTCACGTCAAAAGAGCGAATGGGGCAAAGCAAACTGGAAACAGAAACGTAAGCTCGCCCGTGAGGAGGGAATCCATATCACCAAAAGACGCCCTGCTTGGCTAGATGAAGATTTCAAGCCTATCCCCGAAGCGGCTAAGTGCCTGAACCGCATTTTTAAACTCAAGCTACAAGGTGTTGGGGTAGCAACCATCGCTGAAAAAATGAACCAAGAAAAAATCTGGGAACGTCCGAACGGCTGGCAATCAAGTTACGTAAAAAAAATCATCACCAACCGCGCTGTGATTGGTGAATGTCAATTACATATCAAACAAGGTAATAAGAGAATACCGGACGGCGATCCGATTCTGGACTATTACCCTCAGGTTATCAGTAAGGATCATTTTTTTGCTGTTCAAAAACAGCTTGCCGGTAACCGTGGTTGTGGCGGGCGAAAAGACAGATGCAGTAACTTGTTTACAAGAATTATCAAATGTGCGTATTGTGGCGGTACAATGCAGTTTGTAGATAAGGGCATCCCCCCTAAGGGGCAACAGTATCTCCAATGCTCGAATGGCTACAGATCACACAAATGCAAACGTTACCGTATTCGATATGATGAATGCGAAAACTTAATCTTGAATAATTGTACCAAGCTAAATCCTGCTCAAGTTCTTCCAGATCCCGATGAACAGGCGGAAAGGTGCCAATCCCTCCGTCATCGCATCGATGCCAAAGTGGCTGAAAAGATCGATATTGAACGGCAGATAGAAATCCTAGTCGACCAGATCGGCAGAACAGAATCAGAATCTGTACGTGACCGTTATGAAGATCGCATTAAAAAGTATGAATCCAAACAAAGCGAAATTGAGGAAGAATTATTGGAGGCTGAGCATGATCTTTCAATAGTCGAGCAGGATGAAAAAATAGTATGCAATTGGTCAAAAAATCTTGAGGCTCTGAAGGATGCAATAGCTGAGGAGAACGCCGTCGAATTGAGATTACGCTTGCGAACCCACATTGAAGAATTAATCGACAAGATCGAGGTATTTTCCCAAGGATATCGAGAGGATGAAAACTACGGAAATCGCAACCGACCAAAATGGATAAAAGTTGAAGGTAGAAGGATCGGGAAATTTGTGCCACCACATCCACAGCAAAGTGACGATTTCTACAATGTCACAGAGGCTGTGTATAGTGAATTTTACCCAGAGCTATGGCAGGATAAAATGTTCCGTGAGTTCGTAGTGTATGTGTCCGAACAACGCAAAACGAAAAAGGGTAGATTTCTTCGCGTTTTTTTCAAAACTGGTAAGCATGTTGATCTAGTTCCAGAAGGAAGCCTTGCATCTGGAATGGAATTACAGGAAGATAAGAAGAAGCGAGTTGGTTGGAGTTTTATTTCTCCTAAACATAACAGGATGTGGCAGGACTTCAAAACTGATTATAGGAAGAAAAAAGGCATAACTACCCAAAAGGGTATACTAGTTACAACATGAGTAAATGGTGCATGCCAGCTGCTGCAACGGTGATCGCCCTTTTCGCGTATTCCTGCCCTTTCACATCACTGTAGTCGATGTCATAGTGACCATGTTCTTCCAGTGCATCATCCCAGGAAAATTCTACTGCTTCCACGGGCAGGTTCCCCGTATAGAAACCGACCGCTTCTGCCAGAGTTCCCACAGCAAAGATATCGAGACCTTCCACGACGGCTGCTTCTTCTGCATTCTGAACCGGTACCAGAAGACCATGCTTTCCCTGCTCGCGCGCTGTAATGGCCATCGACAATGCACCGCGCACGGGACGAATTGTGCCATCCAGCGCCAACTCTCCCACAGCGGCATAATTCTGGAAACGATCTGATGCAAGTTGACCGCTTGCAGTCAGTAAACCCAATGCAATCGGTAGATCAAACGACGCTGCATCCTTGGGAAGATCTGCGGGTGAAAGATTGATAATGATTCGATCGATCGGGCGATTATAGCCGCTGTTGACCAGAGCACGTTCGATCCGATGTGTACTTTCTTTGACCGCTGCTTCCGCTAAGCCAACCAGGATCGTTTTCGGCATCGCGCCCGGTGAAATGTCCACTTCCACTTCAACCGGTTTGGCGTCGATGCCAAATAATGAATAAGTAAAGAGCTTGGCCAGCATGAGGTTTTCTTCAGTTCAATTCATCGTTTGATTTTGTCCAGTATTCAATTGATCCCCACTATGCTAACCGGAATCAGAACAACAGTCCACATATCGAAAGCCTCACAAGTCATTATTCAGCCCAATACTGCATCTGATTTCGAACAATTCCGCTCAGAACGGGTGAATTTAGACTGATTGGCTTTTTTTCATGGAAAGGTTCGACTAGAATACCCGACCCGATACCGATACTATTTTGCAGGCCTCATCAGACAATGTGTGGTCTTGATTTGTAAAATTCGAAGACCATTAAAGGATAAAGTCATGGCGAAAACACAACGAAAATTGAATAAAGCAAATCACGGTCGACGTCCCGCAAGTGCCAAAGCACGTAAGCAAAAGCGAAAGCACATCAAGTTCTAACTTGATTCAGCCGTACAATTCGGCGTACTGACGACTTATAATAAAAAAACCTCGCACATGAATTTGCTAGCGAGGTTTTTTGCTGCGCGCATTCAGGAGACATTTCCCTTATGCCTCAGGATTAGCTGGAATTACGACTTCAAAAATGGAATCCTTTGAGGAACACGACATGGATTATTTGGAATACTTTGAGAAGTTTCCGGACTCCTACGCAAAAGTGGCCGTCAGCTTTGATCGATCTCGAACACTAAATGCATATCTTGCAAATAATGGTTTGTTAGAAAATATTTCGAGCATCCTGTCAATCGGCCCAGGAGAGGGTGAAGTTGAAATCAAGATTGCAAAAGAGTCTGAGATTGAATTTGGAATCGTCGAACCTTCAAAAACCTTGTTTGATCAATTAATGACAAACGCGCGAGATGCTGATGTGGAATCAAAGCTTCTGGAAGCACATCAGCAATCTTTTGAAGAATTCCAGCCTGCAAGAAAATATGATTTGGTGCTTTCCCTGTTTTCCTGGTTTGCTTTTGGATTCGATCAGCGATTACTTACCAAGGCACTGTCATGCCGCAACCCAAATGGTAAATTACTCATTTGCCTCCAGTCAGAATCAAGTCCTTCTACCAAAATCTCCGCGGTGAGCCGATCTTCCGGAATTAATCTCACTTCCGAAACACTTTCTACCTGGGCAACCAGTCAAGGATTTCAACATGAATTTGATATCTATCACGGAACTGTTCCAGCCGATAGATTCATTTTACATGGCGAATTAACTCAAATGGGAAAAGATTTTGCTTCATTTCTTACAGCAACGCCTTGGAATGAGATTCCCAATGAAGTCAAGTCAGTAACGCTGAATTCATTGCGTCAGGCACAACACGAAGATCTGATTGATTTCCAATGCGGTTGTTTGATTTTTAGTGACTGATGCTAGGACAATCCCAATCCTGACAAATCGGCATCCTGAATCTGGGCTGTTGTGATTGCGTCTTTTAATTTTCCCACCACGAAGTGCTTATGGTTGGCGACGGTTTGCTCAGAAATTTGTAATTGTAATGCAACTTCTTTGTTCGCCTTACCTGATACAAACAATTGCTCAATGCATTGCAGTCGCTCAAACTCGCCACTTTGGATCCACGATAAAATCAATGCTTGTAGACTCTCACATATGATTTGCTCTTCTTTTGTTTTACGCTCTTTACTCCGCGCCATGCTGGAGGCCACCCGCGTATGTCCTGCTGGTTCGCGATGATTTTCCCGTTCGCCATTTTCATCCGGGAATAGTGGTATCGTAGGTCTGCGTCCCTGCTTCCGCAGTAAATCAGTCAGCTTATGAGAGGCTATCGCAAACAGAAAAGACTCTAATGGAGTTGTGGGATCATAATTGGGAATACTGATCAGAAAACCCATGAACGTTTCTTGTACGACATCTTCACTGCTCGCTGCATTCCGCAATCGACTGTTCACAAATGCCAGCAGACGCCCTTCGAATCGCGCAATCAACTCGGCCCAGGCTTCGGAGTCGCCGGCTTTGATTTGTGATACGAGAAGTTGGTCGGCTTCGTCAATCGGCATAAATGGATCACAGACTGCTTTGAGTAGGACGATTACTAAGTTTGCCTGATTGTAGCAGGATCATGTGTGGCTCTCAAATAAACGGCTACACCAGCACAAAGCAGTGTTATCAAGCCTAAGCCGCCTCCCAGCCAGACAGTCCGCTCATTACCAATGTTCCGTTTCCATTTTGTGAGCAAAGTTTGCCTTACAGCTGGCGAATCTTCAACTTCCAGATAGGCACGATACATATCCTGTTTGAATGCTTTGCCGGATTTGAGCACATTCCCAAAATCATGTTCGACTTTTTGATAATGCACTTTTCTATATGCAGACTGACGAATCAATTCAGGATTCAGTCTCCAAAGATTGCTCTTATATTGCGGATATCTCAACAACAAATTCGCCTGCAGTTGTTGCATAGCCTTTGAAAGTGCATCCTGCATTGCTTCTTCGCGAGTTGCAAACAACCCTGATTGAAAGACAGGTCGACTCGACTCTAATAAATTGGATTGATTTTGTTTTGTGTTTTTCAATCCTGTTACGACCCAGCCTGGCAAAGGACCTTGTATTGCCAATTTAGGCTGGACCAGACCGCCCCCTAAGCCTGTTTCCGAATCATAGGGTTTTCTGGCTACGACCGGTTGTTCCGATAAAGGATTGACTACAGCGGGAGACGAGACATCTACCGTTTTCGGTAGTATCAGCTTTGATTGGAGAAAGGGGCTCGACACCTGAACTCGCGCCTGTTGATGCACTGACACATTTGGCACTTGTAAAGTGAGATACATCACTACCGCGAATAATGCGATACCGGTCGCTAAACCAAACACCAGAATTGGTATGATATTGCCTTTGATTAGATAGCGAATCACAACGACAGCAAACAGAATGAACAGTGGTACTACAAGTAATATCAAGAATAATGAAACATATGTCAAATCGACACCAAATGATGCGGGATTTTCAGACATGGTTCTCTCCCTTCAATTCGACGATCCGTTGTTCTTCAGGAATCCATGTCGCAGAAAGTTGCACCACACTCGAAATAATGGCGGCCCAACATAAAGCTGCCGAAACGGGAAACGCCCAGACTGCCGTGATCACATAAGCGGTAAATACTGAAATTAGTACTGAAGAGACCTTGAACTTCCGCGGTCGAAAAGAATCAGCGTGCCACCACCAGCGACGAAAACAAAATAACATTCCGAAGAATATTGAATATCCTATCAGACTGGGCTGTCCGTTATTAAGAGTCAGGGCATAGGGACCAATCACATTAAAGAATGGTCTCAGACGCAGAGACGCTTCTTGCGAATTCGCGACAGTCGTCAACAGAACGTCTGATTGAATCAAGAAGATGATTGCTCCCACAATAACTCCTGATGCCAGCCAGATGATACGTCGCGTGCTGTTATCGAAGGATTTTCCTTCGGTCATTTTTGCCACCAGCAAAACACTCCAGGCCGCAACGATTGCCCCGGAAGTCAACAAGGCAAAAGGTGCAAAGTCAGTGCCATTCCAGAAACCTTCAGCTATCGCCCCATCAGTAAAACAGAGTATCCCGGCCACAATGACCAGAGTGCAGATGACTGCTTTCACCATGGAAACAGATAAATCATAGAACCGACTTGGATACGAAATCGATCGCGGAGTTTTTGGCGTCAATGATCGGGAATAGTAAGGTTTTCGACGATGCTGCTCTCGCACACGTCGACGCTGTTCTTCCGCTTCCTTACGTGACTGATCTCGAAAGGCGCGGGTCTCTTCCAATTTTTGCTGATGATATTCTTTTGCATCTTGATGCTCTTGTGTTTTTTCTCCCTGATCCCAGAGGTCACTGATCGGAGGTGGGCCTTTTACTAAGGCAGCAAAACTTTTTCCAAATAATAGTTGCCCTCCCTTGCCGAATAATGCCACTCCCCCACAAGAGAGTACCGCCACAATTACCAACAGAACGACTGGTATACCGCCACCAACGAAAAGTAAGAAAAATAACAAGCCGCATAGAACCAGGGGAATTGACATCTTACCGAAAACGGAACCCATCCCCTTTGAGTGAGTGTCTTCATACTCTCGATTAAGGTTGTGAGACTGGTTGGAGCTTGATGTTTGTATTCGATCTACTGGTGTCTCAAAGGAATTTTCAGGAATTTCTGTGTGCGTTTCACGCTGAAACAGGGCGTGCTCGAATTGCTGCTTGAAATCTTTGATATCGGCAATTCGTTTCTGAGGATCTTTTTCCAGGGCACGACCTACGACAGCACGCAAATGAGCGGGCAGACGATTCAGGTCTGGTTTTTCGGAAAGATGTTTCATCAGGATTTCTGCCGTCGATTCACCTTCGAAGGGAACGACTCCAGTAATCATCTCATAAACCATGACCCCCATAGCGTATACGTCAACTTCTTTTCCGTAGCGGCCTCGTGCGACTTCAGGCGCCATATAATACACGGTGCCCACACTTTGTGTATTGGCACTGCGGCGGCTATGGGTAATAAACTTCGATAACCCCACATCACCAATTTTAACAATCTCTCCATCACGAAACACATTCGAAGGTTTCAAATCCCGATGAACAAGACCGCGACTATGCAGGTACGAGAGTCCTTCTGAAATGCCTGACAACCAATACCGAACCTGTTCCATTGGCATCCCGTTCGGATTTTGGTGTAAGGCTTTATCAAGACCCTGGCCGGAGACATATTCCATCACCACCCAATGGTCACCATCCCGGTCTGTCTTCACATCAAAGATTGTGACCAGATTTGGATGACTCAGATTCAGACATTGGGTTACGCCACGTAATTCAATGTCCATATTCTGCTGCAGAAGTTTTAATGCTACCTCTTTACCGGAATCGCTCAGTGCATAATACACCTCACCAAATCCGCCCCGATCAATGGCGCGTTTGATCGTAAATCCTTCTAAAGGTTTCGATTCCGGTGCGAAGGTGAATTTCATGACCCATTCCATCCGTTAAACAACGTAGCTGTTATACGGTAAACAATTTAGTGCTGTATTTTGAAAGCATGTATTTTCATACACACCAAGCATGATTATTGACTATTATTTAACAACGTTCGAAAAGTCGCCTTGGATCTTTTTATTTTCGATTTCTACTGTCCCGTTTGCTTAATTCGTTCCGGGCGACGTATAAAGTAATAGAGCAATGCCCCAATACCCGTGAATGCGATCACTAATCCCCAGATGATTTTATCGTTGCCCGTCGATGGTTCGTTCTTGAGACAGTCGATGAGCATCCAGACCCAAAATACAAAACATAAGATGCTAAAAGCAGTCGCAATTAAAAAAAACAATATCCCAATCAATGCACCCATTATTCCAACTTCCATAATTTCTTATTCTGTTTGCGCGAGTAATACCCCAACTTGTTTAAGCAACAACCTCCCAGCGAAAACGTAGCTCGGGACCACTGACAAGAGAACCTGGGGTTAAAACGGCTCCCTGAGATGCAGCTTCCTGATTCGCAAATATTTTCAGTTTCGAACGACATAAAATCTGATCGCCCTGGCGATACAAAATGACCGTACCCGGCCAATCGTGACACACAACATGATTTTCACTGGATGGACCGAGCAAACAAGTCTCCGCCAGTAAAACGATCCCATCAATACGCTGTTGCGGCTGATGATGGCTTGTTAATTCCAAACATGCAGAAGCACTTAATACTGTTGGTTGCCTGAATGTTATGACAGTTTCTGCATTCAGTCTAAGCTCTGCCTGATCGCTCAGCAAGACGCGATCGTTGACAGGACGCTGATTACAAAAAATGGGGGCTTTCGCTTCCAGAAAATAACTTTCACCTGAACGCGTTATTGAAGCATGGTGCCGTGAGAGATTAGCCAGTAACGATAAATCAGCCCATGCGGATCCCAGGCATCCTACGGTGCCGGGTTCTCCCGGGCCACCAATTTTCAAGGTCTCCTGTAGATAAACCAGATAGGTTCCCACACCATCAATCCACAGCAGATAACTCGAACCAACGACAGGTTTTGTCGCTGGAATCTGCCTTTGATCGTTTGATGATGAAGTGAAGAAACCCAAGGTCTTTCTCCTGAGTACACATGACAAGGAAGACAAAGCTGTAAACGGTTTAACTCTTTATTTTAACGAATGATTCCAAGAATTGGTCTAAAAGAATCTGATTTTTCGCTGATGATTTTGATCATTTGATAATCTGGCACGGGGCAGGCAGCCTCGCTTGAAGGCGAAAACTACCTGCCACCACTCGCGCCAATGCTTCATATCCACACCTGAGTGATTATTGAACAGCGACTCGGTCGCCAGTCTTCAATTTGAAGTATTCATCCATTTGCTTTACCACATCCCGTTTTTTCTCAACTTTTGTATCAACGGGAATCAAGCCTGTAAACTTCCCTTCAGCATCCAGAAGCTTTTCTTTGACATCAAGCTGCTTGTTCAAGTCTTTGATCAGACTCTTGGCTCGCGTTAACTGTGAATTATCAATTTCCAGATTACTGACCGTTTCGGCAGCCTGGACAGATTTCAAACGTGCTTCCAGTTGTTCGATCTGCACTTCCATATCCATCTTTGCAGATAGCATATTTTCAAGCTTCTCGCGATTGGCGTCTAATGCTTTTTCACGTGCTTTCAAAATCTGAGTATTACGTTTGACTGTGTCCGTCGCCATTTTAAAACGGTCAAACCGCTGTGACAAATCGTTGCGAACTTCGTCTTTGGTGTATGTTCGACTTGCATACACAAATTCAGTGTCATTCGACTCCAAATCGGAACGCAGGGTAAACATTGCTTCTTTTTGTTGCTTCATCGCCAGTTCAGATTCATGAATTTCATTTTGCAGCGATTCCACATCAACCTGCTGTTCGGCAATCACATGCATACAACGTCTGATATCAGGAACCAGATCTTCTACCATTTTCCGTGCCCGTTCCACTTCAAAGTCAACGGGGACTTCCGCTTTGACCGCCTGTCTCACTGAGTTTCCGGCTGTTTTCATATAGCTCACAACATCTCGGCCAAACACGAAGGTACCCAACGTGGCCAGCACTGCCGCACCTATCACAAATTTCTTACAGAAAAATACCATTGTCCACACTCCCTCAACAAATATTCGATTCGGAACAGTAGGCCAAACCGATCGGCCACGTCACTGTTAGTTATTCGCCATGGGATGTCTTATATTGAAACATTTTCAAAAAGATTTTCCATAAAACAAAAAACGCCGTATCCCATTGATTTACAATGAGATACGGCGCCATCTATTTTACTCGGTCCAGACAAGATTAGGTTGATTGAGCCGGTAATGCCTCGCTGAAGAAATCGATAAAGTTCTGAGACATGATGCCTTTGATATCCTCTGAACTGTATCCTCGTTTTTCGAGAATCTCTGCAAACATTTCCAGATCGGCAATCGTATCCAGATCGTGGGGTGTCTGTTCCTTCCCGAATCCACCATCCAGGTCTGTTCCCATCCCACAATGCTTTGCATTACCGGCCAACTGACAAATGTGATCGGTATGGTTGGCAATATCTTCAACAGAGGTTGTCGCCGGATCGGAAACGCCAATGGTCCATCCCGGTTTAATCATCCAGTTATCGAAGGCACACCCAATGACTGCTCCCCGTTCAATCAAGGCTTTGATTTGCTCATCCGTCAATTGACGATCCGCGTTGACGAGTGATCGACAGTTATGATGGCTGGCTAAAACAGGCCCCTGGTAAACATCCAACGCTTCCCAGAATGATTGATCTGCCAAATGAGTCACATCCAATATCATGCCGACCCGGTCCATCTCTTTCAATAAAGCCGGTCCCTGTTCTTTGAGTCCCCCTTCACTGCCCGTACCATAACAATAGGGAGCGGGACCATAATGTGCAGGTCCTAAAATTCGGAGACCCGCATCAAACCAATGCTCAATCTGTTCGGGCGAGAGAATTGGAGGAGAACCTTCCATACTGACAATAAATCCAATCGGTATGGAACTCCCTTCAGCACGTGCAGAATCTTCATTGGTCTCCCATTCCGCAACATGGCTTTGCAACGTGCTACTATCGGAAATTTCTCTTAACACACCTTTTTCTACCATCGCGCGGTAATAAGCCAGTTGTCCCATCGCTACACCGTAGGCGGCTTCTCTTGATTGATAGTGACTTAAAGGAGCATCTTTACGATTTAATCGAGGTAGCAGTGTAGATATCGTGACTCCAACGCCCCCTTTGCGTAAAGCATGCCAGGAGACCGTGGCTTCGCCTGGAATAATGTTTTCAAACTGCCTTTCAAATTTACGAATTTCACTGACGGGTAATTCCAGATCCCGGTTCCATTCACAGGCATTCCAGGCCATATCAAGGTGCGCATCAAAAATCAGCATGAGTTCATCAATCCTGAAGTAAGGGAGGTTTGATCGTTTAAGATCATTTCATTAATTAAAAGCCAAGAAATCTATCATGTCGAGGAAGGAGTTTCAGGGCCGGTAATTACATCGGACGAGCCACAGCAACAGATACCTGCAGCAAGAGTAAACCAGCCCACAATAAACAGCGTACCTCCAATCGGGGCGATCGCTCCCCAGAAAGTCTGGCCGCTTAATGTTAAAACGTAAAGACTGCCGGAGAAAAAAATAATCCCCAGCAGGAAACACCAGCCTGCAATATTCAAAAGTTTTTTCTTTCGTGAAGTCAATCCCGAAAATCCAACCAGCAGTAAAGCCAGTGCATGATACATTTGATATTGTGCGCCGGTTTTAAAATCATTCAAATATTTTTGAGAGGCCGGAACTTCTTTTCCTGCTACGATTTTTACCTGCCCTGCATATTTCTCTGCGAAATAGCCATCGAGTCCATGTGCGGCAAACGCGCCCAAAATCACAGAGAAGCCTGCCAGAACTGCTCCAATGGTAGACCAGTTGAATGAGCAACAAGACATCAGTGTATCTCCGAATTCAGAATAAATTCAACAACTCAATTTCAGCATATATTACAATTCGATTTTCGTTCCCAGCACATCTAAAAATGCTGCCAACCACTGGGGATGGGCAGGCCAGGCGGGTGCAGATACAAGATTTCCATCTACGTGCACACCATCGATGGGTGTCTCGACATAAGTACCACCAGACAAATTCACTTCCGGGGCACAGGCGGGATATGCGGTACAACTTTTTCCTTTCAGAACTCCGGCTGCTGCCAACAACTGCAAACCATGACAGATGGCAGCTATGGGTTTATCGGCTTCGGAAAACAGTCGGGCGATTTCCAATACACGTTCATTCAGACGGATATATTCCGGAGCACGTCCACCGGGAATCAACAAGCCTGTATAATCATCCGGATTCACATCAGAAAATGTCGCGTTCAGGGTAAAATTGTGTCCCCGTTTTTCGGAATAGGTCTGATCCCCTTCGAAATCATGTACCGAAGTCCGAATGGTTTCACCAGATTTTTTATCCGGACAAACCACATCGACCTGATAACCCACCATCTGTAACGCTTGAAAAGGGACCATGATTTCATAGTCCTCTACATAATCTCCTGTGAGAAACAGGATTGATTTGATTGCCATTATGTCTTCTCCCTCTTGTGATGCTTTATCCGGCCAGCAAAAAGACCAGACGGGTTCCAATCATAAGAGCCACCGACAGTAATAACCAGCCTAACTGTTTCCTTAACTGCAAGCCTTTGAGTCGAGCATTCAGATCAGAACCCAGGCGGGCTCCTACCGTTCCGCCCACCAGTAAAGCGATTACAATTATGATACTGATATTTCCATGCCAGGCGTGCGCAATCGTTGATTGAAAAGCGACAATCCAGACAATGACCAGGCTACAGGTTATAGCACGATGTGTAGTGATTCCCAGCCCTAGAATCAATGTGGGTAATAACAGAATTCCACCACTGATACCTAATAAACCCGATACGAAACCGAGCCCCAGTCCAAACCAGGCAATCAGGGGTAGCGAAATTTTCCCATCAAATAATTCGGGAAACCGTGCCAGAGGGGGGAGCTGAAAACGGTCTTTAAAAACCGCTCCCGTAAGTTCAGCATCAGAATGGTGGGCACTTCGTAAAGAAAGTACTCCCAGCCCCAGCAACATCAAAAAATAGAATACCAAGACAACCAGATCAGCTACGATGATTGTCTTCCCATTGATGCTGATAGCCGCCAGTTCTTTGGCATGCTCCAGAATGCTCGTACCAGCGATGACTCCTAGTAACAAACCACCGGTGATTACCAGTGGAAACGATAAATCACGGACTTTGATTTTTCGCGCCAGCAGCGAAGTCGTTGCTGGTCCCAAAACCTGACAGGCACTGGCTCCTACTGCCAATTCCATCGGAATGCCCAAGACAATATTCAATATGGGGACTAATAAAAAACCTCCACCAACACCAAACATTCCCGCCAGGAAACCTATCAGGCCTCCGGCTAAAGAAATTGTAATAAAATCGATTAATCCGAAGCCCATTCTCTCGTCGCCTCAGATTTGATAGTCGGGGAAAATATAGTCGTCATCAGAGCGATTTGAAGAACGATCCTGCCACAAATTAAAAAGCCAGTTGACAATCACTCCCCACAGAACGGGAATAATAATGCAGGCAATGATAAAGAAAATCTTGTCTAGCATTCGTTTGGCCTTTGCAGAGTTAAGGTTGGTGTGCCTTGTGTTTAGAGGCTGACCGCCATTGCTGTCAAGAGTTAGAACCCGCTTCCCTGAAATTGGCGTCTGATCTTAGTTGTTTTTTCACAACTTTTATGAGAGCATGTACGTTAGTGGATCAATTTCTTTTTACGTGAAAACAGCAAAGGAACTTGAGCGGATGGGGGAATCGTTGTCTGAAGCGGATCAAAAACTTCTCGACCAGATTCAATTGAATCTAATTCAAGGTGTGGGGCCGCGCATCCGTCGTAATTTACAAGAGCATCTCGGTTCCGCTTCTCAAATCCTGAAAACATCCCGACAAGAACTTTTAAATATCCCCGGCATCGGCACGAAACTCGCTAATGCAATTATTTATCGATCAGCTAAGTCGACCGCTGAAGAGGAATTGAAACGTTGTCGGGAGAACGGGTATCAGATTCTTTCTGAAGACCAGGATCATTACCCAACACTGTTGAGAGAAATGCCTGACCCCCCTTCACTACTTTATTGTAAAGGAAGCCTGTTGCCGGAAGACGAATTGGCGGTTGCCATTGTCGGTTCGCGCAAATGCACAATCTATGGATTACAACAGGCAGAAAAAATAGCCGGCGTTCTGGCACGCGCCGGCATCACGGTTGTCAGCGGCCTGGCACGAGGCATCGACAAAGCCGCGCACCAGGGAGCACTCAAAGCAGGTGGAAGAACCATCGCAGTCATGGCAACCGGGCTATCACATATTTACCCTCCCGAACATCAGGATCTTTCAGAGGAAGTTGTCAACCAGGGTGCGCTCGTCACTGAATTCCCCCTCGATCAAGCCCCGGTTGCGGGTCTGTTTCCACAACGAAATCGCATCATCAGTGGCCTCTCAATGGGAGTTGTTCTCATCGAAGCAGGTCGCAAAAGTGGTGCGCTCCACACCGCACGACACGCTTACGAACAGGGTCGGGAAGTCTTCGCGGTTCCTGGGCGCATCGACCATCCTGCCAGTGCCGGCTGTCATGATCTGATTCGTGATGGCGCCATGCTTGTGCGAAGCGTTGAAGACATTCTGGAAGGCCTCGGCCCGGCAAAGACCCCTGTGATGACAGCCCAAAACCGGCAAGTTCATACTCCTCGCGAGCTATCATTGAGTGAATTTGAACGGGATATCCTGAATCTGGTCACACTGGAACCACAGCATCTTAACGAAATTGTACAGTCCAGCAGTCTTGATTCTTCACGAATCCTTTCTACACTCACAATTCTGGAAATGCGAAAGGTGGTCAAACGGCTGCCCGGTGGTTATCTGGTGAGAGCCACCAGCTAATCAATACCAAAATACAAACCAACCAATAAATTGAGTTCTCTCACTATCATGAATATTGCCTCTGAAGACACCATTGCTGGTCAAGCTGTTTACTCAAAAAAAATGTTATCCGTCTACGATCTCTGGGTACTGGGAGTCTCCAATTCTCTGATCTGGAAATGTCGCACAAAAAATATTCTGCGCTGGTTGAATCAGAGCCTGACCGCCAACCATCTGGATGTCGGCGTGGGAACCGGTTATTATTTGGACCGCTGCTCATTCCCGACTTCTAAAATCAGACTCGGCTTGCTCGATTTGAATCCCAATAGCCTGGAAGCCACAGCACATCGAGTCAACCGTTACACACCTGAAGTCTACCAGTCAGATATCCTGCAACCACTGCCCGAACAACTACAGCGGTTTGACTCAGTCAGCTTGAATTATCTGCTGCATTGCCTGCCCGGCGACCTCATATCGAAAGCTGTTCTATTTGACCATTTGGAATCCTGGTTGAATCCGGGCGCCATTATTTCCGGCTCGACCATTTTACATGCAGGTGTGCCCCGAGGTCTCTCTGCCCGGCGTTTAATGCAGTTTTACAATCAAAAGCAAATCTTCAGTAATACCTTTGATAGTCTGGATGAATTACAATCTCAACTGACAAGTCGATATACTGATGTGGAAATCAATGTCATTGGCTGCGTCGCTCTCTTCCGAGCGTTATACAACCCCACACCATCGAATATTGAGTGATATGGAAATTCGCGAATTTGCAGAACGGGTCCTGCTCAGTGATTCACTGGAAGAAAAACTGGCGTCCGCCCTCGAGCCATTAACGGACGAGCGACCAGGTGAACCACTACGTGTCGAAGAACCAGTTCGACCGGCTAATCTTCAGTTCGCGCCACCTCGTACTGCGCCTGCCATGCCAAAGCCTTCCGCGTTGGTGGAACAGGAGAAACGAGCCCTTGCACATCACATTATGGCCAATCATGAACTACAGGCGCTGGAAGTGATGGCCTATATCCTGTGTGCTTTCCCCGATGCGCCGACAGAATTCCGCCAGGGAATGTGCAAAATCATGGCCGACGAACAACGTCATACTCGCATGCATAAAGAACGCGCCTCAGTTCTCGGGCTGGAGTTTGGCAGCCTGCCCGTCAACTGTTACATCTGGAAGAAAGCGCTCAGCTATGAAAGTGTGCTCGACTATTTAGCCGGGCTCCCGCTCACCTTTGAAGGGCGCAACCTGGACCACGCACTTGAATTTGAAAACTACTTTCTCGACGCAGGGGACCAGCGCAGTGCCGCTTTAATGAAAGTCGTCTATCGAGATGAAATCCAACATGTCGCATTCGGCTTACATTGGCTCCGTACTCTAAAGCCTGATCACCTCTCGGACTGGGAAGCCTACGAACAACATCTGCACTGGCCCATTCGGGCGGCCCTCTCTGTCGGCGACACATTCAACCGTGAAGGACGCAAGCAAACCGGTATGAGTGACGAATTCATCGAACAGCTCTATCAGGCAGCACAAACGGATGAGCCACCCAATCAGAAACCAAAAAATCTGGATCAGAAAACCAAGTGATGGGCCGGAGATAGTACTATGATCCAACCAGTACTGCCGTTATGGGATAAAGTGATCTTCGTCGACTGGCATGGCGTCTTGTCGAGAGATCCGTTTTGGATGTCGATTCTCAATACACGGCAGCACCCACTTCACAAACAACTCTCCGGGGCAGTGGAAAAACTATTTTCTCAAAATGAACCTCTCATCTGTGACTGGATGCGAGGCAAAGTCAATGCAAGTGAAGTCATTGAATCACTGGAGCTTGTGCTCAACAAACCATACAACTCCGACTATCTGGTTCGCAAATTGGTTGATGACTGCCGACTTATGCGGACGAATGCAGGCTTATTCAATGTTCTGCAGAAAGCACAAAACAACGGCGCATTCGTTGTTCTGGCAACCGACAATATGGACTGTTTCTTCGAACAGATTCAACGCTCCAAGAACCGACATAGAAGTTTTCGAAAATCAAATGATCTTTCTAAAAACCAAACATTGCCCATGGCGGAAACGGTCAACTTGTTCGATGACGTTCTCTGCTCAAGTGAGCTGGGTGTCCTTAAAAGAGAAGATCCAACACGTTTTTTTGGAGACTGGCTAGATAAGCGGTCGCTCGATTTCAAGAACGCCTTATTACTGGACGACCTAGAAGATAATTGCTCGGGTTTTTGCTCCGCAGGAGGGGCGGCGCACCGCATCTCATACAAATTACCGGTGAGTGACTTAGATTCCTTATATTCCAAACTACAGTCATGGATACAAGAAAAAACGTGATCGAAAACGAAACGTAATCTGCTTACTTCGTCTGCTTCTTTTTCACCCGTTTTTTCCGTTTCACTTCCAGACTCGGATGCTTCGGGCCACCTCCTAAGTAAGGGTTTTTTTCCAGTTCGGCCCCCTGCCCTGACTCGCGGGGATCGTGTGTGGCTGTTAATTTTTTCTTTAATTTTTCAGCCAGATTTTGTTTGGTGGTTTGATACATCGGTTGCTGAGCGACATTTTTGAGTTGATCAGGATCGTTCCGCAAATCATATAATTCTTCAGCGGGTAATTTTCCAAACGACAATTCGTAGAGTCTGCGGTGATTCGCGTCTTTATCTTTGTTCTGGACCATATAAGTTTTGGTCGGCCCGTTATCACAATCACCGTACCATGTTCCGGAAATCGCTGCCTTTTGATAATGAGGTGTACCGGCGGGCCAACGATCGGGCCGGTAGTTACGGATATAAAGAAAATCATCGTTTCGAATCGCACGACACGGATAACCGCCCATGTCGGGCGTTTCCTGTGAAGGCACATGCCGTTCTTTTCCAAAATAGATCTCGCTTCGATCAGCGCTCATTCGCCCCGATTTCGAGCCCGATAACAATTGCATCAGACTCCGTCCGGTAACATCAGCGGGAACCGTAATTCCAGCCGCTTCATAAAATGTCGGTGCTAAATCGATCAGACTCACAAAATCGGTCACGCTTCGCCCGGCCTGTATTTTGGCAGGCCAGCGCGCCGCCAGAGGCACACGGGTTCCTGTATCGTACAGACAACTTTTGCTGCGCGGGAAAGGCATACCATGATCGCCGGTCATGAAAATGATGGTGTTATCCAGTTCTCCTTTTTGCTCCAATAATGCCAGTGCGTCTCCTACCAGTTTATCAAACCGCTGAACTTCCCAATAATAGTCGGCTACATCACTGCGCACTTCAGGAGCGTCCGGAAAACAGGCGGGCAGCTTGATCTTCGAGAGATCCATTCCACTCTTCAGACCGGAACCGGGTTCATATGGTCGATGGGGATCGCTGCTTCCCAACCAGAAACAGAATGGTGCTCCCTCTTCCTGTTTACCGAGAAACTCCTCAAAGTTTTTAAATCGTTTCCCCGCAATTTCTCGTGAACGTGTCTCCGTTCGCCCTGGACCCCAGGCTTTTCCGGTATGCCCCACACGATAACCGTGTGCTTTGAGTATTTCAGGATACGTTTCAAACTTGTCGGGAAAAATGCAGTGCAGGTTCGCGCCAGCTTCCAGCTGCCAATGGTATT
Organism: Planctomycetota bacterium; assembly: GCA_022600195.1. Lineage (GTDB taxonomy): Bacteria > Planctomycetota > Planctomycetia > Planctomycetales > Planctomycetaceae > Gimesia. The sequence continues at coordinate 90,466 of JAHZKX010000051.1, forward strand.
TTCCCGTTAGAATCGCACCCCGAGAGGGCGTGCAGGAAGGAGAAGAAACATACGCATGCTGAAACAGAACCCCTTCGCGTGCCAGTCGGTCAAAGGTAGGAGTTTTCACAACCGGGTCACCATAAGCGCCCGCATGAGGCCAACCCCAGTCGTCGGCAATCGCAAACAGTATATTGGGCCGCTGTTTTTTCTCAGCAGCCTGCGTTTCCACTTGAATTACTAAATTTGCGGCCAGAATGAAACAGAACAACAGACGTAATGCAATAGAACGACCGGGCATAGCGCAACCTTTAACGGTAAGGAAAATTCAGAAAGATTTCTGATTCCACTTTACTTGCGGTTCTGCAGGTAAGCAAGCAAATCACGAATTTCCTGGCGAGATAAACGCTGCTCGAGCCCTTTGGGCATGATCGAAGTGGGTGATTCTTTCATCACTTCTATTTCATCTCGGGCAATCCTTACTTCCGACAGGTCGGCTGTTCTCAGGTAAACCGTATCGGACGATTCACGACTGATCACGCCAGTATAGATCCTCCCTGCATCATTCACCACCAGATAGGAACGATACCCGCGAGCAAAACTCGCACTGGGCAAAGCAATAGCTTCCAGCAAATCGGTCCCGGTACGTATCGCGCCAATCTTCGTCAGGTCGGGACCCACTTTACCGCCCAGATCTTCCACAGCATGACATCCTGAGCACGCAGCTTTCTTACCAAAGAAGATCTTTTTACCTTCTTCTAGCCGGCCTTCTGTTAACAAAGGCTTGAGTGATTCCAGATGTGCTTTCTGTTGCGCCAGATCTACACCCAGTTTTTTCAACAGCGGTGAGGCTGCCTTCTGAACGGATTCAGGATATTTCTTCAACAAACTCGCCAATTCGTCAGCCGACAGGTTCGTAGCGGCCGAGGAACTATTGAGGCCTTTGATTAAAGCAAGTCCCACAGCCTCATCAGTACCCTTGGAGTAGGCTCTCAATAAAACAGGTAAAGCCAGTGGCCCCGGTGCATCCAATTGTTGGGATAGCTGAGTCAATTGCGAGTTAGAGTGCGGCAAACCGGCAAGTGCCCGTGCTGCCGCCAACCGATCTAAAGGCGGATAATCTTCATTCATTCGCGACATTACAAAATCAAAAGTACCCTGATCAACCTGATCTAATTTTGAACCGATGGCTGACAACGATTCAATCCGCAGTGGGGCAGGCTGCTTCATATCCAGAGCCAATGATTTTAACAGTTCACCTAGATCAGGCAGATCATGCGTCTGTGCAATTCGTACGACTAAAATTTGTAGCTCAGAATTTGTTGATTTCAGCGTCTGCTCTAATGCAGATCGCCAGGCGACTGGAAATTCTTTTAATGCGGAACGTTGAATCACTTCCAACAAAATACTCTTGGCGGGCACCGATGTTTTGGAGCTCGTCAATGACTGAGCGATCAAAGACTGGACATCCTGATCAGCCGACTGGGCGACCAAAAAACCACGCAAAACCGCGGCTCGTTCTTGACTCAGGTTATCTTCACTCAACCACGTTTTCAATAATGTCAGAGTTTCACCAGCCCAGCCTTCATGCTCACCGATAATGGTCAACGCTTCTTTCTGTAGTTCAGGATCATCCGTATCCAATAATGGTGTCACCAGCTCGCGTGTTAAGTTGCCTGAATCCATTTGATCCAGGGCAATCAAAGCAGCACGACGAACAGCAGGACTGGAATCACTTAAACCGACCAGAACCAGATCACGATGATCAATGCGAATCATTGCGTATATTAAAGCGTGTTCGAGAGTTCGATCTGGCGATCCTGATTTCATCGCATGGAACAGCGATTCCATCACGGGTTTCAATTCTTTCTCTGAAACAGATTCACCACGACCGGCTTCACAAATGCGCCCTAAAGCTGTAGCCGCGGTACGCTGGACCGCAGGTTTTCCCTGTTTGACCATCTGAGATAATTGCGAAATCGAATGTGCATCACGCAATGTTCCTAAGCTTTTGGTGGCAGTCATCTGCACGGTCTCGGAGGAATTGAGGCCTCCCTGAATTGCGGAACGGGCTTTGGCATTACCGATACGTGTCAATGTCCAGATTGCATTCCGCTTGCTCGTATCGTTATAAAACGAACCTGCGGGAGAACTGACCACCCTGGCAAGCAAAGGTACTACGCTATCACCCGATTTGGCTAACTGATCAATGGACTTTTGTTGTACGAAAGGACGTGAATCATTTAATAACTGAAGTAGCCGATGAGGTGAAAGTGATTTCCAATCCAGTGTCAATCCATAAGGATCTTGTAAGGCGGGTGTCCCCGTTTTTCGAATCCGATAAATGGCGCCATGAATTTCTGGCTTGGAAATCTGAGATTGCGGACACCCAATACGGAACCAGCCCCCCGTGTTAATCACAAGCAAACTTCCATCTGCATCTTCAATAATATCGGTCGGGTGAAAATCGGGGTCATCTGAAACGAGAAAATCTTCCTCTTTGGTTTCAAACGTCGCGCCACTGCGAACAAGTTGCGAGCGAATCACTTTGTGGGTATTGAAAATGGATGTAAAGATATTTCCCTGATACTCCTGACCGAATTGCGTGGAACGATAACGCAACATTCCGGAAACAGCAACATGACCAAATCGAGTGATCGGCCCCAGCAAGTCACCCGTGCGCTTAAATTCCGAAACACAGTCTCCAAAATGAGGATAAACTCCCCCTTCCATCCAATGTACAAGACAGTCTACGCGGGGTCGCGTCATCAAAATATTCACTGAGCCAATCATTTCTCCTTCAGGAGTGAAATCAATCTCCACCGGATTATCCATGCCGCCGCCACAATGCACTTCAATATCGGAACCATCAGGCTTGCAAGAGAAAATCCGAGCGGCTAAACCTTTGCTGGTCACTTTTCCGGTTTTATCTTTAAACTCATGGCCGTGTCTGCCGTCACACCAATACAGCCGCCCCTCTGGTCCACGAAAGCAACCATGAATACTGGCAGCGTTACCAGAAAACCCAAAGGAATCGATGATGATTTTCCGCTCATCAGCCACACCATCATCATCGTGATCTGTTAAACGCCAGATATTCGGAGGGCTGGCAACATACAAAGAACCATCGTGCCAGAGCGCTCCCATTGGAAGTGTCAACTTATCAGCGAAGACTGTGCTCTTATCAAATCGTCCATCGCCGTCCCGATCTTCCAGCATGCGGATCATACTTTTTGGCTCCTTAATTAACTGAGGAGCACGCGTGTTTTCTCCGGAACTTTCGGCAATGAACAGTCGGCCTCGATCATCAAAGCCTGCCATCATCGGATATTTAGTCAATTCGCTGTTTGTCACACGTTCGATACTGAAACCTTTGGGAACGCGCGGCAGATTTTCTGCCTGCAGCAAATCGGTGAAAGTGAAACACAACAGGAAAATCAAAAATGAGTAACCAGAAACGGTAATACGAGGCAGTTGTTGTTTCACAGCTATTACCTTTATTGGAAAGAAACAAAAAGACCATGTGACTAAAGTAATTGGAGTACTGAAGCCTGAGGATCTTACATTGTAAACAAAGTAAAGATTGTTCTCAAATGGGATTTAGAAGAATTCCCTGTTTCCTGTCCTGAATTTCCGAACGAATGACATTCCATTTGACATGCTGTTTCCGCAACGACTCTAACTGTCTTTTCACATGTCCTGCGACCGTTTGGTTTTCGAGCGCTGAAAAAAATAAAAAAACTCATCTTTTATTGGAACCAAACAACGGAATAGTTCGCCGAATATCCGCAATTCGCGGCTAAAGGCGGCATTCGTCTTTTCACTATTTTGAAGCACCTCATGCAAAAAAGAGATCGCATATTTCCCGTTATAATTCTCACGTAACGCACATCAAATCACTTCATTACAGGAATCAAAAAAATGAACAGCACAGATAAATCCACCAGACAGAAACTGACTGAGAAACAACACGCCATCTACACATTCATTAAACAGGAAATTATAGAACAACGCCTGTCACCAACAGTTCGGGAGATCGCCGAACAATTTGGAATCCGTTCTTCCAATGGCGTCATGTGTCATTTACGTGCACTGGAACGAAAAGGATGGATCAAGCGTGATCACTATTTATCGCGAGGCATTACTTTAATCGCCGAACCAGCCACACAGATTTTTACACTCATACCTGGTGAAGCAGCCACTATAGGCGAAGTCTATGTCGGCTGTGTCGGAGTTGAAAATCGCGGTGTGACGCTCGAACTGATCGCTCCTGACACAATGGGTAAAATTCGCAAGGACATCTGAGTGAGGGTATACACGATCGTGAGACCCCGCTCACATCAAAACACATAAGATGTACTCCAAACTTCATCAATCATAAATCAAACAGGAAAATCAGGAATGGAATACGTACCTGAAAATAATGAAAACCGAAGTCTGTTACCTTTTTCAACTCCGTTGGGAAGTGCTTCAAAATTGACGCCCGGTTCCGAGCGATCAAAACTTGAATTTCCTGAACTGTTGAAACACAGTTATTCAAATTTACTGACGATTGAAGATGAATATGAAGGTTTGACAGCAACAGAAGCAGGCACTGATGTCAAACAATGTAAAAAGCTACTTCACGAACAGGAACAAGAGATTAACAGCCTGTCTCAAAAATTGAATCAGAAAAAATCGAAACGCGAACGAATGCTCGGCGATCTGGAAGAAGCGGAAGTTTGTCTATCAATGGCTGAATCATTTGAAGCGGCCATCGCTGGTTGGCGGGATACGATTCAAATTTTTGAATCACTACATCAGACCACAATCAACATGCAGGAACCATTCTCTCTGGCTGAACAAGCCTGGGAAGATTTGAAACATACCGAGCAGCAGGCTCTCGCCGAACTGAATCTTGCAACGACCAACGATGTAATTAACGTCCCCTATGGATCAATGTCCGTTCAAAAAAAGGAAGCCAGACTTCCTGAAAAAGTCTCAATCGACATTCTTGGTGATTATCTACCGGTTTCCATTATGACGGAAAGTGCCCAGCTCGCTTTAACAGACTGCCAACAGGGAACCGCGACTTATACAGTCAACAGTGAATAACCACAGCGTCATTAATCGTCTGACTCTCACATAATAACATCCCTTTCACAACACAAGGAGATTACGTCTATGCAAAACCAGACAGCACAACCAAATCAAGTTTCTGATGAATGCCGCATTGTTAGTGGTCAACTTGCCGAATGGGGTATCGAATTCAGTCAGGATCGGGTTTTACAATTATCAATAGAGCAACGCAATGTGCTCCAGAATTGGATCAATGCCGGCGTAGATGCTGATGAATCGTATCAGGAACTGTTTGAATCGTTACCCGAATTTATGGAAAACGAGTTACTGGAAATGAGCGGTAAGTTATCGTCAGAACCTCAAGAATTGATTATCGAGCAAGCCATCAACGCATATGAAGCAGAGGCATCTGTAACCAGTAATCCTTATCTATTTGACACAAATAACTGGCACCTCTGGAGAAAAGCCTACTGTCATTGGCATCGTGGCGAAACATTGAATTTTTCTGAAGAACCAAAGTTTGGTTCGCCAACCATTGAAGACCAGCAATCGGTCATGGACCTCAGTCAGCAGTTAGTACAACTCTCTCCCCAATTAATCCAGACAGATCAATCGCTGAAAAAACTCCGAAGTCAGTTGAAAAAAACGAAACGTCAAAGAAAAGCGATTCGTAAGCAACAATCAGAATTGTTATACAAATTATGTGACTCAATCAGCTTTGAAAAAGAAACTCCTCTCAAGAATGAAAAAGAAGAGACAAAACAGCCCCCTTGTACTACCACGATGGGAAGCCAGACTCAAATCATTCGTATTCCGGTCACAGGACCCGATACAAATCGAGTGGAAGTCCACTTATTACAGGATCGTACTGGCCACTGGCGAGCCGGACATCTCTGGTCTGTCGATGCAGATGCGCGAACAGGACAATTATCCCGTGGCAGCAGACAACCCGATCTGAGTCAAATCACATTCCCAACCGAAACGGAAGCTTTGATGAATGAACTCCTTGATCTGAGCCGGGGAATCATAGGCGTTGCCGAAATTGAAAGCCAGATCATCGACTACCTAAACCTGTTGGAAGAATATCCTGGTCAAATTGCCGTCTGCGGCTTTTGTCATCGCCACTATATTAATGAGGAAATCGACCCACCACACGCTTGCCCTGAATGTTCTGCTGAACTGGCAGATTAAACCGTACTGAGATCATCCTTGATTTTCCGTGAGTCGTTCGTTTTGTCTTGCTAAGCCCTTCGAATCTTGCCATAGTTTAATATAGTTAAACAATCTGATACAACACTTGATGGTAATTTTCATATTCCTGATGTGGAGGGTTCACTGTGCAAGATCAAACTGGCCATTCAGACAATACTCAATCGTCAATCAACCGCAGAAAATTTCTGGCAACATCTGCTTCCGCCGCAGCTGCTGTCGGCTTTGGTGCTCCTGCCATTGTTCGAGGTAGAAATCTAAATGAAAAACTCAATATCGCCATCATTGGTTCCGGAGGACGAGGTGGCAGTAACCTGAGGTCTGTCTCGTCCGAAAATATTACCGTCCTCTGTGATGTGAACGAACAAAATTTACTCCGCGCAGGACAGAGTCATCCTAAAGCAAAACAGTTCCGTGATTTTCGTAAGGTCTATGATCACGCTGACAAATTCGACGCGGTTGTCGTCAGCACCTGTGAACATACTCACGCTTTTGCAACACTGCCAGCGCTTCAATTAAAGAAACATGTTTACTGTGAAAAGCCACTGACTCATAGTGTCTGGGAAGCCCGTGTCATTCGAGAAGCAGCGCGAAAGGCAAATGTCGCCACACAAATGGGAACACAGATTCATGCCACCGATAATTATCGTCGAGTGGTCGAGCTGATTCAATCCGGAGCAATCGGCGATGTGCAGGAAGCGCATGTGTGGGTCTCTCGTGCATGGGGTTGGCATCCCTCAGAAGCAGAAGCCCGCAAAGCCAAAGACATTGTCTATTCTGCAGAACGCCCGAGCCATTCCGATCCCATTCCTAAAAACCTGGATTGGGATCTTTGGCTGGGACCCGCACCGGCTCGTCCTTTCAACAACATTTATTTCCCGGGCCCAAAATGGTACCGCTGGTGGGATTTCGGAAACGGAACGATGTCAGACTTAGGCAGCCACTGGATTGATTTACCATTCTGGGCATTAAAACTGGATTACCCGCTGACCATTGAAGCCGAAGGCCCACCCATTCAAAAAGAAATCGCCCCCGCATCCATGCAGGCTGTCTATGAATACGGTCAGCGCGGCGATTTGCCCCCTGTCACTGTGGGTTGGTATCAGGGCACTAACAAACCTAAACTCTGGAAAGAAGGTAAAATTCCTCAGTGGGGTAATGGTGTGTTATTTGTCGGCAAGAAAGGTATGCTGCTTTCAGATTACCGTAAGCATGTTTTACTACCGGAAAAAGAATTTGCGGACTTCAAACCACCGGCACCATCTATTCCCAAATCTTTGGGACACCACGCCGAGTGGATTCATGCCAGTAAAACCGGCGAACCTACCACCTGTAACTTCGAGTACGCAGGCCTGCTCACCGAAGCCAACCACCTGGGTAACGTGGCTTATCGCACAGGTAAAAAACTGCACTGGGATACACAGGCGATGAAAGCAACAAATGCACCAGAGTCGGATCAGTACATCCGCCGTGAATATCGTAAAGGCTGGAAACTGATATAAGTTGAAGTGAGGAACTTAATCTACCGGTTTCGAAAGAGTCAAAGCATCGGAGACCTCCTATGCTCCTGAAGTGCGAGGCCGCTGGCTTTGAACCCTTGCGAACTTGAAGAAGGCGATCACTACAGGGTCAACTGTGATGGCTCCGATTTCCAACTCGCAACACAGTGCCTTAGATGGTTTTAATCGAGGCTGACTACTTGCATGCTAGATAAACCAATTTGAACCCCCAAAAAGAAATTAAGATATGCTAATATAAAGCGATCAGCCGCTCAGCATCTCGTCCACCCGCCACTATAATTGTATAATGAACTTCGGCAGATTGATCGGGTCTTGTAGATGACCAGCACAGAGCCCTTTCTGCCATAAGTATGGTACTGAGTCAATTGCAGTCGGTTCGATATTGCTTTTCGAATTCTCCGTAGGTTGCCATAGAAGTGTTTGCCGAACCCACATCGCAAATCGATTCACGAATTCTTCCAGCTCGCTACCATCGCCTTTCCTTAAGCAGTTAGTTTCTAGGATTCAGGAAAACTAGCTCTTGATCAGATCTGTGCTTTGCCAGACCACCAATGGAATGATCAGAAGCGACCCGCTGGCTTTTGATGCTCTCTTCCGTCATCTGCTTGATCTGTTCTCTCAATCCAGAACCATGCCCGCTGGTGACTTGATCGTTAGATAAAGAGGGGTTGTGCAATCGTCTCAAAGACACAACATCCTGCATTGCTACAGCTTTATAGCCAGCCAGAATGCAACGTTCATAAAACTCCGAGTCAGCTCCGGCAATCCAGGGAGCCATGCCGTTGGCGACTTCATACACGGACTTCCGCATTACCATCGTTGAGTTAACGATTGTACCAGAGGGGGATGCCGCATAGACCGCACCTGAATGATGGTAAGGCTTCCAAGTAAGAGCCCGCCTCATTCTCTCGCTCTCGTCGTCATAAGATACAAACTGCTCCATTGAGCCGCCTACAATGTCGTAACCTTCTGCGATCAAATTAAGACTTTTATAGAGTCGCATCGGGAGAGAGAGGTCATCTGAATCTTGATTCGCAAAGCAGTCATGCTCCAGGTGGTCAAACAAACGGTTATAAGTCACATAAGGTCCTACCGGCCCATCGGTGTTCTTGTAGAATCTCACATTATCGAGTAGCGAAAATTCATAGCCGATTGGATCATATTTCATTCCATCGTTAACCAGATGAATTGTTGTCTTTACAAAATTTTGATTCAGCACTGACTTGATGGAATCCTTCAGGTATTTATAGTTCTCTTTACTGTATGGCAGGATCACATCGCACGCATAACTCTCTCGATGTTTTTGAGGCACGACAGGCGATCGAACTTTTGGAATCTGATTTGCTTTGCAGGCTGGTTTAATCTTTGTGGTCTGATTCATCACTAGCTGAGGAACTGGATCAACGGCTCTATTTCTTTTTTCAAAATACTCCTTCACCTCACGATGCAAGTCAGTCTTGTCTGAATTCCATGCCCAGAGACCTTGCTCATCTTTGCAAATATCTTTCGCAGGATCGAACCGGTGACGCTTTAGAATTTCATACCGTGAATGAATCTGACGATCTGAGTAATCACCATGATAGAGATGTTGCAATGTTCCAGACGTGTAACCAATCGAGAGTTTCTGCGAGATCCATCTCCGAAGCTGCTCGGAATCGCCGCCGCCGGTAATTCGTTTGTCATACAAACCGTCTACCAGCAACTCGCGACGAGCCGCCCAGGCACCACCGGGAGAACCTTCTTCTTTGTTGCCATCAACAGAGCATTTCCCGAAGCTCGGAATCGACTTCTCGATCTGGCCATCAGCCCTGATATAGTTTACACAATCATACATCTGGACCAGATCATATGTTTCAAGCTGCAGCTTCGTTTCTTCAAGCCAATTCGGATTTTCGAAGATCAGATCTGAGTCAATCCAGACGACAGCATCAACATCATCAGGCAGGTTCTCAATCGCAATATTGAGCATGCTCTCTTTCTGCCAAAGTAAGTGCTTTTGCACATCCCCCTTAAGCTGGATAGAATGATCAGAGAGAAAATTGCCATCGAAGGACAGCTCTACAACGATCACAGGTGAACCCAGACGTGCCATAAACGTTCTGAAGTTCTTTTCCTGATTACCATTTTTAGTGGGGTTGAAATAGGTCGTTAGAACGACAATGTTTTTGATTTTAGATTTCCGGGGGATCACAGGATGACTCTCTCCCCATTGATTGCACCAGTTGCTTTTCTGCTTTGAATAGTCAGCACACTTTTTTTTGTACTGATTACAATAGACGTCAGATCGATACTGGCATCTTTCGCAGGCACTGATCCTGCTTGTGAATTGCTGCTTTGTAACTTCAAGCTCTGAGAATTGGCGAAATTGATTGAGGCAATGCGATAAGCTTCTGACATGTGTCATTGATGCTACTTTCTAAATCCTAGTAAGTCGTGAGCTGAGCAGGTTCTTCTTCTACGACGTCCATCCAGAATTCACGCTGCTCCAATTCCACGACCACGTACCCGCCACCCTGAACGTAGTTCGCAATTCCGAATGATCCTGCCGATGTATGCTGATACACATTCAGTGCATAATAATTCACGATACCATGATCGTTTTTATGCTCATGCTCGACGCTCTGATGGAAGTGGCCCCACACTCCATAGTACCCCCACTGTCTGCCCTCACGATCAAAACCACTGGCATCAAAACCACCGTAGTCATAGCCATCTTTATCGAACCCGTTTTCATTGAACCCATGTACGTTGTAAGGTCCGTTAGGTGTGAGTACTCCGTCTGCATCGTAGGTGTACGGCCCCACAAGGAAAGCACCGTTATAGCCCCCCGGTCCGTAGTAACCACCGTATAGATTGTTGTAATTATAACCCAGCCCTCCGAAGTATGCTCCACCGTAATATCCGAGAGGACCGCCGCCCCATCCACCGTAATAGCCATAGTCCCCGCCGCCATAATATCCATAGCCGTACCCAAAGCGACCTGCACCATAATAACCTCCAGCCCCGTACCATCTCTGGTAATGATTCAGCGGTTTCGAGGCTGGAGTGATCTGAACCGTGTGAGTTCCGGGGAGAATTCGATAATCATAATCTCGAAGCTCGAATTGTTTGATCGGTGGTATATCTGGTGACCCAGATACACTGTTTGCCACTGGGGGGTCAGGATGAATATGGATGATCCGTTGCCAGTACATTTGAGGCATTCTTACTCCCGCGAGATCGCCCATAAATTCAAGTATAAATCGACCTGTTCGAATACCGGGAGTGTAGACTTTTACATTTCCTTCACCCACACCTGGAAGACTCTCAAGTGCTGCTTGGATATCCGTTCCATCAGACTGAATCTCAAATGGTCCTACTGTTCCAAGACTGCCCCAGACCAATTCGAATTCATATTGATGACCGAACGCCCCGGCGAAGTCGAGCAGCATCGTGTGATTCCACGCTGCTGACCTTGGGTTGACGTATTCCATGATATCAACTGCTACCGAACCCGTGGTGAAGATCTCATTTGTGATAGGTTCCTTCGTCAGAAAAACAATGCTCGGCTGTGTTGATTGGGCAGCAGGCGCAACATACGCCAATAAGTTTTTAGTTAGATCTTCGTCATCTTTTTTTCCTTTCGTTTTTTCTCCTGTGTTATATTTATAAACCCCTAAGACATTCCAACCGACTTGTGAGAATTGATCTGAGTCCTCAACATCTTCAGGCAGTTGAAGCTCACCAGTCGGACTGCCAAGCAAGTTGGTGATCACGCCTTGACCGAACAGCTTTTCCTGCTGTTCGAATTTATCATATTCTTCGTCAGTATATTTTCCACCGAGCGTTCTTTTCGGTGCCTTGTATCGACCGAATATTTTATCGTTTGCGACATCGACGCTTTCTTCTTTGAAGCGACAAAAAGCAGGCGGGAATTTCATCCTGCCCTGGTGATTTTTGAGGATGGCCCCCTCTCCTGTGAAAGCCTGAGCTCCTGATGATGGTACAAAGTTCTCATCCTTTGTTGATGAGGCAATACTCCTCTGCTTCAGCAGTCTGACCTCATGCACGAAATGATCGTCATTGATTCTACGAAAGCCGACGACCTCAACACATGAATGATCAGGAATCACCAGATCTATATCATCTCTGCGATCTTCCTCTTTCTCATAATCATCACCGACGTTCAGACAATCAAACCATTCACCGGGGCTGTTTAGCATATCATTGAGCATATTATCCCTTTGGCTTTACTTTCTGCGTTTTATCGATGATCTGACTTTGTGATTGAATCATCTCTTTCAGACTCGCCTCGCGTTGTCTTTCGTCGAAGTCTGGAACGATCGGCGCAATCTCTCTATTGCGAGAGATCGTAGTCGTCATGCCTGATTCATTGCGACTGATCGTGACTTGATGAATGGCTCCATCGATCTCGATTTTTTTCAGTCCTGCATAAACACCAGAGCCACCGTCCTGAGTTACGATATTGAGAGACTCCACAGCAACTGTCGCCAGTGCCTGCTTTTCTAGTTCTTCTTTTTTGAAATTCGTATCTACTTCATGCTGCTTGATGTCGATCGCGTTATTCTTCTTCGAATTGTGAAAGAACTTATAAACCGCCCGATATGCCAGAACAATCTGATTGTTGATCACGACTTTTGTGCCTGGATCTTTTGGAACTTTCTGCGGTTTATCTTTCAACCCTTTGGGCAGACTAGCTGGCTTGCTTTTGTACTTCTCAGGGATCTTGTACTCATATTCATAGCGAGCCGTTTCGCCAACGATCGACTTGAGGGGAGTCGCAATCAGCAGCAGCAGCCTTGCAGGGAATGGTCTCTTGAGGCTCGGGCTTTTTTTTCCGTTTTCATCTGTGACCTGGATTGTCCCCAGTCGAATGATTGGCTCTTTGAATTTTATGATTCCCAGATCGGGAAGTATCTCATACTTATCCCGCTGAATTGGCACATTCAGCTGTGTGTTGCTTCGCTTGTCTTCATCCCAGATACTGCCGACCATCGACGCCGGTTTTCTTTCCAGCTTTCCAGTATAAGGATTGATCGACAGCTCTGCCCGCGTCTCAAAACAGGGAAGCACCTGGTTGAATTCCTCGAGTACATAATCTTCGAGTTTTCCTGTTTTTGGATTCTTCTGCTTTGGCCCCGGTAGAACCGGCCTTGATTTACGAAATAACTCGCGTCCTGCTTCTTCATATTCCTCTACTTCATAATCAAAATTAGCATTAAAGAAATTGAAGACACCGTATTGATCTCCGTTCCTTACTCCATGAGCGATTAAATCACCGAGCTTGTCATATTTCTTTCTGAGCGTTTCGTCTTCTTTTGTGCCGACTGGATACTTGAGGCGATAACAACGAAAGACCGTTTCCCTCGCTAATTGTAGGCTTTTCTTTCTCCGCAGGAACTCTGGCTCTTTCGGTTTTTTGTTATCCTCGACTTCTTTCAACTCTTGCTCAATTCTAGGGAATGTCGGGGGGCTTGATATGTGCCAGCCATTATCATCATTCGGCTTGTAGCTCAGATGGTTGATCGGCTTCCACATGCCGTCAGTATCCAGCCCGACTGCTTCCAGTTCCCAAGCTGTTTCGTGCATTGTGTGATTGCCGACGACGGTGATCGATTCAGGCACCTCAGGCAGATCGCTCTCGAAGCCTCCGCTCATCAAATCATCAGTCGGCAGAATATTATTGTTCCCGAAATTCTGCTTCGTTACACCTGCTCTCCTGATCCTCACTCGATCATCCCACCCCAAGCAGACACGGTATCCGATTGAGTTCACCAGATCATCAAGAGCCTGAGCTGGAGCAATGCGATCCCAGTGAACTTCGGGCCTGACTGCTTTTCTGTACTTGAATTTTTTCAGCTTCTCTAATTCGTCGAGATCTTTTGTGTCGTAGTTCAATTCGCCCATTGCTTCGAGACACATGTCAGCCAATTGTCGAACTGTTTTTTCTTTGCGTTTCTCGATAATGCCGTTCTTCTTGATGTTCCAGTGTCCGGAGAAAGATCCGAACTTCCATTTCCAGCGACGATCGAAGATCGGGATCTGCCAGATCTCATTATTCTCTGCGCGTCTCAATGCAGCTTTATCTGGTCGGCAACCCTGCATCAAGATCTGGATCGTGCTTTCCCTTGTGGTAGCGAAACCTCCTGCATCCGTTTTGGTTTCAACCGTATCGAATTGGAATTTGAGATATCCATTCTGCTCGATCTGCACATAGTTCTTATTTTTAGGATCAAGGGGCTGCGGAGCCATCTCGATGATGCAGACACCGGGAGCGATACCATGCGATCGAGTGTAACTCGCACCCACGATCTGCACGATGCCTGGATAAGAAACTGATCCAACGTGTTCATACTTTGTAGTATTCTTTTCCACAGGATTCCCTTATGTGAGCGTCACTGTGTAATTGCTTGCGAAATGCAGTTGCTCAAAATTTTTGATGTCCTGCATCACGATGACTGGGGCACTGATGCAACCGGAGTCGTCAAAGATCTCTGAGCCTTCACTTTTCTTTGTGATAGCTGTGACAGCCTTCGGCCTGCGATCCTGATTGAAGTTCAGAACAGCATCACCTGCCAGACTGATTGCAGTCGCCGTACCTGTCGAGTTGTAGTTCAGAGTTCCATCATTCACATCCAGAGCAGCATGAGCCCCGGCGTGGATCGTAGTCTCTCCTGCATCCTGTCTGAAAGTCGTCGTCGCTGAATTGATATCCAGATCGCCGCCTGTCTTGATGATGTCAGTGATCGTCACGCCGGCACCCAGAAAGACAGTTGTATCGCTCGCCGCATCGTCAAAGAATGCTTGCCGTAAAGTAGCAATGGTAGAAACCTCAGTCGGATAGTAAGCGACTCCCAGAGATCCGCGATTGATGTCAATCACATTGCTGGCATGAGTTCCGAGTAAGAGAATAGCCGGAGTGTTCGCATCTTCCCCAGTTCCAGAGTCGGTAATCAGCACTGTGCTTTGTACCGATCCCAGGTCAATCTTGATACGATCAGAGCCATCTCCCTCTTTGTCTCCGATGTTGATCAATGTCGCCCTGATTTTTAGATACTGGTCTCGATACTCAAAATAAGAATTCGTTCCATCGGAATTCGTGCGAGGTAATCCGATGAAGCCGGTGAATGTTTGCTCGACGTGCAAAGCAGCCAAAGTCACTGCACTCTGGTCTAATCCGTAAAGGATACTGACATCAGTGTCAGAGATGTAAACGGTATCGCTTGTGACCGGGACTGTGTTCGAATTCCAGTTAGCGGCGATGCTCCAGTCATTCGGCCCTTCACTCGCCGTGGTCTCGGTTTGCGTCAATGGAGTGACCGTCGTCGCCACTGACCCAACTGGAGCGGTTACTCCTTTCGTGGTCTCAGTGACGAGCATTACTAAGGCTGATGTATCCATATCTAGCAGCTCCACATCAGTCACAGCCAGATCATTGATGAACTCAACAACAAGAGCAGTCCCAGGCCACGGGCCACCAGTCACATTCACATTCACATTGCCACTCCCGATTGTCGAGATAGTATCGAGCAAGACCTCAGCCTCTGATGCCGTTGCATCGTAAGGGATGTCAACGCCTACTCCCTGATAAGAGACAGTCACACTGCCTGCTGTAGGTGAGCCTGTGAGTGTGAGTGTTTGAACTTCGTTATTTCCGGCGGATAGAAACGGATACTCGTCTCCAACTCCTGAATTGTACAAGTCGCCAACCTGCCCGATAGTCAGTGCTGAACTATAAATACCAACGGCGTCGATGTAACCTTCCCATGACTCATAGGAGCTTAATCCGGAATGAGACCCGCCACCCACTTTGAGGTATGTAGAAGACGGTTCGCTGAAAGTGGTAGACGTTGCAGCCGTTACAAACGCCGCGCCATCAACGCTAATTTTTACGAGATTATTTACTGAGTCATATACTCCGACGACGTGTGCCCAAATGTTGATCGTCGCGGTCGCAACCGACGTTACAGTATAAGTTGTTCCTGAAATCGCGAAAGTAAACGTGTTATCGTGATTCATTTTCAAGTGATAATTTACAAATGATGAACTTGATGCTGCCATTATGATCCGGCCAAGACCAGCCGTTGCATTATCAAATTTAACCCATGCTGATACAGAAAAATCCTCTGTTCCTGCCTTAGTATGTTCTCCGCTGCTGCCCAATAAATAGTTGGATGAAGACGATGTACCACCGGGATAATGCACGCCATTTCCAATTACACCATTGGCGCCATGAGTCAACACGCCTGCGTTTGGTTCATCAAGTATCGTTGATCCGACACTATCCGTAAATTTTCCGCCTGACGCCTGTGTCTCGAAATTCCAAAAGTGCTCAGTCGCATCTTTGATTGTTGAACCACCAGCCGTTATCTCAGCAGCAGATCCGGTTACCCCCGTCAGACTACTCGAATCAGCGACCAATAATGCAACATCTCTTGAAGCAAATTCGTCCTGAAAAGTAACCGTGACTGGCGTTCCTGGTAATGCTCCACCGGCACATGAGACGGAGTCTGTCGGAATCGTTGTCAGCAATTCAAGAGCCGCCTCAATCGTTGCAGCACTTGCGTTGTAAGCGATGGGTGCGGTTGCTTCTCCACCGAATGAGAGAGTGAATGTTCCACCCGTGGGGCTGCTTGGACTTGAGATCGTCTGGATCTCATTCACGCCACCCGTAAGATTCGTTGTTTCGATTGTCATCAATGCGACATTTGTTCCAGCCAGAGCCCCGGTAAATTCGACCGTCCAAGGTCCCGTTCCAGTGACAGTCACATCTCCCGCCCCGATGTTGCTCAACGCTTCGAGGGCAGCATCCACAGTCGCGGCACTCGCGTTGTAAGCAATGTTTCCCGTCGTCTGTCCATCAAAAGTCAGAGTGAATGTGCCGCCTGTCGCTGCTGTTCCTGAAAGTGTGATGACCTGAACCTCATTGTTCCCTGATCCGATTGAGACAGTCACCGCAAATGGCTTGCCTGCTGTTCTTGCTGTGAGCTTCATCACGCCTGTGAGATTGCTGTCATCGTCCACAACGGCCACCGCCGAGATTTCTGCGACCTCTGGAATTGTTGAATTGTTCCAGGCAGAGGCGACCTCAGCGATGATCAGGTCGCGTGTCGTGCCGGTCAGAGTCACTGAGAAAGTCCTGACTCCGAGTGCAAAGCTGATGATCTGGCCTGCTTCCACATCATCGGGAAACGTTACTGATTCGACTTGGGCAACGGCAGGAGCACCACCAATCCATATATGAGAAGCCATGTTAAAAATCCTTTATGTGGTTGGAGTCGGGAATTGATCATTCCGCTCAAATGTATAAGACCAGTGAATCGGGTACTCTATTTCAAAACCGCCACGCTTTCTGGCTGGTGGATATCTGATCTGTCGCTTTTCAAGATGTTCATCGTCGGGCCAGAGTGGATCATTGGGAAGTGGGCGAGCACCCAAGCCGACAGACAATCCTGATTGAGTCACACTCACTAGACTCTTTTCAGTGAGCTGCTGCTTCTGATATTTTCCTTCGAGTGTCGGCAGGAATCCGAATCGCCGACCACCTGTTCCCGTATAATTAATCGATTCTTCATACTTGAGCAGTGTCAATTTTGTGAGATCAATCGTCTGTGTCTGGTCAAGATACAGACCAGCGAAAGCAACATCAGCAGAAACAACGATATCGTAAGATCTGAAAGTCGTCAGCTCGCCTTGACCGTCCTTGCTAAATTGGGGGAGTGTCGTCACGCGCGTACCGCTTAGCGTATTCGCACTGATCAGCTCATGCATTGTCGTCCCGTTTTTTTCCCAGACCAGATCTTGATTCTGAATTGAGTAGGCTGCATGGAGATCAGCCATCGCTGTCACCAGAAGTTCATCAGTGTCTCCATGCAGGATGCCCTTGATTGCCCACGTCTCTGTGTACCCATAAACGAAACCATTATCAGCGACGAGACCTGATCGTGTGATCGAGATATCTGCTTCATTCTCCGCGTGGTTATAATTGCCGTATGAATGCTGCATCAGGATTTATACGCCTTTTCCAAGAGTTTGTTTTTTTCGACTTCTTTCTTCATATCTTCCAGACCTTTCCTCATCGATCCGAACGTGTCACCCAGCGCACCGACGACTTCCATCGATGCCTTCTCGACTGCATCACTGCCATCAGCGGCAGCTTGCTGGACAGCTTTCCCCATGGCCGCTGGTTTTCGAAATCCTGGCAGATCCTCATGATGTAAACCCTGCTCCTCAGCCGACAAGCTGACTCTGTTTTGAGTTGTCTGCGCTTTGGTTTCTGCTCTGGAGATGACTGCTGCCCTTTGCTGATCCTCCTTGGCAGATCTCGCAAGCTCCTCCCTTTCAAGTTTTTTCAGATTGGTCTCTGAGTCGGCCTGCTCTTCATTCTTCTTGACGAGAGTCAGATCAGCAGCGACAGAATCAGCACCCGCTTGCCTGCCTGCATTCGCAAAGAAGTTCGAAGCGTGATCCCCGGCGAGCCCGAGCCGTTCCAGTTCCTGAATATCACGCCTGCTGAGTTCCTGACCTCCGGCTTTCTTTTTGCCAATTTCTTTCGCCCGTTCCTGATCTGCTGCTGACAGACGTCCGAATCTTTCTCGGATTCTCTGCTGCTCAGACTTCATTGCATCTTTACCAATCTGGATCTTTTCCTTCTCGGCATTGATCTGTTCGGCGATCAGATTCTTTTGATCCATGATCGACTTGAGGCGATTTTGCTCAGCAACGAGCATTCGACCCTGAGCCTTTTCGAGATCTGCTGTTACCCGCACACGATTCTTCAGGCTGGCAAAATGACCCGCTGCGATCCGCTCCTCCTGGATTTTCTTTTCTTCTGCGACAGCTTTTTCTGCACGCTGAACATCTCGCAGAGCTGCGATTCTTTCTTTGTCAATGTCGCTGACACCACCTTGACGAGCATCATCCACAGCAACATTTGCATGGATCATATCTCTAGAGAATCCAGCTCGTTTGGCTTCATCGTCTTCGAACTTAGACCGAGCTTCGAGCAGCTTCTGCTTTCTCTTTTCAGCGGCTTCTGTTTTTTTTTGGGCTTCTTCTGCCTGTTCTGCTGCTCGGAGATAGCTGTCACCTGCAACGAGTATACTTTCATTCCAGTCCCAGCTTGCACCGATTAGCCATTCGATCCCTCTGGCTATAGCTAAGAATCCCTCAGCCAGAACAAGCGCGATTGATGCCAGTTCAGCAGCAGCCAATGTCAAAGCAGCGAGCACTTTAACACCTGCGATCATTGCGATGCCTGTACCTGCTGCTTTCGCACCTGTAGCGACAGCACCTGATCCGGCAGTCGCAGTACCTGATGCACCTGCCACTGCCGATGATGCTGCGACTTTATTATTGCTCGCAGCGAGAATTTCATTCGCTGCTGCCTGGGCTTTTGTGGCTGTGCCTAATGCGACCAACCCTTCGCGACTTTTCCAGATGACATCCGTGAATCCTTTAAAGACTTTGATACCATCCTGAACCATATTGAAATTTTTGGTAAACTTTTCGAAATTCTCCTCGCTCACCAATCCTAAATTGGCAGCTCCCTCTACCAGATCAGCCAGTCCCTGCACTACGACGACTGCTGATTCATTTGCTTTCTGGTGTCCGGCGACAACAGCTTCCTGAGCTGCTTTGAGCTTTTCAGCATGTTTCTTTGCCGCTTTCTCCGCTTTTTTATTGGCCTTATCAGCAAGCCTTACTCGCTTTTCACCCTCTGTTTCCTGACTGGCTGTCTGCTTTTCGAGGAGATCAATGATTCGCTCAGTGAGTTTTTTGTGAGCTTCGAGCTGTTCTGCCGTGCTGAGTTTCGCGATCTGGACAATTAGTTCTGCTTGGGTTTTACCAATCCGAGTAAGCTTTTTCGAATTATCGTTCGCAATTTTTTCCAGCTTCTTATAGCTCGCATTTCCTGCCGTAACGACTGATTTTGCTTGACCTGCAACGATTTTCGCTTTAGCCTGGTTATTTGAATCAGCGACCAGCTTTAGCTTAATGAGCACATCGCGCTCGGCACCATTACCCATCAGACTACCTCCTGAGTGTGAGCCATTGAAAAATTATTTGGAGACACAATTATGTTGGATTTGCACATATTCGTGCTATAACTGTCATTCCAGTTCGGCTTTATCGAAAGACCAAGGGGTACCAAAGCGAGAAACCAAAAAAAAGATGAGTTTGCAAGCATGAGCCACGAAGTCCAGCACCTTCATCTGCATACACAGGATAAAATATCTGAGTTCAGATTTGGCATCATGACATTCGTCCGCACCTGTGTGTGTTCCGGCTGCATCATCTACTATGTTATCTGGAGTATGTAATATGCCTGAGCATGAATTCTTCAGCACCGGCCAAAAGGTCATCCTGGCTATCGCAGTCGTCGGCATACTGTTTTTGTTGGGCGTAGACCATGAAAACAAAGAGCGTAAAAAGCGGAAAGCAGAGGAAGCCAAGGAAGCCGTTGAATTAAAAGACCTCTCTCCTGAAGGTAAGCTCCTGCACAAGCTCGTCAAACAGAATGAGGAAGAGAAAAACAAGCCTAATGTTATTGGTGCACTGTTAATCATAATTGGAATCGCCTACTGTATTTTCACTTATCTCTAAGCAAACATAACTCGCCTAATCGCCCCTGCCCACAAATAAGCGGCTGTAAGAGCCGAACACATTAAAGACGCTGGGGCCAGCCTTAATGTGGCCAGAAGGGAAAACCTTCTCGGCAATCTCGCATATATGATCTTTGTTCTTGTCTTTACCGGTTCGGCTTTCTTACTGGGTAAACTGATATCCGTAATTGTCAGGACGATTATCTGCCCCCCATCATCGCACTCATCACCTGGAACTGTCTTTGCTCTGCAGCAATATCAGTCAGCTCCTGTATAATCACCGCATTCCGTCTCACAGTGGGATCATCGGGAAACTGGCCAATCGCTTTGCATTCTTTCCAATGCTGATAAGCCCGCATATTCTTTTCGCTCAATACATTCTGATTCTCTGGCGTTCCTTTCGGGCAGCCCTTACTTGTTCGACAGGGAGCAGGCACAGTCGGCAGCCGCTTGCAACATTCACCACGGCTTGTGACTCTCGTCTGTCCTGTCTCCTCGTTGTAAACGAAATCGAGACAATGCTCGCAATCTCTGAACGCCACTTTCGGATGAAACAGGAGTAGTTCCATCCCTCTTCTTAGTTTTTTGCGTCTGCCACTGCCTCATCCTGTTTTGCTGCGAGATCCTTATCACTCATGTCCGAGTATGTAATGATGTTGAAAAGCCGATCCACAAAAGGCTGCTTAAGACGAGACAGTACCTCGGCAGTGATCGGCAAACTGTTTCCTTTATGGAGCAGATCCCACTTGATCAAATTGTCAATGATTAGATTGTTGATTCGCTTCGTTTTCTCAGCAGCAGAGATTGAACCCCACTGCTCGAGCACCTCTCTGATTTTCACCGGCATCACTGGCCGGAATTCGAATCTCACTGCCTGATGGATTCCTGGTGATTCCTGCATGTATCCGGTTTCTGTGTATCCATCCTCAATATACGCTGACGTCGTCATTTTCTTTTCCTTAAAAATATTCCGTGATAAATAAATCAGCACGTAGAGATTTTGTGAAACGCATTGAACTCATCAAGATAACTTAAAAAATCGTTCATAACTCTAAGCATGGGCATTCGTGACGATTAGACTTTTCGTTGTTCCTGAACTTCGAACCATGCCCTGCAATGGCAGTCGAATGACATCTTTCCCACCCATCGAAGGCGTGATATTGGCGTACTGAATTGCAGCCATTTCAAACGTCAGCACATCTGTTATGACTTCCGCATTCGTAAAGACCAGCGTGCCGGCAGCACCATCAAGATCCTGCTTGACAAGATCTGTATTATCCGTATCCCAAGGGTGATCGGTCGCCAATGTGATCACACGATCTATTAAGGGAATATCATGCCGAGTCAACCCATTCTCAAACAGTTCAGTGTTGAGACGATTCTCTATCGTGAGGCTGAAATTTTCAAAGGATCTTGTCGCAGCCTGGAGCGTCAGCATACCATCGGCCATCAGGAATGGCTTTTCCGTTGGAGCCGTCAGAGGTGTGAACGTCCCGGCATTACCGACTGTTTCAGCTTCAGCCTCGATCTCTAGATCCAAAAACAAGAAGTCGCCCTTCGCTCCGCTGAATGTGGCCTTCGCAATCCGGCAGCCGGTGTATGTGTAGACTTTGGCACCACGATCGATCAGCAGCAGGAACTCAGGCAAAGTGTCAGCTAGAGCGAACACATTTGTCGCTTCTGCCGTTCCGCAGATATAAGGCAACAGAGTGTCCAGGGCGATTCGTGAGCAGGCAATTTTGATACTACCTGACACTCGCTTTAACCCTTCACGCGTGCGTTCTTTATTGTGGTCTGTCGTGCCCGTCATGCCATTAGTTTCGATGATCTCAGCAGTCTCGACCAATGACTCTGGGAGGATGATCTCAATCGGAATTGAGCTGACATCAAAAGGCAGGGCCGTATCAAAGGCAATTAGTCCGAATGTTCCGATTTCGGGAGTGGTCATTTTATTTTCCTCATAGTTTATCGATTTGTTGAATGACTGAATCAGCGACCTTGGTAGTCGCACTATGTGTTACCTTCTCATTGAAACCCAGGAATTGTCGCTGAGGTATTAGTCCTGATCCTTCTTGATGCGTGCTTGCATATTCAACGTACGTCCCGAGAGTCAATCCTTCATCGCTGACTGTTTCGAGATGGCCTGCTGTCTTTTCTGTCACACTCTCCTGAAGTTTGTAAGTATCAAGCAGCGGTTTATTGTTCTGATTCCTGTGTGGTGGTCTCGGCTGTTTCAGAGCAGGCCATTTTGATCCAGTCGGAGAAATGCCTTGCTGGAATCCAGTATTGATCTGTTCTTTCGTATCTTCGACAATTTTCTGCATCACACTTTTGCATTTGGGCTTTTGTGTGACGACGACGATTCCGTCGAGGAACTCTCCGAGATCTTCGATGTCAATTTCTTTAGACATGGCCGCGATCCTTTCTCAGTTGTGATCTGTGGTATGAGGGCTTCGAGTTGATCCAAGCTCATGCCTTTCATTTCGGCATACAGTTTTTTCGCAGTAGCCATATCTGTCCTGAACTTCAATCTACCGTGAGTCGTTCGAATTGAGATGGTCTGTTCCGTCTCGGTGCTGAATTCATATTCTGCCATTATCTTGTCTCCCAACTGATAAACCACAGGGTCATCCCTGCGTGATATTCTCCGGCTTCAAACCATCCTGGGTCTACAACCGCCCCAGGGGATACGTAACTGTTGACTACGGAATCCACGCCCGCTAAACGAGGAGTGCGAAACTTCTTTACAATCGTTTCATACCAGGTTAAATACTTGTTTCTGTTAAGTATTTGATTCTGTTGATCTGCGTCCACGATAAAAACACCAACTTGATATTCGATCTGATCTCTCTCATTTGTTCCCTCCTTCGAGTTATATTTCGGTGTACCTGGTGCAATTAAAATTGCCGGGAAATCTGTACTGGTAAAATTTCGCGTGCTGGGTACTTTCTGGATAATAATCGAATCATCTGCGATATCGGTCAGAGTCAAAAATTCGATTTCTGATTTCACCGTTGTCAGGATAGATTCCAGAATGGCTGTCATTTCTCTCTCCTGCAAATACAACGCCAATGAGTTTGTGATCGCACACATGAGATAGAAATCACTGTCCAGACTACACTATTCGAATCCGTGATGGCGTCGCCTGTTTCAATCTCTTTGCCCGCCAATAATAGGTTAGGAATATTCCAGACAATGCCCTCTGAAGCTGATGTGACAAGTCCGCGGGCTACATCATCCCGCGTAATATCCCGCATCCAGGCATGAGAGACGCTTTGGGTTTCCACGGTATCATTATTCACACCCCGTTTCGTCGTCAGCGTAATGGCTTCTGTGCCAGGCATTTTTAGATATAGTCTGTTTAGTTGAGCTACGCTTACCATCAGATCACAACCTTCTTGTAATGAGCCAACGATCCTCTGACCGAATCAAGGAACTTTCCTTCGTCTTCGAATCCAGCAAGTGTGTAGGAGTAATCCTCAATCGATTCCGACTCAACGCGACCACCGTGATCAATGGATTGAACCATCGAGATCACCAATTTGTTAGCCGCGAACTGAATGTCAGATGGCACAGTCGCCCATCCGGCAACATAAACGACTTTGATATTCCCTATTCCTAGACCGGGAGCACTTGTTAATTGCCCTTGTAGTCGGGAGGAAGGGCGAGGCCAGCCTTTACCCGTGTGATAGACAATCCCACTTTTACTGACTTCTGTATTCGTTGCGTCATCTTTCTGGAGAACAAAGTCCGTTCCCTCAACCAATACAGAAGAGGCGGGGAAAGCCTCCGTGCCGTCCCCATAATATCCGTCACTATCTAAATGAACTGAAGTGATTGATTGCACTGGGGTTTGGTTAAGTAACAGAACCTTATCGCCTGAGCCGCTGTAGAACTCTGTGTACGTCGCTTGTTCGATATTTCGCTGCAAATAACCTTTGATGATGGCACCAGCCTGTGGGATCATTAAATCGATCGCAGCATCCAATGACGTATCACTGATGCCGAGAAGCGTTTTAATTGTTGCCTTGTCTGTTAATGCCATCTTCAATTTGTCTCCCTGAGAGTTCTTTCATTCATTATCTGAAATAGTGAACCAAATCATTCCTGCAAATGGTCATAGCTATGACCATCATTTTTTCATCGTTGCTTCTTTCACATTTGACGATGTTTTTTCGTCACCAACAGTTTGATAGAAGGCTTTGGCTAACTTATAGGCTCTTCTTACATAGTGTGATTCATCAAATCCTTGATGTGTGGTGACACACATTTGAATAAAAATCCGTTCTGCCAAGGATTCAATTTGAGATGTTTTGGCTGATTGTTTTAATCTCTGATTCATCTGTGGTAGTTCCCAGCAATTTTTCCTGACTGAAGAAAATGCGAAAGAGGCATCATGCGATAGCAGACTGTTTTATTTCATTGACGTAATCAGCTCCCTGAAGAATATAAAATCCTGCTCCGAGCTGTGCGTTTGCCCCAACGTCTGCCACGTTAAATGAAACAAAAGTGAAGCCGTTATCAGAGTCTAAGTCATCGGCCAGGACCTCAATGGCGATCAGTGCCTCATTTTCTGCACCATCAATGGATGCAGTGTCGAAACTTGCGGCTTCCGTTTGTTCGGCGAGAGAAAATTGACCAACGGCATTGATATCAGTCGCACCTACTTTATGCCGAATGCGAGAAAAATTCAGAGCCTTCGAATTGCCAGAAGTTGCGGCATCGTGCTGCAGTGCAGAGACCACAGGGTCATCTCCCGCGGTTCCAATGGAGGCCAACAAGATAAAGAGACAACGATCATAATTTTTCAGATTAACCCGGTCTCCAGTATTGGCAGCGGTTGCCAAGTCAACTGGCATGAAGGCGGGAATAATATCGTGATTTTCCAGGAATTCTTTATTAAACATTGAATGAGATCCTTCTCGATTTTGATTCTTGAATGGGAATTATAATTCTTCATCATGCCACTAAGCGCGTGTTGCCAGAGTGACAAAGCTGGATTGAGTAGCAGTACCTTTGTATGGGGTTAATGGTTGAGTTTCCCAGGGTTTTCCATCAATTCGCATGATGAAGCGTAAAGCCAACTGGTCTGTGAGGAACTCTACATGCATTGACTCAGCCTGCTCGATTGCTCCTTTGCTGATGGTGATATAATCATCCAGACTAGCTAACATGATATCCCCCTCGGTTCCCAAAGTTTCGTTAAACTCTGTTGGTATAACGGGGCGTCCCATTAACGTTGCATAGGAGTTGTCAGACAAACCAGAAGGTGGCATATAGACTAATTGTCCTCCTGCAGTTGAGACTCCCAGGCTCATCTGATGAAGTTGAGGTTCGGTATCCTGATTTATAAACCAGGCAGCATTCATTCTTGATGAAGCCTTCATTCGACTCCACATGTTCAGAATATTTTCAGCCAAAATTGTATTGGCTGCCTGACCGGCTTCCTTGGGGACAGATACTCTAGCCGTTGATTGCATAATCCCTAACGGCTTACTGACCCCGTTTCCATTAAAGATAGATTCGCCTAATACAAACTCCATTTCTTCTGTCACTTTTTTGTTGACATATGATTCAAGAGCCATCCCATTGTCATTGATTAATTCTTCAGTCAAGTACACCAACACTGCTAATTTATGAAGTTTCAGTGATGTTTCACCAAGTTTAGGCGTAGTTCCCGTAAGTGGATCGCCTTCTCCTACCCAATAGGCGCGTAGTCCACCAGCGCGTGATCCATCGG
Organism: Planctomycetota bacterium; assembly: GCA_022600195.1. Taxonomy (GTDB): domain Bacteria; phylum Planctomycetota; class Planctomycetia; order Planctomycetales; family Planctomycetaceae; genus Gimesia. Next base: position 116,577 of record JAHZKX010000051.1, read on the forward strand.
CACGAGTCGTTTCAGAATCAGTCGGGAAAGTCATGTTATTTCCAGCAACTTGATAGTGATCCGTCCTGCTGACAATGTCGTTTTGATAAATACGGGTTAGAATTTCCTGATGGAATTCGGGCAAAACGGCAATTCCACCATCGGCTCCCACAATTTCTGACATACCTTGAATCGCTTTACACATTCCCCAGGACTTCTTCGTCTTGGCAATGACTTCACTGCGATCTTTAAATCCACACCGAATGAATTCTCCAAACGAATCAAATTCTGAATATGGTTTATAGCCGACTGGTAAAGTTCGTAAATTTTTTGAATGGGATTTATCCAACGCCACTAGAGCGGTTTCCTTCTCTTCTGCTTGCCAGTAACTGGAAGGTCGGCCCTGACTATCTTGATGGACTCCACTCATGTCCGGGCTGTTTAACAGATCTACACTTTGGGTCAGATTTTTAATATTTGATGAGAGAGACTTTACTTTTTCTTCGAGTGTTTCAGACATTAAATATGTCCTTTCTTCTAACTGTTTTTTATGTTTCATTAAATCAATATTTTATCCAGAGATACTGTATGTAAATCTCAAGCGCTCTATTCTTAGTTGTGCTGTTTTCATTCAGGCAGGCAGTAGATCAGATATTTTTTGTTTTAGTTCTACGACTGCTTGCGAAAGTCCTTCAACATTTCTCTCTAGCGTCTTTTCATCATAGGAAAGCTGCCTATGACGATTAGGACTTATCTGTTTTAGTATTTCAGTCAATAATTGACGCTGATGAATTGTCAAATTTCCCGACTGTGACAATTTTATTAAGCGACCATAATAATCTGAATTTCGCAGTTGACTAATCATCTCGGAATCCAGACAAGCTGTTGAAGACCGTGTGAATGGATCATTCTCATACGGATTTATTTCTTCGATATTGAGGTGAGAATAATTGCCTATATACAAGTTAGCTAAAGCGGCTTGTTCGTTTTCAAGAGAGAGCAGAAATGTATTTAAAAACGATTTAATCTGCTCGTTTTCCAAAGCAAAAGATGTGGAAACAACATGCGTCGTCAATTGTTTGATGGAAGACTGAATGAACTTCAATATCTGTGCCCCTAAAGGCACATTTTCTGTTTTCCGGTTTGTGAGTTCAGAAACAGGGATGTTCGTTAAATTTGTCTTATTTTGTATCTCCTGCAGACTTGATTTTGATCGATGCACATCTTTTTGTTTATCTGATTTGACAGGTTCGTTTGCCACACAATCTTTATCCTTTGATTGAGTGCTTATCTTGCCAGCTGCCTGAGGCAGGTCGTCATTTACTTTATCATTCTTTTCTCGCAACATTTTTTTTGTGGAATTTGTCCAACCGGGTATCTTATGTTTCTTTGAAGGAAGAACGGATTTGAGTGATTTCAAAAGTGGCTCCGCAATATTGCGACCTTCAATTGTTCCTTTATCAATAGTTCTTGCTATGGCATCTGGGTTTACGCCCAATGCACCCCAAGACCACTCAATCAGTTCCCATTCTTCAAGTATGATTCCCACACCATTATTCGATGTTTTTCTCGTGGAAGATTTGATGGGAACTGCTCGAACTGATGTTGCCCTTACCAGTCCTTCAGCAATGAGATGAAAAATCTGCATCGACTCCAAAGATTTATCTGTAAAGTAAGAGGTCGCTAAGATCTGACTCTCTTCGACTTCTAATGCCAGGTTGCCATCGGGATGTTGACACTTGGCAATGGGGCGGGTGATTTCACCTAAACCGTGTTCCCAAAGTACAACTGGATTCTTGCTGAAATTTTCGAGGTGTACGCCTTTAGGGACTATTATGTCACCTTCACGGTCTTCCCCTGGCGTATTGATGATGGCACGAGCGGACATTAATTGTGCATCGATCATGGGCTGTGATTGACACGCCAAAGAGAGATCTGATGTTCTGCCTGCGATGCGGCAGAATGTTCCAAATTTTTTGTGCCGATTCTTGAGGATGACCTGCAAGGAATTTTTAGCTTTTTTTGTTTTCACATTTTGCCTCGAAAAGAAACAGTTAATGTTTGTGACGAGGCTGTGTTTTAAGGTTCGGCACCTATGGGTCAAGATGGTTGAAAATAATTTTTACTTTTTTAGAGCCTGAAGTACTTACGAATATTCATCGGATTCTATCCGGAAGTCCTGGCTTGAAAAAAACGACTCTTGAGGACTCTCAATGGCTGGTATCTTCTTGAACTCGTCAAGAGAATAGGAAATGCGATCACTCATTCTGATTTAGAACGAGACGTTACTCCGTTTCAAAGAGAAAAAAGCAAGTAAGCCTTTTGATGACAGAACAAATTTCATTATCACCTGAATTACTAATGGCGACAAATCATTTATGAAGGCTAAAGCATCGAGTTTGGCACAGAGAACTGACTGAGATGCGTGTCTGCTCAGGCCGCTTTCCGATATGACCCGGAGTCTTCCGCAGAATGTGATCTCTTTTCATCCGTTTCTGACGGTTCCCGATTTGAGTCACTATTAGTCTCATCGGAGACTCGGTTTGAATAAATGATATCAACAAACTCTGGAAAGCTATTCCACTCTCCCGGATTCTGGTTCCAAATCGCTGCAATTTTCTTAAAAAACGTCATTTCATATTGCGCGATAACCAAACTCTGGATCGTATCATTTGGTTCTAAATCGGATGCAGTCCACTGCCTCGGACATAAATCGTAAGCCGGTTCACCATCTCGTCCATTACTGGGAATCTCATAGAGAACGGCCAGTTCGTTGGAATCGTTTAGTTTTGCAGGAAAGCTCCGACAGGTATGAGGTCGGCTTCCATAGATGCTGCAACGCCCCAAACCTTTGGGATGCTCTTCATCTGGTAAACATTCAGTCAAAAAGCGACATTTTGTTGTTCCAGGAAATGAGATACTGGGTATGTGCTTTAAGCAAATCACAAAGGGAACTGCCGGAGTATCTTCAAAGAAGAAATGCGGAGCCAGATTGCGGGAAATTAAGCCCTCTGAATCCTCCCAGCGACAGGCAAAATCCCAAAATGATTTTTCCTGATCATGTGTGAAACGATGAATGTCCGCCCCAGAAATGGGAACAGCAAATGATCGGCAACATCCAGAATGGCAGGAATCACAAATGCCCATTAGTCTTCTTGCTTTTAGAGGAAATCCTGTCTTTTTTGCTTAGAGATGAAAAAGGATTTTGATTTCAATGAAGAAACGGCGAAACCCTGCCTGCCTTATCGTCATAATCGTTAAACTCCCTTAAGCCGATTCCTAAAATCGTAATCATTGTGCAGTGATCGAATTCGTCTTATAGTCTTAAGCTATTTCATATGAATGACTTGACAGCATTTGCCAACCTTTTCATTCCCTCCTGAATGCCTTCAAGGTTTTGAACACCAAATGTCAGTCGCATATGATTTTTTTGCACGGGAGATTGTTCTGTACCGCTAAGACCTTGATCGATTGCATAACATAATTCTCCAGGAACATACATCACTTTCTCTTCGTGTATCGCTGTTTGAAACAAGGGGCTCGAAAACCCCGTTTCGATAGTTTCTGGCAATGTCATCCATACATACAAGCCTCCATTGGGATGAACCCAATGGACGCCGGGTAATTTTGAAAAGTGGCGATCAGCGGCTTGCAACATACAGTCCCGTTTTTCTCGGTACACTGCTCTCAAATTATCAACATGGTCATAGTACCAGTTTTGGTGCAATGCTGTTGCAAGAATGTGTTGGCTCATATTCGTTGAACCAAAGTCATCGTTTCCTTTTTTATCTTGAATCGCAGCACAGACTTCCACTGGGGCAACACCAAAGCCCACTCTTAATCCTGGAGAAAAGCTCTTGGAAAATGTCTGTGTCAAAATTACTGTTTCTCCTGTCGAGTCAAAGCTTTTAATACTCGGAACAACAGGTCCATCGTAGCAAAGCTCACGATACGCCAGATCTTCCAGTATGAGAATCCGTTGTTGCTTCGACCAGTTTTGTGCTATTTGTATAACTTGCTGACGTCGATCCTGAGAAAGAGAGAGGCCGGAGGGGTTTTCATAATCGCTTACGAGGTAGATCAATTTGACTCTGTTTAATTGCCCCTGCGACTCCAACATCGCGAGAGTCGCTTCAAGAGAATCCATTCTCATTCCCGATTCATCCGTTTCGACCGAGATGATTCGCGCGCCTAGACCCTGTAAGACTCCGAGGAAAACAAAATAAGTCGGTGCTGCTACCAGGCAGATATCTTCCGGGTCGAGTAGAACCTCGCCCAGCAATGACAGATACTGTTGAGAGCCCGTGGTTACGATGATGTTATCTTCTGTAATCCCTAATTCTTCGGCAGATTTTTGTTCCAGAGTTTCTAAATGCGACAGCAGCAGTGACCTAAGCGGTAATGAGCCAGCCGTCGTGCCATATTGCAATGCTTCTTTTGCAGACTGTTGATTTGAAAACAAATGCTCAAAAGATTTTTTTGTGATCTCGACGGGCAGGCTGTTCTGATCAACTAATCCTGCGGCTAATGAAAGAACATCCGGATTTTCCACGCCTTGTTGCATCAAAAAACTGATGGGTAAATCATGACTCCATGATCTTTTTGTACTGAAGTGGATTTTTTTGTTATCAGACATTACGCTTATACTCTCTCAACCCATGAATAGAACCGATTTCGAATACGACAAACTAATCATACGGTCGGTGTCAAATAAAGCATAGTTAGTGATACATCATATTTCCTCTAACGTGTGTCAGGCTTGTTATCTCACAGACTATTCTCAATATGAAGAGTGAAAAGATTCGTTATTGAATTGAGTGTCTGGCAAATCGATACTGAGAATCCAATTTTGCTCCATTAACAATACCTTTTCCTGCAGGTAAAACGGGAGGAGTTGAATCATTTATTTCCTGTTCCTGAAGTGGAGACTGCTCTTTGCTGTTTTGATTCACTATGAGATCTCCTCCCTGCTTCGGGCCTAAAGGTGGCAATCCCCGAATTGCCCGTAACTCATCTACTTTGATAATCTTTGCACGTATATCTGTCGCTAATCGTTTTTCCAAGATATCAGGATCATCTATGTGAGTTGCTTCAATTTCTATCGTCAAGTTTTTCCCAAACTGTGGGGCTAAATGTTCGGTATCATCTTCCGCCAATAAATCTAAAATGGGCTATACTGTAAGAGAAATGAACTGCTTTAAACTCGCATAAAAAGCAGCGTAGCTTCCGCCGTCTGAAATTCCAGCGGCTATTCCCGGGACACCGTGCAAAGCGAGAATGGCATCTCTGAATTGAACAAACGACTGGTTGTAGTCCATGTCTCTGGGAGTGGTCGTCAGTGAGACAACCTGTTCTCCTGTTGTAAAGATGGCCTTACCGGTATTTTCAGTGCCACCGTATTTCTGTTCAAACATGGCAGCCGCTGTTTCGAGTTCCTCTCGCGTTGGATTCATATCTTTGCCACATGTGACGACAATGGAAGGATCAGCTCCATTATTCATCTGAGCCCAACGAGCTGCATCGATCTGATTTGCTGAGTCGATCCATTTGGCACCTGCGCTCACTGGAGACTGGCCATCATCCTTGTAAACAGGGTGTGGCCAGCGCGTAATTTGTAATTGGGTAATGGGAATGATTTTCCCGGCGACCTGATGAAAAGTGCCCGTTTCAGTAAACGCACTACTGAATCCAGCTTGCAAGTTGCGTAGCGAGGTCGGCTGTATCTTATAACCTCCTTCTGGCAAATCACTTGTAGGAGAGACTGGTGTGGCAATTGTTGTTGGGATGACATATCGCTGGACAGTTTTTCCAAATTTATTGGGCACATTCCAGACAATACAGGTGCCTGTCAACTGAAGCTGTAACACACGCTCATAACGGAACGAGGCTCCTGATTGTGTCGGATTCGGATGTTTTAAGATCTTACATAACGGATGGTCGTTGGAAAGAGGTACTGAGGCACCATATTCTCCTGCATACAGACTTTTTGCTTGAACGTATCCGGAGTGTTCCTGGATTCGTTGATTCAATCTTTTTTGTTTTGATCCATTTGCTGAATCATTAAAGACAAACACAGATGCCTGCATTGCCTGAAGGCAAATTGCTCGAACAGCAACAAACGTCCAACCAGTAAATTGTTCCGCTTCCTGTCGATGATCGCTACTCCAAGATCCAGGTTGTCCAGACCCAAGGGCCGTTCGAAGTGCGACTGCAAATTGATGAGTTTTAAAACGAGTGGCAATTTTCTTAAAGGGGTTCCACATAGCAGATCGTTCCTGTTTACGAATCGAATATTTGGATTGACTAATCGTTTTACATTGCTCTTTTAAGCGACAATCAGGTGTCGGCGCTGCTGATCTCGTAATGCACACAGGCAATAAACGACTGCATCAGCCCGATCGGGTGATCGTCCCAAAAGTTCCCGAATGGTTTTTCCCGTATAGTTTTCATCGGTGCCACGTCGACCTTTGGGAGTTATGTAGTACTTTTCTCCGTCATGGCCTGCATAGATTTTTGCCGGAGCTACCAACTCAGCACGTAGTCTTTCGTTATCGGGCAACCCGAAGGGTATCATGCGAAAGTCCCCCGCCGGGTCAAGTCTTCTTCCAGCTTCACCATAAAGCTCTGCCCGTTTATTTGCATATTTTTGCGAGTCTAGATCACTGGTTGCATTGCCATGAACTTCAATCACATGCACATTCATTTTTTTCAATGGGTCACCTACTGCATTGCCATATCCGCCTCCCCAGTCAATGGCGATTGGTATATTGCCTTGTTTCAAATTTATTCCGTAAGCAAGTGCTGTCTCCAAGACCCACGACATAGTCTGCTGCGTATCAGAGAATTGACATTCGTGAATGGCACGAATACCATAGCGCCCCCCCACAGCCAGTACAGAGCTATCGCCGTATCTGGATGCTGCGACATCGAGCCCAAATCCTTCTACAGGCAAGATCTGATCTAAATATTTCAAAGCGATTTTGTGCTTCCCTGCGTTAGCACGTCTCCATAATTGGTTCCACCGATTCCAGAATTTAACAGGTTCGACCAGCCAACTTTGTAAAATGATTTGTTTAGCTGGATCCTGATCAGGAAACTTGCCGAGCGCATAAACATTTCGAATCAGCGGATCTGAGTCGTTTAATAACGCCATAAATTCATCGTAACAGGTTTGTCCTGGAATAATCGGTTGGCATTGACTGAAATGTTCTTTGATAATGTGAGCACCGTGTGAATAAAACGTACCAGCGATTTTAAAGCCACCCAGGGGCGCCACTGGTTGTTCAAGACATTTTTCTTTTACATTCGTACATTCCCATCCACTAACAGTAATGCAGCGTGTTTTTCCATATTGATCAATGATCGTTTGTGTTTTATCCGGATCTTCTATTGGAAAGGTATCTCGAAATGCGCCCGCTAATGTAGAAGGGTTTGAAAGTGCCAAAAATTTTTTTGCCTGAGTATTTGCCAGCTTGTATTTATCTTCAAGGTTTGGTGCTGTCGCCTCATCAAACCAAAAAAGGACATGGGAGGAATGAGCGCCTCGGAATCCCTCAATATGTTGTGGATTTGCAAGAGAAATAGAATGTTGTTTGTTATCATATACACCGGAAGTAAGAAGTTTTCCCGGCGGTTTAAAGGACATTTGGCGCCACCATTTATCAACTTCACCAAAGGCAATTTTTTGTGCCATTTTCATGGAATCACGAGTAATGATTATTTTGGCATCGTTCCAGATATGATAGTACATACAACAGGCAATACCTGCTGCAGCTCCTTTTCTGCAGCCTGTATTTCCTTTTACAAAAACGCGTCGAATTGTAGGATTGAACAGCGACTCAATAATGTCCCACTGCCAGTGATCTAATTTCACTGTCGGCCATTGTAATTTGACAAAAGGACGAATCTTCCCAGAGCGAGCCTGACCAATGGCTGCATTTAGCTCAGTCTCCCGAGTTGAATGAAGACGGTCTCTGTTTTCCTGTTCAATTCGAATGAGCGAGTTATTCTTAAAGTGATTCAAAATCATCACCATTTCTGTCTTTTATTGATTCAAGTGCAAATCGCTTTTGAATTTCCTGAATCAAAAAGACAAATTACTATCGCTCTGCGAAATTGGTCTTTCTGGCCTGGTAACTACTCAGATTTTTAAATTTCAGTTCAAAATTGTTGCGATTGGCATCTGCCGGTCAAGACTAACTTTCCTGACAGGTCTGGCTTAGACCGTTGTGAACACAAATGTAAATCGATTAGAATCGTAAGACATAAAAGTTCATTATCATATTACTGGGGATCAACCATGAAATCCGTCTTCATCGCAACCTTGCTTGCTTCCATTTTGTTACCAGTCTGTTCATTGAGTGCCGACGAAAATGTGAAAATTACTCCCGATGTTGTTTATGGGCATAAATATGGAATGGCTCTTACCTTTGACGTGTATCGTCCCAAGGAAAAGCCTAATGGGGCAGGTGTTTTATTTATGGTAAGTGGCGGCTGGCATTCGAGATGGACTGATCCCCAAAACATGCTGGGCTGGTTTAAACCGCTACTCGATGAAGGATTTACCGTATTTTCGGTAAGGCATGGAAGCAGTCCCAAATTCGTCATTCCAGAGGTTGTGAATGACGTTCGCCGCAGTGTGAGATTTATTCGCCTGCATGCCAAAGATTATGGCGTGTATCCCGAGCAGTTAGGTGTCTGGGGAGGTAGCGCCGGTGGTCATTTATCGTTAGTTCTGGGGACGACTTCAGACAAAGGAAACCCAAAAGCAAAAGAGACTGTATTACGAAACAGTAATCGCGTTGCTGCCGTCGTTGCGTATTATCCACCGACGGATTTACGAGAGTTTGTTAACGAAAAATCGCCTTATTACCATCGCTTTCCTGCTCTGCAATTTGATTTTGACCTCGCTGATGATTTTTCCCCGGTGTTGCATGTCACGCCGGACGATCCCCCAACGTTACTCATTCATGGAGATCAGGATAAGCTCGTTCCGATCAGTCACAGCGAAAATATCATGAAGCAATTTCAAGACCAGAAAGTTCAAGCAGAATTATTAATCATTAAAGATGCGGCGCACGGATTTCAAGGCGAAGATAAAACCCGTGCCAGTCAAGCTGTTGTCAGATGGTTTAAACAACATCTGCTAAAAAAACAGGAGTAGTTCACTCTCGCTGAATGACAATTAAAACTCTGCGTTTTTAGGAGTTCTGGGAAATGGTATGCAATCTCGAATATTCGTCATTGACGTGATTAATTGAATCAGACGTTCAAACCCCAGGCCAAAACCTGAATGGGGAACCGTCCCGTATTTTCGTAAATCGGTGTACCACCAATAATCATCCGGATTTAATCCTCCCTCTTTCATCCGATCAACGAGGACATCATACCGCTCTTCGCGCTGACTTCCACCAATAATCTCTCCCACACCTGGCACAAGTACATCCATAGCGCAAACAGTTTTACCATCGTCATTGCATCGCATATAAAACGGCTTAATTGTTCTGGGATAGCCATGAACGATCACCGGTTGTTTAAAATGCTCTTCAGTTAAAAAACGTTCGTGCTCTGATTGCATGTCACTTCCCCACTCAATGGGAAAATCAAATTTCTTTCCACTGGATTTTACGATCTCAATTGCCTCGGTATAAGAAATACGGATGAATTCGTTATCAGTAATATTTCTCAGTGTTTCGAGAGTCGTATTATCAATTCTTTTATTAAAGAATTCCATGTCTTCAGAACAGTTCTCAAGAACATCTCCCACTACAGTCCTCACGAAACTTTCTGCCAAAGCCATATTATCTTCCAGATCGTAGAACGGCATTTCAGGTTCAATCATCCAGAATTCTGCTAAATGACGAGAGGTGTTTGAATTCTCTGCGCGAAATGTGGGACCGAATGTATAACATTCTCCAATGGATGTTGCAAAAATCTCTGCCTCTAATTGTCCACTCACAGTTAATGATGCAGGCTTTCCAAAAAAGTCTTGTGAGAAATCGATCTCTGTCTGCACCTGAGCGAGGCGTTTTAAGTTGAGAGTTGTGACCTGAAACATCTCACCTGCCCCTTCACAATCACTGGTTGTGATAATCGGAGTTTGAATATAAACGAATCCCCTGGACTGGAAAAAACGGTGAATCGAAGTCGCTGCCTCATTACGAACGCGGGTAATTGCTCCAAAGGTGTTTGTACGCGGACGCAAATGTGCAATATCTCTTAGAAACTCAAAGCTATGTCGTTTTTTCTGTAAGGGATATGTTTCCGGGTCTGCAGTCCCGTAAACATGAAATGATTCAGCATGTAATTCGATGCGTTGATTTTTCCCCGGCGATTCATGCACTTTTCCATTGATGGCAACACTCGCACCAGTTGTGACATCTTTGATCATCGATTCATAATCTGGAACACTTTGATCAATGACAACCTGTAAATTGGCCATACAACTGCCATCGTTTAATTCAACAAAGGAAAAACCACTTTTAGAATCACGACGAGTTCGCACCCAACCGCACACTTTAATCGTTTCGCCCGACTGAGATGCAGATAATGCAGATTTTATTTTAGTTCGAATCATACGAGCAGAGCTTTCCTGATTTGAAATCGAATTTGTCTCATAAAGGTTTCCTTTTTTAGTATGCCATCCTGAATCTGTAAACTGTAATCCTGCTGACATCCTGAGAGTCAGTAAATGTAAACCCTCTGATCGACGGGAACAAATACATGGTCAGATTCTTAAAAAACTGTCAATTTTCGATCTTTATAAACAAAAATGCTGATGAAACGTGTTCTATTTTGAGACTGGTATGAGAAAATTCGACAACCATTTAGCGATACTTGTCTCTACTGAGAGGGCATCTGCCTTAAAACGTTCAAATTCTTCTTGATCTGTGGCGGTAAAACTTTCTCTCGATTACAATGAACACAAGGCCACTTCACCAAGTAGATCACCTGCGAGTCTTGAATCATCATGGTTAACTCTGACAAACCCTCAATTCAGAAATTATCTGCAGAAAATCTGACAGATCTGAATGAAGAACTCTCTTCCATGGTTCGCGCAGGAATCCCTTTAGATGAAGGTCTGCGAAATGCAGCCAAGCATTTAAGAAAGGATTCACGCAATTTCACAGAACAACTCATATCAAGAATCGAACAAGGCTCCACGTTAGAAGAGGCGATCGACTTAGAGTCGAAAAAATTACCAGTCGCTTATACATCGCTGGTTAAGTCGGGGCTCCGCATGGGACGTCTTCCGGAAGCGCTGCAAGCATACACATCCTTTTCTCGTTCACGAATGGAGCTACGCCAGGAAATTGGTAATGCTTTGCTATACCCTGCGCTTGTCTTGATCATGGCGTTTCTCCTCTCGCTTTTTGTTAGCTTCTTTGTCTTTCCAGAACTACAAATTATTCAAAACATGTTCCAACTGGAACAAACACCTTTGATGCATTTCGCCTATCAATTAATTGAACTATATCAGAACTGGTACTTTTTGATTCCTTTGTTTTTTTTACTTTTGGTCATTAGCTGGAAAGTCAGTCGTTCTTCGTTTCTTGTTCCTCGGGAACAACATGAATCATTATCTGGAAAATTTTTCTTAACCATCGCTTATGGCTGGATCCCCGGATATCGAACACTATTTAAAGAAATGAATTATTCCACTTTTGCGGAAATGGCAGGCATGCTGCTTTCCTACGAAGTGCCTCTCCATGAATCACTCACACTTGCTGCCGAATCGACGGGCAACACGCACCTCATTACGGATGCCAGATCTCTCTCCTCTCAGTTGGAAAAAGGGGGTTCGCTGCAAGAGGGCATGAAATCCTGCAAGCAATTTCCTGCTTTCATCAAAACGATGCTGATGGAACAAACTCACCAAAATTATCTCACAAATATTATGTCTGAAATAGCGAGAGTATATCGAATACGAGTGTTGAATCGTCTCGATTGGATCAAAAAAATCATTCCTGTTGGACTATTGATTTTCGTTGCAGGAGGCATTACCGCCTGTTACGCAATCATCCTATTCCTGCCGTTTGTTGAAATTTTAAAAATGTTAGGGAGTCCTTCACTCTAATGAATCGGTATTCCTATATCTGTGTTGACGATGAAGGGCAGGAAATGAAAGGCTTCCTGCAAGCGGTGAGTGATGAATCCGCGCGGATTCAACTGATGAAACAGGGACTAAAAATAATTCGCGTTGATTTATGTGGAATCGATGACTCTATTACATCGGAGGCGGCTTTGGAAATCACGGATTTTTCCGGAGATCAACTCTCAAAGTTTGGAAAAGCCGCCTGGAACTCCGAGTCAGAATATCTCGACATCGCATCTCAAAGTTCTCACTTTAAAATCTGTGGAGTACCACTTTCTGCGAGCCTGCGTACTTTAGCAGAAGAAACAACATCAAAAAAACTTTCCCGTGCATTTAAAAAAATTGCCGTTGAACTGGAAGAAGGTAAAACGACCGAAGAGAGCTTTAAACAAAACTTAAATGACGTTCCAGAAAACCTTGTCTCCCTAATCAAAGCTGGGTCGCAAACAGGAAAACTGGATTCTATCATTGAAGATTATATCGACAGCCAGCGACTTCTTGCTCAGTCGCGTCATAAAATTTTGCTTTCCCTATTTTATACGGGCGTTCTGTTCTTCGGATCCTTTCTCATTTTTTACTTTCTTATGGTATTTATTGTTGGCGATTTCAAAAAACTTTTTTTTGACTTTGGAACAGAGCTCCCTGGTATAACATTAATGGTGATCAGTATTTCTGATTTCATGTCCCAATATGGACTCCGCATCATATTCTGGCTGACAGTCATTTCTTTGGGAATCTGGTTCAGCTTTGATCTCTTCAAAATGCGAGGGACACGCAGACGCCTTCTTAATTCGATACCTGTCTTTGGAAGAATCTTGAATTATACATCAATTGCTCAATTTTGCCGCATGCTGGCTACGTTGATTGAAGCCCAGATGAAATTACCGGAAGCTCTCAAATTAGCGGCCCAGACTACCAGAGACCCGAATCTCATCGAAGGTTGTGATCTATTGATAAAACGGATCCAGCAAGGACTCGCTCTCACAGAGGTTGCGAAAGAAACACGCCATTTTTCAAAAAGTTTCGCACATATTTTCCGTTGGCAAGATCGCCCGGAACTATTTATCGATTCGCTGCGTGCCAGCAGCAATATTTTTCAAGCAAAAGCAAACATGAAAACAGGCTCTCTCGTTTTCGCACTGCAACCACTTGTGTTAGCAGGAATTGTGTTAATCATCAGCATACCTGTCATCGCACTCTTTATGCCTTTAATCAAATTATTGAACGATCTCTCGTAAGTTACCTTGTTGGAAAGCTAATTGATCCGTGGAAGTATTTGGACTTATATTTTGTTTGGCCTTTTTTGTTAATTTTCCGATTACGGGCATCTCTTCTATCATGCTCGCTCGACGAATTAATCATTTTGGGCATCAGGGTGTGAACCCCTTTATTAAATCCATGTGGATTTTCTATGCTCTGTTCATGGTTTTCTGTAGTGGGATTCTGTTGGTTCTCTGTGTTCTGATCGTGCTGAATAATGATCATTCACTTTCAGGATCACTGTTTCTAATTCTGCCGATCATGCTCTTTTTCCCCATCCCCATTATTCTGGAACTCTATTGTTTTCAAGCAATAAAATACTTAAATCAAGGCGAACAGTATGAGTTACCTGAATCACTACGAACCCTGACACTTAAAATACAGGCTTTGGGTTGGATCTCACTGGGAATACCGTTCCTGTTATTTGCTCCGGTAATTATCTTTGCACCTGTGCTGTTCGTTGCCTCTCTCTCACCCATCATTTCGTTGATATTAGTTAGTCTTTTATTTTTCGCTATTGTGATCGTAACCTCAATTCTAAATATCAGTTATATAAACAAACGGGGAAACGAATCGGAATTACTTTGGCTACTCGCAGTCTGTGTCGAAAAAAACATCCCTCTCGCCACGGAACTCGACACATATTCCTATACATTGTCTGGCAAATATCGAGATAAAATCCAACAGCTCAGCAGTTTGCTGCATTCTGGTTACTCGCTTACAGAAGCACTATCATCAATTCCAGGGCTGGTGTCACAATCTGTAATCGTGGCGGCGCGAATTGGAGAAAAGAGAAACAGCCTGGGAATCGCTCTACGCGATGCCGCATTCCAGACAACAAAAAAACTGAAGAGACTCTCTGACAGAGCAAATGCCACAAATCTCATTCTCTATCTAACCACTGTAGTCACAATTCAATGCTTAATAGCCGGCTTCATTATGTATTGGATTATTCCCAAATTTAAAATGATCTTTCTGGACTTTGGGATCGAACTTCCTCAGATGACACTGACTCTCATTGATGTGAGTGATTTTATTATCTATTATTTTTATTTGTTCTTGCCATTATTCTCCATTCCACTCGTCACATTAGCCGTACTCTATTTTGGAAATTATTATGGGTGGTATAATCTCCGCATTCCTTTTATTACAGGATGGTTCCCTCGGTTAAACACCCCACACTGTCTCAGACAAATTGCTCAGTCGATCTCAGTCCAGGACTCACCTCAGATTGCACTGGAATCTGTTTCTAAATTTCATCTCTGGGCTGATGTGAGACAACAAGCGCACTCTGTCAATACCCAAATCAATCAAGGCGAAATCGCCTGGGAAGCACTTCGTCAGAATAAAGTGATTACAAACGCAGAAGCGGCCTTGTGCACTACAGGCGAGAAAATGGGAAACCTTCCCTATATATTGAGAACTCTGGCAGACACCATCGAATTACGAAGAGCAAGAAAAGTAAGATTTTTTGTGGATCTCTCTAAACCAATATTGATCAGTTTGCTGGGGCTTCTAGTTGGTTTTTTTGTGATCGCGTTATTCATGCCACTCATTCAACTGTTAAATGACCTTTCGTGAGTTCTATGTAAATGAAAATTTACCGTCGAAACAATCCGTTACCATGCTCATCATTGAAAACCCGAAAAGGTTTTTCGATTCTGGAAGCTTTTGTCTCAATGATTCTGATCAGCGCGACAGTTTCGATTGCCATTCCTGCATTGAGGGTTATAAATTTTCAAAGAAAATCGATCGATCAACGACTATTGGCAACAATGGAAGTGGCCAATCTGGGCGAACGAATCGCTGCTGATAATTCATGGCACAGCCTCACCCCTGATAGACTCGCACAGTATCAATCAGGGATGCTCAAGCAATTAAATCTGAAAGAACCCCAATTATCCGTGACTCTCATTCAAAATAAAAAAGAGCCAACAAAACGTCAGGTGCGAATCCAGCTTTCCTGGAAAAACCCTTATGGCGAATGGGTTGACCCCTTACTACTTTCCCTCTGGTTTCATCGAGAGAGGAGTAGTAATGAATCAAAGTAAAATCCATCAATCCAGAATCCCCAGAGGGGTTACTTTGATTGAACTCATGGTGGTCATTTCGCTTCTGTCAGTCCTCTTTACTGTCGGTATCACGACTCTGGCTTTTCTGATGCGTGTAGAAATGAAAGGCACTGCCCGGATTCAAGAGACATTAAATCTACAGAAATTATCTCAACAATTTCGCGAGGATGCAGGAATTGCTCAGAGGGCGGTGATCATTGCGCCAGACAAAAACAGACCCAACGTACTGCGACTCGAACTGAACTCAGGAAGCTCCATTATTTATTCCGGAAATAAAAAAAGGACTGCTATTCTTCGCCAGAAAATGCAAGCAAATAAAATTCTCGCGCGAAATGAATTTCGTATTCCTGAAGATTCTCTTCAATTTACATTAGAGAAACTCAATCAACGTCTCATGGTTTCCATGACCATTAAAATTCTTCCTGAATTAAAACATGAAAACAAAACAGCCAAACAGCCTGAACGATTTTTCAAAATCGAGTCTTTTATTAACCAGAAACACTCGCTTCAAAGTCGAATTTCACAAAAAAAGTAGCATTGCATGATGAAATTTAAAATACGGAAACTGAGATCGATAAAAAAGCTGCAGAATAGCAGAACCAAACGCAGTGGGAGCGTTGTTCTGATCCCTATGATCTGCCTGATACTTGCGTTGGCTATCATTGGGGAACTTCTACAGCAAACATCTATAGAACTCAAGCAACTTAAAAAAGGGCAACACCATCTACAAGCCAATTGGCTGGCAGATGCGGCAGCCCAACGGGCGGTTGAAAAACTGAGTCACCAGCAGAAATATGCCGGGGAAACCTGGAAAATTCAACCAGCGGAAATTGGTGGAACATTTCCGGGCGAAGTGATCATTGAGATTGTTCGTACAAACCCAAACAGCAAGTCCCTTACGATTCGGACTCTGGCCAGTTATCCAGCCAATGCAATAGAACGAGTTCGAATCATCCGTGAGTGGCCTTTTGAATTACAAGACAGATCTTCTAACAACTAATCATCCTTCTTCAGAGAACGATATTTAATCGAAGGACTTATCATGCCACATCCCATTAGACAGTCGAGAGAAATCGAACAGACATTCCGTAAAGGATTTACTTTGATAGAATTACTTGTCGTAATTGCCATCATTGCGATTTTAATTGCCATGCTCCTGCCCGCAGTTCAGCAGGCTCGAGAAGCAGCACGACGTTCGTCTTGTAAAAATAACCTGATGCAGGTTGGCGTGGCACTCCAAAATTATGAAATGGCTCATAACGTATTACCTTCCGGTACTGTGAATCCAACAGGCCCCATACGCAATGAAGCAAAAGGTTACCATGTCAATTGGATTTTGCAGATTCTCCCTTATTTAGATGAGAGAGTTGCTTTCAATAAATTTGACTTTAACAAAGGCGTATATGACCCTGTTAATCAAGAAGTCGCCAATTATCGTATTGCCACTTTACAATGTCCTTCAAACCCCAATCGAGGACATAGTTTCGCCGGCATGCATCATGATATGTCGTCTCCCATCGATGTCGATAACAATGGCGTTTTATTTTTGAACAGCAGTGTGCGTTATGATGAAATTCTGGATGGAAGTTCCAAAACTATTTTTCTTGGTGAAATCAGAGAAGGAAATGAACTCGGCTGGGTTTCAGGAACCCGATCGACTTTGAGAAATGCCGGAACTGGAATCAATTCTAATCTTTCAACTATTTTCCCGGGTCAAACTGCCTTTGAACAACGATTCCCTCCAGAAACCTCTGAAGCTGATTCTGCTGGCCCGAAAAAAGATTCTGAAAAATTAAACAGTGATCCCGTACTTCTAAAAGTGGGTGGGTTTTCCAGCCACCATGTGGGTGGAGCCCATTTTGGGATTGGTGACGGTGCGGTTCGTTTTTTGAGCGAAAATATAAGTATCATCACCTATCAGGCCCTTGCAAATCGACATGATGGTCAGCTGATCGGTGACTTTTAATTTCGCTTTCAAATTAATTTCCACGTATAACAAAAAACTGTACTTTCTACATTAGAAGCAAGTTATTTCATGTTTATTCGGCATCGTATTCAACGACATCAATCTGGATTTGTGCTGATTGAGCTAATCACTGTCATAGCAGTCATCGCTATTTTGATAGCACTCTTGCTTCCCGCGGTTCAACAAGCTCGTGAGGCAGCTAGACGCGCTACTTGTAAGAATAATCTGTCACAGATTGGCGTGGCACTCCAAAACTACCAAATGGCGCACATGGTTCTGCCTCCAGGTACCGTTAATACGCAAGGCCCCATCCTCAACCAGCCCAAAGGCTACCATGTGAGCTGGGTGATTCAGATTCTCCCGTTACTAGACGAAAGAGCCGCGTATCTCAGCTATGATTTCAAGTTTGGTGTTTATGCCCCGATTAATATGAAAACTGCTAATTATTTCCTACCTTGTCTTCAATGCCCCTCCAGTGCCAGTATTGGAGCTAGTTATGTAGGCTGCCATAACGATACTGAAGTACCGATTGACGTCGACAACAATGGTGTCTTATTTTTGAATAGTAGTATTCGTGAAAAAGATTTGAAAGACGGTCGTTCGTACACAATTTTTGTAGGGGAATCAAACGACGGCGGATTTCTGAGCTGGACCTCAGGTACGTCATCTACACTTCGAAATATGGGAACGGAAATCAACCACGTGTCCCCAAATCAAACTGCATTCAATCAGGGACAAAGGTTTAACTACAATAATCAGTATCGTTTCGGAGATGGTACTGACAACCTGGTCGATCTGTTTGATGGCCCCGATTCTTCGTCTGAAAAATCAGGTAGTAATACAGAAAAACTCACTCCTGAACAACGAAAGCTCTTACTACAGGTTGGAGGATTTTCAAGTTCTCATACAGATGGGGCTCATTTTTGTCTGGGTGATGGTTCAGTGCGTTATATCAGTCAAAAAACGGATTTTTCCATTCTGCAAAATCTCGCGAATCGTCATGACAGCAATCTGATCGGGGAGTATTAGCATTTTTAGGATGAATCTGTCAAATTCGCGATATAAGTGGGCTCTCTATTTCTCCGTGATGTTCTTTGTGTGCCCTCAAATCGTAGCAGCGATTGAAATTCATGAAATCCACTGGGGATTCAGTGACAGTCCAGTGGCTTACAAAATTAATCCGGTAACGATTTTGGTCGAAAATACCAAATCTCATCCTTTTGAGAGTGAGCTCCGATTTCAACGTGAAACATTTCGCGGAAACCAAATCGACATCGCGCTTTCAGCTTCTGTCTATATTGCTCCCTTCGAAAAGAAATGGATTCAATTTTATCCTTACTTCGCTGAATCAACTGACAATTGGAAAGTCAGGTGGGATGATGGAAACAGTCAAAGTTTTCAATCGTTTTTATCTCCACGCCCAACAATGAAAACTATTACGATTCAATTGACACAACCAGATCGTTTGGGGAAAGTTCTCCCCGGTATCAAACAGTATCCCGAAGATCTGTTTCCTCCCATTTTAGGTGCCGTCGATTCGTTAAATGAAATTATCTTAGACCATGTTCCCAAGTGGGAAAAATCTCGCAGAACGACGTTTTTAGAATGGGTTTATACCGGGGGTATCGTGCATCTGTTCGAAGATCCGAATGGAAGTCTGCCTGTTTTTCCAGAATCTTATGCCCTCTTAAAGTTGAATCAGTCTTCATCGTCTGTTCATTATGGGAATGGGGTTATTTATTTTTATCGAAAAAAACTCAATGAAATCACCTTTTCACAACTCAAACAATTGCTTGCGAAAAATAAACAACCATCTCACAAACAAGAGAAAACTGAGCGTTCTCAATTGTCCAACCAATCTTACGACCAATTCCCTGAGTATACGATGAATCGTTTAATCGCCAGTGATGAAGAAATCCTGGTGGCATTAACTGAAATGAGTAAGACCAAACAAATTTGGTATTTCATTTTTCTGCTATCATTTCTTTACTTAATTATTGCTGGCCCTGGTTATTATTTTATTACAAAATTTTCAGCGAATCATTACACATTTTATGGTGTTTACCTGGGAAGCACGGCGATTTTTTGTTTGATCTTTTTAATCATCGGTGAATATAGTGCAAACAGTACTTCAAAAATTCATTCTCTGATCATTGCGAATCTTTTACCAGATAACGAGATGGACATCATGGAATGGTCTAGTCTGGGAATTGCAACCGGAGGAAACTTCAAGATTTCGCACCCTGGTAACTCTCATGTTTATGCTACATGTCAACATTTTTCGAAAGTGAATGGAACGGTCATTAGTGGAAGAGAGGGGGAAATGCGTGTTGATATTCCTACCAACTCATCTCGCAGTTTCTTTCACCGAGCAAAAATACCAGAATCAGGATTCAGCGTTGACGTCAATTCATATTTGGCGAATAACATGAGGCTGGAAGTACTTTCTCTGAAAATTGGCAAGGATTTTCCTAAGCGAGCAGATCAAATCTATTTTTTGTACGGTTCAAAACTATACGATCTCAAACAAGAAGAGAATCAACTAGTCTTTCGGGGTACATCAAGAAAGCTCTCTTCCCTGCTGGGAGAAAACTCGCTTCTTGATCAAACTTATTTCACACCAGTGAAGCAAAATATTTTTTTTAGTCAGCAAGACAATAAAAGTAATCTCTCTTTAAAACACTTGTTTCCCGTTCTGGTACAACGTGCATTGAGTCGATCATCAAGAACAACAACTCGACGATTTCATTTACCTCCAAACCAGGGAAAATTGTTTGTTGTAAGCGATATTCCTGAGAACTTGTACCTGGAGACTCCTGTGATTACACAAAAAAAGGGGCTAGTACTTTATTGCCTGGATGTTCCCTTAAGAGGTCAGGCAGGCTAAAAGCGTTTACTCCACTTTGAAAGAAGCCATTTATGTTGCGAGGATCTTTGATTTTTGCCAGCTTCGCATTGAAAAAAGACATCCGTCTCAAAAGGACACACATTTTCCGCTTTGCCTGCATCGGCATCGTCTTTTTAATATTATTTTCTTCCTGGTTGACCAGTTCTCGTATTAGTTCACCAGGACTCGACTTTTTCACAAAAATTGTCTGGCTTAATTTCTGGCTCGTAACACTTGCCGGCATCGGTTTCTTTTCAACAGCCATTACCGAAGAAAAGGAAGAAAATACACTACCTTTATTACAATTAGCCGGCCTGAATACCCTGGCCTTGCTCTTGGGAAAATCGACTGTCAGAGCCTTAAGAGTGATTTTACTATTGCTGGGACAACTCCCTTTTTTAATGCTGGCTATTGCATTAGGTGGAATTACTCCTCTTCAAATTTATGCCACAATCATAGCAATGATTGCTTATGTCATTCTGATCGCTAATTTCTCATTGCTCTGCTCTGTTTATGCAAATCGATCTGGTATTGCAATTTCTCTCGTAGTAGCGGCATTATTCATTTTCTTCATATCTCCTTATATACTGACGAAAATTTCGGTGGATCTTCAATCACGGGGGTATCTGGGTACAAACGATTTAATAACCCTGAGTCTCAAATCTTACTGTGATTTATTAATAGAATTTTCAGTCATTGAGCGGATCAGAACGATCTTGAGCACCGGTTATTCAGAATCCGTGATCAACGCTCAAGTGGTCAGTAACTGTTTGATCGGAATATTTTGCTTTCTTACTGCCTGGATACTATTCGCGCGTTGTACGGAAAATAATCCTACCGCAAAAAAAAGTAGACGTTCACTAAACCGCAAAGGGAAAATGAGAAAGACCAGGCCCGGACGACTGGCCATTGCCTGGAAAGATTTTCATTTAATGGCAGGTGGCACGAAAGTATTATGGATTAAATCTTTGTTCTATCTGTCAGTGATACTCTTACTTGTGGGAGGAGGGATCTTCCTGGATCGATATTCGCATACCACTTTTATTTTTCGATACTCCTGGAAGGAGTTAATGGGTGCCTCTCTGTTTTTTTTGATTTCGGGTTTTGTAATCGAATGCACGATTTACTCTTCACGAATCTTTCGTGAAGAACGAACACAAAAAATACTCCCGCTCCTCACCCTGCTGCCGCATTCTTTGGTACGTCTCGCCTATGAAAAAATCTGGGGGTGCAGTATTACGATCATACCTGTCTTTGTCGGCATCTGTCTCATAGTACTTCTTGAACCCGACAGCTTCTCCATTTTTCTTGGATCCGGATTAGACTCTCTTCTGATCTTATTCTTTATTCAATTCGCTGTTTTTCTGCATTTATTGACTTACTTTTCAATTCTGGTTCGTTGGGGAGCCCTTGCCTTTGCTATTGGTGCGTTCGTCCTGCTCGAATCCTGTGCGACACCGTTCCTGCATATTACCTTTTTACTGTTTGATACTGCGATTGGAGATGCGGGGATACTCTTCCCTGCATTTTATTTCAGTTTAATGATTTGTTTTGTCCTGCAAATACTCATTGCAAAACGTCTACATCAAATTGCTGCTGAAGATTAGTTAAAAGCAGTTCAGAGATTACTTGCGATAAAAAACCTCTTTTAATTTTTGGCCAGCCATTTGTACTGCTTCAAATGCCCGGTCATACAAATCGGACCGTCGGAAAAATCCATGAATCATATCTTCATAATTAATATGTTCAATTTTAATTCCTGATTGCCGCATTTGTTCTGCATACTCAACAACTTCAGAATAAAGCGGGTCATACCCTGCGGTGATAACTAATGCGTCAGGCAATCCACTCAGGTCTTTACACCGTAATGGAGATGCATATATTTCACGACCTGCAGATTCATCCGGAAGATACTGATCCCAAAACCACTCCATGGCACGTTTTGTGAGAAAGTAGTTAGAGCCATACTTCTGATATGAATCTGTATCGAACTGAAAGTTCGTCACAGGATATACCAACATCTGATACAGTAGGTTCAGATGATCAGACTGTCTCGATTTGATCGCTACTGCCGTTGCCAGGTTCCCACCGGCACTGTCACCGCCTACTGCAATTCGATGCTCGTCAATTCCTAAAGTACAGGCATTGCTTGAAATCCATTCTGTCGCGGTATAGGCATCTTCAAATGGAACAGGATAAGGAAATTCGGGTGCCATTCTGTAATCGACTGAAATGATTTTACAACCTGCAATGCCTGCTAAATCCTGGCACAATCCATCATATGCGTCTAATGTACCCATCACCCAGCCACCGCCGTGAAAATAAACAAGTGCAGGAAAGTTTGCATCCGATTCTGCCTCTTTCTCTGCAGGAGTGTAAATCCTGATTGGTATTTCTGCCTTATTAATCGATAGCGTGAGATTTTCAATCGATTTGGCTGGAATATGAGGTTCTGGAGATGGCGTGAGAGTGGATCTGATCAACTCTGGAGTCATCTCATCAAATGAAGGCAAGTCATAATTAGCTATCTGTTCAAGGTATTGGACGACTTGAGGGTGGACAGGCATTTCAGAATCCTTGGAGGGTTTTATCTGCATAATTAAATAAAAATGTATCTCTCATAATCAACAAGTTCTAAGTTGACGAGCCAATTATAACGGATAGGCCTGTTGTTCTAAAAACGGTATGCCAATCGTTTTAAAAAAAAGATTACTCTCTGCAAAGGTCCAATTTTTAACCTATTCTTATAATAGAAAAGACCTTCTCCGATCTAGAGAAACCTCGAGATCCGTATTTAAAAACTATATCACTCCATTGAGCTTTTGACACCAGGAAGTCCTATCATGACCCCTAATTCCACACGAGTCTTAATTGTAGACGATTCCGCTGTCATTCGAGGTTTGATAACAAAATCGCTAGAAAAAGAGCCTGATATCGTCGTTGCAGGAACTGCAATGAACGGAGAACGCGCATTAAGCTGGATGGAGTCAAATCCAGTTGATGTCGTGATTCTAGATGTCGAAATGCCTGTGATGGACGGACTTACTGCTTTACAAAAAATACAGCAAGATTTCCCTGAAGTACCAGTCATCATGGCTAGTGGATTGACAAGCAAAGGAGCAGAAACGACTGTTAAGGCGCTCTCTCTTGGAGCAGTAGGGTGTGTTGCAAAGCCCCAGACCGGGAGCGCAGCTGAAAGTATCCGCGTACTCTCTCGCGAATTGGTCATGATGATTAAAGCGGTCTGTTCTAAAAAAACAGGAACTTCTCCTTTATCAGATAAAAAAGTTCAAAATCAAACCAACAATCAACTAAAACCATCTCGCCTCGCCCCTTCTGGGAAGGCCCTGTATTCAAAAAACATAAAGTTTTTTAAACAACCTGAAGTGTTAGTCATTGGTACAAGTACGGGTGGGCCTAAAGCACTTGCAGAATTGTTACCTAAAATACCTGTAGATTTCCCAATGCCCATTCTAATCGTTCAACATATGCCAGCAGGATTTACCGAAATTCTTGCATCACATATTCAGAAAGACAGTGGTCGAAAAACTGTTGAAGCAAAACACAATCAACCACTTGAATCTCATATGACTTATGTTGCCCCTGGAGGCAGTCATCTCTTGATCGGAGAAAAGAATGGTCAAAAGGTAACTCTGATAAACCAGGACCCTCCTGAGCATTTTTGTCGACCTTCAGTGAATCCCTTATTTCGATCGGCGGCAGCACATTTTGGTAATTCAACCCTGGCTGTGATGCTCACTGGAATGGGTGAAGATGGTATCGAAGGTAGTCATGAAATTGCTCAAGTTGGTGGTACTATTTTCGCTCAGGATGAAGCAACAAGCGTAGTATGGGGAATGCCAGCGGCAGTCGTCGCTGCCGGTCTGGCTGATAAAGTCTTACCACTCTCTAAAATTGCGGCGGAAATAAAATCGCAGTGTCTGGTTCGTACATAAATCATACCAGCGTCATTGTTTTGAAATTCGTCATTTCCACGTGCCAACTATCGTCAAAACCGATACTTCTGTAACGATCAGGTAATCCAAGAAAATCATTTTAATGGTCGATTTTTCGATTCAGCTACGGTTTGGCTGAAGAAAATCACGATACTTTAAAATGACCTGATAAAGGCTACTTCTTATTCAGTACTAGCCGGAACTTATCAGATTCACGACTAAGTTACCACTCAAGAGAAAGCAGCTTTGAATCTATCTGGTTGGAAATGAAGCATAGTTGATCATCTACTTAGGTTTCATCATTGCCGAATTGAAAAAGTAGTTCTTAGATCAATCCGGCTTTTCAATTAGAAAACCAGATTTTTGTTGATCGCCAGTATCGTTCACCCCCCTCTGAACGGTGCTGGCGTTTTTTTATCTCCGGGTTTACTTTACATTCTCTACAGCATTCGCTTGTAAGAAAATCGTGTGAATTTCACTTCACATTCAACCCCACCTGAGATTGGCTTTGATCGCGTCTGAATAAAGACAAGTGGTTGGCATTTTCGCTGTAATCCATACTCTCCATATTTCGCAAATATCATTCGATCAATCTTTAATCGATCCGTAGATCTACTCCATTCAGAAAATGCTTTTGAAGTTAGAGTTACTATGGAGGTAAACGCCTCTTTTGGTAAGTGGGTCTTTTCTCAACTCACAGTCAGATTATTCACCATGAAGCATTTCGTATCTCATTGATTCATAGCATCTGATGAGATAGGACCGATTCACGATCATATCCATGAAGAACCTAAAGCCATCGATTCATTCAGTAACGACCTTGAGAAAATGGTCCATCGTCGATCGACTCAAAATCGCTTTTGGCTTGTTGGTGATGGTACAAATCATAAGTGGAACAGTTACCTTATTTCAACTTTTGAATATCGAACGAGATATTTCGCAACTTGTGAATGTTGAAGAACCTCTCCAAGAGTCAATTCTTGAAATGGAGATTAAAGCAGGAGAAATCGCAAGGACGGTATTAGATTATGTTAGAGATCGAGACCAAAAACATCTCACTAAATTAACCAATGCTCAAGCAAACTTTGACAAATACCACATACAATTTCAAAAGCTTGCTGCTGCTGATGAAGAGCTCATTCTGAGCAAAATAATCGCAACTCAATATTTATCCTACACTCAAAAGTCGGCATCTATTATTCGTTTATCAGATCAAAGAACTGCTGCTTTAAAAAAGTTTGTAAACCATGTCAATCACATTGAGCAATTCATTAAAAATGAGAAACTGAACTTAAATGGTGATAAGGCTGCAGAGGGAATCAAAAAAGTAGATGCTTCCCACAAGATGGAAAAGTATCTGAGCTTCATATTTGACTCTATCGAAAAACACCATGTCAATCGAAATCAAAATTTGATCTCGCGAATCATTGAAGCCCAAGAACGAATCAAGCCATTTGAAGACCAATACCTCGAAGCAATTTCTAAACATTTAGAGAAGCAACAAATCACGGAGATTGATCTTGAATTCGCGAAAGTGACAAAATATGCAAATCAGTCCAGGAAGTTAACCGATGAAATCAATCTACTTCTTGGCCAGTTTGAACTGCACCTGGACGAGTTTAATAATCTTCTTTCTAACCAGGCTCACCCCCTGGTTTATGCTAATACAGTCCGAGTAACTCATCATGCAGATTCTTCGATTCAGTCTTCAATCATTATGATTGGTCTGCTAGCCACGATTGGTACTCTGATTGGATTATTTTCAGTCTGGATACTATCACGCGGAATTGTGGTTCCAATTCAAGAGCTGTCAGAAAGCGCAGAACTCATTGCAGACGGGGATATTGAACATCGTATCCAGGTAAAATCACAGGATGAAATCGGGCGTCTTTCAGAAAAATTTAACCGTATGGTCGATGACCTTGTCATTGCGCAAAAAGCAGCTGAAAATGCCAGCAATATTAAAAGTGCATTTCTGGCAAATATGAGTCACGAAATTCGAACACCTATGACTGCAATTTTAGGTTTTGCAGAAATACTGCGACAACAAAATAAAGACTCGGAGACAGCTCGGCACGTCGATATCATCAAAAAAAAATGGAGGCTATTTACTCGAACTGATCAATGATATTCTCGACGTTTCAAAAATTGAAGCAGATAAAATCGATGTTGAATCGATACCTTGCTCGCTCATCGAGCTAATCGAAGATGTTAAAACGTTAATGGAATATCGAGTACTCGATAAGGGACTTAATCTTGTTATAAAAATCGATGGAAAAATCCCAAGCTTGATTCAAAGTGATCCCATCAGACTTCGACAAATATTGATAAACCTACTAGGTAATGCGATCAAATTTACGAATCAGGGATGTGTTCAACTTATTGTCAAGACTCTTGATCTTGATTCTGAAAATCCGAGATTACAGTTTGAAGTCATCGACACTGGAATCGGGATGACAGAAGAACAGATTGCTCGGTTATTTCAGCCATTTGTCCAAGCGGACTCTTCAACGACACGAAAGTATGGTGGGACTGGCCTGGGTTTAACTATCTGCAAAGGTCTTACCAACATTTTGGGTGGAGACATCTGCGTCAAAAGTGAATATAGAACGGGAACCACCTTCACTGCAACGGTAAAAATAGGAACGATCTCTGAAGTGGAATTTGTGGACAATCATGCTATTAAAAATAACGTCCATCATGCGCTGACTCATTCAAACAGGACCGCCGATTTGGAGATGAGGTACAACATTTTATTGGCAGAAGATTGCCGTGATAATCAAAAATTAATTTCCTTCTTACTGAATAAATCCGGTGCCAAAGTCACGCTGACTGGGAATGGTGAAGCGGCTGTCGCTAAGGCTCTTGAGGCCGCTGAAAAGGGAGCTCCCTTTGATGTGATTCTGATGGATATGCAGATGCCAGAATTAGATGGATATGCTGCTACAAAGCGACTTCGCTCAAAAGGATACCACTATCCAATCATTGCACTTACTGCGAATTCAATGAGTGGCGCCTGTGAAGAATGCCTCGCTGCAGGATGTAATTATTATGCCACAAAACCAATCAACCGTGACCAATTCTTCGCCACAATTCATAAGAGCATTACAGAATTTCGTGAAAATATGAAAAATGCTCTCTGATTACGATTCGGCAGCGCGATCCAAGCGATTATTTATCGTTCTTCCTAGTCCTTTTTCTGGCATACGTAGCGCAACAATATTTTCAACTCCGGCTGAATCAAGATTCCTTAATGCTGTAAACAATTTTGCTGCAGCGACTCTCAAATCACCGGCTGGAGACAAGATCTCCTGAGCCGAAAATTGAGAACCCTTTAAAAACGTCTCTTCAAGCGGATACAAACTCAGTAGACCATTTACACCTTTTGCAGGTAATTGGTCTAACTTGTCTGCTATTACTAACCGAGCGCGCGGGGCATAATGTTTAGGCAACATACCAGGGCTTTCAGGGGATTTCACTTCTGCATGATCTTCAATTTTTGCGATGCGTACCCGCCCTATACATGCTTCGATCTCTTCAAGCGATATTCCTCCCGGTCTTAGTAAAACCGGGATTTCATCGATGCATTGGATGACCGTCGATTCAACACCTACAGAACATGGCCCTCCGTCTAAAATCAGTTTTATTTCATTGCCTAGCTGCTCTTCAACATGCTGAGCCAGTGTGGGACTCAGGCAACCAAACTTATTCGCACTGGGTGCTGCAATTGGAAGTTTCGTAGCTTCCAATAGCTGTCTCGCTATTGGGTGCGCAGGGATACGAATCGCAACAGAGCCTAAGCCGGATGTAACGAGATCGGGAACCACTTCTGTTTTGGGAACCACCAGGGTTAAGGGGCCTGGCCAAAACTGTTCTGCAAGTTTTTCAGCCTGTTTTGATAATCCAAGTGTAAGTTGGTCAAGTTGATTGACATTGGAAATATGAACAATCAAAGGGTCAAAGTGAGGCCTTTGCTTTACTTCGAATATCCTGGCAACCGCTTCTGAATCAAGTGCATTTGCTCCAAGGCCATAAACCGTCTCCGTTGCAAATGCAACGAGCTCACCAGCTCGAATCAGATCGACACCGGCAGTGATATCCTGACTAATTGTGCATTTCATTATTATATTTAAGTACGTAACTAAGAAAAAAGCCTATTGATATTTGCAATTCTACTTCTGACGATCCCTTGAATAAATCAAAAAAAGACCCTCGCATCATATCAGTCTCGATACCCGGGGCAACCGGAAAAGCACACAGCTTCAAATCGAACCTAAGATGATTACGAGAGTCTCAATTTTATCAGAAACAAGTAAAAACTTGATTAGCAAAGGAGTTTATTTTAACCCGAAAACTGAAATTGCACTGGAGTAGCCTGCTGCCTTCTTGGCAAATTATTTACGAGTTCTCCGGGTCTTTGACCTAAAATTGCGTTGACCCCTGCTTCAAGATCTCGATCGAGAGGTCCCACTTCTTCCAATTCACGCTCAGTCATTTTGACTGAAACATCAGGAGTCACGCCAGTCCCTGCCATTTCCCGTCCCGTAGGTGAATAAAATTTAGCAGTTGTTAACCAAAATGTTCCAGCTACAGATTGCAATGGAAAATGTGTTTGGACCGTTCCCTTACCGTAAGTTTTCCGGCCAACTATCAAACCTCGACGGTTCTCTTGAATAGCAGCCGCAAAGATCTCACTTGCGCTGGCACTATCACCATCTACCAATACAACCAGAGGAGTTTTCCAGGTTTGCTCATGCGTTGCTGACTCAACGGTATTGTCACCCTGGTTTCGTCCACGGGTCGATACAATTTGACCCGATGGTATAAACCGATTCGAAACAGCAATTGCCTCAGTTAACAAGCCTCCCGGATTTCCACGCAAGTCAAACAGTAAAGATTTCATACCCTGCTGGTGTAGATTCCATAACGCCTTATCTAATTCCTGAACAGCTCCTTCTCCAAACTTTTCCAGACGGATCAATCCTATTTTTTGTTGTGCATCAACCATTTTCACTTCACTGATGTTTGTGATCCGAATGGATTGTCGACTCAGATTGACTCTGGCATCCCTGCTCCCTCTACGCACATTGAGGGAAATTGTTGAACCAGCGGGTCCGGTAATCAGATTTGCAACTTCGTCAAGCGAAAGTCCTGTTAAATTCCTTTGATTTACTCCTACGATTACATCACCACGTTGAAGTCCCGCTTTCTGCGCGGAACCTCCTTTGATCGTTCGTAAGATGACTGCGCCTTCTCGGTGCGTTTTTAATTGTACACCCACACCCACAATATTATTGCCTCCTGAATCGACACGCGGTCCAGATACACTGGGCGTAAATTCGAATCGTGAGTGTTTATCAAGTGCATCCAACGATCCATAAGCGAACTCGTAAATCACACCAGTCGCCTGCATTTGAAGTTGGCTTCCAGCTATATCCGCCGCCTGACGCAAAACGGTTACCGCTTCCTGTGAATTGCGAGCAGGATTTTGATTCATCAATTGTTGCCAACTTTGCTGTGCCATTCGAATTTGTTCCGGTGAGGCTGAAACACGATTGGTGCTCATAAACGCTTGATTTTCTACAGCGAAAATCAGATTCTGTAACGATTTTTTAGTTCGCACATCGTAGGAAGGAGGTTGCACATGACGTGAGTCAATCATCCGATTTACTTCCAGGTAGAATGCATAAGCCCTTTGCGGGTCAAGTCTCTGCATGGTTGCCACTACGGAAGGGCTGGAATATCGCTGAGACAACTTGGC
Source organism: Planctomycetota bacterium (assembly GCA_022600195.1). Taxonomy (GTDB): domain Bacteria; phylum Planctomycetota; class Planctomycetia; order Planctomycetales; family Planctomycetaceae; genus Gimesia. The sequence continues at coordinate 146,552 of JAHZKX010000051.1, forward strand.
TTTTAATTCCCGGTTAGGGTCTATGGGAATTTGATTGGGGAATCTTGTTTCATATCGATCCCGATCATACTGAGGCTGAGTCCTCTGACGAAGTTCTCTAATTAACTCTCTTAATTTCTGGTTGTCGAAATCATCTTCAAAAGACTCACGTGGCTGACGTGTTGGAAAAGACTCACGTGGCTGACGTGTTGGAAAAGACTCACGTGGCTGACGTGCTGGAAACGACTCGCTTGGCTGACGTGTTGGAAACATCTCGCCTGGCGGACGTGTTGGAAACGAATTGCGTCTTTCTCGGGGTTTGTATTCATAGTCATCACGAGAGCGATCATATCGAGGATCGTTACCAGATAATAATTTTTTTAATTTTAATTCAAACTCATCAGATCGAGTAGCGTCATATCTCGGACGCTGTTTTTGAAACGTCTGATCTCTGGAATAAGACGGCGGTAGAAGATCATAAATGGAATGCTCCAAATTACGATCAAAAGTTGGATCATCGGCTGGATGATAGGAATTTTCTCGATACGAATCGTACTCTGCTGCGTGCGATAGTGTAGTACACCCAGACAAGAAAACGGCCGTCATTAATAAGACCATTCCCCAAACAAAAAGGCGTGCTGAATTAAAGGTTTCGTTTTGAGTGTCATTTATTTGTGATCGATTCATGATCCCCTCCAATATAAGTCGCTTGGCGACTATTAAGTCCGGCCGATCAACTTCCTTTGTGATGGCTTAACGGAAATGAAAAAAGAAAATAATAAACGGTTCACATAGTATGTACCGTTCCGCTTAAATTTTTTAAGCACACTGAGTATTCAAGGCCTGGTCCTGTTTTGTAGAGAGAGCAGAATCGATGGATTCTGAAATCTTTTCTTCTTCCAGTAGTTCTCCCCGAGTGACCCGTATCTCGCTTGGGGCATCGATGCCAATTTTAATGGCCCCCTTGCCTGTCTTAAGAATTTTAATCACGATGTTGTCACCAATTTGAATTACTTCATCTCGTTTTCGTGTTAAAACTAACATCAGATAATCTCCTGTTATTGCTGACCACCAATGCGTTCTCTCACAAGAATCATATTGATGTCATATTGTTATTGTTAAGTGGCTAAAACTGATACATAGCATTCGGTGTGCCAATTGATTTATTCAAATAGTATCGACCACTTATATCATTATATCACTTACACTTACATATTTTTTGATTTCTTTGCCGCAATTACGAACACGTGATCGTGGCGTGTAATATTGACAACATATCTACTAACGAACCCAAAATTACAATGGATCAAATTATCAATAGTCCATTTTATGATTACACACAAAGGAATGTTTCCCTCCAAAAAACCATCAGTGTTTACTCAATCCGACAACTCAGCGGCAATGCCCCAGCTTCTCAACAAGAGTTTTGCTGCCTTCTAAAAAAGTTCAACCTTTTCATTTCGATGACAATCCATCTCTTCAATTAGGGTGCGATGAATCGATGGCCAGCATGGTCTTGACGTAATTTACAAAACCAGTAAACTTCGCCGCCTGATATGATGAACTTTTAAGTTGAGACTGCTTTGCCAGCAGTATTGCTGCCTTTTCATCTTCTATCAGATCTTACAAAAACACTTTAGCTATCAAACGGGCCAAAATTACCAACCATCGTTTGATGTTCAGCCTGTTCTCGACAGAGTGACAGTCATGGAAGACACTGGTTAATCAAGCCGTAGAATTCACAAGAAAGGATTGTGTGAATGTATTCCCGCTCCAGCCACACCACTACTAGTTACAAAAATCTCTTGGGATTTTTGTCCCCTACGTCAAAAGTTGTCGTTGTACTTTTGGTTTTTGGATTCGCAGCTGTTTGTTTCAGTCCAATCGCACATGCACAATCTTCAAGCGACAACAACAGTAAACTTGTGAATGATTTACTTCGCTTGTTGGAAAAATCCGAATTAGCAACACGGGACCGTGAATATAAGCCATCAGGCTTGTATCTTCCTCCAACCCCTCAACTGAACACTTCACGAATCAATATCAACGAGGTGAGGAATTTACTTGATAAGTTCTCGAATGATAGCTCGGCATTAGCAATCAGCCTTAACAGAGTAATGTATCAAGTCCCTGGGGTTCGTGAGTATATTTCCGATGTACTAAAAGTGAGAGCCCGGTCATCAATTCTAGCCGAAAAAGTTCGTCGTAGTAGTGATCTTACTTTGGTAGCTGCAGAATACGGTGAACTTGACCAATTGTGGAGAGTTGTCTCTCATCAACTGGATCAAGTACGCGGCCTGGATAGAGAATCAAAGAGAATCGTTGTGCGAATGAATGACCATGATCGCAAGTTAGGCGACTTGCTGCAAACTGGTCCTCAACTTAAACGAACCGAGCTCTTAAGACAAACTTCAGCACTGAGCAATGCACTTAGCATTTTAGTGGAAGACATCGAAATTGAGCTCTCGCGGGAGCCACAAAAATTTGATCTGGTGAGAGAAGGACAAAAAGTTGAACAAAGAATGATTCAGGTTTCTAATCTGATTATTGATCGACAGAATTATGATTCCATTAAACGAGAATATCTGGCTTTTCGTGACAGCTGGTACAGTTACGCAGCTCGCTTGCGTCCTTACCATAATCGCATTTTAAGTCGTGGAATCCAACGCGTTGTACAACAGGACCGGTCTATTCAAGAACTGCTCTGGTTACCTCAGGATGGAGCCAATCTTGAGGAAATAGCGCATTTAACGGAAGCTTTAAAACGGGACGTAGACGAATTTTATCGCAGAGCTACACTTCGCCTCTTGATCAGCTTACCTCCAGCAAATTACATCTCAACGTCTGATGAATTTTATGGGACGGTTGAAAATCTGATCGACACAGTCAACCACAATGAGTCCAGCAATGAATTGGTTACTTCTTTCTCTTACATTGACGATTCATGGAAAGATTTTTCCGCTTTGTTTCACAGTGTAGAAAGCCCTGCGGCATTACAGCTGCTGGATAAAGTCGATGCTTCCATCAATGCATTGCGAATAGCACTTCGTGTTGAAGTACCCTCAGAAAATCTCGACCTCGCTAAGCTTGTCGTATCATTGGAAACGCAAACCTCACAGCTTTCTATTATTGCTGAACAATGGTTGGCAACTGAGTCACCTTCAGTTAGAAGATCGACACAAAATTCCATTCGTGATTTCTCAACCATTGCTCATGAGCTTCATCGGCTCGTTGTAATGAAACCTTCTTCAAGGTCGCTGATTTCTGCGAAGACTTCAGAACTTTTCGAAAGTTGGTTTACCGTACATGAGAAAATATCACGATGTGAATCTCGTGAAAAATATCAAATTCAGGAGACCGCAGTTCGTATCACACAAATGTTAATGGATGTGCGATACGCGACCAAGTAGAGAAATTCTCAGATTGATCTCTCCATGCAAGGCCCTCATAAATTGAGGGCCTTGTTTTTGCGCAACGACATATAAATAATTTAGTAATGGCTCTATTCTCAGAAAGCATTGCCATTTTCAAAGGCTAATCGAACTGATGATGAATTCTTCAAGCCCTGCGGAAGGGGGCCCGCATTCAAATAATTCTGACGTACCAGATCAAAATATAACCGACTGGGTGGATTATATTGTTGCATATTTTATTGCTATTCAACGCTATTCACGAATTTCCTTTTTACATCTGCATGCTGATAGAAAAGAAAGCATTGAATCAAGAAGTACTTCTTTTTTACCGCTGGCAGGAATGAGCCTGGCGTTTTTACTGACAATATTATTGGCCCTCACACAATTTTTTTGGCCTTTAGCGATCGCCGTTCTGCTTATTGGCTCACTCGAGTTAGTGTTTCTTCGCACTTTTGTTCCTGAATCGATCCCCCTGAGCCGAACACTTTTAGTCTCTCAGAAGTCATCCACTGCATCTGGAAATATTTTTGTCCTGACAATTCTTTTCATGCTATTGAGAATCGTCATATTTTATCAACTATTCTCCGATGTCACTTCGATTCTCACACCCTGTATACTGATACTGACTTCCATTTCTTTGGGAACATGGATTGTTCCTTTTTCTATCAGCTTTGCTACCTCTCATGATGAGACCGCCAGATGGTTAAATCCCAACCGTCCTTTATCGAAGAAACAGCTGGGATACGCCAGTTTATGTTTGATTCCATTATTTTTACTTGGATTTTGGGCCTCATTGCACTATCTGGCTCCAGCACTCTTAGCCTCTGCATTGGTAATATATTGGATTATGAGAAAACTGGAAGATCGTGATATCGAAGTGACTGACACGCACATTGAAGGACTGGCGTCTCTTTTTCAGATCATTTTTCTATTAGTCTGTACCATTGACTTTTCTTTTCTGAAGGAATTGTCTGAATAAATCAACGGTCGTCATCAAGAGCCAGTGATTTGTTAAGCTTGGAATTGAGAGCCAGGAGTGTTGTTTACGTGCTTCTTTGTCGCACTCGCGTGATCTCGATCACACAAAATTCAAAAATGACACTACGCTAGTCCCTTTGCCTTAACTCCGACCGCATTAATCCTCGTCCAAACTCTGAAACAGCTTTTAATTGAAAGCCCTGTTGTTCGAGAATCATGGATGGATCTACCAGCTTATGTGCTTGAATTTGAGCCACTATTTTGAAAAACAGATACATCAAATTCAGCCATATGATTGCTCTGAGTTGCTGGAACTTTCCACCTGAGATCTGAAAATCTGCGTATAACCAAAATGTGCCTCTTTTGCAGGAAGCAGTGATTTTAGAAATGCTGTCAACGAGCGACTCTTCGTTAAACACGTCCAGAAAGAAGTTCGTTACTATCAAATCATAGTCTTGATCTGGCATGGATTCAGATATTAAATCGCGATGGAAAAATTCGACTCGTTTTACTGCCTCTTCAGAGTGTTCCTGCAACCGATTTCTAGCAAGCTTGAGCATTGCCTGACTGGAATCAATATAATGTACTTGTTCACAATCACAGCGTTTCAGTAATTCAATTAAAAAATCTCCATCGCCTTCACCGACTAATGCCACTTTCTTCACGCCAGGTAAAGCAGTTAGATGTGCTGTCCTACATTGTTGCATCAAATTGTTAAAGACAATTTTTTCCAATCGTTTGAAATAAGGTGCAATCCGATCAAAGTTCATCATACCAAACTCAGAAAAACACAAGGAGTAAATAATGCAAAATCTGCTAACACCGGTTTTAAATGAGAGCCCAGAGAAGATCGATCCAACACCAGCAGCAAAATCGCGCTCGACAGCACAGACATTTCAAATACGGGTATGCGACCCGCAAATATTACAGTGCTGCAGGCGATGACTTGCATACCAATAAACAATATTAATACCGGGCGAAGCCGATGCATTTGATCTGGTTTCGTCGTAAAAAAAGTAATTTCACCTACCTGCTTATCAGATGAAAGTTCCCAGCGGGAAATCAAAAGACAGTTCAAACTACATAAACTCATAAAACAAACGAAGGTCCAGACAGAATAGAAACTCCAGTGACTCATTTGAACCAGAACAAAAAAGTGCGTGGCAGAGGAAAAAAATAATCCGACTAATAATTCTCTGGGGAGCAAACCTCTTGCCAGACGCGGAATATAAAAACATCCCAGAAAATAAATCGACAATAGGACAAGCAAACAAATGCCCCACCCTATTTCGGCCCGACTCAAAAAATGAAGCAGGTATAGAATTGATAAAACTGCTACCAGCACCCAGGTGAAAATCAGAGGCTTGAAATAGATCGTAGAAAAAACATGCCGGTGAGGTTTAGCCAGCGCTGCGGGCATACGAATACTATCCAACAGACGATCACCGGCATAGGATAACCATGTTACACTAAATAAAATGAGATAATGGTGGATTTCGATACTGCTCGAATAGAAATGTGAAAAGCACCAAAGCCAAATGACTCCCACGAACGGTGCGTCCAAACTTGTTGAATTCGCGAGAAGAATCGCCTTTTCCAGACTTGTTCCCACGTGATTTTCACCTTGGGTCTCTGCAACGGGACACGAGAGACTCGCATGGGAAGTGCGCTCAAAGATTCTGGATGATAATTTGCTTAACATCGTGTTTTTAAACGACTTTTGACAGAATGATTCGATTGTAGCTGAATCGGATTATAGACCAGGCACGTTGATATTTTTCATGATGCTATGTGAAACACCGAGGAAAGTCGACGGTTGCCTGTCTGATTAGTGATATAATGTCCTGAATAATAGTCGATGGCTTCAGAATATTCACCTGTTGATACAGAGGCATGTCTTCGAATACAGTATAATAGCTGGTCAGGTTTTACCAATAGAGCAAGAGGCATTTCGGGACCGCTGTCGCTCAATTCAGGAATAGATTCATGCCGTTAAAAACGGGTACTGTCGAAGAGCCCAAGCTCGATTTAACACCAATGATAGATATTGTGTTTTTGCTGATTATATTTTTCATGGTCGGGACACAATTTACGGAGATGGAACGTCAATACGATATTAAACTTCCTACTGTGACCGATGCTAAGCCGTTAACAAATCTTCCCGATGATATCATTGTGAACGTGCAACAAGATGGAGAAATCTCAGTAAACGGTGAAAAGAAAAGCCTGCCAGAATTACAAGCCAGTTTGGAACTGGCAAAACAGAATTTTCCAGGTCAGTCTGTTGTGATCAGGGGTGATGCGTCTGGCCCTTATCAGAACGTGATGAATATTTTAGAAATCTGTCACCGCGTAAAAATACGTTCTGTCTCTTTGACCAATCGTTTGAGAGACGAATAGGCATTATGACTAATCGAATCCACAATTTCATAGAGAGAGTGCTGGCTGGTCGGGATATCTCATTTGACCAGATCCTTTGGGGTGTATTAATCTTGGCAGCGATTTTTGCATCTATTCATTTATTATCAATGCTGGTGACTCGCTGGGGAGATAGAAATGCTTCATCAAAAGCGCTCCTTTTTTCTATTATCGTTCATCTTTCCCTCTCTTTGGGTGTTGTGACATTCTGGCCAGACTTTGCCCCGAAGTCCTTAGCAGAAGCTCAACCAGAACAAGAAAAAATTGAACTCAAACAACTTCTGGCTGAGAGTACTGAGACGATAAAAAACAAACAGACTGGAAACACACCTGTTTGGGAAAAGCTCACTAACTCTGAAAAGCAGAAATTGTCCCGAATTGATTTGACCAGGCCGGAATTTACTCCATTAGAAGCTCCTCCTGAAAAAAAACGACCTCAGGAGATTTCCGAGTTACCGATGCCAGATATTGTTTCCAAAGCGGATCTGTCTAATACTCCCTCGAAAGCGACCGTCCAAAGTGTCAGTCAGAAACGAATTCAGTCGCAAGCCCCTCTTGAAATTACTGATACCACTGCTGAATCACGGGCTGAAGTTTCTGTACCATCAACATCTAATATTCGCAGCAAGATGATACGTACAGGGCAAACAAACCAGAATATCGAACGGCAATCGACACTTGGTGCCGTTGATAAAATCCAACCCACTTTCAGTAACGAAAAGAAAACGCTTGCGTTGAATGCACAATCGGACGCTCAATCCAAATTAGAACGAACTGCCCGGGACACAATGATTCGAAAAAGGACGGGCCCGGCCCCTTCAAATCTCAAAATTGATGTCACAGGTGTTGAGACAGGAAAGCCGGCATCTAATAACAGTAACGTGGCGCCAACGGCACCACGTTTTACGCGAACAAAATCTCGCACGAAGCGTTCCATGTCTGAGGGATCGATTCAGCGATCTTTACCACAAACACCGACAGGAAAAGCAAACCCGAATTCAGAACGATTGATGGCAGAGAGAAGCACAGTTCCTCTTACCATCAATCGTAAAGGGCCTCAACCTGACGCATATCGTCCCAATTTCAATGCTGTTTCCAATCGCACGAAAGCCAATATTCCGGCAACGTATCGATTGAGAAATCTGTCAAAACGAAAAGAAATTGCCCAGCGTTTTGGTGGAACTGAAGAATCTGAAAGGGCCGTGGAAGCAAGCTTGAAATGGTTGGCAAGCAATCAGGAACAAGCCGGTTTCTGGGATGCGGATCGATTTGAAGCAGGAAAGGTTCGCATAGACGAACAGGGAATTGATCGACGTAACGCGGGAGCGCAAGCTGATTCAGGATTGACAGCATTGGCAATTTTGTCTTTTCTGGGCGCAGGCTATACTCAGGATGAAGGGCTCTATTCTGAAAACTTAAATCGTGCGATCCAATGGATGGTTGGCCAACAAAGACCCAATGGTTTTCTCGGCGGTGAAGCAACTCATTATGCCCGCATGTATTCACACGCGATGGCAACTTACTCTCTGGCTGAAGCCTATGGGTTACAAAATGACCCTAAATCAAATCCAAAATTGCGCGAAGCAATCGCTCGAGCTGTCTCTTATATTGTAGAAAATCAGAACCCCTATGATGGTGGCTGGCGGTACGTTAAGGGTCAGAAAAGCGATATGAGTATGTTTGGATGGCAGTTGATGGCTTTAAAAAGTGCGGAGATTGCCGGCATTCCCATTCCATCAGATACAAAACAATTGATGGTGAAATTTTTGAAAGAGAGAAGCCTCGGGAAAAATAACGGTTTAGCGACCTATCGTATGGTTTTACCCTCAACACCTCCCACACCAGCAATGACTGCTGAATCATTATTCTGTAAACAAATGTTGGGAATTAGAAGGGATAATCCTTCCTGCAGAGAGGCTATCCAATTTATCGCAGAACGGCCCCCACGCCTCTCAGAATATAACCTCTATTACTGGTATTATGGAACATTAGCCATGTATCAGTATGGTGGTAATCCCTGGAGGGAATGGAATGAAGACTTGCGCGAGTTATTGATTTCAGAACAGGTGACTCGTGGCAAAAATGCGGGCAGTTGGAACCCGCGTCCACCCTGGGGCCCTTACGGCGGGCGTCTTTACTCAACAACATTGAGCACACTTTGCCTGGAAGTTTATTATCGATTTTTACCCCTCTACCAAATGGGAGGACGCTACGATGATGAATCTCCATAGGAATAGGGAATAGATTCTCTCTATCTAGACATTGAATTGATTGATTCGATTGTCTAGAAATAGTCTGCTGCCCGTTGTCCCAAAGTACCACTTCCCAACGACATAATCATTCTCGTGAATATAAAGCTGTGTTAATGAGTCTCTTTACTGAAGAAAGAACGATCGATGAATGCTTCCACGAAAGCATATGAAGAATTAATGACGCGGCTCAAGAGAACTGCTTTACTCGCATCCTGTTCAGCGGTACTGGAATGGGATGAGCAAACATATCTTCCCGCGTTAGGATCCGAACATCGCGCCAATCAACTGGCATTGCTGGCAGGGATGGTTCACGAACAAGCCACCAATCCTGAAATTGGAAACCTTCTACAAGAGCTGGAGACAAACGCTGATTTTACCGAAGGCTCATTCGAGCAGGCTAATGTCCGAGAAGCCCGTCATGAATTTGATCGTGCTACCAAGCTTCCTCGTCGGCTGGTAGAAGAACTCTCAAGAGTTGCCACGCTTTCGCACCATGCATGGGTACAAGCAAGAAAAGCAAATCAGTTTAATGATTTCTTGCCCTGGTTAGAACAAATGATCGACCTCAAACGCGAAGAGGCTTCTGCGATAGGCTATCAGGGAAGGAGTGCCTATGACGCATTACTCGATGAATATGAACCAGGGGCTACTTCTGAAATGATCGAACAGGCATTTCTCCCATTGAGAGATGAGCTGGTCTCTTTAGTTTCTGCCATCAACAATTCGGCAGTCGCTCCTGAAATTTCTATTCTTACAAGAAAGTATCCAGTCGAGAAACAACGTGAATTCAGCATTTCTGCTGCAAAGGCAATTGGCTTCAATTTTGACGCTGGTCGGTTGGATATTGCAGCGCATCCTTTCTGTAGTGGATTTGGACCGGGAGATTGTCGATTAACGACCCGGTATGACGAACACCATTTCCCCGGTGCTTTCTTTGGTACGCTGCATGAAGCCGGACATGGAATTTATGAGCAAGGACTTCCAAAAGAGCATTTTGGTACTCCTTCAGGCCATTCCACATCACTGGGAATTCATGAGTCTCAGTCAAGAATGTGGGAGAATCTGGTGGGACGAAGTCGCGCGTTCTGGGATGTTTTTTTTCAACCTGCTCAGGCTCTGTTCCCGGAAGCATTAGGTAATGTTAGTCAAGAAGAATTTTATCGGGCGATCAATGATGTCCGGCCCTCCTTCATTCGTGTAGAAGCAGATGAAGTGACTTATAACCTGCATATCATGTTACGTTTTGAATTAGAAAAATCATTAATTTCAGGAGATTTAAAACCGGCTGATCTGGAGTCCGCCTGGAATGAGAAGTTCGTAGAATATTTTGGAATCAAACCTGATACTTCTGCCAATGGTTGTCTACAGGATGTGCATTGGAGCGCGGGATTGATTGGCTATTTCCCCACATACGCTCTCGGCAATATGTATGCCGCCCAATTTTTCAATGCCGCAGAAAAAGAATTAGGAGATATCAACAAACTGATCGCAAGTGGCGATTTTGTTCCGTTGAAGGAATGGTTGAATAAAAATATTCATAGCCGAGGTAAGTTGTATCGAGCAAATCGTCTGGTCGAAGTCGTGGCTGGAGAATCTCTTTCCCACGAACCCCTGATTGCACAATTACAAAACAAATATAGTGAGCTCTACAATTTATAGTGATTCCTTTAAAATATAATTTTGCCGAATGAACCATCATGGTTAATAAAAGTGTCAAAAAAGATTTTCTGCTGGCTCTTGTTCTCGTCATTGCTGGAGCAACTATATTTTCTGCATGGATTAGCCTGAGTACGGTTGGTCCTCCTCAGTCAAATGGAAACCGTGCACAACTGAAAGTGGGAGATATCGCCCCACCCATTCAGGCTGCAGGCTGGGTGAATGGAAATCCAACTGAAAATAATGAGTTGCAGGGAAAAGTCATTGTTGTCGATGCCTGGGCAACCTGGTGCGGCCCTTGTCGTTTACAGGCACCACACATGGTCGAGACATACCAAAAGTTCAAAGACCAGAAAGTTGTTTTTATTGGACTGACGACAGACGATGAGGAATTACTTCCCGAAATTCGACAGTGGTTAAAAGATACTGGTATCACCTGGCCGAATGGTTATGGCGCCTTTGATTCACTTATGGCATTTCATGCAGACACCATTCCTCAAGTCTGGGTCATTGGCATTGATGGAAAAGTTGTATGGAATGTCGATTCTGAATCCAAGGAGTCCTTAGAGCAAGGAATCCATCGTGCTTTGAGCCAGATTCCATAACAGGTTTTTTGTCATTAGACAGCAGGCACTTATCAACTATTGAGATGGACGGGCTGAATTCAGGATGTAAGGGACTTCTTATGGGCCAACTATTGATGGATCAAAGTGTCAATGGAATCAAAATGAGCGTCCGCGTGAGTGGTTCGGGGCCTCCCCTGCTCTTTGTACATGGATTTCCATTAAACCATCAGATGTGGCAGGCACAGATTGATTGGTTCCAGAATCATTTTACCGTAATCGCCCCGGATTTACGCGGTTTTGGTGATTCTGAAATTACACCGGGAACGGTTAGCATGGAACAACATGCGAATGACCTGAATGCGCTCTTAGATTCATTGAAAATCGTAGAGCCCGTCATATTTTGTGGCCTCTCGATGGGGGGATATATTGCCTGGGAATTTTGGTCTCATTTCCCAGAACGTCTGCGGGCATTCATTCTTTGCGATACGCGATCTGACTCAGATTCCAATGCAGGCATTGCCACACGCTTAAAAATGGTTGACCTTGTCTTGAAACACGGCCCGGAGTCCATTTCATCGTCTATGATTCCTAATCTTATAAGTGAGGCTTCTCAACACGATTCTCCCACAATTACCAAGAGTTTGACAAGTATGATCGAATCAACGGACCGTGAGGGAATTGCTGCCAGCCAGCGAGGTATGGCTGAACGCAAAAATTACTTTGACAAATTAACCGAGATTCGAATCCCAACTTTACTGATCGTCGGAAGCGAAGATCGATTAACATCTCCAGACGTCATGAAGTTGATGTGCTCATCCTTACCACATGCAGAATATTGTGAAGTGCCGGGTACCGGCCACATGTCACCCATGGAAGCACCCATTTTTGTCAATCAGGCAATAGAAGCATTTTTGGCTTCCTGCTAGAATATGAGAAATGAAGTGAGCCAACTCATCTCATAGTAGTTTGTAGAATTGCTACACGTTTTTTGTGTCGTATTTCTTCGCTCCTGTTTTCCAGTGAATGCTAAACCCTTGTTACAATGAAGGACCATTATGGCCAAGAATCATTCCAAACTATTTCTGGACATTGTTGATGATGCAAAATCACGCGTCCTTGAATGCACGGTACAAGATGTAAAAAAACGAAGAGAACAAGGAGAGGAATTTCACCTGATTGACGTGAGAGAGGACCATGAGTTTCATCTCGGGAGAATTCCCGGAGCCTTGCATCTCGGCAAGGGAATTATAGAGCGAGATGTGGAATCAAAGATTCCGGATTCCACTGCCTTGTTGATTCTCTATTGTGGCGGTGGCTTTCGCTCCGCTCTGGCAGCTGACAATCTGCAAAAAATGGGTTATACACAAGTCATCTCAATGGATGGCGGGTTCAGCGGCTGGAAAGCCGCTGGTTATGAAATTGAAACGCCTGAGTAATTACCTGTTCTGATATGTAATGATCAGATACAGATAAGAAATGAAACGTTTATGAATCATGTGTACCTGTAAAAACAGCACTGCAATAGAAGAAATGCAGTGCTATCAAAATGAAAGCGTGTAAACAGCTAACCACCCAATTCAAAGTTATATGCGCCTAATTCCATTACGAGGAATGCAATTCCAATAGCGAGGGCCATTAATGAAACGAACAGCAGTCCTACATAAATATCGGGGCCTCCCGATTCTCCTGCAGGAGCTTTTCCTTTAGTTTTAGAGCTTCGAGTTGACATGGTCACCTTTCTCAATCACGCCATTCTTTGCGGCGTCAATAACAGTCCCGACAGCTTTATCAGGATCGACATATACGAGTTCAATTTTTCCCAGATATTTAGGACGATTTCCATTTTCTTTAGTGCCAAAGCGATAAACGAATAATTGATGCCCTTTGCTGAGGCCGTCATCACTTCCCAATGAAACTTCAACGAACTTTGTTCCGTTCTGTTTATCTTTTTTCGTATTGAGAATCAAACCTTCGACTGCAGGTGGTGCTGATCTCATTCCCGCAATGGCTGGGTCTTTGGGATCTACACCCAGATTAGCAACGATCTTATTTAGGTATTTCAGCTCATTAAGAACTTTACTGTGTTTGGCGATGAGATTTTTTTCACGAATTGACTGCGTAAAAATAGTGTCTTCCAGACTTTTGATCTTTGATCTTAAATCATTGACCGTGTCGTGCAGAGTTTTATTCACAACCCGTTGTCTGCTGGACTCTTGACGCCGAAAGCTTGCTTCTTCTCCAGTCGTTTCAGCTTGTGCGACTGAGGTGTCTCTCTCAGCACGAACCGTTTCCAATTGGTTCTGATACGATTTGTTCTGTGCCTTTAGTGCATCATTGGCCGCTTTGGCTGTTTGTGCAGCGGTAAGAGATTCATTAATTTTCTGAGTTGTTTCGGTTTTATAATTACCGTACTCAGACTCCAGGTCGGTCATATTTTTCTGCAGGTTCTTAGCATTTTCCTCAAATTGCGCACTCTTTGCGCGCCAATTACTTTGAGCTGTATACACAGCCCCTGCAAAGCCCATGAAACAAATGCTGAGCACAACCTGAACGACGACCAGTACTTTGCCGACAAACGACATCTAATCGCTCCTGATACTTATATTAAATGACAAGTTTTTGTGTTATCCAATTTCAATTCATCTACCATTGACATTGATAACATCAAATTAATTATTTTTTTGAGACGTTCTCTTCGTAGCTATTGCCAGTTGCTTTCTGCAGTGACTCTTTTTGTCTTTGAAGGCGCTGTACTTTACCTTCGATTCTGGCAATATAATCTCGTAGCGTTTTTTGTTGTTCCTGAGTTAAGTATTTCTCATTCCGTATTTCTTCAATCTGATCTTGCAGGCGAAAGACATCTGCTCTTCGTTCTGCTGCCTGCTGATTGACTTCCAGAGTTTGTTGGCTGATCTTGATTCCTTCATTGGCAAGCTGAGTAATTTCAGAATCCAGCGCCAAAATTTTTCCTTTCAAATCCTCTGCCATCAGGTTCATGGCTTCGCTATCGACCTGATTGATCTGTTTCCAATTCTTGATTGCTTTCTCAAGGGGAGCAATTGTCTTGGTGGCTTGCTCGATTTTTTCATTTTGTTGTTGAATTTTATGTTTTTGGGCGGCAACAATCACTTTCGCTAAAACGGGGGATGTTGAAATCTGCTCACCCGCTCTTCGCGTCTTCACAGCCCATATAGGATTTTCACCAGGCTGATACTCAAACAAATAGTCTGTCATCGCATCTTTTTCTCTGTACCAGTTGGGGCCACCAACTGAGCTGACTGCGGTAAATCCCATAAAAGCGATACTAGCAAAAAGTACCAGCACCAACAGGATTTTACTAAAAAGGGTCATTGTTAAATTCCTGAGTCTTGAAAGAGACGCAAATCTACTCTGTTATTCTGACTGATTATGTGTAATTTTTTAGTTTATATCTATGCACATCATCCCAGGCTGAGAATATAAGAAGTGTTTTTCCCTACTTATTCTCCTTAGAGAATAAAACAAGATTGATCACCATTCCTGTATTGAAGGCTATAAATACAAGCCCTCAGACCTGGATCTTTCAATTCATGCTGACATGCTTAATAAAATACTACAGATAACCTGTGCGCAAAAACAACCTATTTTGTGAAATCGGTTATTTCTTAATTATAAATACGCTTAAAAAGCATAGTCAAACTGAATTTCATCTAACTGGTTGGTATTTAACTGTTTGACCTTTGTAACTTGGCTGGCAGATACAATCGCTACCTTCAGAAAACTTGACATAACATCAACTTTTCATCATACATTAAGTAGTAATCTTCAAAGCATTTCTGAGATTCGATTCCCATTTCACAGTTACAGACTTGCCTGATCTACTCAAAAAAGTGGTCAATTGAACCCTTGTTACTCTGTATTCATAAAGAAGCCTACTGGGATTTGTTAACATATGATGATGCAAACTTGTTTCACTGGAAATACTTACCAAATCCTGTACTTTGTTTTGAATTGAGATAGGTAAAAACGAGCTGCATTGGTATTTTGGACTAAATTCCGTATTCATCACGGATATTAGACAGAAACACCAAGCCAGTATTCAATGATAGAACATTGAGTGATTACAGGGCCC
The DNA here is from genome assembly GCA_022600195.1 of Planctomycetota bacterium. Classification (GTDB taxonomy): domain Bacteria; phylum Planctomycetota; class Planctomycetia; order Planctomycetales; family Planctomycetaceae; genus Gimesia. The sequence goes on from JAHZKX010000051.1 coordinate 161,925, forward strand.
TCGGCTTCTGAATGTACCGAGATAAGTTGGAGATTGGTTTATGGCTACCCAAGAAGTTCCTTATCATATTACCTCGTTCAACAAATTTCTCAAGATTCAGCTTCTTCCTGAGCTAAATGAATCCGCATGGAATGAACTAGAAACTCTGGGTGATTCTTTGCTTCTGGAACTCAAAGATCATAAGAGTCCCTCTGTCATTATAGACTTAACAAAACTGACATATATCAGCAGTTCTCTTGTTGCTGTAGTCATTCAAGTCTGGAAGCTGGTTGATGAAGCAGGTGGAAAAACAGCCATACTCAATACCAGTGAGATGGTCGAAGAAGTGCTGCAGATCTCCGGACTCAAAAAGGTATGGTGCATCGTTTCTACTGAAGAAGAAGCGATTGCTCATTTAAGCCAGGCTTTGAAGAAAGAACGTATCGAACGCCAGCGCGTATTCTCCATGCCGATACTTTTGGGAATTGTGGCCGTTTTATCTGCCATAGCTTGCTATATCCTTTATATGAGTGAGTATGTAGCCGTTGATCCTAAAGTCACATTGGCAGCCACGATCGCGTTCTCTGTAGCAGGTCTGTTTCTTGGGGCCACCGCCCTGAAAGATCGCAGAAAAAATTTACGAATTATGGGAGTGATGGTTCTAATTTGCAGCCTCATCCTGGGTGGAATTGGATTATTTAAACTTATCTAAAGGTTTGAGCAAAATCTTGTTCCCACTCAGACAAACTCACCTTGAGAACGAATTGTTAGGACAGAAAGAGTTGATGAAATGTCAGACAAGCCAGCAGAAAGTGAAAACCATAACGAAAGTCGCCAGCAAGCACTTCAGGCAGAACTGAGAGAATTAGTCGATGTCGTAGGCCCTGGTCCACTTGTTGATTTATTGATGGAACGGGCTTTTCAATTACAGGCAACAGATATCCATTTGGATCCACTGGAGGATGGTCTTCGACTTCGCCTGCGAGTGGATGGCATGTTGCATGACATCATCCAGCTTCCCAAGGACGCAGCTGCTTCAGTGATTTCCAGACTTAAGTTAGCAGCCAATATGGACATTACCGAAAGACGGGTTGCTCAGGATGGTCATATTAATAATCAGACGTTGCAGAATCGACGTGATATTCGTGTCGGATCTGGTCCTACAATTCATGGTGAGCGATTGGTATTGAGATTAATGCCAGACCATAAGCGTTTTACTGAATTCAGTGAATTAGGACTCAGTGAAGAGCAGGCAGCAGATATAACCCGCTATTGTCATGCACCATATGGAATGGTCTTGAGTGTGGGACCAGTCGGGTCTGGAAAAAGTACAACTATTTATAGTTGCCTGGATTATCTGAACCAACCAGAGATGAGTCTTGCTACCATAGAAGACCCTGTTGAGCGTCGAATTGAAGGAGCCAATCAAATACAAATTGATCCTAAAATTGGTTTTGGTTTTGCTGCCGCTTTGAGGGGTGTTCTTAGACAGGATCCCAATGTCATTATGGTTGGCGAAATCCGAGATTCAGAAACGGCACATATTGCCGTGAGGGCCGGACTGACAGGTATCCGAGTTCTTTCAACCCTGCACTCGAATGATGCCGTTGCTGCAATTGATGTGTTCAGAGAATTTGGTATTCCCTCGATGTTCATTACGGATAGTTTACAAGGCATTATTTCTCAGCGTCTCATCAGACGAGTCTGTGAAAAATGCCGAGCCCCTTATCAACCCGATGCCGGGGCATGTGAATATCTGGGAATCAATTCAGACCATTTAAGCGATTCTAAAATTTCTAAAGGGACTGGCTGCGAACACTGTTTTCATACGGGGTATCTGGGTCGAACTGGTATTTATGAAACGCTTGGAATCCAAGGGGACCTACGGGAAGCAATACTCAGAGGCGATTCGCAAGCAGAAATATTAAAGATGGCATCTGGCTTAGGAATGACTACAATGGAAGAATCGGGTAAAGCGAAAGTACTTGAAGGGATCACAACCGTTCAGGAGCTCCATCGAGTTCTTGTTTAGAATTGACTTAAGACTGGATCTGTTTTTTTTAAAGAGAGCAACCAAAGGAGCATTTTTTCGAAGTTAGAGTCATTTTCATGACTAGTTTGCCGTTTTGATGTATATCTTATGGTTCTACGGAAAAAAAGAATCCATTTCTAGTTGATTCGTTATATAATTACACGTAATTAGTGATACAGAAAAGACCTTGTCGGGCCATCCTCATTTCCTGCTCAAGCATGATATAGGATTGTGCCTCATGAATTTGAATAAAACAGAACGGTCTGATAACGCTTGTTTTCTCAAGCCGGAGGCCAGTTCTTCCCAATCGGCGACGATTTCTATGTCGAATCAAACCAAGTCCGTTATTCAAATCGTGACGGACTCAACTTTGAGCACTCCCAGCAAAGACAGGAATTTTTCCGCGCAGGCTGAGACGCAAGATAACGAAGAGGAAGAACCTGTTTATTCTCTCAAAGAGAAGGTCATCCTTTGGCTGGCCAGTTTTACGGCTGCAGGTTGGGTCATTTCTTTTCTTTTTCACTCCACCCTACTGACGGTCATGGCGATTGTCATCGTAGGTGGCCTCCCAGGAAACGACGATATCTCAACGCTGCTCAACCTGGACGACGAAGAAAATATTGTTCTGAATGGCCCGCTGGATACTCGCATTGATGAAGAAACGGGAGGAAAAACAACCGAATTTAACATCATGCAGCCGGTCAAGACGATGGTTGGAGAAAATGAATCGACACTCAAAGAGATTGAAGAAGACATCCTGTCCCTTCTTGGAAAAGGGGAAGGGGAAGATGATGGTGATGGTAAGGGCGGTGGTGGAGGAGAATTTAAATTCAAACCTAAGGGAAATGCGGTCACTGCCGGGAGTTTCACAGCCTGGACCGTTCCTAAAGATCCAGATCTGAATGAGGACTATCTGATCTTTATTCAGGTCAAACTTCCATATACTTATAAATCAAAGCGGTATCGTGCTTCTGATCTCAAAGGAATTGTACTGGGGACCGATAATCACCGCCAGGCAATCCCCTGGGACGTCCGATGGCCAAACTCCACATTTTCTTCCAATGCTGTCGGTGACATCAATCCAGTCAAGAAGGGGGGCTATTTAATTGTCAAGAAGCGCTTCGCTCAATTAATAGTCAAAGTTCCCGGTTCAACAATCCCGGCTACGCGCGATACGATCAAAATTGAATCCAAGATTCTCAAGGAGAAACGTACATTGGAGATTGAATTCTAATTCAATCATTCCGTGTGAAGTTAATCCGTTTCTCCTTTGATCGTAGAGATCCAGCCTCTCATAAAAATTTCTCCCAGACTGGCCCAGCGAGCCGGAGCGTCCATCAAATTTCCCAGGCAATAAGGGCAGGGGAGATTCGGTTCTTCGAGAAAAACAGGTTTTTCTGTAATCTCCGGTGAAACCCAAAGTGCATCGCACTCATCACACAGAATAACTGCATGCTCTGTTTTGCTACAGATACGAACTCCCAGATTCCCTTGTTCACAAAAAGGACACGTCCCAATATAGTACATGAATTCAATTCCTGTCCTTCCCTTACAGTGGAAAAGCTGTAATCACATTGGTTCCTTCCAGAACCAACCTTATTTTAGAGGCAGCGGGTTTCCCCTGTTTATTTCCAACCTTCCCTCCGACAAACCCAATACGTCGCCCCATATCCACTGTATAAACAACGCGATTTCCCTCCTGTTTTTTTGCTACTTTCCGGCCCCCTTTGAGTGCTTTTAGATAGGCTTCATCAATCAACGCCAGAATTTTTTTTCGCTCCCCATCTCCCAAAAAAACGCCATGTTTACCGGGCCTATTTGGCTGATCTTCGGCATGCCGCATAATATGCAGTAACCGATGTTTTTCCTGACTCCCGGGACCGTACCTTAACCCAGCGGCTGATTCCCAGACCTTACCCCCTAACTCCCGAAGTTGCCCTAATTCTGGTTGAGACTTAGCCGTTGATTTGGAAGAGTCAGTGGGTGGAGGTCGATTCGAGTTCGCGGGAGTCAGTTTCGCTTTTGTGGGAGATGTTGTTATGGGCTGTGTCTTCTTTTGTGAAGTACCGGAGTCGGCCTGTTGCTTGAAGCCTGGGTGAAGTGCGCCCTTATTTTTTTTGATTTGTGTTTGATGGATCGTTTCGTTCGATGCGGGAATTGCTTTAGCCCCCGTCGGCTCCCCGGAAGTCGAGATAGACTTATCTTTTTGAACTACTTCTCTCTGTTGGTTCGGCAGTTTTTTTTGATCTTGCTGCGATTGCAGAACAAAATACAAGACCAGGAAAACCACAATCCAAATGGTCCAACTTGACGATTTTGCTTTTGATCGATTTTGTTGCTGATCTGGCTGGTTCATACTGAATTTCTTATTCCAAATTTTTTTATTCTGAGAGCGATCTTTGATACCGGTCATAGATTTTTTTGAGTTGATCGATCTTCTCTGGATAGCGGGCAGCAAGATTTTGTTTTTCGCTAATATCTTTTGACAGATCAACCAGAAATAGACGATCCTCTTTCGTAAGCTGGCCTTTTAAACTTGTGTCGCGGGGGTTACCCAGTAATTTCCAATCCCCTTTTCGGACCGCCCAGCTTTTCCCAATCTGCCAATAAAAGTCGCTGTGAGGGCTTTGCGCTTGTGGGGAATCGATCACAGTTTTCAAACTTTTTCCATCGAGTTGATGCTGTGGAAGTGGGACACCCGCTAATTCGGCAATCGTTGGCAACCAGTCACAACCAGTGGCTAATTGATGTCGTTCTTCACCTTCTCGTATAGACCCGGGCCAGGAAATCATAGCTGGCACTCGAATCCCTCCTTCAAACAGACTAAATTTTGCACCGCGAAAATGTCCCGCACTGCCACCTCCGCCGAAGGTTCTCTCTTCCTGTGAGTGTCCGTGGTCTGATTGAAAAATGATGATTGTATTTTCACGAAGCTTGAGCTCATCAAGTGTTTTTAACACTTCTCCAATACAGTCATCCATAGTCGAAACGAAGGCCGCATACTTACTCCGCGGGGCAGGGAGGTGTGAGTACTTCTTTCTCCACTTCTCCGTTCCCTGTAAGGGGTAATGCGGAACGTTGATTGCCCAATAAAGAAAAAATGGTTTGTCTTGAAATTTTTTGATGTAACCCTGACACTGTTTCACCATGAGATCCGGAAAGAATTCGCCGTCATGCCAGATTTCTTTTCCGTTATTCCAGAGGTCGTGCCGATTCGGACCATTCCAATAAAAGAAGTGCGAATAGTTATCGATACACCCTCCCATGTGACCAAACGATTGATCGAAGCCTTGCCCGTTTGGCATCGTTTCGGGTGTATAGCCTAAATGCCATTTTCCGACATGGCCTGTCTGATATCCTGACTGCTTCATCATTTCGGCAATCGTAACCTGTTCCGCAGGCATTCCACTTTTTCCATGATGTGAAGATACATTTCCAGGCACGCCAGCGCGTCGCGGAATTCTTCCCGTCAACAGGCCAGCACGCGAGGGAGAGCAAACCGGAGCAGCGGCATAAAACTGCGTGAAACGAATTCCTCTTTTGGCAATAGAATCCATATGAGGCGTTATCAAATCTTTTGCCCCATAGCAATTGAGGTCTATTGATCCTTGATCGTCTGTAAAGATGATAATGACATTCGGTTTTTCTGATCGGGTAGACGCCCATCCTTCATTACTGGAAAGTACAATCAAGCAGGGAAAGAGGCATAAAAAATACCAGAGAAAACCATCTGTAATGATTCCGGCACTTCTATTCTTAACGATAACCATACGAAATCCTGATCTGATTGAGACCTAGAAAAGAGTTGTAATATATTTAAGCCAAATAGTGGCCGTTAATTTTTCGGCGTCGCATCCCAGGCATCCTGAAAGACTTTTTCCCCATGAACCGTGTAAGGATTTTGCATACTTTCCTGATACACTGAGAGTCCCGCGGTGACACAATGTGCTCCCGCCAGGGCAACATCTGCAATTTGCCGACCATTGCGAATTGCCGCAGCGATGATTTCTGAATCGTATTGATGTCGTTCCAGCATTTCAGCAACTTCCATGATAAAAGTCGTTGTTGAATCGCCGTAGGTCTCTTTCCATCCAATAAAGGGACTAATAAAATACGCACCCGCGCGCGCTGCATGCCATGCTTGTGCGACAGAAAATACGAGCGTTGCATTCGTTCGAATTCCCTCTTTCGTCAGTTCGCGAATCGCCTTAAATCCATTCTCGCTGACACCCACTTTAATTACGAAGTTGGGAGACATTTTGGAAAGTTTGATACCCTGTTCGATAATTTGATCGGCATCTGTAATATTGGGATCGACCTCAACACTCACAGGTTTTTCGGTACCAGCAAACAACTCTGCAATCTCTTCAATGACTTTCAGAAATGGTTTGCCAGAGTTTTTGATATGTTTGGGGTTGGTTGTAAGCCCATCCAGGTCCCAATAATCAAGGCCATGTTTAATCTCATCTGTGATGGCACTATCCAGAAACAATTTCATTGTGAATTCCTTTAGTCAGGATAAGATGGTTTATTACCGTATTAAAATATTAAATCGCATTGTCGCCTGGACCTAATACTGGTCTGATGGCTTTATTATAAGTTCATCCGTTTTGAATATACCACGCTGGCATTTTGTATTATGTTATATTAAGAAGCTTTCATGACGAAATAAACATATCAAAGCGGAATCATTCCTCAAAGTAAAAGTACACTCTACACAATGACCACACAATTCCCCGATTATCTCAAAATCAGCGGTGATATGTTGGCCAAGGAAACAACGGTCAATCTCTCTATTGTAAAAGATATGCCGGAAATCGCCCAGCATATGGCAACAGCAATACTACAGGTAATCGAAGCAGCAAAATCGAAAGGTCATCCTGCAACGTTAATCGTTCCCGTCGGCCCGGTAGATCAATATCCCATCCTGGCTGAAATGTTGAATGAGAGGCGATACTCGATTAGAGAAGTCATGTTGATTAACATGGATGAGTATCTGACTGACGATGATCAATGGGTTGACATATCCCATCCCCTCAGTTTTCGCGGATATATGAATCGCAAATTTTATGATTTATTGAATCCGGAATTGGCGCCTCTGCCCGAAAATCGAATCTGCCCGGATCCAAATGATGTGGAAGCGATTCAACAATTGATAGATCAACGGGGAGGTGTCGATGCCTGTTTTGGAGGAATTGGGATCAATGGGCATATTGCTTTTAATGAACCACCCGAACCAGATCAAACTATGTCTGCTGAAACATACGCTCAGTTACCCACTCGAATTCTTGACTTAACTCGCGAAACCAGGACCATCAATTCAGTAACCGTTGGCGGTGAAATTTCCATTATCCCCTGGCGGGCAGTTACTGTTGGTATGCAAGAAATTCTGGGAGCGCGGGAACAGCATTTCTACTGCAACCGTCTCTGGCAAAGTTCTGTCATACGCAGGGTTTTGCATGGCCCGGTGACCAGTGCCTGCCCGGCTTCACTTTTACGAACAAGACTGAATGTTAATATGACTGTCGCGGAATATGTTGCCGAACCTCCCGAGATTCGTCTGCGGTAGTTTCAACCCAGGCAATTCACAACAGGACTTTTATCTAGAGCTATGAAGTTAAATTTCAAACAAGAACGAATTCTTGCCGTTGTCGCCCATCCTGATGATGCAGAGCTATTGTGTGCAGGTACTTTGGCACGCGCTCATCAAGAAGGGGCTACCATTGGAATTTGTGTGCTCTGCCAGGGAGATAAAGGACAGCCAGAACCGCCGATTGATAATCTGGCCGAAGTTCGGCAACAGGAAATGCAAATGGCTGCAAAAGTGCTCGGTGCCGATCTCTTCTTTGGTAATAGCCCGGATGGTGCCCTGTTTGACTGTTTAGAGCAGCGTCGCATATTAACGGAAATCATTCGTCAGTTTTCACCGACGCTCGTATTGGCACATTCACAATCAGACTACCATGCAGATCATCGTGCCGCCTCTGTCATCACCGAAGCAGCGACCTGGTTCAGTGCCTCGACTGGGAATCAAACGCATTCACCTGCCGTGAAAAGTCCACCTGCTCTCTGGTGGCTGGACACCGTTAACATGACGCAATTCGAACCCCATTTTTATATCGACATCAGCGAATTTGTCGACACTAAGCTTGCTATGCTCAATTGTCATCAAAGCCAACTGCAACGAGGCAATGACACCAGCTTCTCCCCCTTGCAGGATTTGATGCTGAAACAATGTGCGACGCGTGGCTCACAATCGGGTGTCTCTTCTGCGGAAGCCTTTCGAAGCCATACTGCCTGGAAACGTTGTGCTGCATGGTAAGTCTAAGCAAAGCACATTGATCGATACTTAAATCAGACCAAATCGCTTTGCTTCTTTCATTCGTTTCGGACCAATGTAGCGAAAGCTGGCTGTGATTCTTCCGTGACTGGATGCTTTTCGATGTTTACCCTCTCTATCGAATCCATCCTGGCGATTTGCAGAAGACGGTTTGCGAATCAATTTCCAGAGCCTGGATTTTGCACGATGGTAAATCATGGCTGGATGGCCGGTAACACTGGAATATTTTTTTTTACAAGCATAGAGAGAGGCTACGTATTCGCTTAATGCATGACCAATGCCAGCCCCTTGAAAGTCCGGGAGACAGACTGTTCTATGTTCTCTGAAGGAAGAGGCTGTTTTGTGCGGAAAATGTATCACCGCGGTGAAAGCAGCAGGTTGGCCCTCAACTAAAGCCATAAAGCAGTTCGCGGATTTATGAATCGATCCATCTAAATAATGATGTTTCCGAAATAATTCCCACGCACTTCGATGCACGTTAATAATTTCGAGAGAGATTGGGGGTCGCGATTGCCTTTCGCACCTCCACTGAAAATCATCCGTGGCTGGCTGGTAGATCCAATCGGGATCAAGCCAGTTTATAATGTCGTAGTGACAAGTGATGGCTATGAATTTCTGTTTTCTTTTCCGAACTGTTTTTGCAATGGCGCAACTACTGATTTGCGCTACGGTCCGATCCACTACCGAAGAATACTCATCGATGGCGACGATGTCTGATGGTTCGGCCAAAGCCCTGGCGATCGTCACTCGGAACTGTTCACCGTTCGAAAGCACATGATAAGGCTTTAACCAGCCTGGAGGTGATGAGAATCCGACCGAAGAGAGCAGGGCAGCAATCTCTTTCATTCCCATTTCTCTGGGAAAAGCATCAATGATACTTTTCTTCTGGAACCATTCAAAACCATCGATTAAATCATTTTTGAATAGTTCTCTGGCAAGAGTCGTCTTCCCACAGCCGGATGGACCGACGATCAATCCAATGTTCCACGCAAACTGTTCCAGAGGCAGGTTTGCCGACCACGCAACTCGGCTTGTCTTTTCGGCTGGAATGCCAAACATACCCTCCAGTTGAATCACACGAGGACTGCGGATGACTTGAGACTCTCTTATGATATCCACGATCGGCATACGAATCCCTCTTTTTTTAATCGCTTTAAGAGTGCAATCTGCTCAAATTCATCTTTGCAATCAATCAGTACACTGAAAGAATCCGTCAAGAGATGCGATTCATCTTCGCCTTCGATCTTTTCCATAACATCAGAACTGACACTCGACAGAGAATCGAGCAGTTCCTGCAGATCCTTTGAATCAGTAGAAACCGAAGTAATCAGAGTGTCCAATGCAATCTGATCCGTATTTGCCATTGATGTGACAGTATCGAATGTCGCCAGAATTTTCTCTGCTTCGGGTTTCGTTACATCCAAAACCAAACAGGGAACTTTTTCCTCTTCAGCGATATCGGCCCGTAAATGACCATCAATGATTTCGAATGTTCCATTCTTACAATCTCGCACCAGACATGCAGAAGCAAACCCCACTTCTTTCAGAATCGCGCGCAATACTGTTTCCTGTGTTTCTTTATGAATTCGCCAGTTCTTCAGATTGCGTTTCAGTTGAGAAGCTTGAATGCGTCGAAAACTTTTGATGCGGTCTTTGAATTTCATATTTATTCTCAAATTAATTTTTATAGACAATCCAGACAGCGATTTGATCCATAACGTTGACGGATCTGGTCTTTGTGATAATCGCCTTTGAAGATGGGCGCACCACAGCGGGCACAAGCAGAAATGGGTTCGTGTTTCACAAGCACTGAACTGACGACAAGATCCGGAAACTCTGCTTCGACCATTTTTGCTGCCAGGATATGTGTTTGCGCTTCCCGGTCAAGACGTTTTACAGGGCGATGATTTTTTTCTTGAGCAAGATAAACAATAAAATGAGGCATGTCACATTCCTTTTCAAAACTGGAAATCGGTCTCAAACGACATTCATTACATATTTTAAAAGGAAATTCCTGTTTGTCATGAGGTGCATGCAGGCATGCGTGATCAAGCTGAACCCGCGGTCTCTGAGTTATGGGCCCCGTAGGATGACCTGTTCTCTAACCGGCGTTAATTACTTAAATAGGATGGGGAATGCAGTGGGAAGGTCCATAAAAAGCCTGTAACGCGTAAGGGTACATGATTGGTTTTGATCCAATCATGATTTACACACGCGAACTCACTATCATTCCCGATCCCAAACTTCGAAATGGTATCGAAAAATCATACTCTCTGGGAGTTGGAAACTGACGAATGAGATCGCCGTCCAATTCGATTCCCATTTCAGTGCGATGCCCGGCAGATTGCTTGTGAAAGAATGCGGCTCCAGAATCAGTACACTTTTTCCACATATCTCTTGCCCACTGCTTATCCTCTGGTCGATGACCGGGGCCAGACTCACCTCCATAAATCACCCAGTCAATCCCGGAGAGATCAAGATCTGTGAGAGATCCGAGCGCTGGTTCATAGCTGATAAATCTTAGAACAGCCGGAATTTTTCTCAGTAGATCCGCACGCTCCGCAACTTGCATATCTTCAATGGAAGTTCCGAGCCACACATTCGGGTAACCACTGTCTCCCCAGTTGTCGGGAAGGTTGTTAGCGATTCGCTCAGGCCGTTTGGTCAACACTTGAAAATGAAGCCACGAATTTTTTTTCATCAGCTCAAATACTTTTGGGCGTGTTTCATTTGCTACAGGATGATCTTCAAAAATGTCGCAAAGCGAAGCACAAAAGACTCTCCATAAGTTTCCTTCGCTGGCAGCTTTCGTATTCCACTTCCTGACATTTTCCCAAGGTGCCTTTGTCACCTGTCGAGGCGCGTTTCCCCAAAGATCAAGACCCATGCGATTTTTTGTCAAAGTCAGCGCATAGCAATTTCGACACCCTTCACTGACTTTCGTGCATCCCATCCAGGGGTTGAATGTTGCATCAGTCCAAGCGATCAGTGTTTTTTCCATGACTCGCTCCCCTAGAGTGCGTCGGATTGGAGCCCTGTTCCCTCACGAACGAAGTCGTTTTTTGGTTCCAACCGCACACCAATATATCGGGCATTACCTGACGAGACTGCTTCCACAGCCTCTACTGCCAAAATATCATATTCGCAGCACCTGTTCAAAAAGCAGGTTAACATAATTCCATGCAATTGTAATGCGATTCCGGGAGGTATTTTCTCATCTTTTACTCAACCAATTCCAAATCAAACAGCGTGTCGGAATCGGTTCCTACTGGATTTGTTACTGGTGCTAGCTTTGATTTCAATGCGTCCGCAATTAACCAGCCTCCAACCGGCACGCCTAAACCCGTCGCAATCAGTCCAGCCCCAAGTGTCAGCTTTGCAAGAGTTCCCGCCGTGTTGTTTTGTGGTGGCATGTATTGGTGCGTCACCCGGTTATCATCGCCTATGTGCATTTCTTCGCCCTCGGGACGATTGTTATCAACGATTTCTTTTCCCAACAGCTTTTCGCGTGTGGACATCACCAGAGATTCCACGTTGTTAAATCGGTGGCTGGCCTGCCTCAGGTTCTCCGCTCGTTCCCCCACTTTGATTGACCAGAAGTGTTTCGCGATTCGCTCCTTCCACGTCAGTGGTTTCGTTTCCTCCGTCATCATCTGCTCTCCATGAATGCACAAGTTGACCGAGCGTCCCACTTTGGAACGCACGGTCTAACTCGTTGTTTTGTTTGATCAGGCTGTTATGAAATTCATTGTTCTGCCTGATCAGTTCTTCCAGAGACTCGGCCATTATGCAGCAGCCGGTCCGCCGGGATTCACCTTGGATTGAACCTCACGAATGCCGACCGCTTCATCCAGGGTCACCATTCGTTTGTTTTCCAGGTAATCGTAATCGACCACTTTCTGAACCGTCACAAAGTTATTCTGTGCGACAGTTCCCGTCTGCATGAGTTGCGTCAACATGTGGTTGGCAACATTATCAGATAAGTCTACAGCCATCTCCTTTTCTCCTTCACCCTCTACAGGGATCTCAACTTCTAAAATATCGCCGTCTGGCATTACTTAGCCTCACTTTGTTTAACGGCTTTAAACCTGAGTTTGATCGGTGATCCAAGCGGGTATGTCTGCTCGCTTAAAACCTGATCGTCAGAACCAATGATCTGGACCGGGATTTCAGTTTTTGAAAGTCGGTCCAACTGTTCGCGGAGTTTGGAAATCTCACCTTTCAAGGCTACGATTTCCTGACTGTCCTTAGGAATGGGGGGATCGGTTTTTTGCGGTGGAGAAACTACAATCGACGATCCCCGGCAAGCGGGCATCCTTCCGTAAATCCTGAGAATTTCTGATCTGATCAAGACAGAATCGGTATAAATGGTTGTGCTTCGACTGGGTACGATCGCGCTGATAATTCCTACTACTTGACCGTTGGCCAAAATCGGCCCGCCTGAATCGCCCTGCGCTACCATTTTGGAGAAATAGCGACCGTTCCGATTGACTCTGATTTTTGCTTTCAGTCTTCGCAGTTTGTAAATGCCCTGTGAGTAGCCGTAGGCCGTTGCATCAATTCCATCTGTCGGCTGACTGCTGGCAACGTGAAAACATTTGGGCGCTGATATCACCCGCGTCTCCACAATGGCATAGTCCAGGCTGTCAGTGTATTGCTTAAAAACCACCTTGGCAGGCCACCATTGCCCGCCATAGCCAATTCGGATTGTAGTCGCGTCATTGACGACATGTGCCGCTGTGAGATAAACAGAGCGATTGTCGATGTTCCCGATGTAAGCACACGCGCCTGTACCTGTGATTTCACGACATCCATTCGCCGTGCATTGTCGTTCAATGGTTCGGATCGCCAACGCCTGCGCCTGCACAATAACAGTTGTCATCAGCACAAATATCATAGTGAGTGTTTTTACCATGAAATATATCTCTCCCAAAACAACCAAAAATAATGCCACGGATTTTTGGGGACTTTTCCCCGATGCCAACTGAAGGCACCTACACCAAACAAACGAACGCGACGGTAATAAAACCCCGCCATAAACTTCGAGAGGTCGCACGCTCTCAGGTTCCGATAAAGAGCCTGGTCTGCCCGTTTACGATCTTTTTTACAGCCACCCAGTTGATAAGCCCAGTCGTGAAAGTGGCACGCAGGACGAATATCCACGCCGCCGAATTCGTCTGGAGAGTAACTGCATCCATTCGATTTGAAGGTATCAATGGGTTTGAAGCCTTCCATCTTATTTAGCAGTGATTCGGGTAGATCGGCGTTGGTGATTTCTTTCATCAATTTTCCCCGAAGACTCGATCTTCCATGCGACTGATGCGTCTTTCATGTGAATTGACCATTTCAATTAATAACTCCTTGTTGGAATCGAGCTTTTCATCAATTTCAATGAGTTGATGGCTGTGCTCAAGTAACGTCTTCGCAGTCCATGTGATGGCCCCCACTCCTCCCGCAATGATGGGCGAGAAAACACAAGCAATGACCCACGCTGGAATGAAGATTCCCTTACGAACGGTTTCTGGCATATTGGCCTCAGTAAAATCAGCAGAAAGGATTGAAGTCTGAGGTTGCTCATGTTCGCGATCGGCGTGCGTGATACAAGGTGAGTTGCATAAAAAAAACACCTCTCGTTGCACAGAACGACAGGTGTTGAAAAATCACTTGATCAAACAAATTAATTAATGAGCATCAAATAAATGCTGGTGTTGTTTCTGAATAGTTCATTGCATTTTTAATGGAAAATCACTGATCGCAAGCTGCTTGCTTTTTACTTCGCACAACCTTTTCCAGCCATCGGTTACTAACTTCTCTCTGAGACTGACCTCAGCTGAATCAAGCTCACGCTTATCAAATGGCCCCTCTGCTAAAACAGGCTCAAAGTCGTTATCAATAATGAATTGCGCCATTGCAGGATTACATCGAATGTGATGTTCGGGCTGCGCCTGTAATTCGTTCTCTTTCACTTCGCCAATGATATAGCGTAAGTAGAGGCCGCTATCTTTGATTTCTTCTACTTCCTGACCACAGACGACACACAGATAACCCTGATCACATTTTGCCATAGCGCACACTTACAAATTCAAAACCACCGGAAAGAATCCACGGCAGACAAATCAGGCCATGAAAGAAACATTGATGACGAAAGTGAAATATTACCCTGGATCTCTCAACAAGCGAACGATCATCAAGCGATTTTTAAGTATTTCTTCAAGTTCTCAATTTGTTCCATGAGAATTTGAAGAAAGTCTGATGCAGCCTCTTTATTGTCAGCTTCGATGATTTCTTTTACTGATTCTCGAATCTTTTGTGTCGGAGAATATAAATCAAGGGGTGACTCTTCTGCAGAGGAGTGAATGACATTTAACGACATGTCTTTCAATTCTTGTTTCAACTCCTCTTGATCCAAGGGCTTAAACATAATTTTGGAAAAACCCAGTTCATTCGCGAGTTGAATCCTCTGAAGATTTCGATCTGGAGAATTTTTTTCGGGTCTGAACGCAGTCATCAAAATAAACTGGGGAGCAGGAACAGCACCACTATCAGAATAGCGTTCTACCAGTTGTGCCTTCTGGAATAAGTCGACTCCATCCATACCACTCATCACCAGATCGGTCAGTACGACGTGGATTTCGTTATCTGTTTGAAGATAGTTCAGAGCTTCAAAACCCGAGGATGCTGTAGCTACAGGAAAGCCTATTTTCTCCACTAATCGTGCATAATAGTGACACGAATACCCTATATCGTCGACGACAAGAACTTTCATGGATCAGCTTGGAATTTTGAGGTATATTGGCTCGACTGCTGTTCATTCAGAGTGAGATAGCGCTGAAGCTAATACTTTCCGAAACGCTCATATTAAATTAGCTATACTTACTTAAGAATCGGCATTTCAAGGTTTTAGGCTGTATATTAGTTCCAGTTTATTTACTCACAAATGCAATTATTCAGCTCTTTTGATTCAAGTTTTGAATCGAATCTCCAATAAAACTGCACTGATGGCTACCGTACTATGTTTCGTAGCCTGTGATCGTCTCCTGCACCTAAAAAATCGCATTTGAGTCTGATTTATTTAAGGCAAGCTGGTCCGGTCTTAAACTGGATTACAAAAGAGAAAATAGACCATTCATTATTATGGAAGCGTTCTTTACTCGAACAGAGAGACTCAACGATTGATTACGGCCATTTCAAATGAGACGTTCAACCGTTCTCTTGATACTGTTTTCAGCATGTTTCGTGTCGAGAAAACCCTCTGTTGCTAAACGTCGAAATTCTAAAAAAAATTGACGAGTTATAACGCTTCTTTCTTTTTCTGGCTCGTCCAGAAATCTTTTGCATCAACGATAACATTACTTCCAAATTTAAAGTGTGGGATTCCTGTCTCTTTTAACAGTTCCTTGAAGTTTTTTTCTGTCATTCCAAAAAGCTGAGCCCAAACCCTGCTACTAAATTTTCCAGTTTGTGGAAATGCACCCGGGGATCGTGCAAGGTTGGCAACGAGGTCAAATGCAAATTTATCCGACTTGATGTATTTGTTTGATTCCGTCATGAGATCAAACCCTACCAGATTTTTTACGTCGTTGTTTTTCAAACCTCGATAAGAAGTGCGTACCTTTTACGCAGTCCAATTTTCATTCTGTTAAATAGAAGGGCCGACTCTATTGGAGTCTGAGTTCTCCGATGACAAATAGAATCGGAAAGAAACAACGCGATAAAAAATTCAGCGACACCTACAGCGGTCACTACGCGGCTGCCTCCTGGCAGATATGGAATCGTGGTAACACCACTCCAAAACAACAAGCGGATCTTAACACAGAATACTGAACAAAGCAATATACAGCCTTGTTTTTTCCACGATAAAAATGAACCCAAAGTAAGGAATAAAAGCCTTCGTTTGCAAGGAATACTAACATTAAAAACATATTTGATCATTGCGTGCAGGGAAACAAGGTGAATCATTCACCCACTTAGATATAATCAGAGGAAATTGCGTTGTTCAGAAACGACTCGCACGACTCCATTCACATACACACATTGAAGAAACTTGCTGATGAACGAACCTTATTCTGCTTTCACTCGTCGCTCATTCATGAGTATTTTAACCGCTTCTGCTTTCGGAATACGGTCACCTATTGCACGTTCTGCAGAGACGTCCACTCAAAAAAAAGCACAAATCGCTATCACATTTGATTTGGAAATGAGTCGTCAATATCCCAAAAGAAATATGCTCGAATGGGATTTTCAAAAGGGAAATTTGAATTCGGAAACAAAAGCTTACTCACTAAAATCTGCTGAGGTTGCAAGTGAATCAGGAGGCCAGATTCACTTTTTTTGTGTCGGACGTGTTCTGGAACAAAAAGATATAGGTTGGCTTAAAAAGATTTCTGAAATGGGACACCCTATCGGCAATCACACATATGACCACGTCAATGTCTGGGCTACAAAACCGCAACAAACACAATTTCGTTTTCAACGTTCTCCCTGGCTTCTGGGTGGTAAAACAGCAGAGCAGGTCATTCGTCAAAACATTCGCTTGACTACCGATGCAATGAAACAGCGACTGGGGATCGAGCCTGATGGGTTTCGAACGCCGGGTGGCTCGAATAGCGCGCTTAACAAACGCGAGGATTTGCAAAAAATGCTGTTGGCTGAAGGATTCCAATGGGTGAGTTCCGGGTATCCGCAACACAAATACAGTAAACCCAAGGTAGAGCCCTCACAAGAGATTTATCAATCCATTTTACAGGCTCAACAAAAGGCTCAACCATATGTCTATCCCTCAGGGTTGATTGAAATTCCCATGAGCCCGATCAGTGATGTCGGTGCCTTTCGTTCCAGTTACTGGAAGTTAAAATACTTTCTGAAATCTGTTGAACTCTGCGTTCAGCAGGCGATAGAGCAGGGAGGGGTTTTTGATTTTCTCTGTCACCCCTCGATCATGTATGTGGAAGACCCGAATTTTGAAACGATCAAACTTATCTGCGATCTTGTGAATCAAGCGGGGAACCGGGCAGAAATTGTTGGCTTAAGTGAGATTGCAAAACGTGTCTCCGCGAAGCAAAATTAGTCCTCTATTCAGTTCACACTTCAAAAAATCAAGGAGCAGTCGTAAAGATGAAAGGCTCATATTTTTTAATAGGCAGCTTATTATTTGTCTGTCTGATGCTGGGGCAAACGGGCTCCGTTATGGCTGGTGAAGAAACACGCATTTATCAGAACACGCTGAAACCGATTCACAACCCCACGCCATTACTGGCAGATCATCCGGAATTTATTCAGCCCATTGAGGAACTTCGCCGCTTTGAAGCTCCCCTATTAGTTGACGACGATCAGGCGGATCTCAGTGTGAGAACCTGGAGGTTTTCCTACAATGCGCGAGGCATTATTGAACTGCCCAACAAAATCCGTGCTGACAAAACCGCTGTGATCATGGTACATCCCTGGGGAATCGATGATGGTCAAGGCTGGAAAACTCCTGAACCGGCGGGAGTCGCAGATTTTTGCACTCCTGAAAAAAATCATTTGGCGGGGCGGCATACTCGGGAAGTGATCGACCCCTTTCTCAAAAGAATGAGAAAAAACAAAGCGATGGTGATGTACAGTTTGATTGGTGACGTTGATCCCATTAGAAAAAAACTGTATCGAACGTTTGATGCCAATCCATCAAAAGCCGAACGAGAACAGGCGCAAAAAGACCTGACAAAGCAATTGAAGAGTCTGCCCTATAAGGGAGAGCCTTTACCAACCCAACTCTCTCTTTCGAAAGAACATCCTGTCATTGATTATTTTAAACAATTCTCGGGGCTTAATGCCGGCGATCGATTCAATGGAAAAGGTTTCTGGAAGGTTCCTGTCCCTGTCACGAGTGACGTAACGGTTCATCATAATGATGTTTTAATCTTTGACCGAGAAGGCTATGGGCCTCTCAAATTATTTTTAAAAAAACAAGGCATTCGCCATATTTTACTCACAGGGTATGCAACAGATATGTGCTTTTGCAAAACCACAGCCGGTTACGAGAACCTTTCTCGTGATTTCAATGTATTTCTTGTTGGTGATGCAACATTAGCAACTTTTCCAGCGAATTCCTCACCCAAATATGCAACGAACGCGCATATTTCTTTTGCTTCATTAAATCATTTGATTACTCAGGTTTCATGGATCAAGAAAATCCAATCTGACTGATTCGTTGAGATATCACCTACGGAATGCAATTTTGTGTGCGCTGGTGATCTTGACCTGGGTTGAGTGGCGGGCGAGAAACATTCAGTTTAGAATGAACGCTCTCTGAAATCTGCTCGCCGTTCATGAAAGACTTTTCCATGTCAGATCAAAGCAATCCTGATCTCGATGAAGAATTGGTACCTGACGAGATCATTCCGCATCAATCATTGCCTCCGCTGAAATATAAAGATATGCCGCCGGCAATCTCCTGGAGAAAAATGATTGGTCCCAGCATTATGCTGGCGGGTCTTTCGCTAGGTTCTGGGGAATTTGTGCTCTGGCCTTACATCACTTATAAAACCGGTTTCATCTTCTTTTGGGCCTGCCTGCTGGGTGTGATCACACAGTTTTTTATGAACATGGAAATCGAGCGCTGGACCCTGGCTACAGGAGAGAGCGCGATTACCGGTTTTTGTCGCTTGAATAAAAACTGGGCATGGGTGATGCTGCTGTTGAATATCATTCCCTGGGCATGGCCGGGGTGGGCAACTGGTGCGGGCACCATGCTGAGTTGGACATTTTTTGGGCCAGAAACCATTGCCAGCGTTCAAGTAGAACCCGCGGCTTCTCCCTTTTCGCTGGAAGGGCTACCAGAAAACGTTACCTACTCAACAGAAACAGAAACTTTAAAGTGGCGCGGCCCGATGGATGAATCGGAGCGTGACACTTTGAGTAGCGTATTCACTCGCAATCAAAGCCTGGATCACTCCAGGGAATTGTTCAACAACATTAATCAGAGAAAGGATCTGCAATACGAGGCAAAGTACAGTTCATTTTTAGGAATTGCCGGCTTGCTGTTAGTGGGAATCGTTCTGACAACCGGTCCGGTGGTCTATAACACCGTTGAAAAAATACAGATTTTCCTGGTTGGTATGATCTTCCTCATCGCCGTAATTCTGGGGATCTATCTAATCGAACCTTACGCTATCACATCCATGATTCAAGGGAGCGTTAGTATTGGAAAGATGCCTGATGAATCCAGTGGATTGACAACGATGGCACTTCTGGGAGCATTGGCGTTTGCCGGTGCGGGTGGCACGATGAATCTTGGCCAGAGTAACTTCATCAAAGATAAAGGTTACGGAATGGGCAAGTATATCGGACGAATTACCAGCCCGATTACCGGACAAGAGGAAGCTGTGAGTGAAGTTGGTTATCATTTCAAGCATACGGATGAAAACCAAAAACGCTGGCAACAATGGTGGCGGGCTGCCAATATCGAACACTTCTTCAGTTTTTTCCTGACCTGTCTCGCCTGTCTGGTTTTATTGTCACTCATTTCTTATTCCCTGTTTTATGATGCCAACGGGCAACTCAAAGAGGGCGTAGCTCAGTTTGGTTCTGGACTTAATTTTATCTGGGGTCAAGCAACTCTGCTTGAAGACAGACTCGGCGGTAGTTTTAAGTTGCTCTTTTTGCTGATGGGGGCTGCCATTCTTCTCACAACAGAACTGGGAGTTCTCGACGTCACCGCGCGTATTTCTGCAGATATTCTGAAAGTGAATTACCTGAGGGATAATGAGCGCTGGTCATTGAGCAAACTTTATTATACTTTCCTCTGGAGCGAAATTCTGCTGGGTTCTGCTATCCTGATGTATGGATTGATTAACCCATTGTTCAAGCAGCCTTTGTTCCTAATAGAGACATCAGCGGCCATGAATGGTGGTGTGATGTTTCTGTACTCGATGATCCTGCTGTATATGAACTCAAAAATTCTCAGTCGCAGTATCAGCACCAATCCTCTGAGATTTGTGGCCATGGTCTGGGCGGCTGCTTTCTTCGGCTATTTCAGCATCCAGGCCTTTCAGGTACAAATCATTCCTTATTTTCAATCTATTTTGACCGGATGATTTTTTAACATCCGCTAATAATGGGATTGCCACTTTTTCAGGGATCTTACATAATACTGGCGATTTGTCGAGGATTGCTGAATTTGAGTCTCTTGATTGCTTTTCTCACATTGCATATTAATTCGATCTCCGGTTCGATTTTGATACTCCCTCTAAAAGCTACTGTCATTGAAAGAAAAAGAAATGCCCATTTACAAAGATAATTCTGAAACAATCGGTCAGACACCACTGGTTAAAATCAACCATATAACGCAAGGCCTCAAGGCAACTGTACTTGCCAAAATTGAAGGGCGAAATCCTGCATACAGTGTGAAGTGCCGCATTGGTGCGAATATGATTTGGGATGCTGAAAAAAGTGGGACCTTAAAACCTGGAATGCAAGTCGTTGAACCAACCAGTGGAAATACCGGAATTGCACTCGCCTTTGTTTGCGCTGCTCGCGGATACAAATTGACGCTTACAATGCCAGACTCCATGTCAGTAGAACGTCGCTTGATGCTGAAAGGCTTCGGTGCCAATCTAGTACTCACTCCCGGTGCCGATGGCATGAAAGGTGCGATCCAAAAAGCAGAAGAGTTATCTGGCAGTCCTGAATTTTTCATGCCTCAGCAATTTAATAATCCTGCCAATCCCGAGATTCACTTTAAGACGACGGGGCCGGAAATTTTTAACGATACAGATGGAAAGGTGGATTACTTTGTGTCTGGCGTGGGTACAGGTGGAACGATTACCGGGGTCTCACGATATTTGAAACAAGAAAAAGGGCTCAATGTAAAATCCATTGCTGTGGAGCCAACAAGCAGCCCCGTTCTTTCAGGAGGAGAACCTGGGAAGCACAAAATTCAGGGAATCGGAGCCGGGTTCATTCCTGGCAACTGTGACACCTCACTCATTGACGAAGTCGTTCAGGTTACTGATGATGAAGCGTTTGAAATGGCAGAAAAAGTTGCCTGTGAGGAAGGAATTACCTGTGGCATCAGTTGTGGCGCCGCCATGCATGCCGCCTTGGAAATTGCCAAACGTCCCGAAGCAGAGGGAAAAACGATTGTTGTTGTACTCCCCGACTCAGGAGAACGCTATTTGTCAACCGCGCTGTTTGACGGAGCACGTTGATCGGACCTGTGCGTTACAAGTCATTACCAATTCATGGCTTCTGGAAACCACACTGACAAAGGTATCCATCACTCACACGTTTGATATGAGTTCTCCCGGGAGAACAGTAGCCAGCAGCAGGCTGTGACTGTATTCTTCACTAGAACGAATAGAGAGTAGAACCTCTCATCCTGTATTGTGTCTCTTAAAAAACAATGACCTCTTGAGGCTTACACCGAGTCTCTCTCGAATAAATCACGAATTATTGGACCGTTTACCATGCGTTTTGAAACAAAGTGCGTTCATACCGGAGTTGACAAAGACAGTACATTTAACAGCTGTACGACTCCGATCTACACAACTTCGACTTTCTACTGGGACAGCCTGGAAAGTCATAAGGGATTCGATTACACACGGAGCGGGAATCCAACGCGAAGTGCAATGGAAGAAAACATTGCAGCATTGGAGGGTGGTGTTTCCTGCCGTGCCACTTCAACCGGGATGGCTGCCATTACTCTGGTAATGCATCTTTTCAAACCGGGCGATCACATTATTGCTGGCGATGACATTTATGGTGGGACGTATCGTTTGTTTGCAGATGTTTTTACAAAATGGGGAATCACTTTTTCCTTTGTAAAAATGGGGGATATTGAAACCGTGCGGTCTGCCCTGACACCTGAAACAAAAGCCATCTGGATTGAAACTCCGAGTAATCCCCTGTTGAATCTGGTTGATATCCAGGCTGTCACCAAAATCGCTTCTGAAGCAGACTCCGAAATTATCACTATTGCCGATAACACTTTTTGCTCTCCCTATCTTCAGAGGCCGATAGAATTCGGCGTTGATATCGTATTACATTCGACGACAAAATATTTAAACGGCCACTCGGACGTTGTTGGTGGATGTGTCGTCTCACGAACTGAAGAACTGGCCGAACAAGTCGCTTATATATCGAATGCGCTGGGATTAGGGTGCTCTCCCTTTGATGCCTGGCTTGTATTGCGTGGAATTAAAACTCTGGCACCGCGTATGGAAGCACATCAACGCGGTGCGATGGCTCTCGCACAAATGCTGGAGACTCACCCTAAAGTCGAACGCGTTTATTACCCCGGTCTGGAATCACATCCCGACCATGAACTGGCTAAGCGCCAGCAAGATGGTTTTGGTGGGATGCTGAGTTTTGATGTGAAAGAGGGTCGCGTGGCTGCAGAAAAAGTCATGCTGAATTCAAAACTGTTCCTGCTGGCAGAATCTCTGGGCGGAGTAGAGTCTTTGATCGAATACCCGGAAAGCATGAGCCATGCTTCAATGACGCTGGAAGCTCGTCGCGCAGCCGGGATCACAGAAAAAACAGTCCGAGTTTCCGTTGGAATCGAGAGTCCTGAGGATCTTGTCGCCGACATGCAACAAGCTTTAGACAGCTAATCAAAAGACCGTTTTGTAACCCCTTGCAGGCAAAATAGAAACACTTTGAAGTCTGTTATTTGATACAATCAGGGGTAGAAAGTAATTTCTCACAGAACGAAGCACTGCGCGCGTGCAATATGGCGTTCTTTTATGATATGATATTTTTTTGAATTTCAGGCCCGTTCCTATAGACGTGACTCTACTTCAATCCTGTACGAAAAAACTGTTTTCATATCGAGCTACAAGTCCACACATACAACCTCCTGAAAACAAAGAAGGCTGAGGTTATGAGTATCGATTCTTACGATCCTTGCCCCTGCAATAGCGGAAAGAAATACAAATTTTGCTGTCATTCCA
The DNA here is from genome assembly GCA_022600195.1 of Planctomycetota bacterium. Lineage (GTDB taxonomy): Bacteria > Planctomycetota > Planctomycetia > Planctomycetales > Planctomycetaceae > Gimesia. Next base: position 185,206 of record JAHZKX010000051.1, read on the forward strand.
TTGGCGATGAAATCAGTAAAATTTCACATCTTCATGAAACGCATCAGACTGCTACTGCGTTGCAATTATTGGATCGGCTCAAGAACAATCACCCGGAACAGCCTCTGAGCTACATTACAGAGGCTCAGATCTTAATGGCAGAAAGACGGTTTGAAGATGCCCTCCAGCCTCTTGAACAATGTCTGGAGCACGATCCTGATCATCCCGCCGCCCATTCTTTGTTAGCCACTTCGACATTTCTCGCGCAAGGCTATAAGAAAGCGCAAAAAACGATTTATACTGCCTTCCAAAAATGTGCCGCCATCGATGTCAGTCTGGCAACGCCTCTGGCCATCAGCATTGCGATTGCCCTGCAAATGCGTGGTTACTATCTGGCGGCCCGCGAACATTTCGCATTGGCAATGCGGGTTGCATCTCAGGAGTATCAACAAAACCTATTCATGAACCTCCTGGAATTTGATGGTGATGATCAAATACCTTACCAGTTCCGTGGGGTGCATGTTCTGGAACGTTGCCCCATCGAAGATTCCGAACAACAGTCAACGTTTGAAAAAGCACAACGTCTTGCCAACCTGGGCTGTTATCGTTTGGCCGCAGGATTGTTCAAACAACTGGCAGAAGCCACCGGACAGGTTACATTGTGGAAAAACGCTGCATTTTGTTATGCGTGGGCAACTGATGAGATCCAATCGGCTGATCTATTTCATCAAGCCGCAAAAATCGAAACCGATTTTGCAGCAGCGGTCGAACTGGAAACGCTGGGTCAACTGCTCGATTTGAATAACACCGGTGAAGTCGTCAATTCCGTAGAAACCGTTTATGAAGTCGAATCGCTTTCGAAGTTCCTGACATTACTGGAAAATCATGCCCAGATGATGCGCGGAAATGTTCCACCCGAGCAAGAACAAGATCCTGAGGAGAGCACGCCGACCGCCTATTTTCAAATTGTAAGTTCTCCCGTTGATACTGAGTCAAAAGGAGATGAGATCACTCTTGAGAATGTATCAGTCGTGATTGGCGATATCGATGTCTTTGATGCTGACAGGCAACTGGAACAACCGGCAATCGTCCGACTCTATGCTTATGAAGGCGACCAACACACATCAGCAGAAAAAGTGTTTGACGAAGCTCTGGGCGATCAAGGAAAAAAAGAATGTGGCTTGAAGGTATTGGATCGAGACAACGATGAGCCGAGCAATCCATTATCTTCAATCCCCACCGAACAATGGCCTCTTTTTTTCCGCTGGAGTTTTCCACAAAAAATGCCCATTGTTAAACGTCGAGAACTGGAGGCTCAGAAATGGAACGAGCTGCTTTCCAACACGTGGGCAAACATACCATTAGCGGGGCTGAGTGAAAAAACACCTCAGGAAGCTGCCAGCGATGACGACATGAAGGTTGCTTTAACGGCTGCCGCGTATGTACTTGATGCCCAATCTCTGGCATTAGGTCATTTCCTGAGCTTCGATGAGCTCGACCCGAAACTCAACATATCAGAGATCCCTCCTCTTGGAATCGATGAATCGTCGCAGTTCAATACCTGCTCCTCTATGACACAAAACAGAATCCCGGTTAAAGAACTCAGCAATGCACAGTTAATGTATATTTTCAACCGTGCCTTACTCATCCGCCATCCACGATTTCTGTATGATGTTTTGATCGAAATTCTGGATCGTGAAGAATGTAAAAAAGAAGTTGATCTGGATCGTGTTTATTCAACGTTGACTGAAATCTGTCACAAACGCAACCAGAGAGAAGAAACGCTCTCGTGGATCCATCAAGGACAGGAAAACGCCCGAACAAAATCTGAGAATGCGTTTGAGAGTGAGCTGCAATGGAAAATGCGAGAACTTTCATTCCGTTTAGAAGACACAACCGATCCAGAGCTTTTAGGTTTTATGAAACAAATCTGGGATCAATATGGCAAAAAGACTCCACAAATAAAAGAATACCTCAAAGCATTTGCAGAGGCATTCGAACTGGATGTTCCCTGGATGAAAGAATCAGCCTTTCTGGATCCAGAAGGCATTTGGGCTCCGGGAGAAAACACACCAGATTCTTCCTCAGATTCTGAGAATAAACTCTGGTTACCGGGTCAGTCTTAATCAGAAATAGATCACTCTGTTTTGAACGTACCCATTTTGTAAAAGCGTAGTTCGTTCAAAAACTCAATGTGCAGGAAAGCAAATCAGTCAGTGGATACCATCAGGCAGTTTTCCAGTCCCGAAGCCGTGATGCAACGTGCCCTCGAGTTGGCCAGACTGGGTACGGGATTTGTGGAACCGAATCCTGTCGTCGGCTCTGTCATTGTTGATGATAATCTGCGACTGATAGGGGAGGGGTACCATCAAGAATATGGGGGCCCTCATGCTGAAATCCATGCTTTAAATATGGCAGGCAGCGATGCAAAACATGCGACCATTTATGTCACTCTGGAACCATGCTGCCATCAGGGAAAAACGGGGCCTTGCTCTCAAGCTTTAATTCAGGCTGGTGTCAAAAAAGCCGTCATCGCCATGCGAGACCCTGCGCCACATGTTGCAGGTGGTGGAATTGCAGAATTACAACAGGCAGGAGTTGAGGTCGAGGTAGGGCTTTTGGAATCTGCCGCACAAAAACTGGTGCGTCCCTTTATCAAACGCGTAATGAAAGGACTACCCTGGGTACACGCAAAGTGGGCGATGACACTTGATGGGAAAATTGCAACAGGAAGCGGTCATTCTCAATGGATTTCAAATGAACGTTCCCGGGAAATCGTCCATCGGCTTCGCGGTGGCATGGATGCTATCATGATTGGTCACCAGACGGCAGAAAAAGATAACCCGCTGCTGACTGCTCGACCCGCGGGAGCAAGAACGCCCGCGCGAATTATTGTTGACTCACAGGCAACGCTCTCTTGTCAATCTAATCTGGTACAATCTATCAGCGACGCCCCCGTGATTGTGGTCGCACATGAATCGGCTCCCCCTGAAAATATCAGGTCACTTGAAAAGGCAGGCGTCGAAGTCTTGCTGTTTCAAAGTTCCTCGCGAACCAACACCAGACAACCTGATCTTCATCAATGTCTACTGGAACTGGGCCGAAAGGAAATGACAAATATCCTGATCGAAGGTGGTGGTAGCTTGCTGGGCTCTTGCTTTGATGAGAGGCTCATTGATGAAGTTCACGTTTTCATTGCCCCTAAATTAGTGGGAGGCAAAGCGGCGATTACTCCTGTCGCAGGGCAGGGACTGGAACAGATACCACAAATAGAAAACATCTCTGAATATCAGGTCCAAATTCTGGATTCAGACATTTATGTACAAGGTCTGATTGATTACCAGGAGTAGTTTTTCCCAATGCAAATTCGGTGACCTTAGTGCATGGAACGGGAAAGCGTATCCAGCAATGTTCGTAGTTCAGGCCGTTGCCTGATCACACCTACCAGAGCATATTTACTTAAGTTACTTCCATACATTTGCCGGTTGAGTGTTGGGCGAACTTCCTGTTTGAAATAACGATCCTGGCGTAGACGAATTGCTGCATAGCTGGCTGCCATCGCCACCAGGGCCAGACCAAGGTCCAGATACCAGCCCTCCCAGCCGAGTCCAAATGTTTTGTGAATCATCACGCAAGCCCAGAACCAGATCAGTGTCGCGATCCAGATAGGGCGTGCGATTAATGAACTGAGCCTTTCGTTGGCATGAACCAGATGCCCATAAAAATCAGGGCTTGCTATTTCATCCAGTGCACGCTCTTTCTGAAAATTTTCACAGATCAATTCACCTTGATTCCGTGAAACAATCACCGACTCTCCTTCATCAGGAAGAAAATCAGCTAAATATTCCAATTCTTCAAAGGGTGTACTCATTCCGTGTCCCTTATTTTTTCAAAGCTCACCGCGATCACCAACTTCAATTTAACGAATACCAGAACCCCAAATAGAGTGGTGTATTGAGTTTTCGTCATTTACAACAGGAAATATTTTCTGCGAAGATTCTCAAAATGATTGAATCACCTCTATTATTTTATCTAAATCATTCTCAACGACAATAGGTCCGTTTGAAAAAGGTGCATTGTTTACGCCGTGTCTTGTTAATTTTTCATCCATATGTTCATCAGTTGCAGAATGATAGGCGACTGTTGCATCAGGATCCTTCAGTTGATGTCCGGTCAGAATAGAAACAACGCGGTCACTGGAGGCAATCACCCCTTCATTTTTGAGTAATTTAACTCCTGCCACACTTGCTGCACTGGCGGGTTCACAACCTAGCCCACCTGCTCCCACTTGTGCTTTCGCATCAAGAATCTCCTGATCGTTGACCTCACGAACGACACCATCACATATATCAAGGGCTCTTAATGATTTAGAAAAATTAACCGGTCGGTTTATTTCAATCGCACTGGCGAGCGTCGAGGCACGTCGGTTTTCTTTATCCATCTCAGAAAAGAAGTCGGTCGAATGCGAGCGGTTATAATGACCGCCATTCCAACGCATCCCCTGCTGTTCATAGAGTTGATAAAGAGTATTGGCTCCTTGTGCATTGATGATTGCCAGGCGCGGAATCCGATCGATTAGTCCCAGCGACTTGAGTTCCATAAAGGCTTTACCAAATGCGCTGGAGTTCCCGAGATTTCCTCCGGGAACCACAATCCAATCCGGCACTTCCCAGTTCAGACTTTCCAGAACGCGGAACATAATCGATTTCTGACCTTCCAACCGAAATGGATTCACACTATTGCACAAGTAGATTCCTTGTTGGTTGCAGACTTCACGAACGCGAGCCAGTGCATCATCAAAGTCACCTTGAATCTGAATGGTTTTTGCGCCGTAATCGAGTGCCTGAGACAATTTTCCGAATGCAATTTTTCCACTACCAACAAAAACAACCACTCGAAATTTTTGCGCCACACTTGAATAAATCGCCAGGGAAGCGCTGGTATTCCCGGTCGATGCACATGCCGCGACTTTGGCGCCAACCATAACAGCATGTGTGGAAGCCGCAGTCATGCCATTATCTTTAAAGCTTCCGGAAGGGTTCAACCCTTCGTATTGCAAATAGAGACAATCGTCATTCAGACCTGCATAGCGGGCGACTGACTGTGAGGCTTTGAGCATCGTCTGCCCTTCGCCAATCGTGATGATTTGATGATCTTGAGCAAAGGGTAACAGTTCACGAAACCGCCAGACACCACTGAAATCAATCGGCGTATTCCGATTGCTCCATCGTTTTTCAAATTCACGTAATGACTGTGGAACAGGCACCTGATCCCAACGATAGGAAACGTCCAGTAGCTCGCCACATTTCGGACAGCTGGTTAAGACTTCGTCTAATGAATAGGTTGCCTCACAAGTGGGTGAAATGCATTTCTGGTAAGCAATTTCCGTTGATACAGTGGCGATCGTCGTTTCTCCTCAGTCTCACGTAAGTCGTTGTTTATTTGAGTTTGGAATGTGAGATTCCTTAAAACAGGCGTTTATTGTCTAGACAGTAAGTGGCATTCGCAACTGAAACTCTCTTGATTCAAGTGGTTTTTCCGGGAAGAATGCGGCTTGTTCCAGATGTACCCAGTGATTCTCTTCTTGAATTTGTGATTCTAAGACCTTACATTGATTTGTTTAACGACGATTTCTTTTGTTCGTGAAATCCATTTTCTTGTTTTTTCAGGTATACCCCGAATGTTTGAACTTATAAAAGTGCAGGCAGCATTGAACCAATTCTCTCTGGATGGCTGGTTGTTCTATGATTTTCGTGGGAACAATCTGCTGGCCAGAAGAATTCTTGATATCTCTGAAGAAACAATGAATACACGGCGATTTTTTTATTACGTTCCCAGATCCGGCCAGCCTGTCAAGCTGGTCCACCGAATTGAATCTGAAACCCTCGACCATCTTCCTGGAGAAAAAATTGTCTATCTAAAATGGCAGGAACTGGAAGCAGGTATCGAAACAATGCTGCGTGATTCCGAGTCGATTGCGATGGAGTATTCTCCAAGGAACGCCAATCCTTATATCTCTCGCGTTGACGCTGGAACTCTCGAACTGGCTCGTGAATCAGTCGAGGACATCGTGCCCTCAGGGGATCTGGTACAGCTTTTCGAAGCGGTATGGGATGCAGAGCAATGGGATTTCCATCAGAAAGCTGGTGTAGAAACTGACAAGGCCTTTGAGATTGCCTGGTCATTTATCGCCACTCAAATTCGAGAGCAGGGGAGTGTTGAAGAAGCAGCCGTTTCAGATGAGATCATGAACCATTTCAATGAAACTGGATTGACGACTTATCATCCGCCGATTGTTGCACGGGCAGCACACAGTGGCGATCCTCATTACGAAACAGGTACCGGTTCTGATACTGCCATTCGAGAGGGTGACTTCGTGCTGATTGACCTTTGGGCGAAACTGGATGTCCCGCGGGGAGTTTACAGTGATATGACGCGAGTTGGTTTTGCAGGCCAGAATGTTCCCGAATCATTTGCCAAGATATTTCAGATAGTTGCTGAAGCCCGGGATGCAGCCATTACTCTGGTAGAGCAGGCTTTTCAATCTGGCACTTCGCTTCAAGGCTGGGAAGTCGACCAAGCCTGCAGAGACGTGATCGATCAAGCTGGCTACGGATCTTATTTTGTTCATCGGACCGGGCATAGCATTGGACAGGAAACGCACGGAAATGGTGCCAATATGGACAATCTGGAAACACATGAAGAACGGCTTGTTTTACCTCAAACCTGTTTTTCGATTGAACCGGGAATCTATCTTCCTGAGTTTGGAGTGCGCAGCGAAGTGAATGTTTTTGTGGATGAACAGAATCAAGTCCACGTCACTGCGGGAAAGCGCCAGACAGAAATTCTACCCATCTTGAAAGAATATTAAGCCAGACCAAACCTGTGGAATTATTCCTGATCGATACGAAGCATCTCATCTAAGATGACAGGGTGCCAGAGATCGTCGCGCTGCGACTCGTGAATGTAGTTCCTTCTGGCCCACGTGCGAAGCTGCATTTCTTCGATTGCATCGACGGAAGGTCGCTCTGCCACTTGTGCCGAAAACGGAAGGATAGCTGAAATAGCCAACGGTCTGCTCCTCAATAAAAACGTTTGAGAATGAAACTCGGCGAACCAGCTTCCTGCAGCCGCACGACACTGTTTGTTAAAGAACAAGCCTGACTTCTCTCAGCAAACCAAGAAAAGTTCAGGTTTCCAGAACGATTCACTCCTGAAAAGAATCGCTGGAATTGTCAGCTATTGTATCCAATCTACCCTGATTTCAAGTCTAATTTTGTTAACAAAGACAATATACGACGGAAGCGACTGCTATTTCTAAAGTTAGGATTTCATCACGCCTTAGCCTGACAAATCAGTTCACACCGTTGATCACCAAAATTCCGCGCTTCAGATATCATGAGGCCAAGTCAGCCAAAATCCGTCTCTTTCTTCGAGAAACGATGCACACTTTCACCCCTGGTCTTCCTTCCTCGACCCACAACTGAAAAAGCGAATGCGTCTAAGGGGAATTGCAAGAATCAACTTCAGTGGGAGAACTGGCCTTCCATAGATTCACTGTTTTGGCGCCACCAGTGAGTATTTTTGTCCCGTCAGGAGAGAGAACGAACGAAAAAACCAAGTCATGTCCTGAAGTTACATTTCCAGGTTTTCGCTGTGTTTTTGATGATGTTGGGTTCTTTTCTGCCATCAGCTTTACGACTTGTTCGCCAGTTTGAATATCCCAAACGATCATCGAATCCCTTGCAGCAGCGATCAAGAGTTTTCCATCTGGCGAAAAACGGGGACAGCGAATCTGCATCTGCTTTCCTTTCGCCAGTCAACCGACTTTCTGATCAGAATTTCCCATTAGAGTTGAACCTGGAATTGCTCCAGGCCCAAAGCGATCTCTTTCTTACCACCGACCTCCTCTACATGTCTAACACATCGGGATATTTAAATATCTCAGGTCCATTTCCTCACGGAGCAGGGAGGGTGAAACAATGAAAGAAACCCGCTCCATTTTGGTTCTCTTTGCCCTGTCCCTCAAAGTGTGCCGCGATTGCTTGAGGGCTCCTGTTGACAGAGAGTTTCAGATTGGTACGATTTTTTTGTATCTTAATGTTTTTAAATCCCTTGTTGCATCATATTTAAATTGATTGTGTTGAATACCAGACTGGGTAAAGAAAATGAATGCGCCATACACAGCACAGGAATCCGGTTCGGATCAACTTCCCTACTTCACAAAATCAAAGAAATTCTGGGGCTGGGTAGCTGCAGTATCAGGAATTATGGTTGTGGCTTCTCCGTTTCTGGGAATCGCGGGCACTGTAGTAGGAATGCTGCGTACATTCGAAGGGATTGGACAACAGGCAGACAAACCGGTTCCTGCTGATCTGGCCGATGGCATTTCAGTCGCCTTGTTAACTACAGCGTGGGGGTTGGTAATTTCATCGATTGCTGTACCTGTATTTGTCGTCGCCCTCATAATCTACCTCAAACGAAATAAGTCGCTGCGAACAATGCTAGTAGAAAATCCACCTGGCTAAGGGCAGAAATGGCGTCAGGAGTTTTTGGGGTCGAATAGCCGGTCACCGTGCATCGACAGCTCAACACAGCAGCACACACAACAAGTTAGTGGGAAACAAACAGTGAACGACGAACCACGCAGAATCAAACAGGTAATTGTGATGCGGCATGATTTGAAAATGCGGCGCGGCAAACAAATTGCACAAGGCGCTCACGCTTCCCTGTCGTTCCTGAGCCGCCGTTTGCAAGAACAAAACACGATTTCACTCAATGACTTTTCCGAAGTAGAGCAGCTTTGGCTCAACGGTGCATTCGCAAAAGTATGCTGCCGGATTGAGAGCGAAGCAGCATTGATGGCCATTTATGATCAGGCAAGAGCGGCGGACTTAGAAGTGCACCTGATCACAGACAGTGGGAAAACAGAATTTCATGGCCAACCCACTCGTACCTGTCTGGCAATCGGACCAGATGACGCACATCGAATCGATGCTATAACAGGCAGCCTTCAATTATTGTAATCAGCATTGCTAATTGATTTTTCAACGCGAAAATAATTTCTGCCGTCCGTGGTAGAATATAATCCTACTCACCATGGCCGTTACTCTCTTTTATTTTCTAAAAAGATATCAACGGTGGTTCCCATTGGCAATTCGGGCCAGAGGCGGCCCGTGGGTTCAACAGTCACCAGAATCACAGACTCGCCCAGACCTGGTTTTTGAATTGCCTGTTCTGAAATTTTTTGAACGATGCCTGTGCCTTTCTTATTTCCCGAAAAGCCGATTTTGACTTCCGTTCCCTTATTAAACAGACTGATTTTTCGAGAAGGAACTTCCACAATCAGAAATGGATGTTCTTTGTCGAACAGCTCTACAATAGGAGCCCCTTTTTTAACCGGATCTCCGATTTCTTTTTCGAAAATCCCGATCTTTCCATATCCACCAGCTTTAAGCATCAAGGCATCGCGTTGTGATTCTATATGCTTGAGTTCGCTCTTTACTCGAACCAGACGATTCATCATCACTTCGACGCCCATAGCCAACCGGATCTGGTTGGGTAGTTTTTTCTGGATCGCTTTCAATTCTGCCATTTGTTCTTCACAGAGCTTGACTCGTGCAGAAAAGACTTCGGCTGAGTTTCGAGCAGACTCCTGTCGCAACATTGCCGTTATTCTGTTTTCATCTGGGAGGCGACTTTCATAGACCAGCGACCGAAATACTTCTTCACTCGAACCGTTGCTGGAAAGGGAATCATAGTCCTGGAGGAAATCCTGCCATGCCAGATTAGTAATCTGGTGAATGTATTGTTCTTTAAGATATTGCGAAGATTTCAATTTGGCGTTAAAAACTTCCGATTCAATTTCTTTATTTCGCAATGCCAATTCAACTTCTGTTTTCGCCTTCGACTGTTCGAGTTCAGCTTCCAGTGCAATCAATTCCTGTTGTTTTGCTTTCCAGTTTTGATCCAGTGAATGGTCAAAGAGAGCAACAACGATTTCTCCGCTGGAAACAACCTGCCCCTCTTTAACATAGATCTCCTGAATGACAGCGTCGTTTTTTGCTATGATGATAGTTTTGGGTGCCTGCAACGAGCCAACATAGGTTTCTACACGAATGCTGTTTACCCATCGAGCACAACCGATTCCCCCAACCAAAGCGGCAACCAAAATGATCAATGCCCGAACCCCAAATGAAGATTGGTGCTCGTGCAACTTATTTTGAACTTGATCGTCATCTACTAATTCTGAAGGCATTTCTGGGTGTCCTACAATCATCCCGCTTCATTCAGTCGTCTCATTTGCGCGGCACAGCACGCTCTATATCGAATCGGATTCTGAAGGACCAGAATTTACCTCAAAACCGGCAAATTCCACACCACCCATTACTTTGCTGGCAAACTTTAACGCCTACGAAGACTACGACTAAACCTTCGGCTGCTGAAGCCCAATTTCAGTATACATAATCACACTCTCTCCTTTGGTAAGCAAAGCGGATCGAAATCGATCAATCCAGCGAGAGGACCTACTGAATTAGTGTAGGAAGACCATGTCTACCTCACGGCGTAACTTTCTTGTGGATTCGCAATTCTCGATTTTTTCCGCTAGGATGACTTTATTGCAATTGAATGGAGTTGAATCAAAAAAGACCGATCAAATATCGACCATGAAAGTGAAAAGGGTTATGAAACCGATCGTACAAATCTCTTTAGATCTGACTAATATCGAGGAAGCTTTAGAAACAGCGGCGATGGCGATGAGGGCTGGCGTTGACTGGCTGGAAGCGGGAACTCCTCTGATTCTGGCGGAAGGTTTAAATTGTGTTCGTGAGCTCCGAAAACAATTTCCGGAAACACCAATTGTTGCTGATTTGAAAACCATGGATGGTGGTTATCTTGAAGCAGAAATGATGGCAAAAGCAGGCGCAACGCAAGTCGTTGTGATGTCGCGTGCACATGTAGAAACGATTCGATGCGTGGTTAAGGCGGGTCAAGACCATGGTGTCGAAGTGATGGGCGATAACCTGGGTGATGATATGGTCTCTGCGGCCAAAAAACTGGAAGACCTGGGCTGCGATTATGTCATCCATCATGTCGGCTATGATGAACGACGGGGCATTGCAGCACGAGGAGAGCGGATGCCCAGCCCGTTGGATCAACTAAAAGAAGTGGTCGCAGCCGTGAGTGTACCCGTTCAAGCAGTCGGAGGTCTCTCTTTGGAACAGGCGATCCAGACACCCGAATATGGGGCGCCCCTGGTTGTATTGGGTGCCCCTCTTACAATCGATGCCGATTCATTCAAGACTGCCAGCGGAAACCTGGAAGACTCCTTAAGATTGATTTGTGAAAAAGTTCATGCTTACGGCGATGTTCCCATAAGAGGTAAAAAATGAATCCGGTTGATATGACACAAACAGCAGTGGTGAATTATGCCCCTGAGGCAAACTCTGTCGAGTTACAGGACATTCCGGTTCCCGATATTGGAGCAGATGAGGTACTGCTTGAAGTTTCTGCTGTCGGCGTTTGTGGTAGCGATCTCCATCAATGGACGGCCGACCATAGTTGGCCTGTGAATTACCCGGTTGTACTTGGACATGAATTTGCCGGTACGATTTATAAAACGGGAAGTCTGGTAAAAAGCTGGTCTGAAGGTAATCGCGTTGTCAGCGAAACAGCGGCGATCATCGATCCTGATAACCCCATGTCACGCGAGGGACGCTACAATCTGGATCCTACGAGAAAAGGCTTTGGGTACGGTGTCAACGGCGCGATGACACGCTTTGTTCGCGTGCCAGCACGTTGTCTGCATCATGTTCCCGATAGTTTACCGTTAGAAAAAGCGGCTCTCACTGAACCATGCTGTGTCGCTTTTAACGCTGTCGTTATGAATGGCGATATTCAACCGGGAGACCGGATCGTTGTATTTGGCCCGGGGCCCATCGGTTTACTCTGTGCAGCCATGGCCCGACTACAGGGAGCTGAGGTTGCTGTGGTTGGTCTCGAACGAGACAAAGAGCGTTTGGAAATTGCCAAACGCTCTTATGGTTGTCAACCTGTGATTGATGGCTTAGATGACTGGGCGTTTGAGACAGATGGACTGGGTGTGAACGGAGTTGTGGATGCTGCCGGCGTCTCTGTCACATTAAAAAAATCGCTGGAAATTGTGCGACCGGGTGGTTGGATCAGTAAAGTCGGCTGGGGACCGCAACCACTGGGTTTCTCACTTGATCCTTTAGTTCAAAAGAATATTCGGCTGCAAGGCAGCTTCAGTCATAATTGGCCTATCTGGGAACGTGTGATTCGATTGCTCACAACGGGCCAGTTGAATATCGAACCCATTATCGGTGGTGTCTGGTCGTTGAATGAGTGGCATACCGCTTTCGAAACCATGCATTCCGGTGAAATTGTCAAAGCTGTGCTGACTCCGTAGTTCGGGACAGGACACGAATCCAAAACATTCAGCGCAACTTTTGCAAAACGTTGTGCCAAATTTCAAACCTGACTTTTTGGAACATTCCATGCCAAAACTCGCAGCTTTTCCCAAAGCTTTTATGGATGAATTATGTCTTTCCGGAGAAATGACTCTTCGCCAGTGGATCGATCTGGCTGCCACACTCGACATTGATGGACTGGAATTTTACGCCGGTTTCCTGGAAATGAAGAACGAAAATTTTTGGCCGGAAGCGAAAAAAATGGCCAGCGATCACGGATTGGAAATTCCCATGATGTGTTGTTCTCCGGACTTTACACACCCTGATGAATCTTTTCGAAAGGAGCAGATCGAGCACGAAAAGTTCTGGATGGAAATGACGGCAGCACTGGGTGGAAAATATTGTCGAGTACTTTCAGGGCAACGGCGTCCGGAAGTTTCCCGAGAAGAAGGAATTCAGTATGCGGTTTCTTCGATCGAAGCCTGTCTGCCTCTGGCCGAAAAACTGGGAATCACGCTGACTATTGAAAACCATTACAAAGACAATTACTGGGATTATCCTGAGTTTGCACAGATGGCCGATGTCTTCTGTGACCTTGTCTCGCGCATTGACTCTCCTCATTTTGGCGTGAACTATGATCCCAGTAATACCATTCTGGCTGGTGAAGACCCACTGGATCTTCTCGCCCGGGTCAAAAATCGCGTCCTTACAATGCATGCCAGCGATCGGTATCTAATAGAAGGAACCATTGAAGATTTACGAAAAGAAGAAAACAGCCTTGGATATGCCAGCCGTCTTAGTCATGGTGTCATTGGAAAAGGTCTGAATGATTACGACACTATTTTTTCCCAACTCAAAGAAGTGGGCTTTGACAGTTGGATTAGTATCGAAGACGGCGTAAACGGGATGGAAGAGCTACATGAAAGCGTGTTATTTTTGCGAACGAAAATGCACCAATACTGGGAATAAGTCCCTAGACAACCAAAAATAACAAAACTGGGGAGATAGCGAGTCTACAGGCTGTTGCTTCTACGGCAAAACAGAAGTATCCTGTATACATTCGGCTTCTGTTATGAGTTTGGCATAAGGGCACTATGTCTATTTGACCAGATAGTCTATTTTTTACTTACCCCTTTAACGTATTAAGTTCGTATAATTTGTTTTCATGCAAAAGTTGTACTTGAATAACCTTATAAACTCTACAGATCCGAAATCCCATGTTGGCCCGCATTCCCAGATCAAATCCTCTCTTTTTCCTGATGACTCTGGCTTTATTATTTACAGGATGTGGAGGGTCTGATACTTCCACCCCAAGGCAGTCAAATTCCAATCCCTTTGCACCTTCTGCTCGTTCGAATGATACTCGTTCGAATAACAGAAATCGTAATAGTATATCTTCACAGCCACAGACGCCAAAGGTGTCACAAAAAAAAGAACGGCCTGAAGTTACTCCTCCTGCATCTTCTTCTGTGACACCTAAGAAGATGGCAGAAAAGAAACCCGAAGCGGTCAAGACGAATCCTGCTAAACCGACCAATATCATCAGCGAGACGAGTAAAAAAACTCTTGACAACAAAAATCCCGGGGTTGGAATTATTGTACGTGGCATCAGTGGTGATGAACCAGAGGCGTTGCCCATTATCCAAAATGAGATACGTGCGTCTTTCGCCAAGCCTTCAGCGGCTGATTTAACTAAAGAGAAATCTTCTACGGAATCGAGTCAGGGTGATGTTGAACACTTCGTTTTTAACAAACAACTCGTTCTTGTTGTTCGCCCTGTGCCTTCAGATCTGTTTGCATTTGCTCAAAATCTAAAGTGGGGCAAGGTAAAAGGGATTGATATTCCTAACCGGATCATCACCGTTGACACCCAGCTTAAACAGCTCGCCGCGCTGGAGAAAACGAATTCGCCGCCGTCGGCATCTACTGTCAAAGATCCTGTGAAAGCAGACTCAAAAAACAGTAAAACAAATCCGGATTCTGCCAAACCCGCGATGAAGGAACCGAAAAAGAAATCCAAAAATGTGAACCCATTAGCCAATGATCGCGACTTAAAGCCACGTCCTGGCGAGGAAACTCTCGACTGGGCTCTCCGCGTCATAGCTGGAACCAGCTCCACTGCCTGTAAAAAGTTAGTTCGTATGGAACCGACGAGTGATCAGCTTCAACGAGTCTCTAAGGTTCTTGCTACAACACTACCATTGGCCAAAACCGGTTTTCGCATGAAGGAGCACGTGAATGCAATGTCCGTCTGGTATACCGATGATGCAACGATGACGTTTGCGGCGTTACTTTCAGAAGAAAAGGATGGACTGGTACGCGAAGAGATCATCAAACTATTACCAAAAATCCGTTCTGAAGTTACTGCCGAGGTCCTCGTTGGTCGTTTATCCAATCGGCGAGATAAGAAAGTTGCCATTACATCACTCAGAATCATGGGTGAGATCGCGGAGAAACCGGTCATCAATTTATTGAATCATCCCGATTCTTCAATGCGGATTGAAGCCTGTAAAATATTACAATCTATTGGTACTCAAGAGGCGGTAGCAGCTCTGAAGAAGTTAGCGGAAACGGAAAAATCCGCTGTCATCAAACAATTGATTTCTGAAACGCAAACTGAGATTAATAAGAAATCAGAATCACCAGAAAAATGATTCGAATTCTTGTCTGAGTTAAACTTGAACCAGGCTTTGGGACTGCCTTAATAGCCAGCAGCGGCCCCGTGTTTTCGTGAATCGCTGTGGCCTCGTAAACCATCTGGCTGACGGGAAACAGCTTGCGTCGCAGCCAGACCGGAACTCTTCTTCGCCGCATGCCCGAATGGTTTCAATTTGTTTCCGACCTGTTCGAAAAGATCAATTTCCAACAAAAGATCATCGGGCATCCATTGATGATGGATGCGAGGCGATTCGACTGCCTGTTCCGGATGCATTCCAAACAGAATCATGTTCAACAAAACCTGAAGCGTGCTTGAAATAATTCGGGGGCCGCCTGAAGCGCCTGCTGAAAAAACCGCTTTCCCGTCTTTGAGTGCGATCGTGGGCGACATACTGGAAAGTGGTTTTTTGCCTGGTTCAATTTCATTTGCTTTACTCTGTAGCAAACCGAAAGCATTCGGCTTTCCTGAAATTGCAGCGAAATCATCCATTTCGTTATTCATCACGATACCATATTTTGGAATGACCACGTAACTACCAAACGTCAGGTTAATGGTTTCTGTGCAAGCAACAGCATTTCCCCTGGCATCCATCACAGAATAATGACTGGTTCCGCTATCCTGAGGAGGGATATAACGACCATACTCTTTCAATGATTTTGTTTTTTGCACATCAATGCGCGCAGCGAGCTGAGTTGCATATTTCTGATCCGTTAATCTCTGGACTGGTACCGGAACAAAATCCATATCTCCCAGATACTCTGCACGGTCTGCAAATGCGTGTTTCATAACTTCTGTCAATAAGTGGATCTGTTGGGGTGAATGATATTTCAGATTTGTAAAGGCAGGCTTCAATTGCTGTGTTTCTAACGCGTGAAGCATATTTAATGACTCGATGATGGCGATGCCTCCACTTGATGGGGGAGGCATCGTTAAAATTGTATAACCGTTGAATGTCGTAGTCAGGGGTTTGCGAATCACCGGTTGCGTTTCTATTAAATCCTTATGCGTCAGGATGCCACCATTTCGCTTTCCACAGACAGCAACCATAGCATCAGCGACTGGGCCTTCATAAAATCCAGAGTGTCCCTTTTCGGCAATTAATTCCAGCGCTTTCAATTGCGGGCTAAAAAATCGATCATGGTCCTTCCAGGGCTTGCCTTGATTCAGATACTCATCGATCAGAACCTTAAACTGTTCTGCATTCAAGGACCCTTTTTTAATTCGTGATAACATGGATTTCTGCACGGACCGCATATGATCATTGAGAGGAACTCCTCTTTTTGCCATCATAATTGCGGGCTGCATAACCGTCTGTAAGTCCAGCTTGCCATATTTTTCGACGGCATAACACAAACCGGCCACAGTGCCGGGAACCGCGACCGCTAATGGCCCCTGACGACTGGCGTATTTTCGCTGAGTATCGTTGCCTGGCAACTTTGCATACATTTCCGGAGTCGCAGCGGCAGGTGCACGTTCCCGATAATCAATGACGACGGACTTTTGCTGCTCTGCATCCCAGATCACCATAAAGCCTCCACCACCTAAACCGCAACTGGCGGGTCTGAGGACGGAAAGTGCGAACGATGTCGCTACGGCTGCATCCACAACATTCCCACCTGCTTTGAGGATCACTGTTCCAGCTGCACTGGCCAGGGGATGATCAGCGGCTACGACCCCATTTTGATAGACCTGTTTTTTCTGATCGAAGTGAGGATTTGCTGCATATCCCTTCCGAGGGCTTTCCAGAAGGGCAAAGATCAGCATCAGGCATAACATACTGTTTAGATATGATTTATGACTTAAATCGTTGAAATACATCTGTTTCCCTTTAAGCAGGTTTCGCGGTGGAAAAGTAATTGTCAGAATCAGTTCAGACAATCTGATTCTGCCACTCGAAGTCTGGTTTCTCACTGATTATACTATGCGACCTGACTTGATTGATTTCCAGATTGAATCTTGGAAAATCATTTAAAGAGAGCGTATCAGGGAAAGGGCTGTATTTCAAAAATTCTCTGAAAAAGCTCCTCATACCGGCCCTGTTCATGAAGCAAAGACTTACTTATTACAGAGTAACCGTTAAATCAATCGCTGTAAAATAATGACACTTAATCAACTCCCTTCTAATCAAGCCAATAAAACATGCCAACTGGTGACCCTTGGGTGTAAGGTGAACCAGTACGAAACTCAACTCGTGAAAGAAGCGCTGGAAAAGAATGGGTATCGTGAGGCTTCTGAAACCGAGACCGCAGATTTGTGTGTTGTTAATACCTGTACGGTTACTGCCACGGGTGATTCAAAGGGACGAAAGCTGATACGCCAGCTCTCTAAGAATAACCCGGGAACGAAAATTCTGGTGATGGGCTGTTATGCCACGCGAGACCCTAAAGCGGTCTCAGAATTACCCGACGTTTTTGAAGTCATTACCGACAAGCGAGAACTGCCTGACGTTCTGGAACGGCATGGAATCGTTGATATGCCAACCGGCATTTCCAAATTCGAAGGACGTAAGCGGGCTTATGTGAAAGTTCAGGATGGTTGCATTTTGAGATGTACTTACTGCATCATTCCGCAAGTACGTCCCGGACTACAAAGTCGCTCGCCTGAAGACATCGAAGAAGAAGTCCGACGACTGGTGGGCAACGGGTACAAGGAAATCGTTCTGACGGGTATCCATGTTGGTCATTATGGTGTCGATACCACACGTGGAAAATCGGGCAAGGCACCCTTTCGACTTTGGCATTTGTTTCGAAAATTGGATCAAATTCCCGGTGACTGGCGAATGCGGCTTTCCAGTGTAGAGACCGCGGAAATCAATCATGATTTTATTTCTGCAGCCGCCGACTGTGAACATCTTTGCCCTCAGTTCCATCCTTCACTTCAAAGTGGGTCAGATACCGTTTTGCGGCGAATGAAACGCCGGTATCATATCAGCCGTTTTCTGGAAAAATTGCAGATGATGCGCGAACGTCTGGATCACCCTTCGTTCACAACTGATGTTATTGTCGGATTCCCCGGCGAGACAGATGAAGAGTTTGAGCAAACGAAGCAGGCCTGTCGCGATGCGGCATTTATGAAAATTCATGTCTTCCCATTCAGCGCACGAAAAGGAACGCCCGCAGCGACGTATGAAAATCAAGTTTCCACTGAAGTTCGGCAGGAACGCTGCCAGCAGCTGGCTGATCTCGAACGGAATTTAGCACAGAATTTCTATCAAACATTAATTGACCGTGAGCTACAGGTTCTCATAGAACGCGAGACTGAAGATCATCCCGGATGGGTCCGCGGTACCGACCGCTGGTATGCACCTGTGATTTGTCGTGGTACTCAATCCGATCTGGGAAAATTAATAAAAGTGCGAGGCCTCAAGGATCACCGGGATTATATCGAAGCGGCTCGCATCACGACTTAAATAAATGGTTACCCGTTTCTGCATCATTTCTGAAACGTTTTTGAAAAGAGTATCGAAGAGTATCATAAAGAAGGAATTTGCGTGGCATTGTTAATTGCGATTGAAGGTATCGATGGTTCAGGCAAAGGAACTCAAGCGGGCAAACTGCATCAGAAATGTCAGGAGCAGGGGATCCGTTCCAGCTTGATTGGTTTTCCGCGATACGATGAGACATTGTTTGGAAAGTCCATAGGTGATTTTCTCAATGGAAGATTCGGGCAACTTGATGAAGTGAATCCCTTTCTGGCATCGCTGCTTTATGCCGGCGACCGTTTTGAATCGCGCGATCACATTTTTCAAATGATCGAGTCAAGTCAGGTTGTTATTTTCGATCGTTATATTCCTTCCAATATTGCACATCAAGGAGCAAAACTATCTGGTGATGAACGTGCTGAATTCATTCAATGGATCGAGCAAATCGAGTATGAGATTTACAGCATGCCTCGGCTGGACCTGACGATTCTTTTAGATTTACCTGCAGACTATGCTCAAAAACTTGTTGCAGAAAAACAGGCGCGCTCTTACACAGAAAAAGTAGCAGACCTGCAGGAAGCGGACCAATCCTACCTGTCTCACGTCCGAAAAGTATATCTGCATCTGGCTGAAACAAATCCGCATTGGCAAAAAATCGATAGTCTGCATGAGAATCAATTAAGGTCTATTGAAGCGATTGGAAATGAAATCTGGTCTCATGTCTCAGACTTACTCTAATCGATGGCTTTCAGCTGTTTGTTCAGAGCCCATATGAACAGAGGGCCTATCTCTATCAATCTTAATTAAAGATGAATACAAAATGTACTTGACCTTTTGAGGGAAAAGCCTGTCTAATATCAACGTTCTTTGATCTTTGATCTTTGAAGGGGAGACAGGAATTGTGAAGCGGGCTCCAAGTCAACTGACATTGCGGGAAATGTTCTCAGATACTGAAAGACTTACTTCAGAACTGATTGAGCACCTGGAATTGGGATTCATTCCTACTAATGATAAATTGATTAGTTTGGTACGTCGCGTTCCTGATGGAATTGAAAAACGACGTGTGGAAGATATCAGTGTACGAAATCAAGTTGCCGAGCTATTAAAAAGCGAAGATTTTTCACAAGAACTGTTCGAGAAACTGAACGACTATCTGGCAGCCATTGATCAATCTGTCAATCGAATCATTAATAGTGAATAATTTCGCTATTCACATAGTATAGAAGCTGGCGAGTTATGAAGCCGTTGGTTCGAGGGGTGCAAATTCTTCAACCAGTTTTTTCGCACTTAGCAGGCCATCAACGGCTGCCGACACAATGCCGCCGGCGTAACCAGCACCTTCTCCGACAGGATATAAACCACGAAACCCTGAAGTCTGATACGTTTCTCGTTCGCGGTCAATTCGAACAGGAGAACTGCCGCGCATTTCAGGACCGACTAAAACAGCGTCCTTTAAAAATGCACCATGCCATTTCTGATCCATAATCGGCAATCCGTTTTGAATTTGAGAAATCACAACCGGTGGCAATACCTGGCTCAAATTCGCTGGGGCGATGCCTCTTTGATACGTGCCTTGATAGCGAAACCCTGCATCTGTTTTTCGCTGATTCAGAAAATCGCCCGGAAGCTGAAGGGGAGACAGGTAATTTTTTTTCCCCAATTCAAAAGCAATTGATTCGTATTTTCTTTGAAGTTCCATTCCAGACAATGGATGATCGCTTCCGAATTCTTCCGGATAAATCGTCGTCATGATTCCACTATTCGCAAAGCCTGTATCGTGCCGGGAATTGCTCATTCCATTGGTACAAAACATATTTGGCTCTGAAATACTGGGCATTACAATCCCACCAGCACACATACAAAACGTATAGAGATCACGCTTTCCTTTCGTAATCATCGTGTAGTCAGCGGCCCCCAGAAGCGAGAGGTATTCTCCTCGGCCGTATTTGTGCTCATTTACCTGTTCCTGTGGCTGTTCAATTCTGAGTCCTAACTGAAATGCCTTGCGAAACATGGGAACTCCCAGATCGTATAACATTTGATAAGTATCGCGGGCGCTATGGCCAATTCCCAGTATCACTTGTGATGTTTTGCAATATCCCGATGATGTCATGATACCCTGTACTTGACCGTCGATGACATCGATTCCTTCCAGCCGACATTCAAACTGGAACTCTCCACCCATCGCGACAATCTTGCGACGAAGGTTGCGACAGATCATCGGAAGTTTATTACTACCCAGGTGAGGACGATGTTCAAAAAGAATGGAAGACCGGGCTCCACAATCAACAAACCGTTCCAAAACCCACTGCACATCAGGACCGCTTAGGCGACAGGTCAGTTTTCCATCACTGAAACAGCCAGCTCCACCTTCACCAAACAGATAGTTATTTTCGTTTTGAAATGCACCACCTTTATCGAAACGCCTGATTTCAGGTACACGCTCCTTCACAGGAAAACCACGCTCAATAATGAGTGGGCGATATCCTTTTAAAGCCAGAAAATAACCGGCTAATAATCCAGCAGGCCCCGAACCAACGATCACCGGTCGTTCATCCAGTGGTTGATTGCCACTGACAGGGTCTATAAAAAGGGCTTCTGAATAAGTTTGTACCGACAATTCTTCACGAAGATTTCTCAGAATCCCTGATTCATCCGGCACACTCACTTCTGCTGAATAGACAAAGCGTAAATCCCGACGCGATCGCGCATCCAGACTTTTTCTGATGATTCGATAGCTCTGAATCTCTTCCGGCTTGATTCCCAAATATTGCGCAATGTGAATTGCGAGTTCTTCTTCAGGAAGTTCGACGGGCAATCGAATATTGGTTACTTTAAGTGACATAGAGCCTCAACCGGAATCGAACAATCGCAGAAACAATACCCGCGATCATATCAAGCAACCCGTCATGTTATACCGCCAGGGTAACCGAATGCAATTTTTGTCACTTCTAAACAATGAGAAAAGCAGAAAAATTTTGGAATGCAGACTCCGAAATATTTGTTCAAGCTGCTTTTTTAAATGAAACGATCTCTTCAACCGTATTATCTGAAATGAGGTGTTTTAATTCTCGTTCCAGGTCTTCCATTTTTTCTTGTACTAATTCTGTGTAGTCATTTAGTTGATCTCGAGAGAGATTTTCCGGGACTGTTATGGGTTCTCCAACGAGATAAAAGACTTTGGAAAATGGTTTGGGAATCCAGATACTTGTCCAGCTTCCCTGGAATTTCCAATAACTGGTTGCTGAAAATGCTGTTGGAATCACTGATCGTCCGGAGTGCGACGCGAGAAAAACGATTCCCGATTTCATTTTATGATGCGGTCCGCGCGGACCGTCAGGAGTGATGACGACATGTTTCCCCTCCGCCAGTTTGATTAACTTTTTGATTGCACTGGCTCCACCTCGGCTGGTGGAGCCACGAATTGCCCCCATACCTGCGGCCTTCAGCATCGCCTCAATTGTGTCTGCATCTCGATGCTGGCTAATCAGAGCCACGCTGTTATGTTTTCTACCAGAAAATAATGGGGGGATAACAGAGTCATGCCAGACACTGTATAAATATCGGTCTGTACCTGTATCTGCAAAAGGGCAACGCTTGGTGCTGTCTCCAACATACTCCAGGCGTGTCGTCTTAAAGATCAAACGAATTAAGATGACAACACAAGAATTGAGAACGCCCAACAAAGCTCGACTCTTAATTTTCAACCGATTACTCCTGCGCGACATAGGCAATGAAACATCATAGAGGAGAGAATTGTAGTGATGTTTCAATCTATGCAAATCCCAATTTTCCTCGTTTAATTCAGCTTACGAGAAGTCGCTTTTCTCAACCGCCATTTTTCACAGACTACCTATTTTCAACTCAAATTCGAAAATGAGCCTAGAATTGAAGTACTTAATCAAGACTGATGTTTAGCAATTCCATCCGTCGGTACAGTTTGGCTCTGGTCAAACCAAGCAGTTTGGCTGCTTCTGTTCGATTATTTTTTGATCGTTCTAATGCGAGAAGGATTTGCTCTTTCTCGATCTGGTACAGCGTTTCCTCCAGAGGTTTGACAATTGAAGGCAAAGCAGGCCCCAGCAAACGCGCATCAATGCCAGTTCTCAGTCGTAACGGTAGTGATTCCTGAGTAATCAGCAGTTCAGACGTCGTTTGGAATGCTGCCTGAATGATTTTTTCCAGTTCATCCAAATTCGTGGGCCAAAAGTAATCCTGAAACAGTGAGAGAACACCGGGAGCAAACCCGCTAATCTGTTTATCCTGATACCGATTTTCATTTTCCAGAAAATGTTGTGCCAGTAATTCCAAGTCCTCCCTTCGTTCTCTCAAGGGAGGTACTTTGATCTGCATCGTTGTGATCAGGTAGAAAAATTCCGGAAGAATTGATTCTTGTTCTAAGAGATCTGTCAAAGAATAAGAGCTGGCTGTGATTAGTCGAATATTATCTTTGGCAGTAGCCGATTGATATTTTGATAAAATGATTTCCTGGATATCACGTGAAAGGGATTCAACGTGTGAAAGAAAGAGTACTCCCGGTTCGAGAGGCATAGGTTCGTCGAACTCTCTTTTCAAGATTTTTGATACCGTTTGTTTCAGTTCACGTGGCGGCAACCTGTCACAATCCAGGGGAATAAAAATTTTCCTTCTCTGCTCACTTTCAAAATGCAGGACTCTTGCCAGGTGTTCTTTTCCGGTACCGGGTTCTCCCCAGAAATGGACTGGTTGCGTCGAATTGACTACCAATTCTAATTGTCGTAAGACCCGCTGCATCTCATCATTGTGAGCTATGATGGTAGAAAATCGAAACCGGTTTCTTAATGAAAGGCGTAATGCCGCCAGTTCAGCATGCAATTGCTGAGGAGGGGATGCGACCGGTAAATTATGAGTTGCTTCGATGGGGTCAATGATTCCCCAAACCAATTTAGTCTGGCGATGTTCATCAAGTAACGGAGTATAACGAATTACACAGGGTAATGTTTTTCCGCTGTGTGTAAGTAAATAACGGGGTACCTCAGAATGGTTTCCCTTAAATACTTCTGGCGGAGGGCACAATAAATTACAAATCGATTCACACTCGTCCGCATCGGTATGCACTGCATAATCACAAGTCTGGCCTAGAATTTCGTCCGCCGGCCATTCCAGTAGTTTTTCGCAACCCTGATTAAAAAAAAGAACCGTTCGTGCTGCGTCAATCAAAAACAAAGGTGTATCGAGAGAACTCAAGCGGGTTTCGAGTCGGGTGCGACGTCCTGATCCTCTCTTCATACTTACTCGCACCTCCGCTTTTAGCTTAACCTGTCAGCTAGATCTCGTTTCGTTTCGAGACCAGTCTGATTTCAGAGCAAACAACTATCACTGACTTCTATCTTTGTACACGACCTGATCCACCACCAGACATCAACGACTCAATTTCTGAACGAGTTGAATAATTAAAATCTCCCTGAATACTATGCTTCAAACAACTGGCGGCTACCGCATAGCGTATGGCTGTCTCGAGTGAAGCAAGTTCGGGCGTATTCAATGCAAATATCAATGCTCCCGCAAATGAATCTCCGGCACCGACCCGATCTACAATGTTGCGAATTTGATAACTAGAGTAATTACCATCCGCATCACTTGGTGCAAAACATGTCTGATTCTGATCATACAACATGGCACCCCAGTTGTTATGACTGGCTGAAATACTTTCACGCAAGGTGATGGCGACTTGTTTTACATTGGGATATTGCTCGGTCATTTGTTTTGCAACGGAAATGTATCCTTGAATATTCAGATTTCCCGCTTCGACATCAGATTCGGGAGCTTTGATTCCCAGTGACAAATCTGCATCTTCTTCATTGGCAATCACAAGATCCACATAAGGCATGAGAGACTGCATCGTTTCTCTGGCTAAGTCGATCGGTTTGGAATTTTCTTTCCAGTTCCAAAGTTTTTTTCTAAAATTCAAATCGCAGGAGACAGTCACATTCCGCTGGCGTGCCTCATGAAGAGCCCTGCGAGTTAATTCGGCTGCCGATTCACTAATGGCAGGAGTGATTCCCGTAATATGAAACCAGGTCGCTCCCTGAAAGATCTGATCCCAGTCAAACAACTCAGTAGACGCCAGTGCAATAGAACTGAATTCGCGATCATAGGTCACCGTCCCTCCTCGTTGATTGGCTCCGGTTTCAACGAAGTAAATCCCAAATCGCCCTTGCTGGCTACGATAGATTAAGCTTGAATCCACTCCTGTTTTTCGCATTTCTTGAACAAGCGAATCCGTGATTGCATTATCCGGTGATGCCGTCACGAAAGCGGAATGACCTCCCTGACAGGCAATCGAAACGGCGACATTGAGCTCACCCCCTCCGAACGTCGATTCAAGATCCCCTGGAATAGATTGCCTCAATCTCAAATGATTTTGAGGAGCCAGCCTTAACATAACCTCACCCAAAGTGACAACTCTCACAGTACACCTTCATTTTTATACAGGAAAATCCGGACAAGAAACTTCATTTAGCTTAACCCGGTGTGACAAATCATTCCAGCATCTCGATTAAATCAATGAGATGCTATCGAGTCCAATAAAAATCGGTGGTCAAAAATGACGTACTCTTGCATCGCATATCACTTCAATTCAAACAAAATATAAAAGGCCACTTGATTCTTCATTTCTTTTTAATAAATTCATAAGGTGTGCCAAACAGTTGTCATACCCTTATTTTAGAATTTTCGACTGTGACCTGAGTTCTTTGATGTCCGATACTAAATGATACAGGTGGCGGCAGTTTCGTCTAGCCCGTTCAGGGACAGAGATGGAGATGGACGGGGTTGCCTGCATGGAACTGCCGCCCCTCTGTATTTTTTCACAATTGAGATCAGCTCTTCATTCGAATTGAAGAACAGATCATCAATAGAAAATTAGCTTTACAAACTGGAGGACTTTGCCTGCTATAATTGATTATTTGAATTAAAGCACCTTATTCGTTATGACTTTAGACCGTGCCAAACTACAATTCGGGTTACGGTTTTGATAATGTCCTATGAATTCGGAAAGAATTTAAATGCCCCAAAATGAATCAGATGTAATCTGCCCGGCCTGTGATAAAAAAATCACACCCAAATACGGGATTAATGAGGCCCGTCAGCTTACCTCATTAGAATTTCAATCGAAGCGACTTGGCTGTTCTGTAGATTGTCCTCACTGCGGCCATACTTTTATTTACAAAGTCTACACGGATGATAAAAAAGCTTCTTGATCTTGCCTCTAAAGCTTCACCATCATATTCAGATTGAATATTAAAGAGACAATCACGCAACAATAGCAAAAGACGGCCATTTTTTTCTGCTCTATAATACGATTGCGTGCAAGGGGTTTTGCAAAACTAATCTGTATCATCAGTTTTGCACAGACGAAGGCTACGATAGTGGAAGAAACCAACATCAAGACAGCTAACCCAAGGTATCCCCTATGTATGGTCGCAATCGCCGTCATTGAATGTTCCTGGTGAATCTCAAAAAGAGCCAGTGTTGTCTGCCACTTCAATCGAAAAGCAGACAGGCCCGGAAACCCCATCAGGGAGGCCAGCAATATAAGAGCGGCACTGCCTAATAATCGCTGATCGCCGATCAATCCTTGTAGCTGGTTCTGATACATGATCGCAGACTGATGACTGCTCAAGCTATCCAGCAGACAGGCTATTCCCATCACTGCCAGGAATGAAAGCAAGCATATCGGAGAGAATTCGTTCATCACATCCAGAATGGAAATCGAATCTCCTCCAAAGAAATCATGGCGCCATTTCCAACACGTGACAGAAAGCTGCGCAAAAAATACTCCAGTGATCTGCATGATTAATAATCTCAGTATGACTTTTAGCTCTTTCTCAATCAGCAAGAGCCCGGCAGTCGTAGCCAATATCACTAAAGCAATGAAAAATAAAATCTGTTCTATAAATGCGAAATCACTCACCGCAATGTTATTCACAAACAGAACTAAAAGTGCCGACCCTGCACAGACTGAAAGCAGAGTGAATAAAATCGACATCCAAAATGGCATCGCTTTCACTAGAACTCTGTAATTGAAATTGAGGGGAATCGCGCCCATTCGAAAAGCAATACCTGCCACGATCAGTACAATACCCAAGGCTGGAATCGAATGGCTCAATAATGAACTGTTTTCCTGGTTGAATTTACTTAGATAGTGCTGAATGGAATCCAGGTGAGTCGAGCCTGCAGAAGCCGCTAACAGAGCAACACCCGAAAAAAGAACCATCGTCAAAGGCAGAGACGATTTAAATAAAAGGAACGCCGTATCCAGTTTGGTTTTTACAGGATTCTGATAGACGGTCAGCCATAGAATCAGATACAGAGTCAGCTCAAAGCAGAATATCAATAAAAAGAGATCGTTGAACATTCGGGATAAAAACCATCTTTCAAGAACCATGTTCTCAAGCTATGTTTGAAACTGAACTGCGTCGCTTGCACTGTCAACAGGTTTATTCAATACATTCAGCGCTCCTGCTGTATGGAAAGCAAGACCTTTCCTTTTTTTCCTGTTTTTTCTGCCTCGGTGACAGCCTGCGATATCTGGTCCAGGGGAAATCGGGCTGCAATTTCTGAATGTAAAACCCCTTTTCGAATCAATTTTGTCAAAATCAAAACCAGTCTGATTTTTGCTGTTAATGATAATGCTTCCACCTGACGGGCCAACCAGAATCCTTCAATACTCCCGCCATTTCTGATCAATTCTCGCGCCAGAAAGTCAAGCGGTGCATTATCCAAAGATCCATAGAGAATTAATTTCGCTCTCTCACCCAGTAATTTAACGATGGAAGATG
Source organism: Planctomycetota bacterium (assembly GCA_022600195.1). Classification (GTDB taxonomy): domain Bacteria; phylum Planctomycetota; class Planctomycetia; order Planctomycetales; family Planctomycetaceae; genus Gimesia. The sequence continues at coordinate 212,518 of JAHZKX010000051.1, forward strand.
CCGTCTGTCCTCCGATGGGGTCAATGGCATATTGCGGACGAGTATTACCAAGAATTTTACGAATTTGATCTATCAGGATACGTTCATTGTCATGTTTCGCGTTAAACACTATCACATGTCTGGCACCCATTTTTTTTAAATGCTGAACCTGATCATGTCGACGGACGACATTCAACGTATGAAACCCATAGTAGTTCCCCAGACGTATGACCATTTTTCCGACAGCAGAAGCTGCTGCTGTCTGCAACAGCCATTGATTCTTCGGTATCCGCAATATATGTCTCACAAGAATATAAGCAGTCGCCGGATTCACAAAAAACGTCGCAGATTCATCCAGTGTCAGTTTTGATGAAACTGGTATCACGAACTGTTTGGATATTGCCACTTTTTCAGCCCAGTTGCCTGTATGGCGATTTAAGACAATCACCCGCCGTCCTTTCAGCAAGGCACCGCGCCAGCCACCTCCGCTCGACTCTACAATGCCCACTCCTTCAAATCCCGGAGTTGCCGGAAGGTCCGGTCTTTTTGCATAGTTTCCTCGAATGTTCAATAAATCAGAAGGATTAACGGGACTGGCCTGCATACGAACCAGAACTTCTCCTTGCCTGGCAACCGGTTCTTTAATCTCACAGAGCTTAAGAACTTCTGCCGGTTCTCCAAATTGCTCAAAGCGAATCGCACGCATGGATAGTTCTTTCACTTTCGGGGGTATCTTTGAGCAATGAGTTTAGCAGGTTGAAGACAGCGCAATCAAGCAGGCACATCAGACAAAGAAATCTTGTCTGAAACGAAAACAATCCTTGCTACCAGACAGGTAACAAGGATTGTTATATCATCTTCAAAATGGAATCGTATTCAGATTCATTAGCACTTAAAAACTAATTCTGCTTCTTAGTGCTGAAGTTCGAAACACCTGACGCCGTTCGTGTTGGGGCTGCAGACTTATTTTGTGCAGCTTGCTGTGGTGCAGGCGTTGTTGAACGTTTCCAGTTATCGGTTGACCAGTGAGGATAAAATTGAACAACGCTACTTCCCAAATCGCTGAGAATGGCATGAAACTTTTTCGTTGACATATCCTGATTGGGAATGACTCGCTGCAGGACAAATCGACGATTACTGGAAACGTAAGCGAAAAACTTGCCATTTCCCATGCGGTCGTTATCTGACAGCAAACGCAACATGGCTGTCCTTGGAACATCAGCGGCACTGCGGGGAAGTGGGTCGAGCCACGCCATGACCCAGACCCATTCACCGTTCTCACTCAGAACGGCAGACATGGAAAGTTCCCACTCTTCCTTGTTTTGATTGGCTTTGAACTGAAAGTCATAGCGTTTTTTCTTTTTGGTCGTTGTGAGACCCATTGCTTTCAACAGATTTCCTAATTGCTCTTCGGAAATTTGTCCCGTTTTTTTAGCGTCGGAATTAATGACGGGTTTTGTAGAGGCTGCTTGCTGAGCATGAACTCCTGCTCCCAGAATTGCCATTGCCGACAATACGAGCATAAAACAGCTGATAACGATCCATCCGCGAAATGTGATTTTCATTTTGAAGACACTCCTTTGTCACTTCGATTCTCTTGTACAAACATTTATCGACGACTTCCTGCTCTTAATCCTTTTATGAGCAGACTGCTGCCATGCTGAATGCAGCTCTGTCGTGAATCATTTCATCATAATTTCGGATTCATGGTATCAAGCGGCAGTTTTTGCCGAATTGAGTTAAGATAGCTCAAATAATCCTTTGAGGCAGATCTGCGACCATGTTTCAAACTGTTCTAACTCTTGTAACAGTTTTTCCGGTGAGTCAAACCCTGTCTCTATGATCGACTCTTCACGGGGTAGAACTTTGGGCAACTCTAGGTCAAAAACATGAACTATTCCCAAGTGGACCTTTCCAACCTCAGTTTCGTCGTCATTGATCAGCCCTACACAGTGTTCTGTATAGTTAGTTTCCATTGTAACTTCTTCATCGATTTCGCGTTGCATTCCTTCTCGATAGGTAGATCCTGCTTTTGCTTCATCTTCTGAAGAGATATGTCCGCCAATACCGATCGAACGTTTACTATGCAGTCGTTGCTCTCCCCCTTTGGAACCGCGAGTATAGTAGAAGATCTTGCCCTCATGTCGAAAAATACAATAGGGAATCAACTGCTTGAAGCTGGGGTCTTCTTCAACAGTATCACGGGGCCTGAAACTGATATAATTCGGATCAAACAAAGTTTTCAAATAAGGTTCAACCTGATCATTAAACCCTTGAAAATAACCTACTTCATGAAAAAGAAGCGTGGGAACGACCATTACGTGTTCCACTTGTTGTTCCGTATCTGACATGGCTGATCCTTCTCTATTCTGCTGACAGGTTAATTTTAAAGATGAAAACGAAGAGTTCTTAGACGTTGACCTCAAGCAATTCCTTTACTTTTTCACTGATATCGGGAGCCCGCATAAGCGTTTCTCCCACCAGGATTCCCCGCACTCCCGCACTTTGCAGACGAAGTACATCCTGTCGGTTTCTGATCCCACTTTCACTGATCAGCAAACAATCCGCAGGAATTTTCGCACTCAATTGAATTGAGTGATCGAGGGTTGTTACAAAAGTTTTCAGATTGCGATTATTAATTCCCAACATGGGGGGAGATAGTTTTAAGACGCGTTTCAGATTCTTCGGTTCATATATTTCTACTAAAGCCGACATCCCCAACTCAAGCGCGTAGGCATAGAGCTGTTCCAGTTCGCATTCATCCAGACATTCTGCGATCAGGAGCACACAATCTGCGCCGGTAATACGGGCTTCCAGAATCTGATAGCGATCAATAATAAAATCTTTTCTCAAAACCGGAATCGCGACAGCGTTGCGAACTTCTTTCAAGTAGTTCAAATGTCCTTGAAAATAATGTTCGTCAGTCAACACACTGATGCAGGCTGCTCCCGATGTTTCATAAATCTGTGCAATCTCTACCGGCTGGAAGTCTTCACGAATCAGCCCTGCGGAGGGGGAAGCCTTTTTGACTTCAGCGATCATGCCCACCGGACCATGAGTACTTAATGAGTTCACAAAATCTCGTACGGGAGGCGCGGCATGCAATTGCTCTGCCAACACCTCAAAAGGTCTCGCTTCTTTTGCCTTGCAGACTTCTGTCCGTTTAAGTGTGATTATTTCTTCGAGAATATTGTCCACAACGCTTATTACATACCTTATCTGAGGTTGAAAGACTCCATTTCCTTCTCATTAGCATAACTTCCAGAGACGCGAAGTACCACAGAGTCAGTAAAACCGATGTGAATTCGACTTGTAATTCTGGATTCTGGTTACGACGATGGTCTTTTTATCTTTCCGGCATCACCAAAACAGCCAAAATGGGAGCAGTTTAAATTGGATCTGGTTCTTTTAACCCTGGAACTCTCACTCCTGCTACTGGCAATTCTCAGTACGCGCTACTGGTTCAGGATCTTTAAAGCAAAAAGTGGGACGGCTGTTTTTCCCTTCCATGCCGATCGCTGTCCTATAGAAATGTCATTGCCTGTCATCCTGGTCATTCTTTGGATTTCCCTGCGCATGATGACGTCCCTGGAAAAACTCTGGATCCAGTGGCAGGAAATCACGGTCCTTACTAAACCCGTGTCACTGAATGATGTCATGGTTTCCTGTCTCACTTCGTTTTCTTTAGGCGTGATTTTAATTACCGGTCTGGTACTCTCAAACCCGAAATCTGTGCATCAATCAGGATTTCGCCTGAATGAGAAAATCGGCCAGCTTCGCGATGGCTTTGTTGGTTTTCTCCTGGCGCTGATCCCCGTCGTGATTCTCCTGTTTGTAACACGAGGTTTGCGATCAGAAGAGACAATACACCCCTTGTTTATCCTGTTAAAAGCACACCCCCAGTTTTCAACGGTCATCTGGATTTTTATTTCTGCTGTCGTCGTGGCTCCTCTCATTGAAGAGCTCGTCTATCGAGTCATTTTCCAAAGCTGGCTGGAAGAGGTTCTGCCTCCGTTCGCAGCCATCTTGACCAGCTCGCTGGTCTTCAGCTTTGTACATGGATTTCCTGATTGTATTCCGCTGTTTCCGTTAGCCTTCATTCTGGGAACACTTTTTTATTACCGGCGCAGTTACGCTTCGGTAGTATTCACGCACGCCCTGTTTAATGGAATTATGCTCGCGCTGGCCCTGTCAAATCAGCAGATTCCCGTCTGATCTCCCCCATCACTAACCGTGGCCATTCGATCACTTTTTTTGGGGTTCACCTGGATTCAAAAAAAGGCTATCCTTCCCGCCTCTCTCAACGACTCCTATCCCTTCGGAGACCTCCGAAATGTACCCCACTCTATTACGCCCAATGGCGTTGTTCTGTCTTTGCGCCTGTTTCTGCTTGTCCTGCCAGACGATGAAATCCAAAATGGATCTGATCTACACAGGCAAAGTAACGGGGGCGTTGTCTCAACAACTGGTAGAAACGTATTCTGATTCTCTCAAAGACCCCATCGCAGCTGAGCAGTCTGATGAATTTACAAAGTGGAAAATACTCTATGCCACGAATCGATTGCAGAAAACTCATTCCTCAGGAAAAATCGGTTACGCAAATGAATATGGCAATACTCTGGCTTACGGATCGGGACAGATCCGTATTTCGCGTAAAAATCGCAGTGATTTAAAAACCAAAGTCATACAAACGATCTGGCAGGGAGCACCAAGTCCGGAGGGGCAAGTCAAACTCAGCTCATTAATTCCTAAAGAAGAAACGCTATTTTTTGATGATTTAAACAGCCTGTTAGAACGTTCGCCTCAAAAAGATGTGCTGTTGTTCGTACATGGATTTAACGTCAACTTTCCAAGTGCCATCACCCGCGCTGCACAAATCGCCAACGAACTACCTTTCAATGGTGCGATCATTTCTTACAGTTGGCCATCACAGGGAGGTGTCGATAAATATCTCCTTGATGGACAGGTCGCGGACGCGAGCGTGGAACCGATGGCCCGTTTTTTAGAATCGTTAGTGAACTCAGTGCCGCAGGGAACAAAAATCAACATCATGGTTCACAGCATGGGCAATCGGGTAGTAATGCGAGCCATGAATCGCTTACCGGAACACTTTGCCGGTGCAAAGCCATTCCAAAACGTTATCTTGGCCGCCCCCGATGTGGGTGTTTCGGAATTTAAAGAACTGGCCCCGGCCATAATTGCGCAGTCGAATCGAGTGACTCTCTATTCTGGTTCAGGAGATGTCGCTCTGGTGGCATCAGAGGCAGTCAACCAGGAACGGAGGGCCGGCGATTCCCGCGAACCCCTCATTATGGAAGGCATCGAAACCATCGATGTTTCTGCCGTCGATACCAGTTTTATGAGTCATTCCTACTACGGCAGCAACCGCGCTGTATTAAGTGATCTTTTCTCATTGATCAAGCAGAATTCTGCCGCTGATGAGAGAAAATGGCTGCTGTCAAAAAATCATCAAGGCATGCATTACTGGGCTTTCGATAAAGAGCCACCTGAAATCAAAAAAGTGCGTTCTACGAGTCTGTGATTCTCGAATTGACAGGTCCGTCTGATTGAGTTACCGAGCATGAAAGCGGTATAATCATGCTCTTCTAGTTTCTTCCCGGATTTTAAGGTGAAGTGATGAAGAACCCAACGTCCCGCTTCTCGGATCGTGTTGATAATTACATCAAATACCGCCCCAGTTACCCTCCCCAGGTTCTGGAACATTTAAAATCCGTATGCGGATTGACAGCTGATTCCTTGATCGCAGATATCGGATCGGGAACCGGTATCCTATCCCGGATGTTCCTTGATAACCAAAACGACGTCTATGCCGTGGAGCCCAATGCCGAAATGCGAGGGGCGGCAGAAATTTTTTTTAAAGACATCCCCCACTTTCACAGTATAAATGCCACAGCGGAAGAGACGCATTTAACGGCTGATTCATTCGATTTCATTATTGCTGGCCAGGCCTTCCACTGGTTTGATCGCCGTTTGACTAAAACTGAATTTCAACGAATTCTCAAACCTCAAGGCTGGGTGGTTCTGATCTGGAATGAGAGAAAAATTGAGAGCACTCCCTTTCTGGTTGCTTATGAAGAAATGCTTCTCGAATTCGCCACTGATTATCAGGAAATCAACCATACGAATATTTCACCAGCTGAGTTTGCCGAGTTTTTCGATCCTCATCCGATTCGGAATTACAGTATTCCCAACAGCCAGACGTTTGATTTTCCTGCCTTGAAAGGACGACTCCTCTCATCCTCTTATAGTCCCCACCAAGAAGATCCGCGCTACGGGAAAATCATGAAACGCCTGCGCGAAATTTTTGATGTGAATGAATCGAAGGGGACAGTCGCATTCGAATACGATACGAATCTGTTTTATGGGCACCTCAAATAAGAGACTGTCGCCTTTCACACAAAAAAGCCATTCGACTCGTTTGCAGGGGCAGAATACGGCGCATAAAGAAAGCCCTTAAGAAGGCGGTGAATTGTAGACGGAAAAGTTTATTTTATGCACTTCACAGAAACTGATGAGCAGGCTGGGTCAGAACACGCAAATCAGGGGGACCTTCTGGATAATGTCCGTCCAAACCAAATTCCTTCTTAAGGGCCAGGCTGGGTCAGAAAGCTGATGACAATCAGTGGTTCCAGAAGAACCTACAAACTCCGTTTCCTGATTGCTTATCAACTTTCTAGAATGGATATACTGCATTAGGCGTGCCATATTGCCGAATACTTGGCCCAAATACAAAATATCTCTGAATTTGGTATCTGATTTCAATATTGTGCCTTTGCCTTTTCTGTCTTCCTCGTATTTTACCTGTGTTCTAAAGTCATTTGATCCCATTTCGACGCTTTAGCTTGAATTTTCGGCGCCGAAATGTTCTATTAAGAACCTGCTGACGACTCAGCGCCGAATTTTCGGCGCTGAGTAATCCGTTCGACACATGGAGAAACTTTTATCTTTTAATCAGTTTTTGTATCTGTTTGGAATGCCAACGATGAAAAATCAGGGGATCTTGAACCGAGTTGCCATCTTTAGCAGTGGCATCCTGGCAATCGTTTATAGTGTGATTGTCCTGGGATTTGTGACCACTAGTCCTGATCTCCGTCTGCGCGCGATGTTGGATAGTGTTGAAGCCGAACCCAGTCTCTCCCTTCCCGCAGGTATCGAAATTAAAGCCACTCCGGGAATTGTAAAAACGGGGCCGATCCCTGCCCCGAAATCGGGAGATATCCTGACGAAAATTGGTGAATTTCCTATTCGAACGTTTCTCGATTATTCGCAGACTCTCATTGTTCTGAGAAATATGGATCTCCCTCCTGGGGGACAATTGCAACCAAACTCGGACCCTGCTGAGCATGATGTCCCTTCGATGGTGGAAATTCAGAATAGTGGTCGGTTTATTAAAATCGAGTATTTGAGCGTCGATCCAGTTAGTAATACGAAATCACCCAAGTCCGCCTGGATTAAAATTCAATCGATTCCCTCCGGTAGTGTTGCGATCTCGCTGCTCTGGTTTTCGCTGGAACTTATCATTCTGGCCATCGCCGCATTTGCTTACTGGATGCGTCCTTTTGACCGTACAACACGAATTTTCTTTATGATGGGAACCATCACTCTCGTCGCTTTTATTGGTGGTTATAACTGGTGGATTATTGCTGGCTCTCTCGCTCTCAACATCCCCTTCGTAGTCGCAGCGGTGCTCATCCCTGCAATCACACTTCACTTTTTTATCACTTATCCGCGAGTGATTCCGTGGCTGGCACAATATCCTGTCGGATTGCTCCGCACTGTTTATTCAATCCCTGTCGCAACAACCCTCCTGATGCTTATATGTCTAACTTACTTGCGATGGACATCTCATATTGAAGTAGACGAGAAAGCATTAGCTCTGCTGGAATATCCGCAACTGGTATTTCAGGTTGTTTATGTCCTGCGCTGGGCAGTTTATGCATATATCAGCGTCGCCGGACTCTATTACCTCGCCACTCTGGCAGCACTCTTTTACGGCTATTTCAAAAGCCAGAATGCCTATGAACGAAACCAACTAAAATGGATTGCTCTCGCCGGGTTGATTTCCACCATCCCCGTGGGCTATTCACTTTATCTGGCAGAATTTGACCGTGCTCAGTTTGCTTTGGGTGGTGCTGGCATTCCGATGTTTCTAGCCAGCGTCTCTTTTATGGCCGCATTTGTCGTGGGAATCATCCGTTATCGACTCATGCTGATCGAACAGATTATCAGTCGGGGCATGTTGTTTTATGTGGTGAGTGCCGGTATTTCAATTGTGTACGCCACTGTGATTTCTCTCGGGTCACTTTTAGGAACACAATTAAACCGGGCGCCCAGTTCCACTCAGGCAGTGTCAGTATTTCTGGTGATGTTACTTGCTATCTCCCTTTTGTTATGGTCGCGTGATCGAATTCAACGTTTGATCGATCGGCGATTCTTCCGTCAGAAGTATCAACTCGATAAAGCATTAAAACGCATGAACCGCGCTGTAGGACGTTTGGGTGATCAACGTTCTATCGCGGACCGTATGCTGACATCTTGCCGTGAAGTGCTGCAGGTGATGAGTGCCGCCATTTATTTACTCAACCCAGACCGAAATCAGTTTGAATTACTGACCGGTTTTCAAATCGAAAATGCCCCTTCAACGGTCCCATGTGATCCCGAACTACTGGAGGTCCTGGAAGGTGAGTTGGCATTCCAACGCATCGCAACCGGACTTTTAAAAGAAGCTTCACCTGCACAGCACTTACTACGGCAACTGGGATTTGACTTTATTTACAACCTGGAACTGGATGGAGAGTTTGCCGGATTTGTTGCTCTGGGTCAGCGATCATCGGGTAGTCCCTATTCTGCTGAAGATCTTACTTTTTTGAATGCCATGGGTCAAATCACCAGCATTGCCCTGCATAGCACGAAAATTCATCAGGACCTCAGGCGTCTCAATGAAGAAATGAGAATCAAAGTCGAAAAGATTGATGACCAACGTCGTCTCGTCTCCATCTTGCAAGCGGAACTGATTAATTCACAGGATATTTCCGAGAGTGCGACTCCACACGAACTACAGCGGGGCCTGATCAAAGGTAACAGCCCGGCGATTCGCTCAGTCATGGAAACGGTCCGCAAGGTTGCAAACTCGGAATCGACTGTCTTTATTCGAGGCGAAAGTGGAACCGGAAAAGAGCTACTGGCCCAGGCCGTGCATGAAAACAGTGATAGACGAGAAAAGCCGCTGGTGCGTGTCAACTGTGCCGCCCTCTCTCCCGGTCTGCTGGAGAGCGAACTGTTCGGCCATAAGAAGGGCGCTTTTACTGGTGCACATGAAGATCGAATTGGTCGTTTTGAGATGGCCAATGGGGGCTCTTTGTTTCTCGATGAAATCGGTGATATTTCTCTCGATACCCAAGTCAAACTTCTGCGTGTATTACAGGAACGGGCATTCGAACGAGTCGGCGGATCGGAAACATTACACGTTGATGTCCGCCTGATTACAGCCACTCACCAGAACCTGGAAAAGCGAATTACCGACGGTCTGTTTCGAGAAGATTTATATTATCGCCTGAATGTCATCAGCATTACTCTGCCTCCATTACGCGAACGGCGTGAAGATATTTTTGAACTGGCGTTTTACTTTCTCAAGCGAACCGCACAGCGCCTTGGCAAACGCATTACTCATATCGACGCCGATGCGATCGAGGTTCTCGAACGTGCTCCCTGGCCTGGAAATATCAGGCAGTTGGAAAATGTGATCGAACGAGCTGTTGTTCTCACGGAAGAAGAAGCCATCACGCTCAAAGACCTGCCCGCTGATCTACTCGAAGGAAAAAAACGCCTGCCGACTCGTGTGATCGAAACCAAGTCGACGCCCGCCGAAACGATTCGTCGCCTCCCTTTATCCGATGTCGAAGTTATCAGTTTCCCCGGCAGTCAAAGCCAATTTGACAACCAACTTTCAGAGCCCGATCAGTTGAAAACGGCGCTCGCCGAATGTGGGGGCAATAAAGCACAGGCAGCCCGTATGCTGGGCATGCCTCGCAGTACGTATTACAGCAAGCTGAAAAAATATGGCATCGATTGATGTCTTCCCTTTTTTCTATCACTACACCTTCTCACTACATAAAATTTCATATCAAATATTCGTTTTCCAAAATACCCGCCTGAAGGAACCTCATCTGTGGCCTACTATAGTCAGTTTCATCATCGTCTGTTTCTCGCTCTGATTGTATTCCTGCCTCTATTTTTATCCAGCACCACGGATGCATCAGAACCCAGACAAAAGACTATTTTGATGCGTTCGGGCTGGCAAACTGTCAATATTGGCGACATCGGACACACGCCTGGTACACTTCGTTATCTGGAAACTTATTTGCCAGACGTCAGGGTGATTCTCTGGTTGCATAAGACAACCGATGAAATTACCGCCATGCTTCGTAAGCGATTTCCCAAAGTGCAAATAGTGCAAGGCAGACTCAATGCACGCGGCAAAGCCAATAATCCGGAATTTCAGAAGGCCTTCGATGAAGCAGATCTATTCCTCTACAACTCCGGTATGCACTTCAACCAGTTCTGGCCACCACCGATCTACATTATTGAAGCCTGCACTGTGACTAAAAAACCCTTCTGTCTCTACGGGCAATCTTTTGATGGGTTTGCTCCCGAAGACGAAGAGAAGATGAGCAAACTGCTTTCCCGAGCTGCTGCAATTTATACCCGCGACGTCGAATCGTTCTATTACCTGCGTAAAATCGGCGTCGCATCTCCCTCACTCGCCTTCGGTCCGGATGGCTGTTTTGGGACTGACGTTCGTGATGATGAAATATCCAGCGCCTGGCTCAAAAAACATGACCTGAAGCCAAAAGAATTTATCACTGTCACGCTTCGCAGCAACACACCCAAAATCGGCGCAAAAAAAAGTACGTCGATGAACCCGGCGAATCCCAGCAAAGAAGATCTTGCGCAGAATGAGCTCTGGACGAAAAAACTTCGTGCGGTGATCACGAGCTGGGTCCGCAAAACGAAAAAGAAAGTCCTGCTCGCGCCGGAAGTGAATAAAGAAATCCTCCATGCAAAAACAATGATTTTCGACAAACTCCCCGCAGACGTGAAGCCCTACGTCGTGAACCGCGATCCCTTCTGGAATGTCGACGAAGCTGCTTCGGTTTACGCCCAGGCAATCGCGGTTGTCTCAATGGAACCGCATTCCTGTATCCTTGCGTTAGCAGTTGGTACGCCCACCATGCATCTGGCCAGCCCGCGTCATGGACTCAAACGCTGGATGTTTCGCGATATAGGTCTCTCAGAGTGGTTATTCAACATCGACGTTGACCCCTCCTCGCAGTTCACACGCGCCCTCTTGAAAATCGACGCCAATCCTGATCTGGCAAAATCGAAAGTCAACCGCAGCATGCACACTGTTAACACGCGATCAAAAGAAATGATGGGCGAACTGAAAGAAATTTTGAACCAACAGTAAACACAACTTCTAAACGTTGGTCATTAAGTCACTCCATTCCGATCGCTAACGCGTTGACTGTAAATTTTTGAGAGCGGGTTGGCGGTAATTCCGTGCAGGACAATACTTAATACAACGGTCCAGGTCACGGCAGCAATCAGGGTTGCATTTTCCGGAAGATTTTTGTCGACTACGATCACGATAAAAACGATGCTGGCCAGTCCACGAGGGCCAAACCAGCCGATGAACAGTTTTGTATCAGTCTGCAGTTTCGTGCCGATGACACACAGAAATACGGGCAGCATGCGTACGACTGTCAAACTGAGTAATGCGTAAACGAGAACCTGCCACGAGAGGTGTTCCATCTGTGGGCCGACTGCCACGGCTCCAAATGTAAACCATGTAAGCAATGAGAGTGTATCGCCGGTCCCCTCTGCACTCTGCAAAACTTCTTTTTTGTGTTCGTGTGTCAGTCCGCCAAAAATCAATCCTCCCACAAACGACGCAATAAAACCGCTACCTCCCAGCCATTGTGCGGTGGCAAAACACATCAGTGCCAGTGCAATAATGGGAACCTGCATCCAGGTACCGGCCAACCATTTGCGTTGAAAACAGAACTTTAGTAATTGACTGCCAAAAATGGCAAAGATCACTCCCACAAGTGCGCCGATACCGATCGCTTTGAGTGGAAACTGAATAAGCATACTCAGTGTTCCATTGCCGCTTACGTGTTCTGTTGCCAGTGTCAGAAAGATCAATAATACAGGAACGCAGATACCATCGTTCAAGCCACTTTCCACATTGAGGGGTTCGCGAATCGAATCCGGAACAGCTTCGTTCGTCACAACCGCTTTCCCTAAAGCGGCGTCTGTCGGTGCCAGCATCGTGGCAAGTAGTGCAATCGCAAACAGACTCATCCCATCAAACAGCAGGTAACCTACACCGAATCCCAGCGCAATGGTCAGTGGCAGACCGATCAGCAGCAGGCGAATTGGTAACTGCTCCACGCGGCGGAGAACCCTCAGATTGGCATTGGCAGAATCGCTGAAGAGCACAACAGCCAGCGTCAGTTCCGCCAGCAATTTGATTCCCTCTTCTTGCACATTCATTTTAATAAGGTCTAACAATGTCGGCCCACAGATCAGTCCGCAGACAACATAAACCAGAGCACCATTAATGGGTGTACGTTCGAGCCGGGAGGCAACCAGACTGTAGAGAAAGGCAAACGCAGCGATGACCGCAAGAATCTGATATTCGGACATGAGGTTGTCTCATCAATGGAAATAAAAAGGGCTATGTCAGTAGAAGTGAGGCGCGGTCACATTGTAGCGAATCAATCTTTATCTCACAAAACTATTGTGAGGAAGTCGACAGAGATTGTGGCTCTGTACTTTTGTGATTCAGCTCGTAATGACGTTTTGCTGTTTCTGTGAGCGCGCGCGTGGCTATGGCAACCGAGAGACCCACAAAGAGTACTCCGACGATTCCGATGCAGACACTGACTATTTTCCCTATTACCGTTTCCGGAGTAATATCGCCATAACCGACAGATAACCCGGTAATGAGAGTAAAGTAAATCGCATTGCCAAAATTGACGTTCTCGTATTTCCAGATCAGTACACTGCCCAGGAGTAAAATCGAGAGCAGGGTCACAATGACTTCTTGTACATAACTTGTATAACGAATCCATGTTTTGAGGAATTCGTTAACAAGTGGCAGACGTTTTTTCAAGAATCGGTTTAACATGAGTCTTGTCTCACTAATCGGGATGTTACGAATGTGTATAGAAAAAAATAGTCTGTCGGATCAGGGTGCGGGCATTATTTCGGCAGCGGGAAACGGCGGTAGAGGAAGTACTTCCTGTCCCGCATCCATCCTGAGTTCACTCTGTGGTACGAAGTTCTGCTCACGGATTTCCCAGCCTCCACCTAATGCTTTGTATAAGTTAATCAGGCTGGTTATGACATCGCCTTGTGCTGATGCATACTCATCCTGTCTTGCCGTCAGTTGACCTTGCAGTAAGAAGACGCCAGTAAAACTGATGTCACCTTCATTAAAAGAAATCGTCAGGAGCCTCAGGGCTTCCGCGGTTTCCTCGGTTGCCGACTTCAACGATTTCACACGTTCCTGGTTTTTCAGATAAGCAACCAGCGCATCCTCGACTTCCTGATTGGCAGTCAACACTGTGTTTTGATAGCCGGCAATCAGCTCCTCCAGCCCAAAGCCCTGAAGCTCTACGTTGTTAATAATTCGTCCGTAATTCAGCAAATTCCAACGAAAAGCAGGGCTGAGGGAACCAGCAGAACTCGCTGAAGAAAACAAATCTGAAAACCGCTCGCTTTCGAGGGCGATCTCACCATTGATCGAAAAGTGTGGATAGAGATCGGAAATCGCGATTCCAATCTGCTCACTTTGAGAAGCAATCGCCCTTTCGGAGGCACGGATATCTGGGCGTCGACGAAGAAGATCGAGGGGAATTCCGACAGCGATACTCGATGGCGGTGCAGGTATGTCTGCTTTCCCCAAAAATTCTGTGAGATTCTGTGTTTCCACGCCGAGCAAGGTACACAATTGATTGCTCGCCTGTCGCATACCGATCTGCAGCGAAGGAATCCCGGCACGCGTGGTTTCCAAGCTGGATTTCGACATGTGCACGCTCGCGAATCCGGTCTTTCCGGCGTCTGCTTTCTCTTGCGTCAGCCTTAAGGATTGCTCCTGAATTTCGACATTCTTTTGTGCATACTCCAGACGCAGTTCGAACGTACGATACTCGACATAGGCTGTGGCAACTTCGGCTATCAGAGAGATCAGGATGGCGTCGTAGTCATCAACAGAAGCCTCCAGATCGGCGTCCGCTGATTCAATCGAACGACGAAACCGTCCCCATACATCCAGTTCCCAAGAGAGGTTGAATCCGTTCGACCACTGGTCGAATGATCGCAGTGGTGCAGGCAGCGCCACGCTGCGACTTTCCAGTATTCGATCAAACTCGCCAAAACCCTGTTGTGTCTGTGGAAAGAGATTTCCTGCAGTAATGTCACGTCGCGCCCGCGCCTGCAACACGCGCCAGCCTGCTTCGCGGAGTGAAAGGTTCTGTTCATTAGCTGATTGAATCAATTGATTCAGGATGGGATCATTGAGGGAGGCCCACCACTCAGGGTGAGCGGGGGGAGAGGGAAGCAGACCGGAGGTATCAGCGTCGATCCAGTTTTCTGCGATAATTACCACCGGTGGTTCCTCGTAATTCGGCCCCACCTTAAATCCATTATGGACCCACTGTTCAAGACCACAGCCGCTTACCAGCAATGAAAGCGAGCATACCAACGCAAAACTCCGCGCGCAGAATCCTTGTGTGCATGGTAGACACCATCTTATGTTCAATTGTAGAAAGGGTTTATTCATGATGAGGCGATATTGACGTTGATGCGATGGCCTCGCTAACTCATCGCATTTTAAGAATTTGGCACCATCGTTATAATCGGCAAAGTTTGCCAACTCAGTGCAGCTTTAATTGCAAAGTAAGGCATTTCTTTGCCTGCTGAGGGACCTCGATTAGTAAGATAAATCTTGTTAGAATGCTTGAAATAGCACTTCCTATCTTTCCTATATTCTACATAAGCCAGTTACGATGTTATTTGGCCGGTTTCCATCAGAAGTCTCTTTCGAGTGGATTTATTTCCCGCCGTTTTTCTTCACGGTGTTGCTGGGATATCTTTGTGCCTTTGGGTTGACGAGGCTGCTGAATGTGACGGGGCTCAGCAGATACTTTTGGAATACGGGGCTGGCATTTGTGGCACTGTGGGTTCTTTCCACATCATTGATCGGGCTCTATTTCATTCCCCCCTAACGAATCTGAACAGGCGATTGATACCGGTACCACTCGAGGAACGAGAAGAGATTGAACTGATTGAAAACAGAGGAAACGATGATGTCTCTGCGTGACATTGCTAAAAAAATTGCTCCGAAGCTGGTAACGCTGGCTGTTGTCGCGGCCTCAGCAATTGCTGCATACACACTTTACGTTCGTTATACAGATCGTCCGTGGACGCGCGACGCACAGGTGAGTGCGAATGTGGTTCAGATTGCACCACGCGTGAGTGGTTATCTTGTGCGGGTGGCAGTCAAAGACAATCAATTTGTGAAAAAAGGGGACCTGTTGTTCCAGATTGATCCTACTTCGTATCAACTGACTTTAGATCAGGCGCTGGTTACCCTGGATCAGGCGCGCGAGAACGTAGGGGCACTCGAAGCCGACGTTCGCGCAGCCCAGGCCACAGTCAAACAACAACAGGCGGCTCTGAATTCGGCTCAAAGCCAGATTGACGAAGCATTGGCCGGTGTCAAATCAGCCGATGCTGCCATCAAAGAGTCAGAATCCGGAGTGCTCTCAGCGAACGCATTAATTGCACAAAATAAAGCGCAGCTTGATGAAGCGGGCCGCGAGTCAGCACGTGCCGCGCGCCTTGCAAAAAGTAAAGCGGGGTCGGTAGAAACTGCTGAATCAAAAGCGGCAGCGGTCAAAGTTTCTCAAGCCCGGGTCGATAGCGCCAACGCAGGACTCCAGCAGGCACAAGCCGCGCTGAGCAAATCAAAATCAGCTCAAAAGGAAGCTCAAGCAAAAGTAGATGCTGCTCGCAGTGGTCTGGTGGAAGCAGAAGCGGCTGTCGCCACTGCGGTCGCCAATAAGGATCAGGCCAGGGCCCAACTAGGCCAACCCGGTAATGCGAATGTCAACGTGCGCAGCGCTCAAGTCCAGATTGAACAAGCCAAACTCCAACTGAAATGGACTTCGATCTACGCTCCTTCCGACGGCTATATTACCAACATGAGCCTGCTGGAAGACACGTTTGTTTCAGCAGGAACGCCATTTGCGCTGTTTGTTGATTCCTCTACTTTTCATGTGGACGCGTATTTCGAAGAAACCAAACTCAAACACATCAAGCCAGGTGACCCGGCAGTCATTACTTTGATGGGTTATCACGATCAACAGTTAGAGGGTGAAGTGGAAAGTCTCGGCTATGCGATTAATCCACCTAACCTTGCAGAAACGGAGGGCCCGAGTAATCTGGTTCCCACGATTCAGCCTTCTTTTGATTGGATCCGGTTAGCACAACGAGTCCCGGTTCGAATCCGGTTTAAGAAAATCCCCGACGATCTGCATCTTGTTTCCGGCACGACGGCTTCCGTCTCGATTCGAAAGTGAATCCATGTCAAACGCCGGTACAATCAGCCCCAGTCAGAACATGTTAAACCTGCAGCAGGCATTCAAGCTGGCGCTGAGCATGGCGCTGCTCTACTGGCTTGCGCTGTGGATGAATTGGGACATGCCCAAGTATGGTGGTCTGGCGATTGCGTTAATCAGTCTGGATACCACTGGTGCGTCACTGCTGAAGGGCATCTTGCGAATGGTCGGCACGACTGTCGGCCTTGCGGTCGGGTTGTTGGGTCTGGCTCTGTTTGCACAGAATGAATGGCTGACGCTGCTCTACCACAGTAGTTATCTGATTTTCATCGGTTATTTTCTTCAAACGAGTCGTTACCCTTATGCCTGGTATGTAGCCGGATTCTTGCCGACACTGGTTTGGGCCACCACCTATGGAAATGTGGACAATGCTTTTCACTATGCCATTTTTCGCTATCTGGAAACGTCTGCGGGTATCATTATTTTCACGCTGGTCAGCATGATTTTCTGGTCTAAAACAGCGGGAGACAAACTAAACGGTCAAGGCAACGAGCTGTGGAGCGGTTTCCAGAATTTGTTCGGCATGTATCGCCGACAACTGAATGACGGATCATTATCACCAGAGGCTTCTGCTTTGCGTGCAAAGCTTGCTGGTTCTATGTCACTTTTGCGGTCGACACTTCAAGCCGCATATACAGACACGCCGTCCGTGCATCACCAGAAGCCTGATTGGGAATCGTTAAGATTAAACACCCGCGCGATGAGCGATGCGCTGGAGCTATGGCGTCAGAGTATCGATGACTGCCGGCGCCTGGACCTGGACCATTTGCTGACCCTGTCTCGATCTGCATTGGAGAAAATAGATCAGCGACTCTCGCGCATCAATGATTTGTGGCAACTTCGATCAAGGGGAGAAAAAGCAAAGCCACTGAAGTCTGACGCCGCTTTACTGGAAACAGAGTCGCTGGACATGAACGGCGATTGGATGTCTGATCTTTCTCACCTGGACCGTGCAGCCCTGTTGAGCTTCATACAACAGCTGAATCTGCTCGACCTTACCAGTCGTGAGCTGTTACATACCGTTCAAGCACTCTCCGGTTTACCTTCCCTCAAGGGCTTCCAGTCACATGCTTTGCCCGCAGACCTTTATCGGCCTGCGCGCTGGGATCCGGAACGATTTGTGAAAGGGTTATTACCTGCCGTCTGTTTTGTCGTTGCATTTTTCTTCTGGATATATTTCGATCCTCCCACCGGTCCCAGTGTACCCAACATGGCGGTAACCTTTGGACTGATGGTCCTGTTAACGCCCATCAATGTTATTTCCCTGATTCTGCCCGTACTGCTAGCCATGTGGTGCTTCGTTGCGCCCGTTTATTTTCTGATCATGCCACGATTGAGTACGGGCACTGAACTGCTGATTTGCATCTTCAGTTTTACGTTTTCCGCCTGTTACTTTTTAACTGGCCGAATGGCAGCGCTCAGATCATTCGTGCTGATATTATTTGTCATGATGACAGGCATCAGCAACGACCAGAGCTATTCCTTCACAGGATTGGTCGATGGTGCTCTCATGTTGCTACTGGCATTGGGAATCATTGCCATCGTGCAAACGTTGTTTAATCCTCTGCGTCCAGAACAAATAGTGCTGAAAACAGTTCGTCAGTTCTGTGTCGGCTGCACGCGCGTCATCAATGAGTTTCCACTGGTGGAACCAGGTAAGCAAACCAGAAAACGACGACTTCGAAAACGCATGTTTGAATCGCTGATCCAGCCCGCACCCGGAAAAATTCAAGCAGCACAGAAACACCTGAACTACAAATTGTTTCCCGATAACTCCCCTGCGAAAGTACAAACTTTGATCGACGCGTTACAAAATATTTCCTATCGATTGCAGTCTCTGGAAATTGCCCAGCACCGGCTGACTCGACATTCCGGTAGATTGCCGGACTCTTATGAGCCCCTTAGCAGTCAGATACAGAAGTTTCTGCGAGGCGTGTTTGAAAGCTGGGAGCACTTCGAATCGAGCGGCGAACTGTCGCACCGGCAAAACGAATTGGCAGATGAACTTGAAGAGCAATTCGACAAACTGATTCTTGATTCAGAGCAAATTTTATCGAACGAGCAGATCCAGACAGACCTCTATACAACCATTGGCAGCCTGCGATCACTCATCGAAGCGATGGAAAACACCCAAGCCATCATCAACCAGATCAACTGGCGTCAATGGGCCATCGTGCGCTTTTGAAAAGAGAGCCTTTGTCCCTGAACTGTTTAGAGACCATGCTTACTCTGTTCGAGTGTCCGTTCCAGCAACAGATCGTAAACCGGTCTGCTGCCGAGTGACTGGGCGACGATGCTGGCGGTCATACAAGTGACGATCATCGCTGGTAGCAATTCGAAGCTGGCCGTCATTTCTGCTACCAGCACGATGCCCGTCAGCGGTGCGCGTACTGTCGCCGCAAATAATGCCCCCATCGCGGCGATCGCAAAACTGCCGGCATGCACATTCACGTGAGGAAACATTTCTTGAGCGACATTGCCGAAACTCATACCGATGATCGCACCCAGTGCCAGCATCGGTGCAAAGATACCGCCGGGAACACCCATCGAATAGCTTAATAATGTCATGATCCACCGCACAACAAACAGCGCCAGCAGAACACTCAACACGGGAGATTTCGAGAACAGCTCCGTGGCCAAACTCTCACCACCGCCAACAAAATCGGGTGCCACCATCATCAGCGCACCCACAACAGCGCCGACTGAGCAAGCGACGATCAGCATCGAACGTTGACTCAAACGATCAGAGATGTGCAGGCACCTCAGTAACCCGGAATTGAATCCGGCACCCAAAAAACCGATTAAAACTCCTAGCACCAGATTAAACGGTAAGAAGTAAAGAATTTCTTCCGGCGGTGGTAAGTTCGGCAGCCAGGCCTGCAGTTGGACCGGCAATTGTGGCATCGACCCAAAGACCTGGTCGCTCACGATATTCGCAGTGACACTCGCAATAATCACCGCGTGCAAAGAAGCAAAGCTATATTTGAAACGGTGACGCATTTCTTCAACCATGAAGATAATTGCACCTAATGGCGCGCTAAACGCAACACTGAGTCCCGCAGTCGCGCCTGCGGCGAGCAGCGTGTTCATTATCTCGGTACTGGCCTTCGTTCTCTCACCGACGATCTTTCCGATGCAGCCGCCTAAGTGAATCGTTGGACCTTCTCGACCCAACACGAGACCCGCACCCATCGACAGCACGCCGCCAATAAACTTGACCGGGAACACGTATCGCCAACGAACGGGCCTGAGCCCGCCCATCGCACCTTCAATTTCCTGGATACCACTTCCTGCAGCTTCCGGCGCAAAGCGACGCACCAGCAAAACAGAGGCGCCGACCATCACTGACCCCAACAGCGCAGCGATCAAAATGATCAATGTCCTATTACCGGAAAACAGCACGGGGATTCCCGAATAAAGATCAAAGGCTACATTCACACAATAATGAAATGCAGACCCCATCACACCCACGCCGAGACCAATCACCAGTGCCAGAAAATAGATCCACAGATCCTTCCGCAAATCGAATCTCTGACTTTGCTCGTCTTCTTCCATACCAGTATCCATCTTCAGAGATCGATTATTCTATGTACATCCTGATGCACGGTTTAGGGATGATAAAAATGACAGGCAGGCATGATACCTTTTATTGCATCCCTTTAATATATCCATTCTATGGGAATTCCACGTCCGACGACGATATAACCCACCGCCAGCGCGTAGCAAACGGAGGTACCGACGATAATTCCCCAGAGAGGATGTTTTAATAAGGTGCCGACAACCGCAATCAATAAACCGGTGATAATCCCCAGTCTGAACGCCTCGCGTATGGAGTCGAATGAGAGATGAAGATTCTGCGCGCTGAAATAGAGATGGCACATCGCAATGACGAATATACTGACGAAGCACAGTACAAAAGGCATTGCGAATCTCACCGTTAGTTGTTTTGTCATATGATCCCAGCCCTCCTGTGTGCGTCAGTAGCCTATGGCGAGAAAGCAAGTCAGGCAGAATAGACGGCGGCAAGCTGAAATTGTTTGACCATCAATCATCCCGGCATGTTGATATTTATTGTGAACCGAAACTCGGTCAATACTCAAATCAACTCTTTAATCGGCTGGGCCTGATCGACCAAATACATGGGACGTCCGGAAAGGTCGTCAACCGTTGCGGTATTCACGTCGATTCCCAGATTGTGATACAGCGTGGCAAAAACCTCGTCGTAACCGACCGGACGATCCTTGACATGTTCGGCGAAACGGTTCGTTGAACCAATGACCTGCCCGGTGCGCATTCCGCCCCCAGCCAGCATGGCACAAGAAACCTTTGGCCAATGATCGCGACCGACGGCTGGACTGATCCGTGGCGTTCGGCCGAACTCTCCCCACACAACCACGGAAACGTCTTTGTCCATCCCGCGGTTTTCCAAGTCTTCCATCAGTGCGGTTAACCCTTGGTCGAGCATCGGAAAATGTTCTTCTTCATGCTCGAAGATGGTACCGTGCGGCTTGCCATGCCAATCCCAACGACCGTAAGCCAACGTCACGCAACGTACGCCGACTTCGACCAGACGTCGCGCCATGAGAAAATAATCGTTCAACAAAGGCCCTGCGTCACCATAACCAGCGGGCTTGGTCGAACCGCGGCCATAACGATCGCGCAATTTCGGATCTTCTTTTGACAAGTCCAAAGCCTGTGCCAACTTGCTCGACGTCAGAATGCCAAACGCTTGTTTGGTGTAAGCGTCGATTCCCTGCATATCCTCGACCACTTCGGCACGTCGCCGCATATTATCGAGCGAAGCCAACAGCGCTTTGCGATCATCCAATCTCTCTGCGTTGACCCCGTTGAGGATCATGTCTGCTTTTCCTTCCGCGCTCGGCTTGAAAGCGGAATGAGCCATTCCCAGAAAACCAGGCTGCCCCGGGTCCGCCCAGGGAGCATTACGCATTCTTGGTGACAAACCGATAAAGGGAGGCACCACCGGGTTGGTCGATTCGTACAGCTTAGACAATGTCGACCCGAGTGAAGGCCAACCCCCTTGCGGCTGCTGACGGAACAATCTGCCTGTCATGCATTGGAATGAAGCATGTCGATTATCGGAACCAGCCATCGAACGAATAAACGCAAACTTGTCGGCCACCTTCGCCAGCTGCGGCATCAATTCGCAAATTTCGATACCGGGAACATTGGTTGCGATCGGCTCGCGCGGGCCACGAATTTCGGCGGGTGCTTCGGGTTTGAGATCAAACCAGTCCTGGTGCGGCGGACCACCCGATAGAAAAATCATGATGACCGACTTTTGAGAGTCTTTTTTGCCGGAGAGATCCTGCGCCTGCAGAATTTGTGGTAACGACAGACCGCCCATGGCCAGAGAACCGATCCGCAAAAAATTACGGCGGGAAACCCCGTCGCAGAAGCGGTGTTTTTTGCCACTCTCAATGGTCAACATAAGGCAAGCCTCCCGGAGGCACATCGTTCCAAGAAAATGTGATCTCAACTTCGCTCAGTTCAAACTGTCATGATAAAGGGGGTTATCGGAAAGATCAACACCCTTTGATGAGTGAATTGCGAAGGCAATGGTTCCATTGGGGGAGGAACAGCTCCGCATGTGGCAAAAGAAAATCGGCTTATTTGCCTTTAGTAAAAGGACTTGCGGCGATCATCCCCGAACCATTTTGCTGTGAGTACTTATCCCTTGCGCAGTTCACCGAAGGCACGTTCCATCGCGTGTTGCAGCATCAATCCATCATTGGCATAGACGACCAGCCGGGCCCCTTGCCGAATCGTACGCAGCGCCTGCTTGGTGGTACCGAACCAGCAGCCCGCAGCGACATGCTGCTTGTTCGCGGTATCGATCACTTTTTGAATCGCCGCGATTAACTCCGGGCTGTCATATTCACGAGGGATACCCATGTTGGTCGTCAAATCGCCGGGCCCGACGAAGACGGCATGTACGCCGGGAATCGAACAGATCTTTTCCAGATTCTCAATGCCTGGCACTGATTCGATCATCGGAATGAACAGCGTGTTTTCATTTCGTTTTTCAATGTAGTCTTCGGTCTTTTGATTCGCCCATTTGCCGGTCTCCAATACACGATCCAGCACAATGCCTTTCAGTGGTCGATAGACGGCGGCTGCCGCCAGTTGTTTTGCCTGTTCGTATTCCTCCACATAAGGCACCACCACCCCGTCGAAGGTATCACACACCCGCGCCACATCCGCGGGATCGCGACTGTGAGTGCGCGCTAAACAGGCGATGCCCTTCGAAGCCAGTGCGTACTTCAACGGCAGAAACTCCGCCAGATCAAGGGTCGTATGTTCGGGAGTGACGATCACAAAATCGAGCGAGTTATCAGGAATCGACTCCACCATCGCCGGTACCACCGCATGCTGGAACAACGAACCATAAACGGTTTCGCCTTTGATGAGTTTATCTTTCAATTGTTTAGCCAGCATAACCGCCTCGCGATGTTAGTGGGAATAAAGAAGGAATCTCAAAAGCCAATAACTTCCATCATGCCGACACCCGACAAAGAAGTAAAGAAAACGGGCCGATTATGAGGGTACATAAGTTCGAAACACTTTGTGATCTTTTTCTTCAATCCAAAGATCAAGTAGACTTTTCAACTCAATATCATCTAAAGGCCTTGTTATTCCTGCCTGACGATAGTTGATTCTCCATCTGCCATTGACCTCAGTCAGGTAAATACTAGACTCCCAACCTTGAATACCAATACTCGATTCGACAGGTAACCGGCCGACTAAAACGCGGATTATTTCTGATTCTTGAGAGGCATCAAGCTTTCTCAAAAAGACATCGGCACCTCTTGCCTTTAGATATTCAATAACCTCAGATTGATTCATTCATTTCACGCAAATTCAAACATGCATTAATTAGAAAACGAATTCGAACGCGCTGATGTCTCAAGTGTCGAAAGTAACTTACTGACTGTGACGCTCCAATTTAAGCGACAGTTCTTGATAAGCGTCTCTAGCATCCTTAATATTGGTTCCTCTATTCAAGTTACGGAAGATTTTAATCGCCTCGACTTCATTTTTTTCTTGAACGGACTGTAGGAGATCCATAGATATCTGGTGCCCAGATTCGAGTCCAATATTTGGTAGCTCTGGTGACCAATGCCCCCAGTCAAGTGCTTTGCCATAACACCCCCACAGTTTAGCGTCTTCATGACAGCGAAACCCAAAATTCGCATGGTACTCCAAGAACCGACACCTTACACATTTCGCAGGTACATACACCTTACTTCTAATAAAATCATCTTCGACAAGAACGGGCTTGCAGTCACCGGATTCTCGACATGCACCATAGTCCAAAGATAAGTAGCCCTGAACTTGCTCCATGGCTCGCGTGCATTCACCTTCAAACAGGTTAGAGCATTCATAGCACTTGCGCGGTATGTGTTTTGTAGATCCACCATGATTGAATTCGACTGGCTCTAACGATCCTGTAACTTCACATTTTGGAAATGCTTTGCGATACATTGACCTACTAACCATATTAATGATTCACGAAAATCAAACTTTCACCGACATTCTTCTCAGAGCAATTTTAACAAAAACGAACTCATTAAACACAGAATAAATTACGAAGATGCGAGAATGTCCTAGTTCGCAACCTTATAAAGGCTACTTGTGACTGGAGAATTTTCCTTTCTTCGAATGTTGAACAGCCATGCTTAAGGCAGGAAACCCTGTTTTCTTAAAAATGTTTCGGCTTCGCTTGTGCTGGGCCCCATGAATGCGGGCTGCATCATGAAGCTGTGGCCGGCTCCTTTGAATATTTTCAGCTCGAATTTTTGGCCTTGTGCTTTCGCCTTAGTCACGAAGGCCCTCTGGTGTTTGTAAAGATGGTCTCGATCACCGAACATGATCAACGTGGGCGGCAGTGGTTCTTTCGTCAATATTCGAGATGCCGACATCTTCAGTGCATCCCGGGCCGGATGCAGCAATTGCCAGTCTCGTTGATTAAACAATTTGAGGATCTCCTGAAAGTTTTTAGTTTCAGAGGCATCGATGTTCTGCTCTTTCCCTAATTTTGCTGCACGTTGAATCAGATTTGCTCGATGATCGACGGGCATCGCGTACTCGTCCGTTTTGTTTTTGATGAACTTCAATAAATAAGGCAGAAACGCGGGAGCCCTGGCTTTCGTCTCATTTAAAAAAACCTCCATTTTGACAAACCAGATATCGATCCCGTCAAAGGCAGGACAATACAACACCAGGGCATTGGGACGCGGAGAAACCCTATGGTCGTCATTCCGGTCTTCAAAAGAAGTATTGATGGCAGCCTGCAGCGCCAGGTCTCCGCCACCGGATGTTCCCGTCGCCACAATGCGTTTTGGATCAACGCCAAGTTGAGCCGCATTATTTCTTATATAGCGGATCACACTTTTGGTGTCTTCCACCTGCTCCCGCGGCTTGGGCAACTGGTTGATCTCTTTCAAACTCAAACCAGGAAGTTTTCCCGAATTGACGCCCGCAAGTTGCGGTTTTATGATGACCATACCCAACTTCCGGAAATGCTCGCGCTGTTCCGGAATTCGACATCGAAAAATGACCAGAGCCGACCGCTTGTCTGATGCTTTCCAATTGTCTGGATAATACACTGTGAGTGAGCGCCTGGGCTGCTGTTTGTAGACTATCGATGCCGTCTTGACCAATGCAGGCTGCGCGTTTTGTTTGACCTCATCAAAAGCGAAACCAGCAGAAATACCCGGGCCGGTAATGGCAAGTAAAAACAAACAACGAATGAAAGGGCAGAGACGGACCATCTCACGTTCCTTAAAGGGGACTCTGTTTCTCTTAAAACATTACAACCAGTACTGAAGCGCTGACAGAAATCGTTTTCATTCTGTCTGACGCACCAGATCTTCGCAAGGGAGCGAACCATGCTCGTTCTTTCCAGAAAAACGAATGAGTCCCTCTGCATCGACGATCTGGAAATCACGGTGGGCTGGATTCGCTATAACAAAGTACAACTCATCATCGACGACTCTGGCGAAGTTGAACCAGTTGAGCAAATTTTGTACGTAGAAGAGAAACACGAACTCGCGCCTGAGATCACTATCATCGTGATTCTCATCACCGAAGATAAAGTCCGGCTCGGTATTGAAGCACCACCGGGAACACGCATGTACCGCGGCGAACACCCCTAACCCTGAAATTTTTCACGAATCAGTAGCCTGAGATCGACCCCAGTGGCAGCTCTCGTGCATCGGGTCTTCCCTATCTAGGCGGTCTCTTAATTCCGGAAGATTTAGCAGACGGAATCAAATCGAAAATCAAGCACGCTTTGATATTTTCCTTACCTCAACTCCGCTATTTTCCCAAGCAGCTTCAAGAGGATCCTCCCAACTGGGTTTACCCGGCTACGCGCACCGAATGTACGAATGGGATTGCCAACGCTCATGCACTTGCCGCCGGACAACGAATATTATTGAGAGATGTCTTACATGGTCACGGTGATTACAAGGATGCGACATCCGATCTCATCGAGGATAAATGCCTGCCACCCATTGTCCGCATCTTTCTGGATGTGCTCTACAATTATGGCGCATATCTGGTCGATGGTGCCGGTGGTTTCTCTTTAGCTGCTGAAGACATCCACACCGCAAATATGACAGAAGAGCAAGCGAAGGCTTTAATGTATTTTTCAAACTGCGGAGAAGATGCACCACTCTGGAACGAAAAGGCAACCCCCTGGCAGAACGTCATAGAAACGCTCAATTACTATCTCTGCTGCAAGTTGCTTAAGGGCGCAGGGCTGGCATTTGCTTACCTCGACGAAACAAACGGGTTCCGCCCCAACTTCAACATCGCCGAAGACATCCCGGCGTTTTATGCTGACCCCTGCAGAGAGTGACACATCGCCAGTGGAAAAAATAGCAATTGAAATATTTGCTGAATAGAGCGTGGACTAGAGTTCGTCTTGGAAAGGACCTTTGAACATCAAAGGACATGTTTTGCGCCACGTTAGCTTATACTGGAAGATGTCCACAACCTTTGCCGATTAATTTCAACCGGTTCCGTTATCCATTAATCAACGGCAGGATCAATTTGACGGCGGTTCTTAGGGCCAGGAAGACGGATGAAAACAGGCCGATGAATCCCAGGATTTTCATCCAGGCGGGGATCTTGTTTTCGCCTTTCATATCGGCGCGGGTTGCCAGCCAGAGCATGGCGATGGCCAGCATCGGAATGCCTAACACCGTGAGTGACTGCGCGAAGATAATCAAGCCTACTGGTGCTTTTCCCTGGGTCTTCGTGAAAATGGCAACCGCCATCCCCACCAGCAATGCTAAGACTGTGAATAACTTCGGCCATTTCAGGTCGATGTAACCACCCAACCCGAAGCCGTCTGCCAGAATGGAGCCGCCAATCATGGCATTGACCAGAAAGGAACTGAAGGCGCCCGCAAAAATACCGAGTGAGAAGATAATCATCGCTGATTTACCAAAGGCAGGCTCCAGACTTTTCGCTACGTCAGTCACAGAACCCAAAGTAGTCACATCGGGATTGTGATAAAGCACCTTCGCTGCTGTGATCAGCACCATCATTGTAATCAGCCCCAGGGCACTGATGCCGAGGACGGAGTCTGTGAGACCTTGTTTGAGATCGCTTCTGGTCCAGCCTTTTTGTCGTACCAGATACGATTGATAAAAGGCACCCGCGACAGAAAATGTTGTCGCGTAAAGTGCAACCAGCGGCGTCATATTATCTGTGACTTTACCAGCTGAGGCATCCCACTTCGGTAAAATCGTCTCGAAGGTTCCTTCAGGAATCGAAGGAATGAAACCAGACAAAGCAGCCAGCCAGTCCGGTTTCACTTGAAACAGGTTGATGGCGAATGCCACCATCATGATACCTACCAGCAGCTTCATCAATTTTTCAATGTGGCCATACAGGTGTTTGAAACCATACAGGGCCATAATAATGAACACGTTCATACCAATGATAATGCCCAGCGAAATGTTACTGTCTTTATCAATAAAGGGTTCCACTGCCGCCAGGACACCGAGGTTGTTACTGAATTGAAAACAGGCGGCGATCAAAAATAGAATGATGCCCGTTGCTGCGGCGATCGGACGGCCGGCACGACTTGCCAGTTCATCACAGATGGTGCCCTTGAGTTGAATACCCAACCGAGCCGACATCGCCGTCATCGCGATCATCATGATCACCGCAATCACCAGAACCCAGATCATTTGATATTGATAGGAATGGCCAATCTTCGAAGCCGAAAGAATACTTCCCGGACCCAATACTACCGAAGCGGTAATAATCGCGGGACCCAAACTTCTGAGAATGCGTTGCAATGGATTGGAGGGTCGTTGATCGTTCATAATGACCTGCTGTATTTTCTAAATGTAAGTTAGTAATCAGGACCATCTTAACAAACAAGGTCTCAAATAAGAGGGTTCACAAGCATAATTTAGCCAATTCAAAGGTAATTCACGTGGTAGACAGGGCAGGGGGAGCGACACTAAGATGGTCTGTGTCACGACAAGGGAACCGCTTCAGACCGAAGCCACCAGAAGAAATAAGTTGACTGTATACAAATCAAAGCAAGTCCTACTTTTGTCAAATCAAACAGGCAAATCACAAATGCAGAACGTTACGATTATCGCGACCAGTTTAAATCCTAAATCGAAGTCACAAATTCTTGCACGGCAAATGGAATCACACCTTGTTTCCGATGGCGTTCATTGCCAGTTATTTGATCTGCGTGAGTTGAACATTGGGATGTCTGGACCGAATGAGAATTGGGGAAACGCGGATATTGCCAAGATCGCTGAGTCGGTGAAGCAAGCTTCTCATGTTGTATTCGCTGTGCCAATCTATTGTTACGATGTGAATTCCGCAGCGAAGAATATCATCGAATTGACGGGCCGTTCGTTCACAAATAAAGTCATCAGCTTCCTGTGTGCGGCGGGTGGGACCAACAGTTATATGTCAGTGATGTCGTTCGCAAATCACCTGATGCTCGATTTCCGCTCCATCATCGTACCCCGGTTTCTCTATACTCAGGACTCCGACTGGTCTGAGGAGGGAATACTCAATGAATCAATCCAAGAGCGGTTTGAATTATTGATCGGTGACATGCGGATGATTCAAGTCGACACCTCACACACGGAATGAACTATTCGAATCAAGCAGGAGTGAAATCATCAATGATCGATAAAAACGGCAAGCTGACAGCCATTCATTGACATCCACTTATATAATATCGGACACGGAAATGGATAAAAGTCAGGGTGTTAACTCGAATTTTCGAGGAGCGAACACCCAATCTTTCTGGAAATCACATTGTCGCTACCTGAAAATCTCCATATAGTTCTCTGTGTGGGCTGCCGCACATCAAACATGGATGAAATTTTTTCCTGCACAATGGGTTCGGAACAAGGGAATTGAAACAGGATCAGATATGGCCCAACCAGACTCAGCAAAACAAAAGACCGGGCAGAAAGCCTCTCAGAAAGAAACGAAACAAGCACGGGGTTCCCGAGGCCGCACGTTCTTTGTGTTATTCATTGGACTGTGTGTGTTGATCTGGTTCGCGCCACGGATCATTGCTGGCACTGCGCTCAAAAATTCGATCATGCCTCTGATTCTTAAACGCTACCCGGGAGAAATCCTGACGGGAGACGTTTCTTTAAGCTGGACACAGCCCGCGATTTTTCAGAATATCGCTTTTCAGGATTTTGACGGACGGAACGTGGCCCGCATTGATCGCATCCAGACGCAGAAAACGCTCTGGGAAATTGTCAAAGATCGCAAGCATATCGGCGATGTTGGCATTGCAGGTGTGACTTCACTGACGTATGTCGACGAACAGGGTCTAGCGAATCGACGGTTTCTGACGGCCATTGTGAATAAAGGCACGAAAGATCATCCTGAAGGAGAGCCGGGGAAAAAAGAGGATGGCCCCAAAGGGGGCACACAGCAGTCGTTAACGCTGCATATCTCTGACCTTAATCTGTTTGTCGTCAATTCTGCAGAAGAAAAGACTCCCTACCTCACCGGCATGCAGGTGAAAGTGACGCGTCCGGAACAACGCACCGAGCCGATTCTGGTGCAAGGCCAGTGGAAACAGCCTACTGAGGAAAATGCAGATTTAGCCAATCCCGCCGAGATGGGATTTACGGTGAGCATCGTCAATTCCAACAAGCCAGAAGCTTCACGTTCGGGCGCGTTGAAATTCAAGACGCGTGCCTTCGACCTGAAACGCTTCACGCCCATTCTAGAGGCGCTCTCACCGGGAGCTTACATCAACGGCATATCGAATTCAGAGCTGGAAGTGAAATGGTCGGGTACGAAGGAATCGCCACGCTTCGCCATCAAAGGCAACTGTGAAGCGAAGCCTTTCCAGTTCGGTGCGCCAAAGTGGTTTGGTGGCGACGAAATCAAAGTGAATTCCGCAACGGGAAATATCGACGCTCTGGCGGCGAACGGTGTGATTCATTTCAAAGAGGCGAGTGCGAATTCTCAATTGGGCAACCTGACGTTACAAGGCAGCCTGAACTGGGCTGATCTGCAAAATGAGAGTCAGCAAGAAAAACTGGCCGCGTTCATCAGTTCAAGGATGAAACTTTCCGGTGACCTCAACCTGGCGGAAGTGGCGCGACAACTTCCGGAAACCATTCACTTAAAACCGGGTATGCAGATTACTTCGGGCATGGTCGACTTTCAGGTTTCTAATTATGACCCGCAGAAACGGAAACAATCAGCCGATACCACCTGGTTCGTCGGTCTGAAAACATCAGACTTAACGGGGCGCAACAAGGGTCGTGAAATTCGCTGGCAACAACCGGTCTCTTTAGTCATGCAGATTGTGAAAGAGCCGGAGTCTTATCGAATTCAATCTTTGAAATGTGAATCTGACTTTCTGACGTTATCGGGAACCGGGAATGCGAAACACTTAACCATTAATCTGGATGCGAATCTGGATCAGCTTTCCACGCACCTGGAACAGTTTCTCGATTTAGAAACAGTGGCGTTGAAAGGCAGAATGAACGGTCAGGTTGATTTTCAAATCGCCGATCAGGGTTGGGAAACGCTCTCTTTTCTGAACTTCGAAAATCTGCAACTGTCTTTCCCAAATCGTCGAGGCTGGCGTGAACCTTCCTTGAAACTGACCGTCGAAGGAGCCGGTAAAACCGACCCGGATCAAATACACGTCGAGCGTTTCATCGTTACGCTGATCGCCAACCAGGATGCGTTTCAAGCCAAGCTCGAACAGCCGACCACCGTCAGCCGTAAACCGGACTCATCCGCCGAACAAAAACTGCTGCCATTTAAAATTCAACTGAAGGGCAAACTCGCATCCTGGGCCGATCGTTTGCAGCCTTTATCAAAAAAAGATCTGCAACTGGGTGGCGAGATTCAATTTGCTTCTTCGGTATCCATCAGCAATCAAATGATCGTGCATGAAGATACGAGCATTGACCTGACTAACGCGCGCGTTTATACCCCTACGCTCTGGTTTGATGAACCACGGGCCGAAATCAAGACGGCGGGGAGTTGGGATCAGCGAAAAAAGAAACTGCAGGCATCGACGTTTTCCTATCGGGGACGTTCGATTGCCCTCAACGGAGAAAAGCTGGAAGTCCAATTGCCGAACGATGTAACTGATACGCCGTCTTTTATGGGATCGCTCTCAATGAAAGCCGATTTACATCAAGTGACTCGCTGGTTCCAGAATCCAGCAGAGACACCTGCTCAGAAATATTATGGCTCGGTTTCCGGTCAGGCAAACGTCATTGTTACCGAAGATTCCCGAATGGCAAACTGGCGGACCACCATTGCCGACTTTGCCATCGAAGCACCGCTTGAGGAAAATTTGGATCCGCAGAAAAGAGAGTCACAGAAAAAAATTGTGGCCAGCCAGCGCAATCCAGGCTGGGCCATCAGCTGGCGTGAACCGGAAGTGCGCATCGAAGGGGATACGCTGCAGGATTTAAAATCTGATACGCTGACATTAAATCAGATGTCGATTCAGTCGGAGATGCTGGACCTGACAGCCAAAGGTGAGATCCGCGAATTTTCCACTCGCAAACTGGTGCGTCTCACGGGCGCTGTGACTTACGATTGGGAAAATTTGACGCCACTATTACGCAGCAAACTTGGACCGGATGTTGATATCGTCGGCCATGAAACCAGACCTTTCAAGTTAACCGGACCTCTGGGAAGTGGCACCTCTGACCAGTTTCAAGATGAGGTACTCAATGTCAGACCTCGCCCTTTAATGCCTGATACACAACCGCTGTTTACACCCACTGATCGCTACGTGGCCCTGGCAGGAGAAGCGGGCATCGGCTGGGATAAAGCCAACATCCGCGGTTTGTCGAGTGGAAAAACCACGATTGAAGCGACGATCAAAGAGGGACAAATTCACTTTACTCCCCTTGATCTGCAAGTGAGTGGAGGACGGTTGCGGCTGGCCCCGATTGTGCGTCTGGATGTCAAGCCTGCGGCTTTAGTATTTGAACGGGGCGCTGTGATTCAGGATTTCCAGTTCAACCCGGAAATGACGCGCAACTCGCTCCGTTTTGTCGCACCGATGATTGCCAACAGCACCAGCATCCAGGGACAGTTTTCGCTCAATCAGGAATTTGCCATCATCCCGCTGAGTGATCCGAAACTGGGAGAAGCCAAAGGCTCCTTCATCGTCAAATCGACGCGCGTGCGTCCCGGTCCGCTGCTTGACGCGCTCTCGGAAAAAATTACTCAATTCATTGCCGCCATCAAACTCAATCGGCCAGGTGGGCTGCTGGCCCCCGAATCGGTATTGATGCGCGTCGACAATCAAGTCGTGCATT
This sequence comes from Planctomycetota bacterium, assembly GCA_022600195.1. Taxonomy (GTDB): domain Bacteria; phylum Planctomycetota; class Planctomycetia; order Planctomycetales; family Planctomycetaceae; genus Gimesia. The sequence continues at coordinate 245,048 of JAHZKX010000051.1, forward strand.
ACCACATGATTGAAGGCCGCGTCTATCACTCGCCATTCGAGGTGCAGATGATGAAAGGTATTACCGTTACTACGACTGGCTCCGTCGGCCTGGATGACTCACTGGATTTAATTGCAGAAGTTGATTTTTCTAATATGGTTTCCGGAGCGAGCGAAAAGCCGATCATCAATTCTCTCATCAGCCGCCCCTTGCGTATCCCCATTAAAGGAACTTTGAAGAAACCAAAAGTGGACGCGAGCCAGATTGGCAACTATGCCAAGCAAATGGGAATCAATGCGCTGGATGCGGTTTTAGGCAATGGCTTCAGTGACCAGTTTAAAGGTCTGTTTCCAGATCGCACTCCCGAAGAAATGGAGCAACTCCAAAAAGAGCGTGAAGCCCGCAAAAAAGAACGGGATAAACGCCGCGAAGAGAAGAAACGGGAACGGTTGAAGAAAAAACGCGGCCTGTGAAAATCACTTACTCTCTATCTGAGCGCCGTGCCGCTCACTATCTTACTACAGAAACGAGGGAGCGGGTCCCCAAAGCTTTTCCATGAGTGCATACAAACACGATTCCGGTCGATGATTTGATATGTTGATCCTCTGTCATAGGGAGAACAGGTGTGATAAGTGAGATCGATTCTATTAATTCAGCTGATAATGAGAAAACATCCAGAGACAGATCATGGATTAGCCTGCGAATGAGGAGATCATCATTCCGGAAAAATCTCTTCTGGCAATTGCGATTTCGCCGTATAGAATAATAGTGAGCTGTTCCTGTCTTCCTTTTTCTAACCCGTTCGTAAACTCATGAATTCAGAACCCAAATCAACCTGGAATCGCCTGCTGCCGTGGCTGGTACCGATGCCGGGGGGGATGTTTGGTAAACCGCAAAACGGGAAACAAATGCTTGTTTATTATTTCTCCCGCGTGCTGGCTTTTTATGTTCTGACGATGATTCTACTGATGTTGGTCCAGCGCTGGCTCATCTATCAGCCGACGCAGGTTGATACTTTGTCCCTTGATTTGGCTAATACTCCATACGGCGTTGTACATGAAATTTCTACCAAAACAGAAGATGGGCTGGAATTGAAAGGCTGGCATTTTATCGCGGGTCAGATCGCCTGCCTCGATCACGAGAGTTGCAATGTTGAACTGGCAAAAGGGCGCCCGGTGGTGATTCTCTTACATGGTAACGGTGGGAATCGACTGCACCGTCTTGAAACCTGTCGGTTGCTGGCCAGCCTCAATCTGCATGTGTTCGCTTTTGACTATCGGGGCTACGCCGAGAACCCGGGCAGCCCCAGCCAGACCGGTTTACTTAACGACGCGCGAGCCTTCTGGAAGTATGCTGTGCGCAACCGCAAGATTAACCCCGATCGGATTATATTGATGGGTGAATCTCTCGGCGGAGGTGTCGCGACCTTACTTGCCAGCGAGCTCTGTCAACAGAATACGCCGCCGGCGGGACTGGTCTTGCGGTCTACGTTCAGTTCGATGGTGGACGCTGCCTCGCATCATTATCCTATCGTCCCCGTTTCCTGGTTACTCTGGGATCAATACCGCAGCCAGAGTGTCATCTCAAATATCGTTTGTCCGCTGCTGCTGATACATGGAACTGAAGATCAAGTCGTGCCTTATGAGCTGGGAAAAAAACTATTTGAAGCGGCACCAGCCACCTCAGCGAGCGGCGTACCCAAAGAGATGTTAACCATCGAAAAAGGAACCCATAACGGCTTAATCTACGAGGCCCGGGGGCCCCTGACCATTGCCTACGACCAATTCGCAAAACAGGTGATTGCACAGTCTATCGCACAACCCGCGGTGAACTGATCTTTATTGTCTGCGTCAGTACTGATATTGCGAGTTTGATTTTTTCGTGTTTTTTACAGAATGAAGGGATGAAAGAAGCACGCCGACTCAGTTACACTAAAAGATCACACGTTTGTCCAATAACGATAAGCACACATAAACCTTCCCGCACAACGTCAACCCAAGCAGAGATCAACATACCATGAATTTCCTCTTCCTCCGCTCGCACGATTCCCGATTTTCATTCAAACTGATCTACACGATTTTGTTGATCGCAGTCGCTGGTTTCGTAACGCCGACGATGGCTGCTGCTGGCGAACTGCTGGCGGGTGCTGCAAAAGTCGACATTACCAATCGGAATGTCAAACTGGTAAATGATCCTCTGTATGTGAAAGCATTGGTCATCAAAGATGGTGACACTACCGCTGCTATCGTGACGGTCGACGCGGTTGCCGTCGCTGAGATTGGTTCTATCAAAAATGAATATCTTGCGAATGTGCGAGCAGCGGTAACTAAAGATCTTGATATCAACCCTGCGAACATCATGATCAACGCCAGCCACTGTCATGGCGTCGTTTGTGCTGATGTGGAACAGCGGACGGTTCAGGCGATCAAAGCCGCGGCGAAAAATATGGTTCCCGTTTCTGTCGGCGTAGGTACCGGACATGAAGATCGAGTCATGGAAAATCGCAGGCTGATTTTGAAGAGTGGCAAAGAAGCAGATGTACGTCACGCCTACTCACTGCCCACTGATGAAGAAGTCGCAAAGATTGGCCCCATCGATCCTGAAATTGGTATTCTCAAGCTCAATAAAAAGAATGGCGATACGTTAGCCGTTGTGTATAACTTCGCCTGCCATCCCATTCAAGGCGTTCCCAACAAGGGGAATACTGCCGACATGAGCGGCTTTGCTTCGCAAGTGATTGAAGACAATTTGAGCGATGGTGCGCTGGCACTCTTCGTGCAGGGTTGTGGAGGCGATATTAACCCGGCGCAATATAAAGACGTCGATAATCCCCGCGATGCAGAGACGCTGGGTAACATGCTGGGGCTGAGCACGTTGAAGGCGTTGAAAAAAATTAAGTGTAACGATGCCGGCTCGTTAAAAGTCATCAATGAAACGCTGGCTCTGCCTCGCTCGAATAATGCGAAACGCATCAAATCTCTGGAAGCAGAGCAAACGCAATTGCTGCAGTCCCTGCAGGGTACCAGTTTGAACCTGAAGACCTTTTTGCCATTGATCGTGAAATACAAACTGTATGAAGAATATCCTTCGTACTATTCACATCGCTATCTGCTGGAACAGAAGCTGGGCCGCGATGGCTTGAGCAAGCTGGATGCAGAAAACCGCGCGAACATGGAACGTTACATCAATAACATTATCAAGATGGAAAAAATGACGCGCAACAAAGCGAACCTGGCTTTGCTCAACAAACATCAGACCCGCAATCAGGCTGCCAAAAAGAAAACGGTCGACGTCGAAGTGCTGGGCATCAAAGTGGGTGACTTCCGCATGATTACGTTCCCGGCGGAACTGACCGTGGGTATCGGCTTGAACATCAAGAAAAAGTCGCCACATGAAAATACGTTCGTCGCCGGCTACACGAACGGCTACATCTATTATGCCCCGACAGCCGAGCAGCTCAAAAACGTCGGCGGCGCCCAGGAAGACAGCGACTGTATGCTGGCTCCTGAATGGCAGGCTATCTTTGAAAGTAAGGCGCAGGATCTCATTAAGCGGTTGCAGTAACCAATTGCTCGAAAATGGCGGCTTGCGCCGTATCGCTCAGGTGAAGAAACCTTATGTGCTCTTTAAAAGCTCTTGGATAGGTTTCGCTTCGTGATCAGCGAGGGGGATGGGGCGGCCTATGTTGGACATGTTCTGTTTCTCGGGATCAACGCCCAGTGCTTTGCAGATGGTTGCCATCAGATCGGGAACCGCGATTGGTTGTTCGGTGACTTTCATACCGTCGTCGCTGGTTTTTCCGATGACCTGTCCGCCTTTGATGCCGCCGCCTCCCAGAACGGTGGTCCAGGCGGCTGGGAAATGGTCGCGGCCTGTGTTCTGATTGATTTTCGGAGTGCGACCGAATTCTCCCATCCAGACAATCAGTGTGGAATCTAATAAACCACGCTGTTCGAGATCGGTCATCAATGATGCCCAGGCAGGGTCCAATACGCCGCTTAAACTTTTGACGGCTTCAAAATTTTGCTGATGCGTATCCCAGCCAAAGGCGTTCGTTCCCTGCACTCCATTCAATGAGACTTCAACAAAGGGAACACCCTGCTGAATGAGGCGTCGCGCCAGGAGGCAGCCTTGACCGAATCGATTTCGGCCATAGGCGTCCCTCAGAGTGTCTGGTTCCTGATCGAGTTGAAAGGCTTCGATGGCTTTGGAACGCATCATCCGCACGGCTGCTTCGTAAGCGGTGCGATGGCTCTTCGTGGGAATGCCGGGATGTGTGGCGGTGAAATCGTTTTCCAGATCTTTCAAAATGGATAAGCGGTTGTTGGCCTGCTTGAGGGTAATTCCCTGAGGCAGTGTCAGATTTTTCACTTTCAATGCGGTGTCCACGTTCTGGTCTTCCGCTTGAATGAACCCGGTTCCTTCTCCGACCACCAGTGGCGCATACTGTGGTCCCAGGAAACCGGGGCCATACGCGTTCGGACTGAGTGTACTGTTCGGGGCAATACTGACAAAGTTGGGAAGCTCGGCCTGGCTGGCTCCCAGTTCTTTACTCAGGAACGATCCGATTGTGGGATAACTGAGCGGGCCGGAAGGCAGATAACCGGTGCGCAGTAAATATGTTGCGCGCGTATGGTCTCCTTCTTTGGTGCTCATTGAACGAATGGGAGCCAGGTGCTTCATCACCTTGGCTAAATTGGGAAGATGCTCTGAAATTTGAATCCCGGGGACATCGGTTTCAATGGGTTTGAAGGGACCGCCGTTTTCATGATCAGGTTTTAAGTCGAAGGTATCACATTGACTGGGGCCACCCGACATCCAGAGGAGGATACAGGCACGCTTTCTCTGTGGATCGTTGGCCGTTTCTGCTGCCAGCCTGCGTAACCAGCCGGACATTCCCGTGCCGAGCACTCCCATTGCTGAAAGCTGCATGAACTCGCGGCGGGAGATTTCCTGTTTTTGATTTTTGGTAAATCTACCCATTTCTGGCATCCTCGTGAAAATATGACTTCCACTTTATTTTAGAGGTTTTTTTGAAACAATTGCGAGCATTTTCTAGTAAGAATCTTTGAGTTAAGCGGGTGATGCTTCGGCTGACTCGCCGTTTGTGTTTCGGTTTTTGGTTTTCATTCGTTAAGATACCCTCTGGCTTAGCGTTTTACTTAACAAATTCCCATTTCCTTCGTTTTACCACATATTTTTTTTGATCAGGTGTGATTTCATGTTGATTCCGAGAGTGCCTCGTTTCCTCTGTCTGATTGGTTTCTTTTCTTTAATCCTGTTTGAGCAACCAGTTAACGCAGAACAGAAGCCAGAACCTCCGTATCTTCAGCGACAAAATGTCGTTTATGCAGAAGTGCATGGCGTGGGCTTGCTGTTGGATATTTTTACTCCCCGCGGTCGGGCAAATGGTTTGGCCATCGTGGATATTGCCTCTGGTGCTTATCACTCTGATCGTGGAAAAATTCGAGATCACAAGCGGGCGCAAATGTTCGATATTTTTTGCGGTCGAGGCTATACCGTTTTTGCGATTCGTCCCGGTTCGATTGGAAAATTTAACGGCCCGGAAATGCTGGAAAATGTAAACCGCGGGATTCTCTGGGTGAAAGCACACGCGAAAGAACATCAAATCGATCCCAATCGACTGGCATTGTTGGGCGCTTCCGCGGGTGGGCACCTGGCCTGTATGGCGGCTGTGTCTGCCATAGACCCTCAATCCAAAACACGTGTGAAAGCAGTGGGTGTATTTTTTCCTCCCACCGACCTGATGAATTATGGCGGATTAAAAATCGATATCAGTGGTGATGATCCCCTCGGGAATTCCATTCGGCGTTTGATCACGCCGAGGGGTTCTGAAACCGGTTCTGAAACAATCGACGAGAAAAAACTGGATGAACTGCGAACCGCATTTTCACCCGCGCGACTTGTCAAACCGGGGTTGCCGCCGTTTTTGTTGATTCACGGAACAGCCGACTTTATGGTGCCTCTTCAGCAATCCCGGACCATGGTTGCCGCTTTGGAGAAGGCAAATGTTCCCGTGACCTTAATCGTCAAAAAGGGAGGGGGTCACCCCTGGCCGACCATCCATGAAGAAGTGGAAAAAATGGCAAACTGGATCGATGGGCAGTTGAAATAACCTTGCTGGTGAAATGGATTAAAAAAAAACAGGATGAGCGTTTAAGCAGTCATCCTGTTACTTGAAATCGTGTCGGTCTAGAAACGCAAAGTGGTCTGCACGTAGAACTGTGTCGCCGTATTGCGTGGCGGGATATTCGTGCCGGCAAAAGAACCATACCAGAACCAGGAGTAGCCTGCCTGGATATTGAAGTTCGGGTTAAAGGTGTAGGTGCCGATCAGGTCGAGTTCCTGACCAATGTCACGACTGCCACCTGTTCCTCCAATGGGATCACCGGCCACGTTATAAAGCGCGTCATTGGTCGTTGCTTTTTCAAACCAGTGGAACGCACCTACCAGGCCGACTTTTTTCGATGGCTTGGCATTCAGCTGCAGGCTGTAATCATATAAGTTTTGGCCTGTGAGGTTATCGATAATTCCCCAGTAGGCATGACCCAATGGATAGAGTGTGTTGAACGTATTATTGGTAGTTCCACCCGGATTCGAATTACCTGATCCATAGTAGAACAGTCCGCTCAAGCGTGGACTCCAGGGCAAGCTGGTCCAGGTATGTCCTAAGACGGAGGTAAAGAAGCCGGCCGAAACTCTCTGACCATTATCGTTACCAAACTGGTACGCGCCTTCTGTTTCGAAATCCCAGATGCCAGTGACATCGCAGCAGGCGTCCAAAACTTCCGATGTTGTTCTGTATCTCGCACCAACGGTGTGACGAGAACCATCAGGAAGGAGGGGTCGCGGTGTTTCGTCTCGGAACCATAAATAATACAGATCGATTAACTGCGGAGAGTCTGAGAGAAATGAGAGATAGACTCCGCTGAACGTGGTTGATGTTTTCGGTTTATCTCGACTGTTATCGTATTTCCTTAAGGGAAAATTTCCGGCTGCTGTGTTGACCGGGTTTGTAATAAAGGCGTCGATTCTCAAAGAGTCGGAATGATGAAAATATTTAAAGCCTTCAAAGTTCCGGCGGGTATTTGACCAGTCGAGAGGCGAAACCAAACGTTGTGCCCCGTAGAGTAGTTCCTGTCTACCATAGCGGAACCAGCCTGGTGTGCCATCCGTTTCGTGCAGCTTGACATCGACAAACGCGTTCTGGATATTCCACCGATTGATGTCGATTCCCGTAGGTACCAGATCGTTATCAAAGATGGACGCATCCAGCATTTCGAAGTAGACGCGTGCTACGTCACTGACTTGCAGATCAAAATACTGACGCCAGCGCCAGAGATTGTAGTCGGTGTTGATGGGTCCGCCTGGTCTGAGCCGGTTTTGTTCGTGCATATAGCGATGGCGTACCTCGCCACCCACAGAAAGAGTGTAGGGAGAGCATTCGTCTCCCAGACACATCATCTTCAGTTCTTCGCCGAACAAGTAAGGGCTTGATGGATTACTGAGATAGGCCCCGAATGTGTTATCAAAATAGAGTGGTTTATATGGGTTGGGAGCAGGCTTGGTTGGCGCAGGATCATTAAAGATAATCTCATCTTCCGATTCAGTGACTTCCTGTTCCAACTGATTTTCTGGAGCCGGTTGAGAAACAGATTGAAACAGATCAGCTGGTTCTGTGAGTACCAACTGGTTTTCTTCGGATTCTTCTGACGCGGAAGGAGCCGGTGGAATTTCTGTCTGATCTGGTTCTGCTTTTACCGTTAAGGCAGAAAAAATTGTGGCCATCAAAGCCAGTGAAAAAATCGCGTGAAGACGCATTTTGCGTTCCTTGCTGATACGTGCCTGGATGAGGAACTTCTGGTTCCCTCAATCGTGCAAATATATTGCCCGAGAATTTCTGACTGACGCGAGTCAAGATTCTCTCACAGAAAATCATCTTGCAGAAAAACATCTTGGATAAACTGATCCCCTTTTGTTTTGATCGGATCGTAGCGTTCAAATCAATCATGCTGATCGGTTGGAATTGAATGAATCACGAGAACTTCAAAAGGGCTCTGGCAACTTTATTCCTAATCTAAACCTGCCTCGTAAGCAGAACAATTTTACCAAAGGGCTTAACCGCTACAATTTCTCAGGCCTAACATTGCCGAGCCAAATCTTCGAACAGTTTCCAGCTTGCAGGCGGGCTCTGTACGAAAAAAGATAGAGAATCTGGTAAAAGAATCCGGATGTCTTTCCGGATTATGAAAACGGCCACTATTTCAGGGCACTGATTACCACTGGACACCCAGCATGAGAGAATTGAGTCCGCTGCCGATTCCCAGTAAGGCCACGCGATCTTGTTCTTTCAGGACCTGATTTTCAATTCCCAGCGCCCAAGCCATCGGTAGAGCGGCGGCTCCTGTATTTCCGAGCGTTTCAACTGTGGGATAGTCCAGGGCGGGATCGAGTCCCAGTTTTTCAAGCAGAAGTTTGCGATGTGCTTTACCCACCTGATGTGTAAAAACGCGATCCACGTCTGCACTGTTCCAGCCCAGCGTTTTTTTGGTTTTTTCCCAGGTAGGAATTGCCAGATTGACGCCTGCCACCAATAACGATTCCGAGTCGGTCTGCATTCGTGGCCGATGGTCGCCATGTTTTTGCAATTCTACACCACCGGCACAGAGTTCGTGTTGAGAAGTGTCCGTGCGAAACGTTCCCCCCAGCAATCGGTGACCTGTCTGGCTCAGACTACGATCACAGAGCAGAATTGCAGCCGATCCACTGCCGATAGTGAGCGAGGCGAAATCATTTTTGATCGATTTGCGGGTCAAAGCAGGGTCGTTTAACAGATCTTCAATGGTGCCTTCCACGAGATCGCGACCGACCTCGGTTCCCACAACCACCCCTGCGCGAATCTGACCCATCTCGATCATATTTGCCAGAAATACCATCCCGTTCAGCAAACCCAGGCAGGCATTACTGATATCGAGTACAAGTGCATTGTCTGGCAGACCCGCTGCATGGTGTACTCCGCTGGCTGTAGCAGGCTCTAATTGATCACGACAGACTGAACCATGAATCAGAGCACCTACGTAGTTTCGATCCAGCTGTGTTTGATCCAGCAGGCGATTCACCGTTTGCGCACTAATTGTGCCCGGTGCCGTGCCTCGATCAAAAAAGCGTCGTTCCTGGATGCCTGTCATCAATTCCAGCCTGCCTGCAGGCAGGCCTAGCCGTTCATAGACCGGTGCCAGTTGCGCTTCTATATCATCTGAAGTGACGATATGGGGAGGCAGAATACAACTAACGGCTTCGATGCAGACATGCTCATAACGCATAAGCGGTATTGTATTCCCATTTCAACAGGCCAAAAAACAATTCAGATCAGCGCGCGCCAGCGTTAGATTGACTGCGCGCAAGAAGATCGTCCTATTGAATTGAATCAGGGAAGTAAACTCAACCGAAGCGCTGGAAAATCTCAGATCTGAGCAGCACTTTGTTTGCGAGGCGATGAATTGAGGGTCTCTTTCAGAATAGAGATCTCTTTCAACTTCTCCGTACGAGACCGAACATACTCGGGTGTAGGCTCTTCGACTCGCAGTTTTTCCGCACTGCTTACGTAACGCAGGCCAGACAAAAGGAGGTCCAGTTGTTTTTCCGTAATATTTATTGTTGCGATATCAGTCATAGGTAAACAAAAACTCTCTCGAAGTGATCTGGAGAATTCAGTCCACAACAACCTCCTGCTGCTGTTACTGACATAATATTAGTCAATCACCAACCTAAATTTCAACCAGTATTTACAAAAACACATCCTGTATCTGGTATTTCTTATCATCGACCCTTTGAATAAGTCAGCTTTGACTCCCTTTTTCGTGCTGTTGAATCCATTACAGACGGACTGATTGAATCGATCGCTATTTTTGCATGTGTACGAAAGGGCATGTAAATTATACCGCTCGCAAGTTTCCTTCAGTGAAGGACTGAGCCATCGCCAGTGGAATCTCGGCTTCAGCCAGAACCACTTTCGCCTGGTTTTCCTGAGTCCGTGCCAACATTTCCTGTTCGGAAGCAACCGCTTCGGCCCTGCGTTCTTCTGCTCTGGCCTGAGCGATGCGGACGTCGGCATCTGCCTGATCGGCTCGTAATCTGGCACCGACATTATCGCCGACATCAATATCCGCGATGTCGATTGAGACTATGGAAAATGCCGTTTGAGAATCCAGACCACGATTCAACACTTCCCGTGAGATGACAGACGGGTTTGCCAGTACCTGTTTATGGCTTTCACAAGAACCAATGGCAGAAACAATTCCCTCGCCCACGCGCGCGATAATGGTTTCTTCAGTGGCACCCCCGACCAACTGGCTCAAGTTGGTGCGGACTGTAACGCGAGCACGAGCCTTCAGCTGAATCCCATCTCTGGCGACTCCATCCAGTGTGGCTCGGCCACTTTTCTTCGGATCGGGACAATCGATGACCTTCGGATCGACGCTGGTTTCTACAGCAGAAATAATATTCCGGCCCGCCAGGTCAATCGCCGAGGCGGTATCCCAGTCCAGTTCGATGCTGGCACGATGTGCGACAATCAAGGCATGAATCACACGATGGACATTGCCTCCCGCGAGATAGTGTGCTTCCAGAGCCTGGGTCGTAATGTTGGTCAAACCAGCCTGGACGGCCATAATTTTGGTATCAACGATGACCGAGGGTTTGACTTTTCTCAGCGACATAAAGACTAAAGCAAAGGGTCCAATTTTTGCGCGGGAGCTAAACGCCTGAATCCATAATTTAAAATAGCGGGCAAATAAAGCAACAAAGACGATGCTCAATATGACACAGATTCCCCCAACAGCAATTCCCAAAACTGTCCATGAGCCGTTCATATATTTCTTTGCTCCCTTAGAATTTATTAAATTCGAGACTTCTACCTACTGAATATGATAGCTATCTCAGACTGAAAACAAAAAGCATTTTTCCACTACTTTTCGTTATTTTTCATTGTGTTCATTCAGAAAAACGGAATTCCCTCTGATTTGGATCATTCTGTTTTTCAAAAGAGTGAGGTTTTTACGATTGGAAATCGAATTTCGTGTATTTATTCTGGATGATATATAAACTTGAAAGCGAGCCCTTTTCGTGGGTCAAGACACTGTAACGAGTTCTCTGACTTCCATTACGGTATGTTATGCTCATCGAAGTGGCAAGGGTTCTCATGAATGGCCCGCTATTGTGTATTGAGATTAATCAGGAAAGACGCAGGAAAAAAATGAGTATCGAAGCAAAAATTCAGGAATTGAATCTGGAACTCCCCGAAGCTCCCAAACCGGGGGGTATTTACAATCCCGTTGTTCAGATTGACGATCTGCTGTATGTCTCGGGACATGGGCCTGTCAAGCTGGATGGCACAATGCATACCGGGCGTGTTGGTGATGATTTAACTGAAGAACAAGGGTTTGAAGCGGCACAGGCTGTCGGCCTGACCATGTTGGCGACCCTGAAACAATACCTGGGTGATCTCGACCGGATTGAGCGGTTTGTAAAAGTTCTGGGTATGGTGAATGCGGCTCCTGACTTTAAACGTCATCCCCTGGTTATTAACGGATTCAGTGATCTGATGGTTCAAATCTTCGGAGATCAGGGACGCGCTGCCCGCAGTGCGGTCGGAATGGGTTCCCTTCCCGGAAATATTGCCGTCGAGGTGGAAGCGATTGTGCAAATTAAAGAATAATCGCGGATTCATCTCTGAGTCGTGTTCGACTTGAACAGGACCGATCCGTAGAGTGCGGGTGCTTTTTCCGAATTACTGGCTGTTTGAACAGAATTTTCCAGCCGATTCGTCTTCTCGAAACCATTCAGAAAGAGTAAAAATAGAAGCGATTCAAATTTTTCAGGGATTTAGGTGATCAAAGGTCAGGGCTGGTCTTCATCAGGGAAAGGATTCTCAGTGTGCCAAGGGTCGATTTAATTATTTTTGGAGGGGGTATCGCTGGCCTCTGGACACTAAGTGAAGCCAGTCGGCGGGGCTACCGATGTCTGTTGCTGGAAGCCTTTGAATTAGGAAGCGGGCAAACCATTGCTTCGCAGGGAATCATTCACGGAGGTTTGAAATACACGCTTCAGGGTATGCTGACCGGTTCGGCACAACGCATCCGTGAGATGCCGTTAATCTGGAAGAATTGTCTGAGCGGCGAGCAGCGGCCCGATCTGTCTCAAACGGAAATCCGCTCGAACTGCTGTTATCTCTGGCGCACCGATTCCCTCTCATCGCGGCTGGGAATGTTCGGTGCCAAAATGGGATTACATGTCGTTCCCAAAAAACTCGCGAAAGAAGAGACTCCTGAGGTGCTTGCGAATTGTCCGGGATCGATTGCCATCATGGACGAACAGGTCATTTCGCCACAAAGCCTGATCGTCAATCTTGCGGATTCTTTTCAGGACCAGATTATTAAATACGAACCAAAAGATCTCTCGTTTACGTGGAATCAAAACGAACACATCACTTCGGTGCAGATCCAGAAACCAAACGGCGAATTTTTCTCCATCAAAACTGCGGCCGTCCTGTTGACTGCCGGGAGCGGAAACGAAACTCTCCGAAATCAGGCACGACAGCAATCATCTCCATTCCAGATTCCTTTCATGCAAAAAAGACCACTGCACATGGCGATGGTGCGCGGGGCGCTGCCTCAATTCAACGGACATTGTGTCGATGGCGCAAAGACGAGAATTACGATTACCTCAGATACGAATTCGCTGGGGAACACGGTCTGGCAATTGGGTGGTCAGGTTGCCGAAATCGGTGTGGATATGAATCGCGGGGAGTTGATCCGGCATGCAGCCCGCGAATTAGCCGCCTCGGTTCCCGGCATTGATCTCAGTGAACTCGAATGGAATACCTATCGTGTCGACCGTGCAGAGGGTGCGACGAAAACGGGCGTCAGACCAGAAACTGCGCAGGTTCTAAAAGAAGGTAACCTGTTCACCGCCTGGCCCAGCAAACTGGCGTTGGCCCCTCGTCTGGCGACGGAAGTCTGCGATCACCTGCAGCAAATCAACGTACCACCTGCTCAAGATGATACATCCTGGAAAGAGGTTCTTTCCACTTTGCCTCGACCACAGGTTGCTTTACCACCCTGGGAGACCGCAGAAGACTGGGTGAGGCTGGATCGTCTTTCCGCTCTGGATGGTGCTGCCTGATTTATTCCACTGGTTTAAGAATACTATAATCAAATGCAATACCGCCCTTTAGGAAATACCGGCTTCTCAATCAGTGCCCTTGGTTTTGGCGCTTTCAAGATTGGTCGTAATCAACAAATCAAATACAGCCAGCCTTATGACCTGCCTGATGACAACACCACCGAACGCCTGTTGAATTCCATCCTTGATCTGGGAATCAATCACATTGATACGGCGCCCGCATACGGGATCAGCGAAGAACGCGTCGGACAATTTCTAACGCATCGTCGCAGTGAGTTTCTGCTATCCACGAAAATTGGAGAGACCTTCGAAAACGGTCGTTCGACTTACGACTTTTCTCGCGACAGTCTCGAGACGAGTATTGAACGAAGTCTGTGCCGCCTGAAGACGGATGTTCTTGACGTGGTGTTGATCCATTCCAATCAAGACGAAGAGGAAATTTTAACGCAGACCGATACGATTGAAGTGTTGCAGGAAGCTAAGCAGGCGGGCAAAATTCGCTGGATTGGATTATCGGGGAAGACACAGGCGGGAGCGGAATCGGCGCTCGCCTGGGCTGATGTCCTGATGCTCGAATATCATATGGAAGACCGTTCGCATGAAAGTCTGATTCAGGAGGCGAGCCAACAGGGTATCGGTGTGATCGTCAAGAAAGGGCTGGCTTCGGGACATTTGCCTCCCGAGGAAGCGATCTCCTTTGTCCTTTCCCATTCGGGGGTCAGCAATCTGGTGGTTGGCGGCCTGAATCTCGACCATATCCAGACTAACTGGCAGACCGCGGCTTCTATACCGATCAGGCCTGCTGCTTAGTGCCAGAAGCGACCCTGCTTTTTTGGAATTTCATCGACTGGAATGTGAACGCATGGGTCTCGCGCGAATAAAGCAGGAAGATTTAGAATTTTTCGCGCTTCTGCAGTAGAGATAATATTCCCGTTTACCTGATTCGTCAGTGATTCCTGTGTCTCTGTCGGCTTGGCAATCGGAGGGGATCGGACTATAAAGAAAAGGGATTTATTTTGTATTTGATTTTTCTTTCCTGACCCCTGATTGAGTTCTTAACATGGCGCCCCAAGTCGGCTTGTTCATTCCCTGCTATATTGATCAATTGTACCCACAGGTGGGAATTGCGTCGCTGAAAATTCTGGAGCATTTCGGGGCCGATGTGGAATATCCTGAAAGCCAAACCTGCTGCGGACAACCGATGGCGAACACTGGTTGCACCAATGAAGTCGGTCCTCTGGCAAAACGGTTTCTGGAAATCTTCAAATCTTACGACGCGGTTGTCTGTCCTTCAGGTAGTTGTGTTTCGATGGTGAAACATCATTATGATGAATATTTAGGCGATGACCCGGATTACAAGCAACTCAAAGAAAAAACGTTTGAGTTGTGTGAGTACCTGACCGGCCCGATGGGAATTAAAAAACTGGACGGTCAATTTCCCCATAAGGTCGGGTTGCACCAAAGTTGCCATGGTCTGCGAGAGCTGCGACTGGCCAGTTCCAGTGAAGTTGTAGGCGAACCATTTGGAAACGCGCGTGAACTGCTGGAAAGTATTGAAGGTGTCGAAATTACGACGCTGCAAAGACCCGATGAATGTTGTGGCTTCGGTGGAACATTCGCGGTCGCTGAAGAAGCCGTCTCCTGTATGATGGGAGAAGACCGCGTGTACGATCACGAACAGGCGGGAACCGAAGTTTTAACGGCCCTTGATATGTCTTGTCTGATGCATCTAGATGGAATTATCCGTAGACAACACAAACCGATTCGCGTGATGCATATTTCCGAAATTTTTGCTGAGTGTTTATAACATGCCTTCACATCCGAAATTAGCTGAGGCCTTTGTCAAAGATAAAGAACGTGCCAGGTGGCATGATCAATCGCTCTGGTTCGTGCGCTCGAAACGCGACAAAGCCGTCCATCAACTTCCGGAATGGGAATTACTTCGCGAGCAGGCCTCGAAGATTAAATCTTATACGGTTTCCCATTTGCCCGATTTGCTGGAAGAATTTGAGCGGAATGCCAAAGCGAAAGGGGTTCACGTTCACTGGGCACGGGATGCGAAAGAACATAATGAGATTGTTCATAGCATCCTGCAGAAGCATCAAGTGAAGCGCATCGTGAAAAGCAAGTCGATGCTGACCGAAGAGTGTCATCTCAATCCTTATCTGGAACGCCACGGGATTGAAATTGTGGACACCGATCTCGGGGAATGGATTGTTCAGCTTCAGGATAAACCGCCCAGTCATATTGTGATGCCTGCCATTCATATCAAAAAGGAAGAAATTGGCGAGCTGTTCCATGAGAAACTGGGCACGGAAAAAGGAGCCACCGACCCACAATATCTAGCGGAATCAGCCAGACAGCATTTACGTCGGAAGTTTATCGAAGCCGACGCCGGCATTACAGGCGTGAATTTTGCTATTGCCGACACGGGGGGCTTTGTCGTTTGTACGAACGAAGGCAACGCCGACCTGGGAACAGGCCTGAATAAACTGCACATCGCCTGCATGGGAATTGAAAAGCTGATTCCCCGCGCTTCGGATCTGAGTGTCTTTCTCAGACTTCTGGCGCGATCGGCTACCGGCCAGCCGATTACCACCTATTCCTCTCACTTTCATGGCCCCAAGCCCGATGGCGAGATGCACATTGTCCTTCTGGATAACGGGCGCAGCGAAATTTCTGGCAGCGATGAATTTCGTCGCTCCTTAAATTGCATTCGTTGCGCCGCCTGTATGAATACGTGCCCCGTCTATCGGCGAAGTGGCGGTTACAGCTATAACAATACGGTTCCCGGCCCGATCGGTTCGATTCTGGGAGCCGCCCACGATACGAAAAAACATTCCAGCTTGCCGTTTGCCTGCAGCCTGTGTGCTTCCTGCACTGATGTCTGTCCTGTCAAAATAGATTTACATCATCAACTGTTGACCTGGCGAAAAGAAATTCGGCTGAAGGGTCTACTCCCTCTTTCAAAACGGCTTTCGATGAAAATGATGGGGTGGATGATGCAGGCGCCGCGGTTGTATCAGTTCGCTGGAACATGTGCGCGGTGGGTTGTGCCCTACTTGCCACGCTTTTTACTTTACAATCGTTTTAATGCCTGGGGAAAGCAACGGGAGCTACCCGACATCCCAAAACAGAGTTTCCGAGAGTGGATGAAAAAGAATCATGACCGCAAGTAAAGATCATATCTTGAGCCAGCTCCGGAAACAGTCCGTTCCCAAAACGGAATTGCCCGACCTTCAGGATGCAAAACTGAAAGCGCAGTGGGTCACTTACGCGGATCCCGCTCAGCAGTTCTCAGACACCCTGGAATCGGTGGGTGGTTTGTGCTGGCGCGTGAAGAACATCGAAGAAGTCAATCAGCGACTGGCAGAACTTCCCGTGTATCAGGAATCGAACCAGATCTGCTCACTGGTTTCCGACTGTGGTCAGCCGACGATGAATGTGAATGAGGTGACGGACCCTCACGATTTTAAAGACGTTGATTTTGCGATTCTGCCCGGCGAATTCTGTGTGGCGGAAAATGGTGCCGTCTGGACCACTAACGATGGCGGACCGCAAAGAACCCTGTATTTCCTGTCGCAACACGTGGCATTGATAGTGCCCGCTTCGGAAATCGTGCCTCACATGCACGCCGCCTATGATCGCCTGACATTCGAAAACCCCAGCTTCGGCACCTTCATGTCGGGCCCCTCTAAAACCGCCGACATCGAGCAATCACTTGTGATCGGCGCCCACGGTGCCAGATCCTTGACCGTCTTTTTGGTGGAAGAGCCGTTTTAAGTCTGATGTGACGCATGAAATACACGAAAATTCCTATTCGTGAGATGCTTGAGAGGTTAGCATAAAGTTTGACAAACTCCATCGGTGCTGACTGCTTACTCCCCCGATAAGAAAGTGAATTCATGCGATCGCGAAATTTGATTCAAACCCTCGCGATGGTCGCGGCGGTCTGCTGCCTGTTCTCGGTGCAAGTGGAAGCGAAGCAGCCTAACTTTGTGTTTGTGATGGCGGATGATTGTACGTTTCGCGATATCGGCTGTTATGGCGGGCAGGCTCATACGCCGCACATTGATCGGCTGGCTACGGAGGGGATGCGGTTCACGCGTTGCTTTCAGGCGGCGCCGATGTGCTCGCCCACCCGGCATAATATTTATACCGGTCAGTATCCGGTTAAGATCGGGGCGTATCCCAATCATACGAACGCGTACGTCGGCGTGAAAAGCATTGTGCAGTATCTGAAGCCGCTGGGTTACCGTGTGGCCCTCAGTGGCAAAACTCATATCGGACCCAAGTCTGTCTTTCCCTTCGAAAAACCAAAAGGGGCGGGTCTTGTTAAAGCGGCCGGAAACTTTTTTGCTGACTGTAAAGAGGAAAACGATCCGTTTTGTGTTTTCTTTTGTTCTAACGAGCCGCACACACCCTGGAATAAAGGAGATCCCTCGCGCTACGAGGCGAACAAACTGAAGCTGCCGCCTTATTTTGTTGATACCCCGGAAACGCGCGAGGTTATGACGCGCTATCTGGCAGAAATCACTTACTTCGACGGAGAGGTCGGCGGCATTCTTGCTGCGCTCGATGAGAGTGGACTTCGCAAGAACACGCTTGTGATTGTTGTCAGCGAACAGGGCAGCAGCATGCCGTTTGCGAAATGGACCTGTTACGATTCCGGCCTGCAGTCTGCTTTCATTGCTCGCTGGCCGGGTAAGATCCAGCCTGGCAGCATCAACCGTGCGATGATCGAATACGTGGATCTGGTTCCCACTTATGTAGAAGCGGCGGGTGGCACGCCTGATCGTGTGCTTGACGGCAAAAGCCTGCTGCCTGTCTTCGCTGGGAAGCAGGAACACAAAGAGTATGTCTTCGGCGAAATGACGACACGAGGAATTCATAACGGCTCTGATACTTTCGGAATCCGCTCCGTGCGGTCGAAACAATTCAAGTACATCTGGAATTTCACACCTGAAATCGAATTTCGCAATATTTGTATGTTGTCACCCGAATTCAAGAGCTGGGAAACGAAAGCGGCCACCGGTGATGCAGACGCCGCCGAGAAGGTACGACGGTATAAAAACCGACCCGGTGTTGAGCTGTACGACATCACCAAAGACCCGACCGAGTGGAATAACCTGGCGGGCAAACCAGAATACGCGTCGGTGCAGGCTGAGCTGAAGGCGGAACTGGAAGCATGGATGAAACGTTGCGGCGACAAAGGCCAGCAGACCGAACTTGACGCTTACAAACGTACCAGAGTCGGCAAGAAGAAAAACAAGAGGAAGAAAAAATGAAGTTTCTACGAAGCACTCTGTTTTTAGTGTTCTCAGCAACGATGTTAGAGGCCGGCGCTGCAACGCAGACAGAGCAAAACGCGCGCAAGCCGAACGTGATTTTAATCATGGCCGACGATGTGAGTTGGGAATGTTTTGGTGCCTACGGCGCGGAGGACTATAAAACGCCGCACATTGATGCATTGGCGAAGCGCGGTGTGCGATTCAAAAACTGTTATTCGACACCGCTCTGCACGCCGTCGCGCGTGAAGCTGATGACGGGCAAATACAATTTTCGTAACTACACCCATTTCGGCTATCTCAACCCTAAAGAGAAGACCTTCGGTCAGATGATGCAGGCCGCGGGTTATAAAACGGCCATCGCTGGCAAGTGGCAACTGAACGGGATCTATCACGGCGTCGAGGGCAAAGATGACAACACGCGCCCGTTCAAGGCGGGTTTTGATGAATATTGCCTGTGGCAACTGACTCGGGGAGCCAGGGTCAAAGACGGAGGGGGCGAACGTTTCTGGAGTCCGTTGTTAGAACAGAACGGCAAGTTCTTGTCGATTGAAGCTAACCACGGAAAGTACGGTCCGGATATCACCTCGGATTTTGTCTGCGACTTTATCGACAAGAACCGGGATCAGCCTTTCTTCGTTTATTATCCGACTACACTGGTACACAATCCTTTTGTGCCGACACCTGATACTATTGGATCTGCGCCACGGAATCATGATGCGAATAAATCACCGAAGAGCAAAAAGGAAAGAAAAGCCAACTTTGTCGCCATGGTTAACTATCTGGATAAGATCGTGGGCAAGATTGTGAAACAGGTAGAGCAGGCGGGGCAGTTGGAGAATACACTCATTCTGTTTACGGCCGACAACGGAACGAATGTTGGTATTAACTCGCGCTGGAAAGGCCAGAACATTCAAGGCGGGAAAGGTTCCACCACCGACATGGGCACGCATGTGCCTCTGGTAGCTTATTGGAAAGGGCATACGCCCCAGGGTGTGGTGCTGGATGACTTGATTGACTTTACAGATTTCTATTCCACGTTCGCTGCTATGGCCGGTGTGAAACTTGGAAAAGACGATCCCATCGATGGCCGTAGTTTTTTGCCACAGTTGAACGGGAAAAAAGGGCATCCCCGCGAGTGGGTATTCTGTCACTACCAACCTTACTGGGGCCGGTTTAAAGGCAGTCAATATATTCGTGACGGGCAGTTCAAACTTTACCGCGACGGACGTTTTTTTAATGTTCCCCAAGATCTTAAAGAATCGCGAAATCTGACCGTTGATTTATCTGGAGAGCGAGGAAAAAATGCGAGGCTGAAGCTGGAACAGACACTTAAAACGGTCCCTCCCGCTCCGGCCATTGAGGGAGGTCGAAATATTAAAGAACGTCCCGTCTACCCGGACTGGAAAAATATTTTGGACCCGAACGATTAGCTAACAATCCTATAGAAATCAAAGAACATCATATGAAGTACATGCCTTTGAAAAACTCCCTCCTGCTGTTGGCGACGATTCTGGTGATCTCCAGTTCTCTCCACGCAGCGGACAAACCAAACAAGCAGCGGCGGCCTAACATTGTGTGGATTGTGGTTGATGACATGTCGTGTCACTTCGGTTACCAGGGAGAAAAACTCGTTAAGACGCCCCACGTGGATCAGCTTGCTCGGGAGGGTGTTGTTTTCAGTAACGCGTATGTGACGGCTCCGGTCTGTTCCACGTTTCGTTCGGCCTTGATTACCGGGATGTACCAGACGACCATCGGCGCGCACCATCATCGGAGTGGGCGGGGTGCGTTAAAGATTCCATTACCCGAGGGGCTCCAGACCATTCCCGAACTCTTTCGTCAAGCCGGTTATTACACGACCAATGCCAATGCGGACGGGACACGCCCCGGAAAAGAGGATTATAATTTCGTCTATCAAAGATCGGACCTCTACGATGGGACGGATTGGACCAAACGTGCCAAAGGCCAGCCGTTCTTTGCGCAGTACCAACTGGCGGGAGGAAAGCTGCGAAATATTGATCGTTCTTACGTGAAAGTGAAATCTGAACTGGATGATTTGGTCACAGCAGAAGAAGTGACGCTACCGCCCTACTATCCGGATCATCCGGTCATTCGCAAGGACTGGGCCGAGTATCTCAACTCGGTTGTTTACACGGATAGACAAGTCGGGCAGATCATTGATCGCCTGAAAGCACAAAACGTTCTCGACCAAACCATCGTCATTTTTCTGACCGATCACGGTATCAGTCACGCGCGCGGCAAACAGTTCCTCTATGAGGAAGGGATGAAGATTCCCTTTGTGGTCTGGGGGCTGAAGTATGAACCAGCGGGATCCGTGCGAGACGAACTCATTTCGCACATTGATCTCGCGGCGACCAGTCTGGCATTTGGGGGAATAAAAATCCCATCCACAATGCAGGGTCGCCCGTTGTTCGGACCACAGGCCCAACCGCGCGAGTATGTGGTGGCGGCCCGTGACCGTTGCGATGAAACCGTGGATCACATTCGCGGCATTCGCAAAGGAAACTTCAAATACATTCGCAATTACCTGCCCGAGCGGCCTTATCTGCAGCCCTGCAAATACAAGGACGCGAAACCCTTCATGCCTGTGTTGCGCGAACTGTATGACGCCGGTAAACTAAACGAAGCACAATCTCTGCATCTCGCCGAAACACGGCCTGAGGAAGAACTCTATGACCTTTCCCGCGATCCGTGGGAAATTCATAATCTTGCCAGCGATGTCGCTCAGAAAAAACGGCTTGCCGAATTTCGTGGTCTACTCGCGAACTGGGAACTCAATACCAACGACCAAGGCCGTTTTCCTGAATCAGAGGCCATGTATGATAGTGATATGGCGCCTTATCTGGCCAAGTCGCTGAAACGAAACCCTGATCAAGCCAAGGTCCTGGAGTCGAATATTTCGCAAATGAAACGCTGGCACGCCGCAGGTAAATAAGGAGCTTCCATGAATCAACGATCAACAATGCTGCAAGAGCAGACACTATCCGACCATCGGCTGCGTAGACGCGATTTTCTTTATCAAACTTTACTCGCGGGAGCTGGCGCGCTGGGAGTGTGCCGACTGGATGCTGCAGAAGACAAAATGCCTCTATTGGGGCAGGGCGCATTTCAGTATCGCCCTGTTGCGGGGTGGGGTGTGTTGGATGCAAAAACTCCTGTGAAGAACTGCAGCGCCATGGTCGTCGATGCCAAGGATCGGATCTTTCTGCTTACCGATCACCTTGATAACAATATTATCATTTATAACAAGGAGGGTCAGTTGCTCGGAAAGTGGGGCAAACGATTTCCCGGCGCGCATGGTCTGCAGATTGTGAAAGAGGGGAACCGCGAGGTTCTGTTTATTACCGACCTCAATCTGAATCGGGTCTTCAAGACGACGCTCGATGGGGAAATATTGATGGAGTTGACCTATCCTAAATCGACGGGCAAGTATGCCAGCGCGAAAGAGTTTCGCCCCGCATGGACACTGCATTTACCTGACGGCGATTTCTTCGTGCTGGACGGGTATGGCAAAGATTACATCATGCGTTACAACCGAGAGGGCAAGCTGTTGCATTACTTTGGCGGGCCGGAGGGGGGCATTGCCCATTGGGGCCCGCATGGGGGAACCATTGATTCACGCGGTCCGGGTGAGCCTGAGATGGTGATTGCGATGAGTGACCAGCAGACGATCAAACGGCTCTCGCTGGATGGCAAGCTGATCAAGGAAATTCATTTGCCCGGCTCGAATCCGCGCATGATCCAGATTGTCGGCGAGCATATGTTCGTGCCCCATCTGGCGGACAACTGGCCTAAAGATCGTCAAAGCACTGGCTATATTTCAGTGCTGGACCGCGATTACAAAATCGTCTCGAACATCGGCGGGACCGTACCGAGTTACGGCAACGGCAAGCTAGAGCCGATGCAGCAACAAGGGGGTCTGTTCCGTCATCCGCACGATCTGGTAGTTGCCTCGGACGGCGCGATCTATGTTCCACAGTTCGCTTCCGGGAATACGTATCCGGTGAAACTGGTGCCTGAGACTTCGGCATGATATCGTTCTCTAAGATGTGTTGCTTCAATGAAAAATCCCTTTCGGAATCCGTCCATGAAAAAATGCCTTGACCTGATAATACTATTCTTCATCATTTCGGTTTGCATTACGCGACCCGCAGTGGCACAAACAAAAGAGGTGTCTGCGCCCGTTGATATGCGCACGTTGACAGGCAAGGTCATGGTGGGATACCAGGGCTGGTTCAACTGTGAGGGTGACGGCGGAAAACTGGGTTGGAAACATTGGGCGCAAAACCGCAAGAAGCCATTCGGGCCGGGCAACGTGACCGTCGATCTATGGCCCGATGTTTCGGAACTGGATGCGGATGAACGATTTGCCACGGGATTCCAACACGCCGATGGCAGCATGGCGGATGTCTTCAGCAGCGCGAACCGCAAGACCGTGCTGCGCCACTTTCGCTGGATGCGTGATTACGGAATCGACGGTGCGTTCCTGCAGCGTTTCGCGGCGGGACTTACGTCGCCGGTTCTACATCAAAATAAAGACAAAGTGCTGTCACATGTTCGTGAAGGTGCGAAACAGTCAGGGCGTGCGTATGCGGTGATGTATGATCTCAGTGGCCTGAAAGCAGGGCAGGTCAAGTGGGTGCGCGACGACTGGAGTCAGCTGCGCGATCAGCGTCAAGTGACCGACGACGCCACATATCTGCATCATGAAGGAAAGCCTTTAGTGGCTGTCTGGGGAATCGGCTTTAGTGATAATCGTCCGTATTCCCTGGGCGAGTGCTTCGAGTTGGTGAAGTGGTTGAAGTCGAGTGGCTGCTCTGTGATGGTGGGCGTGCCTTCGTTTTGGCGTGAAGGGAGGCGCGATGCCGTCAACGATCCGTTATTACATGAGATTATCAAAGCCGCCGACGTCATCAGTCCGTGGACGATTGGCCGCTATCGCTCGCCCGACGAAGCAGCGCGTCACGCGACGCGCGTCTGGGAACCCGATCAACGTTGGTGTCAAAGCGCGGAACTGGATTTTCTGCCTGTTGTATTTCCCGGATTCAGCTGGCACAACCTGCACGGCGGAAAGCTCGATCAAATTCCGCGGCTCAGAGGTGAGTTCTTCTGGTCGCAGATCACCGCTGCGAATCAAGCGGGATGTCAAATGATTTATATTGCGATGTTTGACGAAGTCGATGAAGGGACCGCAATATTTAAGTGTACCAATACCCCGCCGACCGCGAATGGGGGCAAGTTCACAACTTACGAAGGATTACCCAGCGATCATTATCTCAAACTGGCGGGCAGGGCAGGGAAGCTGTTCAAAGACAAATACGTTTCGAAGTCACCTGCGAACAAAAAAACCGGTCATCGACTGCTGATCGGCTATGGAGAAGGGTTGCTGGAGCTGGATGAGAAGAATCACACGGTCTGGCACTATCAGAATCCTGAAATTGAGCTGGTCTATGATGCGTGGAAATTAGAGAACGGGAACATCCTTTTTTCGCATCGCTTTGGCGTTCGCGAAGTCAACACTGCGAAAGAAACGGTGTGGGATTTCAAAGTAGCCCGAGAAAAAGGGAAGCAGGAAATCAATTCGTGCCAGCCTTTGAAGGGAGGCAAGACGCTGATACTTGATTGTGGCAATCAAAAACTTCTGGAGGTCAATCGCCAAAAGAAAGTGACGTTATCCATTGATCTGCCGGACGGCGGCAAAAACCCGCACAACCGGTATATGCAGGCTCGGAAAACGCCAGAGGGTACGTATTTAATTTCCTATCGCGATAAAAAGAAGATCTTAGAGCTGAACGCGGACGGTGATGTGGTCTGGCAATACGCGCTCAAGGACAACGACCG
The DNA here is from genome assembly GCA_022600195.1 of Planctomycetota bacterium. GTDB lineage: Bacteria > Planctomycetota > Planctomycetia > Planctomycetales > Planctomycetaceae > Gimesia. The sequence continues at coordinate 269,383 of JAHZKX010000051.1, forward strand.
TCCTTTCACTGCTATCCGTCTGGCGAACGGGCGGACGCTGGTGCCTAATATCACGTCGAACCGCATTATTGAAATTGCCCCCGATGGCAAAACGACTTGGGAATTGAATACCAAAGATGATTTGGGTTTTCAGATTTTGTATCCGGTCGGCGTGCACGTGCGCAAAAACGGGAACCTGGTCGTGATCAATTCCGACTATCATTATAAAAAAGGCATGAACAATGATGTGCAGGCCTTTGAAATCAATCGCGAGAAGCAAGTGCTGTGGAAATTAATGAAAGCTGACCTTGAGAAAGACGGCAAAGTGCCCGTTGTCGAACGCGGGACTAAAATGCCTTCGCATCATTTGCTGAGTATTCAGGTGCTGGGAGAGCCGTTCGAATTAAAATAGGCGTGATGACATTCACCAGCGATCTATTGGTTTCGCTTCCCTTTTTCTTTGCTCACAGATCTTCTCTGCTTTAAAATACAGTGAGCAGTATATTCGATCTTCTGGCTACGATATCTCTTCTTAAGGAATTTACGATGCGAAGTCTGATCTTTGCCTTCCTGGTTGCCATTGCTTCACACACCTCTCCTGTCCTGGGGCAGGAAGCTGCGCCGGATGCACCCCAAAGTGTGAAGCCTGGAATCAACAAGGCATTCCTCGACCCCGATCTGGATGTTGAGAAATGGATCAAACGTTTTGAAGTCGAAAGCCGCGAAGTCTTCCGTGCCCGGACACAGATTGTGAAACAACTGAAGCTCTCTCCCGGCGACCGCATCGCCGACATTGGTACGGGCACCGGGTTGTTTGTCGAACCCTTTTCCGAAGCGGTCGGCAACAAGGGCTGGGTTTATGCCTTGGATATCGCTCCAAAATTTGTGGAACGCGTTGGGAAAATGGCAGAGATCCTCCATCTGAACAATGTCACGCCGGTACTCAGCGGACAGGACGACATTCGTCTTGCTCCCGGCTCGGTCGATGTGGCCTTTATCTGTGATGTCTATCACCATTTCGAATACCCGGCTGCTTCACTGGCTTCAATTCGCAAGGCGCTGGTTCCCGGAGGCACACTGGTTTTGATTGATTTTGAACGGATCCCGGGAAAGTCGAGAGAGTGGACGTTGAACCATGTCCGCGCCGGGAAAGCAACATTCCGAAAAGAGATAGAGAAAGCCGGCTTCGAATTTGTGGAAGAAGCGAAAGTGCCTGCCCTCAACGAAAACTACTTCCTGCGTTTTCGGCGGAAGTAGTTGGTTGCGGGCGGACACATGGGCCCGCCCGCTATGCCTGGCGTGAACTCAAAGTGATTTTTGTCTTTCGTTTCCATTTCTCAGAAAACTTTGATCCAGTGGCAGCGGATTTCGTTTTCGGAGTTATGACTTTAAAATGCCCCCAATGTGGCCAAACGCGGAAAGTGTTCGCTTTTAAGATTGTTTCCGATGTCTGTGAGGAGTGTGGCTACCTTCCACTGCAGACGCGGATCACTCGGTGGGTATTGCAGGCTTTATCGTTGTTTCTGCTTCTATGGGGAATGACCCTGTTGTGGCACGCCGTCCAATTGGCGAATCAGGACTTCCTCCATTTGTTTCATCCTTCAACAACGTATGGTTATGAAAACCGGACTACATTGCTGAAGTCTTTGATTCTTTCTGCTGTGGTGGGAGTCTTCATTTGCACAATGTCGTTAATCATGTTTGACCTCGCGATGCATAGCCTCCGTGCCAAAGTCAGTAAGGTGCATGCTGTTGTAAAGCGTGTTTCTTCTAAAATGTCTATGGTTTCCCTTTCTGTTCTCTGTGTGGTCGTTGTCATTGTACCCGTCTGGGTCTGGTTCGATGCCTGTTTTCAGCCCGCGTTGTCCTGGGCACGCGTTGATCTGGGGATTCCGGATGAAGTGGGGCTGAGTTTGATCGAGTTGAACTCAATGGGGGCTGCTTTTTTATTAGATGCCGGGAAGCCAACTTACTTCCAGAAAATCCATTCCATGTCGGCACTCGGACCACGCATCTGGACGATGATATTTATTTTGTGTGTCACATCTCTATCCCTACTGCTGGGTGTGATGCACGTGGTTTTCAACGGCGACAGCAAAAAGTACATCCTTGTTTTCACAGTGACTGTGATTGGATTAGCAGCAATCGTTCATCAACGAGAGAATTTTCTCTGGTATTCGGTGAGACATCGTGTCGCAAATCATCTTCCTTTATTTCAAAACTTGCAACAAGAGTTGAAACGGGAATGGCCGACCACATCGGGGACGCTTCCTGAAGTGGGCAAGTATTTTGCACACGAACAACGGCCCGATGAACTTTTTCTCCTTGACCCAACGTCGTATGGTGTTGCCGAATCATTAGGGGGTTCTGTGATAAAGTTGCCCGACGGAGGGTTCTCTTTTACGTTGGGGCCGCACTATTTATTTCTACTGGAATATCATCCGCAAAAGCGTGTTCCGTTGGCGAAGGTCCAAAGCGAATTCTGGACTTCGCATCTCGTCAGATCCAGCGAAATCGAAGAGGGATGGTTCCTGACTCAATACACGACTGTCCGGAAAGAAAAAGGGGTTGATACAAAAACTACAGAAAACTAATCTAGCCTGTGTTTAGGTTTATTGCAGCGTCTCCAAGGCCATTTGAAACGAGTATCATAAAATGAAAAACGCTATGGTTAAATGGGATGCGCTCTAAGCTCATAAAAACCTCTGTGTCGAATCAATAACAGTCAGGAAGAATGTCATGTGTAAAAATCTTATTCGGAGGGCGTTATTGGCGTTTGTGTTGATTCCGGTTATGGTAGTCGTCGGCGCGGACGAAAAACCCAAACAGGATGCTGTCTCTGAGTTCACAGGCACGTGGAGTACGATTTCCGGAACGAACTCGGTGATTTTCAGTATCAAAGACGATGGTGAAGCGGTGATGTTTCTCCTGCAAAGCGGCGCGTACAACATGGGCAATGTGCCCTGGAAGCGGGTTCCCGGAGGAATATTAATCGAAGGCTTACCCCGGTTCCGGTTCTGGAAAGGGAGGAATCGCAACGAAGCGCGCGTTGAGATGGAAGCACTTCCGCCTGAGATGACCAGTGAAGATTGGCAGGAGTTTCCGCTTTCCTTTTTCATGCGTCGCGCGAGCAGCAAGCGTTTGCCTAAGCAGTTTCATCAGCGAAGTTTGCCGAAAAACTGGGGCAATGCGAAGCTGCCTCCCGAGTGGGATCAATCAGCGGGACGCAGACGCGTATATCGAGAGAAATAGGATGGATGCAAGAGGGCTGATTCGTTTTTATCTTCGCAAACAGAAGGATGTCCCATGTCAACGAAAATCAAAGTCATTGCTCTTTTCACTTCTGCCCTGGTTTGTCTGCTCTTACTGTTTCCGCCTCGCACGATGGGAACAGTAACGTCGTTGAAATCGGTTTCGCGCGGTTTTCTGTTTGGCGATGTTTATCTCACCAGTGTACCGAATGGATATCAAGCAAACGAAAAGGGCCATAATGTCCTGGTTTATACCAATGTTTTTTGTCGGATTGACGTGACCCGGCTGGTGATGGAATTGATGGTTGTTCTCTCGGTAGCCACCCTGCTCGCATTATTTTTGAATCTGCGCTCGGGTGGACCTAAGGAGCTCTGATTTCTGTTCACTTGACCGAGCTGTCCGAATCGGTGGCGGGTTCTGTCTGCTCGTCGAGATAGCGGTATAATTTGTCGATTGATGGTGTGTATATATTCGCTTTCTGTATTAGTTTTCGGAACTCATCGGCGAGGGTCTGCATTTCATCGCGTGCTTCAACCGCGTGTCCAATCTTGATGCTTGCAGTCCTGTCTTCGAGCATGCGTCTCATCAATACGAGGAGCAGTGGTTCTGGAAGCCATTGGAATATAAGGTGTTTTTTTGGCGTGATCGGGACACCGATTTTTGAGAGCACTTTGTAACCCTCGCGAATGGCCCGCAACATCAGCAGGAGGGCATCGCGCGTGTGAGCCAGCCTTTGAATGTCTAAGTCGACCATGTACAGGGCGTTGCCTGTGGGACTGATTTCCGCAACATGCGTTTTGAGCCACGCATCCATATTTGCGCAAATCGACACGGGAAATCCGGCTGATCGAAATGTATTGGCGATGGACCTGATACGCGGTGACCGGCTGCCGTCAAGCTCGCCGATGGTCGTCGGTTGCTCCTGCTTTGCGAGAATGAGGTATCGGATGCTGTTGTTATGCGGCACAGCGGCGGCTCCGGGAAAACCCAAAAGGACTCTTGCCTGACCAAGGGCTTCAACCATTTCTTCGGCACCTGCGGCGTTGTTGCCTAAGAACATCACACTGGGTGTCTGCTGGTTTCTGGCCAGAATCGGCAATGCCTCCCTGACATGATTCCTGGGCAAAAAAACCAGCACCAGCTCGTAGGCATCCTCGGGTTCAAGAGACGCGACCGTTTTCACGTGCGTTGTGGTCTGTCTCCCACTGCCGAATTCTTCGAGAACAATCCCCTGCTCACGAATGTTTTGCAGACGCTTGCCTCTCGCCAGCAGGGAAACGTCCTCTCCCGCTTCTTTTAGCAGTGCCGCGTAAAGACTTCCCATGTTGCCAGCACCGTAAACCAGGATTTTCATGCTGCTTTACCCTCATCAGTGTTACCAGATGCCCGGGATCAAGCGAAAACGCACCCGCTTTGTGTAATCCGTGTAGCCCGGTAGTTCTGCTCTGAGTGTACGATCTTCAAGAGCCGTGCGGATCACAATCCCGATTAGAGAGAGTAGTGTTGGGACGAAGGCCCACGCCGACGCAAGCAGAAGAGGTGTCGAGAGTACCCAACACAAGAAACCAACATAACCGGGGTGACGTAGATAAGCATAGGGTCCCGTGTCAATTACGCGATGACCGCGGTCGGTCTGAATGCGGACCGTCTTCTCGAAAAACGGGTTCACGACCATCGACCACGTGAGTAGTGCCGAGCCGAGAACGAAGAGCACCAGGCCAATCGACCATGCCATTTCGGTCAATCTTGAGCTGCCGTCTCGAAACTCAAGTCCGGCAATAATGTAAATCGCGATGATCAGAGGTGCGAACAATGCGGCCCAGACTTTGTCCCAGGTCTTCGTTCCTTTGCTGAAACGCATTCGTGCCGCGATCAACTCAGGATTCCAGAGTTGCATGCAGGCCCAGGTGATGACAAGGTTTATGACCAGGAGACCTACATAGATCCAGCCGAGTATCCAATCCAGTCGACCCGCGGGAACAAAGAGCAGCACTGCAAAGAAGACTGTCGTTCCCACGACGGCCAGCCCAACGAGGGTTGGCGACACAGGTTCCAGGGAGTCGGAGCGCGTCTCCAAGTCGACCATTTCGGAGTGTTCCTTGTCTCGTGAAATTACAAGACAGTCGCTGACTTCTATTCTGTTTTCATTTTGCTTTTTGAAAACCGGATTCAATCAGTTCTTCGTAGCCCTGTGGGAGGGGTTGGACTTTATCGTTATATTTTTTCAGAAGGCTCGCGGCGATTTTGGCACGAAAACCGACGGCACAGTGAAGATATACAACTTTATCTTGAGGTAATTTTTTTTGTTCTTCTTTAGAAATCCCATCCTGCAAGCTGCTGAGTGGTAAAAAAATCGCCCCTTTGACATGACCCGCATTCCATTCGTCCTGTTCTCTGACATCAACAAGCACGGCTTTATTGCTTTCGATGTTTTTTTTAATCGTCGTCAGAGAATCTCTCGTATGCTCGGCAGCAAAACTGAGGGATGTAATGCTCGCGAATAAGATAATCGTGCAGGTCCACTTCATGATTCGTTTCCTGTTTTTATGTGTAAAGATGATGCCGTAGGGGAAATTCGAATGTCGACCTGCATAATAACGTTATTTCTGGCACTTTTCTATGTGATAAATGGGGGTTTTATTTTCTGTTGCTCGCTGCGCTCGGTGTGTGTGTTTGTGATTGTTGTGAACGGCGTGGGAGCGTCAATCGGTGGCGGTCAAGGCGGTTTTTTCCTTGTTTTTCAGGTGTTTTTCGGGGAAGGGGAGGTTGCTGTTTTTTGTTGTTTTTGAAAAATTTTGTAACTTGATGACTCTCGGGCAGGTAAACGTGGTAGATCAGGTTAAGATTGGTGGTCGGTATCGTGCGATCTGAAATGGAGAACTGCCAACATTCGTTATCGTCTTTCTGTAAAAAGGGGCTTATCCGTGCATACTGTGAATCCAGTTTCTTATCTTCAACGGCTTACATTCCTACTCTGTTTTCTGGCGATGGGCACAGTTGTCTTTGCCCAGGAAAAATCTGCGACGGAGCCGCGCAAGGAAAATATTGATTGGAACCAACCGATCGCCGTGGCTTCGATTGCCAGCGTCGACCGCGTTCTGGAAGACATTGATTATCTGTTTGGAACGGTTGATAAACCGGAATACCCGGCGATGATCAAGGGTTTTCTGGCCCAGTACCGGGACCTGGAAGGGTTGGATAAAACCAAGCCGTTCGGAGTTCTCGTTTATTTGAATAAAGGAATCTCTCCGCAACCGACATCTGTTGGATTTGTGCCGATCAAAAATCTGGATGAATTAACCGAAACACTGAGCGAGGTTGGTTTTCAACTGGCGCCGGTAGAAGGAACAGAAGATCGCTATACGCTAGCGCTGCCTAATTTTTCGGTGCATCTCAAGCTAGCCCACGGCTATGCCTTCTTCCAGCTCAAAAGCGAAGCACTGGATCGAGATTTTACCGACCCCGACACTTACACCAAAGCGCTAGCTGCTAAATACGATGTTGCTGGCTCGCTGTTATTGCAAAATGTACCTGAGCCGATGCGGATGATGGCCGTGGATCTGGCGAGTGCCAAAATTGATGAACAACTACCCCGCAAACGAAACGAGAACGATTTTCAATATCGCACGCGTTCTGAAACGACAAAGTTTCTGTTAAACCAATTTGAGCTGGTAGCAGCAGATGGTGAAGATTTGACATTCGGCTACAACCTGTCAAAAGCAGACAAGCAGATTCAATTACATCTAGGAGTTAAAGCGAAAACCGGTTCAAAACTGGAGGCAGAGTTAAAGAACGCTTCCAAGGCAACCAGCCAATACTCATACCTCAATGCGGCGGCGGCAGATTTTCTCGCCTATAATGTCTTTCCGTTACGTAAAGATTTTGAACAGAAAGCGATTCTGGACTTGATTGAAAAGTCAAAGGCGAATGTACCCCCTGCTTTACTGGGAGATGATTCGACACCAGGCTCGGTCGCGAAAATGATAGAAGCGGGCAAAGCAACCGTTCGTTCGGGAAAATTGGATGGACACGTTCAAATTTTGCAGACATCTAAAGGGAAGCCTGCTGTGATTGCAGCCTTGAAGTTGACGCAGGGGAATACCTTCAAAGAAGGCTTGCAAGAGTTGTTTGATTTGATGTTACAGGCAGAAGATACGCAGGGAATGGAAAAAAATGTCGCTGAGGTCGATGGAGTGACGATTCATAAAATTCTTCCTAATAACATGAAACAGGACACGAAAGAATTCTTTGGTGAGAACCCGGTTGTTTACGTGGGCTGTGGACCTCATGCGTGTTGGATGGCGATAGGAGAAGTAAGTTCTCTGGAATTATTGAAAAAGTCGATTGCCAATGGTCAAAGTACTCGCAGTAAACCCGGATCTGCGTTTCTGATTTCTTTAAAGATGGCTCCGTTCCTTTCACTGGCAGAAAAAAACGCGAAGAACCGCGAGATGATGGAAGCAGCCAAAGTTGCGTTTGCCCCGGGTGGTGATTTACTGACGTTTTATCCTAAAATCACAGCGAATCAAGCCAGCCTGAACCTGGATCTCGGCGAAGGTTTTATCCGACTGATTTCCTTAGCCATTGCCAACCGAAAGTAGAACACTGCTCCCACTATGTCTGAACCAGAAAATTCGATCCTCCCCTACCTGACAGAAGACTTGGCGGGAACAGGCGGTTCGCTAAAAAATGCCGTCGCAGATTTCGTTGTTGAGGAGATCCCCGTTTATGCGCCTACGGGTGAAGGGGATCATCTTTTTCTCTGGATTGAAAAGCGGGGTGTCTCTGCGCAGTTTCTGGTGAAGATATTAGCGCAACAGCTGCGAATCAATCCTCGGGACGTTGGTGTGGCCGGGATGAAAGATCGTCATGCGATTACGCGGCAGTTTGTTTCCGTGCCTGGAGAGTGTGAACCGCTGTTGGCTGATTTTGCTTTTGACGGGATCAGCATTCTGAAGAGTGCGCGACACGAACGCAAATTGAAAACGGGGCATCTCAAAGGGAACCGTTTTTCGTTATTGCTCCGCAATACGGATGATGATGGATTCGAGAAAGCGGTTGCGATTCAGGAACAAATCGCGCAATCCGGCTTTCCCAACTATTATGGTGCGCAGCGGATGGGCATTGGCAATGAAACCCTGATCATGGGTTTAAAACTGTTAAAAAACGAACGCGTGCCAAGCAAATACTTCAGCAACAAATCATTAAAGCGGCTGGCATTGTCGGCGGCGCAGTCCTGTCTGTTTAACCGTGTTTTGTCGGATCGCGTTTCTGATGGGAGTCTGCATACCGTTCAATTGGGGGACGTGATGCAGGTTTGTGAATCGGGTGGCATGTTCGTTGTGGAAGATGTGCCCACGGAACAGGGTCGCTTCGATCTGCACGAAACAGTGATTACCGGCCCTATTTTCGGGCCTAAAATGAAGCAAACCACACATGCAGTACAGGAGCATGAAGAAAAGGTCCTGCAGGAGTTTTCGCTGGAGCCTGCTCATTTTTTGCGATATAAAAAACTGACTTCTGGTGCCCGACGACCATTTCTTATCTGGCCCGAGCAACTTAAAATAGAACAAACGGCTGAAGGCATTTTATTCGACTTCGCGCTACCATCGGGCGTGTATGCGACGATGTTGTTAAGAGAATTTATGAAAAATGAAACAGCAGTGTCCGTTCCCGGCGACACTGTCTGAAAGGAATTTTTTTGTGAAAGTTTTGATCGATCAGGAACAGATCAACTCGCGCGTCATTAATCTGGGACGTGAGCTGGCAAATGAATACGAGGGCCGGCCGTTGACGATTATTGGTATTCTGGCGGGTAGCCTGGTGTTACTGGCCGATTTAATTCGTGCCATTGATGTACCCCATCAAGTGGGACTGTTGCAAGCATCCAGCTATCGTGGAAAGTCAACCACGCCCGGACCATTGCAAATGAATCTGGATTACTTGCCAGATATTACGGACCGCAATGTATTACTGGTGGATGATATTTTTGATACTGGCAAGACGATGCAGACAGTACTTGCTCAAATTGGTGAACGTCAGCCACGGTCTTTAAAATCGGCTGTCCTGCTTTGGAAAGAAGAAGCAACCGAGGTGGACCTCACCCCGGACTATCATTGTTTCAAAATTCCAGACCATTTTGTAGTTGGTTATGGTCTGGATTTTAATAACGAGTATCGCCATCTGCCATTTATAGCTTCATTAGAACCAAGCGATCTCGTTTAAGAAGTATTTTTTAAAGTCGAATCAAACGTCGAGATTTTTCACATCGAGAGCATGTTTTTCGATAAATTCGCGTCGTGGTTCGACGACGTCTCCCATTAAGACGCGGAAGATTTCGTCGGCAGCCGCGGCGTCCTGCATGCCGACTTGAAGTAAGACGCGTTGTGCGGGATCCATACTGGTTTCCCAAAGCTCTTCGGAGTTCATTTCGCCCAACCCTTTGAAGCGGGTCAATTTCAGGCCTTTTTCTCCGATTGCTCTCATCGAAGGCAGAAGATTTCGGAGATTCGTCAAACGAACGACATTCCCTCCGGTATTGATATTAAAAGGAAAAATGGGCTCTCCATTTCGGTTTCCAGGGGAATAGAAATCTTTTAATTTCATTCCATAGCCTCTTAACTGTTTCAACAATTCATTGATGGTTCTGATCTCATGCAAGTCGGTCACTTGCAGGGCACCTTCTTTGCCAAACTCATCTTCTTGGCCCTCTTCAGAAGTCGGCTCTTCGGTTGGCTGACCATTATCGTCTGCGATTTCGAGTTCTTCGCCACGTTTTGCTTCTTCTTCTTTCAAGAATTTGGTCATCTCTTCCTGGGAGGAGAACCAGAATTGTTCTTTGCCCAGGAAGATTCTGTATTGGGGAAGCAGGCCGTCTTCCGTTGCAAAATTGAGGGACAGGAACTTGAGGTCGATTCCGCGGCGATCCAGGGTTCCCAGCGGTTCTTCCAGTTCAGAAACGAGCTTAACGAGTTTTTCCAGCATTTCGCCTTCAAATATGGTTCCATCCTCATGTTCCAGATTGGAGCCGCTCAAGGCTAATTCAACGAGTTCCCCCATCATTTCTTCCTGTGTCTGAACATAGCGCACTTTTTTGCCCTGAGTCACTCTGTATAAAGGTGGTTGTGCGACGTAAACGCAACCATTATTTACGAGTTCGCGCATGTGGCGGAAGAAGAAAGTCAGGAGTAAGGTTCGAATGTGGCTGCCATCGACGTCGGCATCGGTCATCAAAATGATTTTCCCGTAGCGACGTTTCGTGACATCTTCCAGTTCGGCTCCCGGGGGAACGCCAACGGCTTTGAAGATATTGGAAATTTCGGCATTGTCCAGAATTTTAACGAGTTGTGCTTTTTCCACGTTCAGAATCTTACCACGTAGAGGCAAAATTGCCTGGATGTTGGAATCGCGACCGGTATCGGCGGAGCCGCCGGCTGAATCACCTTCGACCAGGTACAATTCTGTGATATCCAGTTCGCGGCTGCGACAATCTCGCAGTTTTTCGGGCAGGCCTCCGGTGGTGAGTGCACCTTTGCGGCGTACCATTTCTCGCGCTTTTTTAGCAGCTTCGCGTGCTTCCGCAGCGAGCAATCCTTTGAGAGCAATTTTTTTAGCGACGCCCGGATTTTCCTCAAAGAACTTTGTTAATTTTTCATTCACGACTGTTTGAACGATGCCTTCGACTTCACTGTTCCCCAGCTTTGTTTTTGTTTGTCCTTCAAATTGTGGATCTGGTACGCGCACCGTGATGACGGCAGTTAAGCCTTCGCGAAAATCGTCGCCACTGGGTATATAATCTTTAAACAAGTTCGCTTTTTTACCATAAGCGTTAACTGTTCTTGTGAGAGCGCCACGAAATCCGGAAAAGTGAGTGCCCCCTTCGAGGTTGTAGATATTATTAGCAAAACAGCGCACATTTTCGTGTGAACCATCATTATGCTGAACTGCGATATCAACTTGAACGTCTTCCTGCTCTCCTTCGATATGGATAATATCCTCGTAGAGCACACTTTCTGTGCGGTTCAAATGCCGTACAAACTCAATCAATCCTTCTTCATAATAAAATTCATCAGACTGGCCACTACGTTCATCATTGATCCGAATTCTGATACCCGCATTTAAAAATGCCAATTCCTGTAATCGTTTTGTCAGTGTGTCGTAGAGGAACTTGGTATCCGGAAAGATTGTTGCGTCTGGTTTGAAGGTAATTTTGGTTCCGCTTTTGTCTGTTTTTCCTAATTTCTGCATCGGAGTTTTAATAGCGCCCTGGGCAAATTCCAGTGTCCAGACATGTCCTTCTCGCCGCACTTCAGCTTCCAGCCATTCACTGAGCGCATTTACGGCAGTAATTCCGACGCCGTGTAATCCACCGGTGCCCGTTTTATAACCGCTTTCACGGTCGAATTTTCCACCAGCGTGAATTTCAGTGAGAACGACTTCCAAAGCCGGTCGGTTATTCATCTCCGGCATTTCACCTACTGGAATGCCACGTCCATCATCACTGCAGCTGACACTTCCATCAGCATTGATTTTCACATTTACCGTTGTGGCAAACTTATTGACACATTCATCGATTGAATTATCGACCACTTCATAAACCAGATGATGTAACCCGCGTAATGTCGTATCACCAATATACATGGCTGGTCGGGTTCGAATTCCTTCCACACCTTCCAGTGCACGAATATTGGATTCGTCATAACCTGTTTTTTCAAGATCTGCCTGACTCTCTTCTTGTTCACTCACGCTTAATCACTCCCGTGACTTAATTGATAGTTTCTCTTTTCAGAAACTGTGACATCTTTTTTCATCAGCCCCAAACAGTGAGATCACATTCCATTGATAGAACTGTTTGTGCTACTTTTTTACTTTAGATTTCAATCGAAATCGAATATCGCGGACATCCTGTTTCCCATACTCTTTTTGCAACTTTTGCAGCAATGAACCCTTATGAAATGAATTGAGTTCATTCAACAAGGCAGAATTTTCTACCCCTACCATTACAATTCGATTTTTGATTCCCTGGACTGCGGTCTGGCTGGCAATCTTTTCTCCTGCGGCCTGTTTCCAGGCTTTAATCAAACGTTGGTCTCCCCGCACACGAGCCAGGCCTTTCAAAGCAATCAGCTCTGACAAGGCTTGGGAAATAGGAGCGGCTGCAGGAACCGCACGACTCGATTTGAATTCGTACTGTTTTGACATTGATTACCGTGCTTGCGAAAGAGGCATGATAACGTATGTGTAACCATCGTCTGTTTTGAGAACGGCTGCACTGTCTGAATCGATCAATTGCAGCCTGATATGTGCTGCAGAGTCTAAAGTTTTGAGGAAATCTGCCAGGTAACGAACGTCGAACGTAATCACGATATCGTCGCCTTCGAATGGTATTGGAATTTCGACTTTCGATTCTCCCACCGAGGCCGCCACACTTTTCAATGTTAGCAAACCATTGGAAAAGATGAAGTCAACGCCCCGCGTTTCGACGTCTGTCACAATTTGTGCCTGACGAACTGCCGCGAAAAATGTTCCCACTTCCAAGTCGATATTGTGAATGGGTTCTGGTGGAATCACATCCCGGTACTTTGGAAATCGCCCTTCGACCAATCTACCGAAAATGGTTGATCGCCCACTTTTTACGATGACGTCGTTAGCACGAATCGCTATCTGAATACTGCCTTCATCGGCGATCAGACTTTTTTCAATCAACGTCATGGCTTTCGCGGGAATGACCGGACGGTTATTTTGATAGGCCTCATCTCCTTGATAAGAACAAGCCGACTCGACTAAAGCCAGTCTTCGCCCATCTGTGGCCGCTAAGGTCAATTTGTCATTTTCCACGTCAAACAACACACCACCCAGGGCATATCTTGTACTCTCCGGATCGGTAGCGAATACCGTTCTTCTGATCATTTCTCGGAATGACTGGATGGGAATCTCAAAAAAGTGAGATTCATTAAATGTTTCTACTGATGGAAATTCGGATGGATCATGTACAGAGAGTCGAAATTCACTCTTTCCTGCTTGAATCAGAATAAAATCCTGATCTGTCTGTTCATCTTTTTTCAGTTCGATTTCTACAGAATCGGTGTTTGCTTCACGTAGAATGGAAACCAGCTCGTGAACTGATAACAATATCTCACCGGGAACGATGACCTCGACCTCTTCGAAATCAAATCGAATACTGACTTCCAGGTCAGTTCCGCTCAATGTTGCCTTACCATCTCCTACTTCGAGCTTGGCACACTTCAGAATTTCTTTTGGTGTGCGAGAGCTAATGACGCTTCCAATCATCTGAAAGCCGGATAATAGTGTAGATCGGGAACAACTGAGCTTCATTTTTGGATCAACTTTTATAAGATTTTATAGAACTTCAAGACTCTCTCTGATCAATTTGAGAAGGTCTTTTGACAGCCAGAATCTGCAGACTTTGTGCGGATCTTATTTTATTGAGTTACGCGCGTTTTCACAATCATCTGAGGGCTTTGAATCTCCACAACAGAGTTGATTTTCAAGGTATTTTTTCTATTTAAAGTATTAATTTAGCAGTAGTAGTATCAGAGAGGCAGAAATAATGTGGATTACGAAGAAGTAAGAGATGTAAGTGGTTGTTATAAAATGACTTGTGATGTTATTATGACGGGAAATTTATGTTGAGAACCTGTTAGTTCAAAGTCAGACAAAAGAGGAACTTCTGATGAGTTCCGGTCTTATTTCAGAATCATGGTTCTGGCTCTGTTGATAAACCAAACAGGAGACAACATTTCGAGACCGAATTTAAGCAGGTTATGCACAAAATGCGGCGATAAAAAAGTAGAAAACAGTTAGAAGAGACGATTTGAAAGGATTGCTTTTCATAAATTTTCTCACCATTAAAAGAGATAGACTCCCATTTGCTGTTTGATACGAGAAACCTGTTGGCGTAATCCGGGTGACATATCGAGATCGTTTTGAATTTGACGACAAGCATGGATGACAGTGCTATGGTTTTTACGATTGAAATAAAGCGCAATTTTCTCCAATGAATCTTGAGTCAACTCTCTGGAAAGAAACATGGCACATTGTCTGGGGAGCACAAATTGTTGTGATCGATTGGCAGAACGGATTTCTTTAATGCTGATTTTGAATTCTTTGCAGACAGATTTGGTAATTTTTGCGATGCTGGTTTTGGGTGGTTCAATATTTCCTTCCAGATATTGTTTCACAAATGATGAATTCATCGGTTTTTGATTGATGCGGCTGACAGTTTGAAGTTGAATTAATAGCGCATGTAACTCGCGAGGAGATAGTGCTTTTTTCTGAGCAATTAAAGAGAGCTCTTTTTTCTGAAGAGGAATCTTGTCAGAAGTGGCCCACAGCGATAATAAATCCAATCGACTTTGGAACTTCAGGGGATCAATTAAAGCACAAATCCCCCCATGAAACCGATTCACAAGTTTTTTGTGAAAGCGTGCTAGTTCACCGGGCGGTTTTGTGGAAGACAATATGATTCTGCCTCCCTGCTTTAGAATTTCATCGATGACAGACAGCAGTTCGCGTTGAGTTTTGTTTCGATTTTCCAGGCTTTGTATGTCTTCCATAACCAGCAGGTTTAAAGAGCGAATTTTTTTCTGGAAGTCCGGAATCCGTCGATTACTGGATGCAGCAGCAAATTTTGCAGCGAACTCACTGGCCGTGATTAATTGAAATTCTGCATCGGGGTGAGTACGAGAGAATGTTCGAAGTTCACTTGAAATCAGGGCTGATTTGCCATATCCCGAGGGGCCGTAGATGTAGGCTAATTGCGGATCGGGGACATCAGTTGCAGAGAGTAATTCCGAGACAGCGGTATGCGCGTAGGCATTTTCTTTTAATATTTTAAAAGGCTGGCATGTGGAGTGATGTGACTGTTTTCCGGGTTTCGACATCGTAGTTTAAAGCTTGAACATGCGAGTCTGGCTTTGAGAGCTGATGATAGCCGAGTCCGATTCACCGATAAAATCAACGGAGACATCCAAATTGCTACAGATATTTTCCACAGTATTTTGCAGGTCCAGAATATCCAAATTTGTTGGAACAGCGATTTTGATCATCATTTCAAATGTCTGATTATCTTCGGAGCTGGTTGCGGAAAGGTCAAGGATATCTACTCCATCCTGGCCGAGTTGTGAAGAAATCATTCTTAAAATCCCGGCGCGGTTATTTCCGGAAATGGCTAACAAAAACCGGTCACATTCTTCCGGTGATAGAATCGAGGGGATGTCCACATTCGGATCTTTCACACAGACATCGACATTAAATGCATTGCAAATGCCCTCGATATGTTCCTGAATCAGGGTTGGATCTCGTTGATCGGGAAAATCGGCGGCAATGACGATGGAGAAAAAATTCTGAATATTGGCAATGCTTGCTTCGTGCAGATTTGCACCAAGTTCATCCATGGCTGTTGTAACCGCAGCCATAATTCCAACACGATTAGCGGACAACAAAGAAATAATATAGCGATTCATACCAGACTCCAATTCTGTCGACACAGACATTACTCCTGACATCAACTTGCACCTGTCATTTCAGGAAAAACGTATTGTAGCGAATCGGGCTTTCAAAATGCGACAAGTAAACGAAAAATATAAAATCGGGGTCTAAATTGATCTAAACTGAATGAAGAACGTTTGGCTATCATTAGAGCGTTTTTTGCTGTAAGTTGTTAAATATCAAAGGGTGCGATCATCAGATCGAACGAGCCTATCTGTGAAGTTTTATTGAATGGGAAATGATTCATGGTACGACTAGTCTCTCTTTCCATCATCCTCTGCCTGATTCTTTTTTTGGGGATCACCTTTTTCAGAGTGATCATGCCTTTTCTATTGCCGTTATTTCTGGCGGCGGTTGTTGCGATGGTGAGTCAGCCTGTTCTGAATTATTTTGTCAAAAGGACAAAAGGTCATATCAGAATAGCGGCCGGTATTACAACGACGCTGATCGTATCTGCGATTCTTGTTCCTTTGTGCGTCGGCATTTTTCTGGGATCCCTCCAACTTTTTACGACAGTTGTCAATACGCTGGATGAGGCGAACTGGAAAAAGACGGTACAAACCGTTCGCAATAAAATAGAAGTGAGTAACGATAAATTACATCGAGTTATCGAATGGTCAGAGCAGTATTTAGAGAAAGAGGTAGATTTTACGGCGTCGGGCGAGACGGATCAACAATCCGCGACGGTAGAAGAATTTGTGCGAAAAAATCTGCAGTCAGCCTTACTCCCTATTGCGAGACGTTCTCTGGGAGTCGCGAGATCAACAGTCGGATTGTTGGGGAGTCTGTTTTCAGCTTTAATTGCCTGGGTGATGTTTATTATCGCACTTTACTATTTTCTGGCGGACGGTTATTCCCTGATCGACTCAACTCAATCATTAATTCCAGTCCATGTAGATTACCAGAAAAGGCTGATTGATCAGTTTCAAAAAGTCGTGCGTGCTGTTGTGCTGGCAACTTTCCTGGCTGCAATCGGACAAGGTTTAACGACCGCGGTGGCATTGTATCTGGTAGGCTTTGATCATTTTGTGATCTTTCTCATCCTGGCGACGATCACTTCGATGGTCCCATTATTAGGTTCCTGGTTGATCTGGGGCCCCTGTGCCGGCTGGCTCATGTATCAGGGTCACTGGGGTTCTGCGATTTTCTTGATCGCCATTGGCACGCTGGTGGTGGGAACCATGGATAATGTCATTCGGACTTATGTGCTGCAAAGTGACGCCAAACTGCACCCCTTGCTGGCGTTCGTCAGTGTATTGGGTGGATTACAAATGATGGGGCTCTGGGGTGTATTTATCGGGCCGATAGTGGCTTCCTGTCTGCATGCCCTGGTTCAGATCTTCAATACAGAGCTTAAAGCGTTTTCTCAGGAAAAATTTCAAGATCCGAATCTGTTGGAATCCGAGTCCAGGAAACCTGCTGAAGAAAAAACAGAGCCAGAGGATCAGCCTGCGAAAAGTGCAACAGAGTCTACTACGAAGACGAAATCTCCGGAAAAACAAGCAGAAGATCAGTCAGAAAGCGGAGAAAAACTTCCCCCTGCATCTTAATGGCTTGTGCTCAACGTGAAGATTGGCAACAGCATGGAAAGCGCAATAAATCCGATGATGGAACCCATACAAACAACCATAATGGGTTCAATTAAAGTGGTTGCAGATTTAATTGCAACTTTCACATCCCTGTCGAAATAATCACTCAATTTGTTTAGTACCATTCCCAATCGACCCGTTGATTCACCCGAAGCGATCATTTGTTGCATCGTGGCAGGAAATAAAGTTTTTCCTTCCAGTGCCTCATGAATCTGTTTCCCGGTTGTGACTTGCTCGCTGATATCTTCCCAGCTTTGCTTAAAGTGGATATTGTCATTAACTCCAGCACTGAGCTGAATGGCTTCGAGCATGGGAACGCCCGCATTGATGGTGGTTGCTAATGTGCGAATGCTGCGGCTGATCGCCAGTTTCTTCAACATCGTCCCGAAGATAGGCAAACGAATAATAAGCCAATCAAAGGCAGATTTCCCCCAGGCTTGAGACCGAATGTAAAATAAGCCCGCGACGAAAATCACAAGAGACAGCAAGATAAGATACCAGTAAGAGGTAATCATCGTTGAGACAAAAATCATTGCCTTGGTTGGTGCAGGAACAGCGGCACCCCGAGCCGCGAACATGGGCATCAGTTTCGGGAAGACATATGTCAGCAGGAAAATACAAACTCCAATACACATCACAAACATGATTGCAGGATAAACTAATGCACCTTTCACCTGTTGGATGGTTTCCTGTTCTTCTTCTGCCTGTGTGGCAATCCGGTTCAACATTTGAGGCATTGTTCCACTGGCTTCACTGGCCTTGACTAAATTCACAAAAGTCATGTCAAAGCAGCGAGGGAACTCGGCCAGCGCGGAAGAAAGGTCGCTACCTGCTTCCACATTTTTCTGTATCTGGATCAGAATATCACGCAGTGTCTGATTTTCGAGTTGTTTGGAAATCCCTTCCAGAGCGGTGGCGACGGGTACTCCGGCATCAACCATAATTGCCAGTTGATTGGTGAAGTAGATAATATCTTTCCGCGAAACGCGACTTTTTGTCGAGATCGAATTCTTTTCTTTGGAACCATTTTCTGCTTCTTCCAAAGAGAGCAGATAGAGACCTTCCTGACGTAATTTGACCACTGCATCATCACGTGAATCAGCAACCAGTTCACCAGATTGATTCTGGCCGGTTGTATTTCTTGCTGTGTAAGTGAATTGCATGGTTCAACCTTTTCTTGAGGAGATTGCTTAAGTGAGGAGCCCCTGTGATTGTTCTTTGGGTGACTCACCTTTTAATTCCTGCAAATACTCATCCACAATTTCAGGATCCACTTTTCCATTCAATAGCAGTTCTTTCAAAGCCTGTTCCATTGTTTGCATACCCATACGGCGGTTGGTGGAGATCACGCCGGGAATCAGATGCGATGTTGATTCTCGTATGCTGGTCTGAATAGCACGATTCGTCAGCATGATTTCTGCAGCAGCGATTCGTCCTTTCGAGAAAGCGGCGGGTAATAATTGTTGCGTAATTACAGCTCGAAGAGATTCTGCCAGATGGCTGCGAATTTGTGCTTGCTCTCCTGGCGAAAACACTTCTACCAGACGATCCACAACGCCCGCAGCAGTCGAAGCATGCAATGAGGCCAAAACCAGATGCCCGGTTTCTGCAGCCTGTAGTGCTACGCGAATGGTATCCAGGTCTCGCAATTCGCCGATCAGAATGACATCCGGATCCTGTCTGAGAATATGTTTCAGACCGGACGCAAAATCAGGACAATCTTCGCCGATTTCGCGCTGTTCAATCAGCGATTTACTGTGTTGAAACTGATATTCGATCGGATCTTCCAAAGTGATAATGTGTTTGGACTCTCGTTGATTAATGGCTTCAATCATGGCGGCCAGGGTCGTTGATTTACCGGATCCTGTCTGACCTGTTACCAGAACTAATCCCGTTTTCAGGTGGGTGATCTCTTCAACAACCGGCGGTAACTCCAAGTTGTCCAAGACACAGACATCATTAGAATAACGGCGGATCGCCGCTGCTAAAGTCCCTCGTTGAACGTGTATGTTAAAACGAAACCGGCCCAGACGTGGAATGGTGATAGCGAAGTCCACATCTTTTTGTTTTTCCAGCGTTTCTTTCTGCTTGTCTTTTAGAATTTGATCACAGAGGTCTCTGATGGTTTCCGGATCCAGTGGCTCCAGAGTGGTGGTTTTTAATATACCGTCAATGCGGAATACAGGAGGCGCATCAGTCACCAGCAGAATGTCTGAAGCATCGCTGTCTACGGCTGCGTGTAAGAGGTCATTGATTTCCATATTAGAATCGCCCTTTCAGGCTTTGTTGAAACGTGTTTGAAAAACTGTAATCAATGCGTAATTGATGATTTACGGGGAATCCAGCCTTCGTCGCTGACTTTGAGTGCTTCTTCGATTGTTGTCAGCCCTTCCTTTGCCTTGCGGATGGCGTCATATCTAAGTGGTATCATTCCACTGTTTTGCGCATATTCTTTTACCGAGGCAACCCTGGCGTCTGTCGTGATGATTTCGCGCAATTTGTCATCGATGGTTAGTATTTCGTGAACTCCAATTCGACCGGAAAATCCTGTATTGCGGCATTTTTTGCAGCCTTTCCCTTTATAAAACTCGTCACCCTCCAGGCCCATGCGTTCCACTGCGAGCTGCATAGCCTTGGGCAGTTCATATTGTGTTTTACATTTGGGACAGATCTTCCGGCAAAGTCGTTGGGCGAGCGCCATATTCACTGCAGCGCCGATGAGATAATCATCTACTCCCATATTGATTAAGCGTATGATTGCGGAAATGGCATCGTTGGTATGTAGAGTACTGAAAACAAGGTGCCCGGTAAGCGCTGCCTGGATCGCAATTTTTCCCGTTTCCTGATCGCGAATTTCGCCCACCATGAGCACATCGGGATCTTGTCGCAACAGACTTCGCAAAACCGTCGCAAAAGAAAGCCCGATCTTTTCGTTGACCTGGAACTGATTGATCATCGGAAGCTGATATTCAATCGGATCTTCTACAGTACATACATTTTTTTCGATGGAACTGACGGCATTCAATGCAGCATAGAGAGTTGTACTTTTTCCGCTTCCTGTAGGTCCTGTGACGAGAATAATTCCGTTGGGCTTTTGTAATTGATCGCTGAAGTTTTCCAATACTTCAGAACTGAATCCCAACTGTTCCAGCGAAACATTCACACTGCGATTATCGAGAATTCGGATTACAACTTTTTCACCGGTCGGCATTGGCAGTGTGCTGACACGCAGGTCGATAGGTCGCCCTTCCATCAGCACATGAATTCTACCATCCTGGGGCAAACGACGTTCACTGATATCCAGGCTGGCCATAATTTTGATACGAGAAGAGACAGCGGGAGCCAGATGCACTGGCGGCTCAAGAGCCTGTTGCAGGACTCCATCAACTCGATAGCGAATGCGCAATTGTTGTTCTGTTGGTTCGATGTGGATATCGCTGGCGCCTTCACGGACGGCATTGTAAACAATGTAGTTTACCAGTTTGATAATGGGGCTTTGGCCGGCAAATTCGACATCAAATCCGATATCGTCGATCGATTCTTCAATCAGCTCTACATTGGTCCCATTGGCATCATCAATGATATCGTCAATCACGAATACATTGGTATTGGGCATATAGGTTTGCACCATACGCCTGATTTCGCGGGCACTCGCTGCGACGATCTGGATTTCGGATTTTGTCAGATTGCTTAATTGATCGACCAGAAACACGTTGGTCGGTTCAGCGACAGCAACAGTCAGGACATTCCGTACTTTAAACAGTGGAAGTACGGTATGTTTTTCCACAAATTCGCGTGGAAGTATCTCAAATATTTTCGAGTCGAACATGCGGCTGTCGAGCTGGACATAGGGAATTCGATATTCCAGTGCCAGACATTCCAGAACCTGTTCCTCAGTACAATACTCGCTGGTAACCAGCAGTTCGCCGAGTAACTGATTCCCATCACCGTTGGCCTGTTCTTCCAGCGCAGATTCCAACTGCTCCAAAGTGATGTACTCTTTATAGACGAGCAAATCACCGAGTCTCATTTTAGGTTGTAACAGGGAATTGTTATTCATGTTGCATCTATAATTTTATTATTGAAAACTGGCGACTGCTTCGATGACCGAATCAAAGATATCAATCCGCTGATCGAGGCGCGTCATTTCCAGTATTTTTTTTCCGGGTTCTTCCAGGCCGCTGATTTTCAGATTGCCACCTTTTTCTCGTGTCAGATCCTGCAAATCCAGTAAAGCGGTCAGTCCGGCACTATCCAGGACTTCGCTGCGATCCATTTGCAGGACGACCTGATAGTGCTGTTGGTTGATAGCATCCGAAAGTGAATTTACAAAATCGTCGGAAGTATCATCTGTTAATTCATCCGGTGTGTGTGCTACCAGCACATTTCCAAATATTTCTGTTGTAATCTGCATGGGATTAAGATCTATGTACTGGGTTTTCTAGCCGAATTGGGGACCAGTCCCGCAACCTGATTTCTTCCGCTTTCTTTTGCTTTATATAAATATTCATCTGCCACTTTTACGAGCTCGTTGGTTGTTGATGCGGGATGATTGAGTTCGGTGACTCCGAAGCTGGCCGTTACCTGGAGCTGCTGTCCTTCGAACAGCATCGGACAATTTTCTAATGTTTCGCGCAGATCTTCTGCAATTTGCATCGCCTGTGAATACTCATGATCGACGAGCACTCCTATAAATTCTTCTCCACCATATCGGGCAAGAATGGCGTTTTCCGGCATGACTGTATTCCAAATTCGGGCGACTTCTTTCAGGACAAAGTCTCCTGCCTGATGGCCATAAGTGTCATTGAATGATTTGAAATGATCGATGTCGCTCATGACGAGACTCAGGCTGGTCGATTGATTATTGGCACTTTTTACCATTTCTTGCAGTTTTTCCTGGAAGGTGGCATGATTGTAAAGCCCTGTGAGGCCGTCACGACTTGCCATTTCTTCAATCCGTTTAAACAACTGTGAGTTTTTAATCCCCAGTGCATAGATATTTGAAAGGATGTAAAGCAATCGACCTGTGGTTGGGGATTCGACGTCGACTTTGTCGATAATCATCAGGCCGATTAACTCAGAGCCAACGGTCAGCGGAGCAATGGCATCCGGCATATGAGGGTCTTCTTCGAGAATTCGTTTCAGCTGATAATCTTGTTCTGCGTCATTTCTCATCACGATTTGTCGATTTTCAATGACCCAGGCAGCGACGCCACTATTATGAACCGGTCGATAATCGAGCTTATCGCGGGAACGGGCAGGCAGCGCATTTTTCAAGGCGCGTGTCTTACTATCCCAGAGATAAACCTGGCAGTATTCGCATTGCAGAGAGGCTTTGGCGGTGCTGACGACGGTTGGAATCAGGGATTCATTGGATTGATTCGTAGAGATCCGACGACCGATATCCTGCAAAGTCAGTAATAACAACGGATAATTGACCCCCATTTCTGCTTCGGGGTTTTCAGCGGAATCGTTCTGCTGTAGTTCGTTGGAATCTCTTTGGGAAACCGTTTTCTGAAAATCGGGTGTAGGCTCTTTTTGTGATTCATATAATTGACGAACCAGCTCGTCATTCTGAGTAGAAACCTGTGAAAGTTTTCCGTTCAGCTTTTCAATGTAGACATCGATCAGCAAAGTCAATCCGATAATCACGGCCGCACTCATGATGCTGAGTAGATAAGCGGGATTACCCTCGCTGGTATCCGTTCTAAAAAAGATTTCCGCAAAACAGGAACCAACGGCCAAGGCGGTAATGGTCCAGTAACAAATTCGAGGAGACGAAATCGCCGCCAGGACAACCACAGGAGCCAGCAACAACAATGGTGTTACACCAAGGGGCCAACCCATATGTGAGCCCAGAATGACTGAGAGTGGACACAAGCAGACCACTAACAGTGAATAGGACCAGAACTGGATGGCAGTATAATAATTTCGCATATTTAATCGCTTCAGCAATATTTCGTTGTTAAATAGTTTAACCAATTAAATCATGTGTGAAGTTCAGGTTTTCCTGAACCTGAGCCAACAGTTTTTTGGGGCTGAATGGTTTGACCATGACGTTCGTAATTTTGAGTGTTTCAATATATTCGTCGTGGTCAAATTCAAAACCTTTACCGGTTAATAATGTAACAGGAATGGATTGAGAATCAGTAAAATCTCGAATTTTTTCGCAGAGTTCCAATCCATTCATACGTGGCATTTGCAAATCTGTGATCACCATATTAGGTGCGCGATCTTGAATTCTTTCCCAACAAGCCAATCCATCGGGAAAGCATTCCACTTCCAGGTCCGCTTTCTTCAGTTTCATGCTGATGGCTCGAACAATGTGTGAATCATCATCACATACATAAACCAGAGGAACCATATTTTCTTCCTTTATTATCATTTTTATTACTATTATCACTCTTGTTACAAATGATCTATTGGAGTGAATCGATTTGTCTCAGACATTTGTGGACGCTGCCAATTGCTGAACTCTTCTCTTTTCCTTGTGTCCCAGCGGGATGTTGATGATGAAACAAGTTCCCTCGTTCACTTTTGACTGAACTGAAATAGAGCCATTGTGCACATTGGTGACAATGAAGTGGACCAGGGAGAGCCCGAGTCCGGTACCAGCTGCAGAACGATTGTTTTCAGGTACTCTGTAGAATCGGTCAAAAATATGAGGCAGCGAATCTTCGGGAATCCCGAGTCCGGTATCGCGGACTTCAATGACAGCAGATGACTCTTCCATTCGACTCCGCAGACAGACTTCGTGGCCATTAGGCGTATATTTAACAGCATTTGATAAGAGATTGATAATTGCCTGCCCGAGCATATCTTTGTCTACATGCACGGGCAAATACAGGTCACTGAGTTGTGTGGTAATGGTAATCTCTTTTTCTGCTGCCGTCGGCGAGATGACATCAAAGGCTTTTTTCAGAATATCGTTCAGTTCATAGTCGTGCCGCTTAATATCAACGACACCACTTTCAATTCTGGCGAGATTGAGCATGCTGTTGACCAGCCTTGTGAGTCGATCAATCTGTTCATTGATAAAGCCATAAAGCTCCATAGCTTCGTCTGCTTCACATTCACCATCGATCAGCATTTCCACATACGCTTTGATGCCCGACATGGGTGTTTTCAATTCGTGTGCTACTGAGGAAACGAATTCGGCATGGTTTGTTTTTTCCTTGTTTTCTTCACCATTATTTTCGATGACCACAACGGTGCCCAGAGCGGTTTGGTTTTCATCGCATAGATTGGTAGCAATGGCACAGAAATGATTTGTTGATCCATTGGACGTGAATTCAAATTCTGTCCGCCTGCACGAAGTGGCATCTTTGCGTTGTATGGTTTTTGTTAATAATCGGCTCAATTCTGGTATTACCGTATCATTAAATAACGTCTTGCTCAGTGATAAACTTGAATCAGAATGAGTGTCCTTCTGGTCCGCCTTTGAAATCAGAAAATCGTCCGCAGCAGAATTTGAAAATTCAAGTACATGTTGTGCGTCGAAAATCAAAATGCCGGTGTCCAGGCTCTCCAGCACAGACTCTCTCAACATTTCTTTTTTGATTAAGGAATTTAACCGGGCCTTCAAAATGGTTTGAACCTGTTTCGTAGAGAGCAGTTCTGAATCCGAATGTTCGATCTTCTGAAGTGCTTCAGTGAAGAGACTTCCAAAGAAGTTTTTGTGTTGAATTTTTGACCGATTTAATTCAGGGTTTTTCAAACAGGCCATAATTTGGTCGCGGTCTTTCTGGATCGTTTTCACTAACCAGGCCCAGCCAGCTAATGAGGCAGTCAGAGCGATCACAAGCGCAATCGCCGGATTCGTTAAACCGCTTGTCACAAGAAGGCTATCTGCGCAGCTGACTACTATGAGTAGTACCACCAGATACCAGTATTTTGCATAATTTTTCATAACCAATAACTTTCTCAGTCGTAGGCAAATACTACTGAAAAAAAGAACTCTTTGTGCCTGATAGATTCAGAGGTCACTGTTCAGACCTCTTCGGATGAGCAGTGTGGTATCTCAACACTTAAATCTAGGTTACGAAATGCATGTTGTCCAATTCTGCAATGGAGAAAGGACAGAAGCAACTCAGGTGTGGCTGTGTGTGCACCCTGGGTGTGAAGCGTGTGGTTTCCTACTCTGCAGGAAGCAGAGTGGCAACCTGCAACAGCGTGGGATCAGCGGGCCACTTTGTGCGGGCTGTATCGATAATCGTTTTTGCACTGATACTCTGCCCGCGGTTTATTGCGCATAACCCTCGCAATATCTCTACATGGAGTAACTGGTGCTGATTTGCCGTTGAGATCTGATCAAAGATATGTTGCGCTTGATCGAGTTTTTTCAGTCGCAACGCGGAATCACCGAAGGCAATCATTTCTGAAAGAGAAAGTGATTTTGGATCATTCTTCTGGCAGATGATAAAATCTTCAAAAGCGGCAGAATAGTCTCCGGAATAGTACAGGCAGCGGGCACGGTGCTTTCGCCAGATATGATTATTGGGGAAGTGGTTTACAACCATTGTGTAATAGATGCTGGCCTGTTTCCACTGCTGGTTTGCCTCGCTAATCCGGCCCAATGCAATGGGGAGGCGTCTGCTGCCTGACATGGTGTGCATAGCGCGTAAGAGAACCTGATGTGCTTCGTCTGATCTCCCGGTTTGTTCATAGAAGGCAGCCAGTTTGAGAGCATAATCTTCATCATACGGTTTTAATTCAATGGCGCGTTTCAGACAGGCCATTCCTTCCTGAGTCTGTCCAGCCTGAAAGAAGAGGGTGCCTATGGCGCTCTGTTTTTCTGAATCATGCGGGCTGGCCGCTCGAATCGCGCGTAATGATTGCAGATATTGCCTTTGATCGCCCATATCATAAGAGAGTTGCGCTTCGATTTCGAATGTGCCAATATGCCCGGGGTCGATCTCTCGCGCTGATACCAGAAGAATTTTTGCCTGCTTCAGATCACCTTTCGAATAGTGATCGAGAGCCTGTTGTACAATTTCATTTGCCTGTACGTTGTAAGGAGACACTCTTTGAAGAGGATTAGCCGGTTCCGACTTTTGATCAACGGGTTTCGAATTTTTTGTCTGTTTTGAGGCAAATGGAAAATTCGAACCAGACAACGACTGGCATCCACAGCAGAAAAGAGAAGTCTCACAGAACAGAAAGATTGTCAGAAGTAGAGAGAAACGCGCAGGCCCAACCATATTTACGGATCTCCTTCCAGGGAAGGTATCGAGACTTCTTCTTCTGAAGGAGGTAATCCGATCAGGTTTCTATTTCGATTCTTTAACTCCTGTTCAACGTATTTTAGTAGCTGGATGGCTTCCAGATTATTCTTGTCCAGTCGGACGGCAATCTTGCTATGTACTTTCGCTTTGGGCAAATTACCCATAGCCAGGTACTTCTTGGCCCGCTTAATATGAGACTGAACAATGCGTACCTGATTGATAGGTAGAAAGTTCTTTTTGAACGTATCCAGGCGTTCTTCCCCTTCATACTTCTGTCTTTCCCCTTCGGATTGAGCGATTTCTGCCTGTACAATTCGGGGTGTTATTAGAATGATCAATTCTGTGCGCTGTGTAATTTCACGCTGTAATCGGAATGCATTTCCAATAAGTGGGATGGCACCTAAAAAAGGGACCTGGTTTTTAGCATCAGAAGTGCGCTCCTCAATCAGACCTCCAATGACCACCGTATGACCATCACGAACCATTACATTCGTAGTGACTTCGGTAGTTTGTAAGTCGGGAAGACTTGTTCTCGGGTTAATTGTTGCAGAACTGCGTTCGGGGTGAATTTCCATGCGAATCTGACCGTCGGGTGTGATAAAGGGTCGCAAGTTCAGTACAATCCCCGAATCCAGGAAGTTGACATTCTGGATCGATGTCGTTCCGTTTTGAGTGACTGTGGAGTAGCTGGTTCGGTCACCGATAATCAGTTCGGCTTTTTGTTTATTCAGGGCTCGTAACTGAGGCGAAGCAATCAGGTTTGTTTCCGTAATATCTTCCAGAGCTTCGATAAAGCCACTGATGTCACCGTGTAAGAATCCATACTTCAATCCCGCCACATCTGCAATAAATTGTCCGGTTGGCGGGACAAGCGTGCTTCCAGAACCCGGAAAACCGCTGGAACCATTCAGGGTCTGGCCATTGCCATCTACCAGCAGATTTTTTTCATTTCCTCCCAATACGGCAAAATTCACGCCGAATCGCATATCATCATTCAGCAGAACGCTGATGATCATTGCTTCGATCACGACTTGCATAGGTGGTATGTCCATCTCTTTCACCAGACGGTCCACCTCTTCCAATATTTCGGGGTAGTCACGAATCAGGAGCGAGTCGTTCTGCGCAAAGGAGTCACCACCGGCACTTGTTTCATCGGGTGTGATCCCTATTTCACTGGGCGTGGTGAGTGAAATAATCCCTACATTTTCGGATAATATCGGTGTAATGAGATTTTGTAATTCCTTGGCACTGATATAAAAGGGACTATATAACTTGGTCATGACTTTGCGAGATGACTTCTTTTTTGTTTCCAGTTGTGCCTGTGTCATCACATAAATGAAAGCCCCTTCTTGTTCAGAAGTGAGCTCCCGTGAACGCAATATGGCATCCAGGGCCTGTGCCGGGGTCACATTTTTCAAATTTGCTGTAATCGTGCCTGTAACACCTTGTCCGGTCATAATATTTTTTCCGGAAAGTTCACCTAACATGTCCAGGACCTGCAAGATTTCTGCATCCTGAATTTGCAGCGAAAATGTTTCGTTAGAATCTTTATCAGGACTTACTTTCAGTAACGGCTGTTTTTCCTTGGTATTTTCCGGTGTTGTTTTTTCCGGAGCTGTGTTTGCGGGTTCAGTTTTTTTGTCAGTATTTGCTGGATCCTTTTGCTGCAAACCATCCAGTTTGCGCTCCAGGTCGCGCAACTGATTCATCTGCTGCATCTGTTTCAGCAATTTCGTTGCCTGTTCGAGTCGATCTGTATTTTGTGCCAGCTCCACATTCGATTTTTCCTGCGCTTGAATTTGCAGATTTGTCAGGCGATCTACTTGCCTGGTCAAACTAACCAGGCGTGTCTCCATTTTGGAAACCTCCCGGTTTTTGACAGCAGAATCTCCATCTGAAGTCAAATGAAACTGAATTGCGTGCGCGCGGTCCGTGTTTGTATTTTTTGTGTTTGTGATTTCGATACCCGGTTCGATCAATAAGCGAGAGCGGGTAGATTCCCTGGAATTCGAATGATTGGGAGTTGCTAACGTCGCAGGTGCCGAATTGGTTGTCTGCTGAACGG
This sequence comes from Planctomycetota bacterium, assembly GCA_022600195.1. Taxonomy (GTDB): domain Bacteria; phylum Planctomycetota; class Planctomycetia; order Planctomycetales; family Planctomycetaceae; genus Gimesia. The sequence goes on from JAHZKX010000051.1 coordinate 298,002, forward strand.
TTTTCGAGTCTCGGCTCTGATTCGTATCGCCTGATTGAGACATCGATTGAGACACCGATTGAGAAAAGCGGGACTGATCGATTTCAACTGGCTTTGTACGCTGAGCCTGCGCTTGATGCTGTGATGGAATAAACAGCGACTGAGGCGTTTTGACATCTGTCATGGCGGCGATCAACAATAGTGACAGCCCTGTCAGTGTTGCCCAGAAAGCCGGTAAAAAAAAATGTCTTTTCATGTTTCGACCATCATCCATGATCGTTCGAATCAATTTCCAAAACTTCAGTGATGCGAACGGTTATTGTGCAAACTTGATAAACGCAGAAGGATCGTTTTGAATTTTTAGTTCAAATTTTTGCGCGCCCTGTCTCAATATCACATTACGGGTTGCAACCCGCTCTAATATATAAGTCACATCTTCGTGTTCGAGAGTTTTGCCTTCATAATACATTTTATTATTGATGATGGCTGCTTTACGGTATTTTCCAATGATGGTTGTCTTCAGCACGAGATCTGCTGGCAGAACCTGAACGACTTTTTCCTGATTGTGTTGAGATTCTTCATTGGAAGTCTCTGACTCATCAGCAAATAAGATGGGAGGCGAAAACTGATCTCGATTCACTTTGAACGGATTTTTTTGAACTGCTCCCATTTGGACAGATTGAACGAGAGGATCACTTTGCATCAGTGAATCAAATTGTTTCCAGGAATTTCGTGTTTCTTCCGGAGAGTCGCTTTGCGCAAAACTCATCTCTGTCTTGACGGGAGGACGGTGAGGCATCGCCTGGGTATTCACTTCGGCCGGCACGATGGCAGGAGCAGCTGTCCCTCGTAATGCACGATATAAAGGCGGAATCCAGAAGTAGAACCCCACTAGAAATAAGAGGCCCAACAGCAATGTTTTCTGCCAGCTTACTTTCAAATCGTGTAATAATTGTTCACTGAAAAATTTCACGGGTTGCATTTTACTTTATTGAAATATGATCCGGTTAGAGTGGAAACGTCTAGCAATGACTGAAAAGCAGGGTGATTTCCCTTCCGGAAGAACCAGACAGGGAAACTTGAATTCGAGTGTGTCCTTATCTTTTATCGGCTGCAAGAAAGGCATTACTAACCCTATTTTCGTCAAAATCAGAAAAATCTCTCTGATTGCCGCGTAATGCGCAGACTGACAGTTCAATGGTTCCTTTGACAAACCCCTCAAGTTCTTCATCTTGTTTTATGAGGGTAATGTCTGAAACGGTAAACAAACGCTCCTCATGATCCAGGCCGTTCAAAAAATCGATCACGCCGGAATAAGGGCCAGAAATACTCAGCAAAAAAGGCTGCCTGATGTAGGTTTCGTTTAAAACAAATTCTCCCGGATTCAATTCTGAAACCGTAAGCGATGATGTTTTAGCCAATAATGCAACTCGTTGTAAAACCTGATGCGTATCTTTGACTGTCGGGATTCGATGCTGATGCCGATCGATGAACGCCAATCGTTGGTTCAATTCTTGATGGAGTTGTTCCAGCTGTTTCACTCTGTCGGGGATTTCGCGAATCTCTTGCTGTATCTTCGCAATTTCCTTGTTGAGTTTCTGTTTTTGTTTCAAACCGGGGAGATAGACGACAAAAGTAAAGATGGCCACTACAACCGAAAGGCCGATAATTGTGATTAAACTATCGCGACGTAATTTTTCATTCATTGCTGAATCCTCCTGTGCTGGGGATACCCAGGCTGGCCGTTGAACTGAGATCCACGGCAGGGACATACATCCCCGGTGCTTTCACTACCATTCTGAGCCGAAACACTCGCATCGGTTGGCCTTCAAAAGTACTCTCATTGGATTGAATCAATTCGATTTCCTTGAATAGTCCTACTTGATTCAGGTGCGACATATAGTTGGAAATCGCCAGATGGTCGGGAGAAAACCCTTCCAGGTTAATGACCAGATTTTCCGTTTTGTAACGCTCTTGCAAAATTTTCAGATCTGCAAGTTCTGGTAAGAGATTTTCCTGTTCGCCGGGCGGCGTATTTTTTCTGATTGAATTTTCGTTAGATTTGACTTTTTCAAAAGAGAAACGAAATTCATTCAGCGAAACAAAGTCTGGTAACGCAGTGCTGATAATGGACAACAACTGTGCGGGAGACTCATCAATGAGTATTGAAGCTAGCAGGTTGGCTCGAATTTCCGCATGCTGAATTTTTTGATTCAGTTGTTCGGGGTTCTCCAGTTGTTCATTCATGAGTTGAGCCCTTTGTTTCAGGGTGTTCTTTTGAGTCTGGAGCTCGTGCTGAATTTCTCTTTGTCGTACCGTGCCCAGCGTCACCAGGGTGAGGAAGATGACGACGATAGTTCGCCGCCAGATTCGATTCCGGTGCCTTCTTCTTATTTCACGATAACTTGCTGGTAAAAAATCAATTTCAGGTATCATAATTTCGCTCTTAGCGGGGTCATTCCGGAGTCGTGAATTTCCTACTCCGGCTTCAATTAAAAAATAAGGTTTTGTTTCAAAGAAATTTTCATCAGTATTTCAAATCGTACTTTCTTTCATGGCCAATCCCATTGCTGTAGTCCATCTACCGGGTCTTTCCAGGATGGATGTAGAAGTCGGCCAGCGTTTCAAGCTTTCAAATGGATTTCCCATATTACAATTGGTGTTTAATTGTTCTGACAGAAAATCAATTAACCAGGGGCTGGATTCATTTCCAGTGACGATGAGTTGTTCCAGTTTTTTCCCGCGAAATGTAACTTTGTAATATCTGAGACAGTTTTCCACTTCGGTGCTGATCGTTTCCAGAGTCGAACGAATCGAATCAATCACAGATCGATGAAGTTCGTCACTGGCATCTAAAGTTGGCGAATTGGTCACAATTTTTCGCAGGCGAATTGCTTCGGTCATAGGCAAATCGAGATTTTCAGCAACGGCCCTGTCGAGGTGATTACTTCCGTGCATAATGTATTTCAGGAATAGCATATTTTGCTGATCGGCAAAGATCACCGTTGTGGCAGCATCTCCAAAATTCAAATAACAATTGGCCGAATTGATCTGCAAATCCTTAGACACATTTTGAAAACAGCGAATGGTAGCAGAGGGTTCTACATCAATTGCGACAGATGTCAGGCCGGCTTGTTCCAGCAGGTTTAATTGTCTTTGCAAGATTCCAGTGTGACAGGCAAGCAGAATGACTTCCTGTTTTGTATTCGATTCTTGAAAAACCTGACCAGCGGGCAAATGACGGATTTCAGCATCAGCAACCGGATAGGGGAGTCTTTCCTCTGCCTCCCAGGCAACGACTTTCGCGATTTCTTCGGAAGGCAGTTGTGGTAACCTGACGTTCTGAATAAATAATTCCTGCGATCCCAGACAACTGATTACGCGTCGTCCTTTGAAATGATGGTCAGACAGAATTCGTCGGAGCTCAGTAGCGACTTTTGCATCTCGCTCTTCGATGGAACAATTATCATGTATGTCGAACTGCTCCTGGGCAATGGCATGCATAGTACGATTCTGTGGCGAACCGGTCAACTGGACCAAAGTGGCAGAACTTGGCCCCAGTTGTAAGCCGATGGGACTATATTTTGAACGGTTTAAGGAGATCATGGTTTTATTTCTGAGTGATAGTAATGCTGAGTTAATTCGTTAATGTCTGTATGTCTTCCACCCATGCCTGGCCTGTAATCCAGGAGACGGTGATCGGGATGTAAAACGTCGTTCCATTTCTTGCTGTGGACAAAATTAGTACCGTATCTTCATTTCGGGATGGCCCTGTGCCTCCCATAGGTCCAAATGCCAGATCGCTCACATTTGTTTTTGATGTATTTAATTTGACTTGTCTGAGAAAGACCTGTTCAGGCAGATTCATAGATTGTTTTTGAAGAGTTCTAATGTACCTGCTTGCGTCAACACCGCTTCCAGCGAGTTGATTTTGTGGCACAGGTAAGCTGCCGGCACCGGTATGCAGGATTTCATAACTTTGAGTATTGATGTCAAAGTTGACTGTGTACTGTGAATTAAATTTGATGGCGTGGTTTCGTGCCAGGCGTAAATCAGCAGCCACTATGCGAGCCGTCGCTTCCAATGAAAGTGCTCCGCTCCCCCCGGTCGAGATCAATGAAGCGGAAGCCAGTATTGCAATAATCATAATCACAATCAGCATTTCAATGAGTGTGAAAGCATGTCGGCAGCTTCGAGACCTTTGGTTGGCGCGCACCCATTTTGTAAACCTTCTTCGTTTCGAAGAAGACCGGCCGCTTTGCCAATGATGTTGATAAATTTTTTGCATACGTTTTCAATGAAACTCTAAGGAGATTCTTTCCAATCAATTAATGACCAGCGATATCCGGATTGTTCGGCGTTTGCTACTCCGCCGTCATAAGGTTGAAACAAGGGTGGTGCCCAGCGGTATTCCTGATCAGCCAGATGTTGAATATGTAGAGTGGGTTCCAGGTTCAATCCATAGAGTTGATAATAAGTGTCCCAATCAGGGAAGTTGTATGGACTTTCAAGCCATTCGCTGAATCCGATCAGGAGCTCACTCGAAAGAGTCCTAATTTCGTTTTCGACTTCCCAGAGATCTTTTAGCCCATTCCAGAGGGAACTTGAAAGCACCCATTCATTCAGACGACTGAAGTCAATGGTATGTGCGCAGACGGGACCGCGTATTTGTGTCAATGCCTGCTTATGTCGTTTGATGAGATAACTGGTTGGAGAAGCGTGGTCGATTTCTCCCCGAATGGTTAATTGCTGATTTCGGTTGTCAACGCCGACAATGGGGTACCATGTGCCCGTGGATCCGGTGTTTCCCGTTCCTGTTGTCTCCAACCAGATGGCATAGTTCCCGTCCGACGATAAACTGCTGAGATCCAGAACTTCACGCAGTGTCACTGTGCTGTAGGGTTGTTCGATGGAGGTTGCAGTGGCTGTTCCCGAGAGTTGAATCTGTGATACGTCAGGGTAACTGACAGAACCACCGGCTCCCCTTACATCGTCGTGACAGACAGCCGCGCCTTCAATGGTTGTTTGTGTTTCTCTATCAAATCGAATGTCTTCGGCCACTATTGAGGGAAGTCGGGGCCAGAGATGCGAGCCTGGAATCAGGGCTTCGCCACCAGATCCTTTCCAGTTGAAAGCAGTGACGTGTATCCCTTTGCCATTGAATGTAATTTTGTTTTTAGCAACCAGTGTTCCCTGGATGATGACGTTGTCATAGACGCTGAGCGAACCATTTCGGTAGAAAATTCCCAACGGATTATCTTTTGTCGGCGTCAAGGTTACGTCAGATAATGAAGAGTTAACTGAGACAGCATGATACGTCGGACCACCTGCATAAATCTGGTAGCTTGAGAACAGAGAATCATCCCAACCAGGAATAGTCAGTTTCTCAGCTGTGACAGACCAGTTTACTTTTAGATCTGCCAGATCCTGCTGTATGTCAGATGATGGTGAATTGTAAAATGTGATGTTGCCTGCGAGGGGATGTGGATATTGAATGCTCGCGTCGGACAAATTTGTTGATGCTGGTGGGAACGTTACAAACCGTTTACCCAGGTCTTGCAGGAATGTGCTGCGCACACCAGAGTTCCAATAAGGATCCCCATAGGGTACCAAGTCATTATATAACCAGAGATTACCATCAATTCGATCACAGGGGTCGAGTACGAGTGAGTTATTACCTTCGTCAGCAAACAGAGCGTATTGTCTGATCAGATCGAAGTCACCGGGGTTGGTCACCAGATCTGTCGCAGCGGCGGAGTCTCCGGGCAGGATAGTTCTGCCAGCCAGGCGCGGTACAAGGCGGACTTTCACTGTAATCTGATATTCGGACCGCATGTTATTATTTTCAGCAGACACCCAGGCTCCCAGCGAATGAACTTCCAGTTCTAAAGCAGAGCTGAGAGAATCAGCGGGTGCATTGAATGAAATGGTATAAGTGCTCTCTCCCTCTGTGTCTGACTGAAATGTGCGTTGATACTGATCGTTAATGCCTGTCCAATCGAGTGAGTTCAGCCGATTGAGTGCATCGGTGATTCCCGCGCGAGCGGCATTCATAGCCTGGTCTCGTCGTGAACCATTTTCAGAGATCTGTGTGAGGACGCTTTGTGTCTGTATAAAGGAGTACGTCAAAACCAACGACATGCTTAGTGCAAACATCACCAGAATCAATGAGACTCCCGACCGAGAAGCGCGCACTTTCTGCGATTGACCGTGTTGACGAACACCGCTTGACAGATGAGTTTTCACATGTTCTTTCTTAAGGTGTATAAGCATATAACCTCGAACAGGATCCAAAAAACGGAAGTGCGGTTGTAGAATTTGCCTCGTTCAGAGATGTTTGCTCTGCGACTTCAATGTGTGCTTCATAGTAAATGGAAAACTGCCTCAAGCCGCTGCTGGCACTCGCTGCACCTTGTGGCCAGGGAAGATTGATCCATTGGCTGGTCCCGGGACTGACTCCAGACAGACTGGAATCAGAGGGAGATTTTATGATTCCAAAAAGAAGATTTGCGGTAGATGGCCCCCAGGGCGCACCCCCCAAATAAAACTGGCTTTTCTTAAGACGATTGCATAACAAAGCAGATTCTGCATCCGCAGAATTGATGGCAGAACGGATTATGTTTTTGAATGAAGAACTCTTGAAATCGATTTCCGTGGTGTCACCAGGCAAAGCAATTTCTACTAAATTGTGAGGATCTCCGGGGTCGACCGTATAGATCAATAGTTCGTTTATTTTTGGGAGGCGTGTTAAGGTGCCGTTATCGCTGATGCCTCCATTACGACCACCTGACCAGACCACAAGCGTGTCCGGAATATCGACATAATTCCAGGGACGAGTGACGACTGCCAGGCCGACCTGCGGAGGCTGGCCGCTGACCTGATAAACGCCCGCCTGAGCGACCATCATTTTAATTCGATCGAAGGTTGCGGTGACTTGTGCTTGAGAGTCCTCAATACTCTGAGTATGTTTCCAGGCAGATTGTGTGGCTGTTACAATGCCTCCCAGCGCGACGATCAGAATCGAGGAAATGGCCATTGCCATCATCAATTCGACGAGAGTTAAACCACGACGAGGAACCTGGTTTCGAACTGCGCAGCAAGACACGGACTCCCTTTTTTCAAGGAGAGCGTCTGTGTCAAACACTTGCTGTGTCGGATTCGAATTATCAGGGTGAAAGTGGTACATAACTAAATATTCGTGTTGCTTCTGCAATTTCGTGACTGGGTAAATCTGCACTCGTCTTTAATCTGATTTTGACTGTGATTCTTCGATAGTCCGTAGGGTCATTGGTGACAATCCAGCCGGAGCTGTTATCGGGACGAATTCGTTCCACCGATATTTCTCTGGTAATTCTGCTGAGAAACTCAGCGTCAGGTAGAAAAAAACTGGGGCGCGAGATGTAATAATATTCCAGATAAGTAACCGCCGTTTTTCCCAGAGGAACTCCATTTTTGTGAACGGGTGGTGAAGACGACCAATTGTGATAGTCATCCAGATCATCAAAATAGTATCGCGTATTTTTATAAACAGGCCGCGTATCGCTGGAAGCAGGAAACCGGACTGATGTGAGTTCATCCAGCATTTGTTCGGCCAGGCCGGTTCCAATGGTTTTGTTCAAGCCGGAGTAGCTGGCTCCAAGAGAGGCACCGATGGCTGAGAAAAGAGCGGTTCCGGCAATCGCTGTGATTGTCACAGCGACCAGAGATTCAATCAGAGTTATTCCGGTGCGGCGGGATCGCTGCAACCATAATTTTCTGGTTGCCATGAGCTTTTCCAATTCAATTCCGCTTGAGGGTGCCGTTGCGCATCATGCCAATGGTTGCTTCCAAAAACACGACGCTTTTCTTTAGTATCAAGCACCATCAAACTGGATGATTTCAAGACAAAAAAGCGCGGCAAGGTCCCCTCAAAGCTCCCAGCTTTCCTTGCCGCGCTGTAGTTCTCCGCTTCGATTAGAAGCGGAGGAAGTATATTTTTTTGGTTAGCCTAGCGGCTCAGTAAGAATCTCTTCTGTCAATAAAAGTAGGTCACGTTGATCATGAGTCAAACGGAATTAGGTAAGATATTCAGAAAAGCGGAGTTCTCCGATACATTTCGGAACCTCTCCTCATTTTGCGCGCGAGGAGAATCGGTACAATCGCTACAACTAAGGAGAGAGGGGTTGTTCCGGGCTCGGATCATTGTCTGTTGGGCTGCGGCGCGTAGACAGTGGCATGTAACGGAAAAGCGTTAAGAGAAGCCTATTGCTTTGCCTGTTCAATGAGTGACTTAGACGATAGCGCTGCTTCGCGTAACACTTGGCTGGTATCGGAATCATTGATTAATGATTGAATTTCACTCAAAGTAGTTTTTGCCGGTTTACCAATTTGGCCCAGGATCTTAATTGCCGCCAATTGCACTTCCGTGTCTGAATCAGTCAGTGTTGATTTGATGGCGTTCAGTTGATCTTCCGAATGTGGTTCCAGGCTTCCCAAAGCGTGAATGGCTGTAAGACGCGTATTGGGATCATCATGTTTTGTCAAAGTGATCAAAACGGGCACGGCTTTGTTTCGATATTCCGGAAAATGTGTGAGTGTTGATGCCGCATTGACTTGAATGAAAGGAGAATCATCCCTTAACGCTTTTTCGAGAGCTGGCGCAGCTTCTTTTGATTCCGGTCCCAGACCAGCCAGGTACATGCTGGCCAACTCTCTTGCAGATAGATCGGGGCTGGCCATTTCAGTAATTAATGTGGGGATAGCCGTTTTCCCAAAAGCACTTAGTTGCTTATCTGCTTTCAACCACTCATCAGGATCAGGATCTAAGCGAATCGCCAACAGTTTCTGAAAAATGATTTTGACTTCTACTTGTGGATCAACTGGTTCACTGGCTGGTTCTGATAATTCTGGAGCCTTATTCGAGTCAGCGTTTGTCAAATCGCTTTCAAGAGTCGATGAATTAATGGAATCTTTACTGGAAATAGAGTCTGAAGCGCCACATCCGTGAAGGATTGATAAAGAGAATAGAGCACACGCGACGATGACTACTTGAATATACTTCATACAACTGGAGTCCATTTGCTCAAAAAAATCAGAAAATCAGCTTATTTGCTGAATGATAACGGATTATCTCCTCTGTGTGGATAGAAAAATAGAATCCCCGAATCAATCTCTCAATTCGTATTAGTTATTGGGAAATCAACATTAACGGAGGTCATGCCGCCGTGCTATAATTCATAACATTTATAGTTTAAAACAGATCATTTTACTGGATTGTCTAACTTTACGGTCTTTTCTTTCTTGAGGGTCACTCATGAAACGAATCATCTTACTCTCTTTTTTGAATGTAATGAGCTGCGGAGCGCTATTGCATTCTGTGCAGCCTGCATTTTCACAGAGTAGCGCCCACTTTCGTGGATTACGGAATGAGATGGTCACGCGTTATATTCAGGGAGAGGGAGTCAAAAATCCCAAAGTCCTTTCTTCCATGAGACAGGTTCCGCGTCATGAGTTTGTGAGTTCGAGTTTGAAAAACCGGGCTTATCAAGATTTGGCATTACCTATTGGGTATAAGCAGACGATTTCCCCTCCGTATATCGTCGCTTATATGACAGAGACGATAGACCCACAACCTGAAGATAAAGTACTGGAAATAGGAACGGGGAGCGGATATCAGGCCGCGGTACTTTCGGCTTTAGTGAAAGATGTTTATACCATCGAGATTGTTGAAGGGCTTGGGAAAAAGGCGGCGGCCCGTCTGAAGCGTTTAAGATATCGTAACGTACATACTCGAATTGGTGATGGTTATCTGGGCTGGCCGGAAGAAGCGCCTTTCGACAAAATTATCGTGACATGTTCGCCTGAAAAAGTTCCTCGACCCCTGGTTGATCAGCTGAAAGAAGGGGGTATGCTTTTAATCCCGCTTGGGGAACGTTATCAACAGGTATTCCATCTGTTTAAAAAAGAAGAGGGCCAACTGAAACAGAAACGGCTTATCCCGACATTATTTGTGCCGATGACGGGTCGTTCCGAAGAGAAGCGCGAGATCAAGCCTGATCCACTCAATCCGAAAATAAGAAATGGTGGTTTTGAAATCGATGCCAACACAGACAAGAAAGCGGATAATTGGCACTATCAGCGTAAAGTAACTCTCGTCAAGAGGGGGGCGCCGGAAGGATCTTCCTATTTGGAGTTCGAGAATGAACTCACAGGTGGATTGTCTCAGATTTTACAGGGGATGGCCCTTGATGGATCCAAAGTACACTCGCTTGAAATGAGTCTTCAGGTAAGTTATCTGAACACAGTTCGAGGGGCAAAGACCTATCAAAAACCCGGAATTATAGTACATTTCTACGACAGTATTCGTCGAAACATAGGTCAGGCTTATCTAGGTCCCTGGCTCGGAAGTCGTGACTGGCACCAGGAAACAAAGAAAATATCGATTCCTCCTCAAACTCGCGAAGCCGTCATTCAGTTGGGGCTCAATGGTGGGACTGGTATACTGAAGATAGACAATTTGAAAATAGATAAAAGCGAGTAGTCGTCAGCGAATCCTTAAGAAAGCGTTAATTATTGATTGAAAAAAGAGGTGGTGCTCCTAAAATGTGAGAGTGTCTCCCTCTCTTTTGATTGTTCCCGCCTCTGGAAGGGATAAGAACACAGAACTTCTTATCTCCAACCATTTTGTAAGTACTGACGATACTGAACTGATTCTTGTCTCAATATAGTTCAGCCAGGGGACTTTTGAAACTCAAGGATCGAGCCTATCAACAATGCTTCTAACTCGGGACATTTTCTAACTAAGCAGCATGGGAAAAGAATGCCATTACGTCAATTCCAAACACTTCAGCAGTCATGTGGTGCGATTTATACTGACATTAATCAAGTTTACCCTTTAGCCTCTCATTTTGGATCACCAGAGAAAGAATATCAGAGTGCGCATGAGACAGCGGTGCTCTTCGATCTCAGTCATCGAGAACAGTTCGAATTAAAAGGAAAAGATCGTGCAAAATTCCTTCACAATTTTTGTACGAATGAGATTATAAATCTGCCGACTGATGAAGGTTGCGAAGCATTTCTGACCAATGTCCAAAGCCGAATTCTTGGTCATATTTTTGTATTCAATCAGGGAGATTCTCTCTGGATTGATACAGCGCCCGGTATGTGTTCATCAATTATCAACCACCTGGATCGTTATATCATTCTGGAAGATGCGGACTTTGAACTACGCACTCCGGAATATGGCAACCTTTATTTAACCGGACCAAAAGCAAAAGAAATCCTGACGCAAGCGGGGATCGAGATAGAATCTCTAGCAGTTAATCAGCAAGTGCAAGTGAAAAATACTGGTTCTCAGCTTACAGTCCGCCGTCTTGATTGGTTTCAACAACCAGGATATTTTTGCTGTCTGCAGTATGTAAAAATCGCTGATTTCTGGTCAAGCCTCATGGAGGCTGGTGCGACACCTGCAGGGCAGGACACATTCGACACCTTGCGAATTGAATCTCTCTTTCCCCTCTATGGCGTCGATCTTTCGGAGGAAAATCTGGCGCAGGAAGCATCTCGAACAGAACAGTCGATTTCATTTAAAAAAGGTTGTTATCTGGGTCAGGAGCCAATTGCTCGCATTGATTCATTAGGTCATGTCAATCGGGAACTACGGGCGATTGGACTGGCTGAGGGCTGGGTGCCTCCATCGGGAGCCAAGGTCATGGCAGGGGAACCCGACCAGCTTCAGGAGGTAGGAACGATTAGCTCTTCAGGCGTTTCCTTTGGCAAGTATCCAGCTGTTGCGATGGCGATGTTGCGGCGAGGGTCGAATGAGCCGGGCACTCAAGTTTCCATCGTTTCCGGGCAACAGGAAGCGACGGGGACCGTTTTTACATCCCTTGATTAAGCAACAGAATCCCATTTATTTTCGATGTGTTTTCATCAGAGGGCGGTGAAAGCGATCACCGCTCATTATAATTGAAGCAAAAACGGCGATCCAATTTATGTCCCGCGAAATGCTTCAATTCCAATTGCTGAAATTAAACGTGGCGCTGTTCTCACTGGTGCTGCTGGCAGTGAGCTGGCGGCTCTGGATCCCTCAGACGTTTTTTCCGCAGGTCCCTTTATTTTCTGGGGTCCTGTCTCTGCCTGCCTGGGTAGACTGGCTCACTTTTTTTATGATGTTGATTTCCAGCATCTGTATTCTGGGAGTGGTGTTGGCCTCATGTTTTGGCGTTTCAGAACACAGACCTTTCTTACAACAGGTTTGTGCTGGCGTGTTCTTTTCGGGGTTCCTGATTTCGGTTGTGTTTGACCAACATCGCCTTCAGCCCTGGGCCTATCAGTTTGCGATAGGATTTCTGATACTGACATTTCTGAAGCCACCGCGCGCCATTCGTCTGTTTCGTTTCTTTGTAATCAGCATTTATTTATACTCGGCACTTTCCAAGTGTGATATCAGTTTTGTGCAGACGTTGGGTCCCCAGTTAGCCGATGGTCTATTTTCAGGAATCGGAATTTCGACCACTTACTGGTCAGATCAGACCATCAGTTTTATTGCTGGCGCCTTTCCCGTTGCAGAATTCCTGATCGCGTTGGGTTTATTCATTCCCCGCACACGCCAATGGACGTTATGGGCGGCAGTGTTGATGCATGTCTGTCTCATTATTGCCGTTGGTCCTTTGGGTTTAAACCATTACAGTGGTGTTCTCATCTGGAATGTGTATTTCATCGTGCAGGACCTGTGTTTGTTTCATTCATTGTTTCAGAAAAACTCTTTGCTCACGCAAAAAGATTCAGTGAATTCAGAAGACCGAGATGTCGACTCGAGTTTGTCGTTCCGTGTCGTTACGGGTTCTGAACGGGGAGTTTTGCTCATCGTCTGGTTTGTCATGTTGGCTCCCCTGCTGGAACCAACGGGGTATTTTGATCATTGGCCAGCCTGGGGGTTGTATGCGAGCCACCATGATCGTATCACATTGCTCATTGACGAGCAGGCGAAATCCAGTTTGCCTCCTACTTTGCAGCCCTTTGTCGATGGACCCCAGCCATTAAGTCGCTGGTGTCGGGTGCGCGTTGATCGCTGGTCGCTTTCCGAACTTGGGGTTCCCATTTATCCACAGGCGCGTTTTCAATTAGGAGTTGCTCTCGCCATCGGTAGCAATTTGAAACACGATCAGGGAAAAATCGCAGAGCAGCCTCAAATCAAGGTGCTATTTGAAGGGGCCGCTCATCGACTGACGGGCAACCGCAAAATTAGTGAACATATTGGCCTTCCACAAATTGATCAGCTCACAGATCGTTTTTTGTTGAATGCTGTGCCTCGTCCTTTTCGTGGCGCTGAATAGTCGAACCTTTTCCGTTAAAAGCCGTCTGATTTGTATGCGTCGGTTGCAATTCTTCCAGATTCAAAATACAACGGCTTTTCTGGTTTAGAAAACACTCCTACACAGGAATTCACCGACACAAGTATTGCATTTTTTTGATTTGAGGCGTGAAATGGCTTTGATAAACGATGATTACCTGAAGCTCAAAGCGGGCTATCTGTTTCCGGAAATTGCGCGTCGTGTAAACACATTTTGCGACGAGAACCCGAATGCCGCTGTGATAAAACTGGGGATAGGTGATGTGACGGAACCACTTCCAGCAGCGATCAGAGAGGCCATGCATGCTGCCATTGATGAGATGGGAGATCGTGGTTCATTTCGTGGCTATGGTCCGGAGCAGGGATATGCATTTCTTCGCGAGGCGATTGCCCGGAATGATTATCAGTCGCGTGGTGTCGAGATTTCTGCGGACGAGATATTTGTTTCCGATGGTTCGAAGTGTGATACGGGTAATATTCTGGATATTTTTGGTGCGGAGAATAAGGTTGCGGTGACCGACCCTGTTTATCCCGTTTATGTCGATACGAACGTGATGACGGGCCGCACCGGCGCAGCAGATGAGAGTGGGCGTTATGCAGGTTTAACATACCTGCCAGTCACTGCAGAAAACGATTTCGTACCTTCTCTGCCAGACTCTCCTGTCGATCTGATCTATCTCTGTTATCCGAATAATCCCACGGGAACTGTTGCGACGAAAGAGACCTTGAAGCAGTGGGTCGATTATGCGAAGGCCCATGGATCTATCATTCTGTTTGACGCTGCCTATGAAGGATTCATTACCGACCCGGACATTCCGCATTCTATTTATGAGATTGAAGGCGCCAAAGAGGTTGCGATTGAATTTCGCAGCTTCAGTAAGAATGCCGGTTTCACAGGAACTCGCTGTGCGTTTACGGTGGTTCCCCAACAGCTCATGGGAAAAACTGCCTCGGGTGAAACGGCGGCAATTCATCCTCTCTGGAATCGACGCCATTGCACAAAGTTTAATGGTGTTTCTTATATTATTCAGAAAGGCGCAGAAGCCGCTTACTCTGAACAGGGGCAACAGCAGATACAAGCTCTGATTGCCTTCTATCTGGAAAATGCCCGCCTGTTGCGTGAAGGCCTGGAGTCGGTTGGTATCTCTGTTTATGGTGGTGTCAATGCTCCCTACGTCTGGCTCAAAACACCAGGAGAGTCGAGCAGTTGGGAGTTCTTCGATGAATTGTTACAGAAAGCACATCTTGTGGGGACCCCGGGCAGTGGTTTTGGTGCTTCGGGAGAAGGTTATTTTCGTCTAAGTGCTTTCAATAGCAGAGATAATATTAACGAAGCGGTTACCCGATTCCAAAAAGTCGTTAGTTAATCAGGAGTTAGCAGCGAGTGATTAGCTGTAATGTGTGCACCTGATTTCAGGTCTAATCATTCCATATCGGCTCTCCTTTATATGGACACTCGCCCCGTCACTCTCTTATAATTGGCTCTTTGCTACTATCAAAGATCCTCTGTGAAAGAGGACACCATGCAATCCATCATCTGCTCATTCGGTCGGCACTTGCTGCCTGCCGGGTCTCGCCGTCTGGTATGGTCACCCCTGTTCAACATGCGTTTCATTATTCACCGAAAGGTTCTTCCTATGTCTAAATGGCATTTCACTGCCTGTTTATGTATTGCATTCTTTGGATGCTCTCAATTCGTGACGGCTCAGACCGAAAAAGCAAATTCAGGTAAATCGTCTCTCAAAGATCAAAAGCAAAAAGTCAGTTACGGAATTGGTTATAATTTGGGTCAAAACCTGATGAAGGATGATTTGGGTCTCGATCCACAGATTCTCGTCAAAGGGATTCTGGATGCCATGACCAAACAGAAACCACAAATGACAGAAGAAGAAATTCGTGCAACATTGGTTGCGTTTCAACAGGAACTGCGATCACAGCAGGAAACAAAGATGAAGCAAGCTGCAGCGGCAAATGTTGCCAAGGGAAAGCAGTTTCTTGCAGCTAATGCTAAGAAAGAAGGCGTGAAAACAACAAAAAGTGGTCTGCAATATAAAGTGATCAAAAAAGGCACGGGGAAAACTCCCGGCTTGAATGACAGTGTGACCACACATTATCGGGGAACTCTGATCAACGGAAAAGAGTTTGATAGTTCTTACAAACGAAATCAACCCGCGACGTTTCCTGTCAAAGGTGTGATCAGTGGCTGGACGGAAGCACTGCAGTTGATGAAAGAGGGCGATAAGTGGCAGCTCTTCATTCCTGGCGATCTGGCTTATGGTTCAAGAGGATCTGGTCCTGTTATTGGACCCAACGAAGTTCTCATTTTTGATATTGAGTTGCTCAAGGTAAACTGATTTTACCTCAATAAAAATCTAATAAACGACCTTACCGAGGCCGGCGCTCTTATTGAGCGTCGGCCTTTTTTTATGATCACGTCTGTTGGCATCAATCAACGGCTCTATGAACGGGTCGCGCGGATTTTACTGATTTTGACAGGTAGAATTACACTCAAGCATTGGTATTTTTACATGTCAAAGTTCGTTGGTGTGGCATTTTGTAAGCTAAAGTACACGGAGAGTCACTGAAATTGTATCGACACACATTCTCCGTTCTTCAGTAATAAAAGTAGATAAGCCATGTCAGATATGAATAGTAGTAATTCACTGCTTATGCAGGAAGCAAACAAATCAGGGGCGCATTCCACCTGCTCTGAATGTGGCACGGATGAGCCCTGGGGGCTTTCATCGTGGTGTCCGCAATGCGGCTTCTATCCGAAGCTGGGAAAATGTGTGGGTCATTCTGATGTTCAACAGGAAACAGAAACCAAAGCACAGCCTCAAACGATTTGGGAATTAATTCCGGAGTGGGGATGGATTCTTGCGATTGGTACGATTGCTGCGATCGGCTTAAGTGTTGGCGGACGTTTTTATTGCAGTAGTACTTCTGAATTATGTCTGTGGACAATAACACAAGCGAGTATTGGCCTGTGTCTCTTTTTGATCGGACATGTCATTGTTTATTTAAATGCAGTCTCAAAGTCATTTGAATTTGGCATGATGAGTATTTTCCTGACACCACTTAAAATCTGGGGACCGACGATCCGCCGTTTTCCGGCAGGAGCCTGGAAATTAGATATGGCAATCTGGGGGCTGACATTACTGGTGGGTGCATTTGCGATCGTTGGTGGTTTTGAATTTGATTCATTATTCAAGGACTGGGGCGTCCGGAAACGTGCAAATATCAATCTGGTGGCATCTGTCGTCGACCGTGCGAAGGAATCAGAGGGAGGAGGTGCGGAGAATCTGGAAGACGCACTAAACGATTTTGCTGGTGGAAGTGAAGAAGAAAAAACGAAGGCAAAGAAAGTGGCTGCCAGTTTACCTGTAGAAGCGGCACCGAAGCTCATTGAATTTGATTGTTTGCTGGTGGGCTATACCACATTGTCCAACGGCAAGATTGATTCTGTGCTGTTAGCCGCTTCTCATAATAAACAATTAGTCTATGCGGGATCCATTTACGCAAGTGATGTTCCTGAAGAAGTGCGGAAAGCCTGGCAGGCTCAACTGCCAAGCTTGAAGCAATCGGCGCCTTTCGTGAAAATCAATCGGTCAGCAACCTGGTTGAAACCAAAAATCACGCTCAAGGTGGCTTCCAAAGGCTGGGGAGAGACGAATCTACGATTGCTCAAACCTCAGTTTGTCTCACTCTTGCAGGAAATCAGTCTCGATTAACTTTTCTTGTCGGGACTATGAAAAAACCGAGTATGGCCCTGCTGTATTAACAGCAGGGCTTTTTTTATTTTGCTGTGAAACGGTGACGGTTTCCTGCTCTATCGCCGGTTCTCTGTGTTGGGGGTCTGTTATCCCGGCCCTTGCTTGTTAAAATAGCAGGAAAGTTATTTCATTCAATAGAATCAGGCGATCAACACCATGAATCCGGAACTGGAACGTTATAGTCGGCAAGTCCTCTTTTCAGAGTTGGGTGAAGCGGGTCAAACCCGTATGATGCAGGGCCGCGTTTTATTATGTGGATGTGGTGCTCTGGGGACGGTATTAGCAGAGACCCTGGTCAGGGCGGGTGTGGGTCATATCAAAATCGTTGATCGTGATTTTGTCGAACTGAGCAATTTGCAGCGACAGGTGCTGTTTGATGAAACGGACGTGGCCGCCAAACTTCCCAAAGCAATCGCTGCTGTCGAAAAACTGAAAAAGATCAACAGCGAAGTCCAGATCGAGCCTATAGTCGAAGATATTGATCATACTAATATTTTAGCCCTGGCAAAGGATGTCGATTTAATTCTGGATGGCACAGATAATTTTGAAGTGCGTTATTTGATTAATGATGTGTCACTAGAGCTGGGGATTCCCTGGATCTATTGCGGGTGTATTGGCAGCACCGGACAGACGATGACAATTTTGCCAGGTAAGTCTGCCTGTCTGCGTTGTTTAATCGATTCGGCACCAGAGCCGGGCAGCACAGAAACCTGTGATACTGCGGGAATACTGGGGCCGACTGTCAATGTAATTGCATCTTTGGAAGCCATCAGTGCATTCAAAATTCTTTCGGGACGCGAAGATTTGATCAAGCCGGTTCTGACGGTCGTTGATGTCTGGGAGGGATCGTTTCGACAGATGAGTGTTGCTGATCTCAGAGAGAAAGCGGGCTGTAAAGCCTGCCATCAGGGAGAACGGATCTGGCTGAAAGGAGAGCAAGGTTCGCGTACGACACAATTGTGTGGCAGAAATGCTGTTCAGGTTTCTCCCGCCGAAAAAGGTCGCATCTCATTTGAAGATCTTGCTGAAAAGCTCGAGCATTCGGGGGCCGTCGAATTTAACGCGTATCTGCTCAGGCTGAATTTGAAAGATCCCGATTATGAAATCAGCCTGTTTCGTGATGGTCGCGCCATCATAAAAGGCACAGATGACCCCGCAGCCGCAAAAACCATTTACGCTCGCTATATCGGCAGTTAAGTAATGGGGCACGTGAGGGTCGCGTCAAATTGCACATTTTTAATAACGCTATTTGATCTCAGACTGATGTGCCAGGAACGACTGGACCATCTCTTTGCGAATTCTCAATAACAGATTTTTGGATAACAGCGAGGAATGGTTTTTACCTGGATGAATTTCCACAACGGAATGACCGCCTAAATGATCAAGCGAATTTTTAAGTAACATGGTTGCGCCTTCGAGGTAAAACGTATCTTGATCACCCATGAAAACATGAATTTTACCATCGAGTTGCGGTAAGAGTTGCTTCCAATTGTTTTCAAGGATTAACCGGATGTCATAAGCCTTCCAGGTTTCTGCTACATTTGGATTGATGTTCCCCGTTTCTCGATCATACAGTTTCATGGGTGCGCCATCTTTTCCACGGGGGCTGAAAACGGCTTCAAAACTTCGCAGTTGACCGCCGTGTCCGAGCACATGTTCCATTTTGGAAAAAGACTCGTACCATAAAATGGGCTCCTGTTTCATACGGGCGATGGGTCGGGCTTGCTTTGACTCATTGCGGTACATGTTATCGTTGCGATCATAGAGATTGATTTGCTGGAAGTCTCGAAAGTCGACCGGGTCGGGGGCGGTGCTCCAGGTCCCTCCAAATGTGTCCGGGTAGGTGACTTGTAACCAGAGTGAAGACCAGCCTCCCGAAGAATGTCCCGTTAAAAATCGGGCGCGTTGATGTGGGATGGCGCGGTAAGTTTTTTCCAGTTCGGGCAGGAATTCGGTGGTGAGGGCTTTACCGACAGGGCCGTTATTAGCAGAGTCTGCAAAAACATGATGTCCCCAGCGACATCGAGGATTCAGAAAAACACGAATAAATTCCACGTCATCTTCGTTTTTTTCGGAGACAGGGGTCTCTCTGCGTCCCCGAAAATGGTCGCCACCAAAACCGGGGATGGAATAGACCGTGGGGTACTTTCTCTGATTCTGGAGATAGTAACTTTGTGGTAAAAGAACGGTGGCTTCGAGGTATGTGTCACGGCCATGGAATTCCGAGAGGAGCGCGGAGCGCACTTTGATGAGTTTACTCCAGCGAGTATTTTTAAAAGTTTTTCGTGGTACCAGTTTGTCAATAATGAAGAGGGGCGTTTTCTGGTTCCTGTCTGTCGGAACGGAGACGACCTGACTGAATCCGTTGCCGGGCGCGGTGCCAATGTTAGGTTCGAGGTCGTTGAAGCGCGCGACAGCCTGGGCGCGATACTTTGCCAGATTCATCTCTGCGAGTGGTTTTGGGAACGAGAGTAAGTTTTTTGATTTGGGTGTGAAATCAAGGATCTCTCCTGGTTGCCAGTTCACCACATCCCGACTGAGAAACATTTCAGGCTGGAACCAGGACGGTCCCATACGGGGTTCTCGTTGAGAACGGGTAAAAATAAGATACACTCGGCCTGTAAAAGGCTGATTATGCACGGATTCATCAAATCGGACCTGAAATGTATTTTCAGATGCATGTGATTCCGCTAAGACAAGCAGAGAGAGGCTTAATGCCCACAAGAGAGTCAGGACGCAAAACCGAAATTGTTGAATCATGTTAAATCAGGCCCCAGGTTATTTCATTGCAGAAGTCGGTGGAACGAAAACCCTGTCTAAATCATAACCTATAAACTCAATAAGAAAAGTAGAATCAGTGAAAGGTACTTACCAAAATGAGTGATAAGCTACCCACGCAGGAAGAACTGTTATCTCGTTTAAAAGAGGTAGAATCCATTTTAATGCACGTTCAACATGAGGTTGAACAGTTAAATGATGCCATTTTGAAACGAAACTCGGAAGTAGATCGACTGAATAAAACATTGAAACTTCTCGATTCGCGCCTCGGTGTTCTGGAGGAGGAAGATGAGGGTCACGGTCCTGAGTTTGAAAAACCACCCCATTATTGATGGAATGCTGTCAGATTATTTACACGATGTACTCTCAGGCAAATCCCGATCTCACTTGAAAAAACGGTGATGATGATTCATGCTTTAAGGAAGAGTTTATCGCAATTTGTATTTCGTTTCCGTGAAAGGCGTTTCTCATGCGTCAGATGATTTCAGGTGGATTCAAGGGCTGGCTTGTTTTTCTGCTCTGTCTCTGTAGTGCCACAATGCTAAACGCTGCGGACCAGGACCAGCCAAACGTGGTGATTATCATGACCGATAATCATGGCGAATGGACTTTGGGCTGTTATGGAAATAAAGATATCAAAACGCCGCACATAGATCAGCTGGCGAAAGAGGGAACCCTATTCACACGCGCCTTTGCCAACAATGCGGTCTGTTCTCCGACCAGAGCCACGTTTCTCACGGGATTAATGCCTTGTCAGCATGGGGTGCATTGTTACCTCCGGCCGCGCATTCAAACGGGACCCGAATCATTCAATACCCTGGAAGAGTTCCAGTCAATTCCGCAGGTCCTGCATGATGCAGGTTATGTTTGCGGGTTGTCTGGTAAATGGCATCTGGGTGATAACCTTTATCCACAGGAAGGATTTTCCTACTGGATCACCAAACCGCATGGCAGTAGCCAGGGTTTTTATAATCAGAAGGTGATCGAAGACGAGAAAATTCGCGACGAACCGACTTATCTCACGGATCTGTGGACTCAACATGGTGTCAAATTCATCAAGCAGAATCAGGAGAAACCCTTCTTTCTGTTTCTGGCTTACAATGGTCCTTATGGGTTAGGGTCAGCCATGAAGGAGCCGATCAAAAATCGGTTTAAAACAGAATATGAAAAGAAGACGTTTCCCTCCTTCCCCAGAGAAAAGGCACAGCCCTGGAACTTCAATTATGGTGACTGGATCGGTGACTTGGGGATCATTCGTAAGTATGCGGCTGAAGTATCAGCCGTGGATGATGGTGTAGGCCAGATCATGCAAACACTGAAAGAGTTGGGACTGCGCGAGAATACGCTGGTCATTTTCACAGCCGATCAGGGGTTGGCTGGCGGTCACAGCGGCTATTGGGGAATGGGCGATCATACCCGGCCCTTGACGGCGTTTGACTGGACAATGAGTATTCCGCTCATTTTTTCACAACCGGGAAAAGTCGTTTCGGGAGCCAGGCAGGAGATGCTCGTAGCGAATTATGATGTGTATCCTACCCTGCTCAACTATTTGGGATTGGAGGAGAAAATTCCCGCTCAGCCAGCAACGCCAGGGCGCAATTTTGCACCCGTTCTCAAAGGCGAACAGATTCCCTGGTCGGAAGTGATGTTTTATGAATTTGAAAATGTGCGCGCGATTCGGACGAAAGACTGGAAATATATCGAACGTTTTCGAGAAACTCCGAATGAACTCTATGATCTGGTTCAAGATCCCGGTGAAAGAAAGAACCTGATCGACAATTCGAAATTCAGCCAGCAGCATAAAAAACTCAAGCAGAGAATGGATCGTTTCTTTGCAAAATACGCTGATCCCAAATGGGATATCTGGGATGGTGGCAAATCAAAAACGGTCCTGATGTCGAAGAAACTATTTCCCGAGTCCTACCTCTATTTACCTTCCTCAAAGTAGAGACAGTCAGCGGAGTTAGTCCTTCGCATCCGAACAGTCTCGCCTCGTTTTTCGGGCGGAATAATCGCTAAAATCGGCATAATCGGAAATTCCATTTTTCGCTATGTAGATTCTCTACGTTATCAGGCGATTCGTTTTTGCATGACTCCATTCACCGACTTACTCTGAATGTGTCGGAGTGTTTGAGTGAAATGCCCCTCTTCTGCAAAATCTCAAAGCGAGTCAGGCAAAAAGTGGCATTAATGTGGGCCTGTCTTTCCGATACGTATTTTAACGATCCGTTTTGAAAGTTTGAGCACAACCAGGAGGTACGTGCCATGTCGGTAACACATTTTACCGCTAAAGAAATTTGCGATCTCGAAGTAAAGTCAACAACGCCCCGTTTCTTACATTCCCCGTTTGGTACGGTTGCGATTCTGGCATTGGCATTTCAATGGCCTTCCAGCGCCTGGTATTTCCAGGTAGGGTGGACGCTCATTGCCGCTTACAGCATGTTCTGCTGGTCAAGCTGCTTTCACGAAACATCTCATCAGGGCATTTGCGGAAAATGCTGGGTTAGTATCTGGTTAGGACGCGCCATTGGCACGATGCTGTTTGTTTCCTA
Source organism: Planctomycetota bacterium (assembly GCA_022600195.1). Taxonomy (GTDB): domain Bacteria; phylum Planctomycetota; class Planctomycetia; order Planctomycetales; family Planctomycetaceae; genus Gimesia. Next base: position 320,417 of record JAHZKX010000051.1, read on the forward strand.
TACCGCATATCGCGAGTCGCACATTCGTCATCATGCTTACCTGAATAAGCCCGGTGATTGGGAATTGTGGCCTTATTCCGATCCGAAAACATCACTCACGTTTCGTCGCATTTTCTGCTGGTTGGAGCTTCCCTTCGGATTTCTTACTTCTCCCTTTGTTTACAGTCGCATGTGTTTCAGTAAAAACACTCCGGTGAAAAATCCGGAAGTCATGAAAGCCATGCGGATCGAATATGCCGTCATGGCGATAGTCTGGGCGTCGATTCTGGGCACAGTTGCCTGGTTCTCTCTCTGGAAGCCTTTTATCGTTGCCTGGGTGATTCCGCATTGGGTTGCCAGTGTGATCCAGACCTTTCGGAAATATACCGAACACCTGGGAATGCAAAGCTATGACCCTTTGCTGGGAACCCGTACCGTGATTGGTACCAGCTTTATTACGCGTCTCTGCACTTACATCAATTTTGATATCTTCGTGCATGGTCCTCATCATCGTCACCCTAAAATTGCTCACAATAAACTGGTCGCGAAGATGGATACTTACCAGGAGGATAATCCTGAGACTCAGTATCCTGTCTTTACGACGTATATGTCAGCTATCAGACACACGATTCCCGCACTTTGGAATCCGGGAGTGGGTATGAATGTAGGAGCCCCTGCCCCGAAAAAAGAAAAATGGCTGGGAGCTGATAATTTCGTAACAGATGTAGCCAGGGAAATTCTGGCTGATCGTGATATTGCGAAACCTCATCGTCCATCACATTGAATTTGATCAATCGAAAACGCCCCACAGCTTGCTTAGCGGTGGGGCGTTTTTTTATTGTTGATTCGCGTTGTTCTCGCGCCGTATTTTCATCATCTTCTGAAGCGACGATTGCGGAAAAGGCGACGACGACGAGGTTCACAACATTCTGAACCGACAGGTTGAGTTTCGTAATCCGGTGTCAGTTCCTTGCGAACTTTTAAGAGCAGTTTTTTACTGGCTTTGATGCCCGCAGATTCGTCGAGCTCTTTGCCTTCGTATTCAATGCCCACATAGCCGTGATAGCCGGCGTCCATCACAATTTTCATCATCTTCACATAGTCTGTTTTGGTCTCGTTGCCCGCTTTGTCAAAATTATGCGTTTTGGCACTGACGGCTTTCGCGTACGGCATTAGTTCTTTGACCCCTTTGTAGCGGTCATATTCTTCACCCGTTTTGCGATCAAGGACGAAGTTTCCGAAATCGGGCAGTGTTCCGCATCCGGGGAGATTGACCATCTTCATGACCCCCGCCAGCCAGGCACCGTTGGATGAGAGGCCGCCATGATTTTCCACTAACACATCGATACCAGATTTTGCCGCGAATTCCGTAAGACGACGTAAGCCATCGGCTGCCAGTTTTTGTTGTTCCTGATAGCTGCCATTGCTGCGTGCATTCACGCGGATCGAGTGGCAGCCCAGAGTTTTTGCAGCGTCAACCCACTGGTGATGATTTTTGATTGCCTGCGTCCGTTTTTTGGCATTGGGATCACCCAGGGCCCCTTCCCCGTCAATCATGATCAGCAGATTTTTTACGCCGACATCAGAGGCCCGCTGATTCATTTGCGCGAGGTATTTTGCATCACGGGCTTTGTCTTTAAAGAATTGATTCACATATTCGACAGCCGAAATACCAAACTCTTCCTTTGTCACTTTGGCAAAGTCGAGGTTATCCAATTTCCCACCTCTGAGTGCGCGATGCAGAGACCATTGCGCGAGAGAAATTTCGAATAAAGGGTTGTTCGCTGTGGTAGCAGCGAAAGCAGAACCGGCCCAGCCGGGAAGCGCAATTCCGGCAGTGAATGCGGTTGTCTGTTTCAGGAAGTCACGGCGTGAAGAAATGTGGGACATGAGGGAATCTTTCTCTGTTCGTCATGAATGGTTTTGCAGATTGCATTTGCACAGGAAGCACTGTTTCCAGATTATAAAAACTCGTGCGCCAGGAAACAATCAAAGCTATGGGTCGTGAAAAACAAAACCTCCGAATCACGAGAGCTCATGATTCGGAGGTTTTTTGTTGTCGCAAGACTTGTTGTCAGTGCAATTTTAATAGCGATAGTATTCTGGTTTGTAAGGTCCTTCGACCGGAATTCCCAGATATTCTGCCTGTTGATCTGACAGTTTTGAGAGTTTCACGCCCAGTTTATCCAGGTGCAGGCGAGCGACTTCTTCGTCCAGGTGTTTGGGAAGCATGTACACGCCAATTTCGTACTTATCGGTTTCGTTCCAAAGTTCGAGTTGTCCGATGACCTGATTGGTAAAGCTATTGGACATCACAAAAGAGGGATGACCTGTGGCACAACCCAGGTTCACCAGGCGGCCTTCCGCGAGCACAATCAGTGCTTTTCCGTCAGGGTACACAAATTTGTCGACCTGAGGTTTGATTTCAATTTTCTCGATGTCTTTTCGGTTTGTCAGATAAGCAATCTGAATTTCAGAATCGAAGTGTCCGATGTTGCAGATGATGGCTTCGTTTTTCATCTGATCCAGATGTTCGCCACGGATGACATCACAGCAACCGGTTGCCGTCACGAAGATATCACCACGGGAGGCGGCATCTTCCATTGTGGTGACTTCATAACCTTCCATCGCAGCTTGCAATGCACAGATGGGATCGATTTCTGTGACCACGACACGTGCTCCGAGCCCTTTCATGGCGTCGGCACATCCTTTACCGACATCACCGTAGCCACAGACGACTACAACTTTTCCAGCGATCATAATATCGGTGGCTCTTTTGATGCCATCAGCTAATGACTCGCGGCAACCATACAGGTTGTCAAACTTGCTCTTGGTGACAGAGTCGTTGACGTTGATAGCGGGGACACCCAGTTTTCCGGCTTCGTGCATTTGATGTAGACGGTGCACGCCGGTGGTGGTTTCTTCGGTGAGTCCTTTGATCGTTTTGAGCAGTTCAGGGAACTTTTCATGTACCATGACGGTCAAATCGCCACCGTCGTCAAGAATCATATTCAGTGGTTCGCCGTTGGGCCAGAAAATGGTCTGTTCGATGCACCAGTCGAATTCTTCGTCGGACATACCTTTCCAGGCAAAAACAGGAACGCCGGTTGCAGCAATGGCGGCAGCGGCATGATCCTGTGTGGAAAAGATATTACAACTTGACCAGCGTACTTCGGCGCCCAATGCGGTCAATGTTTCGATTAGCACAGCGGTTTGAATCGTCATGTGCAGACAGCCGGCGATGCGCGCCCCTTTGAGTGGCTGCTCTTTGCCGTACTTTTCGCGTAAAGCCATCAAGCCGGGCATTTCCGTTTCGGCCAGTTCAATTTCTTTTCGGCCCCAGGCGGCTAAATTCTGAAAGTCCTCATCGTTGTAATCTTTCACTTTATACGGCAGTGAGTTCGCTTCGGTCGACATTCTCAATCCTTTTTTGTTTCAATTGGAGAAAGGGGAGTTTTTGAATTGTAATCAAGCGGAAACCGACTTGAATGATGGCATTATAGTTGCTTTACTTTAGCAGACAAAATTTTAGACCAATTATTATAATGAAAAGTGCTAATTATTTTCTGCGATGATTCACTGGTTGAGCACAGTTCTTCAACAATATGTGATTGCTGAAGTTATGGCGTTTTTTCTCTATCCGACAACATTAAAATAGAGGCCCTCTGGCTAGCGAGTGGCAGACGAATGTGCCTACAATTTGCGAGGGTGGCCAACTTCACAGGTCAATAGTTTGTCTCTTCTAAGTGCAAGAGTAGAGAAATCGAACCGGGCTGGCAATAGAAACGGCATCTTTGATAACTTGCAAAAAGCATAATTTATAGACGAAACGAGATCTGGTCATTAAAAATCAGTATCGGTCCAGCTTTGTTAAACTCTCTTCGGATAAGTAATTAGAATGCGAATCAGTGAATTATATCGTTCGGGAACATTTGGTCTTTCCGTGGAAGTGTTTCCGCCCAAGAGTGAAAAGGGCGATGCGATTCTGTTCCAGACGCTGGAAGAGTTGACTCGCTATCAACCGGCGTTTGTGTCTTGCACGTATGGTGCAGGTGGCTCAACAAGCAAGCGGACCATTGAGCTTTGTAAGATCATTCAAGATCGTTACCAGACCCCGGCGACCGCGCATTTTACCTGTGTGGTCTCTACTCGTGAGGAACTGATTGAGTGGTTAAGAAATGCTTCTGAAGCCGGTATTGTGAACATCATGGCGTTGCGTGGTGATCCTCCTGTCGGTCAGGAAACTTTTGTGCCCGCAGATGGCGGCTTGAGTTACGCGAATGAATTGGTGTCTTTGATTCGGGAGCATTTTCCCGAGATGGGTGTTGGCGTTGCCGGCTATCCTGAAGTACATCCTGACGCCCCCGATGCAGAAACCGATCTGGCCAATTTGAAACGCAAAGTGGATGCAGGCGCGGATGCCGTTTATACACAGCTCTTCTTTAACAATGATAAATTTCGTGAATTCAGAGAGCAATGTGCTCAAGCTGGAATTCAGTGTCCGATCATTCCCGGCATCATGCCCATCACAGAGTTCAAACGGATTCAGCGCATCACTTCCATGAGCAACTCCGAGCTACCGGTGGAACTCATGGGCAAATTGGAAGCCGTTCAAGATGACGCAGAGGCACAGTTTGAAATTGGTGTGGAGTTCGCGATCAAGCAGAGCCAGGAACTAATTGATGATGGTGTACCCGGCATTCATTTTTACGCGTTAAACCGTTCGCATGCCTGCAAACGTATTTTTGATGCACTCGGTTTTCAGCAAAAATAACAATGGTCTGATTGATCATTTCCATTTTTATCCAGAGACAGGGAACAGCATGAGTCAACCGCTCAACTTTAAACAGGAACTGACGGGTGTCTTCGGGCAGCCGATCTCAGAAAACCCATCACAGTGCATGATGGAAGCGGCGTACAATGACAAAGGCCTGGAATGGCGCTATCAAAGTATTGAAGTCGCACCTGAGAATCTGGAACAGGCCGTCGGCGGTTTGCGGGCGATGGGTTTTCGCGGCGTGAATCTTACGATTCCTCATAAAGTCGAAGTGATTCAATATCTGGATGGTGTCAGCGAAGCGGCTGGGATGATGGGGGCCGTCAATTGTATCGTGCTCAAAGGCGATCAACTGATCGGCGAGAACACGGACGGCAAAGGCTTTGTGCAATCGTTAAAAGGGCTGACTGATCCCCAAGGCAAAAAGATCGTGATGTTTGGTGCCGGCGGTGCGGCCCGTGCGATTGGTGTCGAAACCGCGCTTGAGGGAGCCGCCGAGATCACGATTGTGAATCGCAGTGCCGATCGAGGTGAAGCACTTGTGGCGCTATTGAAAGAAAAAACGGGCGTCTCTGCTTCCTTCGTGTTATGGGAGGGAGATTATGTCGTTGCCGACGATGTAGATGTGGTCATTAACGCCACATCCATCGGCCTGTTCCCTGATGTGGATGCCGTTTTTCCAGTCGATTTTTCATCTCTCAAACCGAATATGATTGTTTCTGATGTGATTCCCAATCCGCCGCAAACGCATCTGTTGCGTGAAGCCGCCAAAGTGGGCTGTCAGACTCTGGATGGTCTGGGGATGCTCGTCAATCAGGGCGTGATCGGTTTTCAACTCTGGACCGGCGTTGATCCTGATCCCAAAGTTATGCGGGCGGCATTGGAAGACGTTTTTGGTGTCGAGTAAGGCATGATGTGGCGCTACTGTTGAACCCATAGGCATGGTAGCAAAGAAGACAGGGGCTGATGAAAGACTTTCGCGAATATCAGGCCGTGCAACAGGCAGCCAAACAGACGCTGTCTGATATCGCCGGCTTTATTTCTCCCTCAGCGACGGAAGAAAGCATTGCTGCTTTTGCGCAGGAGCGACTGGCGGAGTTGGGTTTTCCGGAGACCTGGTATCATGCATGTCCGGCTTTCGTTTTGCTGGGGAGTCGGAGTTGTCTCTCCATTTCCGGTCGAGATTATATTCCCGCAACCGAGCCGGTGGGCGAGACGAATCTGATCACGGTCGATTTGAGCCCTTGCAGAAGTTCGATCTGGGGAGATTGTGCGCTGTCATTTGTTGTAGAGGATGGTGTAGTGGTAGTGGCTCCTGTTGGCCTGGAGTTTCAGCGCGGACTTAAACTTGAGGAGAAGTTGCATTTACAACTTCGGCGCTTTGTTACGCCAGATACCACATTTAGCGACCTGTTCGAATTCGCGAATGATCTCATCACATCGGAGGGGTATGAGAACCTGGATTTTCTTGGTAATGTTGGCCACAGCATTGCTAAAGACCTGAGTCGTCGTGAGTTCGCTGAGTCTGGTAATGATTGTTCTCTGGGAAGTGTGAATTGCTTCACCTTCGAGCCTCACATTCGCGAACAAGGTGGACGGTGGGGTTTTAAGCATGAGAATATTTATTATTTTGACGAGCATGGTGAAGCCATAGAACTCTAAGCGAATCTTCACGAGTGACATGTTGAGCAGCGATGTGAGAAAAAGACGACCTATGAAAATCCGCACCAAAGTTATTATCTCATTGATCAATCAAGGGCAGGTTTTGCTTTCAGAAGGTTATGATCGGGTACGCGATATTCAATTCTATATTCCCGTCGGTGGGGGTGTTGAGTTTGGTGAGAGGCTTGAAAAGGCTGCGAAACGCGAATTATTTGAAGAGCTGGGCGTGAAAGACCAGGAGTTAAAGTTCGCCAACTTTCATGAATCCCTGTTTGAGTTTCAAGGAATTCCAGAGCATGAAATCATGTTTCATTATGTGTGTCATATCGATAATTCTGTAAGAGCGTCGCTGCCTGCAGAGGGGGTCGAGTCGAATGGGGAGTGTTTCAAGATCGGCTGGTTTACACGGGAAGCGCTTTCTGCCATTCAGAAGAAAATCGTACCGCCTTCCGTTTACAATGATATCATAAACGAACTTTGTTAGAGAATTCGGGTGAACCAGAAAGTGATACTCATAAAGTAGAGTTTGAAATGAAACCAAGGATCTATGCAGACTTTAATAAATTGGATAAAGATCGCAATGCCATTCTCGTTTGCCTTGGAACGAAAAATGATTTGGAAGAACAAGACTTAAAACTTGTCAAAGGTCTAGAAGTAACACTTTATCAGCCTGATGATGTAGATGAAGAAGGCAACCCTGATTGTTTAGAGGTGGATGCAGTTATTGAGTATGACAGTACCAACAATTTTTGGATTGGTGTTTTTGAGTGGGAAGAAATGGATTACCGTTCAAGTAATAACAAGAAATAAATCTAGCTCAGCACAGCGGCCAAAAAAGGGCTCTGGGACTAGGAATAAAAAATGGCACCGTCTCAATTAAATCCTGGTGATACTGTAATTCCCTTAGCAGGTCTGGTTGTTACAACGTCGATTATTTCAGGTGCAATCAATAGTTCGATCATTGTGTGGCGGTATAATCAGACATGGTTATTTTCTCTGGTTGCTTTTTTTGTTGGCGCTATCTTAAGTTGGTTGATTGCAAAATATATTGGCTTAGTCGTTTTTCCATCGCAGCAAGAAGGTACCGTTTTTGTGGTAAAGTCTGGCGTTTCGGCTCTTCCACTTACTTTAAAGGCCGCAGTAATTGGGGCTGGGACCGCTGTCATTATTTGCGGTTACCTACTTGCTTTTATGCTTGGTGGGACAGTGCTATTGGCTTCTTCATGGTTCCTCATCACAGTGACTTCGATCATTATCGCTGGTTTATGGGGCACCTTATCAGCGCTTTTATAATTACATTAAACAAGGGGTTTCTCTGTTAGCAATTTAGTGATCTAAAGGTGCTTGTTTTTTTCTATTGTTGTGTGGTTGCCCTGACCGTTTCCTGCTCGCTGCGCTCATCCCGAAATGCATTCGGGACCACCCCATTTTATTTTGATGTGATCTGTGTGGCCCTGATACACTGCTGGATGTTCATTTGAGTGGAGGTGGGTGATATCGGGTAGAATCTCTGCTCGAGGTATTGTTGTGCTGACGTTTTTTCTACCACAAAAATCTCGAACGACACGAAAATCCTGGCTCCCTATTCAGTTTCCTGATCACTGTCGTTGAACACTACGAATTATTGTTGCGAACGGCGCGAGGGAGTCAAGTTCATCCTGGTGTTCGAACGGTGGTTGAAAGCTGTCGAACCGTGTTTGAACGGTGGTTCAAACGCGTCGAAGCGTGTTCGAAACGCATCGATAAGTTACGAGATATGGGGAACCGATGACGTTTTATCAGGTGAAGATTTTCAGAACAGAGGGGCTTTTATAGTAGTGAGATCTTCAGTATTCTCAAAAAGCAGTGCTCATAAAACGCATCTCGCGCGCGACGCTTATAACGCATATTCGCGAAGGACGAGACGTTGTCAAGGGGTGTTTATTCAGCTGTAAAACGAAGAGGGGCAAAAGTGATCACCTCTGACGAATTGAATCTGGTCAGCGGCGTCATAAAAGACATGCATTGTGGTTGTCGATATCGTATGATAGTCATTGGTGATCGTGCAATTTTTTCTGGTCGGAATGAAGTGAGGATGTGATGAAACAATCTCAAATACCACGGAAGCAGTACTGGGTTTTGCTGATCATATTTTCGTTGTGCGCGCTTGCGGGCCTTGCGAGTATTGTCGTGGCCGAACTCTTCATGCCGAATAATGAGGGTGGGAACCTCGGTCGGCAGGCGATGTTTCGCTCTATGGGAGCGGGGACCGTTGCCTGGACCTGTATCGCGGTGTGGGCGGGTTACAAGCTGAGAGTGTCCCGATTGTCCAAGGGTAAGTAATCAGACACCGGCTGCTTTCATCGGTTGAAGACGAGATGGTTGATGAATGACAGCTAAACGAATTATTGCTGGGCTCATTTCGATTTTCTTAATGGTGATTCTGGGGAGACTATTTCTGGCTGAGTGATTCGCTGTAGGGTAGTTCTTCGATGTTTCCCAGTCCGAAGACCTGGAGGAAGCGTGGTGTGGTGATGTATTTGACATCTGCTTTTTTTTGTGCTTCGCGTTCGATGGCGATGAGTTCTCGTCTTACTAATTGTCTCAAGATGCCGGCGGCTTTTTCTTTGCCGGCTTCGATGATGCGTTCTTTTGTGATGGGCTGGTGGTATGCGACGAGTGCCAACACTTCCAGAGCATCCTGTGAGAGTTTGATTTCTTTCGGGCCAAAGCCAAAGACTCGATTGCGAATGCGTTCGAAATCATGTCTCAGGATGAGGCGGTAGCCCCCTTCTTCCATACGGAGTTCGTAGGGCCTTGCTTCGTCAATGTATTGACGGTTCAAGTCATCCAGCAGGTCGTCAATGTAGGATGAGGAAAACTCGTCGTTGAGTAGGGAGCAGAGTTTCTTGGTTGTTAATGGTGCACCGCCTACGAAGAGAGCCGCCTCAATGATCTGCCGGGGAGGAATCCGGGTTTCTCGCTTTGCCTGTGATTGAGAGCTGGTCTGGTTGGCGGTAGTCTGCGACTGGTTCGAATTTTCGTCGGTCTCTTCTGTTATTTCGGGAAGATCCAGATCGCGTTCCACGGCTTCGAGGGCTTCTATAGCGCGATCGAAGTCGGCGTCCAGACTTTCATCGAGGGAATCATTCGACGTAAAGGCAGCTAGAAAATCATCCTCGTTGGACAGACTTTCGTTGGCTTCGGGTACTTCTTCTTCCAAGGACACTCCCTCAAATCCTTTCGGGGAATTTCGCAACAGAGGGCGTGAGCAATTCACGCTCATTCGAGACGATGCGATTATTGATTTAACGCCAGTACATAAGACTCCCAATCAGCCTGTTTTTGTAAAGCGGTTTTCAGCTCGGCTGCGTTATTGTGTCTGTTTGCCTGAAGTTGATCAACCTTTTTTTGGCAACTGGGGCAGTCTGCCAAATGTGCTTCGACTTTTTGGGTCGTTTTCTGATCCAGCAGATTTGCGACATAATCTTTGGCTAGCGCGAGGACTTCTGAACAATACAGGCCCCCCGGTCGGTGTTGGTGCTGCTCAGTGATATTTTCCTGGGGAGTTGTGGAAGAGTTTGAGAGTTGATTCAGGCCGAAAAAACCAATGCCACCGACTACCAGACAGACAGTCGCAATTTCCGCAGCTGAGATCAGATAGCTGATCTGTTTACGTTTTTTCATGACTGAGACAAAACGGCCTAAGTCGCCTGGTGTACAGGCTTGCCATTCCGCTTCAGAAGGGTCCTGGTGTTCGGATGGGTTGTTTTTGTTCATGTTAAATATTCCTACCGATCATAGTAGGGTCTATGCCTTTTACTTACGGAAAAAATCCTCTGTGTTTTATTATCGTTTTCTTCGCTTCTTTTATCTGTGAAATAGCTTACAGTTCATTCGAAAGCCTCTTATTTTAAGCTCTGCAGTGTCAGGAGATTGATCTAAATCGTTATGCTTCTGCTCCTTTCAGCATGTATTCCCCGGATTGATCAGGCTTGGCCTTTAACGCGGGAGTGAGTTTAAAATCAATCGTCTGTGCCAGATGCTGAGTTTTTCTTAAAATGATTTGTCGCTTCTGGATATCAATACTGCGTTCATCCTGCATTTCGCCGAGTAGCACGGTAACCGTTTCACGAGTACTGCCGATGATACTGGCCAATTCCTGATGTGAGAGCTTGATGTTAATCAAAACCCCTTGCTGAGTAAGGCGGCCATATTTTTCGGCTAAATCAAGAAGCAGATATGTCAAGCGATCGCGGTTGGAACGAAACAGTAAGGATTTCAATCTTTGTTCCACACGTTGACGTCGTAATCCCATCAGTTTCGTCACACCCAAAGAAACCTCTGGATGGTGCTGCATGAGCTCTTGAATCACGTTACCGGGGATGCGGAGAATGGTTGATTTCAACATGGCCTCAGCGTATTCTTCGCGCTCGCCTCCGCCTAGTATCGCCAATTCTCCAAAGAGTTCTCCCGGTTCGATCAACGCCAGAAGTGCCTGTTTTCCATCTCCGGTAATGTGATAGAGTTTGATTCGTCCTGCGAGAAGCAGAAATACAGAATCGCTGCTTTCCGTAGGCAGGTATACCAGATTTCCACGTCCAAACTGGCGCACGGAAGAGTTTTGCTCAACTTGCGCGATTTGATCCTGGCTCAGCCGTTCAAACAAATCACAATTCTTCAGATACCAGAAATTTTTGTCCATACAGACGAACCTTATCCCTATTCTGTCGAACAGGCGATGGCAGTAATAAACCGTCAGTGGCAACAAGCCCAAAAAATGTAATCAGTGAAATGGTATTATATAAGTAACTGTAATATATAAGTATCGAAGTCTCTTTGAGAACCCCCGATCGAGTGAATCGAATCATTTTTCTATTGAGTCGATGGCAGAATCACTGTTTGCAACAGGAAAATACTGTCAAATAGACTGTTTTTTCAAGATTTCTGTCACAATTTGTCGGGGCGCTCCAATGTCCAGAACGTGCACGGTGCCCGTGTATTGTCTGGATTCAGGCAAAGAAAATCCTCGTTTCTCTGCCACAAAAGTCGCTGTCTCCTGAGCAATGATGCAGTCCCCCAAAGGCAATCCTGTATCGCAGTCGAGTCCGGAGGGGAGGTCAATGGCTAGTTTTTTTCCGGCAGCATCATTGATGAATTGAATGGCCTTCGAGAATGGCGGACGGATTTTTCCCTGAACTCCGGTTCCCAGTAAGGCGTCTACAATCCAGTCTGCCTCCTTAAGGAAATCGCAGAAGACATCCGGATGGGATAAATCAGGGTCACAATGGAGGGGAATCCCCATACGTGCGGCAACTTGATAGTTAATGGCGGCATCTCCCCGGAGTTGATCGGGGTTGGTCAGTAGATAGATTTGCACAGGAATGCCGGCGTTATCCAGATGGCGTGCGATGACAAATCCATCTCCTCCATTATTGCCTTTGCCTGCACAGATTTTGACGGGTCCGGTCGTATTGAATGCCATGAGCAATTCAAATACGCTGCGTCCGGCGTTTTCCATGAGTGCGATGCCTGGAAGCCCGAACTCCTCAATGGTTCGTTGATCCACACTGCGGACTTCCTCACGGCTCAGTCGTTCAATTGGAGACATTTTTCCCTCGTCAGACGGATCAGATGTATCTGCCAGAATCAAAAAAGGGTGAAAAATCGATCAAAGTAAGTTTATAAACAGCGGTTACGGGGTTTTCATTGGATTGGAATTAAATTACGATCTCAAAAACGAGTAGCGCTTTTACTCGACTTATGAAAAAGTAACAGACTTCGACTCCAATAGAATACTTCTGGAGAGTCACTTGTGATAGATGAATATTCTGACCGATGGGCTCTGATTACGGGTGCTTCATCCGGAATCGGCTTAGAATTTGCGCACCGTCTTGCAGCACGCGGCATGCATCTGGTATTGACGGCACGTCGTCAGGAGCAGTTGGAAGAGCTGTCTTCAGAATTATTGACCCGTCATGGCACTAAGACAGAAGTGATTGTACTGGATCTTTCTGAACAGGAAGCGCCGCAGCAATTATATGAAGAAGTCAAGCGTCGTGGGGTGCAGGTCGAGTTGTTAATTAATAACGCCGGTTTCAGTGTGGTGTCTGATATTGCTGCTACTGATCGGGAACGTGTGATGCAGATGGTGCGGCTCAACATGGGCGCCTTGACCGAGCTGACTTACTTCTATTTGCCGGAGATGATGGAGCGGGGTCATGGTGCAATTATCAATATCGCCTCCGTAGCAGCATTCCAGCCAGTGGCTTATATGTCTTCTTATGCAGCCAGCAAAAGTTATGTGTTGCATTTTAGTGAAGGTCTCTGGGCCGAAGCACGTGACAAAGGTGTGACGGTGTCGGCGCTTTGTCCGGGTACCACACAGACCGAATTTTTTGATGTGGCTGGCGTGGAAGGCTGGCTCAAAAAACACCGATTCCAGACTGTCGACCAGGTGGTCAAAACGGGCATCAAGGCGATGGAGAAAAAGAGGCAGTATTCTGTCTCTGGATGGGGCAATTACTTCCTGTCGCTATTGGTTCGCATAGCAACCAGACGGACCGTGGTTGTGGAGTCGATGAAGTATTTTCGTCCGAAGCCACAAAAAGAGAAGAAATAGGGTACAAAAACACATGTCCTTTGTGTGTTGCCTTCCATTTCAGTTCTGTTTGATGCTTATTTGACGGATTTTGTTTTGAAAGCAGCCCGGCTAGTTGACGGTGTGCCGCAAAACCCAGTATAACAGTCGTTCCCAATTTTGGAATTTCGGAGAAGGTATATAGATGGCTTCCAAGTCAAAGATTGAAAAACAAAAGAGAAACGCAAAGCTTGTAGCGAAGTATGCTGAAAAACGAGCAGAACTGATCGCCAAAGGCGATTATGCAGGTCTGGCAAAATTGCCACGTAGTTCCAGCAAAACACGTATCCGTCGTTTATGTCAGTTGACGGGTCGTCCACGTGGTAACTACCGCAAGTTCCAGATCTCTCGTATTGCATTACGAGATATGGCTTTAGATGGTTTAATTCCCGGCATGAAGAAATCAAGCTGGTAAGCTGGCATTTGTAATGAGATTGAAGATTGGTCTTCAATTCGCGCCAGCAATTTAAAAACAGCGTCGCCCCAATTTGGGTGTCCCATGTAACGACGCTTTACAGAGGAAAACAAAATGTCAGTCGGTTTATCGCGAAAAGAGATTGTCAAGCGACGGAAAAAACGAGCACGTCTAAAAAAGAAGCTCAAATGCCGGTTCTGTCCTGATGGAAATATTCCCCGTCCCGTATATGTTGATTACAAGGATCTGAGAACCCTGCGTTCTCTCCTGGATCGTGAAGGACGCATTTTACCTCGCCGTCGTACTGGTACTTCAGCCTTATATCAGCGAGCAGTCCGCCGTGCCGTATTACGAGCCCGATTCATCGGTTTGCTGTCTTTCGTAGCGGAAGACTAATCGACCCGCATTCGAACAAAAATAGGCCCTGGATTTTTCCAGGGCCTATTTTATGCGCGTGAAACTTTGAATATGGCTTGATAGTGACGAGCGAGTATCAGATTTCAAATGACCGCATAAAAGCAGTCTTTTTCCCGCAGGGCTTACCAGTGCAGTCCGGTGGGAAAGGAATCGGTTTGAAACTCATCAAACAAGCTGGGATCATGTTTTTGATTTTGATCCAGCGTCGCTTCCGCACAGGATTCTTCGGTTTCCCAGATCACGACTTTCACCGCCTGGACCCCGAGTTCGTCCAGTAAACCAGGGCAGACTTCCTCGAGTAAGTATCTTGCCATATTTTCTGCGGTGGGATTGTAGGGAAGCACAAAGTATTTGGTGGGTTCGACCATGCGGATGGCATTCAAGCCGTTCTCGTCTTCGATATTCAGCAGAAATCCGTGGTCCCAGTTTTCGTCAATCCAGCCTTTCAGCAGGGATTTTAACTGCGCGAAGTCAATGATTCGTCCCACGGCATCAGTTTCGGGGCCGGTTACATAAAAGTCAGCGACGTAATTATGACCGTGAAAAAACTGGCATTTTCCTTCATGGCGAAATAATCGGTGTCCCGCATTAAACTTGACCCGACGCATGATTGTCATACCCATGATACTCACTCGACCTCTTGATTGACTTAGAATACTTCTAAAAAATTGTTAACTGTCCAATAGAGACTTCATGCCCTGTGTCATAACGGCGTCTATTTCAGGGTCACAGAAGGCAACACTCACTTCGTAGCCACCTGTCGGATATTCTTCAGCGACAGGAATATACCACGGGCCACCATCTCCATAAGCGGCCGTCGCAATAAACTGATCGGGTTGAATGCTCTGGGCGCGTAGTTGATATTCGATAAAGCTCTCTGCAGGCAGGTGCAGTGTTTTGATGTCGTTGATCTGTAATGAACTCAGCGTGATCGGAATTTTTTTCTGAACCCGCTGCAGCCAGGCAAGCATATAGGAGGGGCGATTACGATTGACCACACTGCTGGCCTTATTGGAGATCGTTTTCTTTAATGCCTCTTCCTGAAACGTGTTTCTTACCGGAGGGAGAATGTCGTGTGTTTTCCACGTCACGTGTCCGATGGGTTCTGGTTTTAATTGCTTTTCTGAAGCAATCATGCCGTCGTAAATCCGCTTTGCGAGAATGGCACGCATTTCATGGGAACCGTCGTTGTATTTTCCTGCAGAAATATTTCCTGCACAGCCTGTAAAATAAATGTGAGTGCAACCGGGTTCTTCCTGTTGACGTTGTTTTCGGGCGATGCCGGTAAAATCACTGCTGACACGGCCGTCGCCGTAATAACTCATTGGGTGAGTTGAATAATAATGGGATGAAACCAGCTTTTTATCTTTGTTATAAAAGGCGATCGTTTTGAGCCAGGGGTCGATGGTTCCTTCGGTCATGCCGCGTAGTCTTTCATCTTTGCAACTACTACCCCGCATGCGTAGGATCTTACCATTTTTGTCGCGATCAATTCGACGGTTTGAGGCGACCTTTAATACTTTACCCTGACTGTGTGCAATGTGTGTCACGGGTTCTGCTCTGGGTATTGCCGTGGCGACTGCTTTACGAGCTTTATCCAGACAGGTATTGAAGAAGTCGAGTTCGACAATATGTGGCAAATCGCCTTGTTCGAGCACAATTTGCTCGGCATTCAGGCAGGCAAAGGGTGCATTATGTTGATGAACACACTGCACGGCCACACGGTCGATGGTTGTGCCGGCTGCTTCTGCCAATGCCTTGCGCCAGGCGATGTGGGCGTCGTTTAGCAGGCCTGTCCAGTCGACCGCACAGACGACGATTGGTTTACCTGCACCCAGCAGAACATATCCGATTGATTCCAGTGAATCATCGTAGCCGACAACTGGTTTAATCCAGCCGCCGCACAGCGAATGCCCTTTGGGTGGTGAAACGTCAAAGCGAAATGGGGCAATATGTAAATTCGGATTGCGGGTCGTTTCTTGACGATTTGCAAATGCCCAATCATCGAGAGCAAACGTACTTCCGGTCGCAGCCAATGATGCAGCTAAAAAATCGCGTCGACTGAAATGGCTCATGATTCACCTGTATTGGTTACATTGATTACAGTTTGGTTGGATTTGGAGCATCTCCGTAGACCTCTTTCGGGTCAAACACTTTT
The DNA here is from genome assembly GCA_022600195.1 of Planctomycetota bacterium. Classification (GTDB taxonomy): domain Bacteria; phylum Planctomycetota; class Planctomycetia; order Planctomycetales; family Planctomycetaceae; genus Gimesia. The sequence continues at coordinate 336,444 of JAHZKX010000051.1, forward strand.
TCTGTCTCTGTAAATTGTAACTCAAGTCCTTTGTCATTCATCTCCGAACTTACAGGAACGCGTCGGTAAAAGCAGGACCGATAGCCCACGTGGCAACTGGCGCCACCCTGAACATCGACGCGGAGCCAGATGGTATCCTGGTCATCATCGATCAGCAGTGCTTTCACTTTTTGAACAAGGCCACTGGTAGCTCCTTTGTGCCAAAGCACTTGTCGGCTTCGGCTCCAATAGACGGCTTCCCCCAGTTCAATTGTTTTCTTCAGAGCTTCTTCATTCATATAGGCATGCATCAGCAATTCGCCGGAAGCAAAATCGGTGGTGACAACCGGAATCAAACCGTCCTTATCAAATTTAGGTGCCAGTTCATTTCCTTCTTCAACTTGTTCGATTGATGCCCGTTCAGCAAACTGAATTCCATCTGACATAATTTGTCTTTCCTCACTTCTTTGTGGTCTTTATCTGATCGTGGAAAAAATCTCCACTTATTAATTGTCTTTCTGGGTTATTTGACTCTCTGAGCACGAGAAGATTTCGCAAGCCCGGAGACAAAACAGCATAGCCGGATATATCATACGCAAAGGATGACGTCAGCCCCATCGTTTGAGATACTGTTCAAGCGGAAATTGGGAGATTTCCTGCCTGTGGGTCCGGTTTTTCATGTTTAAAATGGTAAACCGAATGGAGAGACAGGTCAGCTGATTCAGCGGGAAAATTAAGAGGTTTCATGGAATAATCGGCGTTTGAGCCAAGAACGATATACATGCGCAACCTAAAATAAAACAGGGATGGTGTGTTCCTAATTCGTCTATGACTAACTGGACGAGATTCCCATGAAGAAGTTCGCTGTTTTTTACAACCATGAATTGTGATTTGACTGGTAGAGGCCTTTTTGAATTTTGGGGTGATCGAGATTACGGGAGTGCGACAACGAAGCAGGTAAACAACCCTCACAGCCCTCAATTCCAAGCTAGAGAAAGCACTAGGAATGATAAATCTGTGACATGTTTGAAATACGTTCCTTCACCAGATCACGAAACGAACGAGGTGAAAGAACTTCTACACGATCGCCGAAACTTAAAGCCCAATCCGCGATGTGCTCCAGGCTGTCTACTTCGGCACGAAATTCAATCGCGCCCCCCTTTAGTTTCCTGATCTCCTGCGAGGGATCCCAGCACATCAGAGAGACAGATTCGGCAACGCTACTTTCAAAACGAAGTTTCACCTGATGAGATTTGCGTGAATGTTGGATTGGATCCCAGGAATGGGAAAGATATCGGGACGAATTGAATCGGGATGGTTTCTTAAAAGTTTCATCCAGGATTTCGGTTTTTAGTATTTTCAAAATCGGAAAGGCTTTAATTCCGCGGTCGAGAGAAGATCGCCCGACCACAAACCACTGGTGATTCGAATACAAAATATGATAAGGGCTGAGCATTGTAGAGACAGATTTCTGTTCTTTAGAGCCGGCAAATTGGACTCTGATATTCTTTTTTTCAATGGCTGCTTTGTACAGATTTTTGTAGTGAATCGTATTGCGAATTGTGGGGTTAATGGGAGGCAACCAGATCGAAATAGACTGGGCTGCATTGATGACATTTTCCCGCAATGTATCAGGCAAACTGTTCAGGACCTTGGTTGACGCCGATCGGGCAAGTTGATGCATCGGCAATCCCGCGATGGCTTTGTCAAGGTCTTGACAGATCACGAGCAATGCCAGAACTTCTTCGGATGTTAAGTCCTTGAAGGGCATAATGGTTCGCCAGGGAAGAGTATATCCCTGTTTGACATTGTCATACAGGACATAGATTCCAGATTCCTGAAGCGTACTCAGGTCTCGAAATACGGTTCTGCGACTGACCTCACACTCTCTTGCGAGATGCGCGGAATTATAAACTCGTCCCGACTGTAACAGGGCAATCAGTTTCAGGAGACGATGTATTCGTCCAACCACCATTGATTATCTTTTGAATGCTTCCCACAAGCCTGTTTCGTGGCGGGATTTCAAACCCGAAAATCCGGTTGGATTGTATGTCGATCATTCAGGAGAATAAGTTTCGAAAACAAACCAACACTTGCAAAACAATAATCGATGGAGATGGGCATCGATACGAATTCATTGCGAATGAGTATGAGAGACGGTGGTCTTTTCAATCGCAGACTACTTTAAAACTTAGCATGTTAAAGCGACAAAAAGTGGCTGAAATCAATTTGGAATAAAAAAAGGTGGAATGCCTGATTCATCAACCTGTGAAAGCTGTATTATCAGAATAACACAACTCTGAAGGCAGGTTTTCTAGCCTAAAAAACTGGTGGCAGGTTATTCTTCCAGATCCAAATTGTTCACGGAATCAGAGATCGGCAGTTCATCTTGTGGTGCCAAAATCCGACGGACCTCTGGTAAGGGAGGCGCTTCTTCGGCTCCAACTAATACCTTAACAGTTTCTTCTGTGTTCGTGGTTGCAAAAGGATTATTGTTTTCGGGTTCGACAATTTCCAGACTGGCCTCAGTATCAATGTTGGCTGCAGGAACTGGCGGTGCGTAATCCGGGTCTGTTTCCGGTTCAGGCACTGGTAAAATATCTGGTATCAGGCCATCCTGTTCAGATGAGAACGAAGTTCCCTCTTCTTCAGGCTTTAAGCCCACTTCACCCACATATCCTGCTGCTACAAATGGTTCTGGCTTGCTTTGAAGTTTGTGAGCATCAACGCCGTGGGTTCTGGCCCAGGCGCGTCTGATCGCTTGCTGATAGGCTACCGGATTCCATTCCCCTTCCATTAAATGGATATTGTTGTGTTTTAGCAACGTGCCTTTCCATTTGTGGAGATTTTTAATCGCTACATTATAAGAAATCAGAGAGCGATAATATTCCGTTTCCGCTGCCGCCAGACTGGATTGGGCACGTAGCAGAGTGTCAAGCGTCGTGGTACCTGCCTGGACTTCAGCTTCAAACAGTTCTGTCCGTCTTCGTGCAGCACGCCAACGATTAAAATTAGATTGGGCAGTGGCGTAATTCTTGGTCAGGTCCTGAAACGTAATCGCCAATTCCTGGCTAACATCCATTTCCTGAGCGTTCAGAATGGCACGGGCTTTCGACAATCGAAACTCAAGATTTTCAACCTGAGCATGAGCCGAACGGAAGCCAAGTGGTACACTGAATTCCCAACCAATGGTCCAGCTGTCTTGATTATTGTTTAAAAGTGTTCCATAGGCGCTGTGTAAGCCCTGGCTGGTGACACCATCTGTATTTTTCTGGCTGAGTAGACGATCACCAAAACCGTTCACTTGATAACTGGAAACCAGATCCAGTCGAGGCTTGGTCAGGCTGGTTGCGGCCATTCGTTGAAATTCAAGGCTCTTGATGTTCCATTTTTGTTTTCGCAATTCAACCCGGTGAACCAGTCCTTCTGTCAGACACATACTCCAGTCAGGAGTGAATTCTGCTGAGACAGGGTCATCAATGGGACGGATAATTTTACCATCATTGACGGGCAGGCCCACCAGTCGACGAAACCGACTTTCTGCTGTGTAAATATCGCTACGTGTGGCCTGGACCAATGATTGCGTTTCAAACAGGCGGTCTTTGGCCTGAGCTTCGTCTGCAGGTTTAAAGTTTCTTGTACCGCCGGCTTCCAGTTTTGCTTTTGCCTCGCGCCAACTACGTAATGCAGAATTACGGGCGACCACCTGTGTGTCGTACAAACGATAGGCCAGATAGAGTTGCCAATAGCTCTCTTCAATATCGGAGACAAGGTTGCGTACATTTTTTTCGAAGTCTGCCAGCGCCAGATCATTGTTGATTCTGGCGATGACGACACCTTGACTAACACCAGTAATTCCCGTAAATCCAGAACCAATAGGACCGGCAATCCGGGTGTAATCTACGCCTGCTCCTGCCAGGAAGGGTTGACGATAGGAAGCGCCAAAGTTGCCGGCATAGTTCGATGGAAATAACTGACTGCCCGCATTACTGCCTGTATAATTCCAGTTATGCGAAATGGCAAATTGCCCGCCATTGGCAAATGTTTTTGCGAGTCCAGATTGAAATTGTCCGGTTTCCTGAGTCAAAGTCCCGCCTGGAACGCCTCCAAAAAACGGGCTATTTTGAACCTGTTCCGAGCGGCCCCAGAGCATGTTTGCTGTAAAGGTAGTATCAAATGCAGAGAGAGCGGCTTCGACACCCCGTGATCCACCCAACAGGACGTTTGTTTCCTGTATTGAAGGGTCAAAAATTGAAGGAGTCCCATCCGGATTATTGAGCAGCCCATTGCCGTTTGTTCCCAGCGACCCTGCCACACGAATCACTTCACTATTTGACAAACCAAGGTGAACTGCTTCCATCAGGGGCAAATCCCAGATTTCATCCTGCGATCGATCTGCTAATGTGCGAGGTTTTCCCGAGAATGTAATTTCTTCCGGGGTCTCTTCAAAAACAGCGGGGTACTCAATTTTTGTGGCAACGTCTTCATAATACTGAAGCTCTTTCTCACCCAGATAATGCAGGTCCGTATCGGTTCCGAGACCGTGACAACCTACCAGTTGGCTGGTGATTAAGCATCCACAAAAAAAATGGTGTAACTTCTGACGCAGGTTCATGTATCTATCCTTAAAGACATGAACGTCGATTATGATTACAAAGTGCTTATTTATAACCACTTAGGGTTCATAATCGATTGAACTTTAGGGGAGAATTCACCAACAGTCGATGACAGTCATGATGATGAGACGCGCTCTGCAGCGCACGACAATCTGCCTGGTTGGTAAAATCACTACATTCGGTATCGGCTGTTTAATCGTTACAACTTGACTTTTTTGGCGATTGGTCACAATTCAACGGTTTTTGAGTATGCAGCCCGAATTCTTTGTAACGTTTTTCCAACATGTCCTTTAGAAGAATGCCTTTGCCAGCAGTGTTTTGTTCAATGAAATCACTCAAAATGGTAGTGAATGTCTGGAATTCATGCCGATTTCAGCAACAAACCACTGCTCTGCCAGTATTAATCTCCTGAATCCGCAGGAAGTGAGGGACCCCGACCTGGTGCGGAATTCGATAATTGGAACATCCTATTCGAGGTCAGAGTTATCGGGTAATTGTTGTCTCGGCGTGGCCACATGATTGGCTTGAAAAGTGAACGCTGGTCATCTCGTATAGTTGAAAAGCGAATTCTGTTTTGATACGGTCACTGCTTGCCTGTTAACTATCTCGCTTAATATCAACCAGCATGGCCTTTGGTTTCAAGAGTCAGCAGGCTTGTCGCATAGAATTCATGCACTTGAGAACCTGGTCGCATTCCCTTTTTTGTCAGAAGTATTTGAGGAAACGATGTATAAAGTCACTTTAATTCCGGGAGATGGAGTTGGACCGGAAATCGCGGAAGCTACCCGAAAATGTGTTGATGCGACTGGAGTCAAAATTGACTGGGATGTCCAGGAATGTGGTATCGAAGTTATTGAAGCTGAAGGCAGTGTTCCCGACCGGGTGATGGAATCGATTCGATCCAACAAAGTTGCCTTGAAAGCGCCGATTACCACACCAATTGGAAAAGGGTTCCGCAGTGTGAATGTATTCCTGCGACAGGAACTGGGCCTGTATGCCTGCATTCGTCCCTGCAAAACTTATAAAGGGGTACGAACTTATTTCGAAGATTCAAATGTCGATTTAGTCGTTGTTCGAGAAAACACAGAAGACTTGTATGCGGGTGTTGAATTTCAAGCGGGTGAGGAAAACACGGCATCATTGATCAAAGTGATTAACGAATATGCTACTGGCAAAAAAATCAACACGCCTCTCGACGAAACTGGCGTCAGTATCAAGCCGATGTCTTATCAGGGAACACGCGATATCTGTAACTACGGCTTTAAATATGCTGTAGATAATAAACGCAAAACGGTCACTTCGATCTGTAAAGCCAATATTATGAAGTTTACAGATGGTCTGTGGTACGATGAGACCCGAGCTGTTGCTAAAGCATACGGTGCTAAATTTGAGTGGGAAGATCTTGCTGAAGGTGTCGAGGCAGATCCAAAGCTGGCAGGAATCGCTACCGACTGTGGCGGAAGCATCGAATACAATGAACGCCTGATTGACAACATGTGTATGCAGCTGGTTCAAAAACCAGAACTGTATGACGTGCTGATCACATCCAATTTGTATGGCGATATTCTGAGTGATTTGTGTGCTGGTTTAGTAGGAGGCCTGGGTGTTGCCCCTGGTTCCAATATTGGTCCGGAGTCAGCCATCTTTGAAGCGACCCACGGTTCTGCTCCCAAATACAAGGGACAGAACAAAGTGAATCCGGTTGCCTTGATTCTGTCTGGTAAAATGATGCTGGACTATCTCGGCGAACATGAAGCTGCTGCCAAGTTGGATCAGGCTGTTGCCGATGTGATTGAAGAAGGCAAAGACGTGACTTACGATCTGAAAGATGATCGCAACGATCCCACGGCCGTGGGAACACAGGAAATGGCGGAAGCCATCTGCAAAAAGATGCAGTAAATCCTGAGACACAACAAAATTTCAATAAAGCGATGCAGAGCTGTTTCGACGCTCTGCATCGCTTTTTTTCGGAAGCACATTTCATGAACTCCTTATGGTTATAGTGCTCGCGGCAGCCATGCTTCACCAATATCGTGTCACCGAAATCAGCCGTCAGCCCTGCTCCAACCTGCTGGCAGAGTGAAGCCCTTCAAAGACTTACGGCAAATCTGATTTTTCTATTCCTATCTACGGGGAGTTTAATATCGGTTTTTTTTCGAAAGTTTCAATTATTGCCGCCAAGTCCCGTTCGAAAGTACGCTTGAGATGATGTGCAGACGGAATGTCGACCCTGCAGCGGGGACGCGTCTCAATTTGAAAAGTCCTGTACGGCTTTCGAAAACAATATTCTTTACCGATCAATCAGAGGAGTGGCTATGAATCCCAACGGGCTCTGCCGGAAATTGCAAATTTCTGAACAACAGTTGTCAAAAATCTGCCTGCATCTGGGAATGACCATTCCCGACCAAGGGGACGGAGAATTCAACCCCGCGGAAATCGATCGCCTTCAGACCTTTGTGGCAAAGAAACGGTCAGCTGCTAATCAAAAAAAACAGGTGGTGCGACAGAAACAGGCCGTAGTTCAGCAGTCGACAACCGGAAACAGCGTTCCCGTACCTGCTGTGGAAGTCGCGCGTTCGAATTCCAGCCCCACCCCGTCTCATCCCCAGGCTACGGTGAGTTTCCCTGAAGAGAACTCAGCCGGTATAGTGAACTCGGCCAGTGCAACGGAGGAGGCCAGTACGGGGCGACGTGCCTGCGCCTACATTATCGATTGCCTGGCCACATTTCTGCTTGTCCCCTTTGTCTTTGTACCCATACTGGGGCTGATCATCATTGGCGTATTTCTGTTAGCCTACTGGCTGTTGCGGGATGTGGCCGGATCCAGTCCCGGAAAACTGCTTCTGGGAATGCGCGTGGTTCATAACAGTGGCGATGAATACAGTGTGGGGCCGCGGATCATGCGCAATCTTCCGCTCTCGATCGGGCCTTTGTTACTTTGTATTCCGATCATCGGAGTATTCATCGGCTCTCCCGTCGCCATTATCATGGTGCTTACCGAAGTGATCATGCTGTTAGCGACAGGCAGGCGCCTCGGCGACCGACTGGCCGATACTTCGGTCAATATGGTTCCGAAACTCTAGCTCTCATCCGCATCTGCGCTTCCGTCCGGTGAAGAGTGGCGTGGATCTTCAGACAATTCTTTTCTTGCTCGGATGCTGTTACAGTAGACGGTATTACGAGCCTGGATTGGTCCAGGCAAATTCAAATCGAAAATCCTGGGTTAATATGATGACAGAATCTACAGCGTGGAAATCGGCAGTTTGCAAAGCCATCGATGGGCGGCGGGATGACATCATCAACATCGGCGAATCGATCATGGATGCGCCGGAGTTGGGATTTAAGGAAACGCAAACCGCCGAGCGAGTGAAACAAACTTTCGATCAAGTCGGTCTCACATTCGAGGACGGTCTCGCGATAACGGGGGTCAAGGCCGTGTTGCGAGGAGCGAAGGAGGGGCCCACAATTGCTCTGATGGGTGAATTAGACGCATTGCAGGTACCCGATCATCCACGCGCAGACCCGACTTCCAGTGCAGCGCACGCCTGCGGGCATAACGCACAAATCGCCGGACTGATGGGGGCGGCAATGGCGCTCACAGACACAGGGATCGCTGAACACCTTGCCGGCAATATTGTTTTCTTTGCCGTGCCCGCAGAAGAGTATGTGGAGATCAATTACCGGATCGGATTAGTCAAGGAAGGAAAAAATTCCTTTCTGACCGGCAAGCAGGAACTCATTAAACTCGGTCACTTTGATGAGATCGACATGGCCGTCATGATCCATTCAACAAGCCCGGAGGTGAGCGAAGGCAGCATGGGGATTGCCCCTTCTTCGAATGGCTTCCTCGCCAAGAACATTCGCTTTCTGGGGAAAGCATCTCATGCTGGAATCTTTCCCGAACGTGGAGTCAATGCTCTTTATGCGGCACAGCTTGCTTTGAGTGCGATCAATGCGCAGCGAGAAACGTTTCGTGATCAGGATTGCGTCCGCATACATCCCATCATTACAAAAGGCGGCGATCTCGTGAACATTATTCCGGCAGAAGTTTGCATGGAAACGTACGTTCGCGCGAAGACGCCTGATGCGATTCTCGACGCTTCACATAAAGTTGACCGCGCGTTGCGTGGCGCTGCCATGGCGTTGGGATGCAAGGTGGAAATTGAAACCGTACCGGGAAATCTTCCGCTGCGTAACGATCCCGAACTTGCGGAAATCTTTCGTGACACAGCGGGAGCAGTCCTGGGTGAAGAGAACTATCGCGACTACCCACACAGTGGTGGATCAACCGATGCGGGTGATCTCAGTCAAATCATGCCCGTGTTGCATCCAATGATGACTGGCGCCGCGGGAGCACATCACCAGATTGACTGGTGCATTGCCGATCATGAGAGTGGATATATCGCCCCTGCAAAAACGCTCGCAATGATGGCTGTTGACTTGCTCAGCAACGATGCCGCCAAGGCGCGAGGAATCCTCAGCAAAAACAGCCCGGCAATGTCGAAGGCAGAATACCTGGAACGCCAAACATCTATCTTCCAGACTGAACTATATGATGGCACGAAGTGAGATCTACGATTTTGGTTCGGAGGAATACAAAAAATCTCTGACGTGAAGGCTAACGAAATGTCTTGGCATCAAGTCCAAAAACTGGTGGACACAGGTCGAAGATTTGATACGATGGATTTCACAACCTCGCCTCATTGTCCCGCCACTGGAGTCTTTTATGCCTGATTCTTTTTTGCGTTCACATGTCTCTGATTCACTGTCTCGCCGTGATTTGTTAAAGATGGGGGCGGCTGCGATGGCTGGTACTGCGGGTTTGGACTGGTCACAATCTGAGTTGGAAGCAGCTGACAGCAAACGGCCACAGGTCGCGGGGATCTTCACGCAATTCTTTTATTGCTCGCATGCTTACCATATTTTTCATCCCTTTTTAGGTCCTTACCTCTTCAATGGGAAATTGCTTCAACCACAGTGTGATGTCGTTTCACTGTATGGCGATCAATTTAAGGAGGGGGATCTTTCGCGGGGTGTCGCGAAAAAATATGATCTCCCGTTTTATAAAACGATTGGCGAGGCCTTACGTCGGGGAGGCGATGAATTGGCAGTCGACGCAGTTCTCTCAATTGGTGAGCACGGCGATTATCCCGATACCAAATATGGACAGACTATGTATCCCCGCAAGCGGTTTTTTGATGAAATCGTAGAGGTAATGAAACAGTCCAATCGGTTTGTGCCCGTTTTCAGCGACAAACATTTTTCCTATCGTTGGGACTGGGCACGCGAAATGTATGACACTTCGCGCAAATATGAGTTCCCCATGATGGTGGGAAGTTCGGTTCCCCTGGCGCAAAGGACCATTCCTCTGGAAATTCCCTCTGGCACAGAACTGGAAGATGCTGTTTCCATTCACGGTGGACCCATCGAAAAATACGATATCCACGGCCTGGAAGTCTTGCAATCGATGGTGGAGTTTCGCAAAGGGGGTGAGACAGGTATATCGGCGGTTCAGTTTTTAAAGGGCGATGATCTGATTAAAGCGGGGCGCGAAGGACGTTGGTCGATGAAGTTGGCAGAAGTGGCGATGCAAGCCGAGCTGGGAAAAAGCAAACGCGGGCTGTTTGATCCAATCAACAAAGAAGGTACCAGCGAACCGCATGGAATTCTGCTGGAATACAAAGATGGTTTTCGCGCGACGATGCTCAAGATTGGTACGAATGGTGTTCGCTGGAATTTTGCCTGTCAGATCAAAGGTGAATCAAAACCCAAGGCAACCACATTTTTCCCGGGTCCCTGGGGGAACCGAAATTTATTCCGTGCCTTTTCACATGCCATTCAACATTTATTTGTGCATAAGGAAGAACCTTATCCTTGCGAAAGAACGCTGTTGATGACGGGCGTGCTGGATGCCGCCATGCACTCCTATTTTGAAAAAGGACAGGCGCTGATGACAACGCCCCAGCTGGAGTTTGCCTACAAGCCAAAGAATTTCAATCAATTCCGCGAAATGGGTAGTTCCTGGGACGTGATTACGAAAGAGATGCCTTTGCCCCAGGATTTTGTGGAGGCTGATCCCCAGCCCTGATCAGCGTCCGTTTTCCGCTCAATTCAGGAAATGCGGTTCCTGAAACAGGTCGTGTTATAATTTCATGACTCGGGATACTTGCAGGAGGATCACAAATGCGGGATATTGAAGAGAACATAGTTCTTTTCATTTCCCGTTTCCTGATCCTGCCCGAGAGTTAGTGTCTCCAAGATGAAATATGTGCTTGTAATTCCAGATGGTTGTGCGGATGAACCGCAGGCAGAGTTGGGTGGCAAGACCCCATTGCAGGCGGCTCGCATCCCTCACATGGATACGATTGTCTCGCAGGGAATTCTAGGGAGAACCGACACTGTGCCGGCATCAATGCCTTCAGGCAGCGATGTGGGAACGATGAGTCTGTTTGGTTACGATCCTCTGGTTTACCATACCGGGCGTGCTCCTCTCGAAGCGGCCGCTCAGGGAATTGAGCTTGGTCCGCATGACTGGGCGATCCGTTGTAATTTCGTGACCATTACGAAAGACAACATGGCGAGCTTTACCGCGTCACAGCTTCCCAATGATGTGGGTGAAGAACTAATCGGTCTGCTTCAGGAAATGACGGCCAATAATGCTCAATGGGAATTTCACCAGGGAGTCAGTTATCGCAACTTGCTGGTCTACCGGGCACAAAATGCAGAAGACCAGCCTTTTGATTCAGGAACATCGACGACGCCCCCGCATGATCTAACCGATCAGACAGTCCTGCAAGACCTTCCTTCGGGCAAAGGAAGTGAGCTGTTACTGGACCTGATGGAACGCAGCAAAAAACTGTTCTTGAAATCAGACAAAAATCAAAAACGTGCAGATGGTCAGCCAGCGGCGACGCAGATCTGGTTATGGGGACAGGGTAGCAGGCCGGCTCTCAAACCCTTTCAGGAACAGTTTGGTAAATCGGGGGCGGTGATCACAGCCGTCGACTTGTTGCGCGGATTGGGAAGCTTGCTGGGCTGGGATATCATTGAGGTAGAGGGAGCCACAGGGTATACGGATACAGATTATGCAGCGAAAGGACGTGCAGCGATTGAAACTCTGGAGAAATCAGAATTCGTCGTCGTGCATGTCGAAGCGACTGATGAGGCTTCACACGAAGGAGAAGCACAGGAAAAAGTGAAGGCTCTGGAAAACATTGATGAGCATATCGTCGGCCCGGTACACGACTACCTGAAACAGCAAGGTGAATATCGCATCTTAGTCTGTCCCGATCATCCCACGTTTTTGAGAACAAAGACACATAGCCATGGTTATGTACCCTTCGGAATTTGTGGCACTCAGGTGCGCCCCGATCAGGCGAAATGCTATGATGAAATCACGGCCAGCGCCAGTAATCTGCTGTTGCCGAAAGGGCATCAACTCATGCCATTCTTTTTCGGAACGTTGACGAAATAGCCCATCCAGAAAAAAAGGGTAAGCCCAATAGATTCAGGCTTACCCTTTTTTATTGTGAGGTGATGCTCTTATAAAGGCCAGTCACAGAGAATACGTTCGACTTCTTCTGCATGGCCACTTTCATCGCGGACCATGTCTTCCAGTTGGACGGCCATACCTTTGTCACCAAACTCATCTGCTTCCACAGCACGTTTGGTGTAGCCTATTGTAGCAGCTCTTTCAGCTACCAATACAGCTTCCAGCATTTCTCGATTCGTACTTGCCTCGGCTACTTTCGTGGGAACAGTGGTTGGTTCTCCTCCCAATGCCACAATTTTATTTGCCAGATATTGGGCGTGCATTTGCTCGTCAGGTACTTCTGCAAGGAAAAACTGTGTCAACTGTGGTCGATACGGCCCCGTGGCTTTCGCAGCATAAGTAGTATATTGAATAATGGCAGATAGCTCGTTCGCCAGATCCTGATTCAGATTAGCTATCATCGTTTCCTTGTCCATCGTTTTCTCCTGAAGTTTGAAAATAAGGTCGATCTGTGATCTACTTATCAGTAGTTGTGATCATGTTTTATCGTTTAAGGAAAACATTCGATTACGCGAATTATACAGCATTGAGAAGCGGAATAAAATGCAACGTTGTGATCTGGGAAGAAGCAGAGTGATAGGGCTGAGCGGAACGCCTCTTTTTCAAAATTTGTTCATGCCGCAATCAGTGAACAATCCCAATCTTCCGGCAATCAACCTTTGAATCAGGCAGGTTGTGTAGAATTTCGGGGTTCTTTTTGAGTGGGTCATGGACTATGATTATGTTTAGCGTGTTTTACAAGTTATCTTGATCACGTGCATAATTTGAGTGTTAACCATTTCTTGATATCAACGGGGAGAATTAAGTGTCTGACTGGGTTGAACCTCTGGGAATGAGAATTCTCATTCGTAAAGATGAAAGTCGGCAGACGACAAAGGGAGGGATTGTACTTCCTGATAAAGCGGAGATTCCAAACATTACCGGACGCGTAGTGGAAATCAGCGTGCAAATTGAGCGGGATGATGATTTTCCGATCAAAAAATACGACAAAGTACTCTTCAATCCCAGTGATGCCATTCCCGTGGATTTTGAACCGGATAATGTGTTATTCGTTGTACCGATCGAAGATGTGGTTGCCGTCTTTCGTCGAGGCGAATCGAAAAGTGATGAATTGTTTTCTGCAGAAGAACAAGACATAGAAGATCCCGATGAATGGGAAGAATGACGGGTGCTGGTAAGTGTCATCTTCGGTCCATTTCGGTGATTGATCTGCGTGTATGTTCTAACTGGTTTTGTTCGTCACGTTAATTTCTTCCACCAGGCTGGCACGTTGATATCCTTCTGGGATTGTGTCCAGGTTTCGGTAAGCGACCAGTTCCGCGACGATACTCAGAGCAATTTCTGGAACGGTCTGAGAGCCGATGTCGAAACCGAGGGGTGCATGAACCTTTGCCAGTGCCTCGCGTGGTGTACCCGAACGTAGCAGGTCTTCGAAGATCAACTTGACTTTTCGCCTGCTGCCAATCATGCCGATGTATCGTGCAGGCGATTCTGCCAGATGTCCCAACGCTTCTTCATCATGATTATGTCCGCGTGTGACAATGATAATGAAAGTGTCCCGGTTGACAGAAAAATCAGAGAGAGCCATATCGAAGCTTCCGACGATCAATTGCTTTGCAGTGGGGAAGCGTTCAGAATTACAGAATTCCTGACGGTCATCGACGGCAATGATTTCAAACCCAACGTCGTTTGCGAGTTCTGCTACTTTCTGGCCAATATGTCCACAACCAACGACTACCAATTGGCATGTTTGATGAAAGGTCAGGTAGGCGATGTTAGAACTGACATAGGGTCTTGGTCGGTTTTGGATCGGTTTGAGCCCATTCCATAAATGTGCCGGTGGTTCCTGCTGGCCCCGCCAGGCAACAATTTTGGAATTCGCATCAATCAAATACCGGTCTGATTCACTACCACCTCCCTCGGCCTCCGGTTTAATGACGATGGCTTCCGTGCAGCCCTGATCACCTGCCAATAGTTGCTGCAGGGCTTTGAAGTATTGCAAATCTTCCTCTGTTGTGATGGGATCCACAAGCACTTTCATGCGTCCACCACAAATCAGCCCATCGTCCCAGCCGTAGTCATTGTCGAGTTGGAAGGTCATGATTTCGGGTGCAGCAGCATCAATCAGTCGCAAGGCGCGCCGTTTGACCTCAGCTTCGACACAGCCTCCTCCCAGTGTTCCGATCTGAGAACCATCGCGAAAGATGAGCATTGCAGCCCCTGGTTTTTGAGGGGTCGATCCGCGTGTTTCTACCAGACAGGTATAGCAAACGGGCTGATTCTGTTGGACTGCTTTTTCCAGTTCCAGTAATAAATTACGCATGGTTGATTACTTTAGTCAATTTCTGAGAGCGTTTTCAAGAGTTTTTGGGCCGCCTGCAGCTCGCGCGTTAATCCTTCGACCAGTGTCGGCTTCTGATCGTCGGGTAAGACTTCCCAAGTGTAGGTTTCCACTTCCAGATGTGGTGCATAATCGAGTTCTTTAACAGTCGCCAGAGCATGCCTCAATTCTTGATAAGTCGTTCCCAATGGTCCCAGGGAGACGGCATCAATGGGCACATGAAAATGAACCCGCAATTTTTTTGTATCTTTGATACGGGGATCGGGAGCCAATAAAAATTTGCGGGTTAAATCCACAATCCGATAAAGGTCCCCATTTTTTAAAGATCCAATTGTTTGATGCAAATAGCGAGGTTCAGCATATTGTGCGAGCTGTATTCGCCCGGCTTCATTTTCCCACGGATTGGTAAGTTCGATGGCGTTCGAGATGTGAATTTTATTGATTCGTATTTCGGCGTGTGTGATTTGCCGGATCGAGCCGGGAATATCTTCAAATTCAACAGCCTGATGGCAGATATCATAGCAGGCTCCCAAATATTCTCTGACGATCCCCAGTAATTGTTTTTTTGCAGCCCTTTCATACAATCGTTCGAAAAACACAATCAGTTCATGTGTGAATTCAATCACGCAAAAGGGCTCTGGCTCGATTGCCAGGCGAATGGTTCTGCCGGTTTCCTCTTTCAACGCATTGAGAAACGTTGCCAGCTCGATTAATTGTTCAACGCACGTTTCGCTGAAATCAGCGGCATGTTCAAATTGTTTGAATCCCAGCGGTACCGTAGAGATACTGCCTTCCGTATCTTCAGGCAACAATGCGGCAAGAACTCGTGCACAACCTTTCGTGTATTCCAGCCTTTCCGGGTCCGACCAGTCTGGCAAATACACATTTTCTTTTACCCGATCGCTGTGAAAGTTTCCAAAGGGAAATGCATTCAACGTGTAACAGGTCAAATTTCGTTTGTGAATTTCTTCTGCAAAGCGGATGTGTCCATCCGGCGTGGCGAGAATCTCTTTAATGACAGGCTCCGCCAACCAGAGACCAGCGGCAAGCGGGGCGCCTAACTGTTGTTGAATCGGAATCGTAAACTCGTCGAGTTTTTGTAAGATTTCTGCAACGGTCAAACCTGGATGCACATTAGTGCAATAACTCAAAGGCAATGAATTCAGCGTCATAAAACTTCCTCAGAGGGCCTCATCTCGGTAGTTTGCAGATAGTTTATCAAAGGAAATGGTTTACGAACGACTTCAATCATAACCGAGTCAAATCTGCGGACTACCTGTGAATGACATTTCCCGAAAAGATTCAGGTTGTGCATCAAAAATTCTCACGAAGTCAACTTGTGTTAACTTGTAAGTTTAGCGACGATAACCACTACATACCTGCATGAAAACAGACAAAAATGGGTTTCTCTCAAACTCTATGAGAAACTTTTTGTTATGCTGCGTGTTTAGTACAAGCGGGTAATACACCCCCGAAGATGGGAGTCTGAATTCAGTCGTGGTTACTACGGAAATCTTGAACTCACCTTATTTGCGAGATCCTGACGTGCAATTGATGTTGCGCGCCAAGGAAGGAGATGAAGGTGCGTTCACTGAGCTGGTAGCCGCCTATCAGGACCGTATTGTCGGAATATTTTGTCATCTATTGCGAAATCAGGAAGCAGCGGAAGATCTGGCCCAGGAAGTATTTTTGCGGATCTATCGATCGCGTGCGAAATATGAACCCAAGGCCAAATTTTCCACCTGGCTATTTCGGATTGCCAATAATCTGGCCAGCAACCTGCGAAGAAATAAAGGGCGACGGAAAGAAGTCAATCTCAATCCACACGATACAGGTCCTTTGGGTATCAGACCAGAAGAGCAGTTATTGATGGAGAAATCGGGATTGATGCCAGCCCGGCAGGCTGGTCTGAAAGAGACTCAGGCGGTTGTTCGTCAGGCACTGGAGACACTCAATGAGCGACAACAGATGGCGGTGCTGTTGCATAAGTTTGAAGGCATGAGTTACGCAGATATCGGAATTGCCATGAAGCTGTCCGAAGCGGCTGTGAAATCATTGTTGTCAAGAGCCCGGGAAAATTTACGGGTTCAACTCGAAAAGCATATTAACGGTTAAGTCGAAACAAATTTCTGATAGAGTCCTCAGATGAAAAAAGAGCAGAAAGAACAGGAACTCGAAAAGCTGGTTGCTTATCTCGATGGCGAGGTCAGCGAACAGGAAGCGATTGAAGTGGAGCAGTCACTTTCGCGCGATGAAGAAGTGCGCGTGCGCGTGGACTCTCTGGAACGGACCTGGCAATTGTTGGACAGACTTCCCATTGCGAAAGCCTCGGAGGAGTTCACGAATAATACGCTCTCCACGATCAAAACCATTCAGTTGGAAGCGCAGGCTTTAGAAGACCAGAACCGGTCTGGTTTTTCGATGAGTAAAAAAACGCAAGAGCAACTTCGTAAAGCGACTGTCGCTGGAGGCTGGATCATTGGTTTGGCATGCTCAATTTTCTTCGGATATATGATTACCAATCAATGGGTTCCAGAAGAGTCGGAACCCTTGCTTTCAGAGTTATCGTTTATCGAGAACCTGGATACCTATTCGGAAGTACAAAGCCTGGAATTTTTGGAAGAGTTGCAGCATTCAGGAACATTCAATGAAACCGCGCAGCAGAAAAGTAGATAAGAGGCAATCCGACAGAGCTTCTGAGGCTGTAAGCCGGGAATCGGCTTTGTGGCCTGTATTGTTGCGCGCCGTAGGTCTTGGTGTGGGAACGGTTCTCTTTGTGATGATCTTGTTGGGAGCAACGGGTCAGGATGAAGATCGCGCAGGCACGAACCGCAAAAAAATAGAATCCATGACATCGTCAGAACGTGCACAGTTAAAACGCAATTACGAAAAGTTTCAAAAGCTGTCTGCTCAGGACAAACAGCGATTTCGAGAAATTCATGCAGCGACGCGGAATCAGCCAGAATTGAATCAGGTCATGCGTTCTTATTGTAACTGGGTGAAAACGTTGTCTCCCTGGGAGCAGGAAGATTTGCGCAACGCGAAAACCCCACAGGAGCGAATGGATTTGATTCGCAAATTCCGTTCTCATGGCAATCAAGCAAATCGCCGCGGTAGTCGATCTGATTATTTTATTTTAAGAATGCTAGAGATCAATTTTCGAGATCCGCGCATGATGTTTCTCTTGAGGAATTCGACGCTACCGCCGGATCTCTATAAAGAAGTGATCGATCTTATTGAGCGAAGCCTGCCGCGTTCGGTGGAATATCCCAAGCCGAAAGAGTCATTATCTGAATTTGAGCGTTCTCTGGCTGTTTTAAAAACAGCGACAGCACTGAATCATCCTAAAGAACAAGAGAACCAAAACGGATCCACCTGGCTTTCCGCAGATGTCAGAAAAGGAATTTTCGAACTGTGGAATGAAAATAAATTTTTGTTCCGAGATTCAGGCGAGCAACGCAAGCCAAGACCGATTCCCCGCGAAGAAAATCAACAAAAGATGTTATCAATCTTTTTGGCGAAAGGGTTAATTAATCAGTTAGTCAAATCTGTCAAACAAGACCTGGATCAGCACAGCCCGTCTGATGATGCACTGCAGAAATTTTTTGAGACGGGATTAGATACCAAAGCCAAAGATTACCTGATGAAGTATCCACCAGATGAAATGCAGGATAAATTGAAGTATCTCTACTTACAGAAAAATCAACCTGCAGAGGTCAGAAAAATAATTAAGGTAAAATCGGCAGAGTTCAATACTTTGGTTCCCCAATTATTTCGTGGGATCAATATGAAAGGACCCGGCTTTGATAATCCGTTCAAGCGTGGAAGCAAAGACCGGATGCAGAATATGAAAGATCGCCGCAAGAATGGTCCCCAAGATCGTGGAGACCGTCCTTCTCGCGAGCGAAAACCGGGTCAAGGACCTCTTGGCAAACCGCGAAAACGTCCTGATGCTTGAAAAGCAGGGCGAAATCCTGTCTCATAGGGCCTGACACAAGATCAGAAACCCACCCATCATCCGTACGATTTTGCGCATTCTAATATGATGTGTATAATTTTCCGGTTGCTATCTTTCATTGAAACAGGAGCAATTCCATGTTGCGGTTCCTAGTATCAGCCAGTCTGTTGACAGGACTTATGTTGTTTTCATTCGCTGAAATTCAATCTCTTGGGGCCCAGGATCCCGCGCCTCTGAAAACACTCAAAAAAGGAGAGGTTCCGCAGAAAATGCAGGGACTACCTTTGCTGTTTCACGAAAATTTTGAATCGGGAAATTCCAAACATTGGGAGCCTACGGACGACAAAGCCTGGAAAGTCATTCATCAGGGAGACAACCACGCTTTCAGTCTCATCAAGAAAAAAAGTAATTATAAACCACCGGTTCGCTCGCCTTATAATCGTGCGTTATTGAAAAATATTTCGGTTAGTGATTTCCTGTTGGATGTGAAATTACAGTCTACGATTCCCGATTATGGACATCGATCTTTATGCCTGTTTTTTGGATACCAGGATAACGCTCATTTTTATTATGTGCATTTCGGAAAAAAGATGGATGATCACGCCAACCAGATTTTTATTGTTAATGGTAAACCTCGTACCAAGATTTCTACAAAGACCACCGCCGGTACGAACTGGGATGATGAATGGCATCACGCGCGTGTTGTTCGCGATACCAAATCTGGTTCCATCAAAATATATTTTGATGATATGCAGGAGCCGGTCATGACAGCGAATGACAAAACATTTTTATCGGGACGAGTGGGGATTGGTTCGTTCGACGATACCGGCAATTTTGATGAGATTCTCCTGTTCGGTAAAAAAGTCGAATAAACACGGCATCAAACGATACGAACTTATTTGTCATAGAAAATCACCGGTTTCACTTTCACCGATCAGGATCAGAATAATGCGATTCCCTGCCCTGCTTCTCGTTACGTTTTTGTTCGTATATTTTCCTTCTCTGGTTTCTGCGCAAGCGCTGGAGTTTCCTGAAGTGCTGCCGGGGACCAAACCTCTGAAGTTGACGGTACCTCTTGACGAACATATGGTGGCAGGCATCGATCGTTATGCGTTGAATGCATTGGCAAAGTCACCGGCCTTACGTCCCCAAAAATGGCACTATGATTTCAGCAGTCATGCAGCTTTTGTTGATAGTATCAAGGAAAATCGGAACCGATTCAAATCGATCATCGGAGCCGTTGATCCTCGTGTGGCTGGACCGGGATTTGAATTATTGACGACGACAGAAGGTCAGTCTGTCATAGCGGAATGTCCTCAGTTTAAAGTGCATGTTGTTCAATGGCGCGTGTTGGATGGAATGACGGCGGCGGGACTCTTATTGCAGCCAAACGGTGCCATCAAAGCACGTGTGGTTGCTTTGCCTGATGCTGACTGGACACCTGAAATGTTTATCGGACTGAAACCCGGCGTTCCCAAGTCGGCGCAAATTCCACTGATGCTGGCTGCATCGGGAATTCAGGTGGTGATCCCCACGCTCATCAGTCGGGATTCTGATTTCTCTGGTCATCCGAACGTTTATTATTCCAATCAGTCGCACCGGGAATTTATCTATCGAATGTCGTTCGAAATGGGACGCCATGTAATAGGCTATGAAGTACAAAAAGTGATGGCTGCCGTCGATCAGTTTGAACGATTGGATAAAAAAAATCGTCGCATTTTACCGATAGGAGTCGTTGGCGTTGGTGAAGGCGCCTTATTAGCTTTATTCAGCGGGGCCGCCGATTATCGAATTAAATCGACCTGGGTCGCTGGATATTTTCAAGAGCGTGAAAATGTCTGGCAGGAACCTATTTATCGAAATGTCTGGAGCCAGCTCACAGAGTTTGGGGATGCGGAAATTGCTTCGATGATCGCGCCACGATCATGTTTAATCGAAGCTTGTTCTGTTCCCGTTGTTGACGGGCCACCAAAGGCCAAAAAAGGGATCAGGGCGACGGCTGCTCCTGGAGTAATTCAAGTGGCGTCACCAGATTCGGTACGTGCTGAATTTCAGCGCGTGGTGCCTGTATTTGAACAACTGGGACTGAAGGAAAATTTGACACTTGTCTTTTCCGGTGATGGCACGGACCCCGCAGGATCAAATCAAGCCCGACAACGTTTTTTGTTTGATTTGAGAATCAGAATGAATAAGAAACGTCCATTGCCGATTGAGTTGAAGCGGGTTGCCAACGGGATTGTCATTGATCCCGTTGCTCGACAACAGCAGCAGTTTAATGAAATGAATGAGTTCACTCAGGAGGTACTCAACAAGTCTGCCCGGTATCGTGACAAAGAATGGCAGCCTGGAAAATATAAGTCCGTCGAACTGTGGGAAAAAGATTCTGATCGTCTGCGTTCGAAAGTGTATGACGAGTTGATTGGTCGGATTCCCGATCCCACAACGGCTGTTCCATTGAATGTCAAAACACGAAAAGTGATTCAGCACGCACAATACCAGGCATATGAAGTCATGTTGGATGTGTTTCCCGAAGTCGTTGCCGGTGGAATTTTACTGGTTCCCAATGATCTCAAACCGGGAGAGCAACGTCCGGTTATAGTCTGCCAGCATGGTCTGGAAGGCACACCGATGGATACGATTGTTTCAGAAGGAAGGTCATATGGGTATTACAAAGCCTTTAGTGAGCAACTGGTGAAAAAAGGTCTTATTGTGTATGCACCGCAGAATCCGTATCGAGGTACCGATCGCTTTCGTACACTTCAACGAAAATCCAACCCGATGCAGCGTTCGCTCTATAGTTATATCATTCCTCAGCATGAACGTACTCTGACCTGGCTTGATTCGCTTCCGTTTGTTGACGGCAAGCGAATTGGTTTTTACGGACTTTCTTATGGAGGTAAAACAGCCGTTCGTGTGCCTCCGTTCGTAAAACAATATGTATTTTCCATTTGCTCAGCTGACTTTAACGAGTGGGTACGGAAAAATGCGGACAGTTCCAGTCGTTATAGTTATGTGTTTGGTGGTGAATACGAAATCTTCGAATGGAATATGGGCCATGTTGCAAACTATGCAGAGCTTTCGTATTTGATGGCCCCGCGGCCCTTCATGGTGGAACGCGGACACGATGACGGAGTTGCCCCCGATGAATGGGTGGCAGCTGAATACGCCAAAGTACGAAGATTTTATGTGCAGATGGGAATTGGAGAGCGAACGGAGATTGAATTCTTTGATGGACCACATACCATCAACGGAAACAATACGTTTGCCTTTATTCTTCGAAATCTAAATTGGCCCGAATCAGTTAAAAAGTGATTTGACTGGTTCTGGTTTCCCGATTAAAAAAGATCGTTCGTACACATGCGTATTCCGTGATTAATGTGTATATTAAAAAAATGCGCTGTTATGTAAAAAGGCAGCGTTATAGGCAGAATTCAGTGGTCATAATCTCATATATTTCTGGTTTTGTGAGCACTCTGCGAAGTCATGTTATGGGCGAAAGCTCATTTCTCACAGGCTGATCTATTCCTAATGGGCTATCAAAAATGAGCAAAGTTTCTACAGATTCACAGGAAGAACCCCAGGAATCAACGCTGGAAACAGATATCAAAGCGCTCAAAGAAATCAGCGCTAATTTGAAAATGGACTATAACGGCAATATCGCACAAGTCTCATTTTCAGGTTCCAAGCTAGTCGATGCAGGGTTGGTCTATCTCGGTCGTTTGGTAAAACTTCGAAAGCTGGACTTGTCCGGTTCCAAAGTTACCGACGAGGGAATGGTCCATATTAAGCCTTTGAAAAGCTTACGTGAAGTTACGCTGCATGGGATCCCCGTTTCAGATACTGGTTTGGCGGAATTCAAAAAATTGACCAATCTGGAAGTGCTCAATCTTTCGCGCACCAAGGTCACAGATGCCGGTTTGAAACACTTGAAGGGATTGGAAAATCTGAAAGAGCTCTTTCTCACCGGATTGGAAATTACCGATGCTGGATTGGCTCATATTGCTGGTCTGAAGAGTCTGGAGACGTTAGGTCTTTCTGAAACGCAGATTTCTGATGAAGCCCTTTCGCATGTAAAGGGTTTGAAAAAATTGCGAGTACTTTTGCTGCGTGATACACATATCTCAGATGCTGGTCTCAAGCAAATTAAAGGACTGACCCGCTTGCAGCGACTCTGGATACGCAATACAGACGTGACAGACGACGGAATGAAATATTTGGCGAAGATGAAAGATATGGAATGGTTGGAACTGAATGATACTGAGGTGAGCAATGCCGGAATCACGGAGATAAAAGTGCTTGAGAATATCGTAGATATGAATCTGCGGAACACCAATGTGAATGATAAATGTATTCCATCACTCAAAAAGATGAAAAATCTGGGCACGCTTTATATTGACGGTTCGGAAATCACAGAAGAGGGAATCGCGAAGCTCGAAAAAGCACTCCCTTACTGTCGCATTGAAAAATAGTTGTTGGCCTCCCGCGTTTGTTTCAGGCATAAGTCGATTCTGGCGGAATGGGCTGGTCCTCAGTTCCCATTTCAAAACCCAGTTCTTCGGGAATCAAAGAGGGCTGATAACCCAGTATTTTCTGGGCTTTGCTTAGATCCCAGCGACGCTTCGAGCTTTCTCCCACAATGGTAATCACTTCACAACCCTCAATTTCAGCCGTAAGCGATTTTTGGAAAGCCTGCATCAGATCGGGGAAGGGAACCCATTGAGGACGGAGTGGGTGAGATTTCCATAGAGGTTGTTCCAGGTCGATGGGTTTGGGAATGCGCAAGCAGACGATCGACATTCCAAACGCGTGCGCATAATGTGCACACATTACTTCACACAGTTGTTTCGTCAGTGCATACGAGCCTACCGGCTTCGGGTCGGCATCGGATTCAATCCACTCTGGTGCCTGATAGCCGAGAACCGTCATCACTGTGCTGGTAAAGACGAATCGCTTCACACCAGCGTCTCGGGCTGCTTCGAGCAGGTTGAACGTTCCTTTTACATTGACGTCGAAACGTTTCCCGTTCAGGTCATCCCCTTCCATAGGGCCTTCATCGGCCTGTTTTGCCAGATGGATCACGGCATCAACGCCCTGTATGGCGGCGCGTGTTTGTGTCGCGTCGGTGATATCCAGGGCGATAAAGCGTGGATCATTTTCATCCGGGTGAATGTCACCCAGAATCAATTCATCGTCTGTATTCCAATGGCGTGCGAAGTAGCGACCTACATAACCTGCCGCACCTGTGATTAACACTCTCATATTGGGGCTCACTCAGAGGGAAATCGATCTCGTGTTGTTTCAGGAAAATGACTGCTCACAAACCCGCAAAATATTCCCGCCAATAATTTTTTGAATGTCGGAATCAGAGTATCCACGTTGAACCAGACCGACGGTAAATAAAGGCCAATTTGTCCAGGAAACACTGATCCGCATATTTGGTGTTTCGACGAACGGATCAGCGGGCCACAAGCTGCGCCAGGCTGTTCGAGAGCGCGGAGCGCGGGGGACTTTCTTGCGTTCCAATGCGCCATTCCGTGATGAATAAGCCACATCGGTGCCGATGGCAATATGGTCAATGCCAAATTTTTTCACGACATAATCGACGTGGTCTAAGAGCGCGCTGATATCGCCCTTACCTCCCAGATATCGGGGAATACAGCAGATGCCGATCAGGCCTCCGGTATCGGCGATGGCTTTAATGACGTTATCCGGTTTGCTGCGAATATGGTGATGCAGACTGGCGCACGTGGTATGACTGGCGACAACGGGACGATCTGAAACTTGCGCGGTTTCCAGACTGGTCTGCCATCCGGAATGTGCCACATCCGGGATGATTCCCAGCCGATTCATTTCTGCGACCACGGTCCTGCCAAAGTCACTTAAGCCCGCGTTAGCCGGTTCGGCACAGCCATCGCCGAGCATATTGCGTCGATTGTAAGTCATATGCATCATGCGAATGCCCAGTTGGTAAAAAATCTGCATGTATTTCATTTCGTCGGTCGTGGTGACCCACTGTTGAGTCAGAGGAACGCCATTTCCTGTGAGATACAAACAGTGGCGACCTTCTTTTTTGGCCTGTTGAATGTCAGCGGGAGTCACTGCCTTTGATACAAAGTCGGCGAGCATGTCTGTTGTATAAGTGAAACGTGCCAGTCGCTTGACCAGTGTTAGAGGGTCCTGCCCTTCTTCGCCGGCGTTTTGAAAGATACAAGTGACGCCGGCAGCATCGAAGGCTTCCTTGAATTCGCGTTGCTCTGCCGGGTCGGTAACACAGCGTGTCATTGACATGTCTTCTCGCATGTCCTTGAGCTCCGCTGGTGAAGCATTTTCTTTGATGGCCGCAGCCAGCCGGTCCCCGTCAACGGCGGCCCGCGGTGCAAAGCCATAAGAGTCAAACACCAGTGAATCTGCATGCAGCTGGAGTCCATGCTCCAGTTGTTTTGGCGTAGGCTTTAAAATATCAAGTGCCACTTTTCTCGCATGTAAGATCGTATCATTCTGAATAGGCTTTTGTTTTTTTGGTGTGGCAGACGCATGTTGTTTGTCTTCAGCGGCTGTCAATTCTGATGCCGCCGCTGCTCCTAATCCGGTGGTAGCTGCTGCACCCAGTGAGGTACTCAGAAATGAACGCCGGTTGATTGAATTGCTCATGATGAATTCCATTGGTCGGGGAAGTTAATGTTGTTGTGGCAAGTCTCTCGCTCCTGCTTTGCATCGTTGTAGCAGGGATACATTCAGGAACGTCATTTCATTTTTAACCGCAGCCACATCCGCCACTGGAACAACCTGACGCAGCGGGTGTTTCATCGACGGGGTGAAATATAATTCGCCAGGGATAATTGGCGTTGAGCTCCTGAGCGAGAATTTCCAAAGCGGGCATCCGGCTGCCCAGATAATACAGAACAACCGTTTGTTGATCAAACAATTGCTCACAGTCAATGATTTCAGAAGGCATCCCCCGTTCCTGAATGAGTTTCTGGCAATCCTGGAAGACGGGGGCGGTCACATCTTCCTGACGGGAGAGTGTCTGTTGGTCTGTTGGAGTGAATTCTCGCAGGATTGTGCCTGCTGAGGGAACAGGATTTTCCTGCATACTGACTGAGGAAAGAATTTCTCCGACCTCTTCTCCGCGACTGGTTTTTAAGATCACTCGTTCGCGGTGTGCATAAACGGCGTTCTCTTCTGCTGAGAATTGATCGACCCACCCCATGGAGCCATAGCGAACCAGAAAAGGATTTTGAGGGATGTCTGGCTCCTCAATCGTGGACGCGTCCAACAGTAACACGCCGGATTCTACTTTGAGTTCATAGCGAGTCAGAGGAAATTCGGGAAAGTCAAAGCATTCCCCCGTAGCTACATCAAAACTCCAGTCATGCAATGGGCAGCTGACTTCGGTGCCAGATCCCTCCCCTGCGATCAGTGAGGCGCCCTGATGCGGACAAGAATCATCGACAGCATAAAATTTTCCGAGCTGAAGATCGTCAACGACATGGAACACCGCAATCTCGGTGCCCTTGATCGAATATGATTTACGATCACCGGGAGAAATTTCTGAAGCCTCTCCCAGTTCTATCCAGTTTGTCATTTGCGTTGTTCCATAGTCAAAATCAGACATCGCCACTCTGGCTGTTGATTCAATTTTATTATATGCTCAATAGGTAATCATACCGTTATATCATCAAAGTATCTTCCTGCAGAGAAAAAACCTTTATGGCTGTGCGACATATATTACTGGACATGGATGGCGTGATCTCTGATTTTATGGGATCGATCCTGGAGTTGCATGGTCAGGGGCATTTGGCCGAGAACTGGCCTGAGGGAGAGGCAGATTACGCGGGTGTGACGGGCATGACGAAAGACGAATTCTGGAAACCCGTTGACGCTTTGGGAGGCCGGTTCTGGAAAGAGTTTCCCCCTTATCCGTGGTTGAATGAGCTACTCGTACTGCTGAAACAGACGGCTCCCTTTACGATTAGCACTTCTCCCAGCCGCAGTGCTGCCTGTGCCTCGGCCAAAGTGGAATGGCTGCGACAGCATTTTCAAGAACCACATTTCATGGACTTCATGATCGGCACTCAAAAGTATCTATTGGCAAAACCGGATGTGGTGTTGATTGACGATCAGCATAAGAATGTAGATTTGTTTCGGGAACATGGGGGGCAGGCGATTCTGTTTCCCCAGCCCTGGAATACAAATTTTGCCATCAGTGACAAAATCGGATATGTCAGATCCGAGCTGGAAAAGATGCAATAAACCGCATAACAGCCGTAGTTCTGCTTACAGATGAGTGTACAGATGATTGCTTTTGCGATAAAGGGTAGTTTTTGCCACTCAGTGAAGGTATTCTAGAGTGTGTTTCGTAAATAAAGTTGTTAAATGGAAGTTGACGAATAGGGAATATAAGCGACAATATATATAAGCGGGCACCCGGATGATAGAAGAGATAGTGCTATCAGGGTTGCTTATGTGATTTGTGTGTCTGCTATTAACACCTTCCTGACATTCCTCGTAGCACTGCTACTGCCAAGCCTCACAGCGTATCCTTACCTATCAATATTGGGATAGAACATCGAGATGAAGTCTCTAATCTATCAATGCATCAGTTGTCTGATATTTCTTTCTGCGCTTTCGGTGCAGGCAGCGGATGCTCCTCTAAAATCATCACAGCTTTCAGCCTATCCAGCAAAAGTTCAGTTGAATGGCAATCGAGCCAGGCAGCAATTATTGGTGACGGTTCTCAAAGAGAATCAACCTCTGGATTATACTCGAGACGTTCAGTTTAAGTCTGATCAGCCCGCCATAGTTCAGGTCAGCGCTGCAGGGGTGATTCTGCCTGTTTCCAACGGTTCCACTACCATCACAGTTTCAAATGGTGCGCAAAAAATTAAAGTTCCCGTCGAAGTGAAAGACTTTGACCAAAGGGTTCTGATTGATTTCGAGCGCGACGTGCATCCCATGTTTTCCCGATTTCACTGTAATGGTGGTTCGTGTCATGGGAAACAACGTGGTCAGGGTGGATTTCAATTATCCATGTTTGCTTTCGATCCCGAATTTGATTATGGCGCGCTTACGAAAGAATCGCGCGGAAGACGTGCCTCTCCACTGGCACCGGATCAGAGTCTCGTTTTGCTGAAGGGCGCCGGGAAAGTTCCCCACGGCGGAGGTAAGAAATTACCTGAGAACAGCAGGTATTATCATATTCTCGAACAGTGGATCGCGGAGGGTGCGACACGTGCGGTTGCCGAGACACCGAAACTTGTCAAGATTTCGGCAGAGCCAACCGAGCGGATCATGCAGCCCAAAACAAAACAGCAGATGGTGGTCACCGCGCATTACAGCGATGGTTCCACGCGAGATATCACCGATCTCGCGGAATATATGTCGAGTGAAAGTGTCTATGTCTCCGTGGACGAACATGGTTTGGTCACCGCTGGCTCACTGATGGGTGAGGCCTCGATCATGGCCCGTTATTTAGGAAATTTTGCTTCACTGAGTGTAACGGTTCCTTCGAAGAATTCTGTACCCGACAGTTATTATGCCAAGTTGCCTCGCAACAATTTTATCGATGGTCTGGTTTGGGATAAGCTCAAAAAATATGGTCTCAAGCCTTCTGAGCCAGTGAATGATGCCACGTTCCTGCGACGCGTCTCTCTGGACATCATTGGTCGAACTCCCACGGCAGAAGAAGCCCGTGCGTTTTTACAAGATAGCTCTCCGAACAAGCGCGAGCGACTGATTGATTATTTTCTTGAGCAACCGGAGTTTGGTGATCACTGGGCTAATAAATGGGCTGATATGTTAAGGCCAAACCCATATCATGTGGGCATCAAAACCGTGTTAAATTATGATGCTTGGATTCGACGATCATTCCACCAGAACAAGCCCCTCGATCAGTTCACGCGTGAATTACTGACTGCTAAGGGAGGGACGTGGCATAACGGTGCAGTTACCATGTTTCGTGATCGTCGCAAACCTGAAGAACTCACAACGATTGTCAGCCAACTGTTTCTGGGAATTCGCTTGAGCTGTGCCCAGTGTCACCATCACCCTTCAGAAGTCTGGGGGCAGGACGATTTCTATAGCTTTGCAGCTTACTTTGCAAAATTGGGTCGAAAGGGCCGCGGAATTTCCGCACCAATTTCAGGCTCAGAGGAAATGGTCTTTACATCAAATTCGGGAAGTGTGAGGCACCCACTGACAAATGAGGTACTCGCGCCGAGGCCATTGTTTGGCAAAGTCCCTGAACTCAAACCGAACCAGGATCCTCGTGAAATTCTGGCTGACTGGATTATTTCACCACAGAATCATTTCTTTGGCGAAGTGAGTGCGAACCGTATCTGGGCTGATCTCATGGGCCGCGGAATTGTGGAACCGATTGATGATTTTCGCGAAAGTAATCCTCCCACCAATGGACCATTGGTGAAGGCTTTGGGGAAACATTTCCGGGACATGAAATTCGATCAAAAGGAATACATTAAAACGATTCTCAGCTCATATGTTTACAGTTTAAGTTCCCTGCCCAATGAGACCAATGTGGGTGATAGCCGCAATTATTCGCGATTTTACAGACAACGTTTGCGAGCAGAAGTTTTGCTGGACAGCATCAGTGAAGTGATTGGCGTTCCCGATTCATTCTTAGCGATGCCCGCAAATTCAACCGCGAAGCAGCTATGGACACATCGGGTGAGCTCGGTCTTTCTGGATTCATTTGGGCGCCCCGATCCGAATCAGGATCCTCCTTGTGAACGAACTACGGAAACGACAGTCGTGCAGGTTCTGCACATGATGAACTCGCGCGAAATGTATTCTCGCATTCAATCACCAGAGGGAAACAGTGCCAAATGGGCAAAAAGTAAAATGACCCCCGATCAAATATTGGAAGAATTATATCTGACGGCTTATTCACGTTATCCGACAATGGAAGAAAAACGACTGGGGCGTTCCCTGTTTGAAAAGGAAAAAGCCAATCGTCAGCAAATCATTGAAGATCTGATGTGGGCGCTATTGAATACTCCGGAATACCTTTTCAAAAATTAGACCCCCTACCCTGACAGTTAAGTTTATTTTTACGACAAAAATACAGGACTAGAAATGATGAACGTTTCAAAGAATTGTAATGGAATTACCAGACGGAATTGCCTGCAGCTTGGCCTGGGCGCCATGACAGGTTTGGGAATGGTCGATCTGTTACGTTTGCAGGGAATAGCCAAAGGGACTTCCGCTCAGCAGCCCAAAGCCAAGGCTAAAAGCGTGATTCTGATCTGGATGGACGGCGGGCCTTCTCACTATGAAACGTTTGACCCCAAACCAGATGCACCTGTGGAAATTCGAGGGGAATTTAACCCTATTTCGACGAAGGTTCCCGGAGTTCAATTTTCTCAGCTTATGACACGCTTGGCTTCGATCTCTGATAAGTTTTCGATACTGCGTTCGATACGTCATAACCAGGGAAATCATGGTGCGGGCAATCACTACATGATGACAGGAGCACCGCCACGTATTCCTGTGGGCTGTGGTTCCTTTGTCAGTTTTCACCCTAGTATGGGGTCTGTCGTCGCGCACGAAAAACCAACAATCAATAACTTGCCAGCATACTTTTCCATGCCCAGGATGTCGCGTTCCGGGGGCCCCAACTTCCTGGGTGCTAAATTTGCTCCCTTTGTCGTATCTGATAATCCGAATAACAAAGGTTTCCGTGTTCGCGACCTGGCGTTACCCAACGGATTGACTGATGACCGCTATCAAACCCGCCGTGATTTACGGCAACAGGTGGATCAGCTGAAGCGCATTAAAGACAAAGTCGCCGGTGATCCGGTGATGAATCTGGATGAATATTACGAACAGGGTTTCAGCCTGGTTGCTTCCACCGAGGCACAAAAGGCATTTGAAGTAGATGGCGAATCAGCAGAGCTACGAGATAAATATGGCCGCACTCCTTTCGGTCAACGCGCGTTACTTGCCCGTCGACTTTCAGAAGCAGGTGTCCCCTTCATTACCCTCTATGAAGGTGGATGGGACAGCCATGGCGGCTTATTCAAATCATTCAGGAGTCGCATGCCTGCTTTCGAAAATACGATCGCCACGTTGATCGAAGATCTGGATGAGCGCGGTTTGCTGGATACGACAATGGTCTTGGCACTAGGCGAATTTGGTCGCACTCCGAAAATCAACGCGGGCGGCGGTCGTGACCATTGGTCAAACGCGATGTCTGTTTTGATGGCCGGTGGTGGAACTCCCGGCGGTCTCGCTCTGGGAGCGACAGACAAAGCCGGTTATTCTGCCGTGGAACGTGTTCTCTCCCCCGAAAATTTTGTCTCGACCATTTACACCAAAATGGGCATCGATCCTGACAAAGTTTTATATACGCCGGAAGGGCGGCCCTCGCATCTGGTCAGCGATCCGACTCCGATTCCCGAGTTATTCGCATAAACCTTTAGACCCTGATTGAGAATGATTTAACGATGTCATCTACCGCTCGGATTCTGTCTACTGTTGTCTCGATGTCGTTGGTTTTCAGTCTGATCACTCAAGTCACAGCGGCACCTCCCAGTGTGCGTTATCTTAATCCCGCGGGGGGACAGGTTGGTCAGAAGGTTAATGTCACTGTCGATAAAACTTTGGGAACCGCGCCGGTTTCTGTCTGGACATCGGCTCCCGGTTTGAAGGTTGTGATTCCGGAGAAACCAGCCAAAGGTAAGGAAAAACAGTTTTCGATCCAAATTGATGCAAAGGCCCGCCCTGGCCTGTATTGGCTGAGGTTTCATAATGCGGAAGGTGCTTCGGGAATCCGTCCGTTTGTAGTGGGTACACTTCCTGAGCAATCCGAAACCGAACCCAACAATGATCTGGCTCACGCACAAAAATATAAACAGCCGAGCGTCACCATCAACGGCGTGTTATCCAAAAGCGGCGATGTCGATACGTATCAGGTTGTACTGAAAAAGGGAGAGACGTTGGTCGCTTCACTCACTGCCAACGAGCAGTTGGGTTCTCCCATGGATGGCGTGCTTCAAATTCTCAATCATCGGGGAACCGTACTTTCCCATATCGATGACACACTCTGGTTCGATCCACGCATTGTGTTTACCGCTCCTGCGGACGGCACTTATTATATCAGAACATTTGCGTTTCCCGCAGACCCGAACAGCACGATCCGGTTTGCCGGCGCTGCTTCTTACGTCTATCGATTAACCCTTTCAACGGGGCCTTTTGTCGATCATAGTTTGCCGCTCGCCCACCATTATGAGACTGCCAAACCGGTAACATTGGAAGGCTGGAATCTGACTGACAGTCTCAAATCATTGCGGCCTGTAGCAGAGCATTCTGATGACAAGGCGCTGGTCAGTCATCCTCAGTTGGCGAATTGGCTGAAAATTCCACTCAGTCCTCACCCGGTTTTGCTGGAATCCAAGCAGAGCCAACAGGAAAAGGGACAGTTGCTTTCTACTCCCAGCAGTGTAACTGGAAAAATTTCAGAGTCGGAAGAGATCGACGTTTATCGATTCAACGCAAAGAAAGGGGAAAGCCTGACGTTTCAGGTCGACTCGCATGCGTTGGGTTATCCGTTGGATGCTCATCTAAAACTGTTTGACGCCAAAGGCAAACTGCTGAAAGAGATCGATGATCCGATACGGAATTATTTCGATGCACGCTTAATCTACAAAATTCCCGCTGATGGCGAATATCAATTACATGTGACTGACCGTTTTCAACACGGCGGTTTTCGTTATGTCTACCTGTTGACGATCGAACCCACGACAACCGATTTCAAACTGCAGACGTCGGCAGAACAATACACGCTCACAACTGGTGGGAAGCCACTAGAGATTGAAGTCACGATTAATCGTTTGAGCCCTCGTTTCAGTGATGACATTGAAATCAGTCTGGTCGGTCTGCCGAAAGGGGTCACTTGTAAGCCGATCATTTCCAAAGTCAAAGAGAAGACCGAGAAGTCAGTCAAATTGAAGTTGGAAGCCAAGCCAGATACGGTATTTCAGGGGCCTCTCGAAATCAAAGGCACCAGTCTGAAAGACAAAACAAAGACGCATCTCGCGACTGCAGTCATTAAAGGCATCAGTCCCAAACGCAATACGGCGCGTCCCAAACCAGACCTACAACTGCCTTACCTCTGGTTGACGATCAAGAAAAAGAAGTAAGCATTCTCAGAGCTTGCCAGAGCAAAGCATTCTCTCTCAGCACCATGTATCATTGTCAATCGATGGGCTGTGTCAAAAGATGCTGTAAATCACGATTTGAATTGCCAAAGCGAGGCAGGCCCATATTTTCAAGTTTTGATACCAGTGAGTCGCATTGTCCGGTGTCGTGGTTTCCCGTGGTAGCCGTAAGACCCACAAAAAGACGGCAATCAAAGTTCCCAAAAACAGGGCGCGCACACACCAGAGTGGAATCTGAACAACCAGGTCACGAATGAAATTACCGATATGATGGAGAGGCGTCATGCTTGCCTCCTTTTTGGTTTTGTGCCGAAGACCAGGCCCTCAATTTTTTCTGATGGCTCAGGCTTCGTGAGAAAACTGATGATGACAATCAGAGAGAATGAGACCACAAAGGCCCAGATCGAAAAGTACAGAAACGGTTCTGAAATCTGGAACAGGGGATCAATATCCAGCCATGTATAAACGGCTTCCTGATTCAGTGTAAACAGAGTGATTGAGAAACAGACTCCTACTATGAAACCAACAAAGGCGGCGATCCCGGTTGCCCGTTTCCATAACAGACCGGTTAATAAAATCGCCAACGCGGGTCCCTGGAAGAACGCCATTAATGTCTGGAAGATCGTATAAATACCTTCGCTTCGTTTCATTAGAAAGAACGAAAAACCAATCGCCCAGAATACAAGTAGCAGTGTCACGATGCGGCCGATCTTCAAGAGAGATTGATCACTGGCATCTCTGCGATAAAAGCGTTTGTAAAAGTCGTTGGTCACAATCGTTGAAGCGGAGTTGAGATAAGAATCAATGCTGGACATTAAAGCCGCCAGAAACGCGGCCAGGAACAGGCCTTTCAAACCGACCGGTAGCAAATGCGAAATCAACTCGGGAAACGCCTGATCTCCGTCTGTCAGTTCCGGGAATTTCACAAACGCGATTAAGCCGGGTACTGCAACAACAACGGGAATCAGATTTTTTAATAACGCCCCCCAGACATAGGCGGCTTTCGCATCAAATTCACTCTTTGCACCCAGTGATCTCTGCACAATGGCCTGATTGCCGATCCAGTATGCGGGGCTCAAAATCAAAGCCAGCCCAAAGAAAATTCCCGTCCAGGGGAAGGGCGTGTCCGCATCAGCGGGCAGGATGAGTGAGGTATGCAGTTCGTTCTGTGCTGTATTGAGTGTTTGTTGTTCGGCCGCGGATTCGGCTTGTTTCTGCCTCTGTATTTGCTCTTGCTGTTTGATTTTGGTGTGAAACTGTTCGATACCACCGAGATCAATGATGCCCAATACCAGCACCAGCAGACAGCCACCAATCATGATCAGGCATTGAATCATGTCTGTATAAACGACTGCTGCCAGACCACCTGAAATCGTATAGACGCCGACCAGAAATGCGGTGAGATAAATACATTGATTGACGGTCAAACCCAGATGCACGTGCATCATTTTCGCGGAAGCCAGTAGCATGATTCCCAGATTACAAGCCATGAAAATAATCCAGCAGACAGCGAGTGCAGAGCGGACCGCGACATTAAATCGACGTTCCATATATTCCGGGATCGTGTAAACGCCACTCCGCCAGAAGAAGGGAATGAACACAAACGCTCCGATAATCATGGCCGGGACACAGCCGATCCACTCAAAGTTTCCAACGGCCAATCCATGCTGATATGCGGCGCCACCAGTACCGACAATGTCGACGGCACCGATATCGGTTGCGACCAGTGACATGCCGATGGCCCACCAGGGAAGTCGTCGACCGGCCAGAAAGTAATCGGAACCGGTCTTGATTTTGGAGCCGATATACAGACCCAATGCCAGTGTTCCAATCAGATAAGCCAGAATGATGGCATAATCGAGAGATGCCAAAGTTTGCATTGTTGATTTACCTTTGTACGCGTTTCATATCTTTGAAAACAGCGATCTCTCTCATTGTTTGAAATTCTGAACAACAGAGAGACTTTCATACGATACAGCGGTTGAATCAAAAAATCGACTGTTCTGCTATTGAAAGTCAGGGTTTCTTTTTCTCTAGAATCGCTTTAATTTGAGGGATCAAAAGATCAGCCACCATCTTCTGGCCTTTTGTATTGGGGTGCATTCCATCGGATAAGAGATCATCGGCTGACTGGCCGGGCTGTTTCGCATAGTTTTCAAAAGCCGCATAAACATCGACGAGTGGCACTGTTTCTTCTCTCGCGATTTTTTGAACCGTTGGAAGATATTTTTTGAGAGTGACATTAAATCCATCCGGATTCTTTGCATCATAAGGCGGCTTGTTGTAGAGCTGCTTGGTTTTCACATTCCAGCGCATGGAATTAGGAGTCATCAGGATGACGGAAATGTTTTTCTTTTTCAAAGTTCGAATCATGGAGCGCAGATTGGCTTCATATTTTTCATTGGAAACACGCGATCTGGTCTCAGGTGGATTTTTCCACACATCAATGGCCGAATCATTAATTCCGAATTGAATCACCACGAGATCGGGTCGATGGCGTAACACATCTTTTTCAAAACGCGCTTTCGCTTGCTCCGTATTATTTCCCCCAATTCCAGAATTGATCACTTTGACGGGAAAACCCAACTGTGGGAGTTCTTTCGCAAGAATCTTTGAATACACGTTCAGCGGCCCACGAGTTGCCGTCGTGGAATCACCAAATGTGACGATGGTGAATTGTTCTGTCGGCTTTTTCTCTGCTGCCTGCAGCGAAGGACAAAGCAGACTTCCTATAATCAGTGAGAAGCAGGGTATGAAAGATACAGCACGGTAAAACATGGAGAACAGTCCTGTCTGTGATGCAATAATATTGAGTTGTCTAACATGCAGGCAAGCAACTTCTTAAAACAGAGCGGCGATACCACGTTCACGGCGACAGCTGGAGAGTTGCGCCAGATGAAAGCCGACATGGCTAGTTAGTATATGCGCCAGCAGTTGCCCGTTCGTTTCAATGGCTGTGCCGTGCAACAGTTCGACCGGATGAGGTTGTGCCATTGCTACTGCATCCGCGTTGGCCGCCAATGTTCTCAATGTTTCGTAAGCACTCGTAATCGCATCGATCAGCACTTCACACGTCAAGCTTGTGTCCGGCTGAACTTCATCACTCGATCCGGGGCCAAACTGGGGAGCCCATTTAGGATGCGTCAAGCTCCCTCCCAGAAACGTCTGTCCCATTTCACCAACAATCGCGAGGTGACCCAGAATCCAGACCGGAGGATGTCCATGCCCTTGCCCCGGCGTAAAGAGATACTCCGCAGGTAAATCCGCCATCATGGTTGCGAGCTGATCCAACAGGAATTGGTTGAGTGTGATTTCATTTTCAAACATGCATTGAATCTCTCTGAGTAACAGGAATGTTCTGTGCTGATGACCATTGTTCATCTTCGATCAATGATACAATTTTCAGGATCAGGTAGCCAGCAGAAAACAGGCCTTCTCAACTTGGATAAACCGGAGAAATTCTCATTTCTGAGTCGAGAGCAATTACGAAAGATAAATGGTATTTTTCAGGGAAAGAGGTTAGTCAAAGTTGCCGGTTGAACTTACATCGGCAATAGTGTGTCTCTGATAAATAGTGCTTCTAAGCACTTTTTTCAACAGCTTACGATAATCATATTTTATAAGAATAAATCGATGCGTCGTTTAACGATTCACAATCCCAACAAGAAGCTGAGAGGATTACGTCGCCATTTTCGTGCTCTTAGAAGGTGGGCCAATCTAATCAAAAATACACGAGAGATTGAATACGGGGAGAAATATCACAATATCAAAGTTCCCATCCCTCTTTCAATCATAGAAGGACCAAAGACGCGCCCTAAAATCCAAGCCGATGTTATCAAAGAACTGCTAAATGCAGCCAGAAATTTGGCGGGTCAAGCCCCTCCTGCTAACTGTTCATTTTATCGTATCGCTGTGCTGTTGAGTTTTCCATCAATGTTTGCCAGTGAAGTCACTGAATTTTTTGACGAGGAATATTTTAAGCGGTTCGTTTATGAGAACGGACTTCCAGACGCTCATAGTCCCAGCCAACAGTTTTTCATTAAGATTCCTCCAGAATTCGATATTGAGTGTGGTCGTCGCGTATCTGTCGAGGATGAGGAGTATAACTACGTGAGTAACGATTGGACGATCACTTCATCAAAACCACATACTCCGGTAGAGTAAATTCTTCCAACATCTGTTGTCCAATATATAAAAGGGGATTTGAAATATGTGTTCTCCTTTCAAACCTAGACTTGAAGTTGCTGAGAACAATCCTGACCCGGACGGCAACTGGTCTGTATGGCGGTAGGGGGGTGATGGTAGTCGGTTCCTGATTGAAAAGGGATTGCCAGAAAAATTCGCGATTCGCTCAAGTGTGATAGAGACAGTAGGTCTAAAATAAAAAAGGGCTGGAAGCCCAAGCTTCCAACCCTTATAAGTACGAAGTACTCCTGTTGGTGTAACACTTACAATCTGGTCACAAGATTCGCATCCGACTACTCAGACTGTGACGTCTGTCTTGGGTTCACCAGCCGCGGCTTGCTTCCAGTTTTATTGTTATACACACTTTATTCGGCAACGAAAAGACGGAAACTTAAACAGTCGCAGCAAATTCTTTTTCAGAAACAGCGTGCCAGAAAAATATCCGTCAGTATTTCACTGAATGTTAAAATTGATCCATTCGAACTGCAAACATTTGAAGATACTTTGATACGTTTTGTTTTTGTCTGGAACGATTCACATTCTCAAATCACGTTACAATTCCGGGATGGGATCGTCCTCTTTGATGTCGACTTCTTCCCAGTTTGCTTTGCCGTTTTCGTAACGCAGAATACGATGCTTGCTGCCGGGTGCGGGTTTTTCATTGATTTTAGGTAGCCAGGCTCGGTGTTCTTTGATCAATTTCGCGAACCTGGGATCATTACTCAGGTTTTTCCATTCAGCGGGATCCTGCTTCATGTCATAAAATTCTTCTGAACCATCGGCGTAGTGGATATAGCGATAATTCTCGGTGCGGATCGTCGTGTTGTTTCGATTGTGTGAAGTAATTGCCGGCCATTTGCGAGGCGTATTCGCGTCTTTCAATTGTGGTACCAGTGAGTGACCTTCCAGTTTCGTATTGGGGGGTAAACCACATAATTCCAGGAGCGTAGGGTAAATATCCAACAGCTCGGCGGGTTTGGTGCACACAGCGTCTTCCGTAATTCCGGGTCCGGCAAAGATCAGAGGCACGCGGGTAGAGCGTTCCCATAAAGTGTTTTTTCCAGTGATCAGTTTCTCACCCAGATGCCAGCCATGATCGGACCAGATGACGATAATCGTATTCTCGGCCAGATGATTTTTCTTTAGTGCCTCGGTCACACGACCGACCTGACTATCGACAAAACTCGTACAGGCCAGATAAGATCGCACCAAATTTTTCCACTCATTGGCTTCCTGCAGAAATTTGAATCGGGGTTCGGGTAGTTTCCAATGCAGGTACCAGGAAAAGCGGGGTGTGTCATCACGGTCGTTGCCCAGGAGGGGCGGAAGTTGTAAGGTTTTTTCAGGATAGAGATCAAACCATTTTTGTGTGGCGTAACAGGGAACATGCGGCAGGAAAAAACCGACGGAAAGGAAAAAAGGTTCCTTTGGTTTTTGATTCAACTGATCGACGGCCCAGCTAGCAACTTTCCAGTCCCCTTTGTCTTCATCTTTGTGAGGAAACGTGCCCCAATCGACAAGCGGATGTGGGTTGGGTGTGACCACTAATTTTTTCGGGGGCTTCACGCCCACGCCGGCACCCGGGCCGAGCTTGTTAAATTCCTGATCCTTTTTCTTACGTCCATAACCGCCATGGTATATTTTTCCGGTGCTGTAAGTTTTATATCCATGCTGCTCCAGATATTGAGGCAGGGTTGTATGATCTTTAAACCGATCAATCGTGCGGAACCAGGGAGCCAGTCCATACACGCCTGTGGTTGTAGGACGCAGCCCCGTCATCAGGCTGGTACGCGACGGGTTACACAGAGGCGATTGACAGTGTGCATTGAAGAACAAAGTTCCCTGTGAAGCCACCTTGTCGATGTGAGGAGTTTTGATTTGTGGATGTCCTTTCAGGCATCCAATCCAGTCGTTCTGGTCATCAATGGCGATAAATAGAATATTTGGCTTTTGTGCTGCCTGGAGAGGCGAGCAAAAAGAACAAATTACAACCATCGCAAGCAGCAATCTCATCAGAAGTTCCTTTCAGTGAAACTACGAAGATATAACGCAAAATAACATTTTTTTATCATACACGGTCACAACAGGGAATGAAAACGCTTGAATTAGTATGCCAGCATAGATTTATCTCAATCACAAATGTTGTCTGGCACAAATTTTATCTGGATAGCATAAACATATATTGATATATTGGACGATAATCAGAGTAGACGTCTTCGATTGGCTAGTAGCATGCTTTCTTTCTGTGATCAAAATAGTATTCATGGTCGACGCGAATTCCTCCGGGTAGGAGGCCTTGCGCTGGGGGGTCTTACGTTGCCCGGTTTGCTGTCAGCGAAAGCGAACGCAGCAGGTTCAGGAACGTTACAGAAAAACAAATCTGTGATCTTCCTGTTTATGCATGGTGGTCCCAGTCAGATTGAAACGTTTGACCCCAAGATGGACGCTCCTTCTGGCATCCGAAGTGCAACTGGGGAAGTGACCACAAAAATTCCTGGTGTGACCTTCGG
Source organism: Planctomycetota bacterium (assembly GCA_022600195.1). Classification (GTDB taxonomy): domain Bacteria; phylum Planctomycetota; class Planctomycetia; order Planctomycetales; family Planctomycetaceae; genus Gimesia. Next base: position 375,759 of record JAHZKX010000051.1, read on the forward strand.
TGGCACATTCCAAAAATTGTCACAACTGGCGGATCGCATGTCTGTCGTGCGGTCTTATCGCACAGGAGACAGTCGTCACGATATCAAACCGATCGTCCACAAAGACACCCTCGATGCGAATCTTGGTGCACTCTATTCACGCGTGGTCGGTTCGAATCATCCAGAGAATGGTATGCCGACCAATGCGGTCTTGTACCCACAGGCCATCGATGAAAAGATGATGCCCGCCTTTACCAAGTTTGGTAAGTTTGAGTCGCATGGTTTGATGGGCAGTGCTTATGCCCCATTCGTTCCCGGTGCGGGCGGCGACATGCAGTCGAACATGTCGCTTTCTATTCCGCAAAATCGTCTCGATGACCGCAGACTTTTATTGTCAAACCTTGATCGCGCCCGCTGGGCAGCCGATAAAAGCAAGTCTTTTGGCGCGAGTTCAGAACTGCAGCAACAGGCCTTTGATGTGATTATGGGAGGCGTTTCAAAAGCCTTTGATTTATCAAAAGAAGACCCTAAAGTTGTCGAGCGATATGATACCGCACCACTGGTCAGACCAGAACAGATCAGCGCACGCTGGAAAAATCGTGAACGCTATATCGACAATGCTCAGTCGCTGGGAAGGCTGCTGTTAATGGCGCGTCGTCTTTGCGAAGCCGGCTGTGGTTTTGTCACAATCACGACCAACTTTGTGTGGGATATGCACGCCGACAAAAACAACGCTGGTGTTGCGGAAGGCATGGATTACATGGGTGTCCCGTTCGACCACGCCGTATCGGCTTTTATAGAAGATGTACGAGACCGGGGGCTCAGTGATGATATTCTACTGGTCTGTTCGGGAGAAATGGGGCGCACTCCGAAAATGAACAGTCGAGGCGGCCGCGATCACTGGGGCAATTTATCACCGTTGATGCTATCAGGAGGCGGTTTAAACATGGGCCAGGTCATTGGTCAGTCTACGCGTCACGCCAGTGAACCACAGACCGAACCCATTGATCGCAAAGACCTGGTCTCTAGCATTATGCACACACTGTTCGATGTCGGCGAACTCCGCATCACCCGTGGTGTACCAAACGAAATCATTCAAGTTGCGACCGCGGGCAACATTATTCCCGGGTTGTTTTAAAGGGTTGAATGAAGGCCGGGCAGCCGAGCAATAGATGCTTACGGCTACCCTGGTTTTTCATCACAGCGATTCTTTTCAGGGATGCTATTTGACTTCAACAACGCGGATGTCATCGATGAGAGCTGTGCCTCCTGCATTGCCTTCAGCGGGAATTCCAATTCGTAAGCGGAATGTAGATGTGCCCTCGGGAACTGTTACCTCGGTTTGCACATTTTCCCACTCTTCGACATCGTTATCTATTTTCCTGTCTTCAGTGCGGGCAAACGCCAGCATTTTGTTTCCCGATTTGTCAAGGCACTGCACAACGACCATTGGCAACGTTCGCAAGCCTCGCGCCTGCACTCTTGCTGCCACACGGTACTTTTTGCCGGCTACGATCCCCTGAATATCCTGGTGAGCGTTGTAAGCAACTTTGTGGTCAGGATGATTTGGGACCACAGAGATGGAAAGTGCGCGAGTCTTTGTCACCGTGGGATCAATGGCTGTTTTGTAACTGACAAGATGAGCTTGATTCGGCAGTGATGTAAATGACCAGCCGACGGGCGTTTCCGTCCGTTCATTTACTGTTTCAAATCCGGCGTTGACTACCTGAGGCGCCTCTGTTGTAACGGCTCCTAACAGTAGTGCTAGAAACATTGTCATACTTCAATCCTCCATGAATTGGAAATAGCAAAGCACACCGCTTTGCAACGAAACGGGATTTAGCAACAACTGTGCCAACTCCCAAATCATGTGAAAATACGTGGAATGATCAATGCTGGCAATGCATATGACCTTGTAAGCAATGCCAACTTTACAAGGGACGCGTAAAGTTTACAGATCAATCTGCTTTATGTAAGGCCTTGTTACCAGCGCCAGTATGGAATTCAACACAGTTGTGTCCTTGGATCCCGTGTATTACCATTGGCCAGCCAATTTCACGAACCATCAATTTCTACAGGAGCTAATCGAGCCATGATCACTGTTGGCATGAACTACCACGTAATCGAAGGCAAGCAACAATCATTCGAAGACAAATTTGCCGGCGTGATTGATGCGCTCAAGGCCGCTGAAGGTCATGACAATTCGACGCTCTGGAAAGATGTCAGTGACGGCGCTTCGTATCTGATTACAAGCGAATGGTCTGACGAACAGGCATTTAAAGACTTCATCCAGAGTGATGCCTTCCGCGCTGTGACCAACTGGGGCAAAGAACAAATTCTTTCTGGCCGACCACAGCACAAGGTTTATAAGCATTAAGAGACTTGCACATGATTTCCACTCAGGTCATCTGGTAACACAAGTGCATTTGAAAATGAAATCTCAGAAATAGATGTAAAGTAAACTTGACATGAAGTAATGCAGGCATTACAATTGGATTTTTCGATTCTGGAGTGAAAAATTCAACTTTTTCAGGGGAGTTCTCCTATGTCTGCATCACTGAAACATGCCTGGTTTAATCTCGCTGTGATTTTGTTAAGTCTGACGGCAGTCGGTTGTTTGTATCCCTTTATAGGGTGGCGAGCCAATGGCGCTTTGGGATTGTGTGGTCTGCTTGGTTTCGGCGCACTTTTCTATCGAAAGCGAAAAAGTGAAGTCGTTATGGATGAGCGTGATTTGCTGATTGAAAAGCGTTCTGCACTCCTGGGCTATACTGTATTCTGGGTAGTCTATGTCCTTGTTGCCAGTCTCTTTTTACCCATGTTTTACGGACAGAATGGCAGCATCCCCGTGATGGTGGTTCAGTGGAGTGTCTTTTATGCATTGGTCCTGTTTCTCGGCGTGAAGTCGCTGGCCACTCTGATTCAGCAAAGTCGAGGTTAAGGGGAATGGCGGGTAAAGAACGGGCGGATCTCACGAATCAAATTCGGCGATTTCGCTTTGAACACAACGAGATGACACAGCAGGCACTTGCGACCCAAGTCGGTGTCACACGGCAGACCATCATTGCGCTCGAATCGGGAAAGTATTCCCCCTCACTGATCCTCGCCTTACGGATTGCTAAAACGTTTGATGTGCCCGTTGAGAAAATCTTTCAACTAGTTGATGAATCGTAAGGCATCTGGTTGGTGAGACTCTTTGATGATGCGATTCTCAGAGTTTGTTGCCTGCTGTCAGTAATTTGAATTTGCTCAACGGATTGAGCATAATGAAGTGAAACTCTGATATCTTCAAATCCTCCTCCAAATAATGAACTCACCGAACAGGACTTCTCTGATGAACTTGCTCCGATTTCCTTTGAAAAAAATGTTTGCTTCCCTGTTTGTTCTGGGGATGCTGCTTTTGATTGCTCCTTCTTTTGTGCAAGCCGAGCATGAGGGGAAAGTTCAGATATTGTTGCTGGGCGACAGTACCACTGAGGGCAGTATACCGCGTCAGCTCAAACCGAAAGGGCCGCATCTGGAACGCGTGCTGGAACAATTATTGGAGGCGGAAGGGGACCTGCCGGCCTGTCATGTTGTCAATTCCAGCTTGAGTGGCGAATATATTCGGCGGCTGTTTGATTCGGGACGATATGATCGTGATGCTGCGAAACTGCCGGGACTGGATTACATCTTCATTCGTTACGGCTTGAACGACCGGGTGAGGCGAGAGAAATTCACTGAGAATTTCCCCAAAGACTTTCATGAACTACTGGCACGTTTGCGCAAGGATCATCCCAATGCACTGCTCATTCCGATGACCGTGATTCCGTTTGCGAATGAAGAAGACAGTAAGAAAATCAACGATCTGGTATTCGAGGTGGCGAAGAAAGAGAAGCTCGATGTGTTTGATATTTATCCGCGTTATGCAGCTGAATTGAAAAAGGGGCATAACATGCTCAACTATCGTCGGTACCCACTGGCGAAAGTGCCTGAAAAGTATCATGCACTCGTTAAGCCCTTTGTCTCGGGCGATAGAGTGGTCGTCATGGCCAACGAACTCGATCCCATTCTGGGAGATCTGCCGGGCTGGTATGGAGACCGACATCCGAATCTGGCGGGGTACAATGTGATCGCCGACGAAACCGCGAAGTACCTTGCGAAACTGCTGCGGGACAAGAAATCGAAAAAGTGAAAGGCATCTGACGAAAATGCCAATCACTTGGGCTGTGTCAGGCTAATTTGAATTAGTCGTTACGAAAACGTAGCGAGTACAGGTCGGCATCTTTCAGCAGAAAACGCACACGGACGGGCTTACCAACCAGTTTCGTCAGATCACTTTTGCCTTTCCAGCTTACAACGTGTGCCAGTTCATCGCCGTAGATTTCTTTGCAGTCGGCGAGGCTGAATCCTGGAATCGGTTTTCCTTTCTCGTCGAGTAGTTCGCATTGAATACTGCCCGCCGCCGAGGTCGCCAGATTGAGTTCCAGCTCGACCGGTGGTCCCGGCTTTGCGGGATCCACATTAGAGCCGTCAAAGGTAATCAATCGCGTTGTCATTTCGCCGCCGGTGTAGGGGGCGTTGATTGAGACAAAACCATCCATGCGTAATGTGAATCTTCGTAGCCGACACGGGCCGACGTAGTAGTTCTCAATCGCATACAGTGATAATTCCGGCACATGGCCGGGCAGGGGGCTGGGGGTGGTCGTAATTCCCCAGGCGATATGGTTATTGCGTTGCCACCAGCGTTCGCGGTTCTGTCCTGGTCTCAAAAAGGCTTCATCCCAGCGTTTCCAGGTGGTCCCATCGCGGCTGGTCATCAGCACGCCATCACTGACACCGCGATGATTGTTCTTCGGATCGGGGTGCCAGGCGGCTGCGCGCGAGGGCACAAAACGTTTGGGAAATGCGAGGAAAAGATGCGGGGCGCGCGGATAGGCGATCGTCGCATTCGTATAGAGATGTTGGGCCGGAGAATTTTTAATGTCGATAAACTTGGGATCGGTCCAGTTCAAAAAGTCATCCGAAGTACACGTCATGATCGCGCGGACTTTATTGGTGAAGCCTCGATGAAAGTCGACATACTGGCCGCGGTGTGCATCCCAGAACGCGAGGTTTTGCGAATCAAAGGCGCCTTTGGTGATGACCGGTTTATCCTGCATCAGTTTCCAGTGAATTCCATCCGGCGATGCGAATGCGACCAGTCCCTTATTGCCGCTGCCCAATGCTTTAAACTTTTCCTCTGGTTTGCATTTAGGATTGGTATCCAGAAACGGAGAAAAGTTATGCTTACCCAAGCCCATCCAGACGACATTGTTCTCTTTTGAACCATTAAACTCGAACAGGCCCAGGTTCGGCTTCTTCCAGTGGATCGCATCATCGCTTTCCGCATAGCAGACCACTTGATGCGTTGTTATTTTCTTACTCCAGTCATGATGGGCCCCGCGATAATACATACGGTATTTCTGGCCGTCCTTCAAAATGCGGACATAGTAGCTGATATTGCCTTCCGCGGGCCCGTCATACGTGATGGCGACTTCCTGAGGAGCGGGGTGATGCAATTCCTGTCGGGCGTTTTTGAGGCTGTGAATCATCCAGTCGTCCACAAACAGTTCCCGCCGCGACCCGATGTGCGCCGGCTCTTCGGCTGAGACTTGAATCGCAATAGACAAAAACATCAGCGTACATAACAGAGTCAGTCGGTTTTGCATGAGAGGTTCCTCAAGATGAACGGGCTGTCAGAAGGTAAGCTCGGGTATAGACTGGTATCACATATAGTCTGACACAGGCCGATGCTATTTTCAATTGGGTTAAGTAAGAACTGCTAAATAAACGGCATGTGCTAATTCAATTTCGAAATCAAATTTCACTGACAAACGTTTAATAACCTTTGCGCGGTTACATAAAAGAACAGACCCAGGTCGTCTCGCATAAGCATCGCGATTTTATCAAGACCACTGTATTTCTCTTTGGAATATTTTATCGATTCAATTTTTTCCAGTTCATCAGCCAGGTCTATCAGGGGAAACCAATCTGACTGGTAGAATCGCATGATTTCAAATCGCCACCAGGATTGATAGTACTTGAATGCGAATCGACCCATAATATTTGCGGTATAATATAATGTGATTAGACTGACTAATAATAAAACACCGATTTTAACAGAAGCGAACACAAAGGAATCTACAATCCCGGTCAGGAAGAACAGGCTCAATCCAGATGTTCCGAGGACGATGGCTCCTATGATAAATGATGTAATATCATCTGCGAGTTTATACCTTGGTCCGAGTCCTTCGGTTAAGAGTCGAACAGCCAGCTGTTGAGACTGTTGCTCTAATGAAGCGTCTTTTTCAGGAATATCCGGATCAATTCGTGCGAAAACGTCATCCGCAATTTTCTCCCACAGGATCTTAACAATTTCCAAACTCTCTTCGGAATCGCTGAGGTCGAATTGCAATTCCTCATCCAGTGAAATGATCTCGTGTTGATATTCCAAAAAACAACGATCGGCATCCTGTTCGTTTTGAGTACAGTATTCAGAAATTGCCAGATCAACAATGACTCTTGTCGGGTCATATCTCAGAAAATTTACGCGCTGTTCCTGATATATTTTAACTAGATAGAGAAATTCAAATTCTTCTTCGAGCCAGAATGACATCCGATCATAATGATCCTCAATTCTGCAGAACATTTCATCGATCCATTTGTTGTCTGCTTTCCAGATTGCTGGTTTCAAAATGTGTATATAAAAAACCATCCGATGATCAACTTCATGATCAATCAGGTTCTGTTCGCAAGTTTCCAGTAAGTTTTTAAATGTGTCAAAAGGCAGATCCCTAATCAGATGATCCCAGGCGGATTCCGTCAAATAATAGAAGCGATCTGATCGAACGACTTGTGATGTCGCTTCCAGCAATTTTACAAGTTTTTTACTTTCCTGGAAGGATTTAAAGAACTGTCGGAGTAATTCAAAAAGAGCAGGTTCTTCCTCATGTATTTTTAATCCCTCCAACAGCCAGTAATAAAATGAGTGGTCGCCATCCTGCAGGAGGTCAGAGAAGACGGCTAATGCATAATAGTCATAGGGTGTTTTCAGTACTTTTTCCTGGAGTTCCTGATAGAGGTTCATTGATGATTCATCATTCACTCTTTCATGCAGGTGTAAAGTTTTGGATGATACCGGCAGGCTCTCAATGGGATGCGTCAAATTGAGCTTATCCGGATCGAGGGCATCTGATAGAGGTGTTGGTGCGGCAGGCCCCTCGTTTTGTAGATGATCTTTATTCTCTGCTTGATTAACGGAATCCCAGTCGAAATTAAGTTCTGGTTTCAGGGGCTTGGATTTTGGATTTTCCTGATAGCGCAGGGCGTCATTCAGGTATTCGAATGCAGCGCGTATCTTTTGAAATTCGTCGGGAAACTTCTCTGGTTTAAATTGCCTGATAAATGAATTGTACTTCCGTTTCAGATCTTTCAGATCGTACTCTCCCGAAAGATTAAAAAATCCTTCTGGATCATTGGGTAACAAATCCCACTGTGGGTTTGTCGGGTCGCTCATAAACTGCTCCCATGGACTCTGAATTTAGTTAAAGGTTTGTGTAGCGCTGAGATAGAAGCACAGCAAAACCAGTAGTGCAAAGAGAATCAGGCAGATCTCAGTCACGCCAAATATTTTGTGCTATTTCTTTGCCACCAGCAATTTGCGCAACCAGGCCTGTTCCAAACGGTATAATTCCGGGAAATCCTCCTCAATTATATGAACAATTTTTCGGTAATCTGACGAGTCTCGGTAATCAAAATCCCAAGCTTCTGAAGGTGGTGTGTTCAGGCAGGGTTCCCGCGTCTCGTTTAATTTGCCAGGTGATGTCACAACCAGTTTACAAAATTGTTCATAAAATGATTCGAAACATTCAGGGTGCTCTTTAAGTCGTCGAAAGGAATCTTTGTGATTCGCTACGGTTTGCAAACGGTTCAGCGCAAGAGCAAGGTCCGGGAAATTTTTGATATCGATATCTGCTATCTGCTGATTCAGCACTTCGTCTTTGAGCACCCAAAACTGCTTTCTCAGGAGTTCCAAGTTTTTGATTGTTTGTTCTTTACGGTCAAATAACGAACTAGAATCATCGATCAAATTTTCGGAATGATTTTCTACTTTCAGAAATTGGCAACGCAAGGCGACAATTTCCGTAGATTGCTCGAGTGGATTCATTTGCAACATTCGACGAAGATAATCAGTTTTTTGAGATTTAGTCATGTTGGGAGTACCGGGTCAAGTTTGACGTATGAGGAAAAGCATTCACTGGCAGGCAGCCAATAGTCGTTGTGCGGTGACGTAAATGCAGAGGCCGATGTCTTTTCTCATCCAGTTTGCGATTTTATCCAGACCATCAAATTCTTCATCTCCAATTTTGATCGACTTAAGCTCCTCGAGTGCATCTGCCAATTCCAGCAGAGGAAACCAGTTTGTCTGGTAGAATTGCATGATTTCGAAACGCCATCCCTTACGATACAGGCTCAGTACAAACTTGTCTTCAATGATTCCATAGACAAGCAAGATCACAAAATTAGCGAATAAGAGCCCAAAAATTTTGGCAATCGTCATCCAGAACGATTCAAGAATAAATAACAGAAAATACACCATCAATCCAAGGGATCCAAACATTCCCAGACCAAGTATCACATTGAAGTGATGTATAATTCGATACCGGCGTCCCATACCTTCTGTCACAATGCGATAGGCTAACTTCTGCGTTTGTTTTTCTAATGTTGTTTCGTCGTCATCAAAGATTACGGGGTCGATGCGATCATAGATATCGGCGGCTATTTTTTCCCACAGGATCTGAATCGATTCAAACTCGATTGCTGGAACTTCGAATTCGCGCAGCAGATCTTCTTCGAGTAAAACCAGTTCATGCTGGCGCTCGAGAAAACTTCGGTCTGCGTCTTGCTCGCTTTTTGTACAATAATCGACAATGGCCTGGTCAATCGTGGTTCTGACGGAATTTCCATTCAGGAACTTCACGCGCTGTTCCCGGTATTCTTTCAGCTGATACAAAAATTCAAGCTCTTCTTCGACCCAATAAGGCAAGCGGTCATAGTTTTCTTCCATAAACGAAAACGTGGCGTTGATCCAGTCTTCATCGGCTTTCTGACCTTATCCCCGTGAATAGTACCAGTGATTATGAGAGAATCCATCCCGGGCGAAGCCCGGAAAGGATTTTTTAAGATGCCTCAGAAACGTTATGGTGTAGACCAGATTATCCCAATGTTGCGTCGTGCCGATGTTGA
>JAHZKX010000052.1 GCA_022600195.1 Planctomycetota bacterium
ATAAAAGTCTCTCTGTTTTGAAAATCTTCACCTGTTAATTCCTCACCGGTTCCCGATGTCTCGTACTTGATCGACGCGTTTCGGTCACGCTTCAACGCATATAAACCACCAATCGAACATGCTTCGACAGCGATCAACCACGCTTCGCGCATCAATATGAACTTGACTCCCCCATGTCCATCCGGAAGATGGACCCTGTTCACGATCACGCGAAAACACAAGTCGAACAATCGAGGAAACCAGTTCATGAAACCCTCTCCCACCAAACCCAGACCCAAACCCAAACGCAGACAGCGACAGACAAAAGAACAACGAACATTAATCTTACGGCTCATTAAAAAAATGATTGGTCTTGGAAAATATTCTTCTGAAATCAAAACTGCCATCGCCGACCAGTTCCACCTCAGCCCCCGTTCCGTCGAGCGTTATCTCAGTAGTGCCCGCCAGGAAATGCGGGACCGCGTGGAATCACCACTGGACCAGCACCGGGCCGACTCGTACTACTTTTATCGCAGCATCATCGATTCACCAGAATCAAACACCCGCGACCGCTTACGCGCCCGCGAACGCATCGACAAACTGCTCGGCACTGACTCCGTCACCCGCTTTAAACCAGATCCCTGGGTAGAAGGCCTGTCCCCCGAAGACATCAAAAACATGACCGACGAAGAACTGGATGCGGCCTACAAGAGAATCAGTAAAGAAGTCAGTTAAAAAACCAGACACACATTTTATGCAATAGCCACACAGACCCCGAGATGAAAATTCGGAACTGCTTAAACACCACCCGAAGAGCACATCCAATATATGAGGGCGGGGGGTGGGCCCGAATTAAATTCGGGCCGAGCGCAGCGAGCAGGAATCTGACAAATAAAGGTCACAAAGAGTCATGAGTCAGGCTCGGCGGTATGTGATCAACTGGTTCAATCTCGCGAAAGCTGACTTCGATGACTTTGTTTTTGGCTTTCTTAGCCTTTTGCAGAAGTTAGGCGAGTGGCTGGCGCGGGATGAATACGATGACACTCAAAGTCACAGGCTTATTCCAGAATTTCAATAATTTCGTTCATGTTTTTTTACCACGCTGGTGAGTCCTGCCTCACATAAACAACAGACCCCATCGATGAAATATGTCTAATATTTCGGAGTGTCAACAAAACCTTCGCCCACCTTTTCCATGAGGTAACCCAGAAACACCGCGCCCCCTTCCAGCACGGCGAATAAAATCACCAGCCACAACCGATGTTGAAAATTAAACGCAATCACAGAAAACACATTCGGTATTTGACGAAAGGCATTCAGCACAAAATCCTTCATCGCCACGAATACTGTTATGATCATGGCACTTCTTGCTCGGGATCGTCTGCCAAATCGTGAATCATCAGATTCAATATCGCTATTCTCTTCAGCAAATTTCTCCGCTTCATTAGATCGCCAGCCTTCTTCTGCATGCGCATAAGCGGCTGCAAAACAGGCCCAGCCAAACAGTCCAATCGCGACCATGAGCATCGCAATCACCTTATGGGTAGAAAGCTCCTCGTCCTTCTTTTTTTTCCGCTTTGATTTCGGTTTTGATTTCGGCTTTCCGGTTTTTGATTTTGTAGCCCCCTCCACCTCAACTTTTTTTGCGGGGGACCTGCGTTTTTTTCTACGTTTAGGTCTTTGATACTCTTCTTGATTCATTGTTGCAAATCCACTGAATGCGGTGATCGATATAATTTCCAGAGACAATAATGAACGAATCGGAATAAGACCAACTAAACTAAGAGTTCTACAATCACAAAACTTTGACTACGCTCAATCAATTTTTCCCATCACATAACCCAGAAACAGGGCGCCCCCTCCAGCACAGCGATAAGAATCACAAGCCACAATCGATGCTGAAAATTAAATGCAACCACAGAAAACACATTCGGGATTTGACGAATCGCATTCCAAATGAAGTCCCTGAAAGAGGACCTCGATTCACGTCGGTAACTAATTCCATCTTCAAAGCGATCGTCCTGGCCTATTTCATCAGTATCACTGGCTTCGCCTTCTTCACTGACGCGATCAGCCTGATTCATTCGCCAACCTTCTTCTACATGTGCATAAGCGGCTGCAGCAAACGCCCAGCCAACAAGAGCGATTGCAACCATGAGCATTGCAATGACTTTCGTCGTTGACGTGCCTTCATCCTGAGTAACCGTTCGTCTCGCTGCTGCCATTTCGGTCTCTGCCTATCTCGCGTTTTAAATTGAACCACATTTAAAAAATTGAGTTCCAGTGAATGTCAGTTACAAATACTTACCTTGAATCCCTGACTTTTTACACGCTTTTTTATACAGTTTTTTCATCCCTTTTTCGGTAATCAGATCTGGCCTTAAATCGTAAATCTTGTCGTACGTTTCCACGATCTTGGGAAAGTCATTCTTGTTTTCATGAATCCCGGCGATCTCAATCACCACATCCAGAGCCTTTGGTTCAATCGCCAGACATTTATGAAATGCTTCCAGCGCCCGCTCGTCTTTTCCCAGCAACCGTTCCATTCTGCCTAAATTAAAAAGGATGTAGAGATCTTCGGGACTTAGTTTATGCGCCGCCTGATAACTGGTGATCGCCCGATCCAGATTCCCCTGCAATTCGTGCCAGCGGGCAGACACAACTTCATGTTCATGATGCATCTCGTTCGATTTCAACACAGCCAAAACAGAATTGACGTCGGTAATCTCCTGCAGGCAAAACAGATTTTCTAACGCGCCCGCTAGCAGGATGCCCACATTGATGGGTTCCTCATCAGCAGCCAGTTGCACTTCGTTCTTCCCATTTTGAACATGTTCTATCCACTCCTTGAAATTGTTTCGGACCTCTTCCTGAATCGGTTCCATATCCTTGAGAGGAATATGAGTTCCCGTGCTGCAGTTCCCGCACTCATTCAAAATCTGTGAGCGCGCACCAAGTGGAAACAGCGGTATCCAGTAAATATGTCCAAATTTTCGACCTACATAACTCTGCTGTTTCGTGTAGTGACCGCATTGTTCACAAGTGCCAACATAGTCGACTACGTTTTCTTTGAAGTACATTCTTGAGCCGTAAATAATCATGTCATCACCCAGCTTTGTTAATGGAAATTCATAACGCCCGGTTCAGCGATTGAAAATCAGTTCACTCCCGCACAAAAAAACATTATGACTCCATGAAATCGACTGTCAAGAGTTTACTGACCATTTGCATGCTACTGCATCCAAAGCACAGAAACCGCCAATCCATCGTTTCTCTTGACCTGAACACGGAACCTGTTAGTTTAAAAGTATGCGAGATGAGTCGACGATGAATACAAACAAGTCGACAACAATACCCGTTTCACGGTGAAGGAGAATGCTGCCATGTGCTCAATCAGTTCTCATCGACCATCGAATGTCTGCCGCTTACATCTACTGGGGCTTCTGTCCCTCTTCATACCCTTACTGGCAATCACGCCCCTCGCCGCGAACACACTGCGTGTTCCAGCAGATCACAAGACAATCCAGGCAGCCGTTGATGCAGCCACAAATGGCGACACCATTCTGGTTTCTGCAGGTTCGTACAAAGAGCGAATCCACTTGAAAGAGGGGGTGACGCTGAAAAGTGACGGCGATGAGACCAAAGGAAAACTTGGCTTAAAACGAGCTGAAACAACCATCATCGACGGCGGAGGCAATCAGGGTGAAGGGGCGGGCGTACTGATGGCCGAACGAGCGACCCTCGATGGTTTCACCGTCACTAACATCGGAGTGTACGATGACGCCAAATGGAATAAACACCACGCCACACACGGCGAACAACAGTCACACGAGCATATCGGCGAACCTGGTACCGCCGGCATTGCTGTGATGGGCGCCACCTGCATAATCAAAAATAACATCGTACATCACATAGGCTACACGGGTATTGCCATTCAACGCACAACCGATGACAAACCATGCACGCCTCACGTGTACCGTAATATCTGCTATCGCAATATGGGTGGCGGCATCGGATCAATGCGAAAATCGACAGCCGTCATTGAAGAAAATATCTGTTTCCAGAACTTCTACGCAGGCATCGGACACGACGACGCCAGCCCGACCGTCATCAATAACATCTGTTATGAAAACATCCGCTCAGGGATTGGTATCAGTGAAGGATCCTGCGCCTTTGTCCGCGGCAACAAGTGTTACAATAACCGACGCGCCGGCATTGGGGTTCGCACCTATGCCAGCACACAACCCCTCTTGGAAGACAATGATTGCTACGAAAATGACATGGCGGGCATCGGCGCGAGCGAAAAATCTGCACCGATCATCCGTAACAATCGCTGCTACAAAAATAAATTAACCGGCATCGGTGCTCAGTCGCATGCCACGCCAACCATCATCGGCAACGAATGCTACGAGAACGGGAGATCCGGAATCGGTCAGCAAGGTGACGCTGTGACCATCTTGATCAACAACCATTGCCATCACAACAAGGCTTCCGGCCTCGGATTTGCCCCCTGTAAATCCGGCCGTTCCACAGTGATCAATAACCGCATCATTGACAACGGCAAAATCGCGGTCGGCATCAACCCCGGATGGACAGTCCAGCTGTCAGGTAACGAACTCGCGCGTAAGGGGGGAATGCCACCCATCTTGATGGTCTTCAAAGGATCCGAAGCCATCTTGACCAACAACGTCATTCGCGGCGGTGGAGTGGCAGGAATTCGCGTCACAGGAAAGGTTCGCGCCGAAAACAATGAATTTGTCGGGACTGCATTACGCAAGATCGGACCACCCAACTTTGCCATCTGGGCATTACCCGGTTCAGACATCATGCTGAACGGGAACAAAATTCAGGGCTGGCGACACGCACTGCAGGCAAACGGAGCAACGGTTTTCGCAACCAGAAACCAGATCAGCAAGTTTCATGGTGCGGCGTTTGTGATCCAGCAACCCACCAGCCCCGCCAATGTGTTCGGCAACACCGCGATCTCAAACAATCCCAAAGATCAAGTACTGAAACTCGACGGGGAAGCAGGCATCGTGAACAACAACAATCTGAAACCGACAACAGACTAAGCAGGGCAGCGCAGCGACCGAACTCTGAAAGATTTACTGTGAAGTTCCAGCAGGTGTTCGCTCGTCATTCAGCAAGGCGGCTTTCGCAATATTTCGCAGCATGCCCGAAAAGACAAAGTAATGCAACGGACAGACCGCATACCAGTAGATCCGCCCCCACAGACCGACAGGATCATAAATCGCAGTCTGTGTGATCCGCGAAGAATCGTCGTTACCCGTGACCTCAAATTCCAGCCAGGCGCGACCCGGCAGTTTCATCTCGGCAATCAGGCGTAATCGATGGTCCGGCTCGTATGATTCGACGCGCCAGAAATCGATTGTGTCTCCCACACGCAGGTTTTCATCATGCGCACGCCCACGTCGCATGCCAACTCCACCAACCAGCAAATCCAGTACGCCGCGCAGATGCCATAACCAGTTGCAGGCATACCAGCCGGTATCACCACCAATCCTCTGAATTGGATGAAAGGCGACAGCCGGTGGCCTGTCTACCTCGATGCTACGTGAGTCAACCAATCGCGTACCAAACCGGACTCCCGTCCACGCAGGAAGTGCGCCCGATGAGGAAAGCGAATCAGTCCAACGCGTTTCTGCAAATTCCTGTTCTTCATTCTCTAATGCACGTTCCACGGCAGCTTTAATTCCCATCGGCTGAATTTCAAAAACTTCAAGTGCCCGCGCATCGCAGACCACCGTGGAATGCACGATACTTTCTATGAGCTTACGACCGATGCGTGCATACAAGGGTGTTACCAGACCCAGCCAGAGACTGGAAAGATAAGGCGTCAGCACAGGCACCGGAATCATTCGAATTCGTAATCCACGACAAGCGGCATACACACGCATGATCTCAGCATAAGAAACCTGATCCGCGCCGCCGATTTCATAGACCTGAGAGTCAGAAAGCGGTAAATCCAATGCCGCGAGCAGATAGGCAATTAAATCTTCAATCGCAATCGGCTGTGCGGACCGCATGACCCACTTGGGTGTGATCATCACAGGCAATCGTTCGACCAGAGAACGTATCATCTCAAACGACAAACTGCCCGAGCCAATCACTATGGAAGCGCGAAACTCAAGCACGGGCACACCCGATTCACTTAGAATCTGCCCCACTTCCTGGCGACTTCGTAAATGCGCTGAGAGTTCTTCATCCTCATTACCCAGACCTCCCAGATAAATGATACGTGCAACCCCCGCAGCACGTGCGGCTTCGGCAAAATTGCGCGCTGCCACACGATCATTTTCCTCAAACGAACCATTGTCACCCATCGAATGAATCAGATAGTAGGCAACTTTTACACCTTCCAGTGCGGGACCGAGGCTCTCACGATCCAGTACATCACCGGCAACCACTTCTGTTGAAGCAGACACCCGCGGAAGAAGAATTTCCGGACGCCGCGCCATGCAACGCAGTCGACCACCACGCTGTTCCAGCGCCTGCAATAACCGCCCACCCACATAACCTGTGGCCCCCGTCAGTAAGATCAGCCCAGAATCGGAATCAAGTGTGTCAGGGGATTGAGCCATTCGTTCACGGTACATTCATTCGGCGGAAAACGGGTCTCAACAGCCACACCGGCTATGCTGAAGTGATGGAAAGATAATAAGCTTCCAAAGATTATAGTCTGAATTAATCCCGTGATGAGGTCTCATTTATGTTTTTTGCGAAATAATGATGCTTCTGCTTTCTGTTTGATTGTACCGCCAACGTATTCGGCAGCACCGCGTTCTCAACCAATTCCAAAGATATTGTATTGAAACTCGACGGGAAACAGGCATTGTGAACAACAACAGTTTAAATCTCCTAAGAGACTAATACGGACAAATCAATATGCCCACTCAAGATAAGGAAAAAACAGAATATTACTCTTCCAGAGTTTCTTTTTCATTAACCCATTTGCTTAAGGAGTCTCAAACTGCTGCAGGTGTTGTTCCAGCTGATCCCATTCTTTGCTAACATGTTGATGGATTTCCGGATCTGAATAATAAGGATGTCCGCTGGCGACGTAAGCATCGATCGCATCTCTCACATGAGCAATCAACGCCATTACGCGTGGTGCCAGTTCACGGATTTCCGGCAGACAGTTTTCGGTAAACTGACATTGGATTGGAGATCCCAGCCCCAAAATCTGGCACCACTCACTCCCATTCTCTTCGCTCCAAACCGGGGTGACCAGCAGATAGCGTTCTATTACCGGGAAATAATAGACAAACGCCTTGCCCCCCATCCACATGAAATCTTCTGAGTACGTACCAGGATGCTCCAAAAATTTCCGGTACGCTTCTGCCAGAGTCAACCCGCCAAAGTTCCTCCAGGCAGACTGCGCATCCAGGTCACCTTCATAAGGATCAAAGTCCCGTTCACCGGGCAGGGGACCGGATTGATTGTGAAATTGATTTTGTGTCATAATGCTGCAAATTTCTCTTAAATCCAATTTACCCGATCATCAACAGCGCCAGATAAGGTACCAGGCTGAACACAAGAAACAGCAGCTTGAAGGCACCGATAAAGGCATAGATCACCACGTCAAACGTCTCCCGCGGCATCGGAAACCAGGCGCTCTGTACACGATACACTAGCTTCGGAGCAAACAGGCAAAACAGGGACCAGAAAATCAACAGGCCCCCATTGAAAATGGTACACCACATGAAAAACGTTGTCAGCATCTGCAAATCCATCACCAACTCCTTTATTATTGATTATTCGGCGTCATCAATTGACGATACAGTAGCAACACCCTGGATCCCATCAAGTTCATTTCAAAACGATATTAAATTTGTAACCGGGAATAACTCGCCTCTTCAATATCCTGGGGATTTTCAAGAGCAGCCTGAATCCCCAACTTAACTCCCGTGGTCGAAGTTTCGACCGACATACTGGGCGCCCCCAGATTCTCATCGAGGGCAGCCACACAAGGCAAATGGGGCAGGTGAATCCAACCCGCTCGAATCGGCAGTCGTTCTGTGGCGATGTGATGCAGAATTCCATACATCAGATGATTACAACAGAATGTACCAGCCGCATCCGAAATATCAGCAGGTATACCGCTGGCACGCATCGCTTTGACCATCGCACGTAAAGGCAGCGTGGTATAATAGGCTGCCGGCCCATCGGCTACCGTAGGTTGCCCCTGCAACACCTTGCCTGCATTGTCTACCAACTGGTAGCGAGTGCCATCATTAAAGTTTTGTGCGATTCGTTCGACCGTAATCATCGAACGACCACCATATTCGCCCATCATGATCACCAGGTCCGGTTGAACCTCAGCAATCGCAGCATTTACAAACTCAATGCATTCAAAAAAAGCACAGGGAACAATCCGGGCTACAATCTCGGCTTCACCAATGAACGTGCCATCTAACGCTCTTGCCACTGACTCTGCCGGATTGGTTGGTGTATGTCCAAATGGTTCAAATCCCGTCAGTAATACTTTCGTCATTTCAAGTCCTTCCTGATATTCCGAATCCGGGCTTTCACCGATGCTGCTTCATCCTGCATCGCCTATTCCAGAAGCTGATCGACTTCAGCTTGATACTTGGGATGCTGCAGCGCCAGCTCATGGAAACCATTATAAGCCCACGCTCGCACAAATTTATTTTCTCTCACCACACAATCGCGCAAAAACGATTCTACACGTTTGGCATTCCGTTTCCCAATCGTCAGGCAGGGCAGACTTTGCAGCAGATGCAGTTCTGATTCCCAATCTTCCAGACCTGACAACGATTCAAAAACCCCTTTGAGATCATCAGACGAGATTGCACCAGCCTGACCCTCTTCCAGAAACCGTTTCAGTAGCCAGCTGGCGCCCCGTTGCAACGACGGCTCTTTCAGAAGTCGCACGAGTTCTGACCCCACTCCCGTTTCCGCAACGTACCGTTCGTAGATCTCCTCCAGATCGTCAACAGAGCGTCCATTCCAGTTCGCGATTTCCTGCTGTAAATTCATGGCATATCACTCTCAGGTTTCACTTCAACTTTCACATCGCGCCAGATTCCACTCTGCCACAATCCGGGCGCCACGACCAGAGCAGCAACAAAACCGATGATACCGGCACAGAGTGTATAGAAAACAAACACAAGCCCCACCATCTGTTCGCAACCACACAACTGATATTTCGCGTAGATTGTCTGCGGTGTGGTCAACAGAGGCAGACCTTCGTCAATCGTAATTGTTGCAGTGTATTGACCCATTTTGAATGTGGGAATATCAGCCAGCAAAATTTCCTCAGGAGCAACTCGTACGATCCGATGGCCAAAGGGTCGATCTCGATTATCAACAAGCGCTCTTCTGACGATTTCATTTCCCTCTTGATCATGAATCACAATCCTGGCTGACAAACCTGACAATGATCCGATGGGAAGAGCGCCATTCTCATCCTTAATATCATGGTCCAGAAAAATCCCCTCACCATGTGAAATGCTGCATGTCTGGCGAAAGGGAACAGTGATCGTCCCCGGCTGTGAGAAATCAATCTCCGTCGTCATGGGACGAGCAGTCGTCCATTTCTGGAACTGCTCAAACACATAATTCGAAGATGAATAAAAGAAAACGGCACACAATATCGAAAGCAAAGCGCGTATAACACCAGTCAGTCTGCCAATCGCCAGCTTTCGCATGAGGAAACCGTTCTTTTTCCATTCATAAATCAGGATTGCCTGGAAAAACATTGCGTCTTTTGTTTACACTCATTTTAATGATTTTCTAATGCAATTGCTTTAGAAAATCAATAAATTTCGCCCCCATTCCGCATTCACCGGATACATTTTTTCCGGCGGCAGAAAACGCTTCAGGCTTTTACTGCTCCCTCTCCTTATCTCATTCAGTTTACGAACCACTGGTGTCAAATCCTCGATCTCGACAATCCACTCATCCACATACTCTTGAATGATATGTCTGCTCAAACCAACCTGAATACTGAAACAGGGCAGGGCCGCACCTCGCGGGCTGCGTTCTGTATCCCATTGAATATGCACAGGAGCCGTTTTGAATTCCTGCTCCCATTCTTTGCCCGAAGCATAAACTTGTTTTTCAGGCGAAGTCAGCACACCCAGAGAAAGCGCCTTCTCCCAGCCGGCACGTGTAATCCGCACAGCCAGAATTCGTGTTTGTCCCGACTTTTGCCCCCAGTTGCTGCGGTGCATCAGCCACAGAAAAGAGGGCTTGATCCAGGTCATTCTCTGAAACGAAAAAGGCGCAACAAACTTCTGTTGTTTTAGTGCCGGATCTGCAATCTGGGAAGAATAAGCCTGATACACGACAATCGTATCACGATCATAATTGGCTCTAATTTCATACAATTTCGACACAAGAACTGATTCCGACATGAGTCTGTAAGCAGGGGGATAAATTACAACCGCGCAACACCAGCAAAGACACAAGAATCAACGGCACGTTCGCCAGATTTAAGATCAGGAATGAATACATCCCGGTATAGCGATCAACCCAGCCAACATCACACATCTTTTATTCATGCAAATAGGCCCAATCACCCACGCGTTCCAGGCCGCCGCCATAACCAACTTTCGGATAGTTCTGTTTCGGAAAATAGAGCATTTCATCAAAACCAACCCCGAAAACAGGTGTGGGAAACCACAGCACCCACGGATTACCCTCGTATTGTTTACGGGCAATGTCCCCCGAATGATAATGAAACTCCGGGCATGCTCTGATGCCCGTATCCGGAACCACGGGCAGGTAATCGGGCACCAGATCATCCAGTCTCTTTGGTGGCGCACTGTGATCGCGTTCATATGCCTTGATCGCCTGGATCAAAGGCAAACTCCGTTCTGTGAATGCTTCCCACCCTGATACCCAGACTTGTCGTTCCAGATAGCTCCCCGCTACATAACAGGGAAGATAAAACAGGGCGAGCAGTAACCAGGGCAGGGCACGAGTGCGATACCGTTTGAAGCAAACCCTTACCAGCAACACCGGCAACGACAGTACCGCAGCCAGAAACAAAAACAGATAGAACATCGTAAACACGAAAAAGAAACCACTGCCATACTTCGCCAGCACACCCCACTGCGCGAACGGCATCAAACCAATCGCAGAAATCGCAAACAGCACATAAATCAGACGGTCTTTAGAATTCATTCTTATCGCCGAACCTTGTTTCGTTCACAAATTGCTCTTCAGCTCTCTTATTTCGTTCTGAAGTTTCTAATCCCCTCCCACTTCATCTTCACGAGTTTCCACTTGTTTCGCTTCCGTCACGTGTGCTCCCGCGGGGTTCACGATGCGGTCCATCTCCAGCATCATGCCGGCCATCACTCCTGATTTCCCACCCGAACCCTCTTTATGACGATAGAGGTCTGCCAGACACCCCTTGATAACAAAAGGCATCACCAGGAAAAACAGCACGATTGCCAGAAGCACAATCAGATCAATTGGCTGCATCACGTGGTCCTTTCATCGTTTTTAACTGATGATACAATTTTGATCTTTTGTAACTGAATGCGTAGCTGAAACAGCGCAATCACAAAAGCGATTCTGCTAAATATCGTTAGAACAGTCAGTAAAATAGAGAACGACCAGAGTTTCTGATATTCGTTCGGCCCCATTAAAATCTTATTAGATTGACCAATATAATTTTGCAATACATAGGAAAAACTCTCTACAAACACAAGAATTGACAATGAGGCTACCAGCCACCATTTCCCTTTGACCTCAGGCCAAGTGAGACTGAAGTACAAAGCAGCACATACCGCCAGAAACATCAACCACGGCGAGGTTTGCCAGAAAACATAAGACATGTCCATCACATTAATACTCCATTTCCTCGCATCAGATCACTACAGATAGAACCATCATTCTACATCGCACTTCAAAAACAGAAAACAGGGTTCCGTCGATAATTTCCCAAATGACTCAGGCGCCATCTGTGCCAAACTGGCCGCTGGTTTCCCTTCGGTTAACTCAAGCACAAAGAACTCCGCTTCTGTATGACGCCGTATAATCTGTGACAGCGAACACCAACCATCTCTGGATTGCCGATATAAGTTTGAGATCAATCCAGATCTCGCATGCATATTAATTTTCCCATTGATCGATTTCTGTAGGCGTTTTCCGTTTGGATTCACGAAGCAGTTTACCTAACTGAATCAGGCCAATCATGAGGAAAACATAGCCCACCGTCCCGATAGAAGATATCAGAATGCTCAATTGATTTAATGACTCTCGAAACTTGTCCCAGAAATCTCTATCTGCATAATGATATATCAATCGCATGCAACAAGAATAGAGCCCGGTTAAAACAAGGATGAGCAGAAACAGAGTGAACCACGGCCTGGCTTTGTTTGCAGGCCACCTGAGAACAATCACCAACGTACCTACCGCGATCATCGTGATCACCAACCAGTTGATAATGTAGAAAATTTGAAGATAACCCATGAATGCACTTTCAAAAAAAGGTGAGAAATTCGTTGTTGAATAAAACAAGTTGATTAGCTGTATAGGTTTTACCTCACATCGCCATCAGTAGAAAAACACACCAGATTTTTTCTCAACTGGGTACGCAACTGAAACACAGCCACCACAAACAACAGCTTACCAAACATAGATAGCGACCCCAGTATCATCTCGTATTTCCAGACATGCGAATATTCGTCAGGTCCCATCAACATTCGCCCGGCTTCATCGATTCCCGAATGCTTCACTATGTGAGGGAGCAAATGAGACAATGCTTCGGTCAATATTATCAAAGATATTGAAACCACCAGCCACCGTTTTCCGTTCACTATAGGCCAGGTCATAATCAAATACAAAGCAGCACATCCCATCAGGAATATCAGCCACGGCGAGACTTGCCAGAAGACATAATATATTCCCATTACTGTTTTGCTCCATTTGAACCAGAGATTTGATCCCCTCGCACTGATTGACCTGTCAATCGACGGGCGGCAATGGCATCCTGGATTCCAGAAATCAAAACGAACACTGCCATAATAGCCATCACCAGCCGCAAGATATCCGGCACTTGTGCTGGGGCATACGCGAGTTCAGTTGGCAGATCCCGCCATTCCAAAGCGCCGAAGCAAACTGCCGTTACCAGCGCCCCGAATAACATTCCCATTATGATATGTAAAACATACTCGCCACTCGGCAGGCCGCCCAGAAAACGACGACTCTCACGCTCCAATGCGAAGTCAACAATGGATATCCCGACATCAATCACAAAAAGAGCAATCAGACACCAGAAGTAAATTCCATGCAGCGTTACATTCGGAATCAACAAAAACAGGAGTGCATAAGTGGGACCACGCAGGCTGTGCACAATCAATTCGGAACGAGAATCCGGATTCGACCGAATCCCATGCGCAAAACTATGATAAATGGCAATGTCAGTTGCTCCCAGACAGCCAAGGATGAATAAAATATAGGTGGCTGCTTCCATTGATCAATTTCCTGCCCGTTGATCTGCAGCCGTCAGAGCGCTCAGTTCGCCGCTGTCTGCCATACGCTGTAAAGTACAGTTGCGAAACGCAAACAGGGAACGAATTGAGGCCGCAGCAAACAGACGTGTTCCAATCTCGCCTCCATAAGGCCACGCTAGCGTGATATGAAGTATATCGCGAACGAGAGTTTTTTCACCCACGTCTTCAAATTCATGCATGTGATTAAATAGTGAAAAGGGCCCGTGTATCATTTCCTCACCAAACAGGGAGGGAGGCTCATAAATAATGTGACGGAACCCCATGACCATGGGAATACAGCCGGCAATCGTTTGTTCGACCCAGACCGTCGCCCCGGGTCGAATGGATTTCTCATGATGCAGCAACCGAAATTCAGGAAGATCTGCATGTAAATTGTTCAAGTGAGCGGGATTTTCATAAAACTGGAACAGCGTCTCACGGGGAACAGAAACGAGTTGTTCAAAACGAAATTCCATAAATTTGCTCAATTGATTCCAAATTGAATTCGAGTAATCGCCATCGTTACAAATCCTGCCATCATACAAAACCCCGCTTCTGTAAGAAGTTGCACAATTTGTGACAGCGAAAAAAGTCTGCTTATACATGTTCTGGAACGGCTTTGAGGTGCAACCCCTTTGCTGCAATCCGTGCCGTAATTGCCGCATCATTCGCATTGAGCATAAGAAAAAGAAGGAATGCAAACACATGATTTCCGTTGACAACAGTAATCGAAAAGAACAAGAGAGCCAGCATAAATCCTATTCTAAAGGTGTTTGCTAAGGGATAGTGCTTCATCACAAAATTACCCCAGGACGGTAAAATAAAACTACGTACCCCAATCTCCATCGGCTTCCAGAACGTGGCTCCACAGCATTGACATTCAAACTTGTTTTTGGAAACAACACTATAACAGTGACTACATAGATTCTCTTGTGATTGTGATACGGAGGGATCGAATCCTTTCTCCTCAAATAATTGGTAAGCATCCAGAAACACCTTTCGCATGGTTTTGCGATCAATATCGGGAATGCCGGAATAGTTCAGGTTCTTGCCATCTTTCAGACAGATTTTCGCATTCCCTAAAATCGTGCTTTTCAGTTCTTTGATCTGGCTATAATAAATCGACCAGAATATACGCTTCGGTTTTCCCGAGCCATTCGTACGAATACACAACAGGCGTAAATTGGTAAGGATGACAACCGTATGATTAATCGTTGTCACCCACCCACCCATAAAAAACTGCTCGACGAAACAAGATTGATTCCCTTTAGAAACAAACAACACTTCCTCGTGATCCAGCAACATTTCTTCCATTAATGGTTCAATACGTTGCACCAGTTTGAACTTTCTCTTGATCGCACCGTTCGCAAACATACCTGTAATCTTGGGAAACATGGTTTCCAGTCGATAATTAATGTCGGGAGACAAAACGAGATTCAATTCCGTTAATTTGGTTTCAACCTGGTATTCGGCAATTGCATTCATCCCCATGCTTCCTGAATATGAGAACCTCTATGAAGTGTCAAAAAATATCATAACCAGAACCGTTGAACAGTTCAAAATAATTATCGCCTATTCAATTTTTCCAGAATAATACGAACCCCGGAATAACAATAACACTTCCTAAAGTCGCTTCACCATGCCGTTACCCCAATAACCACTTGATTGCATCAGAGAACTCTGCCTCCCAACAACGGGTTTCATGTCCTCCGTGAAAGAGATGAGAATGCGCACATTTTTCATTTAGATTGAGTGCTGCGACAAATCGGTTTACCGCTGAGATTTGATCGACATCCTGCACCAAATTCGTTGGCGGATGCGAAACCCCTGATTCCGTCTCCTGATCGCCAACACTAACCCAAAACTGATTTCCGGTAGTTGTGCAATTCTTAACGAAACCCGTCAACCATTCATCATTCCACCAGAGAGATCCAGATTGACAGAGTGTAAACGAAAAGATCTCTTGCCTCAGGAGTGCAGTATAGGCTGCCTGTAACCCACTCAGACTCACCCCCCCAATCAGACATTCATTGGTAGCAATTCCAGCATTGCAATTCTGAACCCATGAAATCAGATCCTCGACAATAAACCGCGCATAGCGTTCATTACAGGTAAAGTCATCATGCCGCGATTTTCCATCAACATGCGAAACAAACACGCAGGCCACGGGTGGAATCAATCCTGCGTTTTGTAACGCAACCAATTAAGCAGGTGCGTCCATTTTATTAACGTAATATTCGCCATCCAAAAAGAGGCAGATCTTTTGCGGCTTCTGATCACTTGGTAAATACCAGAAATCCCGAGAGTATTCCCCAGTCGAACTGGTAATGGTGTGTTCTTCTAATCTCATGAGTCAATCAAACCTGATCAGGAAAGCTTTCGTTCTTTAACGATATTCGTGCTCAAGATTAACAACTCTAAAGGAAGAACGAAACGTTGTCGCATTTCAATCACACCCTGAGACAACCCTGACTACATTGGCTATAATGCAAAAATGTTCGCCGCACTGGCTTCCAAGAGAGACACAGTGTTAGAATGGAGGCCCATTCCTGGTTTGCAACGGGTCCATTCCAGGGTCAAGATAACGGAAAAATGTCCTCTTAATCTTTTTTGCTTACAGACCAGTCCTAGTACAAGGAATTTTGACATGCCAGTCTCTCATACGAATCGGCGGGTGTTGCTGCAAAAGGGAGCCATCCTGGCAGCAGGTTATTTTGCCGGGGCTCCTTCAAGCGTTCAGGCAGCGGCATCGAGGCAGCAGGCAGACCTGCCGAAGCTGAAGATCACTGGCGTCAAAACCTTTCTGCTGAAGCATAAATTAAAACGACCGTTTGGTGTTTCGGTCTCCGTTCCCCTTGATCAATTCAGGAAGACGCTTTTAGTAAAAATCGAAACCGATGCAGGGCTGACCGGTTGGGGTGAGACCGCCCCCGTGAGCGGCTCGCGTGGCACAATAGACGACCAGATTGCTCCCAGGCTCATCGGTAAAAATCCTCTGGAACAACGCAAGCTGTGGCGTTTGATGTGGGGTCCGAACTTTGGCAATGCACTCGCGGTCGCCGCCCTGGACATGGCGATCAACGATATACGAGGCAAGGCATTGAATCTACCAGTTGCAGAATTATTCGGCGGAAGACTCCGCGACCGGGTTCCCGCTTATGCTTCAGCCATGAATTACCTGGAAGGTGCCAGGCCAGAAGACCATTATCCCCGTGAGGCGGAAGAATTAGTCCGGCAAGGCTTTAAGGCGTTGAAGATGAGAATCGGCCGTTATTCGGTTTCACGAGAAGCGGCTGTGACCGCCTCGGTCCGCAAAGCTGTTGGGCCAGACATCAAATTGATGGCCGATGGAAACGCAGCCTACACACTGTCATCGGCAATACGCATGGGTGAGAAATTAGAGGAGTTAGGTTTTGAGTATTTTGAAGAACCATTACCACAGGGCTCTCATTATGCAGGATATGAAGAATTAAGACAAAAACTTGAGTTGCCATTAGCGGCCGGCGAAGCCGTTGATTCTCGCGCCAGCGCCAAAGAGCTGATCGATCGGAAATGCATGCACATCATCCAGCCGGACGTCAGTCTGTGCGGCGGCATTGCCGAAACACTCTTTATCTCCGAGCTTGCCGCTTTGTCGGGAATACGTTGTATTCCCCACTGTTGGGGCGGCGCCATTCTCATCGCCGCCACAGTGCATACGCTCGCGCTCATGCCTGATCCGCACTGGGGATTCCCAACCGATACGCCGATGCTGGAACTCGATCAATCAGAAAATCCCTGGCGCACAGAAATCGTCAAGCAACCATTCCAGCAAAAGAACGGCTTCGTTAAGGTGCCCACCAGACCGGGACTGGGAATCGAAGTCAACGAAAACATCGTTGAGAAATATGCAATTTAATCGACGAGTGTTTTCGTAATGCGCTGCGAAAAATCAAATGCTACGCAACAGAGACGAAACCATTGCTCAAATATGAGCTAATCATTTTCTGGCAGTTCCTTTAAATACCGAACATTCACAGCGCTGTTGTACGTAAACACCGCATCGCCACAATTGGTCGTAACTAACATCAATCCGGCAAGTAGATATTCGGCATTAACCAGTGCTGTTATGATGCCAATCCAGATGAACAGTAAGCCGTATAGCTTACCAAAGGCCATGCTATAGTTCTTCATGGCAATATCACCCCAAGATGGGAAAATAAAACTGCGGATCCCGATTTCAAACGGTTCCCAGAAAGTGGCTCCGCAGGCATCGCACTCGTATTCGTTTATCGCAACGACTTTAAAACAGTTACCACACATATTTTCCCGCGACTGCGAGACAAGCGGATCAATGCCTTTTTCTTCCAGAAATTTAACAGCATTCAGGGAAACGGAAGTGATCATCTTACGATCTTTATCCGGAAAACTTTGAAAACTTAGCTTTCCACTATCTTTGAGGCGGATCCCGGGGATAAGGGAATCAATTTTTTTCAGATTAATAACCTGCGTATAGTAGATGAACCAGAACGGTTGATGGGGAACTCCTTTATTATTTATAGGTATGCGTAACATCCGTAAATTAGTGAGTACCACTATGGATTCGTGATACTCTATTTTCCCCTTCGTAACAAACAGCACTTGCTCATTTTCCAGTAACATCTCCTTCAATAATGGTTCGATCTCTTTGACCTGCTGGAACTGTTTCCTGATCTTTCGATCCAAAAACATCCCGTCCAGCCTGGGGAACATCATCTCCAGCCGATAGTTAATCTCGGGAGACAATACCAGACCCAGCTGGCTTAACTTCAAACGAACCATCTCAGGAGTCACTTCAGTCATGGTCGGTCTCTCTACAGAGCAAAGCCCGCGTACGACCTCTGAACTGTATCACAACCTTGCAATCCAACTCTGCACATCCAACACTTCACTCAACATCATCTGTTGCGCACACAAAATTGAACGATGTAATTCTTCCGCCGTCACATCGCCTGCGGAATTCGAAAGCGCCAACGTGCCTGTAGCATCACTCAGAAATTCAACGGTAAAACCAAGGTGCACCGCCTGTCTCGCGGTCGTATCACAGCACATATGCGTCATGTAGCCGGCGATCGTCACGGTATCCACACCTTTGTCGCGTAACCAGGCTTCCAGCTCTGTCCCGGTAAAACTTCCCGGCAGTGTTTTCTCTACCAGCAGATCATGCGGACGAGAGGCCACCTCGGGGTGCAGCTCCCAGCCTGGCGTCCCTTTCTGAAAGAACGGCTTATCCGGATCAGAAAAATGATGTTGTACCACAACCACAGGCACCCGTCCCGCCGCCGCATCCATCGCCTTTAAAATCTGTTCCAGATGCCCCGCCGGATGAGTAATCGGCAATGCCCCCGTAAAATATTCATTCTGCACATCGATCACTAATAACGCCCGACTCATGGAGACTCCCTCATTCCTACTCGTGAAATGGAATACTTCATATCTTCAAACCATGTATCACAATAACAAGAATGCAAACGGGCAACAATTGTCTTAGTCCATCCGGAATTCGTTTGACTTCTGATAATCGCGAGGTGATATACCCGTCGTACGCCGAAACTGACGCGTAAAAGCACTCTGATCGGAATAGCCGACACTCAATGCAACCGACGCAATCGAGGCGTCAGTCTCCCGAAGCGCCTGCCGGGCACGATCAATCCGCAACTTCAACAGCCATTGACCACTCGTCAGACCAAATACATGACGCATGCGCCGATTCAATTGATAGTGAGACATCTCTGCGATTTCAGCCAACTCTTCAACCGTCGGTGGCGCAGACAAGTTTTCCTCAGCATAAGAGATCGCAGCCGCCAGATGCTGATACTCTTCGGTTTCCAGATCAGGCACATGCAAGTCCTGGGAAACACCCACCAGTCCCACAACTTTGCCCGTCTTACGTTTTCGCAATGGCTGTTTACTTGTCAGGCACCAACCCACATCCCCGGAAGCATAGATGTGCAACTCCAGCTGTGACACAATGGGCAGGCCCGTCTGCAATACTCTTTGGTCCTGCGCCTCAAAACTCGTACCCAGTGGAGCCCGCAGCACTTCAGCCGCCGTCCGTCCTATTAATTGTCCTTTGTCCCGAACCCCGCAACGCTCCACAAGTGTTTCATTCACAACCAGATATTCAGCGCGTTCATTCTTGATGAAGAACACAATATCCGTCAGGTGGTCAAATAACGCTTCGCCCGTAAACGGCGGATCTAACTGGCTCAAAAACTCATGAATCATCGCAATCTCTCCTTTCCCCAATTGTGCGCTTTTTCAAGTCGATTGTCGACTCTTTGTCAAGACACAGAGAACACATGACCGTATGATTACTTTTTAATGAATAAACACGTAAAAGTGCCACATTCTGGCACTCACAAACACGTTGATTCAGCCGACACCATAACAGGGAGAACTGAAGTGACCGACAAAGCACAGATTTTCCGTGGATGTATCCCCGCCCTAATGACACCCTGCACCCAGCAGGGTACCCCCGACTTCGAAGCGCTGGCCCGCAAGGGTCGCGAACTGATCGCTGCAGGCATGCGAGGTGTCGTCTACTGCGGCTCAATGGGGGACTGGCCTTTATTAACCGACGAACAGCGCATGGAAGGTGTCCGCCAACTGGTCACGGCAGGTGTGCCAGTCGTTGTTGGCACCGGAGCCCAGAACACACAACGCGCCGTTGCAATTGCCAGTCACGCCAAAGAAATGGGAGCAGCCGGACTCA
The DNA here is from genome assembly GCA_022600195.1 of Planctomycetota bacterium. Lineage (GTDB taxonomy): Bacteria > Planctomycetota > Planctomycetia > Planctomycetales > Planctomycetaceae > Gimesia. The sequence continues at coordinate 20,203 of JAHZKX010000052.1, forward strand.
TGGTCATACCGCGTGTCCTTTCGCGGGGAACCTCACCAGCAGCACAACGCGCTCACTTTGCTGCGATCCTGAATGCCGGGGGAGATCTTCCCGCAGTCATTTACAACAGTCCCTACTACGGTTTTGAGACAAAAGCCGATCTCTTCTTCGACCTGCGCCGAGAACATTCCAATCTTGTGGGCTTCAAAGAATTCGGCGGCGCAGATTCACTGAGCTATGCCGCAGAACACATTACCAGCAGCGACCCCAACCTTGTTTTAATCGCAGGTGTCGACACGCAGGTCTTTCATGGATACGTGCACTGCGGCGCAACTGGATCCATCACAGGCGTGGGCAATGCATTGCCCAGAGAAACACTGCACTTGATTGAACTCTGCACGCAGGCAGCCGCCGGCGATGCCGAAGCCAGAAAACTCGCTATGGAACTGGATGAAGCACTCCACGTACTTTCCACCTACGATGAAGGACCGGACCTGGTATTGTACTACAAATACCTGATGGTCCTCGAAGGCAATCCCGAATACGAGTTCCATTTCTACAAGTCGGATACGCTCAGCCCCAGTCAGCAGACTTTCATTAAACAGCAATGGGAACAGTTCAGAAACTGGTGGAGCAACTGGCCCGGTTCAAACAACTGATTTGTTGGGAAACAATTATGCGCATCATTGACTCACACACCGAGGGTGAACCCACCCGAGTGATCATTGGCGGGGGCCCCGATCTCGGAAACGGTTCCTTGCGCGAACGTCTGTTACGATTCAAACAAAACAACGACCACTTTCGCAGTACCGCCATCAACGAACCGCGCGGATCCGAGGCAGTCGTCGGCGCTTTACTGTGTGAACCAGAAGATTCAACCTGCGCGACCGGCGTCATCTTCTTCAATAACACCGGCTATCTGGGAATGTGTGGTCACGGCGCCATGGGTGTCGCCGCCACGCTCGCCTATCAGGGCAGGGTAGGGCTCGGCCTCTGTCGATTGGAAACCCCCGTGGGCGTCGTTGAAGCCAATCTACTGACCCCCAACAGAGTCGCCATTGAAAACGTCCCCAGTTATCGTTATCGACATCAAGTCAGTCTGAATGTTCCCGAACTCGGAACCATCGTTGGCGACATCGCCTGGGGGGGAAACTGGTTTTTCCTCATTGAACAAACACCCGTTCCACTGACACTGCAAAATGTGAAACCACTCACCGCTGCCGCTCAAAGAATTCGTGCAGAATTGAATCATCTGCAGATCACCGGCGCCAACGGTGAAGAAATCGATCACATTGAATTCTTCGGACCAGCAGAATCCTCAGACGCCCACAGTCGCAACTTCGTCTATTGTCCCGGCGGCGCCTATGATCGTTCACCCTGTGGCACCGGCACCAGCGCCAAGCTCGCCTGCCTGGCTGCCGACGGAAAATTGCAACCCGGTGAATCATGGATCCAGGAGAGCATCATCGGCAGTCGCTTTCTTGCCACATATCGCGCAGGTTCGAAAGGAGAAATTATCCCAACCATCACGGGCAACGCGTTTATCTGTGGGGAGGGAATACTTATCCTGCAACGTGACGACCCTTTCCGCAACGGCATTTCCATCGCAGAGCCAGCATGAACACGTCACCAAAAACCGAAACAGCAATCGTCGTCGGCGCCGGCGTCATCGGAATTGCCTGCGCACATTACCTCTCAAAATCAGGGATGCAAGTCACCGTCATCGATCGCAATACCATCGCAGGCGCCTGCTCGCATGGTAACTGCGGTTACATCTGCCCCAGTCACGTTCTGCCGCTCACGGAACCGGGCGCGATCCGAGTCGCTCTCAAATCGTTATTCAATCCCAACGCCCCCTTTCGTATCAAACCACGCTTGAGTCCCGCACTCTGGAACTGGATCTGGCAGTTTGCCAAACGTTGCACGCATCGACAGATGCTCGAAGCAGGCAAACATCTCCAATCGATTCTCGATTCTTCGATGGCCGAATACCGCAGCCTGATCTCTGAAGAACAACTCGATTGTGAATGGACAGAAAAGGGACTGCTCTATGTCCTGCAATCTGAAAAAGGTATGCACGAGTTCTCACAAACCGATCAGATTCTCTCCGATCACTTTGGAGTGAAAGCGCACTGCATTAAAGGAACCGATCTACCCGCATTCGATCCCGCGCTCAAACACAATCTCGCAGGTGCCTACTATTATCCAGGAGACGCTTCCGTCCGACCGGACCTGCTCAATTCCCAATGGGCAGAACGTCTTAAACAGAGCGGCGTCAAGTTCGTAGAGAACTGTGAATTGCAGAACATCGGTAAATCAGAGGGACAAATCACACATCTCAAAACTTCGTGTGGTACGATGGAAGCGGATCACACTATCTTTGCCACCGGTGCCTGGAGCCCTCAATTATCTGCCGAGTTGGAATGCCACTTACCCATCCAGCCCGGCAAAGGTTACTCCGTCACCATGCAGCGACCCGACCCGTGCCCCCTCTATCCCATGCTGTTTCCAGAGCACAAAGTAGGCGTCTCACCCTTCCACAACGGTTATCGACTCGGCTCCATGATGGAATTCGCCGGTTATGATACCACAATCCCCAAACGTCGCATCCATCAACTACGCACATCAGCGAAACCCTATCTAATCACCCCTTACACAGAAGGCGACCAGCAAACATGGTTCGGCTGGCGACCCATGACCTGGGACAGCCTGCCAATCATAGGCCAGGTCCCCAACCTCACCAATGCCTACCTCGCTACAGGCCACAACATGCTTGGAATGAGCCTGGCCACAGCCACGGGAAAATTAATCGCCGAAATCATTCAGCAACTACCCACTCACATCGATGCGTCCCCCTTTTCTCCAACGCGTTTTTGAGCCGGTTGATAGCAAAGCCCCCATTGAAAGCAAAACCATCGTCCTTTTCGTCTCTTTCGTGCATTTCGTGGTAGTACAGACTCGGCAGCCTTTCAATCAAATCAAAAATTGCATTAAAATAAACACCACACCTGATTAACCAGCCTCCCGCAAGTTCATCCAACAGGACCAGCACCATGAAACGATTGCCAGCCTTTTGTCTCTGCCTCTTAATTTTCGTTACCACAAATAGTACGTACGCAGACAAGCCCACCGCAAAACCAATCGATATTGGCTCGCGCCTGGAGCTGATGGTCGATAACACACTCATTGCCACACGTTCGGCAAACGCCCGCTTTGTCCTGCATCATCCCGTTCCGCAGGAAGTCGTCATTTCACACGATTCCCCCTGGGAAGGCAGCGGCTGTGGTTATCACAGCATTTTCCAGGATGGTGACAAATATAAAATGTACTACAAAGCCTGGCATCTGGATGTGCAGCAGGGAAAACTCGGACCCAACCCCAGCCTTTTCACCTGTTACGCCGAAAGCGATGATGGCATTCACTGGAAAAAACCGAATCTGGGCCTGTTCGCGTTCCCCAAAGGTGGCTCCAAAGACAATAACATTGTGATCGGCCTGGATCGACGAGACTGGATGAAAACCGCCAATCCCGATCCCGTGCATCCCGCTGTCTTCAAAGACGAAAACCCGAACTGCGCTCCCGATGCCAGATACAAGGCCATTCTTCGATCCCGCAAACCCAAAGGGCTGCTCGCACTGAAATCGCCCGATGGCTTAAAGTGGTCGCTCATGTCCGAAAAACCCGTCATCACAGACGGCGCCTTCGATTCGCAAAACCTCGCCTTCTGGGACCCAGCCACCAAACAATACCGCGCCTACTGGCGCTACTTCACCGCAGGCACCACCGACAAAGTCTGGAAACCCGCCGGTGATCGCGCCATCCGCACCGCAACATCCGACGATATGATCCACTGGAGTAAACCACAAGACTTGAAGTACGGCGACACTCCCAGCGAACAACTCTACACAAACCAAATCAAACCCTACTACCGCGCACCACATATTCTAATGGGCTTCCCCACACGTTACATCGAACGCGGCTGGTCAAAATCAATGGAAGCGCTGCCCGAATTCAAACATCGCAAAATGCGTTCGTCGATCTCCGACCGCTACGGCATGGCCATTTCTGAAGGTCTCTTCATGACCAGCCGAGACGGCGTCAACTTCAAACGCTGGCAGGAAGCCTTCCTCCGCCCCGGCATCCAACGCAAGGGAACCTGGGCCTACGGCAATCAATACATCGCCTGGCAGATGGTCGAAACCAAATCAGCCATCGAGGACGCCCCCAATGAAATCTCTCTGTATTCCACTGAAGGCTACTGGACCGGAAAAGGCAGCCAACTCCGCCGCTACACAATCCGCATCGACGGCTTCGTTTCCATCAACGCCCCCATGAAAGGCGGAGAAATCATCACCCGTCCCATCACTTTCACAGGCAAAGAACTACGGCTCAACTTCGCCAGTTCCGCCGCCGGTTCAATCGTCGTCGCCATCGAGACCCCCGATGGAAAACCGATCCCCGGCTTCACCGCTGAGGACTGTCCCGAAATCTTCGGCGACTCCCTCTCTCGTCCCGTCTACTGGAAAAACGGCTCCGACGTCAGCCAACTTGCCGGCAAACCAGTCAGACTAAAAATCAAACTCAAAGACGCCGACCTGTATTCACTACAGTTTAAATAAGAGGAATTATTACTTCAGAGCAGGGCAGTCTGCATGGAATCAATCAAAGATTCTTCTGCTGATCGAAAGTCCTTGTAATGCAACTTAAAGTCTTTTCGAGGTGAGCCCGTTGGATACCAGGCAACTTCCCGCCAGAGTGCCAACACCGATTTACCATCAGAATATCCTTCCATGCGTTTGATGAGCCAATAGCCATATGCGGAATACCCGGCGTCTCGCCGTGTTTCTTCGTGATTGACAATCTGCATAGCAGTTTCAGAACTTAGCTGGATCCCCTCTTCAAGCGCCAGTGCATTGACACGATCAACCATCAAATTAACGGCACGGTTTTTATCTCTCTTGGCAAGTTTCTTTGTCTTCAAATGTGGGGCGTTTTCCAGATGGGAACACATCGGACAAAAACAACCACAAGATGTCTTCAATTGTGTTCCCGGTTGTTCAACGATGTTAAAAGAAGTAAGTACATAGGTACTAAAATAGTTTGCGAATTCGCTAAGATGCCGTCGATCAGGACGCATCTCCGGTGGAAAATTTAAGTAATGCTGCTCCACCCAATCGAGGGTTACATCAGCTACATCCGCAAACTCATGGGCACGCGATGCCGAAATAAAGCCTCGTTCAACAGCTTCGGAAACCCAGCGCAACAACTTGTAGCTTCGCGCATGAATATCAATCGCCAGAGTGAGATCATCTACTGCTAGCATATATTGGGAGTCTCCCTGAGAGAGTTTTCGTACATAAAGCAACTCTACGTTTTCACAAAGACACACAACAGGGCATAAGGTTCGCCTGTTACCGTTATAACGAAATCAACAATGGCCCGACGGTGTTATTCATCGCGTCAATTATTCCTTTTCGTGAAATTTCGTGTCTTTCGTGGTAGCAAATCACTAATCAAAATCAAGAAAGCACGTCACGAATCACATGCCCTTCCACGTTCGTCAAACGGCGATTTATGCCGTTATGGTAAAACGTAAGCTCTTCGTGATTCAGCCCCAACAGGTGCAAAATCGTCGCATGAAAATCAGCGGGCGTGATCACATTCTCCTGAGCCTTGAACCCGAATTCGTCCGTGGCTCCATAACTGGTTCCCCCCTTAACGCCGGCACCAGCCAGCCAACAGGTGAAACCCAGCGGGTTATGGTCGCGCCCGTAGGTCCCCGCCTGGAACATCGGCATCCGCCCAAATTCGGTCGCAAACACCACTAATGTCGATTCGAGCAGGCCACTCTGTTTCAAATCTTTAAGCAGACCGGCCACAGGTTGATCCAGAATCTCACCATGCGCGTCGTACTGTTCTTTCAACCGACTGTGCCCATCCCAGTTAATCCGCCCGCCTGATGCATAAGCACCGTTGAACAACTGCACGAACCGCACACCACGTTCCACCAGACGTCGCGCCAGTAGACAATTTTTGGCGAATGATGCTTTCGTCTTGTTCGGACTATCCGTCCCGTATTGGCGATGGATATGTTGGGGTTCATCTTCTATGTCAGCCGCCTGGGGAACATGCATCTGCATCCGGGCCGCCAGTTCGTAACTGGCAATCCGCGCGGATAGATCTTTATCCTCAGGCGTCTTCTCCAGATTCTGCTCTTCCAGAAATCGCAGTGCAGCACGTGCTGCGCTATCAGATTTCGAAGAGATCGATTTCGGCCGATTCAAGTAACGCACAGGTTTTGTCGTACTGAAAGGCGTTCCCTGAAAAGCGGCCGGCAGAAATCCATTGGCCCAGTTATTCGGCCCTGACTGAGGCATCCCCCGCGGATCTTCTATCGCCACAAACGCGGGGAGATTCTGATTCTCAGACCCCAACGCGAAATTCACCCAGGCCCCCATACTCGGAAAACCATCAAAAGTGAATCCGGTATTAATCATATTCTCAGCCGGCCCATGCGTATTCGAAGTGTTCGTCAACGAATGAAAATAACAGATGTCATCAGACATATCACCAATATGAGGCAATAGATCAGAAACCATTTTCCCGCATTCGCCCCGTGGTCGAAACTTCCATAGCGGTTGCGTAAGATTCCCATTCGGCCCCTGAAACGAAACAAAATCCTTCTTGCCCGGCAAGGGCTGACCATGCAGGCGAATTAGTTCCGGCTTATAGTCAAACGTATCCACATGACTGACCGCACCCGAACAATACACGACGATCACATTTTTCGCCCGTGCTTTGAAGTGCGGCTGACGCGGTGCGTAGGGTTTGGCAGGGTCTATCACTGGCGACTTCGCACGCAACTCATCAGCAGTCAGCGCGGCCAGTGCAATCCCGGAAAGTCCCTGTAAAGCCCCCATCAGAAACTGTCGTCTCTGTGGTTGATGAATACCGGGATATAAGTTCTTTTGTGATGAAATACTCATTGGATAGTGATGAACTCCTTGGTATTGAAAAGCACGCGACAAACCTGTTCGAGACCATGTTGAGAAGCCAGCTCGGTCAAACGTTGCATTTCATTCGTTCTCGGAACGCGTGAATAAATCAACTCAAAGGCCCGACTCACCTGAGCCGCGGGTTCCTTGCCAACTTCGCTCCGAACGCGTTCAGCAAAAAATGAAGCCTGCCGGTTGATAAAGGGGCTGTTCAACAGACTCAACGATTGGATCGGCGTGATCGACCGCGTCCGTTTGGGTTTCATCTGACCCGCATCAGGACAGTCAAAGGCTCCGAAGATATCCACCGACTGCATCCGAATTTTGTGAGCATAAATCATCCGTCGCCACCCCGATGCATCAAACGTCTCTTTGGCTTTGTAATCTGAAAGCCCACCCCGTTGATTGAAGAAATCGAAACCGGCGCCTCCCATCTTCAGGTTCAACTTGCCACTCACACTTAAGATCGAATCGCGAATCGCTTCCGCTTCCAGTCGTCGCGGCGGAAACCGCCACAACAGTCGTGATTCCGCATCCACCAGAAGCGACTCCTTACGAGGCTCGCTCGACTGGCGAAAGGTTCGAGAAAGCACAATCTGACGATGCAGTCGTTTCAATGACCAGCCATTTTTAACGAAGTCGACGGCCAGCCAGTCCAGTAATAAAGGATGTGAAGGAGCCGACCCCATCTTGCCGAAATCAGAAGGCGTATCAACAATGCCCGCTCCAAAATGATGCTGCCACACGCGATTCACAATGACCCGAGCCGTCAGGGGATGATCATCGCGCGTCAGATGCTTCGCTAATGCCAGCCTCCGCGCGGCCTCGGGGGCATCCAGAGCCAGTTTCGAACCACCCAGGAACACAGGTGCCGAGGGAGCAACCGGTCTGACACGCTTCATTGGATCACCTCGACCCAATAGCCAGGTTTTTTCTGGCTGTTCCGTAAAACGGGCCGCATAAACTTGAGGACCTCTCGCAAGTCGACCCTGTTCGCTTTCTGTTTTACGAATCGCCGCTGTTTTCTCAACAATCGCGCGAACCTCAGTTTCGCTTAACCCGGAAATCTTGACATCTTTGGCGGCACGCACATCATCGATCCGAGGCATGCGATCGTGAGTGTGAGATACACGCTTCCAGGATTTCGAACCTTCAGGAAGTACTTCGATTTCATAATCGACGGGAACAGTGGAACCGTTATGCCACACGATTCGATTGATAGTCTCGGGTTCCGCCAGATCAATGCGTAACCAGGCGGGCCCTCCTTTGGCAGAAACCCAGGGAAATGCCTGTCGCCGATCAATCGATCCATCAACCAGATTTTCAAAGTGCCGCGACTGGTTCGCCAGTAAAAAACTCGACGCAGAAGGTTTTGCTCCAGCAGATGCCAGCGCCACATTTTTCGCAGGCTGATCTTTCTTGGATTCTGACCAGACTTCAAACTCATACAGGCTGGCCGACCCACGATTATTCGTCGCTTCAATGCGCATCCGCACCGCCTTCGCACGAATCGGCTCAAACGTCTCTGTCTGAACATTACTGATCGATGCCCGCAGATGATGCTGTTTTTGCAGCGATTCCCGTTCACGACGCAGTTTTGCCAGTCGTTCACCGACAGCGGGAAGTTGAGCCGACCATGTATCGTTCTGTGTTCCCCGTAACCGACGATCACCATACGATAAACCAGCAAACACGGCCTGCATCGAATAATAATCGCCCTGCGTAATCGGATCAAACTTATGACTATGACAACGCGCACATCCAATCGTCAGACCAAACAGGCTCTGTCCCACCGTTCGAATCACTTCGTCCATTTCATCCTGACGCGCCTGTCGCATGGCTTCGAGATCACGCCCGATCTGACCAGGCAAATTAGCAGGACCAGCCACCAGAAAACCCAGGGCAGCATCTTCTCCCCGTGTGTCTCCCGCGATCTGCTCTGTCAGAAACTCATTATAAGGTTTGTCCGCATTGAAAGCGCCAATCACCCAGTCACGATAATGCCACGCGTTCGGACGAGGACGATTCGTTTCAAAGCCAACCGTCTCAGACCACCGAATCACATCCAGCCAGTGTTGTGCCCAGCGTTCGCCATAACGGGGTGATTTCAGTAATTCCTCAACCACACGTTCATAAGCATTCTCATTTTTGTCTCGAACAAACGCGCTGACTTGTTCTGGAGTAGGGGGTAATCCCGTCAGAGTAAAAGAGACACGTCGCAACCACGTCACACGGTCCGCATCGGGTGAAGGTTGAAACTTCTCTTTTTCCAGCCGCGCAAGAATAAAAGCATCGATGGCATTCCTCGCCCATTTTTGATCTTTCGTTTTTGGAATCTCAGCTTGTTTCATCGGCTGGAAGGACCAGTGATCCAACGCCTCTTTCTGCTTTTCCGCATGCCCGTCATCAGGCCATTTGGCTCCCTCGTTGATCCATTTCGTCAGTATCGAAACTTCTGCCGCCGACAGCAGCTTACCCTCAGGGGGCATCCGCGTATCTTCATCCTCGCCTTTCACAAATTGAATCAGCGGACTCTCTTTCGCGTTCCCACTGATAATGCTCGGCCCATAGCTGTCACCACCTTTGAAAACACTCGACTTGAGATCCAGCCGCAAACTGGCCTCCTGCTTTTTACCACCATGGCACGAAAAGCAATGTTTCGCAAAGATCGGTTTCACATCGCGCTCATATTCGATCGGAGCAGCCCACAGGGAACTGGTACCCACCCAGATCAGTACTGTCATCATTATCAGAAATATGAATTGCTTCATCATTAGTTTTCTATCTGTCTATTGGATTAGCGATAAGGTGTTCCCACCTGATACAAGGCATCAACTTGTGCGGCACTCATCGCACGACCGAGAATGAGTAATTCGTCCATTCGTCCACTCAATTTACGATCACGTAGATCCCAGTTACCAATCTGTCCCGGGCCAAGTCGGGCAGGGTGGGCCAGATCCAATCGTTCCTCCTTGTCGAGCTTACCATTGAAGAAAAATCGCACCCTCCCGCCAACCGAGTCATACACCACCGCTAAATGTACCCAGCGTCCCTGTTGTGGCAGCACGGGTGTGAGTGAATCCGGATACTTATCAACGTTTTTTGAGCCGGGATCAAGAGTATTCCCATAAAGGGCAAGCCGCATCGTAGTATGATGCGTTACCATCCAGTGCACCTGACCATCCTGTTCTCCCCAGCCATCTGTATGCAGAAATGACTGATAAGGTTCGCCCAGTTGATCGATACGCACCCAGGCAGCAAGTGTCAGTTGTGACCACGCCTGTTCGCCGCCTACATTCAGCTTCATATGGTCTCCCACATTCACAAACTCGGGAGCATGGGAACCAGGCCAGCGGCCCTGTGTCATCCGGTAAGTCCCAGCGGGAAGATTCTCTGTTTCAAAGTCGAGCAAAGCAATCAACGCCGGATCTTTTCGTAACGCGTCAAGAAATTGATTCGATTTTGCATGTTGTCCCTCATCCAGGGCAGCACGTAATGAAGCAACTTCGCCTGGGCGAATAAATGCTGAGGAACGTAACGCGCGTGAGCTCCCCGCACCGGCTTGCAGTTGAAACGCTTCACCATCGCGCAGACTGAGGCGTTTTCCGCCACCGGACGACTGCGCAATCACTTCACCTTCGAACACATGGATTTCAGCATTACCTTGAGAGGGAATGTCGACACCAAATTTCGTGCCGAGATCAACGGCTTCACCTGTCGGTGTCACGACAGTGAACCCCTTGGCGGAAGGGGGAACATCGGCAGCCAGACGACCACGCTTCATATGTAGACGTTGCGCAGATTCAAATCGGAATTCAGCCGGCGCTTCAATGGCAATCCTGGCGCCGTTTTTGGTGACGAGTTCCAGAGACCCCTTTTCGATGGTAATCATCTCGTTCCGCAACACAGCCCCCTCAGTTGGCCCTTCGACACCGGCGGCACTGATGATCGTGGCAAAGACCTGTGGCGGTGTCTGCCACCACCACATACCGCTGACCAACAGGATAAAACTCGCAACAACCAGTATTCGACCTGCTGTAAAGATTTGACGAGACTCAGACTTGGAGTCGAATGGGGAGTCGATTTTAGAATAGGACGCGCTGCATTCCTGACAATCGGCCGCCAGAGAATCAGTAAGCTGTTCGCCAGGTTGTTCATCGTCAGAAATCTGACCCGCTGCAACTTCCGCCAGTGCAGAATCGAGGTTCAATAATTCATTGAAATACCGACGTGATTCAGAATCAAGAGTCAAACGTACATTGAGTTGTTCCAGCTCCCCTTCGGTGATGCGCCCGACGATGTAATTCTGAACGAGATTCTTGAATTCGTTGTCCAATTTCATATCGACGACTCCTGTGCAATATTTCGATGGATACAATCCAGCAACATTTGTCGCATGCGATACAACCACTGGTAAAATCCACCCACAGAGCGACCGCTCGTCTCTGCGATATCCTGAATCTTCGCATCTGACTGATAGGCTTGCGCCAGTAAATAACGATCAGTCGGCGGGACTTTTTCTAAACAGGACTCCAGAGCAATCCGTTGTTGATGAAGCTGCGATTCATCACGCAATGACTCCTTCGCGATCAATTCCACAACTTCCGTGTTCAATACAAGTCGATCGCGTCCCTTGTCACGCAGCCAGGAGAGTACTTTGTACCGGGCAATGCCACACGCCCATGCTTTGAAGTCTTCACCCTCATGAAACTCTTCATACTTCTCCCAAAGTACAATCGCAACTTCCTGCAAAATATCGTCTGCATCCGCCCGCGTGGGAACCAGTCGACGCACAAACGCACGCACAGCCGGCTCGTGCGTCGTAAATGCACGAAGAAATTGCTGATGGTGATCTTGATTGCCGTCTGACATCGCAGTCCTTAAGAAGCAGTCGTTCCTAAAATATTTGTCGTCTTATATATAGTATTTCCAGAACCAAAGCTAATTTTACGCACAATTAGAAAACAAATCACAATAGTGCAGATTTTTACGGAAATCGGGTTCCCGTTCCCCTGAACTAACCCAAAAATCAGAGAAAAAAAGACAATTCTGAAAGACGCAATGAAATGAGTTAAGGCATTTCATCCAGGTATTGCATAATCCAGCGTGGAGCGCCAATGACTTGCACCAGCAATTTTGTTCCCGGAGTCGCACTGCTTAAAGTGGCAATATGTGGCCTGACTCCATCATAAGTCAGCACCCAGCCACTATCAGGTGCCGGACAGGCAATTTGTAAAGTCAGCACGGTCCCTTCAGGCTTCAGGAAATGGGCCTCAATCCCTTTTCCACAAAGCATCTGTAAAATCTCATCCACGCCAGTCCCGTCTTCGGCTTCATTGATATGAAACCGCTCAAAGCGACTGTAATCAGCATCCGCCTCTGCAACGTAAAGTTGTGGATAATCATATTCGTAGGGAGAAATGTGCGTAGACATCGCACCGCCACCGCTCACCTGGGGCTCACGTCCCGCCGCTCTGATGATTTCCAGCAACCGTTCGCGAGACATCAGAAAATGGGCCTGGATCTGTAACGACTCTTCAGAAGTCACCGTTGGTTTCGCCAATAGAATCTGAATTTCTTCCGGAGTATCACTCAGATCTAACGCAGTGATCTGGGATCCCAGTTCCCACAACGCCTCATTAATCGCATCCAGTGATGTCAATGAGTCACGACCATCAGAAAAATCCAGCCTTACTGCTTCGTTAACTTTCACGATGAATATATCCTTCCCAACATCCCATGAATGCATGCACTTGTTGAAACACGTCAATAGCTCTGTCTACTATAGTCGATCATCGGAAATCGTGCGTTTGATCAACAGATTCGAGGGCACAGAATTACGGTCGAGCATCTTCCGGGCTGCCTCAGCACCAGAAACCGGGAGATGCTCAGGATCGATTAAACCAGCCTGTACCAACACCGAAGCCTGGTCCCAATGTATGTGTTCCGAACTCATCTTTCCTTCTTCGAACGTCACAATCACCACAAGCACAATTTCTATTCGTCGCCCTGTCGCAGGGACACCGGGCAACAACCAGTCCATTTGGACGGTATGCGTGAAGCGACTCACGAACTCATCCACAATACGGTTCTGCCCGACCGTTCGTGAGATCATCTCCATCTCCATATCAGACGGCATATGCGGAATGAAATAGTTGCCATAAAAATGAAGCAACTGCTCCCGCCCCAGTCCACCCGTCAACGTAGGCACATGATTCACATAAGGAACTTCAGTCATCGTCCCGCAAGAGGCTACAGCATCTTTGTTTTCAAACTCGGCATCCAGATGTGCTTCCCATAATTCAACCATCCCCCGCTGCTCGGGTGTCAATTGTTCTAAATCGAGTTCAAACATTGAAAAAGTTCCTCGTCATGTGATGAAAGTATGCTTTCGCGCCACAGCCACATAGAAATCCGCATCCCCAACCCCTTGGATTCTATCATACTGAATATGAGCTTGTAACCAAAATTAGAGATTCGAATAGAATCAGGAACACGATCAATGCTCTAGAAGACGGTAGAGGACCTGTTGAATTCCAGATTCTATTGAACTTTGGAAACCCCCCGGTATAAAGTGGGGTACACCTCAATATACTGAATCGTTGAACGCCATTGATGAAACGCCAACATGCAAAAACAACAATTAACCAGAAGAAATTCTAAATTGACTTTTCGACTCATCGTTTTATTCTACTGCTTCACCTTTACGTCTTTTGTCGCAGCAGTTGAAAACAAGCCCGTAAACGCAGAAAAAGATCCTCTCACAATTTCGCTGCAGCAAAGTCTGGAACGAGCCAGACTACTGTCACAGAAAACCACAATTCACAGAGACACCTACGGCGTGCCCCACGTGACAGGCCCCACCGACGCCAGCGTCGTTTTCGGATTCACCTATGCCAGGGCGGAAGACGAGTTTCAAAAAATACAAAAGAGCCTGCTCAGCGGGATGGGTCGGCTTTCGGAATTGGTGGGGCCAGGAGGATTTTTATCAGACCGTCTCAAGCGACTGGACGAAGTTTCCAAACACTCCCAGGCTGAATTCGCAGCCTCTGACGATGAATTTAAAGAGATCTTGATCGCCTATTCGGACGCGCTTAATTTCTACGTCGCGAATCACCCACAAGAAAAACCGGTGTTAATTACTCGATTCGAACCCTGGCACGTATTAGCCGCAGGCCGCACAATGAATCTCTCTTTATTGAATTTGAGCCCGGAATACAAATATCTGATAGCAATCGCAAAACAGGAGGCTGCAAAATCAAAAAAAACAAACGATCAGAAACTGCCCCCTCCCAAACCAAAATCTGAGCGGGATGGCTCAAACATGTGGGCCATTAGCCCTGAGCGCAGTGCCACCGGAAACGCCATGTTGTTGATCAACCCCCATATCCCCCTCAATGAAGTCTACGAAGGGCATTTGCGCAGCGAAACGGGACTTAATATTTCGGGAGGCTTCGCCTACGGAAGCTTCCTGTTTCCCTTTGCAGGCCATAACGAAAATCTGGGTTGGAGCCTGACAGTCAACTACCCGGATATCGTCGATCTCTATGTGGAATCGTTCAATCATCCGACTGACCCCCTGAAGTATCGCTACAACGATTTATGGCTGAAGGCAGTCTCCTGGAAAGAAACCATCAAAATCAAACAGGCAGATGGCAAACTCATTGATCGCGAAATCACATGTCTGAAAACTCATCATGGCCCCGTTTTGATTCTTTCCGACAAAAAAGGCTATGCCGTTCGCACTGCCAGGATTCGGGAAGGGGGGCTGCAAAAACAATTCTACGAAATGGCAAAAGCAACAAATCGAACCGAATTCCAGTCTGCCATTTCCAAACAGGGGCTGGTTTTCCATAACATCATGTACGCTGATGTGAAAGGAAACACCTGGTACCTCTACAACTCGGCAACACCGCGCCGCGACCCAACCTTCGACTGGAGCAAACCCGTGCCCGGCGACACCTCTGCAACCGAATGGTCGGGCTACCACGCCATCGCGGAATTACCGCAGGTACTTAACCCCAAAAGTGGCTGGATGCAGAACTGCAATTCTTCTCCGTTCTCAACGACAACCGACCACCATAACCCACGCCAAACAGATTTCCCACGTTATTTAGGCCATCGAGATCAAGACAACAACCGCGTTGCAATATCGAAAAAGATCTTATCAGGCAACGCCAGGTTCACCTTTGATCAATGGACTGCTGCCGCCTGGGACACACACGTCAATGAAGCCCGCAAGTGGATTCCCGTAATGTCCAAAGCACTCAAGTCGCTTGAAGCAAACAACCCGAACAAACAGCAGGCGCAGCTGGCCTCGGATGTAAAACCATTAGTCAAAGAGCTCCAGAAATGGGACCATCAATGCCGTCAAAACTCTGTCGCGTCAACGCTCTTTCATTTATGGTACGAAAAAATGGGGCATCGGCTGCAGAAAAAACAATCGAACAATACTGCCACGCTGGAAATCTTGAATGCGGTCAAAAATAATCTGGAAAACAAATTTGGCGATTGGCAGATTGAATATGGCAAACTCTTTCGGCATCAACGACCCAACAACAGCGGCCAGTTAGCGGGTGACACAGGCAAGAGCTTTCCCCTCGCTGGCGGCCATCCACGCGTAGGCATGGTTTTCACTTACCTCTCCCGTGAGATCCCCGGATCAAAACAAAGATATGGCTATCACGGCCACTCCTATGTTAGCGTCATCGAATTCGATCCCCAGGGAATCAAAGCCAAATCAATCGTCCCCTTTGGACAAAGTACCAATCCAAAATCACCCCATTATCTGGATCAGGCCCCCCTCTACACCCAGGGAAAGTTCAAACCAGCCTGGTTTACAACCAATGAAATCAAAAAGAACACAACCCGTTCCTATCATCCCGGAGAATAATGCACGAAGTCAGCAACAACTGCCAGTATGGAATGCGCAACGGGGTAACTTTGTCAGTTCCCCCAACTATGATGAGATTCAGCTTTTAAAAACACAATCTGTTCGTGTTGTTTCATACTTTTCGTGGTAGCAAATGAACCACATAAATACCAATCACCCACCGCGTTTCCACCGCTGCCGCGCCGCATCTAACAGGACAGCGACAATGATCACCGCCCCTGTTATCACACGTTTAATCGGATCACTGGCACCAACCTGAGCCAATCCCGTTTGCAGAACAGCGATAATCAGTACACCGAAGAAAGTGTTAATCACCGAACCACGCCCCCCCATTAGACTCGTACCGCCGATCACGCAGGCAGCGATAGCCGCCAGTTCCAATCCAATGGCCGCGTTAGGATCAGCAGTCGAAAGACGCGAAGTCTGCATGATGCCCGCCAACCCACACAGCAAGCCGCTGATGGTGAACACGGTAATCGAATAGGGTGCCGTCCGGATGCCCGACATCCGCACCGCTTCTGCATTCGTACCAATTGCAATGCAGTAACGGCCGAAAATAGTACGCGTCAGCAGAAATTGTCCCAGTCCAACAATCACCAGCGACAACAGAAACACCGGCGAAAACGCGAAACCCTTAATCGGTGCGCCGATCCACTCGATGGAGGAGCCGATGTATTTCGTCTGAGAATCCGTGATCAGATACGCGCTGCCTCGCGCCATTTCCAGCATGCCCAGCGTCACAATAAACGACGGAATCCCTGCTTTCACGCTGATCACACCGTTCAACATGCCACACAATGCGCCCACACTCAAGCAGACAGGAACCGTCGCCCACAGCGGCCAACCATAGTCAACCATAAACACGCCCAACACCGCCGCCGATAACGCCAGCACTGAACCAACCGACAAATCGATACCCCCAATGATCAACACCAGCGTCATACCCACAGCGATCACTGTCAGGTCGGGAATCTGATTGGCAACTGAAGTCAGCGTGCGTACAGTCAGAAAATTCGTGCTCATCAGACTGAAGATCAGAATCAGCAACGCCAACGCGCCTAAGAGTCCTGCGTATTGCAACAGCGAAGACACCAGATTCCCACTCGATGACCGCGGGGCATCGATGAGCGAAGATTGGGAACTTGTAGCAGGGGAGTCGTTCATGCGCTGGCTCCTGAAACATTGTGTGCCTCTTGTTGAGAATATCCGGAAAAACAGTCCTGCATGATCGTTTCATAAGACCATGTCGCGCGGGTGTACTCTGCGACCAGTTTGCCTGCCGACATCACACCGATCCGGTCGCAGGTTTCGAACAGTTCTTCCAGATCACTGCTCACAATAATCAGTGCCTTGCCTTCTTCCGCAAGATTGTCAAATAGTTGATGAATTTTCCGACGAGCCGCCACATCAATGCCGCGCGTGGGTTCATCGAACAGAAATACGTCAGCCTCTTTCAACAACCACTTCGCCACCGCAACCTTTTGTTGATTGCCTCCACTCAGCGTATCCACACTCTGTTCGATATCACGCGAATGAATCTGCATCATTTCCCGCTCTGCTTCGACAAGTTCCCTTTCCCGACGCCGATTAATAATACCGATGCCCTCAGCGCGCGTTAACAACTCCATGCTCGAGAGCGTCGTATTCACTCGAATTGATTGGGAAAGCAGCAACCCGTTCTGCTTGCGATCTTCCGTCACCATCGCCAGCCCCTGTTCAACGGCTTGATGCGGATGACGAAATCTTACTGGTTTGGTTGCACCCTGTAAAAAGATCTCTCCACCGTCTGCCCGGTCGGCTCCAAAGATCAGCCTCAACAACTCCGTACGACCCGATCCCACCAGCCCGGCGATCCCGTAACGCTCTCCCGCCTGAACCGAAAAACTGACATCCTGCACCACATCCTCACGGCTCATGCCCGCCACACGAATCATCGTCCGCCCGGTCGTATAAGAATGATGATTCTGATTCGCATGCTCCACCGCCTGTGCTTCGCCCGACATGAGATCAATCACCCCTTCGATCGGCTGAAACTCCGCTACCGCATGCGTGCTCACATATTTCCCGTCCCGCAATACCGTCAGACGATCTGCAATCTTCGCGATTTCATCCAGTCGATGACTGATATAAATAATGCCCACTCCACGCTGGCGAAGTTCATCCAGCCGTGCAAACAGCCGCTCTGTTTCACCGGCACTCAGTGCCGCCGTCGGTTCGTCCAGAATCAATAACTCACAATTTCGATCCAGGGCCGCTGCGATTTCTAACATCTGTTGTTGACCAACACCCAGACTGCCCGCAATCTGATCGACGCGAATCTCACGTAAACCAAACCGGTCCAGCGCCACGCGTGCCTGCGCGTGCAGCAACTTGCGATCTATGATCCCCCATCGCTCTGGAAAACGCCCCAGCAGCAGATTTTCTGCGACCGTTAATGTGGGAATCAGATTCAGTTCCTGTTGCACAATCTGCACACCCAGCGATTCCGCAAACCGCTTATCCCGAGGATCGTAAGCCACTCCGTTTAGTGTCATGCTGCCTGAAGTCGCCGGAGTCAATCCTGCAATAATGCGACACAGCGTACTTTTCCCCGCACCATTCGCACCCAGCAACGCGTGAATCTCACCCGCACGTAGCTCAAATTGCACACTATTCAGAACCCGCACAACGTAATCCTTACAGAGATCATGGGCCGTGAATCGTAGCGTTCGAGCAGTTTCATTCATTTTAGAACCTCGGCGGTAACCAGATCAACGGGTGTTTCGTGGTCTTCTATTTTCGCGTCCGGATCTTTGATCAAACGCAGCGCGTGTTCAATTCCGAAGACCGCCAGTTCTCCTCCATGCTGGTCAGCGGTCGCCAGAATCTGCCCGTCCCGAATCGCCTGCTGGACGGCAGCAATGTTATCGAATCCGACCACCGCCACCTCTCCGATCTTGCCGTTATTTTTAACCGCTGCCAGCGCACCCAGCGCCATGCTGTCATTCGCCGCCAGAATGGCTTTGACGTTCGGATGCTCGCTCAGCATCGACAGCACCAGGGTATTCGCCATACTCATTTCCCACTGAGCCGACTGACTGTCCACAATTTTAACCCCGGCCTCTTTCATCGCCGCTTCAAAACCGAGCCGCCGCTGGGTGCCGTTGAATGAAGTCCGAATACCTTCCAGCACAACCACTTCATCGCCCGCTTTCAATTTCGAAGCCAGAAACGTGCCCACTTTTTTGGCACCCGCCTGATTATCAGGACCCACGAAGGGAATCGAAATCTTTTCTGCTTTCAAGATTTCCGAATCCAGTTTGTTATCAATGTTAATCACCACCACACCCGCTTCCCGCGCCCGCCGCAGTGCAGGCACCAGCGCTTTCGAATCCGCAGGAGCAATCACAATCGCATCCACACCGTTCGCCACCATCTCTTCAACCAGCGCCACCTGCCGACTGAGATCCCGTTCGTCCTTGATCCCGTTCACGACAAGCTCATACGTAGCGTCGTTCTTCTGTTGATGTGCTTTGGCGCCTTCCGCCATCGACGAAAAGAAATCATTCGCCAGCGATTTCATGATCAACGCCACTTTGGGCTTTTTGTTTTCAGAATTCACACCTGTATTCGGTTTAGGCTGCTCTGAATCAGAAGTGCAACCGGTCAACATAAAACCGAAAGCCAACAGGCAACAGTAGATAAAATGGACCTTAGATTCGTTCATTGGGGCGTTCCTGATTTTGTTGCTCTAAAAGTGTTTCAATTTGTTCTCGCGATGGCATCGCCGACTGCGCACCATTGCCCGATGCTGCCAATGCACCCGCTGCCGATGCAAAACGGACCGCATCAATCAAGTCTGCCTTCTCCGCCAGCCGCACGGCCAACCCCGCGGCAAAGGCATCGCCGGCTGCAGTCGAATCGACAACGTCTACGGCAAAGGCGGGAATCGTCTGTACTCTCTCTCCATCAAACAGAACGGCCCCTTGTTCCGCCAGCGTGATAATTGCCTGCTTTGAACCATGTAATGTGAGTTCCCCGACCAACGCAATCGCATCATCAATCGTATCTACAGGCTTGCCGAGCAACGCCGCTGCTTCGGATTGATTCGGACATATCAAATCGACGTGCAGCAATTCACGTTGAACGTTTTCCGAAATATTTACCGGAACAGGGGCCGGGTCCAGTATTACAGGCACGCCCGCTTCCCGCGCGACGTTCGTTGCCGCTATGACGATCTCCTGTGGAACTTCGAGTTGCATCAACAGGACATCACTTTCGCGAATCGTTTGCTTCGCCTGTTCCATCTCGGACAGGCTCACCAGACCGTTGGCACCGGGAACAACCAGAATCGCGTTCTCACCACTCGCTTCCACCATCACAACCGCCACGCCACTGGCCACCTTATCACGACGCACGACATGTGATGTATCAACCTGTTCGTCTTGAAGATTCTGCATCAGCAAATCGGCGAAACTGTCATCACCCACACAACCGACCATAGTGACTTCCGCGCCCATCCGCGCCGCAGCCACCGCCTGATTGGCACCTTTGCCTCCCGGGTTCTCCACTTTGGATAATGCGATCACCGTCTCACCCGGAAGTGGCAGATTCTCTGTACGGATCATCAAATCCATATTGATCGAACCCAGCACGGTTATCTTCGGTGATTGTGTTTTATTCATCGTCGAACCTACGCTTCTAATTCGCAGGAGGTTGACTGGAAAGCTGTACCAGCGCTTCAACGAGCCGTTTCCGCTGTAAATCATTCAGCTTCAAATAACGGTGTCGACCTTGATCACTTTTTTTGAATGTGGTCAGTCCATTATCTTTAACGCTAACATCGCCCGAATCCGAAAGATCGAAATATCCACGATGCGGAAAGACGGCATAAAGCACACTCGTCAGATCCCAGGTAGGACGATCATGGGGCGGGGGGTTATAAAGAATATAAGCCTCAGCCAACGGATGATGCAAAGTGTAATTATAATCCTCTTCGATACTCTCATGAGGATAAGCCGCCGAGAGTCCGATTTCAAAACCACTCCAGACAACGGGCGTCGGCCATTCCGCAGCCAGCGTCTTCGCAGAGGGAATATCTTTCACAATATTATATTCTCGATGATCGACCATCTTTCCCTTACTGGGAATTTTCGTGAACGCGCCCGCCATAATCGATAGCAGCTTGACCTTCTTCTCGACTAGTTCTTTACCCGCCAGAGAGCTGATTTTATCTCCGGGAGATTTGAGCAGGTTCGCCAGATTAGTCGAAAAGCCAACCTGTGCAATCACCACAGAACCATCTTTCGCATCCGCCAGCGCCCGACGCAAAACGGTGACTGCATCGGGTATCGACTTTGCATCTTTCAGATCATGCGGATAACGTAATTGGCCGTTATCTTTTTTTGTCGCCAGACCAAGAAACTTCCCGGTGGCCGGCGTGACTCCACTGCGACAGATACCAATCGGAATTTCACCTTTTCCGTAAAACGTATTCACGGCATCGGTAAAAGAAGCAGCCAACGGATTATCTTTCGTAATCGTGACTGCCACCAATTTGCAGTCGCCGCGGGCCTCCAGTGAATGAATCATGCCCAGTGCCAGCACATCATCCACATCGTTCCCTATATCTGTATCGAAAATCAGCGGAACAAGGCGCGTTGGTTCGCCTGCATTCAAAGTGGAGCAGATCGACACCAACACCAAACACAAAACACTTCGTACTGTATCAGAAAGTGGAAAAGCGAACCTCTCAGCTGGAACCGCCATCTGATGAAAACCTTTCGCAGAAAAATGGAATTGATTATGAGTCGATCTTCTTAAGAGACACTTTACCAATTTTGTCGCAAGAAAACAGTTCAACGGTCCTTCGCCGGATAGGTTTCCAGAATGCTGCGTGCTGCTTCACATTTGCCGCTGAACAGCAAATCGGCTGCTTTCTTCAGATTCAATATCGTCTCCGGCTCGTTCTGATACTGCTTCTTCAGAGCGTACAATTTCACCGGAAGCCGTAAATCTTCCGCGCGGAAAGCAATAGCGTTTTTAGAACCTGACTGCATAAATTTCTGAACAATTTCCAGATACTGATAGCCTCGTTTCCGAACGGGTTCAATAACTGTCCCTTCGCCATAATCATTCCAGGTCGCTATTTGTATCAAAGCCGCTTGACTCTTTTCCGCTAACTCAAGCGTCTCCTTTAACGTTTTTCCATCTCGTGCCGCTATCGACCCATAACTCTTATGCAGTTTCGCTTCCTGGTAAATATCATGAAAACCAGGAAAAGCGGCTGCAACGACCGACTCGTTCGGCGCGCGGGAATAAAGATCATGGAGGTACTTTTTCCAGATCGCGGGAGCCACAGCCTGACCATCCGAGACCGGAGGCCAGCCGAACATTCCGTCTGCTCCCACCGGTTTTGCAAGGTGCGGCAGACCATAGAGCAAGGGAGGATTTGACAATCCGGTTTTCATCTCGCTCCATTGCCCTTTATTAAAGTATTGCGGACCAAAAACGAGCAACACAGGTTGCCCTGCAATTTTCACATACGCATCATCCTGAAACCAATGATCGTCGAGCCATTTGAATACTTTTTTCCCCTGAGCGACAGCATCCTCTCTCTTCAGGACTCTGTTTTCAATCATATGCTTGACGGTCTGATCTTCATAACAGATCGCAAACTTGAGCCCCGCCTGTTTGATATACTTAACCAAGTGCTGCGTGTTCCGATGATTATCAGCATAGTCGCGAAATCGATCGATGCCGTACCAGTCGATCACCACTCCATTGATACCAGACAGCTTCATCAGCAGAACATGACATTCCAGCACATCGGGATCATTGGAATCGTAAAGACCGATCAGCGGATAATCGTGTGATGCCACTTCACGCTGACCATCGCTCCCGACTTTTCCCGGATCGAAATGGCCCATCGTCCAATGCCAGCCCCAGACACCGCTGACAGGCTTGGACGCGTACCAGGGCATATAATGCACCAGCACGGGCTTCGGCCTGATGTCTTCCGCAGACACCACTGAGTTCATGCCGAGAACCAGCAGGATCACAATAACTTTAACGAAGGGAATACAGAAAATCAGAGAGCCTCTGTTTTCTGTTTTCACCTTCAATTTCTGCGGTCCTGTCACTACTTCTCACCAACGCAGATCAGCTTGCTGCGCGTACGAATGAAAATTCGACCGTCGGCAATAGCGGGGGTTCCCAGAATGGAATCACCCATATCATTCTTTGCGAGAATTTTCTGTTCCGGTCCATCTTCCAGAACAACAATCTTACCGTTCTCCCCGGCGACATAAATTTTTCCATCGCCGTAGATGGGAGAGGCAAAGTATTCACTTTCATTTTGAATCCGTTTGGGTCCCCAGAGCTTCTTACCTTTCCCGACTTCATAGCAGGTGGAAATTCCGCCCCCTTTAACGAGCAACATTCGATCTTCGGTGACCAGTGGCGAAACGATATGGTCGGTGTGTTTGGTAGGATGTTTCCAAAGTAAGTGCGTCTTGGTCACATCGCCACGGCCTCCCCCTTTAACAGCCATGATAAATTGCTGCGCTGGTTCTTCACCGAACTTCGCACCCGCTTCGTTACCGGGTGGCAAAAATGCAATGTCCAGTTCTTTCCCTTCCAGAAATCCATCTTTATTCAAGTCGCCGCGATCAAAGGTTTTTTTGTAAAAGGCTTCGGGTACTTTCACCTTGCCGACAAATGCTTGGATTTCCTTTTTGGTCACCTTGCCATCACTGTTGCCGGTTTCCCAGCGGTCGATGGATGCCAGCCACTGATTGGCGATACCACCACTCTGCAAAGCCACATAAATAATTCCATCACGACTCACGGGAGTCGTTTTAATATTGCGTAACAGTGTGCGGGCGCTCCAGAGCCGTTTGCCTGTTTTGGGATCATAGCCGATCAAAGTACCGGTACCCGCAACAACAATCTCATCACCTTGATCAGTCTCGCAAATCACCGGATGCGAATAGTTCACCGCTTGATCGCTACGGTCATCTTTCCAGACAATTTTTCCGGTCTTTTTATTGAATGCATAAAAGGCAGGCGCCAGGTCATCGTCCTGACAGAACAACACGAGATCTTTATAAAGTGTGGGTGACATACCCGCGCCCCACTTGAATACAAAATAAGGCACAGGAAGTTTCTTCTGCCACACGTCGGCTCCGGTTTCCGCATCGACAGCTAACATGCCCAAGGTACTGAAGTAAAAATAAACCCGTTCGTCATCCGCAGCAGGTGTCGTCGCAGCGAAGCTGTTTGTTTTATGAATCTCCAGCAATTCCCCGGTCTTCCAGGTTCGTTCCCACAATTTCTTTCCCGTCTTGGCGTCATACGCATACAGGGCAACCTTGTCTTTGCCTACCATCCCAGACGTAAACACACGACCCGCAGCCACTACCGGACAGCCAATGCCGTCGCCCAGTTTGGCAGACCAGATTACATTTTTCTGATCGGTGAATTCAGCGGGTAACTTGTTCTTGGCAGTCGAAACACCCGAGCAATTCGGGCCGCGGAACTGAGCCCAGTCTTCCGCTTGTGTTGATGAGGTCCCACACAGGAAACTGAAACTCAACGTGACCAAACAAAGCAATACCGCCTGATTTCGTATACAACACATTCGTTAAGTCTCCTGAAGTTCAAAGATGAAAATAAATCGTGCGTGGAGCCACTCCCTCAAATTCAAAGAGAGCCTGCATCAACTGTAACCGATCTTTTCAGCAAAACCCACCGCTTGTGACTGTTTTTTAGACTCCTTTGAAAACATATAAAAAAAACTACATGTCATAGAGACAGACAACCGATCAATTGCTAGAATAGCTGCCTGAATGTATGCACCCAACGCCTTACATTCTGAATGAGCTGCAGAGTACGTTAAAAAACGTGACCGGCTGAAGCCAGCGAAAGGACTTTCCCATGTTTTCGATTCTGAATCATCCACGCCGGACCGGTGCCGGAATCTCGAGAAGGGAACTGCTCACAACCGGAGGCGCGGGTCTCCTTGGATTGACCCTGCCCAAAGTCATGCAGGCAGAACAACAACAGCTGACTGATCCCTTCCAGGGCGGACGTGCGAAATCGGTCATATTTCTATTTCTGTTTGGCGGACCAAGCCAGCTCGAAACGTTTGATCTCAAACCGGAGGCACCCAGTGAAATTCGCGGCCCCTTTCAATCGATAGACTGCCGCACCCCCGGGCTGCTCATCAGCGAACACCTCCCACATCTGGCAAATGTCTCCGACAAATTTTCCGTCATTCGCAGCATGACGCATACGTTTAACGATCACAGTGGTGGCGGCCATTATATTCAAACCGGAAATCGCTGGCACCTTCCCATTGGCGGTGGATTTGATGCAACTCCCAAAGACTGGCCTTCGGTGGGTTCGGTCGTCGAATATCTGACTCAACATGCGCCCGGTGGTTTAGATCGTGATCTGCCGAACTATTCGGTGGTCCCAAATCGTCTGGGGCGTCTGCAGGCGGGAGGGCGTTATATGCGTCCCGGTGAATACGCGGGCTGGCTGGGTCAAGCGTTTAACCCACTCACAACTACCGTTGATCAACGAGACTCAACAGACAATCCTTATTGGCGTGACTGTACCGATGAAGAATTGGACTTTCAAATCGAAGGACTGGCACCAGAAGTCCCCCTCAAAACAATCCGACGCCGCATTTCACTGCTAAAACACTTTGACAGTATGAAACGGAATTTTGAGAAAGCCGATTCAGAGATCTTTGATCAATTTCGTCAACGTGCGTTAGCACTGTTGACATCAGACAATACCCGTAATGCACTCGATATCAAAAAAGAACCAGATCAGCTTCGGGATCAATACGGTCGCCATTTGTTTGGCCAATCCTGCCTGATGGCACGCAGACTCGTCGAAACCGGAGTCAAATTTGTCACCGTGCACTATGATTGCGTAGACGGTTACAGTTGGGACTCACACCGAAACAGTGATGATGTACAACATCACCTGCTACCCACGTTCGACCAGGGCTGTGCCGCTTTATTATCAGACCTGGATCAGCGGGGTCTGCTAGATGAAACACTCGTCATCGCGATGGGAGAAATGGGACGTACCCCCAAACCAAACAGCACATGGGGTCGTGGCCATTGGAGCCAACTCTTCCCGGCATTGATTGCCGGCGCAGGAGTGCAGGGGGGCACCACTTTTGGACGCTCCGACCGTCACGCCTCGAAACCAGTTGAGCACCCTGTGAGCCCCGAAGATCTGGCCGCCACAATTTACTGGGCAATGGGCATCGACCCTGGCCTGATGCTGCCCGATTCTCTCAATCGACCGGTGCCAATCAACAATGGCGGCACACCCGTTAAAAAACTGTTTGGCTGAGAAAACTCACCGAGTTCACACTTTTGAGCTTACGCATACCCTCTGATTGATTTGCTTTCGTACGTTCAATCCACGAAATCCTTGCATTCCCGCGTCTGATCGGCTCCAATTCTAATAGTGACAAGATCGCCTGACCGTTTCTTTCCTGCCGACATAAGGTTCGCCCGATGATGCGTTTTCTTTTTCTAACCTGCCTCTGTTCTACGACGGTTTGTTTTGCTGCCGAACAGCAACCCAAATTCAAAGCTCAAACAATCGATGACACTGTCGAAATTGGCTACGGCACGGCAATTGGAGATGTCGACGGCGATGGAAAACCGGATGTCATCCTGGCAGACAAAAAAGAATTCGTCTGGTATCAGAATCCCAGTTGGAAAAAACATGTCATCGCCGAAAATTTAACCGAACGGGACAACGTCTGCATAGCGGCCCGCGATATCAACGGTGATGGAAAAGTGGAAATCGCGGTCGGTGGACAATGGAATCCCGGCGACACACTCAATTCCGGTGCCGTCTTTTATCTGGTTGCTCCCGCTGATCGCAGGCAACTCTGGAAAGCAATTCAACTCCCTCACCAGCCGGTCATCCATCGCATGCGCTGGGTCAAACTGGACAAAGACCGGTTTGCTCTGGTCGTCTCCCCGCTACATGGTAAGGGAAACAAGAAAGGGGAAGGAGCCGGAGTCAAACTGATCGCATATGAAAAACCGGCCAACCCTGAAGAAAACTGGAAGCAAACCGTCATCGACGACACACTGCATGTAACGCATAATCTTGATCCGGCACAATGGAATCCAAACACAGAAGCCGAAGAAATTCTGTACGCAGGTCGTGAAGGGGCCATGCTGCTTTCCTACGATAAGGGACAATGGAAAACAGAACCCCTTCCTCTGATTGAAGGCAGTGGAGAAATTCGCATGGGACGCCTGGCTCCTACAGCGAGATTCATCGCAACCATTGAACCTCTGCACGGCGACAAGCTGGTTTTATATCAGGCGGATCACCACAAAGCGGATTTACAAACGCAGCGAACCTCAATTCTGAACCGAAAAGTTCTCGATGCCAACATCAAAGCCGGCCATGCCATTGCGACCGCCAATCTGTTCGGAAACGGGTTCCAGGAAATCGTCGCGGGTTGGCGTACTCCCAACAAAGATCAGAAAGTGGGCATCAAAGTTTATTGGTCCACTGATTCTTCCGGCACAACCTGGAAATCAGCCTGGATCGATGAAAACGGTATGGCCTGCGAAGACCTTCGTCTCGGTGATCTGGATGGCGACGGGCGTATTGACATTGTTGCAGCAGGTCGCGCTTCGCATAACCTGAAAATATACTGGAATCGTTCTGAATAAATTGCAACTTGCAACAAGATCACATGGTTCTGCCGCCATCAACCACCAGTACCTGACCGGTTGTCAGTGTCGTTCCCAGCGAAAGATACAAAACCGTGTCGGCAATGTCATCAGGTAGAGCAGGGCGGGGAATCGGATAACCGGATGTTTCAGCTGCCAGTTGTTCGTCGGTCATCACCCGTTTGAGCCAGCGACTGTCAATCGGGCCTGGACAGACTGAATTCACGCGAATCTCAGGCCCCAATGCGCGGCCCAGTGATTTGGTCATGGTATTCAGCCCCCCTTTACTCGCACAATAGGCAACACTCGAACCACGACCATCAATGCCAGCGGTCGAACTCACGTTCACCACCGCACCGAAGTCGCTCGCGCGTAATAGATGTGCGCCCGCGCGGATACAAAAAAACGGGCCTTTCAAATTCACTCCCAGAATTCGATCCCAGGCCGCTTCGCTCATCTCATCCAGTTCTTTGTGCTCGACAAATTCGGTTGTGCCGGCGTTATTCACAAGCACATCCAGCCGACCCCATTTCGATTCGACTTCACCTATCATCGCCTGCACGGCTGCGTCATCACTCACATCACATTGAATGACTAATACATTGGCACCCTCTGCTTCCGCCAGCGCTTTTGTTTCATGTGCTTCTTCTTTACTGCGCGAATAATTCACCACAATATCAAAGCCTTCTTCTGCAAACCGCACTGCACACGCACGCCCCACACCTGTAGCTGACCCTGTAATTAATGCAACATTATTTTCATTCATGAGTGGGTTTCCAGATAAATTTTTCGACTGACAGTTGAACGTTTTTCTTGTGAATTGCCTGCTGATTACGAATCATTGGAATGGGCTTCGACAATGCCCCAATCCACTTCGATGCCCAATCCCGGTAAATCAGGAATGGTAATCACAGGACCTTCGATCTGCAGCGGATTTTTAACAATCGAAAGTTCATGGTATTCGGGACCTAAAATATCACCGGGATATTGTTCGATATTCATATTCGGGCAGGCCACCACGGAATGACACATGGCCGCAGAGGCGATATCGAGCTCCAGATTAGATCCAATGCTGCAGGGAATACCGTGTTGCCCTGCATAATCCACAATCGCCACCGTTTTACTGATACCCCCGTTTTTGCCAGGATAGACGTTGATCACATCACAGGCTTCATTCCGTATGCATTCTTTGGCATCTGCCAGATCAAAACAAATATCGTCAGCCATGATCTCTGGCTCAATCGCCCGTCTGACTTCCGCAAGTGCTGCAAAATCGCCCCGTGGTGTTGGCTGTTCAAAGAGAGCCACATTGCAATCGCTCATGCGTTGCATGGCGCCAATAGCCGTGGCGGCATCCCAGCCCGCGTTAGCGTCAATCGTTAATTCCAGATCGGGACCCATCGTTTCGCGAACCAGTTTGACTCGGGCCACATCTTCATCCACATTGGTACCCACTTTGACTTTAATTGTACTAAAACCAGCGCCAACGAGTTCCTTCGTGCGACGCTCAGCCTGTTCCAGCGAGTAGGCACCCATCGAAAAACGACATTTGATGGAACGGCTTCGAGCTGCACCACCCAGCAATTCATACACCGGCTGACCTGCTTCTTTGCCTTTAATGTCCCAGCAGGCCATCTCGATTGCTGATTTGGCAAACCAGTTCCCTTGCGCTATCTTATCCATTACCAGATTAACATTCTCAATATCACACGGATCATGACCGAGCAGTAGGGGAGTAAAGATGCGATCGACAATCGCCTGGGCACCCCAGACTGTTTCACCACTCCAGCGAGAAATCACGGTCGCTTCACCGGCTCCTTCAATGCCAGCATCGGTTTCCACACGTAACACCAGATATTTTGACACATCGTGTTTGCCCAGCGCCGAGATCATTCGACGTTCGGGTTTGAGGGGAATCCGAACGGGATAAGTCTTGATCGCAGTAATCTTCATGGTAGGCTCTCTTCGCAGTGTAAGTGGATTGTTCTGCGCAATTTATCAAACGCACTCAAATGATAACAAATGCCATTTCATTCAGGAATCAAAGTCACTCACCTATCAGAGATTACTGACAAAATCCTCCTTTGAAAACAGTTGAATTGCTGTTTCATTTCCACTACAAGCGATATTCGATCATCGATACTATTTTTCTTCTCAGATATTTAAGTGAGTTCCCTGTGCCCACTCTTGAAGAACGTCTCCCCTTGACCTCTCAGCGCATTGGGGAAGGCATTGAAAGCCAGTTACATACCGGCATGCAAATTTATGTTTCTTTACAGGGAGAAGTCATTGCAGACGCTGGCATCGGAGAGGCACGCCCCGGTGTGCCGATGACAGAAACCACACTCAACCTCTGGCTTTCAGCAGGTAAACCACTGACCGCGATGGCAATCGCACGCTTATGGGAACAGGGAAAGCTCAGCATCGACGACCCCGTGACCCGTTTTATTCCCGAATTTGGCACGCTCGGGAAAGAGCCAATCACGTTACTCCATCTCCTGAATCATACCGCTGGGTTCCGCCCGGTGGAGACAGGCTGGCCAGACATCGAATGGGAGGAGATCATTCAGCGCATTTGCAATTCACCCCTTGAAGCGAACTGGCAAATCGGAAAAACCGCCGGCTACCATGTGACCTCCAGCTGGTTTATTCTGGGAGAAATACTGCAACGCATTTTAAACCAACCCTATTCTGAACTGATCCGGGAACTAATTCTGGAACCGCTGGGTATGACTGAGAGTTGGATCGGCATGCCTCGGGAAGTGTATGAACAACAGCAGGAGAACATGGCCTACGTCTATCAGCGCGAAAAAGGAGAAATGCTGCTGACCGACTGGCATGCAGAAACGCGCTGTCTGAAACCTTCACCCGGAGGAAATGCCCGGGGACCCATTCGAGAGCTGGGCTGGTTTTATGAATGCCTGCTCCATCAGGGAATGCCACTTTTTGAACCACAAACAGTCGAAACCATGACATCCCCACATCGTGAAGGCAAGTTCGATTTAACGTTGCAACATATTGTTGATTATGGTCTCGGCTTTATCATCAATTCCAATCGTTACGGTGAAGCAACGGTCCCCTATGGCTTTGGCAAATTCGCTTCCGAAAAAACGTTCGGGCACGGTGGTTCCCAATCGTCGATTGCCTTTGCCGATCTGGAACGCGAACTGGTCGTCGCCTTCGTCGCTAACGGCAGACCAGGTGAGCCAAAGCATCAGCGTCGTGCGAAAGAAATCAATGAAGCGATTTATGAAGACCTGAAGCTCAGTTAATTCACCCGATCAAGGTGCAACGGCTCCGACGTAAGGCTTCATGCCGCCAGGACTACTCGCCACTTTGCGAGCAGGATTATCCGGGGCAGGGGAGAGGAATTTCTCTGCACCGGGAGTCGTCGAAACGAAATTGCTTAAATTCGCATCGCCTCGTTTCCCCTTGTTTTTAAACAGATCCAGCTCGTTGGCCGGCACGGGAGTCGGTGCCGTGCGTGAAGAATAATTTTCCTGGGCTGTTAATATTTTTGCCCAGAGCTTGGGATCATTCTGCTGTTCCACAGCCGCCTCCGCTCCTTCAATCGTCGCAAACAAATTGCGGGAGATCTGAACGGCTTCACTGTCTGGCCCGGGCATGGACGTAATGACTATTCCGGAATTCACAATAAAAAAAGTGTTATTAGTCAGTTTCAGATTACTGAAAATATAGCCCAGAGACTCGAATCGTATGCCGGTTGCCGTCTCGTTAAAAATACATTCTTTAATATGCGTCTCTTTTACTGAAGAGGAAAATTGCAGTCCATTCTGCATCGCATTCATGCAACGTAAATTCGAAACGACGATTCCACTATTTGTCTCCCCGGAAAAGTGGATACCAACACCCTGTGGATTGCCCGCTTTGAGTTTGAGGTTTTCCAGTCGCAATGGATCATTTCCAAACCCGGTCACGCCTTCCGCCAGGATACCAGTCGACTGAAAGTCGTTGATCTTCAAATTTATTAATTTCGTTCCAACCAGATAATCATTTAATTGTATGGCGACTTTTTTGCCTTGTGCTTTGATGAGGAAACCTTCAATAGAAAGACCCTCAATCCCTCGTAACTGAATAATTGGCTCTGGACCAGCTGGCGCCAGGATTACAGGCTTACCCGCTTCAGCAACAATCGAAATCCCTTTCGGAAAATTCAAATCGGTATTATCAATACTGATGCGTTCATTTAATTCCTGCCCGGCTGCAACTTTAATCGTGTAATGCTCACTACCCACACCGAAGGTTTTACTGAAGACAATCTGTATATCTTTCAAAACCGCGCTGATGGTTTTGTATTTTTCTTCAGGACCAACTTTGATTTCCTCCGGCAATGTTTCCGGTTCCGCCGGTTTCACAGGAGCAGGTTCGGGAGTGACGACATTTTCGTCAGGTTTTGGCTTCTCATCGCCACCCATCAGCGAATAAAAGGCGACACCCGCAAGCAGGAGAATCCCAATTCCGCCACCCACGATCGCGGGCAGCATCTTTTTCAGACTGCCCGGCAATGCCTCGGCTGGAGCTGCCTCTTCTACCACTTCCGCTTCCACTTCTTCTGGTTCCACTTCTTCTGCTTCCATGACAACCGAGTCACCAGGCAAAGCTTCCGCCACCGGAACTGCTTTTTTCACCGGCCGTTTGACCGGTTTCGCAACTGGCTTGGCCACTGGCTTCGAGGGCGGCTTGGCAACGGCCTTGGCTGTCGGTTTGGCAACTGGTTTCGCAACCGGTTTCGCAGTCGGTTCAGGAGCAGCTGTTTTCGCAGGCTTGGCGGGAGGGATTACATCCAGTTCCTGTTGTTTCTCA
Organism: Planctomycetota bacterium; assembly: GCA_022600195.1. Lineage (GTDB taxonomy): Bacteria > Planctomycetota > Planctomycetia > Planctomycetales > Planctomycetaceae > Gimesia. The sequence continues at coordinate 52,602 of JAHZKX010000052.1, forward strand.
TCAGCACCTGCAATACGCGTCGATGCGGAACTGATTTTCTTTTGCCTCACAACGGACGAATCGCGAACGCCTGATGTTGGCTTTGCTTCATGCCCCAGAGAAGGACTGCTTTTTTTCTGCTTTGAAACTTCGATCTCACCGGAACCGCTTTCTTTCTGAATCCCCGATTCCTCTTTCAAATTGGAAAGGAATGCTGCCAGTTCGGGGTTCTGTTTCTGATTGGCCTGTACTCCGGACCCTGTTTGTGCCAATTCAACACCGGAACCGATCCCGCTATTTGCATTATCTTTTCGCCATTCATCGTCTGTATTAGTCTGGAGCCATTCATACAGGGCTTCCGCAGTTTCTGTTGCTGTCTGATAACGTTGATCGCGATCTTTCTCCATCATCTTCTCAAGGATCACTACCAGATCATCGGGAGTATCCGGCCGATCTTTGGTAATTGGTGGTGGTGTTTTGATTTGATGCGCCATCAGCCGCTGTGCGAGTGTGCCTTCCGTAAAAGGAGGATGCCCCGTCAATAAAAAATACAGCGTACACCCCAGACTGTAGATGTCTGCCCGGGAATCCACCATGTGACTGTCGATCGCCTGTTCCGGTGCAAGATAGTCAGCAGTACCTAACACTTTTTCGTCATGCGCAATCGTCAGTGACTTTTCTTCGTCTTCATGAAAAAAACGAGCCAGACCCAAGTCAAGAATCTTGATCACTCCTTTAGGATCAACCAGCAGATTTCCCGGCTTCACATCCCGATGAACCATATCGGCTTCATGTGCGTGGGATAAACCAATGGCAGCCTGGCGAATGTAGTTGACAGCATCGCGAAAATCGAGCACACCATTCTTCGTGACGATTTCCTGCAAATCTTTCCCATTTACATATTCCATCACCAGAAAATGAATCTCGGACTCATTTTCCATTTCATGGTCTACATCGTAAGCGCGTACGATATTGGGATGGTCTAATAAAGCAACCGCTTGTGCTTCCCGGTGAAATCGCGCCAGGTAAGAAGCATCATTCACACGCTTGGTCGGCAGCACTTTAATCGCACAACGACGACGCATCAATACATGCTCGGCCAGATACACCGAACTCATGCCCCCTTTACCCACCAGATCCAGCAAGCGGTATTTTCCCAGGAAAAATCCCTTGTGCTTACCTTGAAGGATTTTGTTCGCCTGCCATTTTGTGAGCAATGAGCGCTGAATCAACTCGTCAGCGATCTCTGTAGGCTCTCCCAGCTTGACCCCTTTTGACTGATATTCAGAAAGGAGCTTTTTCAGCTGATCTACTGAAACAAGACCACTCTGCTTTACCAGGTTCAAAAAGCCCTCGGCTGTTAGTTTTCCCGCCATTCTCTACCAATTCACTCAACTTGTCCTTCGATGCATCTACAACATCTGATGTGCAATAGTAACACTCTAGCATCCGATTTAATGACTGACCAGTATTGGTCTAAGGAATAACCCGATTCCCAAATAATGTATTGACGGCCGCTACACACGATTTCTGGAAAATCGACTGCACTTTAAATTTGAACACTAATGGGGTGTCATTTTTGAATTTGGGGGTGATCTATATCACCGAAGTGCGACAATGAAGCACCAAAACAACACTCCCAGCCCTTAATTCCAGACTTCACAAAGCACTAGCAGTAAATTGCTGATAAAAAAGTCATTCGACTCTGTCAAAATAAACAAAACCGGGAAGAGATACAAAAAGCGAAGCAATTGACTATAATATTTCACTTAGAAATTCGATTATAGAGAATAGATCAGACCGCGACGGGAACTCGATCAAATGTGAACTGTAGAGGCCGGGGAGACCAAATGAACTCGATCACGAACAAAGATGAAATTCCACAGGGGCTCTCTTTTTTGGGAAACTCTATGTTATTTCTGGGGTTAGGCATCTTAGTACTCTCGCTGACAGGCACAGAACTACTGCCATTCAATATGCCTCGTTCCTGGTATCAAAGCCCTACCATCTGGAAACTACTGGCACTTTGCCTCTCAGCTGGCGGCATTGGCATCTTAAAACAGGTTTCCAGTTCAGAAATGAAAAAAACGCTCCGGGATCGTGAATCCCACCAACCGGAAGACTGGATGCCAGAACAACCCGGCCAGAGATTTGAAACACTTCTTGTCTACACAAAAGAGAATTGCCCACTCTGTGAAGAAGCGACAGAAATCCTGGAAGACTACGCCGCCTACCTCCCTCAGAGAGAATTCGTTGATATCTATAGCGACCCGGCACTCATCGAAAAATTCGGCACCTGTGTTCCCGTAGTACTGATTGATGGTAAGATCCGCTTTCGGGGACGCATTAACGAAGTCTTGTTGCGTCGATTGATCGCCGCTTCCCCTGCCAATGTCCTTTCGCAAAAAAATTGTGGCTGTAACAATCAAGGCTGTGGCTGCAAAAAGCCCCAGACACAGGCTCAAACGACTGGATGTGGTAATCACTCCCGTTGCGCCTGAGACTGTTCCTTAAAAACAACCGAAAACGAGACATTGCCCGTAAATTTCGGTTGACCGATCATTGTGATTCAGCCTGAAATCAGATAACTTATAGTCACTACCACTATGAGTCTGATCACGCTTCAGGTGAAATGAATGGGTCAGGTTTCAATTCTATCTTACACTACAGGCATAAGACCATGTCGTCTGAAATCTCTTTGAAGAATTCAAAAATACTTATCGCTGATGACAACCATCAGAACTGCGAATTACTGGACGCATACCTGCTGGATGAAGGTTATGAGACTTTCATGGCCTATGATGGAAGAGAAACTCTGGACAAAGTCGCAGAAATCAAACCAGATCTGATTCTGTTAGACATCATGATGCCGAAACTCAGTGGCTACGAAGTCTGTACGCAACTGAAACAAAGTGAGGAAACCAAAGATATCCCCATTCTGATTATCACTGCACTAAATGAAATGGGAGATATTGAAAAATCCGTACAAGCTGGCTGTGATGACTTTTTAACCAAACCCGTCAACCGAATCGAATTAACGACGCGAGTTCGTTCCCTCTTGCGTGTCAGACACCTGACAAACGAACGGGATCGGCTGCTGGCTTATCTCGCGGAAGTCGAGGGCGCTACCAAATCTACTTCCAGCGATTCTTAAACATCAACCTTCTCTGTTTTTAGTATCTGTAAACACGAGAAGAGGGCTTTCCATACTATTCGTGCATTCCCGGTATATACCGTTTGTAGATATCATCTCTTGCTTTCGATAGACACGCACGATCTATCAAATTTTTTGAATAGAAATCTCTCATGAGTGATTCGAGCCCTGAAGAGGCTGACAGGTCAAACGACACTGAAATAGCCCACACTGAAATAAAAACAACGCCACGGGTGACCATCAAAACACGACGAGCACTTCCTTTTTTCAGTCGGCACCCCTGGGTATTTAGCGGTGCGATCTTGAATACGGAAGGATCTCCAGAACCCGGCGCTGAAGTCATCCTGCAGACAGATAAAGGAGAATTCATTGCACGAGGATTATACAATCCTAACAGCAATATCCGTGTCCGTCTTTATGCATGGGATGAAGAGCAAACCTTCGATGACGACTTCTGGATCAATCGTCTGGAACAGGCTGTTGCATTACGCGAATCAATCGGCCTGTTGGACCAGTTCGAAACTACAGGCTGTCGTCTGGTCTTTAGCGAAGCAGATCAACTTTCAGGACTGACCATTGACCGTTATGGCCAATGGTTTCTGGTACAGTTTTCAAGCCTGGCACTCTCTTTGAAACAAGAACTCGTAATTCGGTTTCTCAAAGAACGGTTTCAACCAAAGGGAATCTGGCTGCGAACAGAGAAGGGGATTCGCGAAGCAGAAGGACTGGAGATCACCGATCAGCTCCTGGACGGTGAAGCACCTCCGGCCCACTTCTTTCTCGAAGAAAACAAAATCCGCTACGGTATGGATATGGTCACCGGACAGAAAACCGGCTTTTATCTTGACCAACGCGACAATCGTCTTGCAGCGGCCCAATATCTGAAAAATCACCGCGTCCTGGAGATGTATTGCTATACCGGTGGCTTTGCCTTGAATGCCATCATTCATGGTGAAGCACAATCGGTTCTCGCATATGATTCTTCGCAATCGGCAATTGATCAGGCAACTGCCAATGCCGAACTGAATGGTGTGGGCAATCGAATTCAATTCGAAGTGGGGAAAGCTTATGCGGTCCTCGAAAAGTTAAAAACGGAGGGAGAACAATTCGATTCGGTAATCCTCGACCCTCCCAAAATGGCGCGACACCGTAGCGGCGTTAAGCAGGCGCTGAAAGGTTATTTCAGCCTGAATCGTTTGGCCGTTGGTGTTCTTAAACCGGGTGGTATCCTGGTCACATGTAGTTGTTCCGGATTGATCAGCGAACTGGAATTCCTGCAAATGCTCGCTTCGGTCTCCCAGCAGACAGGACGACATATTCAAATCCTGGAACTAAGAGGACAACCGGCCGATCATCCCGTTTCACCCAGTTGTCCGGAGAATCATTACTTGAAATGTGTGATCTGCCGTGTATTATAATCGTCAAATGTCTTTTGCTATTTCCTGAAGTCCATAAAACTTCTCTCACCTATCATACTCCCTGACAGAACTACTGAAAGTTCTGTATGATGAAACATCATGTCGCGCAGTTCAAAAAAGAAACAACGTTCGAAAAAACAATCACCACCAGCAGAACAAATGCTGCTGGAATTTCTCACGCCCGAATGGAAATCCACTCAAACTCTCTGTTTCCAGTCGAATCTGCAACCTCTCATGACGGCACTGGTTCAACGCGACAGTCAAGATAGTCGCGTTAACTGTTTCAGTTTCGATAAAACAGTCGCCAACCGGATCCAGCGAAAATGCAATCTCCTGCAGGAAGAGCACTCGATTTCAACCGAATGGAACATACTCTGTGAAGATGAATTTCCTAAAGGAGATTATGACGCCGTTCTGCTACCGTTCTCGCAACAGTTTTCCGACGAATACATCCGAGATTTAACGCTCTCCGCAATACAAAGCCTGAAAATCGGAGGCAGCTTGACGATTGCCTCGCCGCGCACCAAGGATTACGAGTACCACAAATTCCTCAAGTCGCTATTCAAAAAAGTCACACGAATCGTTTCAGACGCCGGCATCATTTATCAGGCGAAAAAACACAAAGCCGTTCTCAAAAAGAAAGATTTCGTTGAAGAGCTTGCAGTACGTGAAGGCGAGAGATTGCTGCACGCTTATACGCGACCCGGTGTGTTCAGCCACCGTCGTCCAAATCAGAGTGCCCGTGCCTTGATAAATCTAATGGAATTGTCCGACAACACCAGTATTTTAAATGTCGACTGTGGTTCGGGAATCGTAGCCTTCGTTGCAGCCACGCGCTGCCCCTCTGCGACAGTACACGCCTTCGACAGCAATACCCGTGCCGTGAAATGTGCAGAGCAGGGGATCGACAAAAACCAAATCACAAACATCAGCGTCGTACTAAATGAAGCAGGCGAAGAGATTGCTCCTGACTCCTATGATTACATTCTCTCCAATAAATCCTACTTCAGCAGCGAAGGACAAGGTGAGATCTTTTTGCAGACGTGTCTCCGCGCTCTCAAACCGGGAGGACTTCTGCAATTCACTACCAAGCAGTATCAATGGTACGCAAATCGTATGCTCGACCTCTTTACCGATGTGGCCATTGATGGGGCCGTTCATCATTTTATGCTCAGCGCCAGAAAACCAGCTAATTCTATCTCTGATGAGTCTGTAGTTTCTTGGAACTCTCAGACAGACTCTTAACCTTGATTATATCCACTCTATTTCTTGCGATTGAATACAAGTTTGCCACCAAGTAGTGATACGGACTGTACCGCTCCCTCAGCATCTTGATCGAGTCCAAGAACGGTATTTGAGTTTCCATTGAAGAAAACAGTCTTTTGATTATCATCAGTTCCAATGAAGCCTCGCGAAGCTTTATTACCCCAATCAATTCTTGCTCTCATGCACAGACCCTCTGATTCAATCGTGAGCGTACGATTCCGATCGTCAATGAAGGTACCGGCCAATTCGTCGCGTTGATTTTCATTCAGGGGAAGGGGAAGGGCGGGGGTCAGTTTTTGGTCAAACAAGATTTGTTCGATTGCCTTTACTAAGTAGTGAAACTGGTGCCCCATCTCGCTCTTATCTCGATTGCCAAGCACAAACAGGCAGGCATTATCTTGTGGGAAACGCCTGAGTTCACAAACAAAGCCACGCACAGAGCCACCGTGTTTTTGAAAAGATCGTTGATGTTTGTCGACTCCGGTAAACCAGCCTAAGCCATACCCACCCGGACCCGCTTTAAACATTTCTGCTTTGGTTTCTGGATTTAGAATGCGGTTTGCCTTCAACGCGCGATCACAGCGCCATAGATCCCAGACATTTGTAACCATTCCCCCCATACCCCGATATTCAAATCCATAACTACCATAAGGATGATCGAGGGCTGAACGCGGTTTCCTGTTTGCGGATGTTCCTATCGCGACCAGCGCTCCTGGGGGGCCTTGATCCCCGGTAAAACAGGTTGAGTTCATTCCCGCTGGTTTAAAAATTTCAGTGCGACAGTATTCAACATAAGATTTCCCACTTGCACGTGCGGCTATTTCTGTGGCCAGTGAATAGCCTTGATTCCAATACTCCCACCGAGTCCCTGGTTTTACCTGAGGACCATCTTTGAGAAATAACGGAAGCACTGTAGCAATATCCGCACCTCGACCTTGTCTATTGTGTCCTGAAATTCCAGATGTATGCTGCAATAAGTGGCGAACTGTGATGGACTGACACGTGACAGGGACATCGGGCAAGTACAGCGAAATTGAGTCATCTAGCTTGAGCTTTCCTTGTTCTGCAATTTTACAGACTGCCATTGCTGTAAAAGGTTTCGTTGCGGAGGCGATCTCAAACAGGGTTGTTGAAGTTAATGGTTTTTTACCATCCAGGTCAGCAAAACCAGTGGCGCATGCTGCCACTGGTTTTCCATCGCGTGCGGCAAAAACAACTCCACTAAAACCAATCGATTGACCGGCAGTTTTAACGAATTGGACAATTTGCTTACCTTTCTCACCTGCCGCGACGTCTTGGTCTGGGGCCTGGGCACGTGCGGAGTCTGTTGCAGAGACGATCACGCACCAGATAAAAAACCATCTGGACAATGTGTTCATATTGCAATCCCTTTAGATTGATAGACAACTTATATTAACCGAATTTTCCCACCCGGACTCAACTTGGATCTGACCCAGGCTTGAATTTGTCGCAATGTTAATAATGTGCTCTCCTAAGCGTCTAGTGCGACATGTGACTCGTCCTGTTCGCGGTAGGTCTGCAACCACACATTTCTGATCGCATCCATAAGGTGGAATACGATTTGGGAAATACGGACGAATTATGGCAAAATTAATAATTGCGATTATAATCTGAGATGAGTGTGTCTCTTTTTCTGATTTTCGTCGAATTTATCATGATCTATTTCCAAGAAATGCTCGTTGATAACGAACAATTGATGTAAAAATACCGTTTTGAATAACGAAGATTCGAGAATTCTTCGAAAAATGAACTTGCCAATGCCAAGATCCATTTTGATCTTTCCAGAAGGAGGCTGTTATGTCATTATTCCTGTCGATAGCGGTTCTTGCGTCTACACCAGTGGCTACTCAAAGGAATGAACAGCCTGCACAGGCTGAAAAACCACAAATGAAATCTAACTTTACAACTTTCGATCAACTGGCTGATTCACTTTCTTCCCATGTCCAGACGGGAACACTTCTATTCAGCAAAGGGGATTGTCTGGCAGTCAGAATTTATACGCAAAGTGCTTATACTCATGTCGCCATGATTGTCATCCGAAATGGTCAACCATTAGTTTATGACAGCATGAACGGAACCGGCGTAAGATGCCTGCCTTTGAAAAAATATCTGAATACACAACGACCTGCTACGATTCATCTCTTCCAGCCTACAGCTCCCTTTGATGCAGCGATGACATCCCAATACGAACGTTATCTGGATCAAAAATTAGGAACCCCTTATGCTATTCGGCATCACTTGACCGGAAGCCGGGCCAGGGGAGTACACTGCGCCGAATACGCCATCGATGCGCTCTCTGCCTGCCACCTCATGAAAGCCAAAGACGCTGCCAGAGTCTCACCTGCCTCTCTGGTAACTGGTATTGTCAACTCGAATCGCTACACGCCTTCGATCACATTTGCTTTGGAAAGACCACCACTGGTAGCAGAAAAACCACGAGGCTGGTGCCATCAACTCTGGGTCGATACAAAAAATTGCACCTCATCCTGCTGTCTCAAATTACGGGGATGGGTGCTTTGTCAATAAGAAACGGCCAAATTCGTACGCTGTAACTTTATGACATCTTCTGCGAAATCAGAGAAAGATCGGCAAAGACTGCTTGAAACCGCGGAGCATGTTAGCGAAAATCAACGTAGAGAATCTTACTCACGTGTGATTATTTCGTAAATGAAAGCTCCCATGATGAAACCCTTGGATAAAAATAAGACAGCGTACCTCTTTTTACCAGATGTCAATCAGTGCCTGTGTTGCTCTGTGATTGCATCATTGCTTCTGTCTGTGGCCCCGGCCTTTGCACAGAAAAAAGGAGACGAACCACAGACGGTTTCGATTCAACGCGAAGCAATTACGCTCAGACATCCACGCGATTATTATGTTCCTCTGAATCTTAAGCCAGTTCGCTCGATTCAGGTTTCCTCTCCCATTGATGGAATTGTACATTCTGTTGATGTCAAACCGGGAGAAAATCCCACTGCAAAAACAGTTTTGGTACGACTGGATTCCAGCATTCCTCAAGCGCAAGTATCGCGCGCCGAGGCTGCATTGGAACTTGCGAAGCAGGAACAGAAAAATGCCACAGGAAAAAATTCTGCGATCGCAAAAGCACAAGTCGATTTAGCAGAGGCAGATTTAAAAATTGCGAATATTCGATTAGAGCAGACTATTATCCGTGCTCCCTTTAAAGGAGAGATTTTCCGTACTTTTACAACCCCGGGTGCATTCGTAAGAGCAGGGCAACCATTGATGGAATTGGGGGACACCTCCAGACTTCAGGTGGAAATTCCTCTGCAGCGCGAACAGGCAAAAAAAGGGGCCAGTATTAATCTCAATGTTGAAGAACAGGCCGTTCAGGCAACCGTTGATCAGGTGCTTCCATTAGCACCACAATTTGAAAAACTCAGAGATCTGGCCAACTCGATTACCTCGGCTGTCGTCTTGCTGGACAACAAAAACAATCAATATCGACCCGGACAGTCTGTAAGCGTGGCGTTAATTCCACGATATTCCATTGCAGAAATACCCACGACTTCTGTCACAAATACACCCGAAGGCGCAAGGAAAATTCAGATTGTTCGTGAAAATGTGATCAGAGATCTGACACCGCAAATTCTCGGGCAAGTTGGACCGGAAAGGCTCTTTGTTTCGGCTGCCTTTAATAAGGATGACGAAATTATCGTCAGTTCTTCACAACCACTGCCTGATGGAACCATGGTACAACCGAAACTCACTGTTGGCACAACACAGGCATCTCCAACAACACCCAACAAGGGCAAAACTGGGAATCCACCGAAAAAAAAGGTCAGCTTTTAAAATCGGTTGTTTCGTTGAGTGACCGATCTCGTTACACTATCGGGTAGTGTCAAAAATAATCCTGTCGATCATATGAATTCACTAATTTCGCATCACATCTGAATGCGAATTCAGGTTATTGCAGTTCATCATATTGAGTTACATTTTTTGTCGATGGAAGCACGTCAGATCATTCAAATGCAAAAGGTTGCGCGATGGCAGAAACAGAGAGCGTAGAAGAAGAAAATGTCATTGATGAATATGAATTGGTCAATCTCATCACAGCGGGAACCACGACTCAAATCTGGGAAGTAAAAGAACAGGGGGGGACTGCCAGTTTCGCTATGAAACGTCTCTTGCCAGATCAGTTGGCCGTTCCGGAAGCAATTGCAACAATTAAATTGGAGGCAAAAGTTGGCAAATCTTTCGACCATCCCAATCTGATTGCTCTTCACAAATTCGTGAAATCCAAAAAACACGTTTATCTGCTGATGGATTATTTTCGCGCCCCCAATCTGCGAACGCAATTGACATCTGATCTGCTTAGTGTCCAATCTCGGTTAAGAAAACTGATTGAATCGTCGGCACTGGCACTCCAACACATGCATGAAAAAGGGTGGGTCCATAAAGATATTAAACCAGAAAATATTCTCATCAGTAAAAGCTCGGAATTAAAAATCATCGACTTCGGCCTGGCTGTACCTGTCGCCAAAGGCATCGGGAAGATGTTTGGAAAACCAAAAACGATCCAAGGCACGCGATCCTATATCGCTCCGGAAACCATTCAGAAACTTCCACTCGATCAGGCAGCAGATATCTATAGCCTCGGAATTACCATCTTTGAAGTCCTCACCGGAAAAACACCCTTTCACGGTGAAAATCCCAAAGAAGTTCTAATAAAACATATTTCAGAACGCCCTCTTCCTCCTTCCAGCCTGAATCCAAACGTAACACCTGAATGCGACGAATTTGTACTCAAGATGCTGGCCAAGAAACCAAAAGACCGTTTCCAGTCGATGGATGAAGTCGCTTCTTCACTCAGGAACCTGAAATTATTCAAAATGGAAATTTCCGAAATCATCGCTCAGAATAAGGTGGAAGCAGATCAGGCGGAAAAAGAGTCAATGCAGGAAAAACGCTTGGACAGTCGCGCGGATGCCCGCTTATCGGAATTGGTCAAAGAAGATCCGAAAATGGCTGCGGAACTGATAGCAAAGCGAAAAGCCAACATCAAACCCAAAACCAAACCAGAACCGGCAAAACAAAAGCAACCACCTCAACCTCAACAACCACCTCAACCTCAATACCCGCCACAACCAATGCCCGGCGGATACCAACCACAGCCAATGCCCGGTGGATATCCACCACAGTACCAGCAACCGATGTATCCACCACAACCCATGCCCGGACAACCCATGCCCGGACAACCCATGCAAGGGCAGCCTATGCCAGGGCAACCCATACCCGGTCAGCCGATGCCCCCCGGACAGCCGATGATGTACCCGCCCCAACACCAGGGACAACAAATGCCCCCCGGCACATATCCGCCGCCCCCAGGTGCGCCGCAGCAACCTCAATCACAACAGGGTGCTCCTCAACAGCAAGCTCCTGTTTCGTCACCAGAAGAGGCTCAAGCACCTCCAGCACAGCAACCAGCAGCGGAACAGAATGAAGAAAGCAAGAAAAATAAGAAGGATGACGATCTTCCTTTCATGGATGAATTGCCAGACGTGATCTAAAATTATAAAATCTTGCAATTATTCCTTGCTTCTTGCAAAATACCTAGCATCTTTACATAAGCACTTTCTCGTTTTATAAGTGGTCATACAATTTATGTCTGTGATTAATCAACTTCCATTCGAACGTCCGATTTACGAACTGGAAGAACAACTTAAAAAAATCGAACAGGAACCCGATCCAACTGCGAATACGAAAGATGCCATTCGAAACATGCGTCTGGAAATCACACGCATGAAACGTGAAATCTTTGAAAATCTGGATGCTTGGGATACTGTAAAGGTGGCGCGCCATCCCGAACGGCCCCAAACGCTGGATTATCTCGAACTGGTCTTTGATGAATTCGTAGAATTGCACGGCGATAGAGCAATGGGCGATGACCGTGCTATCCTGACCGGATTTGCCAAACTCGATGGGCAAAAAGTAATGTTTGTCGGTCAGCAGAAAGGTCGCACACTGAAAGAACGGACCGAATGCTTTTACGGCTGTGCTCATCCGGAAGGATATCGTAAAGCACTCTCGAAAATGAAAATGGCAGAAAAATTTGGGATCCCCATCGTCTGTCTGATTGATACACCTGGTGCTTATCCCGGAATCAAAGCCGAAGAGCACGGACAAGCTTATAATATCGCTATCAATCTCAGGGAAATGTCTCTGCTCAAAACTCCCGTCATCTGCGTTGTGATTGGCGAAGGGGGTTCCGGCGGGGCTCTGGGAATTGGAATCGGAGACCATATCTCCGTCCTGCAGTTTGCTTACTATTCCGTCATCACACCCGAAGGCTGTGCGGGAATCTTGTGGAAAGATGTCAAATTTGCAAACGAAGCCGCCAACGCGCTCAAGTTTACCAGCGAGAATCTGCTTAACCTGGGAATCATCGATGAAGTCATCCCGGAACCACTGGGAGGAGCACACCGTGATCACCGTCAAATGGCAACCGCATTGAAGGCTTCCTTATCAGCCAATCTAAAGGAATTAATGGCGATTCCACTCGAGGAATTAGTGGATCAACGATACGAGAAATTTCGCAAGATCGGCATGTTCAACGAGTCAGGGGAAACCGAGTAAGTTCGCCCCCCATTCAAGCACACGCTTCAGACGCTCAAAACAGAGCCCACAAGACCTGGATCCTTGAAAAAGCACCACACCACGAACGTCCGATAATGTCCGTTATGTTAAGTTCAAAGATAAAATAAGCCTGTTTTTATAGGGTTTACAAATCCCCTTGTCACCACACCCCAGAGTCCTGCATGCATTGGTTCTATTCAAACAAAGCCGTTGGCAGGCACTCTGAAACTTTTCTGTTTCTACTCAAATCTTCCCACTTTAGTGCTCCGTTTTTGATCGCGTTTAACCTATCGTTTCTGCACAGGTTTCAAACGATTCTGCAACGCAGAACTGAGCGAATTGAGTGGAACCTTCTGCAGTTCTAATTGACGCAATACACGAACATCCAAAGGCGTATTAACATCGGTTTTGGAGTCAGGATCACCCCCTGTCAGCAAGAGGTCTGCACGCCAGTCTTTTAATACCGCTAAGACCACCTGATCTGGCACTCCCGAGAACGATAACTCAAAGTCTTCGATCAGGCCATTTTGTGCTTCGGGATAGTCAGAATAAACCGCAGCGATCTCACGTAACAGCTTTGTCCGTTCCCCAGTAGCCGGCTGGTTACCATTCGCGCCAAACAGATTTTTCCCCGCTGGTTGCCCATTTTGCAAGTCGTTGGTAATACTGCTCAGCACACCGGGAATCTGTGACTTCAGTTGTTTTGCAAATTCTGTCCTATCTTCGGGAGCCGTCGAATTAAACGCATCAATGATCTTGTCTTCCAGTTCTTCTCGCAGATAGACGGGAATACTATCCAGAATCTCTTTCAGCAATGGCTCCTGGCTCGTCGTGCGAATCGTTGACCCATCTCCCTCAGAACCGCGAAAAAAGGGATTAGGAAGATCCTTCAAACGGGGTGGAAATAAACCTTTCTCTCCCTCATGATCATGGCCACTTTCTTCATCATCATGCTCATGAAGCGGCACATCGGGATGATCCAACTCGGCCAGATAGGAATCGAGTACATCATGAAACCCTTTGGGCATCACAGGTGCCAGTTCATCTAAAATCACGGCTGCCGCGTATCCACTGTGAGAAGTCAAAACTGTGGCACGGGCGGTCTCGGAAATTGTGATTAAAAAGAACGTCAGAAACAGGGAAAAGATGATTCCTTTGAGTAATCCCAGAACAGCGCCCAGATGACGATCAAATTCATTGAACTTCATGGAGTCGATCGCGGACTTCAAACTCCGCGCCAATGTAAATGAAATAAACGAAAAACCAATATAAATCACCAGCATCGCGATCCAGCGATTCAAAGGCGGTTTCACATTAATCATCGGCGCCAACTGTAAAGACAGCGACTCCGCAAAAGCAAAACAAAGAATCAGAGCGGCTATCGCAGCCAACTGCCACACAACTCCTTTAGCGGCCCCTCTCCAGATGGCGTATAAAAGAATTCCCACAATCAGCAAATCAAACCACATTCTGACATCCTGTCTAGTTTTGATCTTCCATGAATTAATCCTGGGTGGGCCCTCACCCCCTGCTCGCTCTCCCTCGATTTTTTCTCAAAAACGAGAGCAGGGGATTATAGGTAAAAATCACGCTCCGCGCAAAGACCAAATTCTCACACTGTATTTCAGGAACCAGATGAACGACAAGCTTCATCTATCTCTAAGTCGATCCGGATGAAACTCTTCGAGAGTTTCGACGATGGGAACCAAAGAAGTGGCTGAATACAATAGAAACCAAACTTAAAATCGTTGATGGAATGCCGGGTACCAACTGTGCTAAGAATGAATGAAACAATTAAGTGCGGTAATTCAATGTTCTTGTAAAACGCGTAGAATGGATTCGGTGATTGGGATTGCTAATCTCGCTGATGCTTCGGCGTTAAAATGACAATCGCCGTGTTTCTTATGCAGCTTGTTTTCCTTCACGTAGGTATAAAGGTCATTGATCATCACACCGTGCCGTTTCATGACACTTGCAGCTACCGCGTTATAAGCAACGGAATCACCGTCTCTCGCCCAGGCGGAACCGTTTACTGGTGTGGTCGATGCCCAGATCAACTTCGAACCAGTTTTCTGAAATGAGGTCACGAACGTTTCTAAATCATTACCGTAGTCTTCCAGTGGAACACATCGCTGACCGGTCTCCGGTGTTTTCAAATGATTATTGTCGTCGACAAATTTCATGGCATGTAAACCCCAATTAACATGAACAACCTTAATCTTACGGCCAATTTGTTTTTCTCGATTGATGACCGTGTCTTTCACCAGCTTCGCCATATCCGGGTTTTTACCAAACACTGACCCGCCCCATAGAACATTCGCCTTCCCTAACAGCCGCTCACGTACAGTCACGTTATAACCGTTCGAGATTGAATCTCCGAGCAGCAGGATATAGGGCAAACTCTTGTCACCACCTTCGTTGAGTACTTCAAGGATGCGACCGGCTACGACTTCACCCAGCAAACGTGCACCCGCTTCAGTCATCTCAACACTGTTCGGCTCCATCATATCTGCGCGTCGAAGATCCACGTAATCATAAAGGTTGTTGAAGAAAAATAAGCGTGCTCCAATCAACGTCTGGTATTGTATGTTGCGCTGCTTTGACTCACCTGCAACGTAACCAGTCACTCCTTCAGGAATCGGTGTCGTGGTTGCCCAGATCCGTTTGGTCTTACGCTGCAAAAAATAATTAACCATTCCTGACAAAGTCCGGGAGTACTCCAAAGGTGAAACAATTTGTTTCCCTGCAGGCGCATCAGCCAAATGACCGACTGCATCTTCATGCCGCATCGAGTCCAGTCCGTAGTTGAGATGCACCAGATCCCACTCGCGTTTCTTGAAACATGTATCCAAAAAAACGTTACCGTCAAATACTCCGTGCGGCGTCAACGTAAAATAAACGTTCGCTTCGTTGGCAAGCAGCTCTTGTGCGCGCGGCACATACGATTGAGCAATGGAATCGCCAACTAACAGAACGTATGGTAAGGCAGGATTTTCTTTTGCTGGTGGCTGTAGACGTACCTGTTGCCCGGGGTCGTCCTTCGCATGAGCAGAGGCGCTGATGAACGCAATGCAAAGTAATATTAGATGCAGGAGGTGGACTGTTTTCATAGAAGACCTCACCGTTCGTAATATCTTAGTTGATTTCGTGTTATTTGCTCTTTTGGACATTCACATAATCCTTGAAGGATTGTTGAGCAAACCTGCAAACGTAAAATAGTGATACCACCACAAAAAGTGCAGGTGGAATGAGGGACACAACCAACATTATGAAAAATGGAGAGTTCCCAATAGGACCAGTTTCACGAATACCATCGGTCCGTTCCCACTCCAAAGCGGTATCCAAATAAGAGACCAGGTACCCGGGAGCTCCACACATTAAAACTACGGTAAAAACACAGGCTAAAAATACGAATACTTTTTGAAACGGTTTCATATCAGTACACTTCCATGGAGCGCGTTGCCTAAAACTGTTTCTTACTGTCTAACAAAAGCGTGATCGGCCCATCATTGACTAGTTCCACATCCATATGTTCCTGAAAGCGGCCTGTTCCGACTTCAATCCCGTGACCTTTGACTTCTGCCACAAAACTCTGATACAGCATGTCAGCCTGTTCGGGACGGGCGGCATTCACAAAGCTGGGACGACGCCCCTTACGACAATCTCCCAGTAACGTAAATTGACTCACAACCAGCATCTTACCGCTCACATCCGAGAGCGCCAGATTCATTTTCCCTTCCACATCTTCAAATACACGCAGCCCCACTGTCTTTTGAGCCAGATAAATCACATCGTCCTGCGTATCATCCTGTTCGACACCCAGCAATACTAAAAACCCCTGCTCGATCTGACCTGTGATCTCACCATTCACTGTCACACTCGCACGAGAAACTCTTTGAACGACGGCTCTCAAATCGATACTCCTTACGGTTCCAGTTTCCTATACACAGTCGTAATTCAGGCCGAAATCCCGCGCGAACAGGCAAACGGTTCCAGCGGGAGATCCGGCGATTCATCGCAAATCAGTTGCCTGATAATGCGAGCGGTAATAGGAGAGAGTTGCAAACCATCCCGATAATGTCCCGCAGCAATCAATAAATTTTCATATTCTCCCACGCGACCCAGATAAGGCAAACCATCAATCGACTTAGGCCGCAAACCAGCCCAGGCCCGTTCGAATGTTGCTGATTTCAGCCTGGGAACGATAGACTCTGCAAACTGGATCAGTCCACCAACGCCTTCGACCGTATTTTCTTTATTGAAACCGACATCACTCTCCGTCGAACCGATTAGAATTTTACCATCGCTACGAGGGACAAGATAACGGCTGCCACATTCAATAATTTGACGGAACGGCAATCGATCCATCGATAGTAAAACAATCTGCCCCTGGACAGGATCGACTTTACAATCGATTCCCAAACCATGAAGAACTTCAGGGGACCAGGCCCCCCCTGCAATGACAGTCCGCCCTGCTCTTTGAATTCCTGTTGTGGTTCGGATGCCAGTAACTTTACTGCCGTCTGTTTCAAATCCGATAACCGGTGTCCCCGGATTGAGCTGAACCCCTTTGTTCGCACAAGCCATCAACAGCGCTTTCAGGTGTCGGGGATTGCGAACCTGACTCATCTCAGGCAGATAAAATGCAGCTTGCACTTGAGAACTTAAAAAGGGCGCGGTGTCCTGTAAAGAACCAGGTTCGATTTCTTCAACCTGCGCTCCTGAATGCCGCCATTCTGAAACGGTTTCCCGCCATTCAACCATCTCATCGTCAAAAGTCACATGAAACCCACCACAATTCATGAAACCATTGTCGATCCCTGATTCTTCTTTCAGACAGCTCGACCAGTCAGACCACATCATTTTACTGGCAGCACGCAATTGAAGACGTGGAGTCTTCGCGGCTTTGATATCTGCGGGAGGCAACATGCCGGCACCGGCCCAGGATGCCTCCTTCCCTAACTCTCGTCGATCATAAATGGAGACAGAAAAACCGTGATTCGCCAATTCATAGGCAATCGAAAGGCCCATCACACCGCCGCCAACAATATTTACATCCATCATAGAATTATGTGCCCTGATCACACGCAAAAGTAACAATACTCAAGGCAATAAATTATAGCGGACTCGCGATAGAATCACAGGGCAGCGAACATTACAAAAATCAAGTTGTCGCGCCCCGGCTTTTCTGCTGGAATCCCGCATTTGAATGGAATTATTTTTTAACGCGACCGGGACGCAAAGTACCGGCATAGGCTCTAGCCAGTGCGGGCAAGTTTGATCCATACACTTTCATCAACGCTGCAGGAGCAGCAGTTCCGTTTTTAAACTCTCTCAACAACAACGCCATCTTGGGCAAACCACCATTATTGATCAGAAATTCGACGAGAGTAAATCCAATTGCCGTCGTTTCAGAGGGTGAAAAAGTCCCAGCTGCAAACAACTCTTCCGGCCGAGTCACTTTAGGTGCCGCATCCAATGCTTGCTGCCTTAATGATTCAAAATAAACTTGACTGGAAGAACCATTGGCAGCCATCAACATTCCCAAACCACGGGAAACCCACATCGGTACATCCCCTGCTCCACGTTGAATGGCAGCGTTGGTGAGACCTGCGATCAAATTTGTTTTCAGACCGGGGCTATCAGCCGTCGCTTCATCACCCACATCCTGCAGCACAAGGTAGGCATCCAGGAAAGTCGGAGTCACCTTGGAGTGCCACGTGGTTGCATCATCAACGCGACGATCTTCAATCGTCTGGTTGAATTCCGAATAACCAAATCGATCCTTGATCACATAAACTGCCAGTTTTCCTTTCCAGAGAGGCTTCTGTTTCTGATTGAACGTTTTTCTTAACGCGTCCGCCTGAGGGGCTGACCACTCGCTAATCTGTTTCAGCCGGTCTGCACTGACATTACCATAGAATATAAAATCATCCGTCTCAAGCATTTCTGCTTTTTCATTATTCAGTGCGCGTTTCCAAGTCGGTTCGAGACTTTCACGACGCAAATCAGCAAATTTTTCAGGAGACATCTTGGCCAGTTCAGCCATGCGAATTTCGTCTTCTGTCGGCACCATTGAACGTAATACACCTTTTGCATTATCGCCATCAAATTTGGCCCCTTCTTCAATCCAGGTTTTCAAAGCTCGTGCATCTTTTCGTTTGATTAATGCCTGTCCTTGTGGCATTTTGATCGGGTCCTGCAAACCAACCAAATGCCAGAGACGGCTCTCATCGGGTTTACCAGGTATAATCACAGATCCACTTTCACCACCTCGCAGAATGTCTTCAAATGTCACTATGGAAAACTCACTCGCCGGAGTATTGCCGCTATGACAACGCAAGCAGAAATCGAGCATCCAGGGTGCGACATCTTTCATGAAGGATACCTTTTCATTGCCCGTCGCTTTGACCACTTTGACGGGAGCCTTCTTTTTCTTGGTAGATGCACCAATCGGGTCGGTCTCTTTTTCACCATCAAAACGTCCACCCGCTATAATCCACTTGGCAAATAATTCAATTTGAGCGGGCCTCAGGGCGGCTCCCGTGCGCGGCATACGTTGATTACCGGGAGCAAGTAGCTTATGAAGGATCAAACTGTTATTGGGATTCCCGGGAACCAGCAAAACTCCCGTGCGCCCTCCCTTTTTCATACTGGCGTAAGTATCCAGTCTTAAATTGGCGCTGGCACGCTGTGCTCCATGACAGTTCACACACCTTTCATTAATAATAGGAGCAATCTGCGTCTCAAAGCTGACACCCTGATTCGATGCCACTTTGTTAGTGCCCCCTCCACCAACTCCCATCTTCTTTTCCAGAAGTGTGCGCCGCAGAGTAATCAATTTATTTGCACTCACCAGAATCGGATCAGTCTCAGTCAGCATCGCATCCGCTGCCAGTTGCTGCAGTTTCTTTTCTTCGGCATCTGTCAGCGTTTTGGCTTCTTCATATTGTTTCTTCCGGATCAAAGTGGAAACTTTTCCGAGATTCTTTTTGATCGAAGCCAGTTCTTTTCTCTGGGCAGAAGTGAGCTTGGCAGCTTCTGCTGTCAGCACCAATGCACCAAAACAGAATACGAGAGCAAAGAGGATGCTCGTTACATTAACAGACCGATATGACATGACTTTCCTCATTGTTCTGATTTCGATTAATAGCTGCACAAAAACAGCCCCCCTGCCCTGCTTAATTCAACAGTTACATAAGAGGCATTCTGTCAGTGGTCCAGTATAATAGGCTGGGCCGCGAGAAAAAAGATCTGAATCTCACGAAACACAGATCTGATAAGAGTGTACAATCCCCTCTGATAACTAAACCTCCCTCATTCTGATCTGATTCGCCACTTTTTCATAGCCAGCAGCCAGAATCCAAAGATTTTTCACATGATGTTCCGTTACAAGCCTGTCTCAGTCTGTCTATAATAGATCCAAATAGCGATATTTCTCAATAACCTCTTACAGAACCCTACTTTGAAGATGTCTCTGACAGCAGAATTAACACAGAAATCTGAAGACCTCCAGCATATTCTGGCGGACATGGGTCGCGTTATTGTCGCGTTTTCGGCAGGTGTCGACAGCACAGTGGTAGCGCAGGCAGCAGTTCTGGCCTGTGGTGATCATGCGCTGGCGGTCACCGCTCAGAGTCCCAGTCTGGCGACAGGCGAAAAAGAAGAAGCCATTCAACTCGCCTCAATAATCGGCATCGAACACCGTTTGATCTCGACTGAGGAATTTTCGACAGACGCATATCGAGCCAATGCCCCTGACCGATGCTTTTTCTGCAAAACAGAACTCTATCAGTTGATCAGTCATTCCATAGCCAGCGAGGAATGGAGCTCTGCCACACTTGTCAACGGTGCGAATCTCGACGATCGGGGAGATCACAGGCCAGGCATGCAGGCTGCTACCGACTTTCACGTTCGCAGCCCGCTGATCGAAGCCGGTATTACAAAAGCAGATGTCAGAAACCTGGCCCGACACTGGGATCTACCCATCTGGAACAAACCCGCACACCCCTGCCTTTCGAGTCGCATCGCATACGGCGTGGAAGTGACAGAAGAACGTGTTCAACGAATTGACCAGGGCGAACAGTTTCTACGTCAGCAGTTTCAAATTGAGGAATTGCGCGTCCGTCTGGAAACAAATGAACTGGCCCGCATTGAAGTCCCCCTTACTCAAATACAAAAACTGACCTCACCAACGGCCCTCGAACAGATTACACAAAAATTTCTACAACTCGGCTTTCTAAATGTGACTCTTGACTTGCAGGGATTTCGTTCAGGCAGCATGAACCAATTCCTTTCATTAGACGATCTACAGATAGCCAGCCAAAATAATTGAGTTGTGGAACGAATTGCCTCCGGACCAACCACCTGACATAATAAGTCAATCAAAAATTCAAACATAACGAAACAAAGGAAACTCGCAGTGGATCCGCATAGCCCGTCTTACATCGATCTTCGTAGTGATACGAAAACCAAACCAACACCCGAAATGCTGCAGGCAATGATGACTGCTGAACTGGGTGATGACATGAATGGCGAAGACCCCACTGTGAATCGTCTCGAAGAACTCATCTGTGAAATGCTGGACAAGGAAGCCGCCGTCTTTGCCTGTTCGGGCACGCAATCCAATCAAATGGGACTTCGCTCTCATTGTCTGCCAGGAGATGAATTGCTGATTCATGAACTGGGACATATTGCCATGTTCGAAGGAGGCGCACCCGCAATTTTGAGCGGCGTCAGTTGTCGCACACTCACCGGCGATAAAGGCATGTTGACCCTGGACACGCTTAGAGGAAAAATCCGCTCGAATGACCAGCATTTGAGTCAGACTCGTTTGCTGTGTGTCGAAAACACCACGAATGCGGGCGGAGGCCACTACTACCCTCTCAATCAACTCACTCAAATTTGTGACTGGGCACATGAAAATGGTTTGAAAACACACATGGATGGCGCCCGTGTATTTAATGCAACTGTCGCTGCCGGGTATTCAATTAAAGAAATCTGTGCCCCCATCGATACGATCTCTATCTGCTTTTCCAAAGGGCTCGGCTGTCCTATGGGCTCGGTTCTGGTAGGCTCAAAAGAAGAAATCACAAAAGCCCGTCGCTCACGTAAAGTTTTTGGAGGCGCACTCAGACAGGCGGGCATTGTTGCGGCCGCATGTGTGTATGCACTGGAAAATAATATTGAACGCCTGCAGGAGGATCACGATAACGCCCGGCTCCTAGCCGAACAACTCGCATCCGTCGAAGGCCTTTCGATCAACCCCTCGGATACAGAAACCAATCTGGTCTTTTTCGATGTTGATCCCGAAATTGGCAACGCCATGCAACTTTCCAAAGCACTACACGACAAGGGGGTCGGCATCGGTGCGATGGGACAGACCCGACTCAGAGCCTGCACTCATTTGGATATCAACAGAGAGCAGATCGAACAGGTACCTGCTCTGATTAAAGATGTTCTGAATACAGGAATCAAAAACTATCAAGGTCTGGAAACAGGACCCTATGCACGTGGTTAATCTCGTCCGGGCAACCCATAACTGAAAAATCACTTCAATCAAAATGTATTTGAGCGTTTACGTTCAGTGCTTCCCCCCTCTGTAGAATCCGCATAACCGTTACCAGCTACCAGGTCCTGAGTCGATCAGGCGATTTCTTGTTCTGATATTAAACTTTTTACAATCCGTGCGTCGATGGAATAAAAGTTCAGACTCCCCTCAACGATTGAGGTTCTAAAGACATAGGAACTTGTCTTACATTTAAATCTCAACTCGTTTTGAATCCATTGAGCTGGAGGATGTGCAGGAAGCCATTCGACATCCCATATTGATGACACACTGAAAACAGGTGTTCTTTTGCTCCATAACGGGGCAAAATCACTCGAATTCAGTGAATTCAATGAAAGAATTGGCCATGACTGCAGACTACCAGTTGAATCGATCCCCCCATTTACGATATCATGACCCCCATACAGTAAATAATGGTCAGGAGGATTCTCCTCCGGCTGATTCAGGATCACGTGACAGGGGGAATGCCGCCATGGATGTTAACGGCACCAGTTCAATTTCCGGATCACTGCCCATCAATAAGCAGATGAATCCAATTCACACCAACAACAAAGAGGCGCCTACCTCGAAACCGATTTCTTCACCACAGGATGAATTGGAGATTTCTTCAGCCGGGCGTATGCTGGATGAAATGACAAACAACCCTGAAATGCGTGCAGAACGGTTAGCTCAAATCAAGGCAGCTATTGACGATGGAACTTATGAGACTGATGAAAAGTTGAATGCAGCTTTAAATCGTCTTCTGAATCAGATCGACGATTCTGAATAAACATCGCCGTGGCGATCCTAAAGAAATTTAAAGAGGAAACGCGAAACAGTGCTCAATTTTGAAAGCTTGGAGATCTCAGTTTCTCCTACAGAGAAATTTAAAGAGTATCTGGCCACAAAGGGGAAGAGACTGACACAGGAACGAGAATTTATCGTAACCGAAGTCTTCTCAAACCATGAACACTTTGATGCAGATCAATTGGTTTTCCGTATGGCTCAACAGAAAACCGGGCGGAAAGTCAGCCGTTCAACCGTCTATCGTACTTTAACCCAGCTGGAAGAAGCTGGCTTGTTACGAAAAGTCGCGCGCACAAACGACAAGGATGTCTACGAGCACGATTACGGCTATCCACAACATGATCATTTTATCTGCAAAAGCTGCAGCGAACTATTCGAATTTCAGAATGACGACATTGCTGAAATTCTGGAACGACTAGCAGAAAAAATCAATTTCCGCATGAACGAACATCGGCTTGAAGTTTATGGCGTCTGTGAAGATTGCTCGCGTCCCACACAACGCCGCCACAAAAAGCTGGACCTGATTTAGACTTCAAACTGTCGTCTCTTTTTTCTCTCCAACTTCAATGACGTTTCACCGGGATCGCCCGGTAGATTCGCAGCAGAAGCAGCATCAATATCAATGCTCCCAGAGCGATTCCGCCTATCAACGCCAACCCCATGAAATCACCAAATAACTTGCGGATGGAAAATTCGGGAGGGGCGCCGGGAACTGTCGCCGGCCATTCGGCCAGCCAGATCCACTTCCAGCACATCAATACAATCAGCGTGGCGGCACACAAATAGGGGCCATAAGGCAAATACGTTTTACCTGTCACAGCGCGACTGAGAAAACCAATCAGTAATCCACACAAAGGAGCCAATGGCAGAATCAGCAGAACGGGTTGCCACCCGACAAAACTGCCAATCATCGCCATCAGGGTCACATCGCCAAAACCCAACGCTTCCTGACCGAGTAATACAGAAGAAACCACTCTCAAAATCCAGGTCAGCCCGCCACCCACAATCAACCCTGTCAAACTCCAGGTCAGTCCATGCCAGTGCGAGTGAACCTTGATCCAATCCGGAATATAAGGACCTGACAAACCGGGGATCGCCTGATTCCAGTCAACCCACACATGCATGACCTGCAGTTGACCGGCGACGGTAGCGCCCAGAATTCCAACAATCATTCCTGTGAACGTGATCTGGTCTGGAATTAAATACTCCCGAAAGTCAATACTGGTCGCAGCTATCAGCAAAATCAACAATAGATAATGAGAGAGCAAACGCCACTCAAACATACCTGCGGGAGGGACAACTGAAGGAACTTCCAGACAACGGAGATTCACTGTCAGATAATAGAATAAAGCAAATAACCCACCTGTCGCCAGTTCCAAAAATTTTTCGGAACGAGGCATCAGGGTCCCGCAGTCACCACAACGGTTCTGAAAGGGAATCCAGCGTATCAGGGGAATCAGTTTCCACAGCGGAACCCGCGATCCACATCCCAGACATCGGGAAAGTGGTTGGATGCTTGATTGGAGAGACATCCGACGAACCCAGGCATTCACACCCTGCCCGATCAGGACGCCCACGAGAAACAACACCCCCATCGGGATCACCGGAGAGACATCCCATGACAACAAACTAATCATATGTTCCGGCACAACTTGAACCATATCTTATAGAAACCTGAACAAAACGGATCGTGCCTCGGGTGATTTTATCAACAGGCTTTGCTAGACTGATCCCTAACTGATTTGATCGTAAGATTATGTTAGACGTGGATATGGTGAAGTCTGCAACGTCGAATCGCAATTGTGGTTGGATGAAAAAATCAAATTAGATGAAACTGCTTCGAAATAGTCTCATCTAAAATGATGATGTCACAAACTGATTATCCGATCAATTCAGAGAACCAAAGCGCTCGCTCACTGCTTTGAACATTTTTTGCGTTCGGAAAGGCCCCTGTAATGAGGAGAGTCTATAATCGCTTTGCGTATCTGTCATTGTTGATTTGTTGTTTGAGTTTGATGGGACAGGGGAAGGTTTTCGCAGACGAAGCACCTGCTTCCCATCCATTGGGATCGGGTGCAGAAGCACCAGCACAGGAGACAGCAGCGACCGAATTCGAGGGCGCTGATATGGCCTGGATGATGATTTCATCCGCTTTAGTGCTCCTGATGACGGCACCGGGCCTGGCCCTGTTTTATGGTGGCCTGGTTCGTAAAAAGAATATCCTGGGAGTCATGATGCAATGTGTGTTCCTGATGGGACTCATGTCTGTCATCTGGGCTCTCTGGGGTTACAGCTTTGCCTTTGGGTCAGATATCCTGGGAGGCTTCATGGGAGGCTTCGATCATATTTTACTCAAAGGGGTCATACCGTCCTGGGAGAACGGCGCTGTCGTAATTCCGGCTAATGGAACAATTCCCAAATCGCTCTTTATGGTATTTCAAATGATGTTTTTCATCATTACCCCTGCCCTGATTTGTGGAGCCTTTGCCGAACGGATGAAATTCAGCTCGATGGTGGTCTTCTCTGTTCTCTGGGGTACTTTCGTGTATTGCCCCATCGCTCATTGGGTCTGGTCTGATACCGGCTGGTTGTGTGAATGGAATGAGAGTGCTCTTTATCCCGCCTATGATTTTGCAGGTGGAACAGTAGTGCATATCAGCTCCGGATTCTCGGCATTGGTTTGCGCAATTCTGCTCGGAAAACGACTGGGATACGGACAGGAACCAATGCCGCCCCATAACTTAACTTATACTTTTATCGGTGCCACATTGCTCTGGGTGGGCTGGTTTGGTTTCAATGCGGGCAGTGCAGGAAGTGCAAGCCCTGGTGCAGTGAATGCCTTTGTCGCCACACATTTGGCGGCGGCGGCAGGAGTTCTGGCCTGGGCCGCTGCAGAATGGGTTAAAAATGGGAAACCCAGTATTCTGGGTGCCTGCTCGGGCGCTGTGGCAGGTCTCGTTTGTATCACGCCCGCTTGTGGAACCGTCACTCCTATCTCTGCAATCATTCTCGGGCTGGCAGCCGGCTTCGCCTGTTACCTGGCCTGTACCACTCTGAAAGGGAAGTTCAAATACGATGATTCGCTGGATGCCTTTGGAGTACACGGCATTGGTGGAACAGTCGGCGCCATTCTGACAGGTGTCTTTGCCACGCGCGCTATCACGGGAACTGATACAAATGGTGTGGGTTCCGGTTTACTCGAAGGGAATACACAGCAGTTTATCAATCAGTTAGTGAGTGTCGGTGCCGCCATTGTTATTTCGGTGATCGGAACCATTATCATTCTGAAGCTGATTGATATGACAATGGGTCTTCGAGTCAGTAAAGAGGGAGAAATTCGGGGTCTTGACCTCAGTGAACATGGTGAAGAAGGATACATCTTCCTCTAAGATTATGAAATTTGAGAGCCAGCATCGAGCTGGCTCTCTTTTTCATCCTCAGGAAAGTGAATTCAAATGGCCTGACAGGCCAATAGTTTTTTTGTTTTGAGGGGGAAATCAATTAGTGGTATCGAGATTTCCCTGCAAATTCGATATAATAATATTATGTAGTTATCGCTTGGGTTTCCGAAAGCGCTGGACGAAAACTAAGCATTTTCTGGGAGTATGATTCCAATGAAAAAAGTGGAAGCTGTCATCAGGCATTTCAAGCTCGAAGAAGTGAAAGATGCTCTGACTGAAATTGGTGTTCAAGGTATGACCGTCTCTGAAGTCCGTGGTTTTGGACGTCAAAAAGGCCATAAGGAACAGTACCGTGGAGCTGAATACACGGTTGATTTTCTGCCAAAAGCCAAAATGGAAGTGATCGTTCCTGACGATCAGGTTAAAACTGTCGTTGACACAATTTTAGAGTCAGCGAGAACGGGACAAATTGGCGATGGAAAAATCTTTGTGATGCCAGTCGAAGACATTATTCGTATTCGAACGGGTGAAGCCGGAGATACCGCTCTTTGATTAATAGATTGTAAAGCGAGGGGCATTCCTGCTGTCCCTTTTGCTTTACAGCACTTCAAACATGATTCAAATTACGGTTTTTCGAAAGTAGTCTTCGATGAAAAAAATCCAGGCCATCATTCGTCATTATAAACTGGAAGAAGTCAAAAACGCGATTTCAGAGCTCGGCATCAGCGGGATGACTGTTAGTGAGGTCCGTGGGTTTGGTCGTCAACGTGGGCATAAAGAAACGTATCGCGGAAACGAATATATCGTCGATTTTCTTCCCAAAGTAAAACTCGAAATCGTCGTTCAAGATGACATGGTCCAAAAGACCATCGAAACGATCACACAGGTTTCTCGCACCGGCCAAATTGGCGACGGGAAAATTTTTATCACGGATCTGGATGAAGTCATTCGAATTCGCACGGGTGAGACCGGTTCGGAAGCCGTTTAATTCTATGATCGCTTCCCTCTAAGGTTTGCTGTCATAATCCCGGGCAACTATCTTTTCTTTTTGTTACAGCCTGGTACTCATGATGTCAGACTCTTCTCCCCCCTGCTCTGCTCAACAGTTTGCTGTTTATCGTACGCAGGTGGAACAAGCCAGACAACGCGGCCAGGATTTGTTGCAAAAGGGCGCCAGTGGCTTACAAATTGCAACAGCGATCGCGGAATCCATCGAACAGTTGATTCTGCAAATCATACAGGATCAATTGCATCAACTACCGGAAGCACAACAAAAACTGCTGAGTCAGCATAGCTCGATTCTCGTAATTGGCGGCTCAGGACGCGGATTAATGGCGCCCTACTCTGATGTCGACTTGCTGTTTCTTTATCGCGGACAAGTGGTCAATGAATTCTCGGAATTTGTCGGTGAAATCGTACGAAGTTGCTGGGATGCAGGTCTAAAACTGGGACATAGCGTTCGAACCATTGTTGACTCGATCAAGATGGCGCGCACCCAACCGGAATTTGCCACGGCGATGATCGAAGCCCGTTCGATCTGGGGAGATGAGCATCTTCCTGAGCAACTCATCAAAGCCTTTTATCGACATGTCATTTTATTTCGCAGACGTTTATTTTTTGAACAATGCGTGACAGCACGCTGGGAAGAGCGTAAACAGCATGGCGGGGCTGTCATGCAACTGGAGCCCGATATCAAACGCTCGCCAGGTGGCCTGCGTGACATTCATCTATTACGGTGGCTGGGCTTCGCACGTTATGGAACGGCAAATCTCGATATGCTACGGTTGGATGGCCGCATTAATAGTCGCGATGTTCGAACATTGAAAAATGCCCGAGATTATCTGCTCAAAGTACGCATTCAACTACATTTCGAAGCGGGTAGACAACAGGACCTGTTTACTAAAGACACACAACTCTGGATGGCAGAACAGCGTCAAATTGAAGGCACGAACGGACAACGCCCCGTAGAGTTACTGATGCAGGAATATTTCCAACACAGTAAAGCCGTTGCGGAAATCACAGAACGTTTCATTAAAGCACATCGACCTCAGCCATTTCTATCGAGAGTTTATGATTTTTTAATGACACACCGCTCCGATTCTATTCTCAAAATTGCACCCGATCACCTTGATGTCGCACCCAGACACCAGGCACAGGTCTGCAGTAGCCTTGAGGAAATCCTCAAACTCTTTGACACAGCTTCACTCTATGCCATCGCTATCTCTCCTGATCTTCTGGACGCCATCAGAGAGTCAGCTTTGAAACTGCCTCCGACTGTTTCCAATAAGTCCATAGACATCTTTCGCGCCATCCTGGACCGAAGTAATAACCTGGGGCTAACTTTAAGAACCATGTCAGAAACGGGGATCTTAATTTTGTTGATCCCCTATATGAAACATGCCAACTGTTTACTGCAATTCAATCAGTATCACAGCTATACGGTCGACGAACACACATTTCGTGCGATCGAAGCATCGGAAGCCTTTCCCATAGATGACTCCAAACTGGGGAGTTCCTATCGAAGCATTGAAAAGAAAGATATTCTGAATCTGGCCATTCTATTGCACGATATCGGTAAAGGGTATGGCGAAGACCACAGCAAAGTAGGTGCGATGATCGCCGCCGAAACAGCAGTGCGACTCGGAATGAAGGAGGAAGAACAGAAATTACTGGTATTTCTGGTACTGGAACATTTAACAATGGCTCATCTGGCCTTTCGTCGAGATATTTCAGATCCAGACATCCTGTTCGCATTCAGTCAAAAAGTTGGCAGCCCGGAAAAGTTGCGTATGCTTTATGTTTTGACAGCCGCCGATATTACTGCAGTCGGCCCTGGCGTTTTTACTGACTGGAAATCGGAATTGCTGGCCGATTTATACGAACGAACGATGCTGCTGCTGGGCGGGAAACATTCACGCTATCAGCGCGACCAGCGAATCGCACGTGTCAAACAAAGAGTACGAAACCATCTGGAACTGCCACAGACCCTGAGTAATGAGGAAGAAACAGAAGTCTGGTTCACAGAACTGTTTAATTCATTCTCACCTCATTATCTACTGGTAACGTCCTCCGCACGAATCGCTGACGACATCAAAATTTTACGAGACCTGGCCTCTGATCAGATTGTTGTTGAGGGAGAATTTGATCCAGAGACAGGAACAGTGAACTATCATGTGATTGCGCAGGCGATGTATGCACAATCCTGCTTTCATAGAATGATCAGCGTGTTTACTGCCAAACGAATGGATATTATCTCTGCCCAGATTACAACCAGCGCTTCAGGTGGTGTGGTCGACAGTTTTCGGGTGATCGACAACGATTATACTGACGAGGTCCCGCACACTCGAGTCAAGAAAATCGAGAGGGAAATCAGCAAAGCTGTTCTCGGCGAAACCGATGCGAAAACCATGTTTTTAAATAACCAGCGTTTTCAGGAATCAGCCAGCCTCAGTGGTGAATTTGATCTTGGACGTGTTGAAATCGACAATCAATCATCCAAGCGATGCACGATTATCGATGTGATTGCTCACGACCGGATTGGACTGCTCTATATCGTTTCAAGAGCGATCAGCCGCATGGGACTTTCTATCGTTATGGCAAAAATATCAACACACCTTGATCAGGTCGTTGATGTATTTTATGTGATTGACGAGCAGGAACGGAAAATAGTAGATCCGGAACGGTTACTGGAAATCAAAAAACAATTGGAAAGCACGCTGCATGAGTTTGAACTGGAAGGCTACAAAAGATATCAACGCGTCTGAGTCTTCAAACTACTTTCAATAAGAGAATACCCGCCCGATCCCCTTTGCGAACCTTGAATACGTAATCAGAGCTGATCGCTGAATTCTCGAAAGATTATGTAGGCATCACTTCCAGAAACGTAATTTCACCATCCACGTGAATCTGACAATCGGAAGTCGCTGCCGGTATTAAAAGTATCTTTCCTTCCAGCATTTCAAATGTTTCTGCACCACAGTCCAGTTGACCTGTTCCTTCCAGAACAATCAATATCTGTGCCTGATTCAGCGACGCGAGTGAAATGGATTCCCGGGTGTGATGACGGCGAATTGAAAAATATTCAGACTCCAGCAGTTCTTCAATCTGGTGTTCGCCACTGGAAAGTATCTTTGGTTCGAGAAGCCCCACCGGCCCTCTTTCAAAATTGATGCAATCTAACGCCTTC
This sequence comes from Planctomycetota bacterium, assembly GCA_022600195.1. Taxonomy (GTDB): domain Bacteria; phylum Planctomycetota; class Planctomycetia; order Planctomycetales; family Planctomycetaceae; genus Gimesia. Next base: position 82,975 of record JAHZKX010000052.1, read on the forward strand.
GCAACGTGCAAGGGACGTGGATTGCCTGATTGATCAAGACGACCCCAGTCAAATAAGCGGAATGTGAGATCACTGGTTTGTTGGACTTCCGCCAATAGGATTCCTTCACCAATTGCATGCAATGTTCCTGCAGGAATAAATACAGCGTCGCCTTGCTTGACCCGATAACTATGCAGACATTCTTCAACGGTCCCCTGTTCCAGATGTCTCTGGAGTTGGCATGCATCCACACCTGCTTTCAGACCCGCAAAAATACGACTGCCCTCAACGGCATCGAGAATCACCCAGGCTTCAGACTTTCCAGAGTAGGTCGCGTCAAATTTTCCCAGATCAGATTCGCCCGGATGCACCTGCAGAGAAAGACGGTCAGTGGCATCGATAAACTTGATCAACAGAGGAAAGGTCTCATAAAAAGTCCCTGCTCCATACAAAGCGCTCGGATTCTTTTGAATCAACTGTGACAATGTCCACTCTGAATACGCGCCACCAGCGATCAGGGTCGGAGCCTGAGGATGGTCAGATAACTCCCAGCTTTCGCCAAAATCTCCCTCAACACCGATTAATTTATGCAGCTGCGTTCCCAGACGTTCTCCCCCCCATCGGGTACGCTTTAAAAGGGGCGTAAACTCGATCGGTAACAGAGTTGCCGTTGATGAAACTTCTTGCAAAGACATAATCGGTGAAAAGTAATACCAGCAAACAAGATAGAGAAAAAGGAGAGATCGCGACATTAACAATCGTAAACGACGAAACCCCTCAATTGCAACTATAATCTCTACGATTTATTTTTGCTGAAATCTCTGAGCCGGATCACGTTTATTCGCAGAATCGATCCACTTCAAAGGTTTCAATTGCCATAAATGGGAACTCCTGTTAATCTCCCCTCTCTTGAAAGATCTGGCAGTCGTTAAGCACATTGGTACACATCCCATATTTCTAAACACAATGACTGCTATTAAGAGATTTACCACTGTTTCTCGATGAAAGGCTCATACGTGACAGACCTGGTAACCCGAAAGACTGAAATGGAACTTTCCATTGGTGATACAATTCAGGTGGACGATCAGTTTTTAACTGTAGTCGATATAGAGGGAGATGAGATCTTGCTTCGATTAGATTCAGAAGATCCGCAAGAACCAAAGAAAACATTGGCAAAGGATAGCGACTCACACTCACGTTCCTGTCGCTAGAGCGCCTTTCATTCTCTATATACATACTTCAAACGGCCTCGGAGACACGACAATCAACCTGGACCCAGGCTAATTCTCAATGCGCTGAGACGTTCGCGCCTACGGATGCAATTGATCTGCAGATTTACAATCGAAAGATTTTAAGATCTGATTGATCTTTAAAATTCTATCTGATAACGCTTGGTCATCTGTCTGCGAATTGCTGCCGTGGCATCCTCAATTTCTTTCCAGCTGGTGAACCGAACACCTGTTGCCCTCGCCCGCTCTTCGGTCTGGTTCTGAATCTTCACACTGGCATTAGATCGACGACTGTAATAATTGTTGTTAGAATCATAGTTGTAATTGTAATTCCCATAAAGACTGGAATTACGAACGCCTGCCCGGGCGCCAGCCCCCCGCTTAGCCAGAGAAATACTACGTAGAGTTTCAGCAACCTGGGAACCATAATCGAGTAAATCTTCATCGACATTCAGGATGGGAAGCCGGTCTATTTTGCGTGCATAACGTTCATTGTAAACGCTATGATTATCCTTATGTGTTTTGAGATATTTTCGTAAGTCCTCGGTGAGAACCGTTACCGATTTGAAATAAGTCAACGAAGCCTTGGCTACGGCCTCCGGGCTACCGGGACTAAGATCTGTGTCCTTGAGCTCGCTGAACTTCGTCGTGGGAATTTCCAGGATACTAAATACGCGACGCATGCCATCATTAGAAAGCGTACCGCTTAGAATAATCGATTTTCCCTGCAATTCAGATTTCCATTTCTCCAGGTCTTCCACGTAGGCGCCGAACTTGTCGAGGACTTCCAAAACCAGAGGTTTGGCAAAGTTGGAGAATTTTGCCGTATCCGAATCGAAATCGATCCTTAATTCACCTTCCGCTTTGCTGCCAACTTTAACCGTAAACGTTGCGCCTTGGATCCCACTGATGACATCAAACAGTTCTTTTATTTTGGTTTTGTTTCCTTTAAGAACCTCTGATTGTTCGAGACTTTCCTGTAGTTGATGAGGTAACGCGATGTCATTCAGATCGATTGCCATCGCGATTTGAGGACCGCCTGATCGGACACGTTTTGTCGCCTGTTTTAAATAAGGTGATACAACCGCACTGTCGCTATTTCTTCCAAATTCCGCCCAGCGAGAGACAGCCTGTCGATTGGCAGGGTGCATGACGCCCATCACTGATGTATTCAGCCTTACAAAGTAAGCATCACTGGGAGTCCAAGCAGCGTGTAAGCCGTTTATCGAATCAACATATCCCCCCTCTGCCCGGGCGATCGAACGCATGGGAATGGGCTCTTTCAGATCCATGACAGCTAATTCCCAGTTTTCTCTTAATTCGTTCGACATGTTGATTTGTGCTGCAAGAATAATTTTGTCCGCCTCGGGTGGCAGATAGATGGGACGTTCCACATAAGCGGCTTCATGTTTTTTGAGCCACCCGTCTTTTCTTGCCAGTGGGCTGGCATGCATCGCAGTCACATCAATCACAACCAACGAGTTTGCACTTGAGGGAATTCGTTTCAGCAGGTCATCAAACTGTGCCTTGGCCGAAACTGCGAATAAAGGAGAGGCCAGCAAACAGGCTGTCACCATCATCAATGCTTTGGATCGCAAGTTCCAGGCTAATTGGAAAAATGAAACGGAGAATACGCGAATAGAAAGGGAACGAATGAATTTCATGACTCAACCTTTTAGCTTGAGACCTCCAGGCCCGTGAGATCAATGAAAAAGATGTTTCGATTTGTAAGTTTTGAAATGTTCGTGCATTATATCAAAGTATACTACTTGGCGCCTATCATCCGGACGTAAAATAACGTCTACGAACTGAATCTCCTGAGATCTGTTTGTGAAAATACCATAAAGAATTCTGCGGTTCGTGGGACCGGTGTCAGCGAAAATAGAAATCGCAATCGGTCACTGATATCCACGCCATAGTGAATGGATTTATTCTTCGAGCGATCGGGGATCTGCCGGAAAGTGACACCACTTCGCGATCTGCGGAATCGTCAGTTTTTTTTGCTGAGTCTGTATGATGATCGGTTGAAATCGCGGCAAGTCTTTCACCCAGAGTGTTGCCTGCTGATCTTCATAAATCTGTACCCAATCGGATCGTTGCTTTAAATACTCCTGCACTTTCAGAGCTGCGGGAAGTAATAATATTTCTGTGGGATATTGATCAAGTAATGGCGTTGGACCGCGAGATTGGCCATTCAACTTCTGAAACTCGACTAATTCCTGTTCCAGCTCGGCAGAGTAAACTGTTCGATAACGACCATCAAAGGCAATCCGTGAGTCGGGAAACGTCTGCCAGATCACATACTGTGCCCAACCGTAGTCTGTTAATATATTCCCAGTCAGATTTTGATCCTGCAACACTTTGATCGTAGCGACAGGCATGCCCGGTGCTCTGCTTTGGGTTTCCACCCCAATTTGCCAGGGAAGTATCGATTCTTTCCCGAGTTGAACCAAAGTATGAAGACCCAACCCGCTGATGATAAACATGGTAGAGATGACTAAAAATAAACGAAACCTACCACGTTCTTGCCCAGACCACTGCTGAATCATATGAGGAAACAACCTTCGAATCGCATCAGAAACAGGTTGCGCTAATAAAATAATAACAGCAATCGCCAGCAAGGCGACATGTCTGATATGACTGATGGCCTGATAAGCCACCACCACGATCAAGATCAGATCGATCCACTGCCATTTTTTCGAGCCAAGAAATGCCAGCGCAATCAGCAAAAAAGGTATGTAATACAACAACGCCTGCTGTGCTTCCCAAAGTGGCTGCCACTCACGCACGATCTGTTTTGTAACCAGATGGTCCCACAACATCTGATGTAAGCGAATACCATAAGGGTTGATCAGCGTCACTAACCAGCTTAGACCAATGACCGTTCCCAGACGTAGTAAATCTCTTTGTTGATAGCTTGATCGATAAACGCCATATCCCATCCACAACAGAACAATCCCCTGTATTCCAACTCCCGCCAGAAAACCTCCATGTGAGTTGGCCCACAACAGCATCACTATCGGTAAATACCAGATCGATTTCGACTGAGGTCGATCGAGATAATGCCTGAGCAGTAATAGTGTCACTGCAAAACAACCAAAGGTAACCAGCTGTGGGCGAATGAATACAACAAATTGCGAAAGACAAAAAGCGGAATACACCAGCAACAAAATAGCGCCAGCAAGACTTGCCCTGAATTTTCTTAAGGCGATCCAGGCGGGGATAAAAATTACCAGTAACCAGAAATTACGCCAGAACCAGAGACCGAGACCACCAAAATTGCTCCATAACCATCCAAATGACAATTCGGAAAACCATTCGTGATTCACCCAGACCGCGCCCGGTTCGGTATAACAAAAGGGATCGGTATGCTCCACCAGAACGTGTTGCTCAATCGCCCGTAGACCATACAGCGTGTGCCCCCAGAGATCGGGGTCGGCAATCGTGACCGTGCAGATAAGAAACAGGCAGGCACACCAGACCATGCCAGTGCAAAACCACCATTCGCGATCACACATCTTCCATTCTGTGGGAATTTGCTCTGATTCAGTTCCCTGCACAACTCATCCTCAATAGCACATCGATGGCACCACTCTGAACCTTCAATATCAGATGGGCAAGAGCACAATATAAAAAAAAGATCTGCACATAATTGCACAGATCTTTATTTGTTTCAATTTTAACATTCAGCCAGTCAACTTTGTCCAGCAGAATGATTCCTACTTGCTTTTCAGAATGTCTTCCAGACTCGGAAGAGGAGGATGAACTGGCCCCAGTGTAGGAAGACTCTCGCCGTTTGATGGGGATTCTTCATACGAAGTCAAATCAATTTGTTCATAAATTCGCAGGAACATTTTATGAGAATAAGGTGCCTTCGAATCACCACCAAGAGCGACTATTTCACCCTTTTGTCTCAATATATTCGAATAGTTGTAGGGACGAAAATAATAATACCCATGATACACTGGTGTATACGGGTAGTGCGGATACATATCTCCCGTCGTTGATATATTAAACCAGCTTCGCTTCTTGAGATGGCAACAACCATTACAGAAACTACTTCCGCAAGCGTCACAAATACCACTATTTCCGCTTCCACTCTGGCAGAAACCAGCTCCGTTTCCAGTCATACATGCAGGGGCTGCTGGATAATTACATTCACCCGACGTTAACGAGATAATTGCCGGAGCACTGACAGTATCTGCAGTTATCACTTCACCATCGTACTGCCAAACACTTAAACCGATGAGCAATGCAAAACTCGCATTCATGGGACCACCTTTTATATTCTTACGTTGTTTTAACAAATACTTGCCACAACAACTTAATTAGTTAAGAAAAATGGTGAGTCACATTTTCGTTTCACTCTAACACTTAGAACCTAATATCTCTCACCATTGCTCGTTTTCGACAAAAGACTCATCAAAGGTAAAGTAGAATATAAGAAAAATCAATAACTTCTGAAAAGTTGCATAATTTGGGTAACAACGCACATTTCCTATAAACCTCCCGTACAGGATTATCCGATATGATTGATGCGATGGGTTTTTTACGAACACATTGCTTTGCAGGCATCTTATGTTTTATTTGATTTATGCCACAGACCAGTAATAGCGAACCTTGTTTGTTTACAAATTAGAATCTAGCGGGATGTGTGTGGTTTTCTAACTCAAATTATACAAAATTGATCATTTGAAATCAGTTCCATTAAACGTGGTTTAATGAGAATCATAGACTCCATCATAAATTGCTAACTCCAATTTCGCAAAATTGACGACCAAAGGATTGGGAGACAAGTATGTCTATAAACACCTCTTGGAAAAGACGCACTATGCTGGCATTGGCCTGTGGTGTGGTTATCACTGCCTCACCTCTCTCTGCACAGGTGCCACCAGCCCCTCCAGTTCCAGGAAAAATTAAAACACACAAATTTACTTCTGGTGCCGCTAAAAAAAGAACACCAGTCGTAAGTACACGAACAAAAGAAAAAGTTCATCAGCTTGTTGATCAAATTTATGAATCGGAAGTTGAACTTAGTGTTCAGCAACGACATTCAAAAATTCTCAAAATGAAGATGAGCATCTTCCGAGTCGCGATTGCAGATCCGACAAAAATCGAAGTTGTTGCCTTCGGTGCGCAGGAAGTGGAAGTCATCGGGAAAGAAACCGGTACGACAACAATGACACTTTGGCTGGGTGAAGAAGCAAATCCTCAGATCTTAAGTGTACAAGTCAAAGTCGAAGGTGATAATTCCATCGAAGACTTGCGTCGAATGGAATATGGTGAATTCCAGAAGATGATTAACGAGTTCTTCCCGAACAGTAAGATTCAGCTGATTCCGTTCGCGGATAAATTGATCGTTCGCGGTCAGGCTCGCGATGAACAGGAAGCAACTCAAATCATTTCGATTATTCGTGCTCGCTCCGGATCTGATGCAAATCTGGGAGGCGGAGGTGGTGGCTCACTGTTTGCAAATGGTGAAGCGGCTGATCCATTTCCTGATGGAGCGATACTACCGGAATCTACCGTCGTTGACATGCTGAAAGTCCCAGGCGAAAAACAAGTGATGCTGAAAGTACGTATCGCCCAAATAAATCGCTCTGCTGCCAGAACAGCCAGTTCGAACTTAACTGTTGACTCAGGGGAATTTGGTTGGAGACAGATTTTCACAGGAACTGCCAGCAGTCTTGCCGGCGGTGGAACAGGATTGATAACAGGATCGTTTTCAACTGATGAAGTCAACTTGGTTCTTTCAGCTCTCGCACAAAATGGATATGCAAAAATCCTGGCTGAACCAAACCTGGTAACCATTAGTGGTCGTGCAGCTAACTTTATCTCTGGGGGTGAATTTGCTGTGCCAACCGTCGTTGGCGTCGGTGGTGCCCAGGCAGCAACGACGACATTCAAGGGCTTTGGTACTCAACTCTCTTTCCTTCCAACTGTGCTGGATAAAGACCGAATTCGGCTACAGGTAACACCAACAATCAGTACGGTAAACCCCGCACTTTCCGTGAATGGAATTCTGGGACTGAATACGCAATCCGCCAGTACTACTGTTGATATGCGAGAAGGACAGGTTTTTGCAATCGCTGGACTCATCCAGGAACAACAGCGTGGAGATTTAAACAGACTACCAATCATTGGAGATATCCCTCTGATAGGTCCACTGTTTTCCAACAAGGGTGTTACCCGTAACGAAACAGAACTGGTCATCCTGGTCAGCCCGGAACTGGTACACCCCATGGAAGCGGAAGATGCTCCGACTGTTCTACCTGGTATGGAAGTAACTGAACCAGGAGATTGGGACTTCTTCTTCTTAAACAATATTGAAGGCAAGCCAGATGTGCATCACAGAAGCACTGTCTGGTATATGCAGAAAAAACGTATGCACCGACAGCAGAAAGATTTTGTCCATCAAACAAAATCTGACAACTACTATATCAATGGTGACTACGGATTCTCTGACTAACACTAAATAATTATTTCTTTGCCAGGTGATACTTATATAATTCCAATCACACTCATTTTTATGATGTGAGAGAAATACAAGGAAGTAACCGATGTCTATACAACCCAAAATTGCATGTTTGCCTGCTATTGTACTAGCAGCAATGCTGGTAAGTGGTTGCCAACATAAACAACATAAGGACCAGATTCCATATGATTCTGCTGCACCACTTGGAACCATCAGTGATGACATTTGGCAAAAGCAGGAGGAAAACGGTGAAGCCTCTGACTTTGTAATTCACGAAAGTGAATTTGTCGGAACGACTGCGAAACTGAATGCTGCTGGTGAAGACCACATCAAACAAATTGCAGTACGTATGATTTCAACCCCATTCCCGATTGTCGTTGAGCCCAGCTCTATGTCTGTGAAACAATCAGATGAATATAAATATCCGATTCACGGAAACGATGACCTGGATATGCATCGACGAAATGTCATCGTCAAAATGCTTCAAGCCATGAACGTACATGATGCTGACGAACGCGTCGTTGTATCTCCTGCGTTTACACCAGGCTTTGAAGGTTTTGAAGCCTATCGGGCATACACCAACGGATTTAGAAACCGCGGAAACGGCAACGTGGGCGGCTCCTTCGGAGGGTTCGGTGGCGGTGGACTCGGTGGAATTGGTGGAATTGGCGGCGGCGGCGGAATCTTTTAATAACAGAGGAATTCGCTAGATAATCATCATATAGTGGACGGGTTCCTGGGAATCCGTCCACTTTTTAATGGCATCAAGATCGGACATCGATTCCAGATTGATCTACTACAGGACATGTAATAACAGACTTATCAATATAATAAAGTGTCCTCCCTAAAAATAATTCGACAAGTGTGGCACTCTCCATCTCATCAGTCAGCAAAATGCCAGGAACATAATAATGAACAACAAAGGATTGTCTTGTTCAACTGTGATCCTTATCATCACAATCACATTCCAGGGATGTACGCAACTTGGAACTCAAGTTGCAAAAGTCAAATCGGTGATGCCCGGGCAAAAGCAACAGGTAAATCACATTGCTGCTGCCCGTGCTTATGAAAAAAAACATGAATGGGTGGCTGCCCGTGGCGAATACGAAAAATATTTGAAAAATAATCCCCAGAGTGTCAAAACCTGTCATCGACTGGGAATTGTCTGCTCACATTTGGGAGACACCGTTGCCGCTACGCGTTATTTCACACAAGCCAGACAGCTTGAACCGAATAATTCTGAAGTGCTGAATGATTTTGGATTCGCTTTGTTCAAACGAGGACAATACCAGGCTGCAGAAAAAGTATTCGCTAGTGCCTTACAAAATGATGCCAATAACGAACGCATCATGAATAACCTCGCATTGACAGTGGGTCATCAGGGACGATTCAAGGAAAGCTTCTCTATCTTCCGCAATATTATGCCTGCAGCAGAAGCACATGCAAACCTTGCCTACATTCATACACAAAGAGGCGAGGGAGAATTAGCGTTGAGTGAATATGATTTGGCGCTAACTGCAGATCCAAATCTGGAACGAGCAGGCATGGCAGCCGCGGAATTAGCCGAAATGAAAAACTTGTCAATCGCAAGACAAGTCAAAAAATCTGACCAGCAACTTGCTACAAATAAAGTTGAACCAAAAACGCAAACAAAAGCTAAAATACAACTCGAAAAACAGAATACACAACCCAAAAAACAAAAAATACAACTGGCACGTTCGAAGCGACCTGTGCAGACAAAACCATCGCAAGTGTCAGAGAAAACCGTACCGGTTATCAGAGAAAGCCTGATTTCACAGGCTTCGATGAAAAAAGAAAGACTGATACCAAGTCAACGAACAATAGTTCCTCAGCCGACTCAGACGAAATCAAAGGTGCAAGAAGAGGCTCTGGAAATCAATTCGTTCCGGACACTGGATGAACTCAACCAGGAAGAGAATCCAGTGATCATTCGGATTTCAAACGAAGTCAGTCAAAAAGAAGCGATGTTCCGTTCTCCTCGCGAATTATCAAGTACAAAAAAGTAGTAAAAAAGTAGCCAACCAAAACGTAGAACTTTGCGTTCTGTGGTTAAGAAACCACCAGGCTCTCGTCCGTCTGAATCGATCCTGTTCGGCGATTACCGGTATCAGTCACTCCTGTCATTTCACGCGCGCTTCAATTGATTTTACTGTGGAAGCTGCTTGAAATTGAAAATTTTTGTTATCGGTACTACTGGATACTTCTTCTATTTTTTTCAGGCTTTTTTCTGTCCCGATCTCTTTGAGTACTCGAAAAACGCTCACCAGCGTTAAAAAATTTGAGGGATCAAGTTGGTCTAAGACAGCATCCTCTGCATCACTACCGTATTCGATCAATTTTTTTGATGCATTATGGGATTTAATTGGTACTTTTAATAATTCTGCAATCGCCTTGATCCCTTCCGGACTGTGATGTTTCAAAATCGCATCCATCACATTTTCTGATCCCAAAATGTTCACTTCAGGTAACAGCTCTATTAATGCTGGGAGATCACCCTTTGTTGACCAGACGACCAAAGCCTTAGAAGCATCGGCGACAACAGTGATATCTTTACTATTCAATACTCCAATTAAGATCTGAGAGACTTCCGGATTTTCCTGCTTCGGTTTTGCCTGGCTTAATTTTTGTAAAGCAGCTTTCCGTTTGAGTACATTTTTTGTAGCCAGATCGGTGAGAATCGCTTTCAGCTCAGCATCAATATTTTCGGGAATCTCAAATTTTCCCGCTGCTTCGCGTTTTTTCATTTCCGCGAGGTGTTTCTGATGCAAAATCTCCTGATCTGCCCTGTACTTGGCGAGTTCCTCTTCCGTGAATTGTTTTGAATTAATGGTAATCGGAATTTTATGAACTGATGTATCGGACCGCTGAAACATCTTGTAGTTCAAATTGAGACTTTTAACGCCCCCCTGTTTCTTGTCAAATTGAATTATCCCCGTCCCCGACAATTCGACTTCGGGACTGCCATCAACTGTTGAAACAGTACGGTAAGAATGTTTGACGGAAATGGTAGCTTCATCAGCAGTCTGTCCCGTAATCTTATAATCAGTTACCTGTTTGGCACCCATCGTTTTTTCAACATTGGCCCCGCGGAATGGCCGTGGTATACGACCTGATGAGATAATGGAAATACTGGTCTTTTCACTTTCAGTCCATTCTGATTTACCTTCGGCAGAAAGCGGAATTAAATTGATTTGAGATAAATGTCCGATCAGATAGGGTAGCAGCGAAGACCCTTTCACCGTATCGATTTCCCCATAACGATTCAGGCTTAAAACATGTGCCTCACTTGCCCCCCGGATGTTATGTGACAACCCCGCAAAAGGACTTCCCAGACGGTGCATTCTCATGGGAGGAATCAAGAGCCGTTTTGTTTTACTCTTCGTTACAGAATTCAATTTCCCTGAACAGCGTAGAGAAAATCCATCCGCATTTGATTTAATCACTTCATATTGTTCAACGCCGCTTAATAATTCGGAATAGTTTTCCATAGAAACGTCGATCTTGACCTGATAGGCAAAACGTTGACCTTTCTCCCAGGCGTATTTGAGTTGCACTTTCTCTGCTGCAGTGGCAGAAATCTGCATAGCCAGAATCAGAGAGAAACCCAGTAGCATGACTGGAAAAAATCGATTCCTGATTCGAAGATTCTGAGTGAGAACGAAAAACACAGTGTGCAATTGAAATCCGGACAACATAGAGATCTCCTCAAGAATGTACTTAAAAATAGACTCCAGCAGATTTATCAGGCAACATATCTCATCCAGTATAAAAAACTGCGATTCAATTGCATCATAATAATATGGCTTTTCGATGTTTAACCTTTGATTAACCAGTCAACGGCTGAATTCTCCCTGTTCGTTTTTTCGTTGAACATCTCTACTTTATTGAGCAAACCAGCCGAATTGTAAGTTGCTTGTACCAGTTTAGGAACTGTCGCTGAGTCCCCGGCAATCCAGAGCGATGCAGGCTGGCACAAGGATAATAAGCCATTCACATCACCGTATTTGACAGCCCCTGGCCATAATCTGAGATCGCGAATTTGAGTAACCTCTGCAAATCGAAATCCGCCAGTATCAACCGCCAGCTGATCAATTAATTCCGGCGAATGCGCACAGGCGGCAGCAGCCCGAACTCCGGAAAAACCAAAACCAACCAGACTGATTGATTGTGGATTACTCTTGTGATTTTTGGAAAAAGAGAGCACATTCAAAACATCATGTACCTGTTTTGAGAACACAGGGTGATTGTATCCCAAAGTAAAGCCGGCAAATTCGCGTGGATTCTTAACGACAGGCATCTCCCTCGGTGCGGGCTGATTCTGATTGAAATCACCCTGATACAACACATCAATTCCAGCGACTGCCGTTCCCGCTTCCACCAGACGTTGAATCGGTGCAGTCAAAGATCCATCTTTCTGAAGTAATCCCGACTTCCCTTGATCGTGTAACCAGATCACCACTTTCTGATTCCATTCATTCGGCAACAAGAACAGGGTCGGCGTTACTTCTCCGTAGCGCTCGTTTTTGAGCAACGTCTGATATTGACGGTACCCCTGCTTTTCCTCTTCTGAAAGATTTTCTACTTTCACATCATCAGCTTCAGGGAAAGTACGCCCCACCATCACTTCAAAGGCTCCTCCTACAATTTTCTTATATTTGGCCAGACTTCCACTGTCTTTGGGAGTCAGCCGTTTTATCTGGTCAGCATTGTTTCGGGCCAGTGCATGTAAGATTTTGATCTCCGATTGCTCATCACTCGGAGGACCCGGATACTTTTTGCTCCAGACAGTTAACTCTTCGCGTGTGAGTGGCTGAAAATCGGGTTCAATGATGGGGCTGGTTTTTCCTAATTTGAAATGCTGATTGAAAAACTCATACATCATCGCACGGCTGACATAATTATAATTATGCGGGAATGGATAATATTTCCCCACCACATTTTCAGGAACCCCCATCATTTTAAAATGCTGTTTGAGTTCTGGTAGCCCTTTCGTTTCAATCTCTTTAGTCCAGTCGTTCGCAGCAGACATGCCTATGGGACGAGGGGCCAGCAAGGCAGCAAACTCGATGTTTCCTGTATCGATCCGTAAATACGTCGCGTTTTCACATGTGCAGCCTCCCTGCATGGCCGTCGAAACCATCACCGCTGGAAACGCAGCGGAAATTCGATCATCAATGGCGGCCAGAATAAATGTTTGTGTCCCGCCACCACTGGCTCCAGTAATTCCAATCCGTTTCGTATCGACTTCAGGCATTGCACTCACCCAATCGAGAGCGCGAATTGAATTCAATGTTTGTAATCCCAATGCATTGATCAAACGCAATTCAGATTGCGCACTGAAAAGACCCCAATTCTTTTCACTCGACATAGCCGGTCGTTGCTTGGCAAAGCCGTGTATCAGTTTGCTACTCAAACTGAATCCGTCTGCATAACCCAACATATCATAATGAAACACCATACAACCCATCCGCGTCAGTTGAACACAGCGCGCTTGCAGTGGGTACCTTCCCCCGACTTCATATTTCTCGGCACCCGCCTTGATATCTTCCTTAACGCGTTTTTCCCCACTGTCATAAAAACGACCTTGTGCAAAATGACCATGTGGAGAAAGAATCATAGGAAACGGCCCCTGCTTCCCTTTGGGGCGATACAAATTCCCGGTAACAAATAGACCCGGAGAACTTTCAAAAAATACTTTCTCGACGGTGTAATCATCGCGGTCCACTTTACCATGCAGTGTGGCTTCGATTTTCATTTTTTCAGGCTCTGGCCAGACACCAGCGGCGACTTTGATTTGCCGTTTCACATACTCCGCACGTTCTCGCCATTCTTCGGGTGATTCACTCGGCTTAAAGGGGAAATATCCGCTGAGGTCTTTTAATTCTCCCAGTCGACTATCATCGAATTCCGGAGTCCCATCGGCAGCAAAGAGGCTTCCTGTATCGGTAGTCGTATTGACCACACCTGCTGACAACAACGCCAACCCAATATTTTGCAAAGCTGCCCTGCGATCCATTGAGAATTGGTCATCATTCTGGAACATCGTCTCCCCACTTTCTTCAAGAGTGCATTTACGAAATCATTTCAGCCAATATGATAAATTGATTCGTCCGAAAGTTTGGCTTTCTCGCATTATGTCCGAAAATTCAAACTGAATCCTCAATTTAATAAACTATTCCAGTCTAACCACAATGCCTTCACAGGTTCCAGCCTGAGGGCATCTTTTTGGGGAGTGCCGAAAATCTTTCTTTAGACGACAGTACTTTCAGTCAGCCAATAATTCGCTTACGCTGAAGAGAGTTTCTATCCATTTTACTTACAGCGGAAATTACTTCCTGCCGGGCAAAACATCTGAGAGACTACGACCGTTTTTTGACCCACATCACTGTTCCCAACAGAAGGATTAATACGCTGCCCGCCAGCAGGCTCCAATACAGAGAAATTGACTCAGGCTGAGGCGCCGGATGATAACTCGGCACATGGTACTGCACTCCCTTAGCCTGTGAATCTGGATGATTCGGAAAGGATTCCGCTTTGAGAGTGAGCTCTCTCCAAAGAATCTGTACGGGAGTCTTGATATCACTTTGCTGGACTCCCAAGCGCACGAGGGCCACATCCGCGGTCCCTAACTCCACCTCACGCAATTCACGAAATGGTACGCCTTCCCCATCCGATACAAAAAACTTTAGTCGACTTCCCTCTCGCGTCAATTTCAGTTTTCCAGAGTCCTTCTTGGCATCATACAACTTGACATCATAGTTTCTTTTTGAATCCACCGTGGTCGACCACGTCGCACTGAAAACATGTTTCTGCTTAGGACTTAAAAGTCTCCCCAGCATGATTGCCGACTCTTTCTCATCATTCATTTTCAGGTAAAGACTCGGCCCCATACCATATCCAGCCTCAGGATTTCTCCAGACTGGAACTTCATACGATGCCGTAATTTCAAAATCGCCGTGAATCTGAAATCGTGGACTGATTCCTAAAGCCCCTAATTTATATCCTGTCGGCAAATTGAATAACAAACCGTCAGGACGTGGCTGCAAGAGTCTTACGGTCCCCCTCCCCAGGGGAACCAACAATTCATTATCAAATTGCTCACCTAGAAAACTGAAATAATGTTCGCGGGAATCTGCTTGTGCAACAACAGTTGAATAGGAATTCATCATTACACTCAAAATTAGAATTCCGCAAAGGCTGGTTTTGAATACAGACTTCATATTCCTAACCCCGCTGTCTTTTCGCCACCAGAAATCGTCCCTAATGCGCGCCATGTTTCCACATTGATATTTTCACTGATAAACCTGACAGAACCATCGCCCAGCAACAGGTTCACTCCACTCGCATGCCAACTGGAAGGATTCAAGATGACGCCATCCCAGGTAAATCCATTTTTACAGTTGATGCGGTTGGGAGTTCGAACATGGTTATACCGAGTCCAATTCATATTTCCCGCCAACCAGGTTTGCCCTGACTCAACATCATACTGGTACACGCCTGCCGTCTCAGGAGCCAGGCTACCGCAGGCTTCTATGAATTGGCTTTCAGTCCAAACACCCTGCAGATTATACAAATCAGACAATGGATCAATAATCGTATCGTCCCACGTTCCTTTTGCATGCTCACTGAACATGCCCGTATTGGAAAGTCCGTCTTTCACGTCGCCCAATCGGACGCTGCTATTCTGACCAAACATCCCGTTCCCCTCCCTGCCAGACCAGGAACTCCCATTACATGACCGGTAATTGTTGGGGCCCCAGCGGCTTTGCAGACGATTCAGATCACTGGGGCAGATAAAGACACTTATCTTGGCTGCCGCAGCAGTACCGTTAATCACTTCATTAAATCGTTTTGCCAATTCTTCCTGATCATCATTGCCAGCATTGACAAATGGATGAAAGGGAGCCACATCAAAGTTCAGCTGATTGTAGATGACTGACTGATCCAGATACGGTAACAACATGGCATGCGCCGAATAGCGATGGTCATTCAATGTGGTCTGCTTTTAAAAAACGGTACCAGTTGTTATGAAGAATACCAGTCCTCATAATGGGGACAAGGAGATTTAGAATGACAACAAAGAAACGTAAACGACATACTCCCGAACAAATCGTTCGAAAATTGCGTGATGCAGA
>JAHZKX010000053.1 GCA_022600195.1 Planctomycetota bacterium
CATTGAATTACCAAACCCCTGCGGCATTTGCCGCGCGGTGTTCTTCTTCCGTTCGGCCTACGGCCTCACTCCAGAAGAACACCGACCCCATGAACCCCGATTCTCTCACTTAGGCTGGTACTAACATCGGGGGAAGGTCATCGCGGCATGGGCAACCTACACTCCTCGGCGAGAATTTCGATTTGCCAAAACACTGGCAGTTCTCTTCTTCACTTCCATGCTGCTGACTATGCTGATTGGCAGTATGAGACAGACTCCCACTAGATACAGTTATCGAACAGAAGATTTTCAGATGTCCCTGTCTGGCTTTCTGTTGCTGTTTCTGCCGCCACTGCTGGTTAGTTGTGTGATGGTTTTCAGGCGTTGTGGGAAAACGGGTGTGAAAGTAAACCCGGACGAATCTGATGGAAATTCATAATCCGGCGGGATATTATTCATCTTAACGACGCGTATTTACCTGTCGGCTGATTCTCTGTTTGCAATGCGGATCTTTAATGAGCCCATTCCGGGAGACCTGAGATGGAAAACTACTCGAATTCTGTTTCGTTTGACGGCGATCCTCAACAGGCACTGTCGGCGGCTTCGACAGTGTTGATTGCGAATCGGTTTAGTGTAGTGAAGCAGGAGAGTCATCAGATTGATTTTTCCGGTCCGGGAATGAACAGCACCAAACAAGATCCCTTAGTGGGCGCGTCCGAGGTGATTGTGCATGTCAAAGATGGTCGATTGACTGTGGTCGCAAAGCTGGGGGGTGTTGCGTCCATGCAGCGGTTTGTTTCACGGTTTCCGCTTTGGCTGGGGCTGGGCATGGGCACGGGGTTCGGCCTGATCACAGTAGCTGTGCTTGCAGGGGTTCAACTCTTTGCGGGGAATATTGGTGCGCGGTTTCCAATGATATGGTTTTATCCCCTGCTGGCGCTATTGATCCCACTTTTGGCTGTTTCCCCCTGGTTCTTTCTTGCACCGTGGATCGGGGGCAAGCTGGAAAAACGTACGACTGCTGCGCTTGATGCGTTACTGGTCAGTGTGGGGCAGGTTGCACACGCGGCATGAAGCTGACTCTGTTTTCATTTCTGGTCTTTTGATCCATTTCAAAATATTTTCAGCCGAGTGCCTGGAAATTCATTTTTTTCTGATCGATTCCAGCCATGTATTGTTTCCTGCGGGATTTTCAGTGCAAGCAACCCAGTGATCTACGGCATGATGATCCAAGCTTAAAAATGATTCCAGAGCGAAGTGCCGAATTACAAATTGGTGACTCAGCCTTAGTACCACTTCCAACTTCTGAATGAATTTTATTGACAGTTATTGATTGTTGCTAAACCTGATCCACCCATCTGATTGCCTCAGAGATGACCCCTCTTCTGTATTGATCCATAGCCTCTTTCTCTTGACGATCTACTCAGTGCCTGCGAGACTCTGGAAGTACCGGAGTTTCCCAGGATTGCAGCCAGAATCAGACAATAATAGATCACAAAACATCAAAGACAGAGTTGAGGGAGAGAGCGAACATGAAATATGCGGGATTCTGGATACGGTTTCTTGCGTATCTGATAGACATTGTTCCCATCAGTGTGGTGGTTGTGATGGTCTTCTATAATTATTATGACTTTGATCAGACATGGAGTACGTATCGTGCGGATCGCCAGAATGTGGAAGCGCGCGTGCAATATTTTTCCGAGCGTAATCTGATACGCGAAACTTCATTCGGGATTTGGCTGGTTTATTGCGCGTTGATGGAAAGCTCTGCATTGCAAGGCACATTGGGGAAACGGCTGGTGGGGATCAAAGTAACCGACCGGGAAGGCAATCGCATTTCGTTTGGCTGTTCTGTGATCCGAAACCTGTCGAAGATTACTTCTTATATTCCATTTCTCATCGGTTTTACCTGGGCGGCTGCTTCCAAACAGAAACACGCCTGGCACGATATGCTGGCGAAAACTGATGTAAGACAGAGTTAATTGAATAAGCGATGAATTCCAAGTGGATTCGAATCTTGCTGAGAAAATTGTTGCAGAACTGATACATCAGAGTAATCCAGACTGGTTGAAAATGATCTTTGGTGGTACATGACCGACATCACAGTTGATTTAAATGGTTATCGCGTTAACCTGCGGGTGGCGGCGATTGTGACGCGTGGGGCGGAGGTGCTGTTGTGTCGTCCCTGTGATCAAGACTGGTGGTATCTGCCGGGGGGCAGGATTAAGACCAATGAAAGCTCTTCTACAGCCATTCAACGCGAATTAACCGAAGAGATCGGCGCTGGGTTCAAAGTCATTCGCCCCATGATCACGGCAGAAAATTTCTTCGATTTAGAGGGCCAGTGCTTTCATGAGATGAGCATCTATTACGAGGTTGCCTGGTCGAAAGGGGAAATTCAAGGCACGCAGAAAGGCATTGATGAAGTGTTTGAATGGATTCCACGAGAGAGACTCTGTGAGATCGTTCTCAAGCCTGACTTTATTAAAGAGCATATTTTGAATCCGAGTCCGGATTTTGAATTGGTGATACATAGGGATGGTGGATAAGTGCCGTTACGAATGAGTTGGTTCATAACAGTCTTGGTAGAAACAGAAAAAGTGAAAGATGAACCATCAGAGGCAACGCAAACTTTCATTTCGTACTAAAACGATACTGCTTCTGGTTGGAGTTGTGTTGCCGATAGTTTTATCAGTGGTTGTCTACGACCCACGCATGAATATGCTACCACTGTTTTTGGCGCCTGCAGTCTTGATCGGTGTTTGGCGCGATCTCGGTTTTATGTTGGGGTTTTTCATTTTCTGGGGTACGATGATAGTATTGGGTCAGGAGAGTATCGCTCGGGGGCAAGTTGACAATATCATTCCAGCGTTGACAATCGTATTGGGCTGGATACCTTACCTGATTATTTTTGGTCCTGTTTTTCTGGTATTCAAAGCGACTGAGCGATTTAAGGCAAAGTGGGCTGGGATACATTCAGCCGTCCCTCAGGAGCTGAAAGAGTGACCTTTTTTATGATTCACTGTTGAAAGTTCGAAGAGTTTCCTCTGATTCCCAGGTTGAGGAAGGTGTGATATGGCGTTTCGCTTTATGATTGCATTGCTTGTGGCGTTCTGTTTGATTGTTGCCTTACAGATGACGGGGGCATTGGGAGTGATCGGGACTGTGTATCGTTCCTGGACCTTGAAACGCCTCGCGCATGGTGATGTGGAATCAATTGCGCAGGCACGGCGTTATCTCAACTCGAAAGATGTGCTGGTACGGTCAGCGGCGGCTGGTGCATTTGGTCGAATTGGATTAGTAGATGCTGAGGCACTTTCTGAATTGATTGCAAAAGTGAAGACGGACGTTCCGCAGGTGGCATCTAGTGCGGCATGGTCGTTAGGTTTTGTGAAGTTAAACGGACCTGGTGACGACAATGATACAGCATATCAGGCAGAAGTCCTGGATACATTGATTCGCGCGTTGTCGCATAAAGATAGCAGAGTTCGTGGTTCTGCGGCCCATTCAATTTCAATTTATGGTACGAGAGGTATCGATGCGAAACGAGCGACAACGGCTCTGATAAAGTGTCTTCCGGATCAGCGTATGGGCTATCTGGCAGCCCGTGCACTTGGCGACATTGGAGCGAAAGACTCTGCAGAAGAGATCGCTGCTATACTGGAGGGCGCAACCTGGGGTATTCAACAGGAAGCCGCGGTCGCACTTTCAAAACTACGGCCTTTACCAAAAGAAGTTCAAGCACAATTTGATGAATTGATTGAGAATGACGATGGCGTACGTGAAGCAGTTGAATATTCGCTCCGAATTTCCAATTAAGTCGGTAAAGTGTCTGGACTGGTAGGAATCTTATATTGGAGCATGGGTAATTCCTTTAATTATTTCGGCGCGAACTGTATCATAGGCGGGTGTGTCAGGCCGATGAATGTTGTGTTTCGATTTCGTGTCTGCTTGAGCCCTTAATGATTAGAGTTTCATACAATGTCTTCACCTTCACAGTCGATTACGAATGACCGGTTGACTTCCGAAGAAGTCGTTCAATTCGAGCAGGATGGTTATTTGATTCTGCGGAATCTTTGTCCCGAGTCACTTCGTCGGGATATGTTGGCGGCGACGCAGGACGGGTTGTCGCGTGTTGTGGAGCCGGTGGAGTATGAAGCGGATGTGGAGTATCCAGGTTCGCCTCCGTCCCGGAATGTGATGGGGGGCGAAACCGTGCGTCGGTTGAAGCAGGCACACAGTCGCGGCATGAGCTTTACGGATCTGGTGAATCATCCCGCTCTGGTGAATCGTCTGGCGCAATTGTTGGGGCCCGACTATGTGATGCCGCTGGCGCACCATAATTGTATTATGACGAAGCAACCCGAATTCAGCAGCGATACGTTATGGCATCAGGATATACGGTTCTGGTCATTTGAACGAAAAGAACTGATCAGTGTCTGGGTGGCGCTCGGAGAAGAGAATCTGGATAACGGCTGTTTGAAAGTGATTCCCGGAACGCATCGTATGGAATTTGAGCCGGAGCGCCTGGATGATCGCATTTTTCTGAGACCTGATTTGCCTCTGAACGAAGCGCTGATCGATACGAGTGTTTCCGCGATATTACAGCCGGGAGATATTTTGTTCTTCCATAGTCGGACGTTTCATGCGGCGACCCGCAATTATACAAACCAGGCAAAGTTCTCTGCCGTCTTTACGTTTCGTCCTGCAGATAACCCACCTGTCAGCGGTTCCCGCTCGGCTGCTCTACCCGAAATGATTATTCACACTGCGCGTTAGGTGGGAACAGTTTCTTTACTGTCGGACAAGCCGAACAGTGTCACACATTTGGATAGGACGGTTTTTCGTGCGCTATTTGACTTGAGGTGAATCGAGTTCTGGTTGGGGTGATTTTTCCAGGAACTGAGCTGCTCCCAGATACTTGCCCCAGGAACCAAAGTAGCCGCGATAGAGCATGATGAGATAAGCGGGAACAATGATGGGGCGGATGATAAAGGTATCGAGTAGAACGCCAAAGGCGAGAGCAAAGCCAAGCTGCTGCATGCCCACCAGAGTGCCTGCCATCAAAGAGGAAAAGGTACCGGCCATAATGATACCACAGCTGGAAATAATCCCGCCGGTTTTCTTCAGGGCAGAGATGATACCTTCTACGGGGCCTTTTGTTTTTTGTTCCTCATCAATGCGTGTAATGAGGTAGATATTGTAGTCTTCACCGACGGCAATCAGGATGGTGAAGAGAAACATGGGAACTTTCCAGTCGAGCCCGATGAAATTCTGAGGATCGAGTGCCCAGAATACGGTAAATGTAATTCCCAGCGTCACCAGGTAACTGAAAAAGACACTGAGAATCAGGTAGGCCGAAATTGCAGGGCGTCTGAGCAGGATTACCAGAATCAGAAACACACTGCCGAGCACCAGGATGTCGATCCGGGCCTGATCCTGGTCTGTCACCGCTTTTAAGTCGCTGATGCTGGCTGTGGCGCCGATATAAAAGAGTTCGGTATCATCGCGTAAATTTTCTGGCAGTGACTTGTTGAGTGCAATTTTAACGTGTTCAAGCTGCTTCATACTGTCGTGCGAGAAGGGGTCTTTTTCGAGGATGAGGTCCATTCGCGTGACATGATTTTTCAGATCGGCTTCCGAACTGACATAGTAATTTTTGATCAGTTTAATGCGACTGATGGCCCTTATTTTTTCCAGTCCCCGCAGGTCTTTGGCTTTTTCCATTTCGTCAACGGCATCGATACCAAACGGTTTAATCATGTTGCGGATATCGGCGATTCCCAACTCATCTTTTTGTTTCAGAAAATCGTCTGTGAGAGTCTCGAAAGCTTCGCGCCCCTTGGAATCGGAAAAATTGATATTGGGGTTCCGGAATAAGATTGTCAGTGGTCCGGTGGCACCCGCTGGAAAATGTCCTTTGACGGCTTTGGTTCCCACGACGCTGGGGTCTTCGTTGGGGAGTTCTGAAAGCAAGCCATAACTCAAATTACCGTAACAGGCCAGACTGATCAAAGCGAAGGGAAACAGAATCAGGGTTGTCGTCAACCAGATCTTGCCGGGGTATTTGAGTAACGCCTGTGAAACCGATTCCCAGAGAGAACCAGCCCAGTTACGTTGCATGAGACGGGCCATGACACTGGAAGGAGTTAACCAACCTGCAGAAATGGCGACCCGTTCATTGAATGACTGGGGCCAATAGGCAAATCGTCCTGCCAGGCAGAGCAGGGCAGGTGTGAGTGTTAAGGAAGCAAGCAGCACGAAAAACAGACTCAAGGACATGGCGATGCCCGCCTGTTGGAATTTTCCGAACTGGGCAAAATACATCATGCCAATACCACACATGGTTGTACCAGCACTGGCAGCTAACGCGGAACCGACAGTCGCGATGGAGTTAGAAATGGCTTCTTTAAAGGTACATTCCTTATCTAGTTCTTCCCGATGTCGGGCAATAAGAAACAGACAGTAATCAACACCGGCGCCATAGAGAATGACAGTGACATAAACTTCAATTCCAGAGAAGAGCCCGACCCACCCCCATGTTGAAAGAATTGCGAGAATGGAGAGGGCAATTTTTACCGAAACGAAAACGGTGAATAAGGGGATCAGCGCCAGAATGGGAGCGCGGTAGATGATGATCAGTAACAGAATAACGAGTAAAACTGTCCAGAGTTCTGTTGCTTCGGCGCTTTGATTCGCTGCACGAATCATATCGCGGCCCACTGTGGCGATGCCGCTCAGAGAAATATCCAATCCCGGTTCGATGGTTTTTTTGAATTCATCATCTTGCAACAGGTTTTCAATGCTTTCAACAGTTTTCCCATTACTTTGATCAAGAAATTCTGTTGAGAGTTCCACAATCACCAGCGAGGCTTTGTTGTCTTCGCTTTGGAGCAGGTCGCCGATGGTATTATCCGTATACGTGCGAATGCGCGAGATATTGGAAGAGTTCGGTTTTGCCTCCAGCGAATCTTCTTTTGAAGCTTCTTTTTTCGGCGGATCTTTTCCTGAACTTTCTTTGGTGTTCGACTTGCCGGTTTGATCTGCGTCGGCAATTTTTTGGAGTTGGGGTTTGAGTTTTTTCTCAATGAAAGCGAGGTCTTCTGAAGTTAATCCCTGATCTCCATGTTCTCGCCTTACGACAATAACGATACTACTGGCGAGCAGGTCGTCGGGAAAAGCTTGTTTGAATAATTTTTCCCCCAGGAGACTGGGCGAGTCACCTGGTAAAAAAGCGAATTCTCCATTTTGTACGACTGTTGACCATTCCGGCGCAGCATATGAGATTCCTATTAATGCCATAACCCAGCATAAGAGGAAGATTTGCCAATACCGGACAACAGTGTTGCCTAAAACTCGAAACATAAAGATTGCTAACAAAGGGCTTGTAAAGAGACTTAAAATCAACCAGTGAAGACGTAAACGATTCTAATCAGGTTTTTTGAAACCCGATCAAAATGGTTGAGGTACGTAAAGTAACTGCCGATCTTCAAGGCGTCAATCTTCACACATTCCGGTAGAGTATTTCAAGCCCAAGGTTGTCTGAATTGTAATGTGTGACTAAGAAAGTGTGTTTATGTTCATTTTTGCTGTCAGGAGGAGAATTGAATTTGTATCTTTCCTCTGATTTGTCATAATAGGGAACTGAATTGAAATTGAATCCCATCTGCTCTTCTCATGTCGTTCTGGTGTGTAAAAAGGATCTTCTTATGCTTCGTGACTTTCGTCGTTGTTCAGGTCTTATTTTAGTCATTGTAGTTGCTGCGATCTGTTTTTTGCCGACGAGTACCTCTGCGCAAACGATTGCCCGTTGTGGTGCAGGCTGGCTGGAGAAAGTTGATGGCTATCTGGTGCTGCACGTCAAAGGGACCCATTATGAAATGGGTTATCAGCAGGGTGTGCTTTTAAAGGATCACGTTCGAAAGAACATGTATAACCTGTTGAACGATAAGGGAGACACAACCTTAGTTGAGCTGGGACCTGTTAAATTAAAGCCTCGACAGGCAATCGAAACCATCATTCAGATTCAAAAACCTTATACGCCCAAGAAGTATGTGGATGAAATGCGTGGACTGGCTGCGGGGGCAGAGATCGCGTTTGCAGATGTGCGGGCGACCAATTTTATTCCTGAGATGTTTCACTGTAGTGGATTTTCCATAGCGAATTCTGCCACCAAGGATGGAACATTGTATCATGGTCGTGTTCTGGATTATGCCTGTGACTGGAAATTACAGGAGCATGCAGTACTGGTTGTGGCAGAACCCAAAGGTGGCATTCCCTTTGTGAATGTTTCTTATGCTGGGTTTATTGGATCGGTGACCGGCATGAATATGAAATCGGTTTCCATTGGCGAGATGGGTGGTGGTGGTCTGGGACACTGGTCTGGCGTTCCGATGGCGTTTCTGGTCCGTGAGGTACTGGAGACCGCGAAAGATCTGGATGAAGCAATCGCCGTATTTCGTGATAATGATCGTACTTGCGAGTATTATTATGTGATTGCCGATGGGAAAACGAATCGGTCGGTGGGTATGGCGACCAGTTGGGAGAAATTTGAATTGATTCAGCCTGGCGAAGGTCATCCTCTGCTTCCCAATCCCGTCAAGGATGCTGCTTTGCTTTCAGCCGGAGATCGCTATCAGGAACTTTCCAAGCGGGTCAAAGAGGGTCACGGATCATTCACGGCGGAATCCGCCATCAAACTGATGAGCCGTCCGGTTGCGATGAAATCGAATTTACATAATGTTTTGTTTGAGCCTAAGTCAACCAAATTATGGGTTGCCAATGCCAGCAAAGCAGGTGATCCAGCTGCGAATCAGAAATATTTCAGTTTTCAATTATCGGAGTTATTGAAACGAAAGCCGTCTGCCGATTCCCCCGTTTATCCGATGCCCGATGGTCAGGCGGTCTCTCAAAAAACGAAATAGCGTTGGTTCTCAATTAGTCTTTTGTAAGTGCGAGCCAGGCTGCTGGGAGATAATCGGAAAGATCCGAGGCGATCAGCGCGTGTTGCGACAATTCCTGTGCGGCCCGATCTCCCGCCATTCCATGTAAACAGGCGGCGAGTTGTGCCGCCTCGAACGTTTCCAGCCCTTGACCTGAGAGTGCGGTAATCAAACCGGTCAGCACATCACCACTTCCACCGGTGGCCATACCGCTGTTGCCTGTCGAGTTGATGGCGAAACGCGAGCCATCGGTAATAATACTGTTTGCTCCTTTGAGCAGTAGTACAATCTGATGTTGTTTCGCAAACGCGATAGAAAGTGCTTCGCGTTGTTGTTCAATTTCCGCAATGCTTTTGTGAATCAGCCGCGAAAACTCACCCGGATGAGGGGTGAGAATGCGCGGGCCTCCTGGGGTGGGCAGTGGTCTATCTGAAGCGGCGAGTGCATTCAGGGCATCTGCGTCAACAATCAGTGTCCGTTTGAGTTTTGTGTATAAGCTGAGCGTGAGTTGCTGTATCCATTTATGTGTCCCACAGCCGGGCCCGATGGCGACTGCATCGAAATGATCAATCTGGTCAAATAAAAGTGTTTCGGATTCTTCAGACAACTGGCCATGCTGATCCACTTTCAGGGGAATGGTCAGGTAACAGGGATTCATTGTCGAAACAATGGATTGAATTGATTCGGGGATTGCCAGAAAAACCAGCCCGGCTCCTCCGCGCAATGCTCCCATGCCAGCGAGACAGGCGGCTCCACTCATACCAGAACTGCCTGCGATGACCAGAACTTTACCAAATGTTCCCTTATGTGAATTTTCAGGACGTTGTGGCAGTGCTGGCAGCTCGGAAATACGCTGGATATTCATGGTGGAAGCTTCTTTCAAATTCAGACAACATCACTAAAATAGGAATCGATTTTGGCAGTGAAAGCGGTCCTTGCAATGGAAGCCTGTTTCAGAATTCAGTTTTTCTATTGTACATAGTAGTGCATCAGAAATCACAGGGTTAGTATGGGGTGAATGAGAAAAATGGGATGAAATGGATGGGGTTGAATCAGTGGAAGTTCCATTTATCCTGATGAAACAGGGACCGCTATGACTCCCAGATACTGACGAGATCATTATACTTTTGTTTGTCTTTTTTGAATGAATTGTTTTTTTTATTATACTCATGTCTTCGCGTCTGCGCGTTCAATCAGGCTACTAGAAAAATCAGAATCAACCTCTGTCCGATTCTGAAAGCTGGCAGATCTATTTAAATCGCAATGGATTGGATTATTCTTCAATGTCTACAAAAAAAACTGTCTATGAGAAGCTTTGTGAGCTGTCTGGGAACCTCTGGTGGAGCTGGCAACCTGATGTGACACAAATTTTTCATTTGATTGATCCGGAGAAATGGTTTGAGCTCAATCACAACCCGGTGTTGTTGCTGCAAGAATACTCGCCTGAGCAATTGGAAGCCAAGTTAGGCAGTCTCAGTTTGCATTCGCGTGTGAATGTTGCCTATCGACGCTGGCTGGAGTACATGGAACGATCAGATACGTGGGGTTCAACCAATGCCACGATTTTAGGCCATCGTTGTGCCGCCTATTTTTCGGCTGAGTTTGGGATTCACGAATCTTTGCATATTTATTCTGGTGGTTTAGGTGTTCTGGCTGGTGACCATCTGAAAAGTGCGTCTGACCTGGGATTGCCTCTGGTGGCAATCGGCTTATTTTATGGTGAAGGTTATTTCTCACAATATATAGACAAAGCAGGCTGGCAGCAGGAAACCTATACGGAGGCAAAAACGAAGAATTTGCCCATTTCGCCGGCGTTGACTCCGGATGGGAAGCCGGTTGTGATTTCCGTGACAACGCGTTCGGGTGAAATTTTCGCCAAGGTCTGGCGAATTGATGTGGGTCGTATTCCCTTATATCTGCTTGATACTGATGTTCCCGAAAACAGCGAAGAAGATCGAAACCTGACTGCGCGGCTTTACGGTGGCGACCAGCGAACACGCATTCGCCAGGAAGTGATGCTGGGAATCGGGGGAGTGAAGGCATTGGAAGCGCTGGGCATCGAACCGAGTGTCATTCACATGAATGAAGGCCACTCTGCATTTGCCCCTCTGGAGCGCATTCGCAACCGGATGTACGAAGACGGGTTTTCATTTGACGATGCATTACGTGATGTGGCTGCGGCCTGTGTCTTCACAACACATACACCGGTTCCGGCTGGGCATGACCGGTTTGATGCGGGTCTGGTGGAAGAACATCTGGGGTCACTGGGAGATCAACTGGGTCTCGATCATCATGCACTCATGAGTCTGGGACGTGTAGATCCGCAGAATGAAGGTGAAACATTCTGTATGACGGTGCTGGCTTTCAAATTGAGTCGTCTGGCGAATGCGGTATCGAACCTGCATGGTGTTGTCAGTCGACGGATGTGGGCCGCTTTGTGGCCCTGGCGAAGTGAAGAAGAGATTCCAGTGGGTCACATTACCAATGGCGTGCATATGCCAACCTGGCTTGCGGCACCGATGCGTGTGATTTATGACCGTGTATTGCCGACGGAATGGTATTATCGAACCGGTGAAGCGAACGTCTGGGCTAACATTGAAGAAATCTCGCCGGGAGACCTTTGGGAAACCCATCAGGCATTGAAAAATCGCTTAATTCACTTTTCACGTGATTTACTGGTCAAGCAGGCAAAACGCCGGGGTTCTACGGAAGATGAGATCGGCTATTTGCAAACCGCATTGAATCCGGATGCGTTACTCATCGGCTTTGCCAGACGGTTTGCTCCTTACAAGCGATCCGACCTTGTGATGAAAGATATGGAGACGTTTCTAAAAATCATTGAGGACACCGATCGTCCGGTGCAGTTCATCTTCGCAGGGAAGGCGCATCCCGCTGATGAACACGGTAAAGAAATCATCCAGAGAATTTTCAAACTGACGCAAGAGCCTGCCTTCCGAGGCAAGATTGTGTTGCTTGAAGATTACGATATCAATCTCGGTCGTCACCTGGTTCAAGGAGTTGATGTCTGGTTAAATAATCCACGTCGGCCGCTGGAAGCGTCGGGAACCAGTGGGCAGAAAGTCGTTTTGAATGGGGGGCTCAACTGTTCCATTCTGGATGGCTGGTGGGCAGAAGCCTTCGATGGCAGCAATGGTTTCGCGATTGGAAAAGGTCGTACTCACGTCAATACGGAGATTCAAGATGACCGGGATGGTCTCAATCTGATGAAAGTTCTCAACGAAGAAGTCATTCCCCTGTATTACGACCGGAATGACGATGATCTTCCATTGGGGTGGATTTCGCGTATGAAGAACGCCATTCGGACATTAGGCTGGCGATTCAACGCGGACAGAATGGTGATGGATTATGCAGAAAAAATGTATCTGCCGGCCGCCGGTGGTTCGTCCAGCCAGATTAAGGGAGACTCTTCGCTTTAGGCGGGACTCACATATTTGAGTTAAAACGGCATATCATAACCGTCATAACGGCTACAGGAGATGGATTTGGCATCTTTCCTGTAGCCGTTATTTTTGTGTTATCTGCTGCAAATTGTTTTTGGTTTTGGCTGCTTGTCTGTTTCTGTAACTCTCTGGAATCACAGTCCTTCATTACGGGCTAACGTTTCAGTAGACGGACGAAAAAGAGGCAGCAAATCTCAATGGGGGTTTTCTGCAAGATCGTCGACCCCAGCAGGGAAATCCACGGGTTTTCTATTTGAGCGTTGGATAACGCTTTGATCATGTTCATTTTGTGTACGATCCATGAGGCAGGGGTATGGCGGTGTAGAGTGCAGGGTCTTCAAATTAGTGAATTCGATTCAGAAGAAAGTGTGTTCAATGAGTTCAACGACTGCAGGAAGTCGCCCTCTTCCCAATAAGAATCTGATTCCGCAAGGTGAATTATCTGATCTGGTCAAAGGTTATCTGGATGTGGAAATCTGGCGTTCCACAGGCTGGCTGACTCGACTGGATCTGGAAGAACCGCGCGTTGATGTGCGTTGTCTTTCGGAGCGGACGCGTTTGATGAAGCGGATTCTGGACATTGTTGTCTCGTCCTGTATGTTAATTCTTCTCTCGCCGTTGCTGTTATTTCTGGTTGTGCTGGTCAAAATGACTTCCAGCGGACCTGCAATTTTCAAACAGACACGCGTTGGATTAAATTTACGCACGAAAACAAAGAGTGATCGTCGAATCGAACAGATTGATTTATCTCAACTGGGTGTCGAAAGCGACCGTCGTGTACCTGGTTCTGACCGTCGGGATGAAACGGGCTACGGAATGCCTTTTACTTTGTACAAATTTCGTACGATGACAGTGGATGCCGAAAAGAATGGTGCTCAGTTTGCCGTCCAGGGTGATCCGCGGGTGACAGGTCTGGGACGTTTCATGAGAAAGACACAGCTGGATGAACTGCCCCAACTTTGGAATGTGCTCAAAGGAGAGATGACGCTGGTAGGCCCGCGCCCGGAACGTCCGGAGTTCATCGAAGGTTTGAGTGAAGAGATCCCGAATTACATCAATCGTCTCGGCTTGAAACCTGGTTTGACGGGCGTGGCACAAATTGTAAACGGATACGACAACAACATCGAAGGCTTTCGCAGAAAAGTCTCTCTGGATCTGATGTATCTCCAGAACTGCTGTTTCTGGAACGATCTCAAGATCCTCTTCAAAACGATTCGTGTGATTCTCACCGGCAGTGGTGCGCTCTAAAACTGGATGGTGGCAGTGGTTAGTCCACTTCTTGGGCTCTTCAAGATGAAGGAGCCAGGGGTAGAACTAATGGCATATCTCGTGCTCAGGTGTTAATGCTTTTGTTTAGTGAGAGCAGAAGCAGGCACTAGCTGAAAAAAATCTGAAGCGCCCGGTTTTGAAAAAATGTTCCAAAATAAACAATATTCAATTAATATGTTGGTAATTTTGTAATATTTTGAGCATAATTGTATTTTAACGTAGCATCATATCTTTTGCTGCAATAATTCTAGGTGTTTTTATTTCGTTGTGTCTATGTTTTTCCCTATGCATTCTGAACGGGTGCTAGCACAATTTGGACGATATCTCTTGTGAAGCAAATTTTACAACCTTCAGTTTTTTATCATCTATTAATTTTTTGGGCCTTAGCTCGCAACATAGAGTATTTTTATCCATTTTTTTTCTTTTTTCCGGAGGTGGAAAATGCAAGAACACGTAAAAAGGCGCGGTTTTACATTAATCGAACTGTTGGTAGTGATAGCGATCATCGCGATTTTGATTGCTCTCTTATTACCTGCAGTGCAACAGGCGCGAGAAGCAGCACGGCGATCAACGTGTAAAAACAACATGAAGCAAATTGGACTTGCTTTACACAACTATCACGAAACACATGGTGTGTTTCCCTATTCTGTTTCTCATGCACACAGTATTACTTCAGGATCAGCCAGTCATGCGTTTGGTCTCAATCACCGTGGATGGACTTTGTTATTGCCTTTTATGGATCAGGCTAACCTTTACAATCAGTTCAACTTCAGTTTAGCAGCAAGTACAGGTGCACCTGCAGCCAAGCCGGTTCCTGGTGGTTTGTTGCCCGGAGCTGCCGGAAATGCCAATGATGTTGTAATCGCAACAGTGGTTCCGGGGTTTATGTGTCCATCAGACAATAATGTGACACATTATAGAAGCACAACAAGTGCTCACTACGCAATTGCTCCTGGTTCCTCATCGGAATTTGCAGCGCACACTAATTACGAATTTAGTGTGATTCGAACATCAAGTTCTGCGAATAACTATTTGTTGGATGGAAAAACAACGAAGCGTATGTTTGGTTTAGATGCTTGTTGTAAAATTAGAGATGTCACTGATGGTATGAGTAATACGGTCGCTTGTGCGGAAACCGTTCGCTATACTTTTAACGGTGTCTCAGCAACTTGGGGTCATGCTAAGTGGGTTGGCCACGGAGTGGATTTGACCTATGGAAATGGCATTAACTACTGGAAATGTTGTTCCTGGTACACACCACCTAATGTCTCTGGTTCACCTGGAAGACTGGGAGACTGGTCTACAGTTGGCAGTATACACGTTGGTGGCGCTCATGTTTTATTGGGTGATGGTGCTGTAAGATTTATCAGTGAAAACATCGACCGTGTGACACGCAATAATCTGGCATACATTTCCGATGGAAACCCACTTGGAGAGTTCTGAGTCAATCTCTCCATAATAACTTGTTGACCACGGATGAATTTGATCATCCGTGGTCAATATATTTTGCTTTTCTTCATTTCATATAATCGACCTGATATTCAGATTGAACAGGATATACATTGATGCTGCAATATAGAATTCTATTGGGATGTTTTGTAATCTGTTTAGTAGGCTGTGGTGGTGGTTCTACCGAGCCGACCCTCGAAGTCTTTCCTGTGAATGGAACAGTGACAGTTGACGGAGAGGCATTACAGTCTGTGACTGTATTTTTTGATCCGCAAGAGGGGACAAAAGGTACCGGTGGCGGTGGTGTCACAGATGCATCTGGAAACTTTACGATCCTCTATCGCGATGACCGTCAAGGAGTTCCTCAAGGTAACTATAAAGTGTTATTCTCACGCTTAGTGCAACCGGATGGATCTCCCATTCCTCAGGATGCAACGGCAGCGGATGTTGGTGCTGTGAATTCACTTCCAGCGAAATACAATGACCCGGCCAATACGCCAGTTTCTGCTGTAATTAAGGCGACAAACGAACCATTTAAATTTGAATTGAAATCGAAGTAATCATCATAGCTGGAAAGCGGAGAAGATACGTCCATTTTCTCCGTACCAGTGATTGCAGATAGCCATACCATGATAAGCTTCGTGGAATTTTACGTAGCTAATCTTTCGGTATGCCAGACGAAAAATTTAATTAAAGGCACTAGTGCTTTAACAAGCCTGGAATTGAGGGCTGGGAGTGTTGTTTACGTGCTCCATTGTTGCACTCCCCCCACAAATTCAAAAAATGACACGACTAGTTCAGAAAGCGATAAGGGCAGGTCTTTTATGACCCGCCCTTATCTTTTTACATGAAGGTTGCCTTGACGGTCGTAGTATTTGTCGATGTCTCTGAATCTTTGTAGATGAGGCAGCAATGAACTGCGAACGGTTATCACGGATCAGCGCCGTGTTAAGTAAGACTGACGAGAAACGTAAAACCCCACACTTCCAGGTCCGGGGTTTATGAAGGCTTTCGCAGAAAGGTCTCACGGGATCTGATGTATCTCCCGAATTGCTGTTTCTGGAAGAATCTCAAGATCCTCTTCAAAACGATCCGCGTGATTCTCACCGGCAGTAGTGCGTTTTAGAACTGGATAGCGCCGCGACAGATTCAAAATGGTCGCAACAACGGATGATTATTCTTTTGGTCAGACTTGCACACTGTTCCTTGTACGATTCTGTTCCGTACTGCATGGTTGACCGCTTAACTTGAGAATAACTTGAAGAGGGCAAACGCATGTGCAAGCACGAATTTTCTGTCGGCTCAAGGGTTGCTCGTCGAATGGAAATCGTTGTCTTGACCTGCATTAAAAAGTTGTACCAGCCCTTATGAAGGTTGGTTTAGGTAATTTCGCTGTGCAGTTGTAGTGAGGGCGCAGCCCGATTGGAAACTGCACAGCGACTCGCAAACTCTGCTGGGGCCACATACCCCAACGA
>JAHZKX010000054.1 GCA_022600195.1 Planctomycetota bacterium
CTGCATCACGCAATTTTCGAACGATTTGTTCGGGAGTATGTCGTTTACGTTTCTTTGTTGTCATTCTAAATCTCCTTGTCCCCATTATGAGGACTGGTATTCTTCATAACAACTGGTACCGTTTTTTAAAAGCAGACCAAAGGCACCCTCTAAACCCAAATTTTTCACTGGAGTTATGATGAAGAGATGTAACGGAGCCCGTCAGCGCGGGTTCACACTGATCGAACTACTTGTGGTAATTGCAATCATCGCGATTCTGATTGCGTTACTCCTTCCAGCTGTCCAACAGGCACGAGAAGCAGCCCGACGATCCAATTGCAAAAATAATTTGAAGCAAATCGGCCTGGCCCTTCACAACTACCACGAAACACACAGCATCTTCCCTCCCGGATATGTGGGCACAAGTTCGGCTTCTACAATTGGAAGCAAAATTGGCTGGTCTGCTATGATTTTGCCATTCCTCGATCAAGCAAATTTGTATAACCAAATCAGTTCCAATATGTTTAACGCTAACGGAGCTACTGGTTGGTTGGCAATCGCTGATGTTACACCTAAAGTTGCTGCAACGACCCAGGTAGAAACAATTATACCTGGCTATGTCTGCCCCTCTGACCCATCAAGTGGTGTCAACGCAGATCGCCCCAGCCCAGCCCAAAGCTACTCTTGGGGGAAATCAAACTATCCTGGAGTAAGAGCATCGTATTTCTGGGACACGACCCCATCAACGCCTACTGCCACACTAGTTAATACATCATTTGGAAACAGCACTGTGAGAGTCAAGTTCCGAGACATGACTGACGGAACAAGTAATATTATCATGGTCGGTGAAAGAACAACAAAAGACTCTCCCGCCCCCATTTCAATTACGCGTACCGCTGCAATCTGGATCGGAATTCAGACTGACGAGAACGCTATACTAGGTACAGCTTCCAGTGCAGAGACTAGCACACCTGCTGCATCAACCAACGAACTCATTAACCAATCAAGCCCTAATGCATTCAGTAGCCCGCATGTTGGTGGCTGCCACTTCCTGATGGGTGATGGTAAAGTTCGTTTCATCAGCGAAAATATTAACGGCGATACCTATACATGGCTGGCTGGTATCAATGACGGACATGTGCTTGGCGAATTCTAAAGCGGCCATCGCACGTAAATTTAGTTCCTGCTAACACTTAGCATCGGAACAACTGATCACAAACAGGCAGGATCTCAATGACTTGAAAGTTGAGACCCTGCCTGTTTTGCATTGACTATCTTATTAAATCATAAAGCCTTGAAAGTGAATTGAATCCCTCCCTGTAAAACTCTTCTTGCATGCATCAAGAATTTCAGATATTGTTCCCCGTTGGCTCACCAACTCATGATTTACAACTGGCGTCCTGCAATTGAGTCAAAACTAGTTCTTCAATCATTCAGGAGAGAAATGATCCTGAACTGAAGAATTGTGATTCAATGAGTACGAAATCTATTCGCTCATTGGACTTTCCCAGGGAAGGGCGCATATGCAACGAGTGCAATGTTTTCGAGTCTGGCGTGGCCTGAAGGTACCTCTTCTGTACCGATCTTCCCATAAGATCCCAACTCTACTTGTGCGGCCACTTAGCTCCCTGCTCGCACTCACAGTTATTTCCGGAATCTGCTGCGCTTCTGACATTGAAAGCTGCGAGAAACTACTCCGATCCGGTCAATATGAATCATGCATCGAAACTGCCGAAGCTGCGATCCTTAAAAAGTCGTATGGCTCAGAATGGCCGCTGCTAAAAGCACAGGCTGAACTCGCAATTGGACAATACACGGAAGCCCAGCAAACAATTAATGCGGGCCTGAAACGGTATTCCTGGAGTCTGCCACTACGATTTTTGGCTCAGGAAATATATCATTTAAACAATCAGCACGAAGCAGCCGACGCATTTCTGACCAGCATTCACGAACTGGCAAGTCGCTCTGCCTGGCGATACACCGACGCCAGCAGCCTGGTTGCTTTAGGGCAAGCTTCGTTAAAACGTAATGTTGATCCTGGGGAAGTTCTTGAATCCTTTTATGACCGGGCCATCAAAGAATATCCTGACCACCGGAATGCTTATCTGGCCAGTGGAAATCTGGCATTAGCCAAACACGACTATGGTTTGGCTCAGGAAACATTTCAGGCAGCACTCAAACACATTCCCGATGACCCCGAACTGCTCTTTGGTCTCGCCAGATCAGTTCAAAACTCGAGCCCGGAACAACATGAGAAACTGATGGCTCAGGTGCTCCGTCTCAACCCGAATCACATCCCCGCTCACCTGCAACAGGTCTCGCGTTTAATCCACTCCGAACAATACACACTTGCGAAATCCCATCTAGATCAAATTCTGTCGATCAATCCCCACCATACCGAAGCATGGTCCTGCCTGGCAGTGATTGCACATTTCGAAAATCGACCGCATGCTGAAACCGCTTATTACTGGCAGGCCTTGAGTCACCACAATCAAAATCCCGAAGTCGATTATTTGATCGGCAAAATGCTTTCCGAACACTATCGATTTGCAGAAGGCGCTGCATATCAACATCAGGCACTTGAAAAAGACTCGTATTTTCTACCCGCGCGGATTCAACTGGCTCAGGACGAATTGCGTTTGGGACACGAAATCAGTGGCTGGGAACATGCACTACAGGCACATCAACAGGATGGCTATGATACGACCACATTCAATCTGCTTGAACTAAAGGATCAACTTGCCAAATTCAAAACTCTGGAAGATGATTTTTTCATTATCCGAATGGATTCACGTGAGGCAGACATCTATGGACACCAGGTTATCAAACTTCTGCACGCAGCCCGCAATACGCTCTGTGAGAAGTATGATCTTGATTTGAAAGATAAAATCACTGTAGAAATCTTTCCTGATCCAGACGATTTTGCTGTTCGTACATTTGGGATGCCTGCAGTCTCTGGTTATCTGGGAGTTTGTTTCGGAAAAGTCATCACAGCCAACAGCCCGGCATCACAAGCCGAACATCCGACTAACTGGCAATCGGTCTTGTGGCATGAATATTGCCATGTTGTCACGCTCGAACTGACCAGAAATAAAATGCCGCGATGGATCAGTGAAGGAATTTCTGTTTATGAAGAACGACAGAAAAATCCGCACTGGGGCGAGACTATGATCCCACAATATCGAGAAATTATTCTTAAAGGAGAAAGCACTCCTATCGGTCAATTAAGCAGTGCCTTTCTCAATCCGAAAAGCAGTCTCCATATTCAATTTGCTTATTATCAGTCATCCATGGTTGTGGAATATATCATAGACCATTTCGGTTTCGAAGCGTTAGGAAATATATTGAATGATTTACGGGTCGGGATTCCGATAAATGTCGCCATCGAACGCCGCACAAAAGAACTGGGAGAACTGGAACAGGAATTTGCCTCTTTTCTGAAAGATCAGGCAGAACAATTCGCTCCTTCTGCTGACTGGTCTGAACAGAACCTGAGAGCACTGACCAGTGATGATACAAAACGATTTGATGACTGGATCAAGGAACACCCCAACCATTTCCAGGGGCTCATGGCGTATTCCCAGATTCTGGAAGATGAAAACCGTATAAAAGAGCTGGAAGCGATTCTCATTCAACTTACCAAACTTTATCCAGAATACACGGGAGCAGATAATGCGTGTCTGCGTTTGGCAAAGCTTTATCAAAAACAGAAACAGTACGATCTGGAACAGACATATCTGGAGCAACATGCAGCGATTAATCCTCATGCATTGAATGTCTTTCAACGGCTCATAGAGCTCCATCGAAAATCAGAAAACTGGCGTGCTGTTTACCAAGCCGCACAATCCGCGATTGCTATTAACCCGCTCGTACAGGAAACACAAAGAGCGTACGCTGAATCCTGTATTCAACTGCACCAAAAGCAGGAAGCTATTCACGCCTATCAAGCGATTCTAGTTTTAAATCCACATAATACAGCAACTGCACATTACCAACTCGCCCGATTGCTAAGAGAGAACGATCTGGAGCAAGCAAAACGACATACATTGATCGCACTCGAAGAGGCTCCGCGATTTCGAGCTGCCCATCAATTATTACTCGAACTCACTGTAAATTCACCTTAATGACAACAGCACAGGTTTTAACTATGGACGACTAAGGCTCAAGGAGGAGCCGGCCATGAACTATAAATTGACTTCACTGGTACTGATTATTACCTCGCTGATCCTTGTTACTATTTGCATCGGTCAATACCGTCCCTCAGCTCCTTCTGACCGGGGAGGAGTTCCCGACTGGAAAAATGATCCAGAATTTAAGCAGGACGTCTTCACATTCGTAAGAATCAGATACAACTCTCATCAAGGCTGGCGAAGATGGGCCACTGATTACCCCGATAGTGATTTGAATTTCTCGTATCGCCTGCAACAACTCACTTCCATGAAAGTGGATCCGGAAGGACGCATTCTGGAGCTGACAGATGCAGAACTGTTCGATTACCCCTTTATCTACCTGATCGAACCTGGCTCACTCGAATTCACTGAAGAAGAAGTGATCGCATTGAAACGTTATTTGACCAATGGTGGATTTATGATGGTCGATGATTTCTGGGGAGAAGCGGAATGGGATAACTTCGCGATGCAAATGAAACGAGTATTTCCGGAACGCGAACTAGTCGAACTCCCTTTAGAACATCCCATTTTCCACTGTGTGTATGACCTTAAAGAAAAGCCGCAAGTCCCCAGTATTGGAGTTGCTCAGTGGGGGCGTTCTGAAGGCATCACTTGGGAACGGGAAGATGCCAAACAGGTTCATTACCGAGGTCTATTCGATGAACAGGGACGTCTGATAACAATGGTTTGTCACAATACTGACCTTGGTGATGGATGGGAACGAGAAGGAGAAGATAAATGGTATTTTCGTGAATTCTCGGAAAAGAAAGCTTACCCCCTTGGTATCAACATTGTGTTTTACGCAATGACACACTGAAACCAGCGCATATTAATTTATAGTTTTTATCAGGAGCCAAACGTGAATCTTAAACTTATCTCTACCGATGAATGCAACGAAGAAGAGCGCATTTTTGAAATGCTGCAAAACAGTCGTCAGCAAATTGATGCGGAAATTTCCAAAGCAGTCATCGGTCAGAAAGAAATTATTGATCAGCTCCTGATCGCTCTGTTTTCGGGCGGACATTGTCTGATTACGGGAGCTCCTGGATTGGCTAAGACATTGCTGGTTAATTCACTGGCGCAGGTCTTTAAACTGAAATCACAACGGATTCAGTTCACGCCTGACCTGATGCCCGCAGACATTACCGGGACTGAAATTCTGGCAGGGAATTCGGAAGAATCAAGGGCTCTCAAATTTATCAAAGGTCCGGTATTCACAAATATTCTGCTGGCGGATGAAATTAACCGCACGCCCCCCAAAACACAGGCAGCCCTGCTGGAAGCGATGCAGGAAAAACAGGTCACGGTGACTGGTATCAAATATGAACTGGACCATCCTTTTTTCGTTCTTGCGACGCAAAACCCGATTGAAATGGAGGGTACGTATCCCTTGCCTGAAGCACAATTGGACCGCTTCATGTTTAATCTATTCATAGACTACCTGTCAGAAGAGGATGAAGTCGCTGTCGTCACACAAACGACTGCGCGTGACTCCGAACCTATTGTGCCCTTATTTACTGGAAATGATATTCAACAGTTTCACAAGTTTGTTCGCGATGTTCCCGTAGCGGAAGAACTGGTGCGTTATGCAGTCCAAATTTGTGCAGCTTCCCGCCCCCATCAGGAAACAACGCCGGACTTTATCAATGAATGGGTCAATTGGGGCGCCGGACTCAGAGCCGCTCAAAGTCTGATCCTGGGTGCGAAAGCACGAGCTGTCCTGCGCGGCCGCGTGCATGTCATCCTCGAAGATCTCCAGTCGTTATTAACCCCAGTACTCCGTCATCGGATTCTGATTAATTATCGTGCAGAAGCAGAAGGTATCACCGTCGAACATGTTGTTCAGAAACTGATTGAAACTATAAAAAGGCCAGTTGAAGCATGAGCTCATACCCTCTGAAGCATCATTC
Source organism: Planctomycetota bacterium (assembly GCA_022600195.1). Lineage (GTDB taxonomy): Bacteria > Planctomycetota > Planctomycetia > Planctomycetales > Planctomycetaceae > Gimesia. The sequence goes on from JAHZKX010000054.1 coordinate 6,059, forward strand.
ATCACGAATAACAAAACAGAACCAGAAACTGGTATCGCAGCGGATCGATCCCGCCTGCCTGATGCGAATTAAGTCACTGGAGTTGAGAGCCAAATCGGTCGTAGAAGGTACCTGGAACGGCTTACATCGCAGCCCTTATCATGGTTTCTCCGTTGAGTTCACAGAGTATCGGGAATACTCACCCGGCGATGACCCACGCCACATCGACTGGAAACTGGCAGCTCGATCTAATCAGCATTACATCAAACGCTTCGAGGAAGAAACCAACCTCTGCTGCCATATGTTGCTGGACCTGAGTTCTTCCATGCAGTTTCACAGTCTGGGTTATTCCAAAGCCGACTATGCCAAAACTCTGGCTGCAACATTTGCCTATTTTTTGTCAACTCAACGCGATGCCAGCGGGCTCATCATCTTTGATGAACAGGTTGACTCCGTGGTACCCGCCCGATTCACTCGCGGCCAACTCAGACGAATTTTGATCGAACTGGAACGGCCTCCCCAGGGATCTCATACCAATTTTGTCTCACCATTAAAACATGCCATTGAAACCATAAAAAAGCGGGGGCTGGTCGTACTGATTTCAGATCTGCTCTCGCCACTTGAAGATTTAAACACACATTTAGGATACTTGCGTGCCAAAGGGCATGAGGTTGCTTTGTTTCAAATTCTTGACCCATCCGAAATTCATTTAAACTTTAATGAAACTGCCATTTATGAAGATTTGGAATCAGGAGAACGTATGGCCCTCAATCCAAAATCAGCACAAGCGAACTACCAGCAACAGTTGAATCAACACTTGGAAGAGATACAAAACATGTGCCGCAAACAGGGCGTACATTATCACAGATTGACAACCGACACTCCACTTGAAGCAGGTCTGTCCGATTTTTTAACTGATCGCGCCGCTTGAAGTTAGTTTAGGAACAGAGGAAACGCAGTTGAGTTTTTTAACCCCGCTTTATTTATTCGGAATCATAGCTGTCGGATTGCCAATCCTGCTGCATCTAGTCAGACATCAGCCCAAAAATGTGATTTTCTTCAGCTCCCTTCGTTTTCTGGAACATAATCCCCCTCAAACAAATCGCAAAAACAAAATCCAAAACTGGTTACTATTATTACTCCGCGCGGCAGCAGTAATGCTTTTAGTCGCAGCCTTTGCACGCCCTTTTTTCAAAAACACCAATCTTGAATTAACTGCTGCTTCAACTACGCGGCAAACTATCATACTGATCGACACCAGTTCCAGTATGCAACGGGGAACACTTTGGAACGAAGCGGTACAGAAAGCGAATGAACTCATTCAACAGGCAAAACAAAATCAAATCGCTATTTATACATTTGACTCCCATCTGAAAGCTGTCAAAGCACTGAAAGAAACAAATCCATCGAATCACCATCAATCTCTAAAACATGATCAGGAACTACTCACCAAACTATCTCCCGGCTGGAATCCGACGAACCTGGGTCAGGCACTTACCGAAATCGCTTCGCTACTTCAGCAGCAGGTCGCATCCAATCGCAATGGAACTCTACTGCAAAACAGCACCATTGAGCTTATTACTGATTTTCAAGCAGGATCCCAAATTAATTCACTCACGGAGTTCTCGTGGCCGGAAGAACTTCAGGTTCACCTGCATCAACTGAAGGCTAAAGAATCGAGTAACGCAGGTCTGGAGTTGCTTTCGTTAGATGAAAAATCTCAGGCAACGATACGTGTTGTCAATGCCGCTGACTCAGAGCAGGAACACTTTTCGATTGCGTGTGAGAGAAATTCAGATGATTCCATACAAGCAAAGTCGATTTATGTTCCTCGAGGGCAATCTCGAGTTATCCTCATGCCCGCGTTGGATCTTCCACAGCCGATCACTCAAATCATTCTCAGTGGTGACAAACATGATTTCGACAACAGGATCTATCTTCAACCACGCGAAAAAACCAATTTGACCATCGTACACTACGGCGCCCCAGACACCGGTGCGACTGAAAACCCTGACTATTTTGTCAAACGTGCATTCCCCAAAACAAAAAACCGGGATGTAGAGTTCTTGACCGTTGGCCCCGACTCTCCACAAATCCTTATGGCCGTCACCAGAATTCACTTACTTATTATCAGTCGGGAACTCTCTCTAGATGAGATTGAATTAGTACAAAACTATCTGCAACAGGGAGGCGTGGTACTTTTTTCTCTCAACGACGGAAGTTCCAGTCAAACATTAAAACCAATATTAGCGAACCAAAAAGAAGTCTCTCAGAAAGTGATTGTCGATTCCTTTGACATCAATGACTATGCATTACTCACTAATATTGAATACGACCACCCCGTTTTTCAAATGTTCCAGACCCCTGAATATTCAGACTTCTCAAAACTGAAATTCTGGAACTATCAGCGGCTTGCCTTGCCAGTTGAAATTCCTCATCAGGTATTGGCCCGCTTCGATCATGAACACCCGGCGATTGTGAATTTTCCTATTGGAGAGGGAAAACTCATTGTGATGACATTTGGCTGGACCCCCACGGAAAGCCAGTTCGCACTCTCGACAAAATTCGTACCGATTCTGAACGCGATCCTGACACTCAATTCAAACCTGATTGATGTTCCTTCTCAGTTCACAGTCGGTGAGAAAATTCCATTCCCTGAATCTCTCAAAACGACAAACATCAGTCCGATCAATGACTCTCAAATCCAACTTACTGCTGGTCAACAAACCAAAAATGAAACAATTCTACCCGGTCTTTATCAGGCCACTTCGGAAAATGAAAACAGACCTGTTCAGAAATTTGCGGTGAATCAGGCGATTGAAGAAAGTAATACTACGCCTCTGACAATCGAGACACTGGAATCACTGGGAGTGCGAATGCAGCAGCCCGGCAATTCAATCTCAACCAGCCAGTCAGCCTCTGAGATCCTACGGCAGGCACTCATTCGAGAGCTGGAACAGAAACAGAAAATCTGGCGATGGCTCATCATTGTGGCTCTTGCGATGCTGGGTCTGGAAACACTGCTGGCGAAATGGATCAGCGGAACTACTTCAGCGACACGAAAGGCGTAACCATGGGCTTGCCCGATCTCTTAAAACAACTCAATCAGGTCGTCTTTCGTTATCAGGCCAACTTGAAACTGAAGCGATTGACTTACGTCTGGGTAGCCGCCAGCTGTCTGACATTGTTGAGTCTATTCATCCTTGAACCGATCACATCTTCTGACCGGCATCTTTTGTTGCTGGTAACCATGTTAGCGATTCCTTTTTCGGCTGCAGCAGGGGTACACTTCTTTCGGCCTCGCAATCAATTTTCTCCTGCCAATAGACATCAAGTGGCGACACTAATTGAATGCACCTATCCCGATCTGGACACCAGCCTGCTGGCGACTTTAGAACTGGAAAAAACAGATCATGGAACACGGCCCACTTTTTTGCAAAACCGTTTAATTCAACAAGTCATCACTCATGGAGAAAAGAACGATTGGCGACAATCCATCTCCAACCGCAGACTTATTCTGCAAAGTTCCACACAATTCATATGTTTCACTGCCTGGTTTGTCAGCTGCTTAAGCTGCTGGTCCTACCTGAAGGCAGCTCCAGAACCCAAAGAAAACCCGCTCACTGTCGCGGTGATTGAGCAACCGTTTCAAGTAAAGGTCATACCAGGGACCACAGAGATAGAAAAAAGTCATCCGTTATTGATCACAGCACGTTTTGCAGGAAAAACTCCCGATACAGTGACGCTTCTGATTACTTCATCCTCAGGAGAGCAACAGAAATTGCCCCTTGTGAAATATTTAGATGATCCCGTGTTTGCCACTCGTCTGCCTGCTGTAATGAATGACCTTTCTTATACAGTGCAGGTGAATTCATGGGAATCAGAAACGTTTCAGGTCAAAGTCTTTGAGCTGCCAGAATTGATCCAACTGGATACTAGGACCAGCCCTCCTGGATATACGGGACAACCCGCTCAGATTATCGAAGACAGTTTGCTTATTAGTGCCATTACAGGCTCGACGATCGAATTCAAGACTCAATTTAATAAACCAGTGAAGTCTGCGGAACTGGAATCAGCAGAACAACATTCACTTCCGTTGATTATCAGTGAAGATGGTATGTCAGGCCATCTCACACTCAAAGCAGATACCAATCGAAGCTGGAACTTGCGACTGATTGATGGCGATTCAAGAGAAAATCGAACGCATCCTATCATTGATCTTTCTGTCATTCCGAATCTGCCACCGGAAATAAAAATTACATTCCCATCCCGCGATACGCGTGTTTCACCCCTGGAAGAAGCACTCGTCCAAGGCACCGTCGCAGATGACTTTGGAATTCAGCAGGTTGGTCTGGTTTACAGCATCCCTGGAGGAAAAACACAAACACTGAACTTGCGAGATACCACTCAGCCAGCCCTGGAATTTGCGGCTGAACATTTACTGTCTCTGGAACGGCTGCATGTCCAGCCTGACACACTGATTTCTTATCACCTATTTGCTGAAGATATAGCCCCGGATGGCAACACACGCAAGGTACTCAGTGATATGTATTTCATGGAAGTACGGCATTTCGAGGAAATTTTTCGAGAAGGCCGCTCTGCCGGTAGTAGCTCAAAGTCAGGAAAGAAAGGCGGTAATGCACAACAAGCCGAAAAATTGGCAGAACAACAAAAACAGATTATTAATGCCACCTGGAAGATCATTCGCCGCGAGATCAATTCCACCGTTTCCGATGCGTATGCAGTAGATGTTACGACACTCCAGCAGGCACAACTGGCGTTGATCTCTGCCACAGTCAAACTGTCATCGAAAATCAAATCACAAAAGTCAAAAGCCATCATTGATTTGATCACAAAAAAGATGCAGGAAACTGTCGCTTTGCTCAACTCTGCGAAAGAAGCTGGTCAAATCAAATCACTCACGTCGGCACTGACTACAGAGCAGGCCAGTTACCAGCTGTTATTAAAATTGCGCGCACGAGAACATCGTGTCTCTAAAAATAAAAATGGCGGAGGCAGTAAAGGTGGAGGGAGCAGTCGTTCACAGAACCAACTACAACAACTGGAACTGACGAATAAAAAACAACGTTACGAGTCTGAAAATCAGGCCTCACAGCCTCAGGCAGCCCAACCGGATCGCGAAGCACTTCAAATTCTAAATCGACTGAGAGAATTGGCACAACGCCAGAAAGATTTAAATCAGCAACTGAAAGAACTGTCTGACAAACAACGTTTCGCAAAAACAGAACAGGAAAGAGAAGAAATTGAACGTCAACTGAAACGTCTGCGAGAACGGCAGCGGGACCTGATGCGCAAAGCCGATCAAGTTGCTCAACGGATGGATCAATCAAAAGATGCCTCTTCCATGAAATCGCGACGTGAATTGGAGCAGACACGAAAGCATCTACAACAAAGTTCACAATCTTTAAAAGAAGGGCAGGTCTCCCGTGCCCTGAATTCGGGCACCAGGGCACATCAGCAACTAGATCAACTCAAAAATGATTTCCGTAAAAAGACCGCGAACCAGTTCGCAGACACCATGCGTTCTCTGAATCAGCAGGCAGAAAAACTCGATCAAACACAAAAAAAATTGAGTCAGGTACTCAACAAAAAACAGACAGAACAATCTCAACAAAGGCGTTCTTTGCGCAAAAATGACGGGCAACAACAACTCGCTGACAAATTGCATGAGCAGGAAAGCCGTCTGAAGAATCTGGTAGAACAGATGAAAAAAGTGGTTCAGGAATCTGAAAAGTCGGAACCTCTGCTTTCAAAACATCTGTACGACACTATTCGTAAAACCAGACCTTATCGACCGGGTGATGCTTTAAAAAATGCCGCTCAATTTCTTCAAGAAGGAGAGACTAAACGTGCGCAACAGGCAGAACAACGCGCTGCTCAAGGAATTGAAGCCATAAAAAAAGGAGTTCAGGTGGCCGCTCAAAGCGTTTTGGGTAACGACCTGGAATCGCTCAAACGAGCGCGACAGGAAATCAAGTCACTGACATCTGAGATGAAACAGGAACAGAAACTGGCAGGTCATCCTGCCGCATCAGGCCAAAACTCATCTCCTGCCCAAAAACCTTTAAAACCCGGTGTCAGTAAATCCCAGGGACAAAAACCATCCACGAGTTCAAAACCAGGCCAGCCAAGCCCGGCAGGTACACCGTCAGGTCAGAGTAAATCGTCCGTACAATTGGCGTCTGCTCAAAAAGCAAAAGGGAAAGGGCAGGAAAAAGGCGGGGGCTCTAAATCCGGTTCTAGCAAATCAGAAGAGCGTCCCTCTTCACCAAAAACACTGAAAGGCTCCCGGGGTAAATCGAAAGGCAGCTCTGGCGGAAGCCAGGGAGGATCTGGTGGCATACCAAGTGGGCCGCTTACTGGAAACCAGTTTCGCGAGTGGTCTGACCGAATGCGTAATGTAGAGGAAATGGTAGGTGACCCCAAACTACGTAGTCAAGTAGCCCAAATCCGAGAACGGGCACAAAGCATGCGTGCGGAATTCAAACGTCATTCCAAAGTACCAGAAGGAGACCTTGTCGATGCACAAATCCTGGAACCGCTGGCTGAACTTCAAAAAATCTTATCAAACGAAATCATTAAACGTGGCGCGCAAACATCGTTGGCACCAATCGACCGTGACCCGGTACCGGAAAAATACTCAGACCTGGTCCGTCGCTACTATGAAGAATTAGGGAATGGAAAATGAATTGTCTAGCCCAATTACAATTCGGTGCACCACACTGGACCACATTCATGATCGGGATAATGATCGTCGGGCTGGTGCTGGTAATCTATGCCTATCGTTCACTTACACTGAAACGATCCCTTACCGGGGCCGCGATGTCTTTAAAAATCTGCGGCATCGCTATCCTTTCAATTGCACTGACCGAGCCACTCTGGAGCGGCGTACACGTGCAGCCCGGTACAAATCTGTTTGCAATAGCAGTGGATGACAGCCGAAGTCTGCAAATCAAGGATTCGGAAACTAATCAACCACGACTACAAACCGTTCAACGTTTGCTTACCTCATCGCAACCAGACGCCGAGAATAAGTATCCACAGTGGCTTATTGACTTGGAACAATATTTTTCTGTACGTAAATTTTCATTTAGCTCACACGTGCACGCGCAAACAGATCTACAACATCTTTCATTTAACGGATCCAGAACAAATATCATATCCAGCCTGAATGAATTAAACCAACGTTACCGAGACCTGCCACTCGCAGGGATTCTGCTGATGACTGACGGAATTTCCATCGAAACCCTCAGCGGATTGGAAACATCAGTTCCCATTTACCCTGTTGTTATCGGAACCGAAACACCGACAACCGATGTTTCCATCACCAAAACATCAGTCAGTTATTCTCCCTTTGAAGACGCGCCCATTCGTATTCTGGCCGATCTGTCTACCACGCAATGCCAGCAAAAACAGATCAAAGTCCACTTACTGGATGAAACAGACAAGATAGTGGAAACGGTAATACGTGATGTGACTGAACCCGAACAGCAACTCCAAATTCGATTCCAAGTGCGTCCTGAAAAGACAGGGATTGCCTTTTACAAGATTAAAACAACGCTCATTTCTTCAGAGAATCAGGAAGCAACACTCTTCAACAATCAACGTACTCTCAAAGTGGATCGGGGGAGAACAGCACATAGAGTGCTCTATGTGTCCGGTCGCCCAAACTGGGAATTTAAATTTCTACGTCGCGCTATTGAAGAAGACGAATTCATCCAACTTGTGGGACTGATCCGCATTGCAAAAAAAGAGACGAAGTTTGATTTTCGCAGTCGGGAAGGGGAAGAGGGCAATGCATTATTTCGAGGATTTGATGAGAAAAACGAAGCTGACCTTGAACGTTACGACCAACCTGTATTCGTGCGAATTAACACGCAACATCCGGATGAATTAAGAGACGGATTCCCCAAAACAGAAACAGAACTCTTTCAATATGAAACCATCATCATTGATGACCTGGAGGCAGCATTCTTTACACAGGACCAGCTGGGTCTGATTACACGCTTTGTCTCAGAGCGAGGTGGTGGATTGGTAATGTTGGGTGGACAGGAATCTTTTCAGAAGGGTGGGTATCACAAGACAGAATTGAGTCGCTTGCTGCCTGTTTATTTCCCGCAACAGTCAGTACCAGCCAGTAAGACTGACTATCATTTTTCTCTGACCCGCGATGGCTGGTTGCAACCCTGGATGAGGCACCATAAAAACGAACAAGATGAACACAAACGTCTGTCTGAGATGCCTCCATTTAAAACGATCAATCGAGTAGACACCACAAAACCCGGTGCCTCACTGGCTGCTCAAGTAAATGATTCATCAAAAGCAACCTTCCCGGCGATTGCGACACAGCGTTATGGTCTAGGACGAGTTGCAGCCGTCATGATAGGGGACCTCTGGCGCTGGCGGTTAAAAGAAGATTCTACCACACCCCAACTAAACAAGTCCTGGCGACAGTTATTGCGCTGGATGACGACCGATGTACTGGAACCTATGGACCTGTTGGTTGAAGAGAATCTGAATATAAATAATGGAACGAAGATTAAAATACTTGTCCGCGATGCGGAATTTCAGAAACGTAGTGACTATCAGGTCGAACTGGAAATCACGACACCAGGAAAAGAACGCATCAAACTGACCACAGACCCGGTCAAAGATCAACCCGGAATGTACCAGGCCCTCTATCTTCCTCCTGAACCGGGTGGATATGCTATTGCTGCCACAGTGACCGACATTGAGTCTAAAACGAAGACTATTCACGGTGGATGGGTTCATGAACCTGATGCAGTTGAATTTCCCTTCGTCAATCCAAATCATGAACTTCTGCGACAACTTGCTTTGAAATCAAAAGGAGAAGTCATTTCTGCTGAGAAGTTGCATGAGTTTGTCAATACACTGGATCAACGTCATTTACCGATCACGGAAGAGTTGGTCACCCCACTCTGGCATCACCCCTGGGTCCTGACACTAGTCCTGGGCTGCCTGTTTGGTGAATGGTCACTGAGACGATGGAAAGGATTACCCTGATGTCAATTTGTTGGCGGAATAGATTTTTTCTTGTTCTTTTTGGTACGTTCCTCATCATAGGCTCGCCGAAAATGAACGCTCAACCTCTTGAAACATTAGAGAAGTCCGAGCGAATCGTGATTGTGATCGGTGCCACAGGCCAAGAGCAATATGAACAAAAGTTTGCCAAATGGAGCGAACGCTGGAAAAAAATTGCCTCTCATAAACAGGCTGAATTAACCGTAATTGGTGAAACCGTAGATGCCCGCCGCACTGATTGGGAACTATTGAGCAGGGAATTGAAACGGCATACAAATCAGACATCTGCCACATGGCTGATCCTTATTGGACATGGCACATTCGATGGAAAAACAGCACGCTTTAACTTGCGTGGCCCTGATCTCACTCATAACCAGTTAAGCCAGTATTGTGATACCATCAAACATCCTCTGGCTGTTATCAATTGTTTTTCTGCCAGTGGGCCGTTTCTGAAAAAACTTTCGGCTGATAATCGTGTGGTTATTACGGCCACTAAAAATGGCCATGAGTTCTACTTCTCCCATTTCGGTGATTTTCTTTCCCAGGCGTACTCTCAACCACAGGCTGATGTGAATCATGATGGTCATATTTCGCTACTGGAGGGCTACCTGAAAGCCGCTCGTGACACGAACGCGTATTATCATAAAAAGGGAGAACTCGCCACTGAGCATGCACTGCTGGACGACAATGGCGATCAAAGTGGGTCTCGGAGTGATCAATTTCAAGGTCTGAAGAGAGTTCCAGATATCCATTCTGTTTCGAATGGATTGTCCGACGGTCATCGAGCGCATCAATTTACGCTGTTCTCGACTCAACCGATTGAGTTCATCTCCAGCAAGCAAAAACAGGAACGCGATGAACTGGAAATCAAGATCCTGAAATTAAAACAACGCAAGCAATCTTTTACCAGTCTGGATGAATACTACCAAAAACTGGAACCGCTGATGATTCAGCTGTCGCACGTGTACCGCAGAATCAACTTTAACAAAAAACAGACGATCTATGATCCTCTGGTGGTGCCTGCCAATGCAAAAAAGACCAGTCATTGACTGGTCTTTTTTTCTATTTTTTGAACTGGCTGGTAAGGAAGTTACTCGCCGGAAATTTCCTTGGCCAGTTTTTTGAGTGCTTCGCTCTCGATTTGACGTACACGTTCACGCGTGAGACCTAATGTTTGGCCGATTTCTTTGAGTGTTTTGGGTTCATCTCCATCTAACCCAAAACGCATCCGGAGGATATTGGCTTCGCGTTCAGGAATTTCCTTCAGCAGACGATAAACGTGTTTGAGATTATCATTGTCAACCAACTCATCATCGGGACCTTTTAATCGGTCATCAGGAATCATCTCACCCAGTGACCAACCCGCTTCGTGTTGCTCAGACTGTGGTGAAGAGTTGTAAAGTTGAATTGCTTTTTTCACAATCTTCAACTTCTTGGGAGGCAGATCCAGTTCTTTTGCCACTTCTTCAGTGGTAGGTGTTCGATCCAGCATGTCCTGAAGCTGTGCGGTGGCACGTCGCCATTTCGTCAGCAACTCAACCATATAAGCAGGTATTCGAATCGTTTTAGCGGAGTTCACCAGCGCCCGTTTAATGGATTGTTTAATCCAATAACTGGCGTAGGTACTAAAGCGAGTCCCCATTTCGGGATCAAATCCCTCAACAGCCCGGAGCAGTCCAAGATTGCCTTCTTCGATGAGATCCTGAAGAGGTAGACCTTTTCCGGAATAAGCGCGGGCGATATTCACAACCAGCCGCAGGTTCGCACGCACCATTCGGTCTCGTGCTTCTTTGTCACCACCCTCAATACGATTCGACAGCTCTTTCTCTTCATCTGCAGAGAGCAGTGCTGTTTCGTTAATTTCTTTGAGGTATGTTTCTAACGGATTCTGTACGGCTGAAGAGGAACGCCGTCGAGCAGTTTTCTGCATGGAAAACCTGTTATCTATCTGTTGTTGACAAATGGAAAAGCCGAATGATTTCCCTGGTTTTCCATTAGATTTGCAACCGTTCGCGGGAACTCGTTTCCTCTCGACACGATGATTTCAATAGAGAAAGAAGATAGAAATACCTTCCACTCCCTATGAGTACATATCGGCAAATTAATGTCGATTCCTGAATCCGGTATAGAAAAGCAGGGCTGTAAAAGAGGAATCTACGGAAACTGTGACGATTGTAGGAGATGAATTGATTTGAACTGCTAAAATGTAGCTATTACTATAGTTTCGAACTTATCCACCGCTCGGGCATTGCATAAATCTCTGCTGATATAGATCACAAACTTAGACAGTGCCGCCAGAGGGAATTTCTGATACAGCAGAAACATTCCCAGATGAAATCGTAGCCCATTCATCGTGTCCCAGAGAATGAGAAGACACCCATAAAAAAAGCGGTGGTCAATGAAGACCACCGCTGATTCAGTTTATCAAACTGAGAATCAAATTTCGATTCACAGCCAATTATTCTGTTTTATCTTCTGCCACTTCTTCTTCGGCCACAGCTTCTTCTTCAATTGCCGCTTCTTCTACAGCAGGAGCTTCTTCTTCAGTTGCAGATTCTTCCGCGACAACATCTTCTCCAGTTGGCGGTTCGGTAGGCATTGCGAACAGGGGAGCATCTCCACCAGTTCCACCCATCAATTCCTTGCGAGGTGCCACAGCAGACGCATCTCCACCTTCTGCGGTTTCTGACTCTTCCTCGATTGGATCTTCGAGCTTGCGGCTCAAACCGATTTTTCGGTCGTCGGTATCCACACGCAGAATTTTCACGTCCAGTGTTTCGCCAACTTTGACGATATCTTCTGGATTTTCCACTTTATGGTCGGCCAACTCTGAAATGTGCAACAAACCTTCCAGCTCTTCTTCCAGTTCTACAAAGACACCAAAGTTCGTAATCTTGGTAACAACCCCTTGCACGATCGCGCCGGGTTGATACTTTTCGGGGATGTCTGTTTCCCAAGGGTCGGAGGCCAGCTGCTTCAATCCCAGAGCAATTCGCTTTCGCTCTTCATCAACGGAAATCACCAGACACTCAATATCGTCGCCTTTCTTCATCACTTCGCTGGCATGCGAAATCTTCCGAGTCCAGGACATGTCGCTCACGTGTAACAACCCGTCGACGCCTTCTTCAAGTTCGATAAACGCACCATAGTTGGTCAGATTGCGAACCGTTCCTGTTACTTTGGCACCTTCTGGATATTTCTTGGTGACTTCATCCCATGGATTGGACTGTGTCTGCTTCATACCCAGTGAGATTTCCTGTTTGTCTTTATTGACACCGAGGACAACCACTTCGACTTCATCCCCTATATTAACAAGCTCACTGGGATGATTGATACGTTTGGTCCAGGACATTTCACTAATGTGAACCAGACCTTCAATGCCGTCTTCCAGTTTGACGAACGCACCGTATGACATCACGTTCACAACATGCCCGATGACTTTAGTGCCAACCGGATATTTGGACTCGACCAGTTCCCAAGGGCTTGGTGATTTCTGCTTAAGTCCCAGAGCGATTTTTTCTTTTTCGCGATCGACGCTTAAGATCATGACTTCAATTTCGTCATCAATTTTGACGATTTCGGTGGGATGGTTAATTCGTCCCCAACTCATATCTGTGATGTGCAATAAACCGTCAATGCCACCGAGATCAACGAAAGCTCCAAAGTCTGCGATGTTTTTCACGACACCTTTAACAACCTGGTTTTCTTCAATCTTGCTGAGCAGATCCTGTTTGAGTTTTTCACGTTTTTCTTCGATCAGTTTACGACGCGAAACAACAATATTTCTACGGGCTTCGTCAATTTTGAGAATCACACACTCAATCGTACGACCAATGTAGTTGGCAATATCTGAGGGACGACGAATATCAACCTGACTGGCTGGCAGGAAGACATTGACACCAATATTGATGAGCAAGCCGCCTTTGATTTTTCGAACGACTGTTCCGGAAACCACATCTCCTTCCGCATGCGTCGCGATCACTTTTTCCCACTCGCGAATACGATCTGCTTTTCGTTTTGAAAGCATCGTCAAGCCGAACTCATCCTCGACTTCTTCAAGTAAAACCTGTACTTGATCGCCGGCCTTGGGAGTTTCTTCCTCTTCAGACCACTCATCTATATGGACAACACCTTCACTCTTAAATCCGATATCAACGAGAACTTCTTCCCCTTCAACGCTTAAAACAACGCCATCAATGATTTGATTCACGTCATAGGCACAAGACACAGATGCATAGACATCATCCAACACCCAATCCGTTTCTTCACCCTCTTCATTCACTGTTGGCATGACCTCTGCAAACGCTGCATCCAGGTCTTCGTCGGAAATGTTAAATTCTCGAATTAAATTGCGATCAACCATACTAAAAAAAATCCAAACACGCTTAAAATTTCAAAGTTGTATTCCCGTTAAGAATCGATCCAGAGTATTTCGTGCAGTTAGTGGAACTGAGAGTCCGTTCGTGTGGCTCTTCTGCTCCAGCGTCTCTCAAGACGCCTCTTCTTCGACAGTCCATAAAGAGTGGCTCTAAAGCAATTGAATTTGCGATGAGCAAACTGCCGTTCAATGCGATCTAACTATCAAACAAAAAAGCGAAGAGAATGAGAGCATCTCCCGCAACATTCTGGTGAATAGCAACTTATCCAAAACCAAATGTCTCACTCTGCGGCTGATGCCCAACGCATCAATCGATTCACAAAGGAGCTCAATCCCGCAAATATATCAGAATTAATTGATTTAATTCCAGCCATATACATGCCTGAAAGTCATGAAATCAGTTATTTCTCGTATTTTTTAACAATTTCTGGCTTTCAGAATCTAATCAGCCTGCGCGGAAATCCTCAGATGCGAATCAAGAATCATGAAAACCGGTCATGGGGCTGATCATGGATGATAGAGGGGCTCTGTTCATTTAACTTCGTAATTTTCTGCCTCACCTCATCAACGGAATCCTGATGATTTAATATGGAAATTCGGAATTCGGTCTCGTAACTGTCACCTGAGCCAAGTGCTCGTAAACGACCCTGTTCCCGCTCGACCCCCCTGAAATTGGGGAAATTTATGGCCGGTTCCAATCCCGTCACATATCCGCCCGACTCAGATCCTGTATTTTTCCACAAAGTAAAATAAGGGAGAAAGGCCTTTTTAAAAGAAACCTGAAATCCTAAATCTCCCTGTTTATTGCAGAGAAGGGCAGGAGTCTCACCCTTTTCATCACAAATGGGAAGAAAATAGTACGCCTGCTCTGCATAATCAGGGGTTGGTCCCAGATAAGTATTAAAATCTTTCACTCCTTCTGCGGCACGCGGATCCCGTGGAGCCATTTCATCAAAAGGCATCATAAATTTGGAACCGGCTTCCAGAAACGGTGGACCAATATTGATGTGATACAGCAATTCCGATTCTGCCGCATCAGGCCCCAGATTGGTAATGCGGTCACGAATGAGGAACTCTGATGATCCGATCTGAGTTTCTAGCGTCGATTCCAGCAAAAAATGGCTGCCAAATAAGATGCCTTCTTCCATTCTGCCTGTGATTTTTATCATGCCCCCTTCAGCAGGGTTGAGCTCAACACACACATAATGTGCGGGGGTATTGGCAATGCGTCCATGCAATGTTAATTCAGATTCCAGTGGATTTCCAGCAGAATCCGTTCCTGGTGGACCGTTTGAAATCAAACCACAACGACAAATCAGCTCATTAAATCCACTTAGCCATCCCAAACCTCCGCGTTCTGATAGATTGACAAAAGCTGGGTTAATGGGCGTTTTTACGGGTGATTTCCATTCCAGCGGGATTCCCTGAAAAGCACCTTTCCAAACCCCCATTCCCCTTGAGGGCAAAATCGAGAGAGTCAATGCGCCGTTATTCACTTCAATCAGATCAACCCCCTCAGACAAGCCTCCATGCAGCTGTTTTTTTTGGATTGACCAGCTGGAACTCTCTGAAAAACCGGGGTGACTCTCGGCGTTCAGTATGATCTCCTCAATCCAGGTTTGTGAACTTACGTCAGTGAACAGAATTTGTTTAGGATTCATTGCCGATTCTCGATTCTATGGTATCAATATATTCGGAATATCCGGTAGGAAAGAAATAACGAGGAATATCATTTTGACAGTCTGGATAATGTAAACCGGTTTGTTCAACATGGCCAGCATCGAAAGCAGAAACGAATTAGAAACTCCCCTTGCAGATGCAGTTTACAACTTATAATACAGAGTAGAGCAAATCAAAACCAAAGCCACTTCCTATTCAATTTAAGTATGGATTTTCTTTCAATGACACCAGTTCCTCAATCGGACGAACACGGTTACCCTTATACGACCGAATGGTATGATTCCCTGAAAGCCTATCTGGGAGAAGCTGGTTGCCGCCAACTCGGATTTTATCCTATCCCTGAAGACTTTCTGCTGTCTGTCATCATTCCGATCTTTAACGAGAGTAAGACAGTCGAAAATCTCATCGATCAGGTGATAGCCGTTCCGATTCGTAAAGAACTGGTACTCGTCGATGATGGCAGTACCGATGGAACACGTGAGATTTTGAAACGACTGGAAGCCGAAGCTCAGGCTGGAACAGATTCGATCAATCAAATCCGAGTTATATTTCATGAAGTGAACCAGGGAAAAGGGGCAGCCGTTCGTACGGGATTTCTGGAAGCAGAGGGGGATGTCATGCTCATCCAGGATGCAGACCTGGAATACGATCCTTCGGAATACCCGCGGTTACTTCAGCCGATTATCGAAGGCAAAGCAGACGTCGTGTATGGGAGTCGCTTTCTGGGTGATCAGCCTCACCGCGTGCTTTACTATTGGCATTTTCTGGGCAATAAGTTTTTGACAACACTCTCAAACTGCTTTACCAATCTCAATCTGACAGACATGGAAACCTGTTACAAACTATTTAAAAAAGAAGTCATCAAGGATATTGCGCCCGGGCTCTGCCAGAATCGTTTTGGGATCGAACCGGAACTCACCGCAAAAGTGGCCCGTCGTCAATGCCGTATTTTTGAAATGTCGATCAGTTACGATGGTCGCACATACGATCAGGGAAAGAAGATCGGCTGGCGAGATGGTGTGAAGGCGCTGTGGTGTATTGTGCGTTATGGATTGAAAGATTAGTCTCAAAATCCCGAAATGAGTCTCAAAGATCTCATTCCGGAAGCCATTATTTTGCTGGTGGCTTATCTGATCCTTTCTAAAAACAGGGTTCGCAGCATTGCCTGAGGGACAGATTTTCCCATAGAATCAGCAACATGTTACTGATTCGCAGAATTGGACATTTGTCTCCCACATTGAGATTCAGGCAAATTCCTGATGAGAGACAGATTCGAACTGATTGCCACATCATGATTAATGCAATCATCAGCAACTCGTAAAATAATGATTTCAGCAAACGAACGGAATATCATATGTCCTCCCCTCCGGAGAACCCACAAGACAATCCTTCCAAAGATAAAGCTCCTCAAAAGCTGTCAGGCAAAGAAAAACAGGCAGCTCCCTCAACGGGTCCCTGGCTCATCATCCTGCTGATACTGGTTGTTGGCAGTCTGATCCTGATGAAAAATTCGCCAGAAAATACTGGTTCGAAAGTTGACTACAGTTTTTTCATTACCGAACTGAATCGTGGCAATGTGAAATCGGTAGATTTCCATGGTGACATTCTGACAGGCAAGTGGAAGATTCGTCCTGACAATCCTGATAAGGAAAAAAAGGAGAAAGACGACGAAAAACTGGCAGAGGAATTTAATACGGTTCTTCCATCACACCCGGTAGAAGATCGGGATCTTGTTCCAGAATTAATCAAACAGAAAGTGATCTTCAAAGCCGAAAGCACGAACGTCGGCATTGGCACTTATATCATCCCCTGGTTAATCGGTCCGCTGTTGATTATCGGTTTCTTCTGGTACATGCTGAAGCGTTCTGCGGACCCGATGGGTGGTGGTATGCTGGGAAATTTCACAAAAAGTCCGGCGAAGCGATTTCATCCTTCAGAAGAACAGACCACGTTCGACGATGTGGCAGCCATGGAACAGGCAAAGGCGGAACTGCAGGAAGTGGTTGAATTTCTGAAAACGCCGGCTAAATTCCAACGACTGGGCGCGCAAATTCCGAAAGGCGTTTTGCTCATGGGTTCGCCCGGAACCGGTAAGACACTGCTAGCCCGTGCGACGGCAGGTGAAGCAGGCGTACCCTTTTATTCCATTAATGGCTCAGAATTTATTCAGATGTTTGTCGGCGTCGGTGCGAGTCGAGTGCGAGATTTATTTAAAACCGCCAAGGAAAATGCCCCGTGTATCATCTTTGTTGACGAAATCGACGCCGTAGGCCGTATTCGGGGTGCTGGACTCGGAGGGGGACACGACGAACGGGAACAGACCTTGAATCAAATGCTAAGTGAAATGGATGGGTTTCAGCAAAATGAAGCCGTCATCATCATTGCAGCCACGAACAGACCTGATGTTCTGGACCCGGCATTACTGCGTCCCGGACGCTTTGACAGACATATCACCGTAGATCGACCAACCAAGGATGGCAGGGAAGCAATCCTGAAAGTTCACTCGCGGAAAATTCCTTTATCCGATAATGTCGAATTGAATAAAATTGCAGCAGGTACGATTGGCTTTTCTGGTGCCGACCTGAAAAACCTGGTGAATGAAGCTGCACTCTCGGCAACACGGTTGAACAAAGATCAGGTCGACGATGAAGATTTTGACAACGCCCGTGATCGTGTTTTAATGGGACCACCACGAGAAGAAATATTGAACGACAAAGAACGGGAAATGACCGCCTACCACGAAGCCGGTCATGCTTTACTGGCCTGGCTGCTGCCGGAAATTGATCCCGTTCATAAAGTCACCGTGATTCCGCGCGGCAGAGCACTGGGCGTCACTCAACTTCTCCCCGATGAAGAACGTTACAATATGGGAGAGAAGCATCTTCACTCGCAACTGGCATTCATGTTGGGAGGCCGTGCTGCAGAAGGTCTTGTCTTCGGCGAACATACGGCAGGAGCCGCGGACGACATTAAACGGGCCACACAGATCACTCGAAAAATGGTGGGACAATGGGGTATGAGTGATGTGATCGGACCGGTGGCATTTCGTCATTCCGATGAAAATCCATTCCTCGGAAAAGAGATGAAATCGCAAGGAGAATGCAGCGAAGAAACAGCCCACGTCATCGACCAGGAAATGCAGCGGTTTATGAACGCCGCCGATCAACTGGCAGAAAAAATATTAACAGAAAACAGGGAGAAACTTGACCTTCTGGCAAAAGCACTCGTAGAACAAGAGGCTATTGACAGTGATGACATCAAGCGTCTGATTGGAATTTCGGTTCGGGAACAAGCAACGATTGACAATGCAGATCAAACAAGTATTGACGATCAGAGCGAAAACCAACCAGAGTAATCATTCTAATTTGAGACGCCTCATGAAAAGTAAGATCTCTCCTGGTACATCAGGAATGAACAGGTAATGACTAAAGAAAAGAAAAAAAAGAAAACGAAAAAGCAGAAAGCCAAGTCCAGTTTTAGTGAACTGGGACTCAATGATGAAATATTGAAAAACCTCGGTGAGGCGGGATATGAAATACCCAGTCCGATCCAGGCAGAGTTGATTCCCATCGCAGTGAAAGGACAGGACTGTATCGGTCAAGCCCGAACGGGAACCGGAAAAACGGCTGCGTTTTCTCTGCCGGTATTACAACAAATCGATCTGAGACGCCCGGGAGCGCAGGCATTAATTCTGGCTCCCACCAGAGAACTGAGTGAACAGGTTGCAGAAGAGATCCGTAAGCTGTGTCCTGATAAATCACTGAACCTATCCGTGCTTGTGGGAGGCAAACCGCTTCGCCCTCAGGAAAATCAATTGAAAAGGGGGGCCCAAATTGCAGTGGGGACTCCAGGGCGAGTGATTGATCACATTAACCGGGGTAATTTGAAACTGAATACGTTGGAATTCGTCGTACTGGATGAAGCCGACCGCATGCTGGATATTGGATTTCGTCCCGATATTGAAAAGATCCTTCGGAAATGTCCCGAAAAACGACAGACACTGCTGCTCTCAGCAACGATGCCTCCACCTGTCGAGCGTCTGGCAAGGCGCTATATGCAAGAACCGGTGGTTATTAATCTCTCTGAGGACAAGGTGAGCGTCGACGCCATCGACCAGTATTACATCACCGTCGATCCGAACCGTAAGGTCAAACTCCTCTCACGGTTGCTGTTTCAGGAACGCCCAAAACAAACACTTGTCTTTACGAGAACCAAACGTGGTGCTGACAAACTGGACCGTATCTTTTCGAAAAAGCTGAAAGCGGTGGCAGCCATTCATGGAGATTTACCTCAATCCAAGCGAGATCGTGTTCTCAAAGAGTTCCGCGAAGGAAAAATCCGACTGTTGATTGCAACGGATGTCATGGGGCGCGGTATCGATGTCAGCGGTATTTCACACATCATCAACTATGACATCCCGGAATTCAGCGACGACTACGTGCATCGCATCGGGCGTGTCGGCCGATTATCATCCGACCAGAAGGGAGCCGCTTTTACATTTGTCGCTCCTGATGAAGGTGATCAGTTAACTAACATCGAAAATCGGATCAATCATATGATTTCGGAATTTCGCGTAGACGACTTCGAAGCATATAAACCCCAAAAACCACGAAAGAAAATCGAGACGGTATCGCATCTTGGAAATACCGAACATCTCATCAACCCTGACTTTGGTGATTTTTGATCTTTGTGCTTCAACTGCCTGTTGAAGTATGTGATTGAAGAAACTCTTCAATGCGCGGCAACATGATTTCATGGGCATCTTCGAAGACATAGTGTCCTGCATCTGGAATTCTCTGTGTTTCCGCCTTTGGAAACCGGCGTTCAAATTCGTCCAGGAATTTTGTCGTAAAGCACCAGTCCCGCTCGCCCCAGATCAGAAGCATGGGGTGATTTTGAAATTGCGACAGACCTTCTTCCACATGTTGCAGTGTCTGATAGCTGGGATGTGAGCGTTTTAAGGGAATATCTTTGACAAACTCATGAACGGCGACCCGGTTCTTCCAGGAATCATAAGGCCCCAGGAAGCCGGCTTTGACTTCATCAGTCATGCGATCGTGTTTTTCGACAGCCATTGAAACAGCAGCTCCGGAAAACAAATTCAATCCCCGCACTCCGCAGGCACCCAAAAAAGGAATCCGACAGACAGAAATACGTAAGGGAATCTCCTGCGAACGAAAGGCGGCGGTATTCATCAATACAAACCGTTGAAATCGCTCAGATAGATCGACAGCCGCCCCCATACCGATGGCGCCTCCCCAATCATGGGCAAACAGTGTGATATTCTGAAGGTTCAGTTGTTGAATCAATGTTTTCAGGTTCGCGATATGCGTTTCCAGTTTGTAGGAATAATCCTGTGGTTTGTCAGATAATCCACAACCGATATGATCAATGGCAATGACGCGATAGTTCGCAGAAAGCTGCTTCACCAAACGCCTCCAGGCAAAACTCCAGGTTGGGTTTCCATGTACCATCAACAGAGGCTGGCCTTGCCCTTCATCCAAATAATGGTATTGATGACCATCAATACTCATCCAGTGAGAAGTAAAAGGGTACTCATTTTTTATTCGATCACGAAAATTCATGCCGGGGACTTTAATTGATGATGTAGAGGACTGACTATCAACCCTGTAGGGCTCTTCTGTTACTGGTTCCGAAAAAATGGAGTTGGCATACCTTATCGCGATTCACCGTTTCTGGCGAGTGAACGATCCAATGCTTTTAAAAACCGTTCCAGATCGTCCCGTTGATGAGCACAAGTGATGGAAATTCTCAGTCGTGAAGTGCCCTCGGGTACCGTGGGTGGGCGGATCGCTCCCACCAGGAAACCTGCCTGCTGCAACTCTGCTGCTATCTGCATGGTCAGATCTGGATCTTTCAAAATAACAGGTATGATCGGCCCTGATGACTCCACAACACTGATCCCGGGAATATTCTGTAATTCCATTCGCAGGAACTCTGCATTCGCGTGTAATAATCGCCTTCGATCGGGTTCTGCTTGTATGATCTCCAATGCCTTGCAGGAGGCAGCACAAATGGCGGGGGGCAGGGCAGTCGAATAAATTTGTGTCCGAACACAATTCCAGAGCCAGTCAATGAGTGAACTTGAACCCGCAACAAAGCCGCCCATGGTTCCCAATGCTTTACTGAGAGTTCCAATCCGAATCGTGACCCGATCTTCCACACCAAGCGCTTCAGCCAGACCTTTGCCTGAAGCGCCATAGACGCCCGTCGCGTGCGCTTCATCAATGATTAAGCTGGCGTTGTGAGTCTCTGCTAAATCACAGAGCGAGACCAATGGTGCGGGAATGCCATCCATGCTAAACAGGGAGTCGGTGACAATTATTTTTTTACCTGTACTGCTGGCTTTTGTAAGCTCGCGTTTGAGTTTGTCCAGATTCTCATGACGATACACGCGCAGTTTTGCACCCGATAACCGACATCCATCTATCAGGCTCGCGTGATTTAATCGATCACAAAAGATCGTATCCTGCTCATTGGCAAATGCTGAAATCACACCTACGTTCGCTGCATAACCGCTGGGAAACAAAATGGCATCTTCGGTTCCCTCAAAACTGGCCAGCCGTCGTTCGAGCCGCGCATGCCACTTTGTACGGCCGCTCACCAGGGCACTGGCCTGCGCACCGACTCCCATTTCCGGCAAGACAGATGTGGCAGCAGAAATGACACGTTCATCGTGTGCCAGATTAAGATAATCGTTACTGGATAAATTGACCAGTTCTCGATCTTCCAGAACAGACCGTCCGTCTGCAACCGGTTTGAATGTTCTGCGAGATCGAAAGAGACCAGCGGATCGCATTTTCTGCAATTCGTCATCAATCCATTCAGGAAGCTCTGGAGAGGACATACTGCTGTGAATACCTGTCAGAAAAAAATTGGATCTCTCATGAATCACACTGCTGAGTGATAAACCATCGGAATCCTGTCCGCCCGCATTTTCACTTGGGATACATTACATCAATGAGATCACGTGATTACTTAAACGTTCAAATCTCTCTTCAGTGATCAGGTAATTATGTTCGATTCGCATTCCACCAATCCCTTCTACATAAACACCAGGTTCCAAAGTCACTACATCACCGGCCAGAAGAACATCGGTACTTTCCGGCACGAGAATTGGTGCTTCCGGGTGCCCCAAGCCTAAACCGTGACCGGCGTGATGTTGAAAGTTCTCACGATATCCGGCATCCCAGATGGGAGCGGCAGTCGCGGCATGCACATCGGCACATTTTGTTCCCGCTTTAAGAGACGCTTCACCGCCTGCCATGGCTGCCTGACACAGCCCAAACAGTTTCTGCTGATCGGCGGTCGGTTCACCGACGCTGATTGTGTTCGTGAAATCACTTCGATATCCATGAATCACAACTGAGTAATCAAGGACAAACAGATCGCCCTTTTCCAGCACGTGCCCTGAAGGCAGTCCCCCCGCTTTAGGTACGGCAGGTGTAGATGCTCTGAAGTCACCATAAATAATCACGGGAAGGCCGGCAGCCTGCAGAACTGCCGCCTGAACTTTGCGGAAGATGTCGAATTCACTTCTGCCTGCTTCAACCACTTCCCGCGCACAAGCATGACCGGCATCACAGGCTTGCATGCACTGTTTCAGTAACGCGATTTCATCCGCATGTTTCTGACGACGTAATTGACGCAAAATGCTGCCCAATTCAAGGCTGGCATTGGTCTGCGTAATTTCCAATTCCTGTAAGGCACCCACAGGTAACCACTCGGCTTCAACTGCACCTGCACGTCCTTTTAACTGTGGAACAACTGACTTTAAGGCTTTGAACAGCGCATGGTCACGATTTTCTACCGAGTGTTTATGATCATACCATTGCTCAATCGCTTCATGATCTACAAAGAAGTCAGCAGCGGATGAACGAAGAGTAAAATTATCGCCGATCAATGTGACGCCGTGCTCTCGCTCCAGCAGCAGCAGTGCCCGTTCTCCCCGCGAGAAACTACAGGGCTGCACGAGAAAGTTTGAAAGATAGAGAACATGACGTGGGTCAGCAATTAAGATCCATTCCAAGTGATCAGGAACCGCTTCCCACAAACGTTTCTGACGTGCCAGACAACCTTCTTTTGACAGCATGATGTACTTCGCCCTTTAGACGTAAATGCGTATATAAAAATCGAGAATGAGCTTATTCGTAGCCGTTTTCCACAAGCCAGCGTTCGGCATCGAGGGCCGCCATACATCCGCTACCAGCAGCGGTGATGGCCTGTTTGTAATTATCATCGGCAACATCACCTGCAGCAAACACACCTTCTACACTGGTGTTCGTTCGGAAAGGAATTTTCCACTGGATAAAGCCATTCTCGTTTGTTTCAATCTGCCCTTTCAGAAAACTGACATTGGGTGTATGGCCGATGGCAGCGAAATAACCGGTGGCATCCAGCTCTTCTGTCTGGTCTTTGTCCAAAGTGCTTCTTATCCGTACGCCGGTCACACCATTTTCATCATTGCCTAATACTTCATCGATCTGAGAATTCCATTTGACTTCGATTTTCTCGTTTGCCAATGCCCGGTCTGCCATAATTTTACTGGCGCGGAATTCATCGCGACGATGCACGAGATAGACCTTCGAAGCAAATTTAGTCAGGAATGTGGCCTCTTCCATCGCGCTGTCACCACCGCCCACAACGACCAAAGGCTTTTCGCGGAAACGAGGCATGGCACCATCACAGACGGCACACGCGGAAACTCCCATATTCTTGAAACGTTCTTCTGAATCGAGGCCCAGATAATTCGCTCGGGCTCCCGTTGCGATAATCACCGACAATGCCTCAACCGGTTCACCATTCAAGGGAGTGATCTTGAAGGGATGTGAAGAAAAGTCGACATCAACAATATCATCGGTGACGACCCGCGTCCCAAAATTAATCGCCTGCTGACGCATCAACTCCATCAATTCTGGACCGCTCACACCCTCACCTAAATGTGGAGCCATATATTTTCGCTTGGATTCATCTATCGAGTCATCCAGATAGGCATTGAGGTTCCCCACGGGAAAACCGGGGTAATTTTCAACTTCTGTGGTTAAGGCCAACTGCCCCAAGGGCAGCGTACCCTGTAAGCGATTTTCTTCTGTGACTGCTCCCTCAAAGCAAAGGGGCTCCAGATTCGCTCTGGATGTGTAAATACAAGCAGCCCAACCAGCGGGTCCTGATCCGATCACAACGACTTTTTCCGGCACTTTCATTCACCTCCTGATATGCATTCTCTCAAGCTGAAATGAGCAAAACAAATTTTCAGTATGAGAAGTTGCTGATAGAATTATTTTCTGAAACACAACCAGCGTCCACACTTGACGTGTGTCACAATCCTAATGAAGTGAGAGCAGGAATTCCAGAAGGTGGTAGGACTCGTTTTTGAGCAGAATCAGAAAATCAGGAGAAAAAAAAGGTGCTTCGAATCATGTGAATGACTGAAGCACCTTTTCTGTGCTGAATGGAGACAAGTGCGGGCCAACGCCTGCCACCATCGCTGATTAACTTCAAAAGCATTCGTCATACCACTCAGAAAAAAATATACATCGTAGACCGTAAGCCTTTAAAACCATAACACTTATGGAATTATATTTATTCTGAACGGAATTAGGCTCAATCAGAAAGCACAGTGAATGTGCGGCATATTGCAACAAGTGTTGCATTATCATACGCTGCAAAACAGTACAAAGTGTTGCCTCACTGTGATTTCCAAGAAAAGCAGACCTCAGTCTTGCGAATTTGGACTTAGTTTTCCTATTGTGGAACCCCAGCCTGTATCCGGTGTCTACAACAAGATGTGAGTGCCCCAATAATGGTTTTATCGCCAGACTTGATGAGAGTTTAAAAGGAGAGTTCCGTGTCGAATGCTTCCGCTGCACGGCCCAAAAAGTTTACCGTTCCACGGTTTCTTGCTAGCAAGCAAAAAAAACAAAAAATTACCATGTTGACAGCTTATGAATTTCTATCCGCAAAAATTCTGGATGAGGCGGGTTTAGATTGCATTCTGGTAGGCGACACTTTGGGAATGGTTGTGCAGGGGAAAAGCACCACTTTGCCTGTGACCGTCGATGAGATGATCTACCATGGCGAAATGGTTGCACGCGCGGTTCAACGGGCATTGGTGATCGTGGATATGCCCTTTATGTCATTCCATATCTCGCCCACACAGGCTTTAGAAAATGCAGGACGGATTCTTAAAGAAACAGGAGCCGATGCTGTCAAACTGGAAGGGGGTCTGAATCAGGCAAAAACAATCGAAGCCATCGCTTCAGCCGACATTCCCGTCATGGCTCATCTGGGACTCAAACCGCAATCAGTACGCGCTATTGGAGGAATGGGAAAAATTCAACGCGATGAAGACCAGCTAATTGCAGACGCTCTGGCAGCAGAAAGAGCAGGGGCGTTTGGAATATTGCTTGAGATGATCACTGCTCCCATTGCCCGGAAAATTACAGAGACTGTAACGATTCCCACTATTGGCATCGGATCGGGACCTGGATGTGATGGACAGGTTCTGGTTACGCCTGACATGTTAGGTTTGAATGCCGATTTTCATCCGCGGTTCCTTAAAAAATACGCCGATCTCGCATCAGAGATGACGTCTGCGGTACAAGCCTATGCGAATGAAGTGCGCGAAGGCGCATTCCCCGACGAATCTCATAGCCATACTTAAGGACGCAGGGTGATGTCACGGTTCATTCTTCCGACGGTTCAGTCGAAATGGAACGAACACGTTTTCCCAGACAGTTATCAATTCCCAAAACCAGCATCACCCATAATGCGGAAAATGCTTCGCCCAGATTGATCTTGGAACTTCCAAAGCGACGTTCTTCAAAAGTGAAGGGCACTTCCTGAAAAGTACATCCCACCCGTCGACAGCGGTACAGAATCTCTTCCTGAAAGGCATAACCTTTTGCACGCAACAGGGCAAAATCGATTTCGGCCAGCTTGGAAACCCGATAGCAACGAAAGCTTCCACTACAATCACGCGATTTCAGGCGCAGTAGCAGGCGCGCATACCAGTTGATGGCCCCACTCATAAAATAGCGTTTCGGTCCCCAGCCTTCAATTTTTCCACCAGGCACATAACGTGAGCCTATCGCCACATCAGCAGTATTAGTGGCTTCCACCAGCGCGGGCATGAAACGCGGAGGATGACTAAAATCAGCATCCAGATTTAAAACCAGATCATAGTGATTTTCAATCGCATATTGGAAACCGGCGATAGTGGCAGTTCCCAATCCTAATTTTCCGCTACGGTGTATAGAATGAATCCGTTGATCCTTGTTTCTTAGTTCTTTCGCATAATCCCCCGTTCCATCCGGCGAATTATCATCAATGACCAGAATCGCGGCTTGTGGCAAATATTGATGAATCTCTGGAATTAACAATTCCAGATTTTCACGCTCATTATAAGTACATAATGTCACTAATAATCGTGGATGGTCAGAGTCTGTCATTAGAAATTTCGAGCCCAAAGAAAACAGCGGCTAATGATTATTTTGGATGAACTAACAATGGTGGTAGCTGACTTTTAGCAGCCTCTGGCGCTGGAATCAATGGAGCACCTGCAGCATCTGCAGCTTTGGGAAGAGGAGGGAGTGCCTGATTGTTAATCACAGGTAACTTCTTTGTCGGGGGTGGTGGCAGAGTAAGCGGCTTGGAAACCGGTGCGGATCCGGAAGGATTGAGAGGCGTCTTCTGCGGTTGCCCCTTTTTAGATTCAAAAGCAGCGCCCCGCGTTTTCTTCGGATCGACGACAAAACCTGATTGACTCCCTTTCTCAGGAATCATTTGCTTTTCGCCAACAACAGGTTGAGGATCCAGAAATGCCAGAAAATGATCTCCACGGCCTGCCAGACGGGCTGCCGTCCTGATTACGTCAGTTGCCTGTTCCACCTGTCCATTAAAGTGTAAGACCACTCCAAACACAAACAGTCTTTCCGGATCACGAATATCTTCTTTGACCCACTCGGCAACCTGATGTAATAACGAATCTTTCGCGATCACATTGTCAACACCATAGAGCGCGGTGAGGCTTTCACCTGTAACGGGCCAGCTGGGATCAAGAATCAATCCTTGTTTAAATTCGAAAGCAGCCCGTTTGTATTGTTTTAACGCTACTAAAGCAAAGCCTTTTTTGAAATGAGGTGTGGCGATATCTTTCGTGAGTGAAGCTGCCAGTTTGTAACGATCATAGGCTCTGCGGTAATCCTGTTTTTTGAAGTATTCATCCCCTTTCACCTGATTCCTCAGACTTAATTCTCTGGCATGCCTTGTGGAGGGAATGATGTGTCTTTGAATTTTTCGCGATGGTTTTGGGAGATAATTCTGACCGTTCCAGCGAGCGACATCCTCGTTCAATGCATTATTCAGTGGGATATTGCTTGCAGCAGGACCAGGAGCGTTCAATGGCGTCGTATTTGGCAACGTGGGTAGAGTTCCCGGCACATTACTATAAGGATAAACGGCAGGAGGAGAATATCCCAGACCAGGAAGTATTGGGTAAAAGCCGTTTAAAGAATAGCCTCCGGAAAATAAGACGGGATTGCCTGCGATAAAGGCATCGGTGCTGTAATAGCCAAAGCGATTATAAAAGTACGGGCCATAAGGGTTTCCATAATAGGAACTACCTGGAAAGGAAAAATTGAAACTGACGTTTCCCGAACGACCACCCACCGACCATCCAGGATTGGCCCAGGTACGACCATAATAGCGTGAATAAGAGTGACCGCGATGAGAGTGGTGGTGGTGATGCCTGTGAGCCGAATGGTTCCTCTGAGCAGAAGCCAGCTCTGGTAGCATATTTATCAGACAAGCCATGCTCAGAATGAGAAGATACCGCATTTTTTTCTCCTTTTGGCCCAGCTTTAAATCAACAACTCTATTATGTACGTTAATTTAGTCAAAAGCAAGGATTGTTCAATCGATACAATTAATTGCTTTTGACAACGTTATAAGAGCCAAAGGTCCATTCGAACAAACGTCATGACACTGAGAAATTGTATAAATTTGTTTTCACTTACAATTCCCACTTCTAGATCAGAACCGCTATCTGGAAAAGAGAAAAAATTAGTTGTGACTGTTCCAGACAGCTCTGATCGACAAAGTTTAAATGGGATTCAGGTAGCTTGGAGAAACTTTAGAGGCATGTTTCTCAACAACAAAGGCATGAAGATGTTGCAAACCATGCAACAAAAATAGCTGACAGGAACAGGTGGCTCCTCAAATTAGTCACATCCACCACGGTCAAATATAAATCCCCCCTCGACATACAGCCCACCTATTTTCACACATTTCAAGGGGCACATCTGCACTTTTTCAATCGGAAATTTCCCCCAATTTAACCAACCGTTACGAAGCATATAACCGTGTGAAAATTGACGTAACCTTTTTATCTGATAATGACTTGAGACATTCAAGCGACGATTACAGCACGCCGATAGATTGTAGCAGTCGCAATGAGAATTCATATCTGAATGATCGAATGAAACGTTTCGGATGTGAATTGGGATGATGTTCGTAAGAGTATCAACCACAATCGAAATTACTGAAATTACTATTGTAAAGGAATTGTAATGGAATGATTCCTTTAAACTTCAAGCCAGCGCGAATTGATGATTTCAAATTGAAATTGCAAGCAGTCCCTCAAGGAACAAAACAAAATTCGCGCCGTAACCGTAAATGATGTGACATAAGAGGCACATCAATCTGTCTATGATGGTCAGAATTCGACCTAAGAAGGAGACGCTATTCTATGAAATGGATTAGTCTGTTAAGTGCACTTGTTGTGGCATTGGGGATGAATGTCGTTGCACAAGCAGATCTTTTTGACCTTTCGCTTAACCGCGGGGCTGCAAAGAGCTGTGAATGTGCCTCGACCTGTCAACCCGAGTGTTGTAAACCCACTATTACGAAACCATGCGAGCCAAACGTTTATACATACCAACGTGCGTGCTCCAACATTAAACCACCTTGCTGTGGTGAAACTGCTCCTGCTTGCTGCAAGCCTGCTCGAAGGCTGCGTGGCTGGTTCAAACGTCGCTGCTGCAATGATGAATCAAGCTGTGACAATGGAAACTGTAACACAGGCAATAAGTGCTGCACACCAGCTCCTAAAGCATGTGCTGCTCCTGCTCCTAAGGCATGTGCTCCAGCTCCCAAGGCTTGCTGTGCTCCTGCTCCAAAAGCATGTGCTCCAGCTCCCAAGGCTTGCTGTGCTCCTGCTCCAAAAGCATGTGCTCCAGC
>JAHZKX010000055.1 GCA_022600195.1 Planctomycetota bacterium
CGGAGAGGGGGGGATTCGAACCCCCGGTACCTTGCGGCACGCCGGTTTTCAAGACCGGTGCATTCGGCCACTCTGCCACCTCTCCAAAAGCCCGAAATTCCTTGAAGGACTAGGCTTCGGTCGAAAGTATACAGTCTCTTTCCAGGCTTGTAAAGCCATATAAAACCACTGGTTTGTGCTGAACTTTTCGACATTTCATGCGATTTTTTACAAAATCTGCTCTGACGAATCTGAATCATAAAAACAGTCATCAATAAACCATGCAATCACTTTGCTGACCCGGAAGTCCTGCTATAACAAGAAGGAGCCTTCATAGAAAAATCACAAAGGTCAACGATTTTTATTCAGACAGAGGAAGTGAATTATGTTAGAACGCGGAAAAGTCCATTTGAATATGATCGTCACCAAAACAGGCGATCAGGGCGAGACCTACCTGAACGATGGATCGCGTGTCTCCAAATCGTCTGCTCGAATTAAAGCACTCTCTTTATTCGAACGAATTTCCGTAAAGCTCGGGTTTTTCATTCATGAATGCAACCAGACGCCATTACAAATCCCACTACCTGATGAAAAGATTTGTCAGATCGATCTGATCGCACTTGCCAACTCATTTCAGCAGGAAATGTTTGATCTGGGATCCGATTTATGTACTCCGATCAAACCGGAGGAATCTTTAACTCGCTTTCCCGCTGAAAAAGTCGAAGAAATTACAGCAATCATAGCCAGTTTGACACCAGCTCTGACGCCCCTCGATTCCTTCATCCTGCCCCAGGGAAGTCTACGTATTTTAATGTCACACGATATCAGAACTATTGTTCGACAGGCAGAGATTCAGGTCTGGGAAATCACAGATGAGATCAACCCGACTGTGCCTCAATACCTCAATCGATTGTCAGACTTCTGGTTTGTGTTAGGCAGAATATTGCAATTCGAAGAACAGGAATCTTCGAGTGCAGAACCACATCAATGGCAACCTAATCAGAATCACGAACGAGGAATTCTGATTCAAAAAGCGAACTCGTAAAGAGAGCCAGTGATTAGTTATCATCAAGAAGTACAGGACGCAACCAGCGCGTGATATCGTCCAGACTCATCCCTTTTCGCTCAGCCAGTGATGCCAATTGATCTTTATCAATTTTACCCGTATGAAAATAACGTGAATCCGGGTGGGAAAAGTACCAGCCCGAAACCGCAGCAGCCGGGAACATGGCGAAATGCTCGGTCAGCTCGATTCCAATTTCACTCTCGGCTTGTAACAGCTCAAACAGTGTCGCTTTTTCGGTATGATCGGGACACGCTGGATAGCCGGGTGCAGGTCGAATGCCGCTATACTCTTCTTTAATCAAGGCTTCTTTATCGATCGCCTCGTCAGGCTTGTAACCCCAGAATTCTTTTCTTACACGTTCGTGCAGATGTTCGGCAAACGCTTCGGCCAGTCGATCCGCAAGCGCTTTCACCATGATACTATTATAGTCATCATGTTGTTCTTCGTAAGATTTAGCTAACTCTTCTGCGCCGATGCCAGCCGTAACGGCAAATCCACCAATGTAATCAACCTTTTCACTTTCCCGCGGGGCAACAAAGTCAGCCAGCGAGATCAACGGCTTCTCTTCCTGGCCTCTTTTACGGATCTGCTGGCGAATATGATGTAACCGGGCGATCTCATTATTGCGGTCTGCATCCTCATAGACTGATATATCATCACTGTCAACCTGACTGGCAGGCCAGAATCCAATCACAGCGCGGGCCGTCAATAATTTCTCGTCGATGATTTTCTGGAGCATGGTTCGTGCATTCGCATATAGATCGCGAGCTGCTTCTCCCACCACTTCATCATCAAGAATTTTTGGATATTTTCCGACC
The DNA here is from genome assembly GCA_022600195.1 of Planctomycetota bacterium. Taxonomy (GTDB): domain Bacteria; phylum Planctomycetota; class Planctomycetia; order Planctomycetales; family Planctomycetaceae; genus Gimesia. Next base: position 1,864 of record JAHZKX010000055.1, read on the forward strand.
AGATCCCAGCTGATAAAAAACGGTGTCCAGTCAATGTAGTCAACCAGTTTTTCCAACGGATAATCATCAAGAGTTTTTGTGCCGGTAAACGTTGGTGCGGGAGGTGTGTAATCTTCCCAATCGATTTGAACCCCCTGCTTAATTGCATCAGTATAAGGAACGGGAGTACCCAGCGGTTTTCGATTCGCCACTCTTTCACGAACCGTCACATATTCTTTCTGAATTTTTTTCACATAACTATCGCGTTGATCGTCCGATAGCAAAGCAGCCGCGACACCAACGGCTCGCGAAGCATCGGCGACATACACAACCTGATTCCGGTCATACTGCGGGTCAATCTTGACGGCAGTGTGTGCTTTCGAAGTCGTTGCGCCACCAATCAGAAGCGGTAAATCCATACCCTGTCGCTGCAGCTCACTGGCGACAGTAACCATTTCATCCAAAGAAGGAGTAATCAACCCCGATAAACCAATAATGTCACATTGCTTTTCCCGTGCCGTTTGTAAAATCGTTTCGCAAGCGACCATCACCCCTAAATCAATGACTTCGTAGTTATTGCACTGTAAAACGACTCCCACAATATTCTTCCCAATATCGTGAACGTCCCCTTTGACGGTCGCCATCAGGATTCGACCGTTGGGTTTACTCGCTTCAGTTTTTTCTGCCTCAATATAGGGTTGCAAATGAGCGACTGCCTGCTTCATCACCCGCGCCGATTTCACAACCTGCGGCAGAAACATTTTTCCTGCACCAAATAGATCGCCCACCACGTTCATTCCGTCCATCAACGGGCCTTCAATCACATCCAGTGGCCGGGACAGTTCCTGTCGCGCGAGTTCTGCGTCTTCGACGATATACGTTGAAATACCTCTGACCAATGCGTGTTCGATGCGTTTCGTCACGGGCAGTTCACGCCAGGTCAGATCTTCCTGTTTTGCAGAACTGGAAGAACCATCACCACGATAACGCTCTGCGATTTCCAGCAACGCTTCTGTTCCCTCCGGAGTTCGGTTCAGAATGACGTCTTCCACTTTGTCTTTTAGATCTGTCGGCAGGTCGTCATAAACGGCTAGTTGGCTGGCATTCACAATCCCCATATTCAAACCAGCGCGAATCGCATGATAGAGAAAAACCGAATGAATGGCCTCACGGACTGGATTATTTCCCCGAAACGAGAAAGAGACATTCGACACTCCGCCAGAAACACTTACGTGCGGCAGGTTGTTTCGGATCCATTCTGTCGCTTCAATAAAATCAACGGCATAGTTATTATGCTCTTCGATCCCCGTCGCGACAGCAAAAATATTAGGATCGAAAATAATATCCTGCGGTGCAAAATCTAACTCATCGCGCAGTAAGCGATAAGAACGCTCACAAATTTCGATCTTGCGTTTTTTCGTATCAGCCTGCCCTTCTTCATCAAAGGCCATCACCACTACCGCGGCGCCATACAGCTGACACAACCGTGCCTTCTCTAAGAACTCTGCTTCACCCTCTTTCAGGCTGATCGAGTTCACAATGGGTTTGCCCTGAATACATTTGAGCCCCGCTACAATGACATCCCACTTGGAGGAATCCACCATCACAGGCACTCGTGCAATATCTGGCTCAGTAGCCACCAGATTCAGGAAAGAAGTCATCGCTGCGAGCGAATCGAGCATGCCTTCATCCATGTTAACATCCATGATGTCTGCGCCATTTTGCACTTGCTGCAATGCCACTTCGAGTGCAGTATCATACTCGTCTTCTTTGATCAAACGTTTAAAACGCGCAGAACCGGTTACGTTACAGCGTTCGCCAACATTGACGAACAGACTGTCTTTTGTGACGTTGAAGGGTTCCAGTCCGGAAAGGCGCAAAGCCGGTTCAATCTCCGGAATTTTTCGCGGCGAATGCTTCACCATTGCATCTGCAATCGCCTTAATATGTGTCGGCGTGGTTCCGCAACATCCACCTAAAATATTAAGAAACCCACTACTGGCGAATTCATCCACAATCTCCGCCATTTCAGCAGCCGACTGATCGTATTCACCAAATTCATTCGGCAGTCCTGCGTTGGGATGAGCCGACACGTATGTATCCGACACCCGTGATAACTCTTTGACATACTGTCGTAATTCGGTCGCGCCCAAAGCACAATTTAAGCCAATCGAAAATGGCCTGGCATGCGATAGCGAATTCCAGAATGCTTCCGTGGTTTGTCCCGACAAGGTCCGCCCGGATGCGTCAGTAATGGTACCCGAAATCATGATCGGAAGTTCGATCTTTTCGCGATGAAAATAAGTCCGAACCGCAAACACCGCCGCCTTGGCGTTCAACGTATCGAAGATCGTCTCAATCAACAGTAGATCAGCCCCCCCCTTCACCAGGCCATCAATCGATTCCAGATAATTTTCAACCAGTTCATCATAAGTGACATTCCGCGCACCTGGATCGTTCACATCTGGGGAGATCGAACACGTACGGCTGGTAGGACCCAGAACTCCAGCTACCCAACGCGGCTTATCGGGTGTCTTCGCGGTGATTTCATCCGCTACAGATCGTGCCAACTGTGCCGAGGCCAGATTCAGCTCATGAGCGAGCGACTCCATCTCGTAATCACTTTGAGACAACTGAGTACCATTAAACGTATTCGTCTCCAGAATGTCCGCGCCCGCTTCGAGATATTCGCGGTGAATGCCCTGAATAATTTCAGGCTGCGTCAGCGAGAGAAGGTCATTATTACCGGCGATGTCCATGTGGTAGTCCGCAAAGCGTTCTCCCCGGTAATCTGCTTCTTTGAGTTTATGATTCTGAATCATAGTCCCCATCGCTCCATCCAGAATCAGAATCCGATCCTGTATGGCTTGATAGAGAGCTTCAATTCGAGCGGCGCGATCAGACATACGTTTAAAACCTGTACTCATTTATTAAGAAGTTGTCTTATTGATATTATTGAACACCGCTACACACATTGGTGAAATTCGCTCGACCAATCGAAATTCAGAGCCCCGTCAATCCAGTCGACCGTAGTCCATGATAATCACCCCATATTCTATGCGGGTGGAACGACAAACGACGTATGCTGGCATTCTAGCAAATCACCTGAAAAGAAAAACAGTATGCGACATGCTTTTATTCAGCTAGCTGATTCATTTTTTCACGCGGCTGAGCCCCAATCATGCCTACCAGCTCTTTCAGATATTCCGCAGAGGAAACATGGGTCAACTGCTGTTCTACCCATTCTCGTCGTTCTGATATTTTGAGCCGCTTACATTCCCGCATATAGCCGGGATGCTGAACGAACTCATCAAGATACTCGAGATGACGTTGCAACAGGGCAATCTCCTGACTCTGCCGTGCGACAAGGCGATCCTGATACCAGTCACTATTGAGAAGCGACTCCTGTGTGAATAGTGAACGCACTTCGGAATCGTGAATCGTATGATCCTTCCATGTTCCGTAAGCCATAATTGAGAGAATTGCCTGTAATGGAGGGCAGACTTCTTCATAAGAACCATCCTCAAAATACTGTAACGCAACCCTCTGCTGTGCCTCAGCGATATACTGAATTCCATCGACAAAGGAATCGAGATCCTGTTTTTCCGGCTTGAGAATAGTCTCATCAAATACGGAAGCCGGGTTATCAAAGACACGACCAAAGAAGCGATTGAGAAATTTTGAGGTAATTCGATAACCTAACCGGCTGGCGGGAATTACCTGGCCATTGTGTTCAAAATCATTAATGGGTTCCAGTAATTCTTCCTTGATCAGACATTGCGGATCGCGTTCCTCAGGCTGCATGCGACACCAGATCTCCGGAATCAATAAACTGACATCGTGATCCATTCTGACATCAGGACCAATGTGGCCGGCGGCCGTTGAAAAACCGGCGTATCCGGTCAGTATAAATCCAACGAGTGCACTATTCAGATCGGCCGCAGGACTCAGCGCATTAAAGGGTCCTTTGGTCAGGGCCCCCTCACTTCCCGCTCCTGTGGTGGACGGGCTTTTGCCTGTCAGCGAACAGATGAAGTCCATAAACAACTCTGGTAATTCCTGATAATGTATCGGGGAATACACGGCAAGACTGCGAATCCCTTTTTCTCGATCGGGCGGATTATTACGACGCCCCAGCATGACCGCATTCACGGGATTATTCACAGGTTGGTCAGCGGGAATGGCTCGAAACAGACGCGTGGCACGTTTGGTAACATAGGAATGGAACGGCTTCACCAAATCGGGGCGAATCTGTAAATAGCGCGGATTTTTAGTCGGTTTTCCATCAATCTGACGCGGATTGGCAGAACAAACCACATAACTGCTGTCTGTCTCTTCAGCAGCACGCAACATCTCCTGCATTGGAGAACTGAAGGCATCAAAATCCACAACGTATTTACTCATCTCGCGCACTTGTTGATTTGTCAACGGTTCGAAATTCGAGATGAAATTTCCAGGGCGAGAGAGATCGGCTTCCGTCTGTTTATCCAGCCCCCTGATAATCGCATCATCAGGACGCTGAAACAGACGGTACTCACTGTTTATGACAAACTTGCAACTGTAATTCTTCTCACCTTCCGCAAGATGACTCAACACTCGGGATGGCACAACGACAGAAGCACTGATATCGTCTTCTGTCTGTATTTTCATGGAAGCGATAAAGTCCTGCCGTAACTTGAATGTCCGCCAACCCAGCAATGAGAATAATCCAACGCGTAAATAAGTACCCACTAATTTTCGTTCCCGAAATTTCAGTTCATGCCCATAGGTACCATTGACGATGTCCACGCCAAAGTGTGTCGACCAGTCTTCCCCTGCACTGGTTCCGTAAATTCGTTTGATAATAAAAACTAACGCGCGAAGATGATCTGGGATTTGATTTAACCACTCGTTGAACTCCTGAGTATAAGCAGGAGAAGGAGTCAGTAACTTAATCACACTTCCCAACGAACGGTTTACATCCAGTACGCGTCTGCTCGGTCGATAGTCAGGATGATCTGGTGACAATGGCTCTAACCAGCGCCCTGAATAATCTTTCTCGATTATTTCCCGCACGTATTCCATGTCTTTTTCGTAGTCAGAAACAAATACAGGGCCATAAAGCATGTAATCACGCAGAGACTTGCTGATTTCACTTTTACCACCGCCCGAAACAGTACACGGTTTATGACAGAAAATGCCTTCACCTGAAGTGCCCACGATTCTCCAGGAGGGAGCAGCAGGGTGTTTTTCCATACGCAGGTGATATCCAGACGGAGCCATATAAACATTGCCAGGCAATAAGGGAATCGAACATTCCTTCCCAGAGCGTGACCAGCGAATACATTGTTCAGGCAGACTGGCATAAGCATCTTCCGGAATGTAAATCAACTCTGGATAATATTTATCAATTCCATAACCCTCTGCCTTTCCCTCGATCTGGTCACCATAATCACGAATCACATCGTCGAAGGTTCGACCGTTATAACGCACACTGTTGACTTGAAACCCTTCGCCCAGATTATAGCTGGGATACGCAATGGCACCTCCGGCATGTTCTTCTTCTGCATTCCCATACAGGTTGGCAGAATAACTGATTTGTGTCTTCACTTCTTTTTTGCAATAACCAAAGTAGTTATCGGCAATCAACGTTACAATAACACCTGCATCCGTACGACAGGTCATTTTAAACGCCAGACCATCGTTATAAAGTTCCTCTTTCGATTTCCAGCACATACTGTCATGTCGCTGTCGTTCGGTTGCGTCATCCCAATGCGGAAGCCCCACTTCACATTTTGTCAAAGCCGTCAGGTGCGGCGCCAGGATGACGGCACCAGTGTGTCCGGTCCAATGCTTCACGTCCAGACCGGCATCATTTTGTGGCACATACGGATCACCGGCATTCCCAAAAATGGATTCCACAAAATCCAGATTACTCACCAGCGTTCCCGGAGTGAAAAACCGAATCTCCATCCGTTTTTCAGAAGTCACCCCTTTAACTTCAGGACAGACGATAGGACGCAACATTAACGAAGCCCAGCCCGATGCCTGTTCTGCCTGTTGTGAAGTAAATGGAAACAACATCATTTCCTCGGGTGGCCGCATGGCATTCAGAAACATCTTCACAAATGTCGCGCGCGGAACGGCACGTTTATCCCCCGGGATGGGCAAGCCACCCTCCGTAATATGAAACGTCCCCACAGTTGTGCGTCGGTCATGTTTCGGATTATGTAACACACCATTTTTGACACGATAAGATTGAACCAGGTCACTGGAAAACTCATCATCTTCAACGGGAAGCGATAATTCTCTGGCCAACCCGAACCGATCCAGCACAAGGGTGCGATTCGGTAATTTCAGCTGATCCGATCCTGCAACATCACTCAAATACGATTGTAAAAAACTTTCAATCCGATGATCTACGGGACAACGATGACTCGACAGCAACCGATTTTTTTGTCGGTGATTTTCCAGCAAACCTTTCGAAATATCAGCAAAAGTACGGTCAGCTTCTTTCAAAGCGGCCGGGTAACCATTGGCCATTAACTGAAGATTAAGATAACGCAATAGTTCATCGCGATCCTCATTACACGTTGCGTTACCATTTTCATCGAGACCGAGTGCCTGACGAAATTGCTCATTTGATTTTTCAGAACGGTCTTTAATTGACCTGGGAGGCGAAATCCGAGGTTCTGCACTGTTTGGCATTATTGAAATTCTTCTGGTAAAAAAATTAGATCAGAGCGTCATCTCATTCGAAGGAACTGATGATCGAGTCTCAAGCGCATTGAGAGATTTTTGACTGATATTCTGGCGCGCGATACGCAGTCAGATGTAGCTTGCAGTATATGCGATATAATTTTCAGGTCAACGGTTCACAACTACTGTACTAGAACGCATCCCTTTAACCAGAGCGCCCTTCATTCCAGTAGACTCGTTTCAAATGACCTTGGAGACGCTACAGTGAACCGGGACACAGGCTTGTGAACATTACTCTCAGTAAAAGGTCGACACATAGTTAAAAAGTATCGTCTTAACCCAATTTTAACAAAATAGGAGTTTGCTCTATTTCCAATTCAATTAGAGCAGATGTCCTTGAATTTTGGCAGCATCGAAAAAAACTGAGGAGTCTTCTGCAGAAAACTAATAGAGCTCTCGAACGGGGCGTCGATTTTCATCGACAAGGTAACGAGGACGACCCGATAAATCCGTAATCTGAGCAGATAAAGTATCAATTCCCAGGTTATTGAACAGCGTGGCAAATATTTCCTGAACATGAACCGGTCGATCCAGAGGAACTCCACCGACTCGATCTGTCTGGCCAACAATACGGCCTCCCTGCAATCCGCCACCCGCCATCAGAACCGACTGTGTACCCGGCCAATGATCACGGCCTCCCTTGGCATTGATACGGGGAGTCCGGCCAAATTCTCCCCAGACAATCACCGTCGTCTGCTCCAGTAATCCCCGTTCGTCCAGATCTTGTAGAAAGACGGCTAATGCCTGATCAAAGACGGGCAGATATTTCTTGGACAAATATTCGATACTGCCCTCTCGATTCGCATGCCAATCCCACGCACCAAAAGCCATACTGACACAACGTACGCCTGCTTCAATCAGACGACGTGCTAATATGAAATGCTCAGGGCTTTGCGGAGCCCCCCCGAAACTGGGATCTGTTTTCTGCAACGCACCATAACGATCACGTATGGACTGCGGTTCCTGCTCCAGATCCATGGCTTCCGCAAAACCACCCGAAGTCAGCATCTGAAACGCCTGATTTTGAAAATCATCAATCCCGGCAACTTCAATTTTTTTCTGGCTGCTTTTGAATGCCTCCAGTAACGATCTGCGTTCTTCAAATCTCGAGAGATCAATGCCATTTAAAACCAGATCAGATTTCACTTCGCCTTCAAGCGTAAAGGGAACGTGTTTATAGCCGGTAAATCCAGGCCACGATGGATTTCCCTGCAAGTGACTCCCATTGTTATTGTATGGGTTGTATGCCATCCTGGGAGCCGCATCCACATAGGGAATCATCCCATTCTTTCCCGGTCCTAATAGTTGAGATACAATCGAACCGAATGAAGGCCACCCACCCGCGGGTTCCCCATCTTCGGTTCTCCCTCCGGCGCGACCCGTATAACATTGAAACGATTCATGCCGATTTTCCATGCCAACCAGTGTACGCACTATCGAAAACTTGTCCGCTATTGCTGATAACTGAGGTAATAACTCACAGTAATGGATTCCAGGTACTTTCGACTGAATGGGTGAATAAGAGCCACGAATTTCACTGGGGGCGTCTGGTTTGGGATCAAACGTTTCAAATTGCGTCGGTCCTCCTGGCAGGTAGATCATCACTACCGACTTCTGGCTCACTTTTTGTACCGTGCGGGCCTCAATTTCGCAGCGCTGCGCAAAAGACAACCCACCAGCCAGTCCCATCGAACCGACCTGCAGGAAATGTCGCCGCGAAAGACTCCCGGCAGTAAAGAACTCACTCATATGCATTCTCCTTGATATCTTGTAAAATATCAGACTTCTACAACACTCTCTACCCCTTTCCATAATTAAACCAACAGAAGTCGTTTTTCTGTGATCCAGTGAACTCGTAACAGCTTATAAAGCCCGAAATCCTGATAAGAAGGCCAAAGCTTGTGGCACGCTGGAATTAAATCCCACCAGACGAATCTGATCGATAGTAGCCCCCAATTCAGAAGCTGATTCAATTTGCCTGGGCTCATTTATGATCCACAAAGTGACTTTGACCACAAAATAAAGAACGAGAGGTTTCTCACTGAACTGACCCGATGATGCCTTACAAAATACATGGACTCATTAGATCACACGATGCCATAAGCAGTCTGTGAAAAAAAATGATCACCTTCTTAATACTTTGGAGACATTCCAAACTCCGGTTTCCCCTTTGAAAGTTCCAGAGTTGTAAAGAACACTTTTTGAAAATAGTAATCACTTCCATCTGATACAAATCAGGACTGCGAAATGATAATAAGAAATTTCAGTTAAATAATGAGGTTTCTTGCAGAATGAGTTTTCATTTCTGAGTCTGACTCTTAATATTCGTAAACCATCATAAATAACCCCTGCCATGTAGATTAAATCTTAGGATTAGATTGAATGGTTCACGACCAATATGTGGAACGTCTTGTTAATCTGCTTGACTCCCAAGCAAATTTACTCTTTAACATGACTTTTGAAGAGGCGACGGAACGAGTTGGAAGTGGTTCACCCGAACGTGTCAGAGAAATCGCAGGGCAGTTTGCGATTGTTCATAAAGACGGCACTCTCATTCGAATGGCCCGATCGATCGGCAGGCCGATGAGATTCTTTCTGGCAAAACGTGCAGAAGGCCCTTGCCTGGTCATCGCTGAACGCATTGATGAAATTTATGCGTATCTCAAAAATGAAGGACTGGATGACCAGTTTCACCCATCTTACACACGCATGGTTCCAGCACACCATATTCTGGAACTCCAATTAATCGGCTGCCCCGACCCCAATCCGAAAACAACGCGATTTCTGAATCCAAATCGAAATTGTCTTTCAAATCAATTGGATGAGATCGGAAATGAATATATTAGTGCCGTCTACAAGGAAATTAATAAGTGGCTCGATGCCATTCCTCCACAGGAACCACTGGGAGTTCTCTTTTCCGGTGGTGTTGACAGTGGCGCGCTATTCATCCTTCTATACCATGCACTGATCACACGCAATGAATCGCCATCCCGCATGAAGGCGTTTACGCTTTCAATTGATGGAGAAGGCACCGATTGTCAACAGGCGTTACAATTCCTGGAACAAATGAATCTCAGCTTCTTCCTCGAAGTCCTCGAAGTTCCACAAAGTAGTTTACACTACGAAGAAACCATCAAAGTTGTGGAAGACTATAAGCAACTCGATGTTCAAGCTGCCACAATGACTTATGCCTTATGCCGGAAAATTCGTGAACTTTATCCACGTTGGAAGTATTTAATTGACGGCGATGGAGGCGATGAAAATCTGAAGGATTATCCGATAGAAGCCAATCCCGAATTAACCATTCGAAGTGTGCTCAACAATACAATGCTTTATCAGGAAGGCTGGGGAGTGAATGCCGTTAAACACTCCTTAACATACTCCGGCGGCCAAAGCCGGGGACACGTCCGAACATATGCACCCGCGCGAAGCCTCGGTTTCCAGGGGTTCAGCCCTTATGCTTTGCCGAACGTAATCGAAATAGCAGAAGGAATTCCCTACATCGAACTGACCGACTGGAATCACAAAAAACTTTATGCACTCAAAGGTGATATCGTGTGCAGGGGCATCAAACAAATCACAGGCATTTCCATGCCTGTCTACCCAAAACGCCGTTTTCAGGAAGGCAGCCTCAACAACGACTCTTTCCAATCCGTTTTCGCTGAACCGGAAAGCGTTTATCGGCAAGCCCTTTTATCCCTTTACGAATAACCTAAACAGATTACCAATCTAAGCGGCGATGCATTTCATTAATCTCAACATAGTGAGCGTCTCTGGTAGAAGCAGATTTTTCGAAAAGATCTGCTTTGCACTTTATCCCATCCTGGGTCGTTGAAGATTGTAAAGTCAGATTAGCCCAAATATGAATCTTTCATATCCCTCATTTAGTGATCAGGAAATCCTCGCTGCAAGACCATCGAAAAACCAGGTTTCTGAAAAGATACCCTATGCGTTTTTAAATGAAACAGAATGTAGTGCAGACGGCTCACTCGCAGAAATAGCAACTATCTTTCTTACAAATCACGAGTGCCCTTTTCATTGCCTGATGTGTGACCTCTGGAAGAACACAACGAATCACACCCTCAGCCCCGGCATGATCCCACATCAGATAGAGTATGCCCTTGCACGACTTGTTCCATCCAGACAAGTAAAATTATATAACAGTGGTAATTTTTTTGATCCTAAAGCAATTCCCCGTGAAGATTTTGTACGCATTGCCGAATTAACTCTGCCTTTCGAGATCGTCATCGTCGAAAACCACCCTCTGCTTTGCAATCAGTCTTGCCTGGATTTCCAACAGTTAATACACGGACAACTGGAAATCGCATTAGGACTGGAAACCATTCACAAACAGGTATTACAGTCACTAAACAAGAGGATGACACTGGATGACTTTTCAAAAGCAGTTGAGTTTTTAAACAGCCATTCGATTCAGACCAGAGCATTTATCTTGCTGAAGCCCCCCTTCATGGAAGAACAGGAAGGCATAGAGTGGGCCATTCGCTCAGTCGAATATGCCTTTTCACTGGGAGTGGAATGCTGCTCTCTGATCCCAACCCGCTCGGGCAATGGGATTCTCGAACAACTCGAACAGGCAGGCCAGTTTTCTGCTCCACAATTCTCTTCTATCGAAACGGTATTTGAAGCCTGCCTGAAACTCAAACGGGGAAGAGTATTCATGGATCTCTGGAATCTGGAGCAGCAATATCAAAACGAAACCAATCTGGAACAACGACTGGAACGCTTAAAAAAGATGAACCTTTTACAGAAAATTCCGATTGCGGAATAGTGCCCCCTACTCCACTCTATTATTTTCATTCACCATTATTAAAAATTCTGCTTCCGACAAAACAGGTACATTCAACTCTTGCGCCTTGGTCAATTTACTACCTGCTTTTTCACCAGCCAGAAGATAATCGGTTTTCGCGGAAACACTGCCGGACGCTTTACCACCATGTTCCTGAATCAGCTCTTTCGCTTCATCCCTTGTCAGGCTTGATAAAGTTCCGGTCACAACCAGCGTTTTCCCTTCGAAAATCCCGACTGTTGTTTTTGTCTGTTTCACGGGGCTCCCCATATTCAGCCCCGACTTTTTCAATTCACTGATGAGCTCACTGCCAAAGTCCGAGTGAAAGAAAGTAAATACAGACTCGGCAATCACAGGGCCAATTTCATCAACCGCCGCCAGGTCTTCAACACTCTGATTGGCAATTTCATCCATCGTTCCAAACTGTTTTTCCAGAATACGTGCATTGCTGGTACCCACATGCCGAATATTTAATCCCGTTAACAGTCGCCACAGCGGTTGCGTTTTCGAACGCTCAATACCGGCCAGTAAATTTTCAATCGATTTATCGCCTTGACGCTCCAAATTCACAAGTTGCTCGTAGTGATCCTGAAGTCGATAAACATCAGCCAGACCGCTGATCAATTTCTGATCAAGCAGTTGCTCAATCATTTTGATTCCCATCCCTTCAATATCCATCGCCTGACGTGAAGCATAAAAACGTAAAGTTTCGCGTATCGAAGCGGGACAAGTCGGATTCGGACAGCGGATGTAAACCCCGCCTTCATCTTTCACTAGCGTGGCGTCACATTCTGGACAATTTTGTGGAAACTTCAGTTCCTGCTGGTTCCCATCGCGACGATGTTCTTCTACGCGAACCACATGAGGTATAATTTTCCCGGCTTTCTCAACCACAACCCAGTCGCCAATCTGAATACCCAGCCGTTCCATCTCATCTCGGTTATGAAGACTGGCTCGGGAAACGGAAGTTCCCGCAATTTGAACGGGCTCTAAATTTGCCACGGGAGTCACCGTACCGGTTTTACCCACTTGAAAAACAATCGAATCTACTTTGGTCACCGACTCATAACGTTCCCATTTATACGCAACGACCCAACGCGGACTTTTTGATGTATTGCCCAGCAATTCCCGCTGATCAAAACGATTGACCTTTATGACAATGCCATCGACTTCAAAATCAAGTGTATGCAAATCATCCATCATCGCCTGCACGTGCAGCAATGTCATCTCCAGATTGGGAAACGCTTCGACATTGGGGGTGGTGGGAATCCCCATGTTTTGAATGGCATCCAGATAATTGACGTGGGTCTGATAATCGACCCCTTCGATCGCCCCGATCCCGTGAGCAAAAAAACGAATTTTCCGTTTTGCACTCAGCTTGGGGTCCAGCAGCTTTAACCCACCGGCTGTCGTATTTCGGGGATTCGCAAAAGGCTCTTTTCCCTGCTTCTGCATTTCCACGTTCAGAACTTGAAAATCAGAATTGCTGATAAATGCCTCACCTCGAATCTCCAGTAACTCAGGCGGATTTTCCGTTTCCAGACGCAACGGAATCCCACCGATGGTGCGCACATTATGGGTAATATCATCTCCCTGCTGCCCATCACCACGTGTGACACCTTGAGTTAAAACTCCCTGCTCATAAATGAGTGAAACCGCCACACCGTCGATTTTATATTCCGCGGTTAACTCTATCTGTTCTTCGCCAAGCAGTTTACATATCCGGGTTTCAAACTCTTTGAGACCATCCACTTCAAAGATATTATCGATCGACAACATGGGTAATCGATGGGCTACCGTCTGGAAACCTTCTATGGGAGCACCACCAACTTTTTTTGTTGGGCTGTCTGGAGAATCGAATTCTGGATGTTCCGATTCCAGCTGCTCCAGCCGTTTCATATCCAGATCAAACTCACGGTCAGATATTTCCGGTTTTGCCTGGATGTAATAGAGACGGTTATGATGCTCGATTTTCTTTCGGAGCTCTTCGATTTCTTTTCGAATTGACATTGGGTAATCCGCGCTGGAAGAAGAAAAGAAAGAACGGCATCAGGAAGTGGCGTCGCCGAGGATTTTCTCCTGCTGAGTCAACTTCATGTCGGCCTCAACCATCAGTTGTGCCAGTTCTTCAAATGAGACTTTCGTTTTCCAATTCAGTTTCTCTCGTGCTTTCGAGGGATCTGCACAGAGCAATTCCACTTCCGCAGGGCGATAATACTGAGGATCAATCTCGACATACTTCTTCCAGTCAAGATCGACGGCATTAAAAGCAGCTTCCAGAAATTCGCGAACAGAATGCGTCTCTCCTGTACCAATCACAAAATCATCTGGTTGATCCTGTTGCAGAATCAACCACATCGCTTCAACATAGTCTCCTGCAAAACCCCAGTCTCGTTTCGCGTCAATATTTCCGAGAAACAATTTGTCCTGCATCCCTAACTTGATCCGCGCAACCGCTTTGGTGATTTTGCGAGTCACAAACGCTTCGCCGCGCCGAGGAGATTCATGATTAAACAGGATCCCATTGCAGGCAAACATTCCATAGGATTCCCGGTAATTGATTGTCTGCCAATAAGAGAATACTTTGGCACACGCATAAGGACTTCGAGGATGAAAAGGAGTCGTTTCACTCTGTGGTGATTCAACAACTTTACCAAACATTTCGCTTGAAGATGCCTGATAAAAACGAACTTTTTTTTGGCTTTGTTCCTCGTAATAGCGTAATGCCTCTAGAAGCCTGAGTGTGCCAACTCCCGTCACCTCTGCTGTATAAACAGGGAGATCGAATGAAAGTCGCACATGGCTTTGGGCCGCCAGATGATAGACCTCATCTGGCTGCACTTCATTGATGATTTTATTGAGATTGGAACCTTCGGCAAAATCACAATAGTGACAGTTCTTCGGTGGCTCCCCGATCCCTGGCTTACTGCAAGAAGTGATACCATGAACTTCATAATTCTTACTTTTCAGAAACCTGGAAAGATAGTATCCATCCTGACCATTAATTCCCGTGATTAAAGCAACTCGATTCACCGTGAAATATCCTGTATCGAAATTTGGATTTTCTGAGACTTGTAACGCTATCGTATCACTCTATTCAGTTTAAACGTTTTCGACGAAATCGCAATAGCCCGCATGTGCCGTTCCATTGTCAGTCACTGAGTTTAATGGCCTGACTGAGTATCAATACCCTGAGCAGATTTATGACCCTTGATATAATACTTCAATATTTCCCAACGCCGAATCACACCCAACATTCGATGCGGTTGCTCTCGAGAAACAACGGGCAAACAATCATAAGAATCTTCCCGAAATTTACTCCAGACACGCGCCAGTGTATCATCGGGATAAATGACGGTTTCCAGTTGACTCGCCAGGTCTGCAGCGCGAACCAAAGATCCAATCTTGGGGTCGAACAATGTATTACTCAAGTCCTGATAACGAATGACTCCTACAACCTCATCATTAGCACCAAGCACAGGAAAAGTATTGTCATGACTATGCTCAATAAAGGAAATCACTTCATTAAATGTCGCTGTCTGTGAAATCCCTTTGATATTCTTCCGAAAGAGTTGTTCGACTATAATTTCGTCGTGTGGCTGCTCATTTTCAGTAAGCAGGCCAAAGGAAACCAAAAAGCGTCGAATTAATGCCTGAAATTCGCTGATCGGATCACCGGCAGTATGGTGAATCGCGTGAATCAAAGGAACCTCGCCAGCACGCAAGACAGATTGGCGAATCATGATGGGACCCACAATTTCAAAAAATACTACCGACCCCAGAATGATCGTCTGCAGGTGTCCTCCTAATACGGGATCTCGAGTCACTGCTATTGCCGACAAAGTAATGGCAGCACCAGCTTGGGCAAACAGAGCGGTTCCCAACCACTGACATACCTCTGGTTCTTCCTTTCGGATTTTTGTAGGTATCAAAACGCCGAGATATTTGCCCAGTAACCGCAGGACAATATAACCTCCCCCAATCCATCCAGCATGGATGAATCGATCAGGTTCTAACTCGGCTCCATGTATCATAAAAAACAGCACACATAAAAAACCGGTCAGTGGATTCAACTCGGTTTCTACTTTGGGCACGTCTTCTTCTACCAGAGAATTCGCTACCGTAAACCCCATCGCAAGAAACGTCAGCATATAAGGTAAACCTGTGGTCCGACATAACCCCAGAGCTAATGCGATCAAGGCGATCAGCATAATGATCCGGCCGCTTCCTTTGACCACAGCATTACCATAGCTGATCATCAAACCGCCAAAGACACCGATAAAGATCGAACCGAAGATATCCAGACTCAGATGCCCCAGTTGCGTAAAAGCCGAAACCCCCTGTCCATCACTCTGGAAAAAATAGACAGCGACAAATATCACTTCAAACGCGATAATGGAAACCAGGTTATTCAACGCAACCATGATCCCGGTATACTCGGAAATCGGACCTTCCGATTCCATTTCTTTGAGAACCAGGATCGTTGTAGCCGGGGCTGTGGCAATCGCCAAAGCTCCCAGCAAAATGGAAGCACTACCAGATTCACCAATCAGGAATAACCCGATTGAGACAGCAAAAAAAGTAGCAAGTATTTCGCTGATCGAAATGGGAAGAACGCGATGGAATAAGCGTTTCAAACGAGATAAGGTAAAATGACATCCCAGATTAAACAGTACCAACGCCATGGCCAGATCAGCCAGCGGATTCAACTCTTCCAGGTGTTCATGTGGAATTACACCAAAAACTGCCGGACCCAGAATGACACCCATTAATAAATAAGCGGTCACTTTTGGAAGACGAAGTAATTCCCCTAATGTGCCTGATATCAAACCGGCAGCCAGCAAGACCCCCAGTGTAAAAATGATATGCCATGGTCCCATTCGAACTTCCTGTTCCAGATAAATTGAATTCAATTTTGCGGCGATTATAGCAAAATTTGTTTGCTGGTCGATCCTTACAGCACTAATGAGATCATAATTCAATCACACTAAACTACTATGAGATAATAAGTTCGAACTCCTGTTTTATAGACTTGGCTTAGAAAATGGCCTTTTCGTCGGTCAATCCACTCAATCAAGGCTCATCGTGACCGTCTTCAGTTCGGTATAAGCAGAAAGACCCGCTGCCCCCAATTCTCGACCAATTCCGCTTCTCTTAAACCCACCAAAAGGGGCAGCAGCATCAAACACATCATAACAGTTCACCCAGACTGTGCCCGCTTTGATGCTGTTCGCCAGATGATGAGCTTTTTTTACATCGCTGGTCCAGACAGCGGCAGCCAGGCCAAAATGAGTATTGTTGGCGCGGGTGATCACTTCATCAACACTTTTGAAAGGTAAGATGCTCAATACCGGACCAAAGATTTCATCCGTGGCGATGGGCATTTCATCGGTCACATGATCAAAAATCGTCGGCTCTACATAATATCCCTTCTCGCCAAAACGTGAGCCCCCGGTAACACACTGCGCTCCTGCATCATTTCCCTTTTTGATGTAGCTTAAGATTTTCTCCATCTGATCCCGATTAACCTGTGGGCCTTGCGTGGTTTCAGGATGGAGCGGATCACCTAACTTTCGGGATGCTGCTTTCTCAACGATCCGAGCAACAAATTCTTCATGCACAGACTCCTCAACAAACAAACGACTTCCCGCACAGCAACATTGTCCCTGATTAAAAAACAGACCGAATTCCGCACCGGCGACAGCAGCTTCCAGGTCACAGTCAGCAAAAACAACGTTGGGACTCTTGCCTCCTAATTCGAAGGTGAGTCGTTTCAGAGTGGCAGCCGCATCAGCCATAATAATTTTTGCGGTTGCATCTTCACCTGTAAATGCAATCTTATCGACATCGGGATGCTTCACCAAAGCAGCACCTGCCGTCGGTCCATAGCCGGGAACCACATTGATGACTCCAGGGGGAATCCCCGCTTCCAGAGCCAGTTCAGCCATTCGCAAACAAGACAGCGGTGTCTGTTCCGCAGGCTTCATCACAATGGTACAACCTGCAGTCAACGCGGGTGCCCACTTCCAGGCTGTCATCAGTAACGGAAAATTCCAGGGAATGATCTGCCCTGCTACACCCAGCGGTTCACGTCGGGTATAACAAAAATGATTACCACGAATCGGAATGGTGGTCCCTTCAATTTTGTCAGACCAGCCCGCGTAATAACGCAGACAGTCAATCACCAGCGGCAGATCGGCGGCGCGGCTGTCACGAATGGGCTTTCCGTTATCCAGGGATTCTAAAGCAGCCAGTTCCTCAATATTACTTTCAACCAAATCCGCCAGACGATAAATTAAACGCCCTCGATCACGGGCATCCATCTTGGACCATGGCCCCGTTTCAAACGCTTTGCGAGCTGCCTTGACTGCCAGGTCGATGTCAGCGGCATCACCTTCTGCGACTTCTGCAATCACCTCTTCCGTAGCAGGATTCACCGTTGAAAATGTTTTTCCACTTAGAGCATCACGCCATTCGCCATCGATCAGGAGTTGTGTTTGACGGATACGTGGTGCGTCGACTACGGAATCAAGAACGTCTGTCGCCATGACTGAATCTCCTGAGAAAATAATGAGCGATTAATAGCAGAGAATGAACTGTTGTCCGAACAGTGGCGCGAATGCCAGACTGACCAGTCTGTTATTCTGATCGTTTTCGATCAGGTTCTCAAGAGGGATACCCGAAAGCGCGCAAAAAAAGCCGGGAAGAAGAAAGAAGGTGTCTCTCGCAAGCTCTTAAATCGCTCGCAGAATCGCTGCGGCACTCTGGCCAAACGAGGTTCGGCTGACAGTCATTGCAGTGGGAACAGTCAGTGGTCGAATTCCCCCATGAATAATATCGAGATTACATAAGGGATCAGGAGTTTCATAATTCAGCGTGGCTGGTGTTGCGCCGTGACGAAGTGAGAGAATACTTGCCGCCAACTCGACAGCACCAGAACCCGCATCAAAATGCCCAAAATAACTCTTGAGAGCAGTAATGGGAATTTTTGCAGCATCATCACCAAACAGTCGGTGATAGGCTCTCGCTTCGACCTGATCATCAATTTTTGTGCTCTTGCCGTGAGCATTGATGTGACCAAGTTCACGAGGCATTAAGTTGGCTTGTTTCATCGCCGATTCAATGGCGCGAACCAGACCGGTATCATTTTGCTGAGTGGTGTCAGAAAGTGTGTGCCCATCACAGCCCGCACCTAATCCGATCACTTCTGCATAAATATCGGCACCACGACGAACCGCATGCTCATAGTTTTCAACGACAAAAGCAGCTGCCCCTTCTCCAAGAATCGTTCCGTTCCGATCACGGTCAAAAGGTCGACACGCGCGTTTGGGGTCTTCATCTCGCGATAAAAGGTCAATCAGGTTCTTACGAGAAAGATCAACGGGATTGATATTCGATGTGCAAGCACCTACTACCATGCAATCGACGGCTCCACGTTTAATCCAACGCATCGCTTCGGACAACGCCAGCAGAGCTGATGAATCCTGACTGGTGATGGTATTATTGGGGCCTTGTGCATTATGCTCGATTGAAATATGACAGGCAGGCATGTTGGGAAGCTGCCTCAGCATCCACAAGGGAGTAATCTGTCCCATGAAGTCTTCGCCCCATCGTGTGACTTCAAAAGATTCACCAGCACAAAGCTCAACGGCTTCAACCAGTTCATCCGGGGTCGTAGAGATATGGCCTGCACCAAAAGAGACACCAAATCGATCCGGATCAACAGTACCGCCTTTGATTCCCGCGTTCCGAACCGCGTCTGATGCTGCAGAAACACCAAGCTGAATGTCACGTGACATGACTTTCAGAAATTTTTTGTTGTAAAGGTGTTCTTCGGGATCAAAATCTTTGACTTCGGCTGCCAGCTTGGAAGGCAAATTTTCTGTCGGAATAGATTCAAGACGGCTTATGCCGGAGCTTCCTGAACATATGCTATCCCAGAACGCATCGATACCGATACCGATGGGTGACACCACCCCAATACCGGATATAACAACTCGTGTTTGATTTGACCCAGCCATCTTAGCCTGACCCTTAATCTCCTACAGAAAAAACAATGTAAGTCCATTAACAGCACTGTTTCAATTGTAGAAGTAAGATTGTTGATACTCTCAGCTTAACACGAAACGTGCTCATTACTCTGAGAATTACCACCTCAGTCTCATTGAGTTCCTTCTCTTTATAGTTTATCGGAAAAAGACAACCAGAAATCTGAGAGCGATCTCAATCCCAATGCAGAAAATACTTAAACTCCGAAAATTAAACAGGTTATAAGGCTATAACCCCTTTTCAGGTCACGCAATGGCAAAGAAAAGCTTTGTTTCTCGACGTGTTGAAAGTACTTAAGGCAGGTGCTTTAAAAGCAAGGGTGTGATAGAGAGCAAAACTCCCAAATTGTAGGTTGGAATTCCTTTTCGCAGGTTCGAGAGAAATCAAATCAGATCAAACTATATCATTGAGGTCCCCTTCAATGATATCTTGCGTCTGAAAGATACCAATCAGATACTATTACACACTTTATAGGCCAGTTTGTCAAGCGAATTCCCAGAAAAGCCTGTTTCGCTGAAATAATCGCTGTAAACGACAACAATACCTCTCTTGGCCTGACCAGATCAGTTTCTGGTTGGGAAGGCCTGTTAGGCGTCGACGATTTCAAAAATAGCTTCAATTTCAACAGCAACTCCCGTGGGCAAAGCGGCAAACCCCAATGCACTGCGAGCATGAAATCCATCACCGGTCTTACCAAACAAATCATGATACAGATCTGAGGCTCCGTTAATGACGAGATGCTGATCGGTGAAATCCGGAGTTGAATTCACACAACCCAGTAATTTAATGACTTTCAAGCCATCTAAAGTGCCATGTTCATCCCGAACAGATCGTAAAATTTTGATGGCACAATCGCGGGCGGCAGCAATCCCCTCTTCCAGACTCACGTTCTCTCCCAGGCGACCTTTCTGGTCACTGACATGGCCAGAGGTGATTAGTAGATTTCCCGTTCGAATACACAGATTGAGATAACCAGGTTCAATTGGTTCAAAAACAAGACCTGACTCAGCAGCTTTTTGTTCGGCAGACATGGATTCTTCCTTCAGAGATAAACGTTCCAGAAACAATGCAAGTTAATGTAAAGAGATCAACTCTGATTTACAATCGATTCGCATTAAGTAAAAAACTGAAACTCACCCGCAGGAGCAAATGCATTCTGGAAATGCTGGATTTCTGGTGCTGATTTTTGAACAGGCCAGAGAATCGAAATCACATCAAACCGGGCAGGACTGTTCAATAACTGATGATTCTTGAGAAACGAACTGGCCAGTCGTGTGAGCTGACTTTGTTTTTGTCGCGCAACGGCTTCAAAAGGTTGACCTTTCAAATCGTTTTGTCGCGTTTTAACTTCAATAAACACGACCGTCTCGCGATCCAGGGCGATAATGTCGATTTCCCCCAGATCCGTCCGATACTGCTTTGCTAAGATCGAATACCCCTGCCGTTTCAGAAACCTGACGGCAGCACGTTCGCCTTTATCGCCCAAAAGCTTTCCGAACCATTTACCAGCCATAAGCAATTACCTGAAAACAAAGGTAAAGCTGAACTCAAGCTGAGATACCCGAAGCGCTGAAACAGCTCCAGCGCTTCTGCCATCTATCCTGTTGCGATTTACTCTTCGACTTTTTTCACTTTAGCACGGCGTTCGGTCAGACGTGTTGACTTACCAACTCGATCACGGAGATAATAAAGCTTGGCACGACGAACTCGACCATGTCGTTTGATTTCCAGTTTGGCGATTTTTGGTGAATTCACCGGAAAAATTCGTTCGACACCTTCGCCGGCAACGATTCTTCGCACTGTGAAATTTTCACGCGTTCCGCTTCCACGTCGAGAGATGATCACACCGCTGAAAATCTGAATACGCTCCTTATCACCTTCTTGAATTCGGGAGTGCACATCAACGGTATCACCAATTTCGAATTGAAGTGGCTCTTCGCGAAGGCTGGATGCTTCTACTTTTTTCATTAATTCCTGCATGACTCAAAGTCCTCTTTGCATGATTACCATCATCTGAATAAAATGACTGAAACCGTGCTGTTTTCATTAAGTTTAGTTCAAATTGAATTTGATTCCGACTCAGTTAAAAGATCATTACGCCGCTCGCGAGTTCGAATCAAACTCTGTTCGTGACGCCAACGTGCGATCTCCTGGTGATTTCCACTTAGTAACACTTCCGGAACTTCCATTCCACGAAAGTTTTGAGGCCGCGTGTATTGAGGATGTTCCAACAGCCCCGATTCTGAAAAGGAATCGTACTTGGCACTGCTTTCATCTCCCAACACTCCGGGAATCAACCGGATCACAGTCTCGATTATCAACATGGCTGGCACTTCCCCTCCATTGGTAATGAAGTCACCTGCCGAAATTTCCATTGGCTCCAGACCAATGCGGATTCGCTCGTCGAACCCTTCGTATCTTCCACATAGTAATGTCAGTTGTCGTTCTTTTGACAATTCCTGAGCCAGACTTTGATTCAACGTTCTCCCCTGGGGAGTCAGCATGATCAATTTGCCAGTCTCTGGAACCGTTTCCTGAACGTGCTCTACACATCCAAATACTGTTTCACAACCAATCAACATCCCCGGACCACCTCCATAAGGGCGGTCATCTACTGAGGCGTGCTTGTCTGTTGCCCAGTCTCGAAAATTCCAACGTTGTATCTCTACTAATTGATTTTGGATCGCTCTCCTCAGCAGACCCTGCTCAAGATAGCTATCAAATAGCTCGGGAAACAAAGTTAGAATATCAAATCGCATTGTGCTCTCTCAAAGAGCGAACTTCTGTCCAAACATCTCAGGAACTTATTCTGAGGGAGTGTCTGCTTCAGGGGTCGCTGCCTCTTCAGAAGTAGCTTCTGCAGAATCTGCTGTCTCCGCTGATTCTTCCTGAGTTTCCGGTTCCGGTTCAGGAGCTGGTTCCTTAGGAGCAATCAGAGGTGCAGGTGCAGCCGCTGTTCCAAATTTATTCTGTTTTACTTTTTTGATCAGTGTTGCAACGTTATCAGATGGTTTCGCACCGACTGACATCCAGTAATCAACACGTTCCATGTTAATCGTCACACGCTTTGATTTATCGGCAACGGAAGTATCGTAAGTACCGATCTCTTCTATTGCTGCACCATCGCGCTGCTTGCGTGAATCCATCACACAAATACGATAGAAGGGACGATGTTTTCGACCCATTCTTTTCATACGAATTTTAACTGCCACTAAACTTCTCCTTTTGACTCTTACTTTATGAAAGATACACTTTGTTATACATGCGAAACAACTTCAGATTCCGCTAGTCCGACTAACGGTTTTTCTTGCGTTGTTTCTTCTTGGCTTTTCTCTCTTTTTTCTTCTTTTCACGAAGCTTCGCGGGATCACCACCACGTTTACTTCGCTCTTTCTGTCTGCCCATGCCTCCGGAGGGATCCATCATCCCGCCCGACGACAACTCCTTCATGGCTTTCATCTTGTCACGCATTCCCATGCCAGCCATCTTCTGCATGACTCCTGCCATGTTATTAAAATCTTTGACCAGACGACTGATTTCAGAGGGATCCGAACCACTACCCAACGCTATACGGCGACGGCGACCATGATCAATCAGATCGGGATTTTGACGTTCGGCTGGTGTCATGGAACCAATAATGGCATCGATGCGTTTCATTTCCGAGCCCGGATCAACATCCGGATTCGTATCCAGCATTCCCCCCATGCCGGGAATCATTTTCATGATTTCCCGCAATGGTCCCATTTTTCGAATGGTTGCCATCTGCTTCTGGAAATCATTCAGATCAAATTTACCCTGAGCCATCCGGTTCTGAAGGTCGGCAGCATCTTCTTCATTAAACTGCTGTTGTGCTTTCTCGACCAGAGAAACCACATCCCCCATCCCGAGAATACGTCCCGCCATCCGGTCAGGATAAAATGCTTCCAGACGGTCCAGAGCTTCCCCGACACCAATAAACTTGATGGGAACTCCGGTGACTTCTTTCACACTCAGTGCAGCACCGCCGCGTGTATCACCGTCTAATTTTGTCAGGATAACGCCATCGAGTTCCAATGCTTCGTTAAAGGCGTAAGCACTGTTAACGGCATCTTGCCCGGTCATGGCGTCACAGGCAAATATTACCTGATCTGGCTGGAGCTTGCGTTCAATCTGCTCCAGCTCTTTCATCAATTGTTCGTCTACGTGCAAGCGGCCTGCCGTATCGAGAATGACCGTATCAACATTCCCCAGCTTCTTCGCCTGACTCAGTCCATTCTGGCAGACTTTGACCGCGTTGTTTCCATCCGGTGCCTCGGCATGCACGGGAACATCGACCTGACCGGCTATGACTTTTAACTGTTCAATCGCCGCGGGACGTTGTAAGTCGGCTGCCACCAGCATCGGCTTACGCCCCTCCTCTTTCAGGAGTCGCGCCAGCTTACCACAGGTTGTCGTTTTTCCACTTCCCTGAAGTCCACACATCATAATGACGGTGATACCAGTTGGTCGGTATTCAAAACCCGGTTCGACAGGCCCCATCAGGTTGATTAATTCCTGATGGACAATTCCAATAATCTGCTCATCAGGTCGAAGAGACTTGAGAACTTTTTCACCGACGGCCTGCTCTGTAACCCGCTCAATGAAACTGGTTGCAATTTCATAATTAACATCAGCTTCCAGCAATGCCTGCCGTACTTCGCGCAGACCATCCTTGATATTGCCCTCGGTGAGTTTCCCACCGCGGGCAAGACCGCTGAGTGCACCTTGCAGACTGGATGTTAATCCTTCAAACACGTGTGATATCCAAATCGCTGTAAACAAAAAACGATGTATTAAACCAATAGAAATATATTGGGAACACAGTCTCAAATCACGTCAAGCAATGCAAAAATGAGCGCAAAACGCGTACGCAAACCTAGAACATACAGGATGTTAGGGCAAAACGCCCAGACTTCCGTCGGTGCCGGAATTCGCAAAGTTGTGATGAGACAATAACTTGCATCAAGCGGTGGAGTTTAAAAGCTGGCTGAACAATATACAACGGCTCCAGCATTACTTTTTAAAATTCTTGCCCCTTTTGCTCTTCGGAATTCCTACAATGTTATACAACCTGCTGAAATCTTCGCCGTAGAATTCATCATTCAGGCATTCAGTAACAGCGGATTTTATCAGTTAAATTGAATGCATTCAGTAAATGACTTTGATTTTTGGTTTTGTCATGCTCTGAAACCTTATATTCAAGGCTCAAATTGTGTATGTTTCTTGGTCCCGTTTGCTGATTCCCGACAAAACGTATCCCCATGTATACATGAACCCCGCTGGCAATCCCCGTGTCAGAGCGGATAATCTTGATACACCTAAAACAAATTAAGAACGACAGTATTTCACGATCTATTTTTAATAATTCGAGTTGGAACGAAACAAAGAAAAGATGAGTAGCACAAAAAATCTGTTCGATAAAGTCTGGGATTTACACTCCGTCAAAAACCTTGATTCCGGTCAGGATCAATTGTTAATTGGTTTACACCTGATTCACGAGGTCACCAGCCCGCAAGCGTTTGAAATGTTGCGCGAGCGTGGCCTGAAAGTGATGTTCCCTGAACGTACAATTGCGACCGTGGACCATATTGTTCCCACATTAAACCAGGAACGTCCTTTTGCAGACAATCTTGCGGAACAGATGATGTCTGCCATTGAAAAAAGCTGTCGTGAATTTGGAATCACATTGCTCGATGTCAATGACAGCCGTCAGGGAATCGTGCATGTCGTCGGGCCGGAACAGGGGCTGACACAACCTGGAATGACGATTGTTTGTGGAGACAGCCATACCAGTACTCATGGCGCCTTTGGTTCGATTGCACTCGGAATTGGTACCAGTCAGGTCGCCCATGTGCTGGCAACACAGACAATGGCTTTGGGCCGCCCGAAAGTGCGACAAATTCTGATCAATGGTGAACTGGGCCCTGGGGTAACGGCTAAAGATGTCACGTTATATATTATCCAGAAACTCGGAGTTCAGGGAGGCGTCGGCTATGCTTACGAGTATGCCGGTGAAGTCTTCGATCGGATGTCGATGGAAGAAAGGATGACTGTTTGTAATATGAGCATCGAGGGCGGTGCCCGCTGTGGTTATATCAATCCCGACCAGACGACCATTGATTACCTGAAAGGCAGACCCTTTTCTCCTCAGGGAGACGCAATTGAAAAAGCAGCACAGTGGTGGCTCGAACTGGCTTCCGGCCCCGATGCGAAATTTGATGATGTGGTTGAACTCGATGCCGCTGATATTGAACCAACTGTCACATGGGGAATCACACCCGCACAATCTGTAGGAGTCTCCGAAAATCTGGCTCCCATTAGCAGTTACCCGGAAGAGGAACAGACACTGATTAAAGAAGCGTTTCGTTATATGGAACTTGAAGAAAACCAGCCAATCAAGGGCCAGAAAATCGATGTCGCCTTTATCGGTTCCTGTACGAATTCACGCATATCTGATCTCAGAGAAGCCGCCAAAGTCGCTGAAGGATGTCATGTATCTGAACATGTACGTGCTCTGGTTGTTCCCGGATCGCAACTGGTTCGCAAGCAGGCCATTGAAGAAGGCCTCGATAAAATTTTTATCGACGCAGGCTTTGAATGGAGAGAAGCCGGTTGCTCCATGTGTCTGGCAATGAACCCGGACAAACTGGTTGGAAACGAACTGTGTGCATCCTCCAGCAACCGTAATTTCAAAGGCAGACAGGGCAGCCCGACAGGCCGTACTTTGCTGATGAGCCCTACGATGGTCGCAGCCGCTGCCATCAATGGCTGTGTGACCGACGTTCGAGAAATGTTAAAACCTGCCACCGTTTAATTTACTCAAAAAAAACACATTCGACCCTATTCAAAGCTAACAAAGACAAAAAAATGAATCAGATTGAAAGCATCACCGGAACTGGAATCCCGCTCTTACTGGACGACATCGACACCGATCGTATTATCCCCGCACGTTATTTGCGTTGTGTGACCTTTGAAGGTCTTGGGGAACACGCTTTCGAAGATGATCGCAAGCAGGACCCGGAACACCCCTTTGATAAGCCACAATATCAGAATGCCTCGATACTGCTTGGCGGACGAAATTTTGGCTGCGGTTCATCCCGCGAGCATGCACCCCAATCGCTGATTCGCTGGGGAATCAAGGCTATTATCGCCGAATCCTATGCTGAAATCTTTTTTGGTAACTGTACGGGCCTGGGAGTTCCCGCCGTTTGTGCCAGCCGTGACACACTGGAAGCCCTCGATCAGACCATTCATAATCAGCCGGAACAGGAACTCACCGTTGACCTGTTAACGATGAAAATCAAAAGTGGCGATCAACAGTTTGATTGTACTTTACCGGATAATGCCCGTGCTGCTCTGACATCAGGCACTTATGACTTTTTGGCGCAATTACTGCAAAGCGAATCAGAAATCAAAGAACAGGCTGCAGGTGTGCCTTACTTTTCATCCTTCGCCTGATCCAAGCATAAAGGCTATCTGCATCCACCTTCTGAGTCTGCGCGGATTAATGCATTGACACACCCTGTGTTTTGCAGACTCGACTAATGTGTATTTATGCCCGTGCTCTTATGGCGAACGTGCTTCTATGTCTGAGAAAAATACGAACAGTAATCGTCGTGAATTTCTGACGGGACGCGTCTTAAAAAATGCGATCGAACAGACCGGAGAGAATCTGGCTGACTATCTCGGCGATGCAACAGAAGAATTTGCTGCGCCCGCAGGTGGTTCTAACGTTCGTTTGAGTACGCGCGCAATGGCAACGGAATTTGCCGTGGTGATGAATCCCGGCCCGAGCCAACAGGTGACCCAGGCTTCTGATGCCCTGGATCTGCTTCACAATCTGGAGCAGTTAATGACCGTTTACCGATCAGACAGCGCGATGTCGCTTGTGAACGCCCAGGCCGCCGAACGTCCTGTTACCGTCGATTCACAATTGTTTGATATCCTTGATTTAGCGCGACAGATCTGTCTGGAAACGGAAGGAGGCTTCGATCCCTCAGCCGGTCCACTGATCGCGCTCTGGCGGGAGTGCAGACAACAGGGGCGTATCCCCTCGCAGCAGGAAATTGATGTTTGCCTCACCCTTACGGGCATTGAGCAATTTCAATTTGACCCGGAAGCGAAAACCATTCAATACCGAACTCCTGAAAATGAACTGAATCTGGGAGGCATCGGTAAAGGCTATGCACTGGATGTGGCAGGAGAGTTTTTAACTGAACAGGAGTTAGAAAGCTGGCTGTTTTATGGCGGTTTCAGCAGTATTCTTGCCAAAGGCACTCACAATCAACTACCGGGCTGGCCGGTGGGTATCAAAAATCCACTCTTTACAAGTCAGCGTTTGGGAACGATTTTGCTGCAGAACAATGCCCTGTCATCCAGTGGGTCTTCAGTACAGCATTTTCGTCATCAGGGAAAACGATATGGCCATATTCTGGATCCTCGCACGGGGTGGCCTGTTGCGGAACTCCTGTCTGTAACGGTTATTGCTCCGACGGCGGCTTTGGCAGATGCACTTTCGACCGCTTTTTATGTAATCGGGATCGAAAAAGCCCTGGAGTATTGCGATAATCACAGTAATGTCGGTACGATTTTAATTCCAGCACCCACCCAAGGCCGAAAACTCTCGCCGGTAATTCGCGGAATTCCAAATGAGTTTCTGTTCCTGGATCGCGACCAATTGTTGTCACAATGATTTGTCGCTATAAAGGAATATACTGACCACAGGCTCATTCCTGGTATGAAAGCCAGATCACTTCATGAAGTGTTCGCGCCGATTAGCAGACTTTCAATACCGTTTGAGCTAAATTAATGAGCATGCCTGTTAGATATCATCCCTTAAAAAACAAAGGGTTTATAGAGTGAAAGATTTAAAGAAAATCACAGGAATCACAATCCTGTTCATTGTTGTATTACGGCTCTCGATCGGCTGGCAACTGCTGTATGAAGGCTTGTGGAAAATTGAAGCTTTAAGTTCTCCCCGACCCTGGACGGCTGCCGGTTATCTGAGGAACTCCAAAGGTCCTTTCCGCGATCATTACCGCAACATGACGGGTGACCCCGATGATCTGAACTGGCTGGACGCTGAAAAAGTCGAAGCAAAGTGGCTCGCATGGGAACAACGCTTTCTCAATCAATATCCGAACCTGACCGATGCACAGAAATCAAAATTGCGGCAGATGATCAATGGCAGTAAATCTTTCGCAGCAGAACTGAGTGCATTACCCCCAAGCGTCAAATTCAGGGGAAGCGTGGGAAATGCGATTAAGTATGATGCAAATCGGAAACGATTGATCGTAGACGGTCAACGCCATTTAACACCCGCAGAAAAGCAACGCCTGCAGAAAATGGTGCCCGTTGAAAAAGGCCCTAATGGCAAATTGATGGGTGGAACCAAGCTGGACCAGGAATTTTATGATGCTGTTGAAAAAGTTTACGCACGCTCTGCCCGGCTCAGCTACATTGAGCAAATGCGGGCTTCCCTGCTTGGCAATCCTGAAGTAGCTGGCTCGATCAATAAAAAACAGGAAGGGACGATTGACGGCAAAAAGATCGGCAAAATCGAGCAGTACAAAAAGTCTCTGGAGCGATATGAACAAAATCTTGCCAAAGCAGATCAGACCTATAAATTAGACCATCTTAATAAACACTGGGCTGAAATTCAGGGAATGAGGGCCAATCTCGTCAACCCGATCCGAGGTCTGGAAGACGAAATGAAAACCGAAGCCGCAAAACTGCTCACTGCAGAACAAATTGCTTTAGGGCCCGTCCCGCCTGCAGACACGCAAATGTATCGCGTGAATATGTTAACGATTGCCAGCCTGACCATACTCGGAATCATGCTTCTGGTCGGCTTCGGTACTAGAATCGCCGCGATCGGGGCAGCAGGTATGCTGATGTCATTCTATCTGGTCATGCCCCCCTGGCCGGGAGTCCCACCAGCACCGGGGCCTGAACACAGTTTGTTTGTGAATAAAAATATCATTGAAGCCATCGCATTATTAGCCATTGCCAGTCTTCCCACTGGAACCTGGTTTGGCATCGATGGTTTGATTTCTCGTTTTTTCCGTAAAAAGAAAAAAACCACTAAGTAAAGCCCTTAATTCCACTTACAATTGCGTAAGAACTGCAGGAAAATCTAACAAAAACCTTATTTCCAGACTATAATCGAACAACTTAATCATTCCAGACCGGAAATCGATACGCGATGCGTATCAGGAGCAAAAATATGAATTTAACTCCCGAACAGGAACAAATCGGCAAAGATAACTTTAACGAAGCAGTAGCGTTTTCAAGGCGTGATTTCATCACAGCAGCCGCTGCAGCAACTACAGGTTTAGGTGCCGCCTTTTTTGGGTATGAAAAACTTAAAGGCGAACCAGTTAAAGTCGGCTTCATCGGAACCGGAGACGAAGGTAGTGTGCTCATCACACAGCATCCTCCTGAGTACATGGACATCGTCGCAATTGCCGACTTGCGACCATCAAACCGCATGAATGCATTGCACGGTCATGGTAATGAGCACCGCGTAGGTCTGATCAATAAACTGGGCCAGGAAAAAGCATCAAAAATCAAACAATTCGATGACCATAAGTCCTTGATAGACGCCAAAAATGAATTAGGGCTGGAAGCAGTTGTGATTGCTGTCCCCCTCAGTCAGCATGCCCCCATTGCAGCTGCCGCTTTAGATGCAGGTTTGCATGTGCTCTCTGAAAAGCTCATGGCACATAATATTACCGAATGTAAAGACCTGATTAAAAAAGCGCGTGACAAAAAACTGCTACTGGCGGTAGGCCACCAGCGGCATTACAGCGTGCTCTACGAAACTGCCAACGAGCTGATTAAAGAAGGCAGGCTCGGTGACATCCGACACATTCGCGCACAATGGCACCGCAACAACAGCTTCCCGGGCCGCGACAGTTGGCGCAAAAGTGTTCCCAAGGAAGACACAAAAGCACTGGAAGCCAAAGTCAAAGAGTATGGCTACGATGATATGGACGAACTGGTCAACTGGCGTCTGTATAACAAAACCGGTGGTGGATTGATGGCAGAACTCGGAAGCCACCAGCTGGATGCCTGCAGTATCTTTCTCGGAAAAGTCCACCCCATAGCCGTGCAAGGTTATGGCGGGAAGAACTTCTATGGCGTCAAAGGCATTGGTTCCAAGGACAAACAGGAAGACGATCGCGAAATCGATGATCATGTCTATGTGACTTTCGAATTCCCAGGTCCCAATTACGATGCCAAAACCAATCCACGCGATATCTGCATCGTGACTTATTCATCAATCAACACCAACCGCTGGGAACCTTATGGGGAAACGGTACTGGGTAGCCGCGGCACACTGATTATGAAAACCGAAAAAGAGGCACTGCTCTTCAAAGAAGCCAGCCCCTCGACAGGTGGCGGTGGACCAGACCAGCGCCTCTGGGTCATTAATTCCAGTGATGGAAGCGGCCCGGTTCTGGACGCGTATGAAACAACGGCTCCTTCTGCTGCCGCTTCGGACGTAAACCAGGCCATTGGAGAGAAAATCAGCCGCGGATACACGGAAGAAATGGAGCATTTCTGCCACTGCGTTCGCACCAATAACTTCAAAGGCCCTTATGAAGGTGGTTTGAAATGTAACGGAACAGTTGCGATGGCCGATGCGATTATGGCCCTGACTTCCAACCTGGCGATGAAGCACAAAATTCGGATTGAATTCAAACCAGAATGGTTTGATCCTGATAACCCGGCCACACCGGAAGCTGATTTTGCAGATAAAACTGCTTGATCATTGTCTCTTGAATTCAAACGCTAATTCAATCATGATTCAACAATGCCGAGGAATAACCCCCTCGGCATTGTTTCTTTTAAATAAACTCGGCAACTCAGTTCAAAGGATATTCACGTGTCGCAAGGACGCAAGGCAGGCCTGTTGCTTATATTCGTGACGGTCTTTATCGATTTGCTCGGCTTCGGAATCGTCTTACCGTTACTGCCTCGATACGGAGAACACTTTGAAGCAAGTGGCGGTACACTGGGCCTGCTGATGGCATCGTTTTCAGCGATGCAGTTTCTATTTGCTCCGATCTGGGGCCGTCTCTCTGACCGTGTTGGACGACGTCCAATTCTGATTCTCGGACTCGCAGGCTCCACCATCTTTTACGGCATGTTTGGCTTCGCAACGTCTCTGGGTAAAGAAGGCATGTTTCTGGGAATTGGTGCTTTGTCCTGGTTATTCATAACACGCATCGGTGCAGGAATCGCTGGTGCAACGATCCCAACAGCGCAAGCATATATTGCAGACATTACCGGGCCCAAAGAACGAGGAAAAGGCATGGCGCTCATTGGCGCGGCATTTGGTATCGGCTTCACGTTTGGACCTTTGATCGGGGCTGCCTTTGTCTCTTCTGAAGTGGGCGCCACACCGAGCGCTGCGCCCGGATATGTTGCCTGCGTTCTGTCGGGAATTGCCGCTTTACTCTCGATTTTCATGTTGCCCGAATCTCTCAGTAAAGAGAAGTCAAATTCTCTTTCCAAACGTCTGCACTGGTTTGATGTCAACAGTTTCCAACATGCTCTGTCTCGCCCACGAATTGGTTTGATCCTGTTTACCATCTTTTTAACCACTTTCGCCTTCGCACAATTCGAATCCACTCTCTCCCTGCTGACTCAAGAACTGGGATTTGCCGCCCGTAGTAACTTTTACGTTTTTGCATACATCGGATTAATCCTGACTCTCAGTCAGGGATTTCTGGTCAGACGATTGATCCCCAAAATTGGTGAATATCGAATGGGAATGGTGGGGATTATCTTGATGGTGGCAGGCTTGCTCCTGATCGGCGTTGCGGGTAACACCGGATCCTACGCTTTGCTGTATGCCGTCCTCCCTATCTCTGTCATTGGTTTTTCTGCAACCACCCCTTCCCTCCAATCACTTCTGTCACTCAATACGCCAGATGATGAGCAAGGCGGGGTTCTGGGAGTCGGACAAAGTATCTCGGCTCTGGCCCGCATTCTGGGTCCACTGGCCGGGATTGTTCTGTTTAAAGGAACGCAAAACGGCTTCATCCCGGGCAGTATCAACTCCCCTTATTACGTCGGTGCGGGCATCATGCTTTTGGGACTCCTGTTGATGAGTGGCCTGAAATCTCAGACCACAAATTCAGACAGTACACCTAAATCAGATACCTGAAATAGCACTAAAAGTAACCCAAATAACCCGATCTTGCCCTGAAGACTCGATTGTGTTAATGATACATCACATTTGAATTCAAAATTAACAGACCGACATTTTAACAGGCACGGATGCCATGCGTTATAGACTCTTAAATTCCAGATGGACCAGACCCGTTCTACTGTTCCTGGCCACTCTTCCTCTCATTACGGCCAGTTATGCTCACTTGGCCGGATCACGAGAGCAAAAATCTAAGGCGGGTGAGCCTAGGCCTGCATTGGCATTCGAAACCTATCTTGTTGACACCGGCACTGTCAAAGAAACAACACGCACCGTCGGAGCTCGTTTTCGTTTTAAGAACCTCAGCAAACATACAGTCACAGTAAAAAAACTCATCCCCAGTTGTGGATGCCTTAATCCTCAACTGGAGAAAAAAGTCTACCTGCCCAACGAAGTCGGCGAATTTCAACTCAAAATGGCAACTGCGGGAGAATCACCCGGCCAGAAAGAATATTTTGTCGATTTCAACTATGAGGATACGCAGGAACGCTCGACAAGGTTAACACTCAAACTGGAATTACCAATCCGCAGACTTATCGTGAAACCAAAAGCACTGGTCGTCTATCAATTCACACCAGGTCGCACCACACACCCTGTTACCGTTTCTGATTATCGCACAGAAACCGATTTCAAAGTCATCAGTGTCGAAAGCACGACAAAGTACGCCAAAGTAGAACTCGGCAACCTGGAAATTAAGAATGGACTTCGACAGCAGAAACTGGATGTGATCGTCGAGGACACTATCCCCCCTGGAAAGCATAATGGATTGATTGTCATTAAAACCAATGACGCCGATTTCCCAGAACTTTTTGTTCCGATCATCATTCAGGGTCCCGATCGAAAGACGGCTCAAAGAAACAAAACTGTTTCTCCCAAGGCTAATTAGACCTCACTTAAACGCCGTTCTCCTTGAGACTTGAGCGAATTCTACAAAACCGTTTCCTCAATCTTTCGGGAAATCCTTCAGATTCTTGTACGGAATTCCGTCTGGAGGGTCACTATTAATGATAGAGACCCGTTTCTCATGTACTTTCGCGGGTTCTGACTTCAATTGAACAACAACGGCTCGTAATTTCTTTAACGGACAATGGTGCTTTATGCGTTTGACATTAAGAACATTAATCGCCTACCTGGATGACGTTCTTGAACCGAATCAGATTAAAGAAATTGGGATGAAGCTCGAAGAAAGCAGCTATGCTTCCTCGCTTGTTGACCGAATTAAAGACGTCATGCGCCGACGCCGCTTAACCGCTCCAGAAATAGATGGGACTGGCTCCAACCCGGATGCCAATACGATTGCCGAATATCTGGATAATACATTAACACCAGAGATCGTGGCGGATGTTGAAAAAATCTGTCTGAATTCTGATGTCAATCTAGTAGAAGTTGCTGCATCTCATCAAATATTGACACTGGTTCTAGGAGAACCAGCAACAGTCAATGCAAATACACGCGAACGGATTTATGCCTTAGGCCCCATCGCTGATGAACACGTTCTGGGATCCGTCGCTCCCGGAGTAGAGACAGAACCCAACCAGAGCACCACCACTTCAGAACCAGACCAGCAGCCAGCACAAGCTCCTTTAAGAAGTAGCGTTCCTGCAAAAGAGCCTGAACCTTTTTCTTCCCGCATTCCGGATTACCTCAAGACGAAACCATTATGGAAACGGTTCACGCCTTATTTCCTGATTTTGTTAGCAGGTGGCATCTGGGCTGGTCTTTTCTTTGGCGATCCCACTTTCTTTTCAAGCCAAGACATGTCAACACAATTAGCAAGTCATACACCTGATAATCAGGTAGCCCCCATTCCAGTACCGGAAGACACCGAACAGACAGAAACCGACCCTGCTGATAATCAGCCAGCAACCACACAAACAACAGCCACAGATGGCCAATCTTCAACGAAAAATCCTCAGTCAGCCCCGATGGACAAGAAACCGCTGGCATTCGATGCGCCACCTCCAGCAGATGCAGAGAATGAGACCGTCTCTATACCTAATCCGACAAAAACCCCCTCTGCTGAACCACCCGCAACGACACAGACTGTAAAGACAGACACGACGAAAACCAAACCTCTTTCGACACCGCCTGCAACTACAGCTCCCGATAAAACCGTCGCATTAAATACCGCTAACATCCCAAAAAACAAAATTCCACCAAAAATTGAATTAGCAGATGTTCCAGAAAAAGCACCGGCTGCGCAAATTGAATCTGAAAATGGTTTCTTTTTGACTCGAGCTGGAGACAAACGCGAATTCGCAGACAAAAATGACTGGGTCACCCGTTCAAAAGTCAGTCCGATTCAAGCTGGTATGCCCGTTGCTTCACCTGAACCGTTCACCGCACGAATCAATATACCAGAAGCCCTCTGCAAGGTCGTACTACTTCCCGGCACCGCTGTCACGTATGAAGGCAAAAGTAAAGCCGCTGAAATGGGTTTTAAGATCCAGGAAGGCCGAATCCGTATTGAAGCATCACGTGGATTAAATGAAGCAAAAAATGCAGCGGGTCCGATTCTGTCTATAAAAGTAAGAAACGAGCTCTGGAGAATTGAACTTGTCACCACAGACAGTGTTTGTGGGATTGAGATCGATGCGGTACAGCCAAGCAAACCCGGGGAGGCACTTGGCGAAAACAGTTATACCGGAATTTTATATACCTACTCAGGCATGATCCGTTTCTCTGATGGCAAAGGCAAAGTACAGACCATTGATGCAGGAAACTGGATGTCCCTGTCTGCCAAAGATCGTGCTGAGGAAAAGATTCACCCTTCCGGTCAATCAAAACCTTTACGTGTCCCCCGCTGGGTCGAACCTGACTTTAATGACAACTCTTATCTTTCGCGCCGCTCCATCGCAGCCTTTGCCAAAGAATTGAATGATGACCAACTTATATCGCTCACAATGCCTGCAATCACCAAGGATTTGAAGCCGAACATTTCAGACTTAGGAACAAAATCCCTGGTGATGACGAACCGCTATCAGGAATTGGTGAAAGTGCTTGATGAAGTGGACCACCATGAATCGCGGATTACCGCGATCAACGGAATCCGTAACTGGCTGTCGCGAGATCCTGAAAATGGAAAATTATTGACAATCGCGCTGAAAGAACAGTTTTCTCCAGAACTGGCTGAGATCATGGAACGACTACTTTGGGGATTCCAGAAAGAGGATGCACAGGATCGGTTCATTTCAGGCAGGCTTGTGGAATGGCTTGAGCATCCTCATGTTGCTGTCAGGGAACTGGCCTTCAATTATATCCATCAGCTCACAGGCAGACCGATCGACTACTCATCCATTGCAACACCAACACAAAGACGCTCCACTGCGCGAAAATGGTTCTCGCATATTGAAAAACAGGGATCACTGGTCGAACCCGAACCAGCTGCACCAGCCCCGCAAAAGTAATCTATGTGTCTGTCCCAAAACTCTACGACTGGAATCACATCACCCAGCATTAAATACGCCTATTTCTTTTACCAGGAACAACTTAGCGTTCTTATTGTTTTTTATCCCCGCATTCGATTTCCGTAAAAAAATCCGAAGATTCCTCTTGCCGATATTTCAAAGGATTGTTATCTTTCCCGCACTTCCTCCTGGTCATCTCATGACTTAAACGACTCACACAAACAATTCAATTCCTACCCAGACCATTTTCTGCCAGCATCAATCCAGCCTCTGATTTTGTTTTCATGCTTACAAACGATGGAGATGTGCACGATGCACTCAACCCGAATTAAAAATTCGTCTATCAGCTTCTTGATCATTACCTTATCGCTGGGAACTTTAATATTTTCTGGTTGCAATTCGATGCACGGAGTTGCCAGTAATGAAATGGGAAATGGCTATTATCAAAGAGGCGAATACGCCAAAGCGCAGGCAGCTTTTACCCGAGCCATTGCTGATAATCCGGGCAATCCGGATTATGTCCACAATCTGGCAATCGTTATGGAAAAAGAAGGCAACCTGGCAGGGGCCGAACAGACCTACCGCAATGCATTAAAAATTGATCCCTCTCACCAACCTTCGCATCATGGATTAGCCGAATTGATGATCAGCCAGGGACGTCAGCAGGAAGCAGTGCAACACGTCACCGCATGGCGAGACACCCAGCCTTACATCGCAGAATCTCATCTTGAAATGGCATGGTTACAACAACAGTCAGGAGACATTGCTGGCGCAGAGCAATCTTTGAAAACGGCATCGAATATCGATCCCAATCATCCCAAAGCACTGGCACATTTAGGACAGGTCTATCAGCAAACTGGACGGTCACAAGAAGCACTGGCCATGTATGAACAATCTCTCCACTCCGAATGGTACCAACCACAAGTACAATCACGGATCGCTTCCATCAAAAAGCCATACGCGACTCCAAGCTCCAACGACCGAATTGTCGCAAAAGGCTGGGAGCATGGACCACTTGGTAACGGCAGCCTGTTCCGTTATCAGACTCGTACAGCCCATGCAGGTTATGCTCACCCTCTGCCCACATACGGTAGCTCAAATCCGGGGACGATCGCAATGATGAATTCCCAACAGCTAAGCCATGCAGAACCCGTCACCAGCCAGTCACTGGCCTCTCAACCAATGCTGGCTGTACCCGGCCAACCAATTCGATTAGGCTCACCGGCACTGGTGGCCACTCCCGATCCAATCAATGTGGATCCGGCACATTATCCTGCCGCACCAGCCACAGCAGGTGCACCGGTCGTACCACCCTACTAATGATGGCCCAGACATAAACGGCAACGCACTGATTCACCCTGCTGAACGAACAGCCTTCAATCGAGAGGTTTCACAGCAGGGATCAAACGATAGATCGTATCAATGATACGCTGATGATGCTTCGAACGATTCACCGTGTTACTTTGCATCAACAGCACTCCAACCAGTTCTCGTTCAAAGTCGACCCAGGCAACGGGACCGGAATAACCTGGATGCGAAAGAATTCGAGAGTTACCATTTACCCCGCTCTTGTGTATCTGAAAAGCAAGACCATAGCGACCATTGGTTCCCGATTGGGGTTGGTAAAGTTTCTGTAAAGTCTCTGCTCGGATGATTTGCTTTCCTTTGTGAATACCACGATTCAGATGTAGTTGCATCAACATACCGAGATCATCAAGAGTCGTATAAACACCACCGCCGGCCGTAGAAAGACGCTTGTTTTGTCGGTCTGCCACTTCTAACGCGAAAGAATCTGGCTCAAAGACCCCCGGCTTATTTGACTGGTAAAGTGGTGCCAGCTGTTTCAGTTCCTCTGCTGTTGGTTGAATCGTCGAACGGTTTAATTCGAGTGGCTTGAAAACACGGTTCTGCATTAATTCCACGAATGTTTTCCCCGTAATTTTTTCAGCAACACAGGCAGAGAGATCAATCGGCCGACCATAAAGCATGCGTGTCCCAGGCTCGTTCACCAGCCCCACATTCAGACAGCCATCCACAAAATCCTGTGGAGTCCCGGGGAAGAAATAGTTTGACAGTTGTGGAGAATTTTTATCGAGACTCTTTTCTGATTTCAACCAGCGATCGTTTGGAATTCCCGTCGTATGGCTGAGCGCATGGCGTATGCGAACCGGCTGTTTGGGTTTCGTCCCATCCTGCAGACGGATCTCAGAAAATTTGGGAAATGTTTTGGAAATGGGATCTTCAAATGACAACAGTCCTTCATCGACCAGCGAAGCCATCAGTGTGGCGGTAAATATTTTTCCCGTCGAGGCCAGCCAGCAGAGTTGGTCAACAGTAAATGGTTTTTTCGATTTGATGTTAACTACACCATGTGCTTCCCGCATGATAACTTTACCACGGTGGATTAGCAGAACAGAAATTCCCGGGTAATATCCTTCATTGATCACCGCCTGAATTTCAGCACGAATTTTGGATCGGCCCTTTTCACTCAAACTCTGTTTTTTCGTCAGTTGAAAACCGGGAATCGGCATTTTGACGGCATAAAGCGATGTCTTCGCTGTAACATACAATGTTCTGCGATCGGGACCGCCAAAAGTACAGTTGGCGGGACCTTCAGGAAAGGGAATGACTGCCCGGGTATCGCCTTCCGGACCAAACACCTGAATACAATTCGCCCGTGGACGAGTGACATATAAATTTCCCTGAACGTCAACCGTTAATCCGTCGCCACCACTTGCCGGCTGACCTTCGCGTTGAATAAGCGCACCAAAGTCACGTCCCGGTCCAATCTGACCGGGTGCTTTGATCGGATATGCAAGAAACTGTGCCTGCCCCGAAGGGAGCACATACAGCGTTCTTTCATCAGGAGAAAGAAGCACGCCGTTACAACGTAAAACATCGCTCACCAGCTTTGTCACTTTTCCTTCAGGGGAACAGTAAAAGACGCTACTGGGGCCGGGATTCTTTTTCGAACCGCCGATATCGCTAAAATAGACACCACCACTCGAATCGAGAACAAGATCATTGACGCGGTAGAATGATTTTCCCTCACAGGCGTCAGCGACCACTTGATAATCTCCACGAGCGACATCATAGGCAACGATCTGAGATGGTGCGCCCGGAGTCTTTTGACTTCCCGACTGACAGGCATAGAGACGTCCATCCGGATGAAAGAACAGACCATTAGTTCGCAAACTGTCTTCAAGAAACGTTGTCAACTCGCCTGATACGCCAACGCGATACGCTTTTTCTGTTCGCAAATCAGAGAAATAAACGTTTCCCTTTGCGTTCGCAGCTGGCCCTTCTGTGAATTGAAAACCGGAATGCACCTGACGCACATCTCCAATCGCACCGATGCCTGTTTGCTTTTTATTTACTGATGGCTTGATACGTAAATTGCGAAACTCCAGAGCACCCGCCTTTTCTCCCTCTGGCCCGCCCGAGTCGCCACCAAGCCCAAATGTCAGTTTGCGTTCGGCAATGTAATCGGCCTTTACTGTGAACTCCTTATCGTTGACCATAGCTGTCATTGCAGTCCCGTTAAATTGAACGCGGACACGATACCACTGGCCTGCATTTATCCGATGCGGTTTCTGTAATAGATTTTCAGACTTCCCTTTCTTTGCATGTCCAAGAATACGAACCTGATCGCGACTGACAACCAGATGCACAATATGTCCGCGTTCCTGCGAACCATTGAATATGATTCCTGCAAATTTCGCTTTGCCTTCCAGCCGAAACTCGAAATCGACAATCCCGTCGCCTAGCACGAATCGTCGCATCTTAACGGGGCCATGCCGTCTTGGCCCGGACTCGTAGCCGCGCAAAACTCCTTTTTCCGCCTTCCATGTCCCCAAACCCCAGAACCATTCTTTTGAAAGTGGTCCCTGAAAGGACTCTTCAAGTAGAACAAGCGATTCGTCCGCCTTCGCAACGGTCGATGTCAGCAGAAATAGACAAATCAAAATTCGTTTTATCTTCATGGTTTAACGCTTTCAAAAGTCCATTTCTTTACACCGGCCCCTTTACCGATGAACTGAATGGTCTGAATTTCTATCGGCTCTTTTGTCGCCGGCACATAGAGTCTTACAATTTGAGGCTTTCCAGTCACAGGTAGCTTTATAATGACATCCTGCCACTCCTTACTCGATTTAAGAGTGAAGTCCACAGCCTGACCAGTTTGCGGAAACCCCTCTTGCCCGGCAGTCTTCCATCGCACTTTTCCCGTACCACCAGAGGTGCTGCGAATGCGAAGTTTCAGGCTCAACGGACCAGACAGCTTAACCTGTGCGGTACCGAGAAATGGCGTACGACCAGTGCCTTCAATTTGAATTGCACCTTTAACAAACGAAAGCTGACACATCTTCGGAACCAGTCCGAACGAAGGATCACGCACTGCTGCCTGCGATCGCGGATTAAAATCCGGGTTTGGCTTGGGGACGACTGCACCCGTCTCTTTGATGAATTCATCAATCAACGCGTCAAGTTCTGCAACCTTTTCGGGCATTTTAGTGGCAAGATTCGTGGCCTCGCCCACATCATCCTTCAAGTTGTAGAGTTCACGTAGATCCGGATACTTTGGATGTGGTTCCCAGCGACGGATCAGCTTGAAGTCACCCGCCCGAACTGATACGGCTGGAACGAGGTGTGGAAACCAGATAAAAAGAGCCTTACGTTCCAGCGTCCCCTTCTGTTGCAGCACGGGCAAAAAGGAGACTCCATCCAGAATGTGGTCGTTGGGCTTTTTAAGCTGAACAGCATCCAGAATCGTCGGATATAAATCAATAGATCCGACGATGGCATCCGATTCTGACCCGGCCTGGATCTGGTTTGACCAGCGCACCATCAGTGGCACACGCTGGCCGCCTTCATAGATACGTCCTTTGCCCTCGCGCAAAGGTGCATTGTTAGTTGGTGGCTCAGATCCAGCCCATTTCCGATAACTTTGAATTGTGTTGTATAAACGATGCTTTTCAGTGACATTTCTCAGCCTGGAGTCATCTTTAGTCCAGCTATGTGTATTGCCACCATTATCTGAATAGAAAATAAACAGGGTTTTGTCCGTAAGCTTCAATTCATCCAACTTATCGAGAACACGCCCCAGACTGTCGTCAACGTTTCGAAGCATCGAAGCCATGACCGGATTACGCTGCTCACCACGCGGATCAGTTTTTTTGGCAAACCTGGACGTATACGCTTCCTTGTGTTGCCAGGGACCATGCACAGAGTAATGCCAGAAGTTTAAATAAAATGGTGCACCACGGTTCTTCTCAATGAATTGAATTGCTTCATCTGTCAGTCGGTCGGCAATATGTTCCCCTTCAGGGCCATCGGTAATGTTGCCGACTTTGTGCCTGCTGGATGGCTCTCCCTCCGCGTGAACACCGTAAGGCGAAAAGTAATTTGGTGGTCCCGGGTCGGGCGCACAGTGCCAGATCGTCTCAAAGCCATGTTTGTCCGGCCAATGTTGAGGCATCAATCCTAGATGCCACTTTCCAAAGTGACCCGTACGATAACCGGCTTTCTGAAGCACTTCAGCCAGAGTAACTAATTCAGGTTCAAGGTAATTCCTGCTGTTGGGATAGATAAATTTCTTCGCTGGAGACGTCTTGGCCGGATACCGTGAAGCTCCATCGGGTCGAGGTGATTGATGTCCCGTCGCACTTGTGACGCCATGCCGCGACGAATACTGTCCACTCAGAATGGAAGCCCTTGTTGGCGAACAGAGCGGCAGAGCAT
This sequence comes from Planctomycetota bacterium, assembly GCA_022600195.1. GTDB lineage: Bacteria > Planctomycetota > Planctomycetia > Planctomycetales > Planctomycetaceae > Gimesia. The sequence continues at coordinate 43,820 of JAHZKX010000055.1, forward strand.
AGGCATTTGTAAAACGCATCGACTGTTTCGCCAGACGTTCCATGTTCGGCGTTTCATAATACCTCGAACCATAAGCCGAACTATCCATCCAGCCCATGTCGTCAACAAGAAAAAGTACAACATTAGGCATCGTCTCTTCGGCGGTAGATGCGGGGTTCTGGGAGCAGAGTAAAAAAAGCAAACAGGCGATTGTTTTCCAGAGGTCCGATTCCATTGTATGCATTCCAAAATCAAGAAGTTGATCGTTCGGACGGTTCGTCTTTAAATATTGAGTCGATACAACTGAGGCTCATCGTCGATCCTTCTCTGTCGGTGGGAAGCGTTTGCGCCTGTCGCTATCAATCGGTTTGCCCGATCGTGTGTTCCACCACTGATCTGCACGTTTTGGATCGTAATTCGGATTGGGAATCGGCATCCGTGCAATCACATCCCCACGCCACGCCTTGAGTTTTTGTCTCAAGTCTGTAACACGCCCCTTCTTCTCACCCGCAAGATTTTTTGATTCACCGATATCTTGAGTGATCTGATACAATTCGACATCGCCCGAGCCATCGAGATACTCAATCAGCTTCCAGTCACGTTCACGAATACTGCTGGCCGGTCGGTCGTGATGATAGTGTGGATAGTGCCAATGCAGTGCATCCCGGTTGAGTTTAGCTCCCGGCTCCGAAAGTAGCGGCTTCAAGCTCAGACCGTCGATTGTCTGATTTTTGGGAAGTGTACCGCCGGCAAGATCAACGAAGGTGGGATAGAAATCGTATGTAATTGTCGGTTCTGAGCAGACGGCCCCCCCATTCACAAGAGGCGGATACTTTACGATTAATGGCACGCGGACGCCTCCTTCATGCAACGAACCTTTCTCACCTTTCAGTGGTGCCAGACTCGAAACATTGTCATCAGCTTGCTCGCGATAGTCATAGCGACGGTAAAGACCCCCATTATCGGATGTAAAGACAATCATTGTATTGTCCGTCAATCCGGCATCATCGATGGCATCAACAATTCGCCCCACCATATCATCGCAATGTTCAATCATCGCAGCATAGACGGGATGCGGAAGTTCGCAGTTCAACTCGTTTGCTTTCTTCCGATACTTTTCAACCTTTTCCGACATGGCTCCCAGTGGAATGTGGACTGCATAAGGTGAAAGCAGGAGAAAGAATGGTTTATCCTTGTTACTTCGAATGAAATCGATACTCAGATCTGCTTCAAAATCAGTACGATACTGCGCGGGTTTCGGTTTCAAGTCAGGACGCCTCTGCACGCGATAGGTTCCGGGTAGATGGGGACCACCTATCACCGCTGAAAAATCGTACCCCTGATGATCAGGCTGAAACTGCACTCCGTTGCCGAGATGCCATTTTCCAATATACCCTGTTGAATATCCGGCAGACTTCAATGACTCAGCAATCGTTACCGTATCAAGTGGCAGCGCCATTGTAGGTCGAGGAGTAATCACGCGTTCAAACGGTCGCCAGTGTCCGGAAATAAAATCGGTGATCCCGATGCGAGCCTGATTCTGCCCCGATTGCAATGCACACCGTGTCGGCGAACAGACAGCCCCTGCTGCATAGAAATCAGTAAACCGCATACCTTCAGACGCAAGTTTGTCTATGCGCGGCGTGTCGACAAAATCGTTCCCATAGCACCCAATGTCTTTCCAGCCCAGATCATCGATAAAGATCAGCACAATATTAGGTGGGTCCACTGCTGATGCGGTCGAGGAAACCAGACAGCACAAAAAAGCGGTGAAGCACAAACAAATCGAGCGAATCATGAAGTCTTCTCCAGTTGTGTCAGAAATTGTTTGCTGTCTAAGAAACGACCGGTTTATGTGCCTTGATGCGATAGCTTAATAAGGAAAAGGTTGTGGAGTCATCGAGCGATGTTTCGCTCAGATCGAGAACAGCGGCAATCCTGCCATTTCGCCAGTGAAAACTACCTCCTTGACGACAATTCGAATATCGAAGCAGGTTATTATTTTATAACGAGTTCCAGACCGAAAAACAACTTCCCATTTGGTTCAATGGCCACCTGAAAACGAGTTGCGAGACACTCAAAAAAGGTATTTCGCAAGACGAATCATTCCTTGGCATTCAATTCGTTCAGTTTAGATCAATTCGCAATTCTGAGATCCATTACTATTGAGTTGACCATGTATACTCTCTTGGTAGAATAAATTATCCGACGGGATGTAGCTCAGCCTGGTAGAGTGCTGCGTTCGGGACGCAGAGGTCGCAAGTTCAAATCTTGTCATCCCGATTTTTAAGAAATTGATTTTCAATCTCTTTCACTAGCTTAATCTGGCTAATGAAATTCCTTGGCTGTCCAAAATGTCGCTCGTGAATTCAAGTCGCAAACAATTGCGTCTCGATGTCGTGAAACGCTTTAAATTCCAGGGCATTTCCACTGGGGTCCAGAAAGAACATTGTAGCTTGTTCACCCGGCTGGCCCTCGAATCGAATGTAAGGTTCAATTACGAATTCGATTTCTTTCGCGCGCAATTTTTCCGCCAGAGACTTCCATCGATCCATCGACAAGACGACGCCAAAGTGGGGAACGGGAACACCATGACCATCGACGGGATTGGCGTGCGACGATATTTTTCCTGCAGGACCAATCCCCGGATTTAAGTGACACACGACCTGGTGCCCAAAGAAATTGAAATCTACCCATGACTCGGAACTGCGACCTTCGCTACAACCAAGTAACTCACCATAGAACTTTCTGGCTTCAGAGATGTCACGAACCTGAAACGCGAGGTGAAAGGGATCGAGTGGCATAATGGGGCTCGGCTTCTTGATGGCGACTGAAATCATGGCGAATAAAAAAACTACCCTAATAGATTAGCATAGCCCCTCTGCCCCATCAAGAAGGCGACCGCGAGGGAAAGGCAAATCAAGACTCGCCCCTTCATTCTCCCAGCGTCATTATGACAGCAGTCCTTTTACGACATGTGCGCCTTCGACGCCTGTCAGCTTGAGATCGAGCCCCTGATACTTCACCGTAAAGCGATTGTGGTCGATGCCCAGGCAGTGCAGGACACTGGCGTTCAAATCGTTAATGTGGACGGGATCTTTCACAATATTATAGCAGTGATCGTCGGTCTCACCGTAATCGATGCCCGGTTTAAACCCTCCACCAGCGACCCAGGTTGAGAAACAGCGTCCGTGATGATCTCGTCCGTGGTTGTCTTTTGTCAGTGTACCCTGACTATAAATCGTGCGGCCAAATTCACCGCCAAAGATAACAACAGTGTCGTCTAAGAGACCGCGTTGTTTTAAATCTTTTACAAGGGCAGCTGCTGGCTGATCCACTTTATCACAATTATTTCGAATACCTTTAGGCAGGCTGCCATGTTGATCCCAGCCACGCTGGAAGAGTTGAATAAAGGGCACACCACGTTCGGCCATTCGACGTGCTAAAATACAATTCGCGGCGAAGGTTCCCTTTTTGTTTGAATCAGGACCGTACATTTCAAATGTTGCCTGTGTTTCTCCACTCAGGTCCATCAAACCGGGGACCGATGTTTGCATTCGATACGCCATTTCGTACTGCGAGATCCGCGCATCAACTTCTGGATCGCCTGAAATCGCGGCTTTTTCCGCATTCAGTTTTGCCAGTCCATCCAGCATTTTTCGACGCAGTCCTCGATCAATTCCTTTAGGATCAGACAGATACAATACAGGGTCACCGGCACTGCGAAACTGGACTCCCTGATGACGCGAAGGCAAATTCCCACTACTCCAGAGTCGTGAATAAAGCGCTTGTCCTGGCCCATTACCGACAGAGATCATTACAACGTAGGCGGGCATATCTTTATTAGGACTACCCAATCCATAACTGAGCCACGATCCAAAACTGGGACGGCCCAACTGTTGCGTTCCTGTATTGATGTAGGTAATTGCAGGATCATGGTTGATGGCTTCTGTATTCATCGTGCGGATGATGGCTATGTCATCGGCTATGGATGCCGTGTGTGGTAAAATGTCGCTGTTGATCCATGTTCCACGTTCACCATAACGTTTGAAATTGAACATGGGTGCCACGCAGGGAAACGATTTTTGACCGCTGGTCATTCCGGTGAGCCGTTGTCCTTTACGAACAGACTCAGGAAGTTCTTTTCCGTGAATCTTCTTGAGTACCGGCTTGTAATCAAATAAATCAATGTGGCTGGGACCACCGGCCATGAAAAGATAAATGACCCGCTTTGCTTTGGGAGCAAAATGAGGCAGTCCCGGTAACCCACGTTGATCTGAATTTGTCGGACTGGCCGCGGATAACTTGGGAACATCCCCCATTAAACTGGCGAGTGCAGCAGCGCCCAGACAACCTCGGGAACGCGACAATAACTGCCGACGCGTTAACTGTCGCTGATATTCTTCAATTGGATTCATCGATCTTTACTCACGCGTTAAAGTTTCGTCTAAGTTTAAAATCGTGTTGGCAACAACCGTCCAGGCGGCCTGTTGAATCACGTTTAGTTTTTCATCTCGTGGAGATTCACCAACCTTCATCAGTTCTTCAGCCGCTTTGGGATTTGCCTGATAGTGCTTCAGACTTTCAAGATACACGTTTAAAAGTACTTTGCGTTCTGAAACACGGGGTTCCCTTGCCATTGCCAATAAACAGGCATGTGATATTTTCGCCTCATTTGACGTGCCGCCCTCTTTCAATATTCGATTTGCAAGGTGGCGTGCCGCTTCTACAAACTGGACATCATTCATCGTTACTAATGCCTGCAGCGGTGTATTCGTACGAGGTCGTCTGATTGTGCATTTTTCCCGCGTCGGTGCATCAAATATCTGCATATTAGGAGGGGGCGCAGATCGCTTCCAATAAGTATAGAGACTGCGCCGGTAAAGTTTCTCACCCTGATCCTGAACGAAATCAGGTTTCCCGCTCAGTCCAACTTCTTTCCAGAGACCGGGAGGCTGATAAGGTTTCACTCCCGGGCCTCCCATTTTGTTGTTGAGTAATCCACTGATCGCGAGCGAACTGTCGCGAACAAATTCTCCCTGTAATCGAAAACGAGCACCACGAGCCAACAATCTGTTCGCAGGATCTTGTAAATATGTCTCACGAGATGCGTCTGATGACTGCCGATACGTTGCCGACATCACAATTTGCTTGAGCATCCGTTTGACATCCCAACCAGATTCCCGGAAGTCAACTGCCAGCCAGTCAAGTAACTGGGGGTGGCTGGGAAAGGCGCCCTGTGAACCAAAATCTTCCGGTGTCGTGACGAGTCCTGTTCCAAATAACATTTGCCAATAGCGGTTGATGGCGACGCGTGCTGTGAGTGGATGATCGTTCTGAAAAAGCCATTGTGCTAAACCTAAACGATTTTGGGCAGCATCTTTCGACATGGGAGGTAGAACCGCAGGTGTTCCCGGTTGTACTTTCTGTTTGGTCGGCGCATCGTATGCGCCACGTGCTAGAATAAACGTATCGCGAGGTTTTGCCATGTCACCCATCACCATCACAGACGTCAATGGTTTGAGAAGCGCTGTCTCCTCCGCCTTCAACTCCTGTTTCTTTTTGAGCAAAGCAATATATTCTTTATCTTCATGCTCCAGATAATACTGACGTAATTGTTGCTGTTGCTCTGGCGTTCGCTTTTCAGGAGCCACTGCGAGTAATGTCGTGATGGAATGCTGTTTTGAGAGTGCGACAACTTCAGATTGACTGAGAGCGCGATCGAAGACTGCTACTTCATCAACGGCTCCCGACAGCCGTGAACTGGGATGCCGACTGCCAATAAGCAATGTTTTGGGAGTGCGAATCGATTTGGTTAAGCGGTCCTGCTCAACCTTCCAGTCCCATAACTGACCATCGACATAAATCTTAACACCCTTCGCTTTGGAAGAGCCATCATAGGTCACAAACACATGCTGCCAGGTAGAGGGTTTTAGTTTTTTCTTTGTGGTAACCTTAATCGCATTCGTGGGCCATTTATTAATGATGTGGACCGAAATTTTTTCACCTGAAATCAAAATATCATAACCACGAAAGCTATTGGCATCATCCATTTTTGCCAGCAAAGCACCTGACCCTTTGGGATCGAGATTGAGCCAACCGCCATAAGAGAAGGAATCTGTCCGTTCAAAATCACAAACTGCACCTAAATCGATATATGTTTTACCATCGAATTTAACGGCCTGATCGTGGGGAGACTTCACCCAGTTCGCATTTCCATGAATAGTCCCTATTCGATTCGTATCAACCTGATCGACGACCTGTTTTCCCTCCCCCCGATTGAGCACAAAACGCAGCAACTGACCTTCAACATGCGTGGGACTTGCCTGTTGCTGTGTTTCTTTTGTTTTTAACCAGGCTGTATACGCAGAACCAACTGACTTTTGACGGGCGGTGATCAGTTTCTGATTATCTTTGATTCTGGATCGCGTGGCTGGCAGTTTCTTCTGTTTTTCCGGATCGACCAGCTCCACAATCGGCTTCGCGTTTCCTTTACGTGTCTGACTGCCAGCATCAGCACTGATATTAAAGAATCCAAAAAATCGGTAATAATCTTCGTGCGAGATCGGATCGTATTTATGTTCATGACATTGTGCACATTCCATACTTAGACCTAACCACACAGTCGACGTTGTCTTCACTCGATCAACCGCGTATTCAACACGGTACTCTTCCGGTATCAAGCCACCTTCATCCGTTGTGCCATTATTACGATTGAAACCTGAGGATACCATTTGTAATGGTGTTGCATTGGGAATCAAATCGCCGGCCAGTTGCTCTTTTGAAAACTGGTCGAAGGGAATATTTTCGTTGTACATTTGCACGATGCGATCGCGCCAGGCCCACATATCCCGTGGCCCATCTGCATGGTACACACTCGTGTCACCATATCGGGCCGCATCCAGCCACATCAAAGCCATTCGCTCTCCGTAATGTTTTGAAGTGAGCAGACGGTCTACCACTTTTTCATAGGCATCAGGCGAACTATCGTTTAAAAAGGCATTCACTTCTGCAATGGAAGGAGGCAAACCGGTAAGATCCAAAGAAAGACGTCGAATTAACGTACGACGATTTGCTGCTTCCGAAGGTTTTCCCTGCTGATGTTCAATCTGTGCCAAAACAAATTGATCTATGGGATTACGAACCCACTTACTGTTTTTGACAGCAGGCAGCGCTGACTTTTTTGGTGTGATAAACGACCAATGGCTGGTCCACTCAGCTCCTTCATCTATCCAACGTTTGAATAATTCAACCTGCGCGGGAGTCAATTTCTTATTCGAATCAGCCGGAGGCATTTGTAGATCGGGATCAGTGCTGCTAATTCGTGTGTAAAGCTCGCTTTTCTCTGAATGCCCAGGTGAGATAGAACTTGCTTTCGCCCCCGCTTCAATGTCGAGCCTGAGATCACCTTCGCGATGTTTCGTATCGGGACCATGACAGTGAAAGCAGTTATCCGAAAGGATAGGACGTATATCGCGACTGAAATCGATTTTTGATTTTGAACCCGATTTTTTCGGCTCCGTTTTTTCCGCCAGACAGATATTGACCGAAAGTGTGGAAAAAAACGCCAGACACAAAAGAATTCGACGACAAAGCATGCGTTTACTCAATTGCAAATTGAATACAAATTACGATCGTGGTGCGTCTCAAGAATTTCCGTAATTGCGACATCGCAATACGAAGAGAACAGGTGGGTCCCAAAGGATGATCGTCATTAGATGGTAGGAATGTTGAAAGACGATTGTCAAGGCTTTTTCAATTGTTTGACGAATGTAGTAAGTCAAATCATCAACAAAATCCTAATCTTAGTTAAGTTAATTTTCTCTTGGGGTCGGCTCTTGCGACATTAGTTTATCCACATCATCCAGAGACACTTTCAACACTTCCATGGTCTGTTTCGCACCAGAGAATGCAACCAGTAAAGATCCGTCATGCTCAATGATGTGTGGATAATCAACGTGACGTCTACCGACCAGATAGAAAAGATCCGTAAACACAAGCCCATCCAGGCTGATCGCCAATGTCATGGGATCACGTCGACGCGGATTGGAATTGGACACCATCGCATAGTAACCGCGTGAAGTACGCAATACGAAGAATTTACTGGTGGCATCCGGAAAGTTAGTTTTGACAATCGGACTCCATGTACGACCATTGTCGATAGAATAAGTGCGGAGCAATCGTCCGGAACGGCCATTGTCTCGAATCAAGCCAACAATGTTTTTTCCATCAGGTAGCACGTACCAGTATGGTTCTTCTGGTCGCCCCTTCCCGTCGTAGCTTGCAAGAGGGAGTATCTCCCATTGATTAAATGATTTTTCGCCGCCAAGCATCACAGTGACTTGCCTACGATGATCGCGCCGTGTCATCATGAATTGCCCCGATGGTAATCGCTTGGGAGGAAAATTGTTGAGCGTGTCATCGCGAACAGTGCCATATGCTTCCCAGGTCGCCTCCTCTTTATTCCAGCGGAACGCTTCCAGACTCAACCCTTTACCGGGATAAGCGGGGGCGTTGAAATGACTCGCCAGCGCCAGTAGTTCACCATCACGAACCCAGAGTCCGCGGGCAATCCAGCCGAACCCCTCGATCCAGGGTGGTCCCGATAAAGCAGCAGGCTTACTCCAGTTCAATCCATCTTTACTGGTAGAATATGAAACCCGTGTATCAGGCAGATCATGACCGGGAACAACATTGCGGTGCTGCTCCAGGGTGAGTTTAGCTCGCCTCTTACCAGGCCCGTCGCTCCACATCGCCCAATAGTGGCCATCAAAAAATGCAAGATAGGCATGCTGGTGTACCCAGTTGCCCCCTTGATCACGCACATCACTGATTATGGTGTGTTGGGTCGGCACTTTGGGAAGTTGTGCGAAATCAATCTTCTCAGGATCTTTTCCCGTTTTCGAAAGATTCAACATCAAAGCCGACTCTGGATTCTCTATCGGATGTGGAATCTCTGCGCCGACATAGGAAACGATACTGCCAAAACAAAAGCACATGCCAAATAGAAATAATCGTCTCATTTACAAACCTTCCGGGAAACGCATCATTGAGAAGTGAAATAGAGAGACCGAACGCTTTACGTCCTGACCCGTTCTATTGAGAACCTTCCTTGAGCAGGTCTATAACATGCAGCAGGACAGCTGAGTCGGCTTTAACAGCTTCGGTATCCAGTAGCTTTTTTTGCTGATTCGAAGTGAGCTTTATTCCCGCCTTTTTATATTTCGAGATCAACCGTCTGGCAGTTTCACGCGGCGAGCGATATTTCTTGTCGCCGTCGATATCCAGATAGATTGGGTTTGTGATAGCCTGTGTCGCCTTACCGTAGGTTGTCCAGCCGGGAAGAGTAATACCATCGCCCAAAACAAAAGCCACGACATGCGCATCATGAGCGGGGACTTTGATCTTGAATTCAAGCCTCTGATCGGTAGGCTGGTCAATTTTCGATTTGATCGTTTTCTGAGCAACGCGCTTTCCATTCACATAAATCATGGCATCGCGAGGACGAATCCACGAGGGCGCAGCGACTCTTAAACTGACTTTTATCTTTGTTCCTTCAATCACTTCAGCCGCCGGAACAAGATCTCCCATCCCATATTGCTCGGCAATACTCAAGTTGGCAAAGATACCAGAGGACACGACTGCACGTCCTTCAAGAAAGGCCCGATAGACATCTTTACTATCGATGCCAGCAACATTGTCAGTGCGGCTTTTGAGATAGGTACGTGCTTGTCCCACCGGATCGTTGACCGTATGGGAATCAGTAGCGCCCACAGCGGTAAGCCGTAAGCCTCGATTGAGAAGCGACATCCAATCTTCAAGTGCGTAGAAAAAGTCGGGTGTTTCATTGGCAGGCTGCGCCACTTCGAGCCCATTGAAACTAAACTCCGGTCCTTCAACCCTCCCGCCGGTACTGCGAGTGAAACGGAAACGGCCAAAAGGTCCCTTCGCAATCGTAGGCCAATACGGGTGATTCAGGATCACAACCTCTGCCCCTTTTTTACGCATATCAGCAATCAACTTCGTCCAGTCTTCACTTTTCAGAAACAAAGGGTTCCGCCCTTTTACACCGCCGGGAACGGCCTTTGACGGATCAAGAGGAAAGGCAGTAAAATGCCCATTGTGGGTTGTGACTTCATCGCCGGAGATCGAATAAAAATGAGCATTGGTACCGGAGGCCCGCTGATACTTCGAGTAATCTGAAATGTGATTATGATCGGTGGCGATAGCAATCTCGACCCCTTCCCCGGCAATGGTAATCATGCGCTCTTCATAGGTCGCGTTTCCATGACCGCTGCCAGGCAATGTATGAATATGACTATCGCAGGCCAGAAAGCCTTTGGTATCGACCTCGCGCGAAATCACCAGCTTATGACTCTGTGATTGCCGACCATCAACTACGATTGACTGTTTGGCAACCCCCCATTCCATACCGCGCGTTGCGTACAGGGTATACTTGCCAGGAGGCAATGCAAAAGTATCACCGACCCCAAGCGTGTAGAGAATTCCAGGACGAACCGCATTCGTCGCTGTGCGCACATCATAGAGTTTTACAAGTTGCCCCAGTTCATTCACAACCGTAATACGCGCCGGAACAGGCTGCCCCTCTGCTGTCTTGACCTTCACGGCAATGGTTTTCAGTTGCAGCGCCTGTTTTAATGTGCGGGGATCTAACTCGATTTTGCGTAACACTGCAGGCTGCCCTCGACCAGTTACCGTCAAGATGTTCTCGCCCGCTTTAAGGACATTAGGAGGAACAACCATACCAATTCGATGAAATCCATCGTGTGTTTTATCCGCTCCGGTCTGTGGAAGGTGTGCCTCAAGACGTCCGAGTACTTTCTCATTGAGTTTGACGGCCCAATATCCACCCGAACTTTGTTTCTTCATATTTTGTTCGAACAGAAGCGCAAATTCGGTTGGATTGACAGTGCCCGTAAAAATCTTTTTATATGTTTGCTTGCCTTGAATTTGATGTGAATCACCATCGATAGAAATCGACTTCTCAGCAGCTTCAATCGTGCCTGCGGAAATAGCGATCCCACAGATTCCTGATAGAATAAGATTCTTGATATGACGAATGTCCATAAACTGGACTCCTTTTAATTACTTGATGTTTTCAATGCTGGCACGGCAGCCTTTAGTTTGAACTCTTTCTCAGATATCAAAACCATGAAGCTCTTGATACTCGACACGATCAAACACTCTAACAATACATCTCCTCTCCTGTCTACAATCTCTCTCCCCGGTATGACGGCTCCTACTCCAGTCATACCTGCAAAATGTTAATCTCCAACAGACTCGCTTTTTTAGAACTGAATCGTCCCGGGATTGTTATAGCGCCACAATGAAGATCACTTTCATATGTAAGATCTCCTTTAAGCTGTTTAACTGTTTGTTGTTTGATTTGGATTGATCAGCCTTATCAGCAAGCGTGAATTGCTTCTGCCGTTTTTCAAACAACATTTATAAATTATTAGTTTTGCTGACTTCAACGCTATATTTTTCTCGATTTTTTATTGATTTCTGGTATGATTGACGCGTGCGTAGGTTCTTTGAATCTGTAAATTTTTCAACTGGATCGCACGTACGCCTACCTAAATTCTCTCCAGAGGTGTGAACTGTTTGACCACTGTTCCGTATTCGATAATCCAAGTTTATCTCGAAACATTACACTGACGCAAAACCCCAATGGTTAAAATATGAATGGTTTGAACAAATATATTCTTAGTTATCTGCTTTTGTTGTTATGCACCTGCAGCATTACACCGGCTCACGCCAATCCCGCGAATCGACGCGCATTTGCCCGCTACTTCGGCAGTTATCTGACAGAGAACTTAAATTCTTGCAGCACCTGTCATGTGCGGGCGCATGCCAATGGCGCTGAGTCACTTGATGAGATCCCACACAATCCGTTTGGAAACCAGTTGAAAATTGCCGAGGATAAACTACTCAAAGAAAAGAGCGATACCAGCATCGAAGTGCGATTGAAATTGCTCGCTGAGCAAGATGCAGATGGAGATGGGTTTTCCAATCTGCAGGAAATCCTGATCGGGACTGCTCCCGGTGATAAGACAAAATTCCCTGATGCAGCTTCTGCGAAAAAATTGCAGAAGTTAACGGCTAAATTTACTGAGTATCAAAACCGCTACGCCTGGAAACCGTTCAAGCCGATCAAACGTCCCGAAGTACCCGTTGTGGAAAATGCAAATTGGCCTCGAAACTCGATTGATCATTTCATTGCCGCAGGTCACAAACGAGAAGGATTAAAACACACGATTGAAGCCGAGCCGACGGTTCTGCTCAGACGCGTTTATCTCGATTTAATTGGGTTGAACCCGACTCCGAAGGAAATCCGAGACTTCACCCGGGCACAAAAAACAAACCCTAAAGCATATGAAGAAGTCGTCGCGCGTTTGCTGGACCATCCCGCTTATGGCGAACGCTGGGGACGGCACTGGATGGATGTCTGGCGCTACAGCGATTGGGCCGGTTACAAAAAAGCCCTTCGCGTGAGTCAACGACACATCTGGCATTGGCGGGACTGGATCATAGAGTCTCTGAACGTCGACAAAGGTTACGACCAGATGATTGTCGAAATGATCGCTGCAGATGAACTCAAGCCGGATGACTGGGGTACCATGCGTGCAACGGGATTCCTGGCACGAAACTACCATGCGAAGCGCGATCAATGGATGGACGACGTCGTCAAACACACTTCACAGGCCTTTCTCGGAATCACCGTTGGCTGTGCGAAATGTCACGATCATATGTACGATCCGATTAAGCAAACCGAATATTATAATATGCGTGCGATTTTTGAAACGTATCATGTTCGCACTGACCGTGTGGCCGGTGTGCTTGATACTTCTAAAAATGGTATCCCACGCGCCTACGATAGATCGATCTCTGCTAAGACCTGGTTTCTTGAACAAGGTGATGAACGACGACCCGTCAAAGACAAAAGCGTTCCCCCCGGAGTACCCGCATTTCTCGGCGGAACCTATGAAGTAAAACCGGTCTCACTGCCGATGGTCGCCAGTCAACCAGCGCAACGGGATTTTGAAAAAAAAGATTTACTCACTCAGGCAAAACAAGCGATGGATCAGGCAAAACAGGATGAACAACGCCTGGCTGCCAAAAGTAATCTGGCCGTTTTAGAAGCGCAACTGGCAATCGAAAAACTGGAAATCGCCGGCGACAAAAAGTCGGACACATGGAAGACCGCTGCCAAAAACCTGGTCACCTTGCAGCGACAGGCTGCGATCGAGGCAGCGAAGTGGAAATTAACCTCAGCAAATCAGAGTCAAAAAGAGGCGCAGGAAGCCTTAGAGAAAGCCCAAAAGGCGAAGAAGAAAACGAACATCGCCAGAGCAAAACAACAATTGGATAAAGCTGGCAAACAGCACAAAGCAGCAATGGCGCAACTCAAAAAAGCCAAAGAGGCTTCCGGCAAAGAGCTGACCACGAAATACACGCCGCGTAAACAACTGAAATATCCAAAAGAAAGTACGGGGCGCCGATTGGCTTTTGCGCGTTGGCTGACTGAGAAAAACAATCCACTCACCGCTCGCGTGGCAATGAATCATATCTGGTTGCGCCATTTCGGCCAGCCCATTGTGCCCACGGTGAACGAATTTGGTGGCAATGGTCGTGAACCGACTCACCCCGCTCTGCTGGACTGGCTTGCTTCGGAATTAATCAGGCGAAACTGGAGCATGAAACAAATGCATCAATTGATCGTCACCAGTGCCACCTACCGCATGGCAGGAACTGGACCAAAAGAAAACTTTCAAATTGATCCTGACAATAAGTTTCTCTGGAAGAAACCGTCTCGACGCATGGAAGGAGAAATCGTTCGCGATAATCTGCTGTTTATTCCTGGGCGACTCGACTCTCAAATGGGAGGGGCCGACATCGACAATACGAAAGCCCAGGATTCCCGTCGAAAGAGCATCTACCTCAGACATGCACACGAAAAATTAGTTGAGTTTGTTCAGATATTTGATGGTCCCAGTGTCTCTGAATGCTATATGCGCGAAACAAGTGTCCAACCTCATCAGGCACTGGCTCTGGCGAATAGTCAATTAACGTATCATGCCAGTAAAGATCTGACTGCAAAAATTTATAAACAGACTGCAGGAAAAGTTGATCCGTTCATTGAGGAAGCCTTTTTGCATATTTTGTCTCGCTTACCAAACAAGGAAGAACAGAAACTTTGCCGCGATTTCCTTGCTGATTCAGCCAGGGACCCGAACAGCCCGCCAACTCAGTTGGAATTCCAGAAATTGATTACCGTTCTTTTCAACCATAATGATTTCGTCACGATCCGTTAACGATCAGACGCCGCGTAATATTTGAAAGACATCGAGATGCTCTCACAACCCAATATGAACCGCCGCTCTTTTTTGAACGAGACAGGCATGGGCATGACTGGCATGGCCCTCTCTTCACTTTTATTTCAAGAGGGAGAATTACAGGCAGTGGAAGCTGGCTCAGGTCGGCATCTGGCTCCACGTGCAAAATCGGTGATCTGGATTTTTCTGATTGGAGGCCTGAGTCACCTGGAAAGCTTTGATCCAAAACCGGCCCTCAATAAGTATGCTGGTAAATCCATTGATGAAACGCCTTTCGCAGAGGCAGTCCTCAATAAAGACAAGATTAACAAAGTCTTGCTCGATCCCGCCAAACAAAAACGCGAAGTCTTTAAAGCTTTGATGCCATTGCAAACGGGATTCAAAAAATATGGCGAAAGTGGATTAGAAATTAGTGACTGGTTCCCGAATCTGGGTTCCTGTGCCGATGACCTTTCATTAATTCGTTCGATGTGGACGATTGATAACAACCACGGCGCGCAATTGACTTACCATACTGGCCGTAAAATTACAGAAGGTGCATTTCCCACCGTGGGATCATGGGTCAGTTATGGCCTGGGTTCCGCAAATCAGAATCTGCCGCACTATGTCGTTTTGGGCAACCCCAGTGCTGATTGCTGTGGGGCAGCCTGGACTCACGGGTCTGCCTACTTAGGCCCGGAACATGCCGGCGTTCGATTGAAAGTCGACAGGAAACAACCCCTCCCCTTTGTCCGATCAGCGGATGAAACGCTCAGCCCAGTGGAACAGGAAAAGATGTTCGGATTGCTGGGGAAACTGAATCGACAAACGGGAATTCAATACCCGGACGATCAACATCTACAAGCCCGGATTAAATCTTACGAACTCGCATTTCAAATGCAATCGACCATTCCGGAAGTCATGCGATTTCAGGAAGAGCCAAAACATGTCCAGAACCTCTATGGTCTGAATGGCTCAACAACGAAAAGTTTTGGCGAGAAATGCCTGGCCGCACGACGTCTGACTGAGCAGGGTGTCCGTTTCATCCAGTTATTTCATGGGTATCGCGGAAACGCAGGCGCATGGGACTCACACAGGAATATCAAAAGACTACATTCCCAACTTGCCAAACAGGTGGATCAGCCCATTGCAGGGTTGATTAAAGACTTGAAACTGCGTGGTTTACTGGATGAAACGATGGTTGTAATTGGCTCGGAATTCGGAAGAACTCCCGGGGCCGAACTTCGCAAAGGTGACAGTTCTGTTCAAGCCACAGGACGCGATCATCACCCGCATGGATTCAGTGTTGCCATGGCTGGAGGCGGCATCAAGGGAGGCCATATCCACGGGTCAACTGATGAACTGGGCTTCCATGCTGTCGAAAACCGACACTACGTAACGGATCTGCATGCGACGGTCTTGCATCAGATGGGACTCGACACCACGCGCCTTAACTATCCCGGCAGACAGCGTATCGACCGGGATTACGGTGAAGTCATTCACGATATCATCAGCTAATATTATTCATCTCTATCTACTGAAATGAGAATGACCTTATAAAAATGGACACTTCCGCCAGCTTGCTTGAATCACTGCGCGTGGAACCGGAAGGGATTGCATGGCAGACTTTGTGCGACCTTTATTCTCCAATGCTACGAAACTGGCTCATTCGAAACGGAGCATCGCAATCAGACGTTGAAGATTTAGTCCAGGATGTTCTCGTTGTGATTGTACGTCGAATCCCAGACTTTCAACGGGGGTCACAATGCGGTTCATTTCGTAGCTGGCTAAAGACAATTACCATCAATTGCCTGCGTGATCACTGGCGACGAAAAAAAAGACAGGATATTTCACCTGGTGGGACGGACTTTGTAGCGACAATTAATCAACTGGCGGATCCTCACAGTGGAGTCAGCAAGCTCTGGGATCAAGAGTACAAAGAACAGACCATTCATTATTTACTGAATCAGATTCAAGCCCAGTTTTCAGAAAAAACAAGACTTGCTTTTCAACGATTCGTTCTGGATGATTTGAGTGCAGACAAAGTCGCACAAGAACTCGATATGTCACCCAATGCCGTATTCATTGCCAAGTCACGTGTGATGGCGTGTTTGCGTGAGTATGGGCAGGGTCTAATTGACTGATGGAATGTTTCATAAAATTCTGACTTGTCGTTTTCGTATTCGCGATTCATTAAGCAAACCAAAACAGAAATAAACAATGCCGGAAGACTTCACTCATCATCCGACACGCGAATTATTAGAAGGATTCGTGCACGGAAAACTAAACCTCACAGACCGGCAAATGGTTGAAAATCATGTGGATCTCTGCGACAGGTGCTGCGATATACTCCGCAAAATCCCACACGATGAACTGGTACAGGAAATACGAGCTTTCACCACTTTGGATTTTGCCAGAAAAGAGACTTCGGGAGACACTCTGGCTTCAAATGCCCCATTTGAGAATCCTGAAGCAGAGATTCCCCCTGCTCTTCTCAACCATGATCGGTACCAGATTATAAAACGACTGGGCGCGGGTGGTATGGGCACAGTCTATCTGGCTCAGCACCGAGTCATGGGAAGGACTGTCGCTCTAAAGGTGATCAATGATCGACTCCTGCAAAACGAAGCATTCGTGAAGCGATTTAGACTGGAAATTGAAACAGCCGCCCGCTTGTCACATCCCAATATTGTCACAGCGTATGACGCAGTGCAGTTAGAGGACCTGCATTTTTTTGTGATGGAATATGTTGAAGGTATGGATCTGCAATCAATGGTAATAAGTCAGGGAAGGCTCTCTGTTCAGGAAGCCTCTGATTATATCTTGCAGACCGCATTGGGATTACAACATGCACACGAAGGAAAAATGGTTCATCGGGATATCAAGCCACAAAACTTAATGTGTACTCCCGATGGAATCATCAAAATTCTTGATTTTGGACTGGCGCGTCTGATGAGATCGCAGGATGCCGAAAGTAAATTGACAGGTCTCACAGAAGAAGGTGTCACACTCGGAACCCCCGATTTTATTGCTCCGGAACAAGCCCGCGATTCTCGGCAGGTTGATATTCGATCAGACATTTACAGTCTGGGATGCACGTTCTATTACCTGCTGGCAGGCGTTGTTCCCTTTCCGAATGGAACAGCAGTTGAAAAAGTGATTTCACATTGCGAATTTGCTCCGGAACCTCTGGTAAATTTTCGGAACGATATTCCCGATGCGGTTATTCAAATGATAGAGCGAATGATGGCCAAGAAGCCGGCTGACCGATTTCAAACGCCACAAGAATTGGCAGATGCGATCACAACATCCATCGTGTCTCGACAAATCCCCAATTCGCAGTCCTTGGGTACGAAGATTGAACGCGCTGAAGAACAAAATCTGTCCAGTCTGTTTTCGCGTCATCGAAGAACATTGGTCTCATCAATTATACTTATCTCAGCCGTGCTAACATTGATCATCGCCTACTCCTTACCGCATTCAGCAGTCAACAATCCGGCGACTGCAAACTGGATCGATCTGATCCCGCCCATTAATCTTTCACAAGATGTTGTAGCGGGAGAATGGGCAAAGCGAGGAGCCGAACTTTCCGTCGATGCTGAAGAATGGGCTCGGCTGGCGCTGCCTTTTTCGCCACCAGATGAATATGATTTTGAACTCCAATTCACACGCCATAGCGGAACGCAATCGATCGCGGTTTTCTTTGTTCTGGGGACCGGACAAGCTTCATTTGAAATTGATGCATGGGATGAGCAGTTGGCGGGTATTCAGAACATCGATAATCTGGATATAAGAAATAATCCAACACGAGTCGCCCAAAAAAGTTTACGGAATGGCCAGACATATATCGTTCTGCTAAAAGTGCGACGTGGTACAGTCGAAGTATCCCTGGACGGAATCCCCTTGACCACTTTTAAAAGTGATGGCTCCAACCTGAGCATGCTCGATACCTGGTCACTTCCCAGTTCGAAAAGCCTGGGAGTGGGTGCATATGACTCCTCAACGACATTCCATCGGATCCGTATCCGACCCGTGGAAAGTCGCTGACCCCTCTAAGAAACCTGCTGAATTACAGTTATTTCGCAGAAAATCTATCGAAACTCAGAAATCTTGCAAAATCATGGAATTTTTCTGAAAGGTTTCTTCCAGAACTGCCATTTATCTCCTGTCGAATGATGCATGTGCATCGAAATTCGATAAAAACCGCATGCTTCAGCAGGAGAGTCATTATGTCATTGTTCTCATATTTTAAATCGAGATTGAACAGAAATTCTCGCCGAAAAACTATCAGAAATATTGCGAGTTCCCCCTGTTCGATTTCGTTAGAGCAACTTGAACCACGTCTACTGCTTTCTGCTGATATGCCGGAATCGATTGCCGCCCTCAGCGATGAATTTGATGACAGCAGTACAATCAACGATTGGCAGCGAGTCTATCAGACTGAAGGCTGGAGTGCAGATCAGTTAAATGTCTGGGATGTCAATCAATCTCAAGCCGGAAGGATGGTCATGCAACCGCATACGGTAGTCTGGTTTGATGACTGGCGAGGCCCCATGGTTTACAAGGAAGTGACTGGTGACTTTGTCATCACCAGCCAAATACATATCACTGATCGCGACGAGATCGGTGGTAGCGATTCCGACAATGTCCCCGGTGATGGTCAGTTTTCGTTGGGGGGTGTCATGGTACGAACTCCACGTGATATTACAGACCCGTTGAGTGACTGGGCTCCCGGCAGCCGGGCAGATGATGGCACAAATGATGGCGAAAACTATGTATTCCTGTCATTTGGTTATGCATACGCCAATGGTGCTAATGAATTTGGTCTGGAAGTCAAAACGACACGTAACAGTGCCTCGCAACTTGAGGTGATTGGGCTCGGCCAGGATATCAATACCATTACAGTACAAACAGCGAGAATCGGGGATAGCATCATCACCATGTATCAGATTCCAGGGCAGGCCTGGCAGGTACGCGACCGGTTTAGTCGACCCGACATGCCTGAAACTCTTCAAGTTGGTTTAGTCACATACACCGACTGGGAAAAAGCAAATGATTTTGATCCATTACTACATAATAATAGTGCACTAACCCCCGAAACGATCACAGATGACCCTAGTAACTGGCAGCCATATAACCCCGATTTGACTGCTGCCTTCGAGTATGCACGCTATGCCAGTCCTGATGTTCCAGCCGAGCTCCAAGGTGTCGACCTGACTGATAATGCCATTAGCGATGCACAATTACTCAGTTTTCTGGGAAATAATGCCAACCTGTCTCCTGATGGTACCACAGAGCTGACAGAGGTCATCGTGGAACCGATCACAGAAAGAATAATCGAATCGGGAGCAGGAGAAATTGAAGCATTCGTAATCAGACGATCTGGTGGCAATAATGAAGCCCCACTGATTGTGAATATCGGATTCTCAGGAACAGCCGTCATTAATGAAGATTTCTCTGCTTCTGCAACTACATCCGTCGTAATTCCTGCAGGATCGGACTCAACAACGGTCTTTCTTGAATCGATCAATGATAGCGAAGAAGAACGTGCCGAAACCATCCTGCTCAGCCTCATCAGCGGAAATGAATATCTTATTGGTCAGAGTTCTGAGGCTACGATCTCACTGAGAGATGATGATAGTAGCCTGGCAGTGGGAATGAACCTGGAACGCCATGTCGACTGGGGATCTGCCTGGATCTTTAAAGATGCTTTCCTGCGTGCTCGACCATGGGGTGCATTAGCCTATAACCCACTCACCGGCGCACAGATGTGGCAATACCAGGCAGGAGATGGCCCTGAATTACAGGTTGATGAACAGGGTTGGATTGCTGAACTTCCAACCTGGGTAGCAGCTGATGGTATTGAATATCAGCAAATCGCCCAATCAGTCATCTTTACGGGTGCTGTCGAACAACCTGCTGGAATCTATCGAGCAGAGTGGGATGGGACAGGTGAGGTTGCCATGCCATTTGTAATTGAAACGGGAACGACCTCCGAAGGCAGGAATTATGCTTTAGTAGATATGCCTGCGGGAGCGCACTTTGCAATTGATATTCGAAGTATAGATCCGTCCGACCCTATTCGAAATATCAATTTATGGATGCCTGATTACAACGGTGAAAGTCTGGTCATGGAAGACTGGCAGCCGGGAGACACTTCCTCGCCGTTTCATCCATTGTTCCTGGAGCGATTGGCTGGCTTTGACACCATCCGTTTTATGGATTGGCAAATGACAAACTACAATGCCGAAGTTGATACCTGGAACGAGCGTAGCCAACTGACTCATGCCTCTCAAGGAGATGCGACTTCTCAAGGATATTACGACTATACAGTGAATGGCGTCGCTCTGGAATATATGATTCAGTTGGCTAATGAGCTGGGTGCAAATCCCTGGTTCAACATGCCCTATGCTGCCAATGATGAATTCGTTCTCAATTTTGCCACGACTGTTCGAGATCATCTTGATCCGGAACTTGAAGCTTACGTTGAATGGTCAAATGAGCTCTGGAATGGTTTCTTCCCGGTTAACGGCTGGATTGGAGAGCAAACGACATTACCAGAAAATAGCGGTCTTGGCTTTTTTGAAATTGCTGCACAGGAAATCGGACGTGACTTCGATATCTGGAGCGATGTGTTCACAGGACAGGAAGACCGCATCGTTCGCGTGGTTGCCGGACAGCAGAACAACCCATGGGTTCTCGAACAACTTTTGGCAAATTTGGATGGAAGGTTTGATGCAGTATCATCCACAGCCTATGCAGGACTTGCAGATGATTTTGCAGCGGCAGCGGACGAGTATACAACAGCCGATGAAATCATCGACTCCTTACTGGAAGTCAGTATTCCCTGGTCTCGTGATCGAATGATTGAACACCGTGAAATCGCAGACCAGTACGAAGAACTTCTAGGCCGTGACATTCAGTATGTAACATATGAAAGCGGTTCTCATGTTTTTGCTTTCAATTCGCCTCTGTATGGTACATCAGGTGAGGCGGCAGGTGTAGAAGCAATGTACAGCCCACGAATGTATGATGTTTATCAAAACCTGCTAAATGAAGCACGCGATGCAGGAGTCGATTTATATAACGAATTTACCTTTACCAGTCACTATGGAGCATCGCCTTATGGATCGTATGGTTTGCTCTACTCTTTAGATCAACCATTGGAAACGGCACACCAATACCAGTCAATTCTGGACTTCATGGAAACACAGCAGAATCCAGTCGTCCTGCCTCAGGTCATTGTTAATACTGCGACAGACAGTGTCCAGGAAGATCAGGGAGAATTGATATTTACGTTCCAACGACTGGGGGCACCGCTCGACCAACCACTGACGGTTTACTACAGCCTTGAAGGAACAGCCGCGAGTGGAATTGATTTTACCCCACCAGTAGGCATGATAACATTTGCCGCAGGCGAGAATGAGGCGACGCTTACCTTGACGACGATTAACGATAACCAGGTCGAAGGTACCGAGTCTATTGAAGTGCATTTGCTTGAATCGGAAATGTATCTCCCGGGAGATGCGAGCTCTTCGGTGGCTACCATTCTTGACGATGATTTTGAAAGCATTGGCAGTCACACATTTTCGCACGCTCTGCCTGAACTCAACATTGATCTGCCAGAGAGCCATCCTGATGGCACTCTGCTGGAATACACCGCCACATTAGTTATTTCAGAACTTTCGAATTTGGATCAACAGCATGATTTTTTCACAGATGGTAATTATCACGAAAACTGGGGCGGTTTGAATGAACGCTGGATTCGTGGCGGAGATGACCAATGGTTCTATCTGACACCAAACGGGAACCTTAATCGCTGGGAAGGCAGTTTTCAGCAAAGTCAACTTCTCGCTGAACTCGATCCCTCTGTTTACGAAGATCCTATGCAACTGATTGATGTAATTGTCCCCGCGAATGTCATTTTTGATGGAAATCAACTGTCGATCAATCCTTTAAATGGATTCATCGGTAATTTCGAAATTGACATGACTGTTTCGAATGGATCTGCAACTCAATCAGAGCGGATTACAATCGAAGTAATCAATGGGGCTCCGGTTATATCTGAAATCTCAAATCAATTGATGACAAAAAATCAGGGCGTATTGCAAATCCCAATTGATGCCCATGATCCTGACGGAGATGAACTTACTCTATCAGCATTTATAGTTGACCCGCATTATCAACTTGATCAGGAACATGGCTTCTGGAATGAAGGTGATTTTTATACAAATTGGGGTGATCATCAGGAAAAATGGATTCGCGATAACAATTCGCACTGGCATTATTTATTGCCAAACGGCGAGCTGTATCGATGGAGCGGTGATTTCGAAACCAGTTCATTGGTGGCGACACTCACTCCTGAAACCTACGATGACCCAACTCTATTAACTGATGCCCAACCGATTGCAGTCAATGTCAGTATGGATGGCAATTCTGTACTGATCGACTCCCAAAATGATTTTGTGGGAAGCTTTCAAGTGGCAGTGGTAGCCAATGATGGAACCAATCTGACGACTCAGTTATTCACAGTCGAAATTACCAATATTGCACCAATAATGGCCCCGTTCACAGACCAGGAACTGTTTTCGGGTGAAGAGCTACAACTTGACCTCAACGGTTTTGATGCCGATGGTGATGACCTGACATACACAGTCGCGATTGAACAAAGTCTGGAATATCAATTGGATCAGAGTCATGGTTTCACAGCAGATGGAAATTACTATACGAATTGGGGAGGCCAACAGGAAAAGTGGATTCGTGATAACAATAATGCCTGGCACTACATCTTACCAAATGGTGAATTATACAGTTGGGGTGGAAGTTTTGAGTCCAGTACCTTGGTGGCGAGCCTCAGTTCTGATGTTTATGACACCCCGACCTTGCTGACAAATGCCCAACCGATACAAGTGACTGCAGAAATTGATGGGACTTCCTTACGTATTCAATCTGCGGATAATTTCACCGGAAACGTGCAGGTGGCTGTTACAGTGAGTGATGGAACAACATCAATCACATATTGGATGACTGTTCAAATCATTGAGACCCTCGACCCGCTCGACATGCTTTATAGTGACCTGGAGTTAATGGGTTCCTTAATTTGAATAACTGAAAACAGAATTGTACACATCCCTGTTAAAAAGAGGATCATTCAGCTAGTCTAAACTAGTGAGTTTTCTGGCTGTCAATTCATTATCAGGCCTTGTGTTAGACGTTCATTGAATTGAAATAACACATCGCACTGTGATGTCATTGACAGTCATAATCCGACTGACCTCTAATCACATTACGAGGAGATTGTGCATGTTTTCAAAAGTCGCGAGTTTAGCTAGTACTATTTGTTTCTGCTTTCTCGGAGGATTGTACATCTCTTCGCCAACAATGGCTGAGGACTGGCCGACCTGGCGTAACAATGCCCAACGGACCGCAGTCACTCCCGAGAAACTAGCAAATTCATTGAATTTACAATGGTCTCGACAACTGGGGCCACTCACACCAGCCTGGCCAGAAGATCCACGAATTCAATTTGATGCACACTATGAGCCAGTTGTCGTTGGGCAGACATTATTTGTTGGCTCATCCCGCAATGATTCCGTTACAGCCATTGACCTTTCCACAGGTGCGCAAAAGTGGAGATTCTATGCAAACG
The DNA here is from genome assembly GCA_022600195.1 of Planctomycetota bacterium. Lineage (GTDB taxonomy): Bacteria > Planctomycetota > Planctomycetia > Planctomycetales > Planctomycetaceae > Gimesia. The sequence goes on from JAHZKX010000055.1 coordinate 67,784, forward strand.
GCCCTGTGCGTTTTGCTCCCATTATTTTCGAAAACAATGTGTACTTTGCCGCCGACGATGGTCATTTTTACTGCCTGAATTCAGACGATGGAAAATTAAAGTGGAAGTTCCGTGCGGCGCCCAACGGTAGGAAAGCTCTGGCAAACGGGCGACTTTCTTCGGTCTGGCCGATCCGAGGTGGAGCGGTATTATCAGAGAGCAAAATCTATTTCACTTGTGGGGTCTGGCCCTTTGAAGGGACCTTTCTCTATACCTTAGATGCACAAACGGGCAAACCGCTGACGCCACCTAAACACGAAATCAAAACGCTGAAAGATATCACTCCACAAGGATACCTTGTCAAAAACGACAATCGATTACTGATCCCCTGTGGTCGCTCGATCGCTGCCTGTCTGGATCTGAAAACAGATCAATTCATCTCACATAAGTATGGAAATCGAGCCACCAACTACCACGTCTCATCAATTGGACCGTACGTCTTTCATGGCGGGTCGACCTTCCAGATGGACGCAAAAAAAGAATACAAGGTCGCGGCTCGTCATCCGGTATTGACTGACAAGCTAGTTTTCTTCGGCACGGGCGGTAATGTTGTAGCTTACGATTTAAAAAACCCGAAAATCGTCAAATCAAAGGATCGTAGAGGAAAGGAAGTCACCAATACGGTTCTCAATCAGATTTGGAATCTACCTCTACAGAAGTTGCATAATGTTCCGAAAGAAAAATACCCTGAATGGATCAAAACGCATCCGGCGCAGCTTAATCTAAAAGCCGGCAATCGCCTCTACGGCCATCAAGCCGATAAAATTTTTGCATTAGAACTGTCTGATGATGAAAAAACTGCAACGGTAAGCTGGAGCCAAACGATCAAAGGCAACCCGGCAACAATGATTGCTGCCAACGGGAAGCTGATTGTTGTCACTCAGGAGGGAGATTTGCTCTGTTATGGAGACAAACAGACCAAGACACATTTACTCTCTGAAGAGAATACTGAATTGACCTCCCGGCAGGATGAATGGACCGGAAAAACCAGCCAGTTACTGGAACTCACAAAAGCGGGTACCGGATATTGTCTTGTTCTGGGAACTGGCAGCGGCCGATTGATTGAAGAACTGGTCCGTCAATCCAAGTTGGCAATAATCGCAGTAGAACCAGATAAAACTAAAGTCGAACTACAGAGAGCAAAACTGGATGCCGCTGGCGTGTATGGATCGCGGGTGATCGTACATCAGGGAGATCCACTGACCTTCGAACTACCAGCTTACATGGCTGAGTTAATCGTTTCGGAAGACATCTCATCACTCGAAAAGTCCGCTTCCCCGAAAGCCTGGGAAACCCTCTATCGATCGTTGCGCCCCTATGGTGGAAAAGCTTGCCTTGAGCTGACGGACGATTCATACAAGACACTCGCTAATACAATCAAAAACAAGAAGCTTCCACAGGCAGATCTAAAACGCACAGAAGGATTTGAACTACTGTCTCGAATCGGTGCCTTGCCGGGCTCTGCGAACTGGACTCACGAGTATGGTGACGCATCCAATACCTTGATGTCACGAGATGAGTTGGTCAAAGCGCCGCTCGGAGTGCTTTGGTTTGGTGGACCAGCAGGTCACGGCGATTTGTTTTATAATCGTCACGACTGGGGCCCCAGTATGGCCGTCATTGAAGGTCGGATGTTTCTGCAAGGTCCAGGAAAATTAACGTCTGTCGATGTCTACACAGGTCGAATTCTATGGCAGATTCCTCTGATTGAAACAGAAGAAGACAATCCGGGGCGGCGGGGCCAGGGCTATAACGGTAAAGTGGTAGGCCATCATTTCATCGCCATTAAAGACAGTCTCTATCTGGTAACCAGCCAGAACACTTGCCTGAGGATTGATCCGGCAACGGGTAAAACTTTGGCCGAGATGAAATTACCCAACCCTGAGGACAGATGGGGGCGAATTCGCGTTCATGATGACCTCTTGCTGGTATCTGCATTTCGTATATCTAAAAAGATCGGCGAGAAATATGGCAAACTACCATTGGAGCTGGTTGCTTTGAACCGCCACTCGGGAAAAGTGGCATGGACGTACAAAGCCGACTTAAGCTTCCCTGTTGTCTCATTGAGCGGCGATCGAATCTATGTTTTTGATGGTGCTCTCGAAAACTTTTACAAAGATTATAAACGTCGTGGCAATGTGCCCAAGGCATTGGAAGAACGATACATCAAAGCGATCGATGTAAAATCGGGGAAGCTGCTTTGGAAACAACAGACCGATGTGGTTGGTTCCTGGTTATCCTACAGCGACCAGAAAGATGTATTACTCATTACGAATCGCAATAGTATCTCGGCTTTTCGCGGGAAAAATGGGTCTGAACTTTGGAAAAAATATGCAACCGGCCAGGGATTTAAAGGACATCCTGAAAATCTGTGGGACAAGATCATTGTCTGGAACGATCGTATCCTTGATCAACGCGGACCTGGAAAATCTTATGATCTGGAAACCGGCGAACCAATACTGCGCACGAATCCGATTACGGGAAAACCAATTCCCTGGGAATTCACCAAGGCAGGTCATCATTGTAATTATGCCATTGCCAGCCCACACTTGATGACGTTCCGCGCCGCCTCTGCTGGATTCTGCGACATCGACAGCACCAATACATCGCGACTGGAAGGTTTCCGTAGCGGCTGTCGCAACAGTCTGATTCCTGCAAATGGCGTACTCAACTCACCAAACATGGCACACGGTTGCAGTTGTGGATACTCGCTCTTCACATCGCTGGCACTGACTCATGTTCCGGAATCTGAAGTCTGGAGTTATAGCGCGCTGGCCATGAACGCAAAGAAAGACCAGGTGCAAAGACTGGGGATCAACCTGGGTGCCCCTGGAGATCGTCAGGCAGAGAACGGTACACTCTGGCTCGATTACCCCAACGTGGGAGGGACATCGCCTGTCGTTTCTGTCAAATTGAGTGGAAATAATTTACGATACTTCCATAAGCACTCGGCTTTCGTTCAGGAAGGCGATATGAAATGGGTTGCTGCCTCGGGAGTTGAGGGAGCCGCATCTTTGACAGTAACGCTTTCTCCGATCCCCACCAAAGAACGAAGCTATACCGTCCGCCTCTATTTTCTGGAACCGGATGATAATCGTCCAGCACAGCGAGTTTTCGATGTGAGCTTACAAGGCAAACCAGTACTGAAAGAATTGGATGTCGCCAAAGCAGCCACCGGTAACAACCGTGCTATCGTTCGTGAATTCAAAGGCATCCAGGCCTCAACGACCATGACGATCGAACTGGATGCAATCGAGGGACGCACTCTCTTATCCGGTATTGAAATTATGGTCGAAAAATAAACACGCCAGGCAGATAACAGTCATCTGCTTGGCCGATTACTACTTCCGCTTTGCGAGTCACTTAAGGTAACCCTGCGGGTTTGGGTTTAATGATCTGTAAATACGGCTGAGCTTCAGGCCAGGACCTGACCTCATTCATTTTTTCAGCGGGAACTTCGATGGACGTAAAATACTTGATCGAAAGTTGATTATCGAACTTACCTTCCAGATAGCCGAAGGGAACGTTTTCTAACTTTTGCTCGGGTGTTTCATTTTTGCGACGAGGCGGAATGAAGAGATTCCAGAATTTCTGCTGATCTTTCTCTGTCAGTAAATCCGTAAATCGCTGTCTGACTTTCTTGCTGGCAGAAGAATGACCCAGATTACGATGCACAAGAATCGCCTAATAGGCCAGCATTTTATTCCAATATTTTTCTGTTACTACATAGTGCGAAAAATGTAAACGGTCATCAAATCCCAGATGGAGAGGATTAAATGGTGATTTTGGCAGCGTTTTCCCATCAGCCAGAACATCTTGCATTTTGCGCGCATCTTTGTGGCGAATCGCATACATAAAATGCATGCCACTGAAAGGGGTCGCCCAGGCTTGTTCCCGTACAGAATCTTTCAGACGAATGATAACATCACCATAACGGGGTGAACCATGCAGAGGGCCCACACTGGCAAAAACCGCATCGAAAGCACCATACAGTAAATTTTCCACTGCAGGAGTCGTGTGCGATAATGAATCGTGCTCTATTTTTTCTTCAATCTCTAATGAGACAAGCGCCTGTTTCCGAAATACATCATGCAAGTTTTCAAAATGCAGCCGATTGATGATCGGTGCAGGCTGCTCCTGAATCACTTTGATTAATGCTGCTTCTTCAGTAGATAGTGGCGAAAGAAATAACTCAAACTCTGCCATAGTACAGTGCGAACTGATTTCGAGCCATTTTTGAATTTTCTCTGCATCCAAAGGTCGATGAAAAGGCAGTGCATTGATTGCCGTACGTCGAGTCGCAGCCAGAGGAGCCCCTGCCTGTTGCGTACGTGCCTGCGCTGTTTTTTCAATCACGGACTGTGAAAACCCAACGGTACCACAAACACTGACCGTACAGAGAAAGAGAAGCATCCGGATCATCATATTACTGGCTCAACTTAATCAAAAAGATATCGTTACTACCCCGGCTCACAAGTTTGTGGTTCTGATACTGAGTCGAAGGTGAAAAGGCGCCGGAAATAAAACAATGATTGTTATCATCAACGGCGATTGCATAACTTAAATCACTTTTATCGCCTCCCATCATTTCCAGCCAGTCGAGTTTTCCTTCTGGTGAAAATCGAGTGATAAACAAATCCCGTCCACCAAGCTTCGTCAGATGTTTTCCCATGAAATTTACGTCATCCGTAAATTCACCCGTTACATAACAGTTTCCAGATTGATCAACGGCAATTCCCAAACCGTAATCTATTTTTTTACCTCCCCCGGAATACGCCCAGCCAGGAGTTCCATCTACATTGATACGGGCAACGAAAATATCATATTCTCCCGCACTCTTAAGAGTGGATTTACCGAACTTTGCTTCGTTTTTAAACATGCCCGTTAGATAACAGTTGCCACTTTTGTCGACAGCAACACCGGTACTCAAACCATTTGCTTGTCCACCTGAATTTGCTGACCAGACGAACTTACCCGCTGGTGATAACTTGGCCAGAAAAATATCCTGCTGTTTGGTGTCCGTTCCCATCGGTTGTCCAGCGAGTTCTACAATGCCCGTCATTAAACCACAGAGATAGCAGTTCCCCTGATGATCCACGGCAATTTGATGACCACTTTGCCTGCGACCATTACCTGCCATTTGACTCCAAAGCATTTTCCCATCGGTATCATATCTGGCAACAAACATCGAACTGCCCTGTTTGTGCTTAGATTGAGACCCACCAATCGTGACGGCACCTGCAAATGTGCCAGCCACATAACACTCTCCCTCAGGGGTGACGGCAATGCCGTGCCCATAGTCATATCCCTTTCCCCCTGCACTTTCGGCCCAGAGCAGTTTGCCTGTCGGGTCATATTTTGCGATGAAATAATCGTAATCGCCATGGTTTTTAAAAGTTTTGTCACCTATTTGAAAAGTGGGACTCTGAAAATGTCCGGTCACATAAGAGTTCCCTGCTTGATCGACGGCCACACCGTAACCTCTGTCGATCTTTGTCCCACCTGCTGTTTGCAACCAGAGTAGTTTTCCCTGCGGGTTATACTTGGCAAGAACAAAATCCATACTGCCTCGACTGGTTACCGTCTTGTCAGCAAATTGTGCAGTCTCAGTAAATTCACCCGTGACATAACAGTTCCCTTCACGATCGACGGCCATGCCTCGAATTTTGTCATGTTTGCTGCCCCCCTCCTGCTGCACCCATAGAATCGAACGTGCTGCAGTATTGGTAGCCCCTTTGTTTTCTCCGGCTTCGGTCGGATGTGTGAAAAACAGACATCCTGTTAAAGCAAATAGAAATAAAACAAAACAATGAATTCGACTCTGATGAAATAGTATTTTCATGGTGAACCTTCATATGAGAATGCGGAACAAATTCAACCCAACATGTTAAATGTTGTTTGTAAAGTGTATTGCAGCAGAAACTATTTTCTTAGTATATTTAAGAATCTATCATAAACCGTCTTGTTCCAACAGGAACGACCGCTTATTCTAAAGATACCAGAGACACTCGTTCTATGAAACCTGTTTGCACAGAAATGTGGAGTCGTCCTATGCGGAGGTTTTTTGCCACTACATTCCTAGTTTCGTTCGCGCTCGCCAACCTGCCCCTTTTCGCGCAATCCGCGACGACATCTGTAGATTACAAAACCGAAATCAAGCCACTTCTTAAGGCACACTGCTTTGCCTGTCATGGCTCACTCAAGCAGGAATCCGCCTTACGGTTGGATTCGGGTAAATCGATCCTCAAAGGAGGAGAAATTGGCCCTGCGGTCATCGCAGGTAATTCAAAAACCAGTCTGCTCTATCAGGTACTCACAAAGGATGCGGATTTTGAAATGCCACCCGCTGGACAAGGGAGCAAACTGAAACCAGACGCTGTTAAAAAGATCAAACTCTGGATAGAACAAGGGGCGATTTTTCCAGAAGACGATCAACCTGAAGCAGCCCCCGCTGACCATTGGGCCTTCCAGCCGATTCAACGCCCCAAAACACCCGTCGTGAAAACGAAGGTCACCAATCCCATTGACGCCTTTATCTCTCACAGACAGGAGCAGGCGGGGCTCATCGCCCAACCCAAAACAGATAAAGCCACCCTGCTCAGAAGAGTTTATATTAATCTAATTGGTCTGCCTCCCACTCCTGAAGAACTGCAAGCCTTTCTGCACGATTCAAAACCTGATGCCTATCAGCGAGTGATCGAAGATCTTCTCAGCCGCCCACAATATGGTGAACGCTGGGGAAGACATTGGATGGATGTCTGGAGATATAGTGACTGGTACGGCCGTCGCGGTGCCAAGGATATGACAAACAGTTATTCTCTCACCTGGCGCTGGCGCGACTGGATCATCCGTTCGATCAATGACGACAAAGGTTATGATCGAATGATTCTGGAGATGCTTGCCGCGGATGAAATCGCACCCAACGATCGAGAGAATCTAGTGGCCACCGGTTTTATTGTCCGAAATTTCTATCGCTGGAATTATCATACATGGCTCAAAGATAACGTGGAACATACGAGCAAAGCATTTTTGGGTCTGACCATGAATTGCTGTGAGTGTCACGACCATAAGTATGACCCCATCGGCCAGGAAGAATACTTTTCCTTTCGTTCGTTCTTTGAACCCATTGACCTGAGACATGACCGCGTACCCGGAGAACCCGATCCTGGAGTTTTCCCCGACTACAAACTGAGCGTGCGCAATGGACCTGTTCGTACCGGGATGGTTCGCATCTACGATCGACACCTCGATGCCAAAACAAAATTCTATACAGGCGGCCTTGAGGCAAATGTCGTGAAAGACAAACCGCCCGTCAAAGCTTCAGCCATTCAGTTTCTGGGTGGAGACAAACTTCCGCTTCAAAAGATTGATTTGCCGGTCACTGCCTGGTATCCCGGACTCAAACCTTTTGTCATCGAAGAAGAAACGCAAAAACGGGAATCGGCCTATCAAACCGCTTTGAAAGAGTGGGAACAGCAGAAAACCAAATTAGAGCAGAACATCAAACAACAGGATTCATTACTGGCAAGCCTGCTCGCAAATAGAAAATTCGAACCGAAATCAAAATCTGATACTAAAACAGGAAAGCCCTCTCTCTCTGCGAATCAACAGGCTCTGCGGCTCAAAGCGAATAAGGGGCGTCGCACGCTGGCACATGAAATGTCCGGCTGGAAATCGTTTACATCCGAAACACTGGTTCGTTTTCAACTCAAAATACTGTCAGACAGTCTGGTCAACTTTCAATTATCGAATGATTTATCTGCAGGCAGAACCAATTTGTATGTTGCCTTTGATACTGGCAAGATTATGACTTTTGCACCCGGAACTGTCAGCAAAACCCAGATCGGAACTTATCAGACCAAATCTGACAGCTTGGAATTCCATGTCAACATTCTCCTGAAACCGGATACAGACATTGCAGAATTGACGATTACGGATTCCGTTAACACAAAAGTGATTGTGGACCACAAACCGATCGCCCTGAATGGCTGGAACCCCATCGGTGCTAAGAACCCGGGAATCTTCCTGGATGCGCATTCTGACAGTATTGCAGAATTTGATGACATTGTCTTTCTCCGAAATGGTAAACAGGAACTACTGCGTTTTGATTTTGAATTTCCCGTTTATCTTCAGGGAATGGATGTTACTGGAAAAGATAACTGGCAGGCCTCTCGATTCAGTACGGGAGCAGCTACTTCACAGGTGGTTTTAAATAAACCGTTATCAGCAGAAGAGCAAAAGTGGCAGAAACAGTTCACTGAGACAAAAGAGAATCGGGATTTCCAAAACCTGACACGAGACTCACTACAATTGAAACTCCAGGCAGCACGTAAAGCAAAAGAAGAATATGCAGCACGTGTCCATGCAGCCAAGGCACGCTATATTGCTAAAGCCAAGAATTTTGAAGAACTGGAAAGAGCCGCTTCGCAGGCAGAGTGGCAGGCAAATTTGAGTCTGGCTGAATCCAATCTGAAATCTGCTGAACTTGCCTTAGAGCAGGTAAAACGGTTACCGGAAACAGATAAGGAACGAACTAAAAAACTAGGGGCAACACAAAAACAGCTCTCGCAGGCACAGGCAAAATTGAAAACTGCAAGTAAACCACGGGATCAGGCTTCCACAACTTATACGAGCCTTAGCCGCATTTTTCCGAAACAAAGCACTGGAAATCGAGCTGCACTCGCCCGCTGGATTGCCAGTCGGAAGAATCCTTTGACAGCACGCGTTGCCGTGAATCACATCTGGATGCGACATTTTGGCCAGCCACTGGTTAAATCGGTTAATAACTTTGGTCGCAGTGGAGCGCCGCCTACACATCCCGATTTGATCAATTGGCTGGCAGCCGAATTCATGGATCACAATTGGAGTATCAAACATCTCCATCGCCAGATTTTATTAAGCGATGCCTATCAACGAAGTTCACGTGGTGTCCCTCCATCGCATCAAAACCTTGATCAAGATCGCGATAATCTTTTACTCTGGAAGTTCCCCACCAATCGTATGGAAGCAGAAGTCGTTCGTGACAGTATTTTCTACCTTGCCAAAGATCTGGACTTAAAAATGTATGGTCAGGAAATCGAACAAAACCTGGGACTGACGACGAATCGAAGAAGTCTTTATTATTCACATCATGGCGAAGCGAAAATGGAGTTTCTGGGACTATTTGATGGTGCAAGTGCAACCGATTGCTATCAAAGAAAAGCCAGTATCATGCCACAACAGGCACTCGCTCTCACGAATAGTGAACTTTCAGTTCTAAAAAGCCGTATGATTGCAGCACGCCTCTGGACAGAACTTGACAAAGCAGACGCAAAAAAAGAGACGCAGACAAAAACTGACCAAGCATTCGTTCAGCAGGCGTTTCAGTTGATCTTATCCCGATCAGCCAGTCAGAAAGAACAATCAGCGGCTCTCCAGTTTATTAGTAGACAGAAACAACTTTTTTCGCTCTCCAAAACAAAACCTGTGCCGAATAAAACAAAAACCGATTTTAGTCAACCTGCCCCCCAACCAGCAGCACGTGCACGAGAAAGTTTTGTGCAGGCTTTATTCAGCCATAATGATTTTGTCACCATCCGTTAACGACAACCACGAACATCTGCGTTTTCAACAGCAGGAACAAAATTATGCAACCTTACCCTATTCCGAATACTCCTCAATGCAACCGCATTCACCGCCGTTCTTTTTTAGCGGACCTTGGTTTTGGAGCGACAGGCATGGCGTTAAGTAGTCTGTTGGGACAGGAAAACCAGACACAAGCCGCTGGAAGTTCAAAAGCAGATCCGACACAGGGACCTCATTTTACACCCAAAGCAAAAAATGTGATTTGGGTCTTTCTTTCTGGCGGCTACAGTCAAATGGAAACATTTGATCCCAAACCGGAATTAAATAAATATGGTGGAAAAACCTATTCGGATACCGTTTACCCCGATCCTTTCAAGGATCCACGCTATCAGGAACGGGCACGGTCCGTTGTTAAGGTGAAGCGTGAACATTCCAAAATCATGCCAATGCAGATCGGTTTTAAAAAACATGGAGAATCTGGTATTGAAATCACTGACTGGTGGCCGCATCTGGCGACCTGTGTTGATGATATTTCCTTTGTGCGTTCCATGTATACGACAGATAACGATCACGCGGCCGAGTTCCAAATCCATCATGGGCGTCACAAACTCGATCAGAAAGAGCCTGTCGTCGGCTCCTGGTTAAGTTATGGTTTAAGCAGCTTGAATAAAAATCTGCCAGAATATGTTTTTCTGGGCTCATATACAGATACCAGAGTCAAAGGTAATTTTAACCCGAATTATCTGGGTCCCAAATACATGGGAGTTGAATTATCGCTGGACCCGAAAAACCCGCTCCCGTTTGGAAGCAGGCCAAAAACCATTCGCGAAAAAGAACAGGCAAATCAATATGATTTCATCAATGAGCTAAACCAACTATCAACAGTGGAATATCCCAGCGATGAAAAATTGCGTGCCCGCATCAATTCGTACGAACTGGCATTCCGCATGCAATCATCAGTTCCTGAAGCCCTGAATCTGACAGAAGAAACAAAAGAAACACAAGGGCTCTACGGAATTGATGACAAAGAGACCGCCATTTATGGGCGCCGTCTTCTGGCCGCACGCCGTATGGCGGAACGGGGAGTTCGTTTCACTCAGGTTTATTTAAGTGGTTACGGAGAATGGGACTCACATCAGAAATTAAAAGAGAATCACACCCGTTCCTGCAAACGTGTCGACAAGCCGATTGCAGGTCTGTTGAAAGATTTAAAACGCCGCGGTATGTGGGATGACACAGTCGTTGTCTTCTGCACGGAATTTGGACGGACTCCCGCAGTAGAGATGCGAGGGAACACAAAAATGCCCAGCGGCCGCGATCACCATCCGCATGGTTTTACAGTCTGGTTCGCAGGGGCAGGAATTAAACAGGGACATGTGCACGGAGCAACTGATGAACTCGGTTTCCATGCAGTCGAATCACCACACTATGTGACCGATATCCATGCAACACTGTACCACCTGCTTGGATTAGAGCAACACAGGCTGGATATTCCCGGTCGGAAACGACTGGAAATCGACCATGGCAAACCGATTCTGGATATCATTACCTGAGTCATGCTCGTTTCTTTTTCACTTTGTGAATCGATCCAGAACGTTGCGCGATATTTTCGAGACATCATCATCAACCAGCATCGAAGTAATCCAGCAGATCGATCCAACGGAGAAAACTTCTCCCCCTGACGAAGTCTGGTAATGCACCATGTCAGCCCCCCCCTGATCCGGATTAATTCCTTGTGCGACTAAATGCACATCAGGCGGTGAACTGGGAGAAATTTTGTCGGTTTCATGCCCGGAAGCTCCTCCCGGAATTCGCATGTGCTGGCTTTCTGTCCCAAACAGGTCATCTGTTTTTAAATTCGTTCCTTCAAAACACCAGTGTTTGTCATCAACTACTTTGTAAGGAGCCCCCGTCATGATACCGGCAAACGAGAAGACGACCCCCAGCAGGTTTGCCTCCGATTCCTGGCGCGCATGATAGCGACTTTCGTAAGCAGATTCCGATTCGGGTATCGGAGGATCCATCGCCACTCCACACCATTTGGTACAATCGGTATTGTGATAGACAACTCGCTCATCATCTAAAAATTCAACTTCACAATTCAAACCATTGCCTCCCAGATAGATCAAACGCCCTCCTGATTCAAACACCCAGGTCTTCAGGCTCTCGTACATCTGCTTTGACCAGTATTCAGGGTGCGAACTCAAAATCAGAACTTTGTATTCATCTAAAGGCAGCTGCCCGAAATGGAATTGCGTTTCACTGTAATAATCGTAGTCCACTTCCTGCTCTTCCATCCAGGCCAGTAAACGCCACTCCGAATGCAACATACCACATCCCATACGACTAAAAATCGGATCGCGGAGACCCTCATCCAAATCGATATGCAAATAAGGTTGTGGGCGTTCCAGCGAGAGAGGCGGATATTCGTCTACATAATAGGCACCAAAGGATGGTTTGAGATAACGTCTTAATTCCTGACGTGAATTGACAACAGGTGTGGGAGGCAAGCCTTCGGGATTCACATAATTACTGCGCCCACCGAAATTGTTATAGGCATTCCAGGTCAAATCGCTGGCGAGTATGGCCACATCAGACTGAGGCGTTTTTGGTGAAACAACCCAGGGATAAGTAAATACTTGCCCTGACTGATTACTCAGGTGATACATATACAATCCAGATTTTTCTGGCGCCACAACCATCTGTTTCTGAGTGACGGTCTTATACCCGACATTGTTCCAGTCAACTCCATTCTGTGTGTAATCTCCGTCTGGAGTAATCTGCAGATTCGCCAGAGGGGCATGATCATCAAATGTACCAATCCGTCGGATGTACTCTTTTTCTTTACCGTAACGCCAAAGTTCCAGATAATATTCGGATGTCGAATGGACACGAAACTCCGATGACTCACCAGAACTCACACAGCGTGGCCAGGCAAAACCGTATAGTTTTGTTGACAGTAATCGAAATTGATGTATTTGACCGGGTTCCACTTGAAGTTGCACCCGTTTGGAGCAAAACTCTCGATGTTGCAAGATCACTTCATAGTCCCCGGCAGGCAGGTCTGCAATCACAGCTCCTGATGCCGTAGAACGTGTGCTGAAAAATTGACCCTTCGATTGAAACTCGATAGCCACATCATACAATGCGCGATAATTTTCGTCGCTGACATATCCAATTAACATAAGTGTGATTCCAGATACGGGAAAGAAACAGGTCCGTGTTCAACATTGGCAGGCATTCACCTGAATATCAGGAGGGATGATCAACATATTCTTTTGCTATTTTGACAGCCAGTCCACCTCCTTCATAGTATCCCATCGAAATCTCTGCCACATGTGTCAGGAGATCATAGGCTCGCCAGCGATTCCAGCCATATTCGGATTCCATCCAGAGAACCATCTGGGCAAACGCTTCAGCTGTGGCACGTTCCATTGGCGTGCCACTTGCCACGGTGATAATTTCTTCAGGCGATTCAATACGCGGACCAGCGATTACTTTGTCTTTGATCAAGTTTATGGTAAGAGTTGTTTGAGAGGCCATCTCCAGACCGGTTGCGGATAATTCCCCCTGCCCCATTGCTGCGTGGGCATCCCCCAGATAAAGGAAGGCGCCTGCCACAAAGACCGGCAAATAAAGCGTGTTACCCACGGTTACTTCGCGGATATCCATGTTCCCACCATGAGGCCCAGCCGGCATCGTACTGGGCATACCATAAGCGGGTGACGTACCAATACAACCCAGCATGGGTACATACGGAATTTGGATTTCGTCACTCCAATAAACGGATCCATCCCGAATCGGACACACATGCGCGCCATCAGGCACATCAGTCCCCAGCCATTGACAAAGTTGTTTTGGATTTCCTGTGTAGGTTGCACATTGCCCATCACGCGGTTCGATTGATTCAATTTGAATTGACAGCGTATCGCCGGGTTCTGCCTGTTCTACAAAGATAGGCCCTGTGACCGGATTACTGAACGGCACTTTTTCTTTATCTCTGTGGTCCCCTGCTTTTCGAATCTGTCCTGAAAGAGCATCCTCGGTCTCCACGCGGAGCGTTTCACCAGACGCAATCCTGATGCGCGGCTCTTGAGAGCGATTGAATTCGTAACTGAAAGAACCAAGAGAAAGCTGCTTCATATCGATGATCCTGTTTTCAATTTATCCCTGTTTGGCACAACGCTTGATTTCGCAGCGATCGCCTCGAGACTGCTATCATAAACAAAATCAATCTCAAGATACATCATCTGAGCCATTCAGTCTGACATTCCATCGCAACACCCATTGATTCGAAATAATCGAAGTTCAATCCAGCTGGGATTGCAACCATTTTTCAAGAATCAAATCGTGGCTATCTGTCTGAGTGCTTGCGCGGTCAATCAGGGTTAAATCCTGCCCGCGCACCAGCTGTTGAGTCAGCTGATCGTATTCTGCATCTTTGTTTCTGGTATCAAATACGTCAGGATGAAATACCACACAGTCCCACCCGCCGACGCCAAAGTTAAGCGAGTAGTTCATTGTCCACATATAACTGTGAATAAATTCTTCCTTCGAATTGGCTTTCGCATCGCGCGGAATCGCAAGCAGAACCAGATCCGGTTTTTTGGGGCGGATCATGGTTTTGGCATCCGCTACGATTTGTTTGAGTGTCTTACCTTCAGTCTCCCAGGTCGTGACTTGCAGTTTCGCATCAGGTGCAATTTTTTTAAACGTATCCTGTATCATTTGGTCCAGTGGTGGCATGGCTACGATTCGAACAGGCTGTTTTTTTGCCAGACGCGATTTTGTACGAGGAATTGCCAATACGGGTGGTTCTACCTCTGCGAGAGAAACCGATTTGCCCGTGATTGACTCTGTCATCAACTCCGCTAATTTTTTGTGGCCAGCCATATTGGGGTGAATTTCATCACTCATCAACAATCGCCATGCCAGTGCATCCTGCTTTCGAAATTCATTAAGTTTTTGATGACTGTCGCAAACTGGCACCTGCATTTCTTGAGCAACCTCTTGAATCACGTCACAATATTTGACCAGCTTTTCTGCAGGTCGACTGGAAGTTGTGATCACAGCGTTTGGCGTACAGAGCAAGACCTCTGCTCCTGCCTCGCGGCATTGTTTGATAATCTTGTGGAGATTCACTTTATATTGATCCAGTGGAACACGGGTCATATCATTCAAACCAAACATCACCGTCACGAGATCAGGCTTATGCTTCAACACATCCCGTTCGATTCGCGCCAACGCATTGACGGTTGTGTTCCCACTGATGCCGGCGTTGTGCATTGTCAGGCTCGCCTCAGGAACCGCCTTCTTCAAAGCAATCCCCAACATATCGGTATAGGCGCGTCTGCTACCCGTGTGGTAGTAAACTCCGGTAACACTGTCTCCAAAACAGACAACTTTGACCGGCTTCCCAGAATTCAACTTCTCAACAGTTTTTGGCAGACCGGGTGGCAAACCAGCATTATCATCCTGCTTCTTAAACCAGTTTTTCGGAATAAACAGCGACCAGACTTCGCTATTGAGCGGTTGGGCATGACCTCCTGCAATCCATATCTTATCCTGAAAAACAAAGGCAGAAAGTTCGTGACGTTCTTTCCAGACATCTTTCGTCGGGAGCAACTTCCAATTTTTTCCATCTTTTGAATACCAGGCATCATTTTTATTTTTTGCCGGATTATTAGACCAGCCGCCGATCACCCATATGTGATCCCGATAAACGACAGAAGAGAACCATAAGCGTTCATGCCAGGGAGCCTTGGATGTTTCCTGCTTCCAATGAATGCCATCTTCAGAACTCCAGACATCGTTGGTCGCGTGATATTCTGGCGTATAATTACCACCACCAAAGACATACATTTTCCCATTCAACACAGCAGCCTGATGATAAGCACGCGGTGACCAGCCGGCGTCCGCTGTGGCCAGCTTCCATTTTTTCCCATCAGAAGAATACCAAACGTCGTTCTTGAGACTTTTTTCATCTCCAAAATAATAATTTTCGGTCCCGCCCAGGATCCACATTTTCCCTTTGAATTCCACCAATGCAGAAGCCAGTCGCGGAGTCCATTCTGCTTGTTTTGTCACTTGCTCCCACTGTTCGCCATCGACGGAAGACCAAACCTGATTTCCAGCAGAATGCCCTTTCAGCCTTCCATTATACCAGCCGCCCATCATCCACATTTTATCTTTAAAGACGACTGACATCGGCAAGTCACTATGAATCCAGGGGGCCTTTTTTGTGACAAGGTTCCAGGACTTACCATCAGCGGAACTCCAGACATCTCGCGGCGGTGCTGCATAGGAACTGAACCAGCCCCCAAATATCCACAATTTATCCTTATAAACGAGCTCGCCTTGTGAATCTCGCGCTTGCCAGCCTGCTTTCTCTGTGACTTGAACCCAGTCGAATTTTTTCTCTTCTGCAAAAACAGAAACAGCCATTGAAACGATGACCGCAGCCACTACCAAAGATTGTCTCATCATGTTGGCTCCAAAATCAAATTCATGGTTCCCAGGAAATCAAATAGAGAACTGTTTTTTATTCTTATTCAACAGGTCATAGCACATTGATTTATACTTAGAACTGATGACCGGCTTGAGGCCCCTCTTTAGTCAACGTCAATATTTCCGGACCGTCTTCCGTCATGAGAATAGTATGTTCAAACTGTGCAGATAATTTATTGTCCTTGGTTCTTACTGTCCAACCATCACTCTGGTCTTCGACAGTTTTCCAGGAACCGGCATTCAACATCGGTTCAATCGTAAAGCACATACCTGGTAACAGTAGATCACGCTCTGAACTGGAAACCGGATAGTGTGGAATTCCGGGATCGGTATGGAATTCTCGTCCGATACCATGTCCTTGATATTGACGGACAACACCGAAACCAGCTTCTCTGGCGTAGTCAGAAATCACGTGACCAATTTGAATGACACTGGAACCAGGTTGAAGTGAATTAATCGCCAGAAAAAGTGAATCAAAAGTGACTTGCACCAGCTTGCGGGCTTCGTCCGAAACCTGACCCATTAAAAATGTTTCTGATTGGTCTCCATACCAGTTATTGACGATACTCGTAATATCAACATTAACAATATCACCTTCTTTGAGAACGGTGTCATCGGGTATGCCGTGACAAACGACTTCATTAATGCTGATACAACAACTTTTGGGATATCCCATGTACCCCAGCGTTGCCGGTGTGTTTCCGTGAGAAACAGTATAGTCGTGAACGATTTGATTTATTTCATTAGTCGTAATGCCTGGCTTGACATACGGACGCAAATGGTCCATCAACTGTGCATTAAACTGGGATGCAATTCTCAATCGTTCCCATTCGAATGGTTTATAGATAACTGGATTTCCGGACAAAAGAACCGCCTCTATGTCAATTTTAATAAAAAGCTGTTAGTACATTAATGTAGCGCATCGAATGTAATATCATTCGATCATATCAACATCAATATGACAGGCCACTACAATCTGGTAAAACAAGTTTGAACACAATTTGAAATCGAGAATCAACATTGAATCTCATGCATTACTGCATTACGCTTCAGATTATTTTCATTCATAGAATACTCAAAATGAAAAAGAATTCCTATGGTCGGAAAGCATTCTAAAGGAAAGAAAAACAAGCCGTTACTGGGAAACCATCAGAAGTGCTGGATTTGGGGCAGGAATGCGGTCATGGACACCCTGTCGGCGGGTTTCTGGCGTATGTGGGAACTACATTTGTCAGAAGAATTAAATGAAGAACTGAAGACCCAGGCAGAGCAACTAGCCAGTCAATTATCAATACCTGTTTCCTTCAGTTCGAATCAAGCTTTGACTCAAAAGTGCCGTGCCAGTGATCATCAGGGAATGATTGCAAAAATGGCCCCCTTTCCCTATTCCTCAACAGCAGAAATAATTGAGCGAACAACGTCACCGGCACTCTACCTCATTCTTGATCGCATTCAGGATCCCTACAATCTTGGGGCGATCATTCGCTCCGCTGAAATTCTGGGCGCACATGGTATATTCACAGGAACGGATGAACAATGCGAAGTCACCAGTCTCGTTTGTCGCACTTCAGCCGGTGCTGTCAACCGAATTCCTGTTGCTGAAGTAACTGATCTCGCACAATTATGTCGTGAGTTGAAAGATTCAGGAATCTCCGTCGTAGGAACCGCGATGCAGGCACCAGATATACTTTCTAATTATGATTTTCGCAAACCATCGGCCATCGTTGTAGGAAATGAAGGAACTGGAATCAACACAGAACTTCTCGCAGAGTGTTCGCATCTGGTGCGGATACCACAACAGGGTGAAACCGAATCCTTGAATGTGTCGATCTCGGCGGGAATCATGCTCTATGAAGCCAGTCGACAGCGGAAATTCAGTTGATAGAGCCCTTGAACAATTAACTTGAAGTGGAAGGAGCAGAACCGTCTGTCGCTTCTTCCTTAGCTACTGGCTTCGACCCTAAAATTTTGTCACTGATTTTCTGAACAACCACGTACATTACCGGCACCATAAACACGCCAAAAAACGTAGCAGCTGTCAGACCTGCCACCACAGCAGTTCCCAGTGCCTGTCGACTTCCAGCACCAGCACCCGAGGCAATCGCCAGAGGAACAGCTCCCAGAATCGCGCTGATTGCTGTCATGAGAATCGGTCGAAATCGTAAAAAACAGGCTTCGATCGCCGCGTCAGTAATTGATTTGCCTGATTCACGTTGTTGCTTGGCAAATTCCACAATCAGAATCGCATTCTTACTTGCCAGAGCAATTAATAATACAAAACCAACTTGAGTGTAGATATTATTATCCAGTCCTCTTGCCATCGTTGCAAAGATAGCACCAAAAATACCGAGAGGCACAGACATAATCACAGATATCGGAATGGACCAGCTTTCGTATTGTGCACATAAAAATAAATAGACAAATACCAGGGCCATCGCAAAAATAAACGGCGCCATATTACCTGCTGCAATTTGCTGATAAGAAATTCCCGTCCATTCATAACCAAAACCCTGTGGCAAGATCTCATCGGATAATTGTTCCATCCGGGTGATGGCTTGCCCCGAGCTGAATCCAGGAGCGGCATTTCCGGTAATTGCCGCTGTAGGATAAAGGTTATAATGACTAACATTTTGTGGCCCAGCTGAGTTATTCACTTTCACCAGCGTATGCAAGGGCACCATATTTCCCAGACGATCCCGCACTTTAAGAAGTGTGATGTCTTTCACCTTGTCCCGAAATTGCTGGTCCGCCTGCACCATCACCTTGAAGACCCGGTTAAATTTGTTGAAATCATTCACATAGGTAGATCCTAAATTGGCTTGCAGAGTATCGAAAATGGAATCGAGAGGAATCCCCATCTTAATGGCTTTTTCTCGATCAATATCCAGATAGATTTGCGGAACGGTAGCACTGAAACTGGTATTCAATCCAGATAACAATGGATCAGAGTTTCCGCGATCCATTAAGTCCGTGGTCGCCTGCTGTAAGACATCAGACCCGGCAGAACCTCGATCCTGAACCTGGATCTGAAATCCCCCTGCATTTCCCAGCCCCTGAATCGCGGGTGGAATAAACGCGAACGAAATGGATTCCTGAATGGCAGATAAAGATTTGTGTAAACTGCGAAGTAATCCAAACACAGTCAGCTCTGGTTTTTGGCGTTGATCCCAGTTTTCCAGTGTCACAATGGTCGTTGAATAATTGGATGCGTTTGAATTATTTAACAACGAAAAACCACCCATTGTGATCACATGGGTCACTGCCGGAAGATCGGCAGAAATTTTATTAATCTTATTTTGAACAGCACGCGTCCGATTCAACGACGCACCATCAGGTAACTGCGTGTTGATGAAAATATAGCCCTGATCTTCATCAGGCAAAAAACCGCCGGGAACCGACATGAACCCCACACCCGTTGCAGCAAAAATGACAGCCATGGGAATCATCATGATGAAAGCACGTCGTACAAATGTCTTGACTAATTTCATATAGATATTTAGTGAGCCGTCAAAGCCCCAGTTAAAAATACGAAAGAACCAGTTAAAGATATAAAAAATGACCCCTTTTTTACCATCCGATTGGCGTAACATCAGACCGCACATCGCCGGACTTAACGTTAAAGCACAGACAGATGAAAACAGAGTCGCAATCGAAATGGTTAACGCGAACTGACGATACAACCGACCGGTTATGCCCGGCAGCACCATGGTTGGCACGAACACAGCCAGCAACACCAGCGTTGTCGCGATCACAGGTCCGGTAATCTCCATCATTGCTATTTCGGTTGCTTTTTTGGGCGAGCATTTTTCCGTTTCAAGGATGCGGGTCACATTTTCCACAACGACAATCGCATCGTCGACCACGATCCCGATCACAAGCACAATTCCGAATAACGACAGCGTATTGATTGTATAACCCATTGCCAGCATCACAGCCATGGTTCCCAGTAAGGAAACAGGGATGGTTACAGCGGGAATTAAAGTGGCTCGAAAATCCTGTAGAAAAACAAATATCGTGATAAACACCAGAATCAACGCAATAAACAATGTCTCAATCACTTCATTGATGGAGGCGGTCACGAATTCGGTCGAATTATAGGGAATGGAATACTTTAAACCGGGAGGAAAATCATTCTTTAATCGCTCCATGAGCTTGATGGTTTGATTGGATACATCAAGTGCATTTGCTCCCGGCAACTGATAAACGGCAATCAAGGCGGCAGGTTTGCCATCTAATTGTGAATACCCATCATAACTCTGGGCTCCCAGTTCCACTCTGGCGACATCTTTGATTTGAGTAATCTGACCATCTTCACCCGTTTTTATAATAATATTGGCGAATTCTTTGGGGTCGGATAATCGACCGAGAGTCGTCACCGTCAACTGAAAATCCTGATTGTCAGGATTCGGCTCCTGACCTATTTGCCCTGCTGCCACCTGCACATTTTGCTGGCGTAGTGCATTGACCACATCGGATGTCGTAATGTTTCTGGTATCGAGTTGATTCGGATTCATCCAGATCCGCATGCCAAAATCCTTGGCATTAATCACACTCACATCACTCACCCCGCTAATCCGTTTTAACTCATCGTTGATATTAACAGAGGCATAATTGCTCAAATAGAGTTCATCAAAACTTTCATCGGGCGAATTCAAGGCAATCACCAATGTCATATTGGTCGATTTTTTTTTGGTGGTCACACCTTCGCGTTTCACATCCTCCGGCAATGAGGGATTGGCAATGGAAACCCGGTTTTGCACCAGGACATTTGCCATATCCAGGTCGGTACCCACATCAAATGTCACTGTTAATGCCATTTTACCATCACTGGTACTGGCGGAAGACATATATAACATGTTTTCCACCCCATTGACCTGCTGTTCGATGGGGGTTGCTACGGTATCAGCAACCACTTGTGCATCGGCACCTCGATAGGTTGCCGTCACGGATACAGTTGGCGGTGTAATATCCGGAAACAACTCCACCGGTAACAATGGTAGCGCTAACGCACCAACAATGGTAATCACAATGGAGATGACACTGGCAAAAATCGGATGATAGATAAAAAACCGGGAAAACATCGTCGTCCGTTTCGTTATTGAAGTATCAGTTAAGCGAATAAAAGTAAAAAAAAGAACTCAATTGCCTGCCGACTTTGAAGTGGATGCCGGTTTTTTCTCTTTTTGATTGGACTTTGTCTCAGTTTCAGCCTTTTCAGTTTTTTCTTTTTTAGTCGATTCTGCAGACTCGCTCTTTATCGTGACCGGACGACCAGGCCGGGCACGCTGGATACCTTCATAAATGTATTTTTCGTCTGGCTTGATTCCTTTCAATATGACTCGCATGTTATTTTCTAACTGACCAATCTCAACTGACCTTCTTTCGACAATATTTTTATTATCAATGACGAGAAGATATTTACCTGCCAGATCTGTTCCGATCGCAACATCGTGAACTAATACTGCGTTCGGTATCGGATCACCGGGAACACGAACCCGGACATACACACCGGGATAAAGCAGTCCTTCTGTATTTTTAAATATTGCACGCAGCTGAATCGTACCCGTTCCAGGATCAACCTCATTATTGGCGAAATCATATTCTCCCTCGTGGGGATACCCTTCTTCGTTAGACAAACCGATAAAAACTTTGAATGGTTCTTTTTCTTTAGATTGTTTACCATTTTTCAAGGAATCATCTATGCGAATCTTTCTTTTTTTCAGAGCGTCAAGAAGTAAACGTTCGCTGGCATCAAAATAGACATAGATCGGATCCATGGTGACGATACTTGTCAGAAGCGTATTTTCTCCCGAGCCTACAAGGTTTCCCGCGTCAACCAGATTGCGACTAATCTCTCCCGTAATCGGAGCATGGATCCTTGTATAATTCAGATCGATTGTCGCCTGATCTACGTCAGCCTGCGATGCCATGACGCTGGCTTCAGCTTTATCGCGGTCAGCAGTCACGTTATTGAATTCCTCCTCCGTGACCGCTTTCTTTTTCACCAGAATCTTGTAACGTTCAAATGTGGCTTGTGCATCTTTCAACTGTGCCTGGCTGGCTTTCAATGCTGCATTGGATTTATCTAAAGTGGCCTGATATTGATCCCGCTCGATCTCAAATAACAGTTCATCTTTTTTTACTAAAGAACCTGGTTTGAAGTTTACTTTTTCGAGAATCCCATCTGCACGTGCCCTGATTTCTACGGATGCCACCGATGCCAGTCTTCCTGTAAAATCGGCATTGAAGACAACCGTCTTTTGAACTGGCACCGCCACCGAAACGGTGGGTGGTTTCATAGGAGTGGGGGGAGGTGGCGCATTACAACCAGCAATCATCATTAACGAGCAAAGCAAACCAGGATATTTTAGATGAAGTAATCTTGTGTGGAATTCGTTCACAATGCTCCCTTTAGTCTCAAACAAGACAGATTTGTCTTAATGAATCGATGAATCTTCACTTTTGCGAATTCTATTCATCTTGATTTATAGGCATACTACAAATAAAAACACTTGAATTGCAATTCTCATTTCCCGTAAAAAGCGATTGGATCGAAAGATGCATGAATCTTCTCTCATACCTGTAACATGGAATGTCCCTGCAGAAATTGTTAATCGCCTCGGCAAACAGGTTGGCCGACAGCGGACAATGGTAGCAGAAAGACACCTGTTAATTATTCTACATGCGCCTCCAGGCCCTGAAGACATGTATCGCAAAGGTCGGTTTTTCTGGAGAGAACCTGATTCAAACTGGCATAGTTCTGATTTAAAAGGGGGACCAGATGCTTTAAACCGTCATCTTGAGGAATATCAACTGTTACTGGAAGACCTGGATGAAAAACTGGATCAGGCGACGAACTCACTGGAATATCTTGAAGTCTTAAACCAGCTGAACCCCGTTTACCGCTCAGTATGCCATACAACACAAGCCTTACAGATGGCGCGCGAAGCAATTCCTGAAGATAAATTGCTGATCGATTTTCGTGATAGTGCCTATCGATTGGAACGGACTGCGGAACTCTTAATTCAAGATGCAAAAAATGCATTGGAATTTATTATCGCAAAACAGGCAGAAGAACAGTCCCAGGCGTCTGCCCGGATTGAGCTGTCCGCGCATCGCCTGAATTTGCTGATTGCTTATTTTTTCCCCATTGCCACTCTCAGTACCATATTTGGCTCTAATTTTCGACATGGATTTGAGCAATACACTACCCCTTACCCATTCTGGATTATGGTGATTTCTGGACTTTTCCTGGGATTATTAATCCACTTATTTTTAACTAAGGGCACAGCAAAGACAAAATTATAATTCGGTTTTGTGAAATTCACTTTTTGTCCATCCTGATTTAAATCCACAAAGAGTCTTCAACATTTGTGATCGTAATACCGGAGTTTGACTCATGATAGGTAAGAGTATATCACGTCCCCAGCCTTTCATGATTCCCTCAGATTGAAAAAAAGGAGTCAACCAGTGTGTCAACTGCTGATAATAGTGGAGTTTGTGTTTCCGAAGAGATTCATAAAGTAAACAGGCAGATGGAAATTCTGTCTTCTGTTTCAGACATTCTGAAAAAACCCAGACATCTTCAAGTGCAAGATTGGCCCCCTGCCCTAAATGCGGACTTGTCGGATGACCAGCGTCTCCCAGAAAGATGATGCGGTCTGACCAGCACGATTTCATGAATACACTACGGTATGTGGCAAAGGTTAACTCATCAAAAGAGGTGATTTGCGCCATCAGTTCCTCCGATTGCGGACACAGCCTTAAGACTTCGGCTTTCCAGTTTTCAATTCCCTTTTGTTGAACATCCTCAAACTGAGCCGCTGAGATCCCCCAAAAGAAGCTGCATTCAGAATTACCGATCGGTAATAGTCCAACCAGTTTTCGCGTTCCTTCTACAACTTGAAATAACTTGTCACTCACAGCAGTGCAACTGCCGGTTGACCAGAGAGCACCATGTTCATATTCAACGGCGCGATGCGGGATACCCGAAGTACTCCTTAATCCGGATCGAGACCCGTCCGTTGCGACGATAAAGTCATACGAATCTGTCTGTTCGTTTGATTCCAACTTCAGAGAAATACCTGAACTCGAAACTGTGTAATCCACAACACGCGAATTTTCACGCAGGACTGCTCCCGCTTGTTTCGCCAAAGAAAGTAGCGAGCGAAACAACAGACCGCGATGCACACCTAAACCATACAGATCTGATCTCAATTGTTGATAATCTAAATGAATCAACCGTTTCCCGGAATGCTTGAGTGCTTCAATATAATTGAGTTGCGCAGACTGCCGATAGACTTCTTCATAAATCCCCAGTGATTTCAGGATCGATTGCCCGATTGGCTGGATCATAATTCCGGCACCCGCAGGACCACACTGTTTTGCCTGTTCAAAAATAGTAACGTCGTGTCCCTCATGAGCTAGCAGAAATCCTGCAGCAGTTCCGGCGATTCCACATCCTGTGATAGCAATTTTCATTAAATCGAACTCGATCGAAACAGGAAACTGCAGCTGAAAACAGCAGTCAGAAATATGAGAATATAAGAAACTGATTCATAGCCTATTGCTGCCTTTTTGAGAAGACAGAATTCTGATTCTGAATGTCGCTTTCATTTCGGTCATTGATTGCCTATCTTAATATTGAGTGCGCGATACTACGACTCATAAAACTTGAATGCAAGATCACTCTCCAGGAGTTTCAAACATGCGAATTGCAACAGGTGGTGTATTACACGAAACAAGCACCTACTCTTCTCTACCCACTACGCTTGATGATTTTATCAATGACCGTGGTTTGTACCGTGGTCAGGAAATCATGGAAACGTTTCCTGGATCGAATGTCTGTATTGGAGGTTTTATTGACGGAGCCAAAAAACATGGTTTCGAGCTAATTCCTCTGCTTTGGACATTTGCATTTCCCAGTGGCTTAATCGAACGTAAAACCTACGATGGATTACTGGAAGAGTTTTTACAACGCCTCAAATCAGAAGAAGACGAAAATGGCCCTGTTGACGGTGTGTTGTTGGATCTTCATGGCGCGATGGTCATTGATGGTATCGAAGATGGTGATGGGCATTTCATTTCCAAAGTCCGGGAATATCTGGGCGACAATCGCCCGATTCTGGTTACTCCAGATATGCACGGCAATCACACACCACTGCGTGTGCAGCAGGCAACCGCCATTTTAGGATATGACACTTACCCGCATATCGATATGAATGAACGTGGACAGGAGGCTGCCGCCCTGATCGTACGCATTATTCAAGGTGAAGTGAAACCTGTAATGACCTTGAAGCAAATTCCTTTATTCTGGAGCACCGCCTGTCAGGTCACCGCGCATCAACCCATGAAAGAAGTCATGGACTATGCACATGAAATCGAATCGCGTCCCGGCATTCTAAGTGTGACCGTTTCCACTGGATTTCCCTGGTCGGACATTCTGGATGTCGGCCCTTCCATAATCGTAGTCGCCAACGATGACCAGGATCTGGCAGATAAAACGGCTGAGGAATTCAGCTCCTGGATCTGGGAACGACGCCGACGCTGGTACCAACTTCCATTTTCTGTGAAAGATGCCATCAAACAAGGGCAGGAAATCGGCAAGCACCCCATCATACTTGCGGACCATGCAGATAACACAGGGGGCGGCACTGCCGGTGATTCCACAGAAATTCTGCAAACATTTCTCGATCTTAAATTAGAGAAAGCATTGATCCTGTATATCGTCGATCCCGAGGCAATTGCTTTGGCACATCAAGTTGGCGTCGGGGGAATCATTGAAACAGAGATCGGGGGTAAATCTCACCCGATTCAAGGGCCGCCGGTCAAAATGAAGGCGGAAGTCAAAGCGCTTTCAGAAGGGGAATTCAAATACGATGGTCCAATGTACGCCGGCCTGACCGGTAACATGGGACCATCTGCCTGGATTCAACAGGATGGAATTTCTGTTGTTCTGGTGACAGCACGAGAGCAACCTTTTGGTCCCGCCTTCGCCAAAACACTGGGCATAGATTGTGAATCGATGAACTATATCTCAGTCAAATCATCGGCACATTTCCGGGCGAGTTTTGAACCGTTTGCCGGCTCGATCTTTAATGTGGAAGCCAAAGCCATTCACACACATGATTTTGCCAAATTGAATCACCAGCGCAGAAAGCAGGATTTTTATCCTGTGGAAATTCCGTATGAATCTGCACCGGAGGTTTAACAACCGTTGGCAAGATATTCACATGACAGCCACAAACCGGGTTAGCCCTTGACTTGAAAACCGATTGCTTTGAGAGCTGCCCGTACGCGGTCCAATTGATCACCCTGAATTTCCAGTTCACTCTCTTGCAAAGAACCGCCGGCGCCACATTGCGATTTCAGCTGTTTCAATAACCCAGGAAGGTCATTGCCTTCTTCAGCCAAGCCGCGCACTACAGTGACCCGCTTTCCTTTCTTACGCTTTTCAATCGATAATCTGGCCGTTTGCTTTTCGGGGGGGATCCGAAAAGGAGGTTCGGGCGGGCAGATGCATTCCTCTTCCAGTTGATCACATTTTTCGCACCTTGGAGGGCGATCAAAGGGAGTTCCTTCAAATAAGCGCATGACTTCATCCTCACTGTGAACGAGCGTCCAATTCTTCCCAACGATTTAACAGAAATTCCAACTCATTTTGAATTACTTCG
This sequence comes from Planctomycetota bacterium, assembly GCA_022600195.1. Lineage (GTDB taxonomy): Bacteria > Planctomycetota > Planctomycetia > Planctomycetales > Planctomycetaceae > Gimesia. The sequence continues at coordinate 94,567 of JAHZKX010000055.1, forward strand.
ACGCGGGTTGAAGACTCCGTAATCACTTCTGCTGGCTGCTTGAAAAATTCAGGAGATGCCATTGCAGAATGCAATTGTGCCTGTTCCTGCTCTAACTGTTCAATACTGTGAGGAATTTCGTCCAGTTCCTTCTGTTCTTTGAAACTGAGCTTGGCCACTTTTGTCTTTTGTGGGGCTCGAGGTTCCGTTTTCTCTTTGGATTCCCTCTCATTCTTCTGAGAAACCTGATTCCGCTCTGCCTGCATCAAATAATCATCATAGCCGCCAGCATACTCTTTGACTTGACCATCTTCATCAAAAACCAATGTCGCAGTCACTACGTTATTGAGAAAAGCACGATCATGGCTCACCAGCAAAAGAGTTCCGGGATGATTGCTAATTAATTCTTCGAGTAACTCTAATGTTTCTGAATCCAGATCATTTGTAGGTTCGTCAAAAATCATCAAGTTGGTTGGTCGAGTGAATAATTTCGCAAGCAACAAGCGATTTCGTTCTCCACCGGAAAGATAGCGGGCGGGCCTGCGAGCACGTTCCGGCGTGAACAGGAAATCTTGCAGATAGCCATAAATATGTTTGGGCTTCCCATTAATTTCGAGTGTCTCTTGACCCTCACCGACATTCTCTATAACTGTTTTTTCTTCATCAATCTGCTCTCGTAATTGATCGAAATAGAGGATTTCCAGGTTTGTCCCCAGCCGTATTGTTCCCGTATCCGGTTTAAGCTCTCCCAGGAGCAACTTGAGTAGAGTTGTTTTGCCGGCACCGTTCCTACCAATGATACCGATCTTGTCACCACGCGTAATTAACGTGGAAAAATCATGGATCACAGCTTCTGAATCATAGGAAAAAGAAACATCTTTCGCTTCAATCACAAGTTGCCCTGAGCGATCGGCACTAGCCACCTGTAAATTTACATTGCCAACTTTACTTCGGCGTTGAGAACGCTCTTCACGCAATTTTTTCAGAGCGCGAACGCGACCTTCATTTCGAGTGCGGCGTGCTTTGATACCTTTTCGTATCCAGACTTCTTCTTCAGCCAGTTTTTTATCAAACAGGGCATTCTGTTTTTCTTCTGATTCTAAAAACGCCTCTTTACGTTTGAGAAACGTGTCGTAGTCGCAAGTCCAATCGTATAAGTGACCGCGATCGATTTCGATTATCCGAGTCGCCAGCTTCTGCAAAAACATCCGGTCGTGAGTTACGAACAACAAAGTCCCGGAATACGATTGCAAAAATTGCTCAAGCCAGCTGATCGAAGGAATATCCAGATGATTCGTTGGTTCGTCCAGTAATAAAATATCTGGAGCCTGCACTATGGACCGAGCTAACAATCCGCGGCGTTTCATTCCGGAAGACAAGGAATCAAATATTTCATCACCCTGCAAGTTCATGCGGGACAATATCTGTTCAACAGCATGCTCGGCTTCCCATTCATGTTCATAATAGGGTGCGGCACCTTCTGCCACATAATCATGAACTCGTAACGCACAGCCAGAAGGAACTTCTTGCACCAGTCTCGTCACACGCAAATCTTTCTCGCGTTTCATTTGACCATCATCCGGATCAAGTTCGCCGGCAAGAATTTTCATCAGTGTTGATTTCCCAGCGCCATTCCTTCCTAAGAGACCAATCCTCTCACCCGTATTAATTTCCAGGTTGATCTCATCTATCAGCGGGGGGCCACCCCAGCTAAATGAAACCTGATTCAAACTCAACAGCGACATAACACAGCACTTCCGGTCATACTCTTATAAAAAAACCCGACTCGGAAAGTCGGGAGAAAATCGAACGCAAGCATAGTATGTGAAACGAAGTAATATTCTGCAATACCCTCAGGAAGGGAATGATTCAGGCTTCTCTTGAAAAGACCTCATTCTATCTGAAATTCAAGACCGTGACCGACCTGACAGTAAACTCAAAACGGCAACAAAAATCGATGCACCAATGATAGACCAGACAATTGGATAACTTCGACCACCAAAGGTAATGGAAAATATTTCAGGTAGCCCCAACATTTGAGCTATTTTACCACCTACTAGTGCACCAATAAAACCTAAAGCGATTGATACCAGACAACCACCGCGCGTATTACCGGCCAGTGCCCTGGCAATACTGCCACAAATCCCGGCAACCAACAGCATGATGAGAAATTCAGGTAACCCCATAAGTAACCTCGCACTTTTCTATGCTACTCTAAATAGACTGAATTATAATTTGGAAAATTGACCCTTAAACTGAATCCATAAGATTCACTGACACATGACTACTTTATGTCAGGATAGTCTGCCTGTCCAGACGCACCTAAATACTCTTTCAGCTCCAGAAAATCATTTTCAGCTAACCAGCATCACATTTTTGATTTTTCTACCACCGTCATGTGAGATACTCGCCACTTGTAGAGGAATTTGTTAGCATAATATGCATGTTATTCCATATACTTGATTCACTCTCTGACAACCCAATAGACCTTGAAGAGGTATCCCTGTGCGCTCACTGCTCTTGTCATGCTCATTTCTAACCCCACTATTTCTGGCATCTGCGTTCACAACGTTCTGTTCGGCTGAAGGAAATACGAAACAGGACGATCCAGCACTAGTCGCACCTCCCGTAAATACTCAGCCCGGAAAAGAATACGCTGACGATACGCGCCTCTTTCAGGGCATTCCAGGTATGGAACGTGCTTCCAATGGACGTCTCTGGGCACTCTGGTATGCAGGAGGAACCGGCGAAGGGGAATTGAATTATGTCACACTGGTCACCAGTCAAGATGATGGAAAATCCTGGTCGGGTCCGAAAGTAGTGATCGACCCTCCCGGACCCGTACGTGCCTATGATCCGGCCATCTGGCATGATCCCAGCGGTCGGCTCTGGGTATTCTGGGCACAGTCATATCGCTGGTGGGATGGACGAAGTGGAGTCTGGGCGATCACCACGGAGAATTCTGATCAGGAACATCCCAAATGGAGTAAACCACGGCGAATTTGTAACGGGATCATGATGAATAAACCAACGGTCCTCGCAAATGGCGACTGGCTATTGCCTGTTGCGGTCTGGAAACAGAGCGCCAAAGATTCCATTGAATATCGGTTCGATTTGCCCGAAGAACGAGGCGGAAATATCTTCATCTCAAAAGACAAAGGAAAATCGTTCCAACTACTCGGACAAACCAATGTTCCACAGAGGACATTTGACGAACACATGATTGTTGAACGAAAAGACAAAAGCCTCTGGACCCTGGTCAGAACAAGTTATGGAATCGGAGAATCCAGTTCCACCGATGGTGGTAAAATCTGGTCGGCGGGTAAAGCTTCATCCATCCCGCATATTAATGCCCGCTTCTTCATCCGAAGATTGAAATCCGGAAATTTAGTCCTGGTAAGACATAATCCGAAAAACAGAAAAACACGCAGAGACCTGACTGCCTATCTTTCAACCGATGATGGAAAAACATGGCAGGGAGGTTTGCTGCTGGACGAGCGACCGGGCGTCTCCTATCCCGATGGAATCCAAAGCGAAGATGGCATCATTTATATTATCTACGATTACTCTCGCACGGGGGAGAAAAAAATCCTGATGAGTACCTTTAAAGAAGAGGATATTCTTGCAGGTAAGCCAGTTTCCGGAAAAGTACGACAAAGAGTACTCATCAATCAGGCCACCGCTCAAAAGAAATGATGTGGATCTTCATACTTCTGGATGGCTAATCTTTTATGAATCGACCAGCAGGACACAATACAAGGAATTTCGAATGCGATTTCTTTTTCAGCTCTTAGTTATCACCTGCCTGACCCACACATCGAACTCGCTATTTTCCGCTGAGCAACGCAATGTACTGATTCTTTTTTCTGATAACCAGAACTGGAATGATTGCGGCTGTTATGGTAACCAAATTGTCAAAACGCCCAACATTGATCAACTGGCACGTGAGGGAACGCGTTACGAACAGGCTTTTGCTACAACCGCTTCGTGTGGCCCTTGCCGGGGTGTTTTCTATACCGGACTGCACGTACACGCTAACGGCCAGTACGGGCACCCGCATGGTGATCACAATTTCCGTTTGAAACCGAAAGTGAAAACGATCTTTTCGTTGCTCGCACAAAATCACTATCGAACGGGAATGATTGGCAAATATCATCTATTCCCGGAAGATACAACCATTGACTTTAAACCGAAAATCAATGGATATCGCGTTCAAGGCATGGCTGATTTAGCAGACGATTTTCTCAAACAGAAAAGTGATCAGCCTTTTTTCCTGGTTATGGGTTTTCACGATCCCCACCCGACTTCCCGTACGCAACCGGAATGGGGGGTCAAAGTCAAAGAACAGGGCATGGCTCTGGAAACATATGATCCAGACAGCATTACCGTCCCCTCCTATCTACCGGACCGCCCCGAAGTGAGGCAAGGACTGGCCGGTTATTACCAGCAGATCAGTTACATGGATACAGCCGTCGGTCGGATCCTGCAATCTTTGAAAGCGGCCGGCAAAGCAGATAATACCCTGGTCATTTTCACCAGCGACCATGGCTCATCTGAACCGGGTGCAATGGCAAATCACTATGAGCCGGGCGTACGCATCCCCTTTATTGTAAGAAACCCCAAACTGAAACAGGAGTCTGCCGGAGTGGTCTCTGATTCCCTTGTCTCTCTATTAGATGTCACACCAACAATCCTGGACTGGACAAACACAAAAGGCCCCAAATACCCCTTGCATGGCCGTAGCGTTCTGCCAACAGTGGGTAAAACAAACACACCCGGCTGGGATGAAACGTTCCTGAGCCATGTGTTTCATGAAGTTACCATGTATTATCCCATGCGTACGATTCGAACGCGCGATTTCAAATTGATCTGGAATCTGGAATGGCGCTCCAAGTATCCGCTTCCCATCGACACATTATCGCGTGCCACCTGGAATGAAACACTCAGATTACAGGAACCATTGCTGGGGCAACGTACGGTAAAGAAATTTCTCTTTCGAGATGAAGTCGAACTGTACGATCTCAAAAATGATCCCGATGAAGTCATCAACCTCGCTTGCCAGCCTGAATTCCAGGCTGTGCGCAAAACGCTCTCCGAAAAGTTACTGAAGCACCTGGAACAAACAGACGATCTATGGCTGAAACAGTACACACTCCCAGTTTCCTGTAACACAACGGCTGCAGATCAACAGTCAGAATATAAGTCTCTGTTCAATGGTCGTGATTTAACTGGCTGGACATTAAAACGAGCCAACCGAAAAGGTTATCATGTTGAAGAGGGAAAGCTCATCTGCCCTGCAGAGGGAGGGGGTTTTCTATTCACAGAGCACGAATATAGCGACTTCAGCCTTAAGTTTGACTTCAAACTGACCAAAGGTGCGAACAATGGAATCGCTGTTCGCTGCCCACTGGTCGATCAGCGTCCCGCTTACGCAGGAATCGAAATTCAAGTTCTGGATAATAAAGGCTATCCTAAAAAACTTAAGCCCACTCAATATCATGGCTCAGTCTATGATGTCATTCCCGCGAAACGAGGTGCGCTGAAGCCTGCTGGAGAATGGAATCATGAAGAAATTATTTACCGTGGGTCTCAGATTACTGTAATCGTCAATGATATTCCGGTTTTGAGAACTGATTTGGCCAAAATCACAGACGCTGAGATTCTCACCAAACATCCCGGTTTAAAAAACAGACGCGGCCACATAGGACTGTTGGGACATGGCAGCCATGTGGAATATAAAAATATTCTAATCAAGGAATTTTAACTCATTTGTTTCTGATTATTATTTCAAAGGAAAATTCATGAGCCAGGAACCTGCAAGCCGTCGCACTTTTCTCAAACAAGCTGCTGCCGCGACTGTCGCCACCAGCCAACTAGCGGCAATCGCTCCGGCAACCGCCTATCAGTCCAACGAACGAATTCGAATTGGAGTCATCGGCCCCGGACGACGTGGTTTTGGTTCACATGTAAAAACGCTCATCAAGCTCCGCAATGATCATGGAGTCAATCTCGACATCACAGCTATCAATGATGTCTATTCAGTACACCGTGATCAGGCCGTTGATTATATTAAAAAACAAACGAAGCTGGTGCCCAAAACCTATGCGGATTACCGGGATCTATTGAATGATAAAGACATTGATGCCGTCTGCATTGCCACTCCCGATCATTGGCACGCCAAACAGGTTTTAGATTCACTGAAAGCGGGCAAACACGTTTATTGTGAAAAACCGATGACGCATCATATCTCAGAGGCGATGGATGTTGTTGATGCCTGGAAAAAATCTGGCTTAGTCGTCCAAGTCGGCGTGCAATCCACCAGTATGCCGATCTGGAATGAAGTGCGCGAACTGGTCAACGAGGGTAAACTTGGAAAAATCGTTCAGTTTCAAGCCGAATCATTTCGCAATTCCATCGGGGGAATGTCCCGTCATAATATCATTACAAAAGAGATGACACCCAAAACCGTTGACTGGAAACGCTGGCTGGGAGTAGAAGAGGGACTCGCTCCCGATTTGCCGTTTGACCGCGCGACGTTTGGACAATGGCGCTGCTATTGGCCCTTTGGTTATGGAATGTATTCGGACCTGTTTGTTCATCGCGTCACCGCGATGCTCAAGGCGACCGGCTTGACCTTTCCCGGTCGTGTTGTGGGCGGCGGTGGAATTTTTCTCGAATACGATGACCGTGAAGTCACCGATGTGGCGTCGATAATTGCTGACTTCCACGAAGGTGTTCAGGGACTAGTCTCCAGCACAATGATTTCCCAGGAAGTTCCCATACGCCATTTAATCAGAGGACATCATGGCACAATTGTGTTTGATAAAAACGTATTTGGTAAAAAACAGGCTTATGAATTTATACCAGAACGACCTCAAGTCACACTCGATAGTCAGTTGAAGAAAGAAGAAGTCGTCTCAGAGCGTGTTCCAGATCAGACATTGCTGCATTTCCAGAATTTCATTGACGCAATCAAAGCCGACGATCCCTCCCTGGTAAACAATTCACCAGAACTGGGGGCCGCGGCGATCATGGTCGTGAATCTGGGTGTGCTCAGTTATCGAGACGGGAAAGTTTTCCAGGTGGATCGTCACTCAAAACAAGTTAAAAATGGAGATCAAAGCTGGGCAGACAACTGGGAAAAGATGTCGAAAGAACGCAGCAAAGCACGTCACGTCGCGGGATGGAAAGCTGGTGATAAAGGCAGTATTCTTGTTCCACCCAAATATCAAAAGCTGGCTGGCCCCTGGATTGATGGAAAAGCACCAGAAAATACATAACCCATTCTCATGTTATGATTCCAGAAAGTCGTAGAGTTCCATCCAGCGGGATTCCAGTTCCGCAATCTCATCGACAAGGGGTTGCATCTCCGTATGGAGATCTTGCGCCGCTTCGGGGCTGGTGGCTTTCAGGAACTGATCGTTAATGGTATTTCGTTTTTCATCGAGCTGCGCGATCTTCCTTTCAATGGCGGAAAGCTCCTTCCGTGCATTTTTGATTTTACCTCCCAGTCCTTTTTCGCGAGGGCTTGCGCTTGGCGCTCGCTGTTCCTGCTTTGCTACCGATGCCTGATTTTGCTCGCGATGTCCATCAGCAACTTCTTTTTTCACGCGATAGAGATAAGCCTCGTAATCACCTTCATAACTTTTGACACTACCGCCAGCGACTTCAATCACATCTGTTGCCACTTTCCCCATAAAATGTCGATCATGGCTGGTGAATATTACTGTTCCCTGAAATTTGACCAGAGCATTTCCCAATGCTTCAACAGTTTCGACATCTAAATGGTTTCCCGGTTCATCAAGAATTAAAATCGAATAATTACCCAACAGGATCCCAGCCAGACACAAGCGGGCACGTTCGCCCCCACTTAATACTTTGATGGCTTTGTCCAATGCCTGTTCTTTAAAAAGAAAACTGCCTGCCACTGCCAGCATCTGTTGCAGGGTAGTACCGGGAGCCGATTCCAACTCCAGGTAATCGCGAATGGTCTGATCATCTGGCAAAGAAGTATAAACATGCTGTGCGTAGCAGGCGATCTTGCAATGGTAGCCCCACTTTAAATCCCCACCCAACGGTTTCAGTGAACCTGCAATCGTGCGCAGAAATGTCGTTTTCCCCTGTCCGTTGTCACCGACAATAGCAGCCCGTGATCCATGCTCAATTTCGAGCGTGATATGATCAGCAACTCCTAAATCTGGATATCCAATCGCCAGGTTGTCACAGATCAGAGCATTTCCCTGCCGCCTTTCTGTCTGGGGAATCACAATATTTACGGTGGATTCCGCTCCTTCAATCTCGGTCAGAGTCAGCCGCGCAAGCTGCTTTTCTTTACTGCGCGCTTGTGAAGCCGTATTCGCACCCGCTTTATTTTTTGCAATAAAGGTCTCCAGTTGCCGACGCTTGGCCAGTACTGTAGCGTTGGTTCGTTGATCGCGTTCTTTCAGAATTTCCTGGTTTTCGAGATACTGATCTACATTTCCATTGAACAGTGTCAATTTCCCCCGCTTGAGCTCGAGCGTTTGTGTGCAGATTGCTTTGAGGAAAGAACGATCGTGAGAGACAACCAGACAAGCCCCGCGATAGTGCTTTAAAAAATCTTCTAGAAGTAACTGTGTTCTCAAGTCGAGAAAGTTCGTCGGTTCATCCAGCATCAGAAAATTCGGTTCGTGTAACAGCAGGGACGCCAGTTTGACACGCGTCTGCCAGCCACCAGATAGCTCTTTGACAGGTCCGTTCAGAAATCGGCCTTTCAACTCAAACTCTCCAGCGACTTCTCCACATTTCCAATCCGGTTGACCACTGTCGCGCATCAGAAAATCCAGAGCACTTTCACCTGGCTTAAAAGGATCGTGTTGTCTTAAGTAACCAACCCGCAGATTGGGATGCCGTATGACCTGTCCACTATCTACGGATTCTTCATCTAACAAAATTCGTAACAAAGTCGATTTGCCCGCTCCATTTCGCCCGATAAATCCGACATTTTGCTCGTCCGACAGGGCTATCGATGCTTCCTTTAACAACTCCTGAGCACCATAACTCTTTGTAATATTTGATATTTCGATCAGCGTCGCCATCACTCTTCTCTATCGTTGAAACAGGTTTTCTTCGAGTCATACATATACACGAGGACAGAGAAGATAACGGGATACAGAAAATGATTCAATTGATCATCCGTGCTGCGGTTGAGCTGTCTGAATTTCTTAACCCCGATTCTCACTCTTCATGCCGGTTATAGCAATTATTACGACCTGGAATGAACCAGAATCCCTTAATTCACCCTACATGACCTCCGTTCCTGATCTATCTTTTAAAAAGTGCACTCATTGAAAGTAACTCGGGGGATTTCGGCTCTGATTCCGATCATCCCGCACGATTGACGTAGAAAGACTGTATTTCCAGTACTGATTATTCATGGCGAATGAAGCAAACCCTACTGATCACTCTGTGAAAGTAGCCGGTCATCAAACAATGTCGGCACACGGTCAGGCTATGCGCACGCCAGCTCGAATCCAGAAACGTCATCAGCAGTACCCCCTTTCAATCATGGGCGGTCATTCAGCACCAAACAACGCTTATTGCCTGTTTTTAATGGTCAACATCACGTTGTTTCTCAGACCAGCCGAACTGATCCCGGCGTTAGCGAACTTGCCCATTTATGAAGTATTGATTCTATCATCATTTTTCTTATCGCTTGATCAGATTAAACGCACCCTGCAAGTTCCCATGTTAAAAAGACAGCCGATTACGCTATGCGCCATTGGCATCCTGGTGGCAGTCGTGCTTTCACATGCTTCTCATATGTATTTATACGGCATTCGTACTTCGAGCATCGCCTTCTTCAAAACATTAATTTATTACATTCTACTGGTGTCTGTGATCGATTCACCACAACGTCTGAAAGGGCTACTGAAAACAGTCGCCATTACTTCTTCCGTCATGATTCTGTTATGTGTGATTGACTATTCCGGACTGCACGATTTCGAATTCATCAAACATGTTAGTGACAGAGATGGTGTTTCTGATGCAGGTGACACAATTCGTGTCTTCCGCATGCGAGGTACTGGCATTTTTCAAGACCCGAACGACCTTTCGGTACTCATCGTCACTACCAGTATTCTTTGCCTGTACTTTTTCAACGATCCTACAGCCAGTCCGCTCCGATTTCTCTGGATACTCGGCTTGATGGTCCTTGGAATCGGCCTGCTTTATACCCGGTCGAGGGGAGGACTACTGACATTAGGAATTGCCGGCATGGTATTTGTCTTACCCAAATATGGCAAAAAAGCGGCTATTTTGTTCGCTCTGGTGGGCATGGCAGGTGTCACTGTACTCGCTGGAAGACAGGGTAATATTGACCTGAATTCCGGAACCGGTCACGACCGGATTCTGCTTTGGAGAGAGGGATTGATGGCACTCAAATCCCCTGACCTGTTTTTCGGTATCGGGCAGGGTTTGTATTCCGATCTGGCTGGACTGGCAGCGCATAATTCGTATGTGCATGCATTTACAGAACTAGGTCTCTTTGGTGGAACATTATATATCGGCTGTTTCTTCTTTGCAGGACTGGGATTATATCGTCTGGCACGATTCCAATGTTCAAACAATGGGAAACCGATATTTCGAAATCAGGAATTGGAACGCTATCTACCATATGCAGGCGCAATTCTGGCTGCCTGGTGTGGTGGCATGATGTCGCTTTCCCGCTGTTATGTCGTACCGACTTATATGATTGTCGGAGTCTCAGCAGCTTTTTTGAATCTGGCAGCAGCCAGTCTCGCGAAACCAACTCCCGTGATCTATTGGAATAAGCAGCATCTGATTCGACTGACTGGTGTCAGTTTCGGATTGTTCATTGCATTTTTTATATTTGTACGATTATTTGCTCATTAAATCAGATAAGAGATCAAACACTGAAAGTTTAAAATGAATCAACGTCGATCAGTCAAAGCGAATCTGTTTGCCAACTGGCTCAATCATGGAGTGAGTCTGGTGATCGGCGTGTTTCTGATGCCTTATGTGTTGCATATCCTGGGTGATGCACAATATGGTAGCTGGATTTTCATCAATGCCATCGCCGGCTATTCGGGATTGCTCTATTGACCTTATCCCCGTGAATAGTACCAGTGATTATGAGAGAATCCATCCCGGGCGAAGCCCGGAAAGGATTTTTTAAGATGCCTCAGAAACGTTATGGTGTAGACCAGATTATCCCAATGTTGCGTCGTGCCGATGTTGA
>JAHZKX010000056.1 GCA_022600195.1 Planctomycetota bacterium
CCGACCCGCAAATCGTCCTTTTTCGCGTCACCCATTGGGTTCCCCTGTCTCCGTGGCATGATTTGGCAGAATATCCTTGTTTTAAAGGGTCTGGCGCAAATCGCATGCCAAAGCGAAGGAAGTCATCTGGGAAATGCGGGTCATAAGAACAGCAGACTGTTTGATGATCGGTTCCCAGTTCTCGGATCATTTCCTGCTGAAAGTGGCTTTCATCGTAATCTTTATCGTTGAAATTGACAGAAAATGTATTCAAGGGAGCATTGGTATAATTTCGAATAATGGCTGCGGTGACTGAAGAATCAAGACCACCACTGAGATACGCGCCAACAGGGACATCGGCTCGCAAACGGAGCTGTGTCGCATTAATCAGAAGCGATCGCAATTCGTCGGCCCAGTCATCCAGAGAACGATTTTCTTCATTCGGGCTGTAATCCTGATGCCAATATTGCCAGATCTTTGACTGGCCGTTCTTGACGATCATGGAATGTGCGGGAGGTAATTCACAAACACCTTCGAAGAATGTACGTGGTGGAAGTGGTGACCAGAAAGTAAATAGCTGGTTCAATGCAGTCAGATCGACGCTGCGCTCGACATCGGGCAGTGTGAACAGTGCTTTCACTTCAGAAGCGAAAAGGAACCGTCCTTTTGTCTGTGTATAAACGAGTGGGCGAATACCCATTCGATCTCGGGACAGAAAAACCTGTTGCTGCCTTTGGTCGTGTATGGCAAAGGCCCATTGTCCATTGAAGTGTTGAACACATTCGGTGCCGTATTCAGCATACATATACAGAATCACTTCCGTATCGGAATGCGTTTGGAACTGATAGCCTTTGTTTTTAAGTTGGGCTCGAAGTTCAATATGATTGTAAATTTCGCCATTGAATGTGACCGTCAGCATTCCATCAGAAGACTGCATGGGCTGCAAACCTCCTGAAAGATCAACGATACTCAGGCGACTGTGTGCAAATCCTACAGAACCGGATTGTGAGACTCCAGAGGCATCGGGACCACGATGATGAAGCCTGTCGATCATGTGTTGTAATTCTTCCCGATTGACTGGTTGTCCCTCAGGCTGAATGATTCCGGCAATTCCACACATATTAAATCCGCTATGTTGTTGATGATAGACCTTGCCCACTACTGCGAGTGAGTTCTCTGCTAGAAAGAACTTAGGTCACGCTGATTTCAAGTCAAATTGAAAGTCATTGATCATCAGATTGTTAATATAAATAAACAACAGAGTCTGCCTTTTGATGATTAACCCTCATAATCGGTTTGATTAACGCGTCTGACGGCTCCCTGAATGTGGATTCAAAGCGAAGCGGATTATGTGTGGCAACTTGAATTGCGGGCGGAATTTACTCGATAACGAAAGACGCGAATTTGACTCCTGAGAAGTGTGGCCTATGCTTGCATTACGCCTCTTAAATTGTGCAATTAATCGATCCAGATCAATTTTGACAAATCTCATTTGTCTTGATCCAGATCAGGTATTCTCAGTACGGTAAACCGATTGTGAATAGAACATGTCAGCTAAAGACTCCGATTCTGATTTGACAAAAACCCTTCCAGAGAAGAAGGCTTCCAAAAAGTCAGGCAGAACTGCATCAAATGCAGTCAACACAGAAGAACTGCTTGCTTCGCTCAGTATGCTGAATCTGGCGACGAATGATGAATCAGAAGAATCGACGATAAACGACGATACTTCTGAAGATTTAGAGAGTAAGGCGGTGACGGAAATTCTGTCACAGGTTAAATCTTCTGAACCAATGCAGGTCGTTGGTAAAGATCAGCATTTGAGTCAATTATTCAACCGGGTACAGTCTCTCTTAAAAGGGGATGCTGAAGAGAATCAGGATCAGTTTATTCCTCAATGCCCTGAAACGCTTGAAGACACGGGATTGACACAGGATGAAATCGAGCGTCTGATTCTGAAGTTTCTGCTTGCCAAAGGAACTCGAACCGGGCGGCAAATCTGTCAGCAAATCAAACTTCCTTTTGGAATTGTTGATCCCCTTCTAAAATGTGCTAAACATGACCAGCTTGTAGCCTTCGGTGGTACGGCTGAAATGGGAGACTACGAGTTCACGATTACGGATTTAGGTCGTGAACGCGCACGAAGATTTTCTCAGGAATGTACTTACTTCGGAGCTGCTCCTGTATGTTTCAAAGATTATCTGCAAGCGATGGAAGCCCAGAGTATCGCCAAGCAGGAAGCGACTGAGGAAGATTTGAAAGCCGCTTTTTCAGACCTGATTATCAATCCTAAAATGCTGGATCGCCTGGGACCTGCCGTGAATTCAGGGCGAGGTATGTTCTTGTTTGGTGAAGCCGGTAATGGTAAAACCAGTATTGCAGAGCGGATCACAAAAGCGTTTGGCTCGACCATCTGGATTCCGCGATGCCTGTCGATCGATGGAGATATCGTTCGTGTGTTTGATCCAGGATTGCATGAAGAGGTCACTCAAGAAGTTGATTCTGAGAGTCTCTTTGATTTATCAGGCGTCGATCAACGCTGGGTGCAGATTGTGCGACCGACGGTGATTGCCGGTGGTGAATTGACCATGAAAGAACTGGAAATTATACAGAATCCCCAAACGAAAATCTGTGAAGCACCACTGCAAATGAAAAGTAACTGTGGAACATTCGTCATTGATGACTTTGGTCGTCAGAGAATGCCCGTTGATGAGTTACTCAACCGCTGGATTGTTCCTTTGGAAAAACGTTACGACTTTTTAAACGTTCCCAGCGGAAAGAAAATTCAAGTTCCTTTTGACCAGCTCATCATCTTTTCAACAAATCTGGAACCCAAAGATCTTGTTGATGCTGCGTTTTTGCGCCGTATTCCCTATAAGATTGAAGCGCTCGATCCTTCACCAGAGGAATTTCGGGCACTATTTGAATTGATGGCACCCATGATGGGTTTTCAATTTGACGAAAAGGCATACCAGTATCTGATTGACGAGCATTATAAAGCGGTCAACCGTCCGTTCCGTGCCTGTCAGCCACGGGACCTGCTGCTCCAGGTGAAAAATTTCTGTGTCTACAAACAGACACCAAGAAAACTTACACCGGAAGCATTTGACTTCGCAGTCGAAAATTATTTCTCAGTCATGTGAAATTGTCGGTGACAGTAACTTCAGGCCGGCCATTCACTATCGCAAGACTCACATCGAAAACCAACCACAGTAGCAGTTCCTGGTATCAGATGGTCTTTTCGATTGAGTAAACCATCCCGCAATTCCAGTGATGAGACCGCCGCACTACTGCAGGCAGGACACTGCTGATTCTTGAACAGTATGCGCGCTCGCTTTAATGTCCAATCTTCTTGTCGCAGATAATGAGGCTTTTTAAGGGGACCTCGATTGAATGGAAGAATCATTGGAGTGGGTTCTTCCAAAGAGGCAGCTGGCGGGTTGTGTGTTTCTTCTGGATAATAAATCTTTAAAATGCTCATCCATGAGCTCCTTGTAATCAGTCCCTGATATAAAATATTCCTGCCAATCCAAACGGGAATCTTTATGGGGTAGTCTCTCCTGATGTCTGTCAAAATCTATTAAGTACGATCAGGCATACGAAGAGGTAAGCAGGATAAAATTCTCTTATTAAGTTGGCAAGAGGTTTTGCTGCAAAGGTATAAACATTGTAAAAATTTCACACAGGAAAAGGAATAAATGTGTGAAAATAGGGGGAGGTAGTAGGCTGGCGCATTATTGGTTTGTGGTTGAACGAGTATAGTTGATGTGTTATTGATTTCAGAGATGCGATAAAACTAATCTTTGTCGGTTCGAATTGATACCGGAAAATGCGTGCTTTCTCAGGAGTTCTTCACATTAATAAGTCAAAATTGACCAAACTGATTTTAGGGATCATTATCACCGTCTCCTGCTTGCTGGCTGCAGTCTGGGGGATTGATCCTGAGCAAATTATGGAAAGTTTTCGTCATGCCGATTTCCGGACACTGCCGGTTATGTTCTTGTTACTGTTTCTGTTCTTCTGGTTAAAAGCGATTCGCTGGCGGATGCTATTGGAGCCGATCAAGCACCTTTCAGTCTCTCAGGTGACGCCGGCCATGATGATCGGTTTTATGGGCAATAATATCCTTCCCGCTCATCTCGGCGAGTTTTTGCGTGTTTACGTGCTCAGTAAACAGTTTCAAATTCCGAAGACAACGGTACTTTCGACTGTGGTTTTGGAACGATTATTTGATGTCGTAGCGATTCTTTGTTTCCTGGGAGGAAGTATTTATTTAGCTCCCAGTCTTCCAACCGAATATCGAACTTATAGTTTATTTCTGGCGGCTGGAACTTTTGTGGTTGTTCTATTCGTTGCCGCGTATCTGATCTGGACTGAGAGCGTAATTAGCTTGTTTCGGAAAATCTTCAGTTACATGCCTTTCCTACCGGAGAAGTTGACACATCTCGTGCTGGAAATGATGCAGGCAGGTGCCCATGGAATGGCATCGATGAAAAGCCTCCGACTGAGCTTTGGGATTATCTGGACTTCATTTGCACAGTGGATCATGAACGGTCTAAGCATCCTTGTAGCGCTCTGGAGTTTTGATATTCAAGTGACTCCTCTGGCAGCGTTTGTGGTGTTGGGTGTGACCGCATTTGGTGTGACGGTTCCCTCAACACCGGGTTTCTTTGGTGTGGTTCAACTCTGTTTCTGGATTAGCTTACAGGCTTTTGGCGTTTCCAAGGCGGATGCGTTTGCGGCTTCTATCTATTATCAGCTTTCACAATACATTCCGGTAACACTGATCGGTTTGTATTATTCGAATCGTGAAGGCCTGAAACTGAGTGATGCGGAAAAGGAAGCCGAGAAAGAACTAGAAGAGCTCGAAGGACTTGACTCACAAGAAGCATAAGTGCCAGAAATCAGTTCTAGAGTGGTTACGGTGAGACCGATACTTTTTTTCCGAGTTTTGTATTCTTCAAGTCGGCTGCTCCGAGTTCTGTCACAGACAGATCGTCGATACGATTATCAATTAATTTACAATCAATGACTTCTACCTGCGAAGTACCATTCACGGAAAGTCCACTACGACCGTTTCCTGAACAGGTCACATTTTCCAGAACAACACCTTTGCAGCGATTGTGGATGTTGATGCCATCCTGTCGAAAATTCTCGAATGTTAAATCTGATATGTAGACATCATTAACATCAATTAATGAGAGACCAACTGACTTTCCCGCGAGTGAAAATGATTCCACAGGCGGTGACTGATTTTTTAACCCGTGATAATAGATGGCGCCCTGGTACACGGCCCATTTTCCGGATGGGATGTCTTCCAGTTTGACGGGCTTTCCCTTCTCAGGCTGATATTCGGGAAGACTTTTGCCATCGAGATAGAGGTTGAAAAATCCTTTTCGATACGGGGTGACTTTCCATAACCCGTTTCGTTGTTGCCGCCAGCCATTCATCGGGATGGGAATTGCCCCACTAATGGTGGCACCATTACCCAGAATAGTAAATTTCTCTTTTCCCACACCACTAAGTCGTTTGCCCGAGAGGGTAAGTGACTCAAAGTATGGAGTATCATTTTTAATCAGAACAATTTTATCTCCGGGTTTGGCATAGCTGAGTGCCCGCTGAATTGTTTTAACCGGTCCATTTTTCCCGCCAACAATTTTTGGGGCAATTCCATTCAAGGCATTGTTACCGGCACGATTATCGACATAGATGACGCCGCAGTCTGCCAGAGGTAATCCGCAAAACAGAAAAATCAGACACAGAATCGTTGATTTCATTTCAACAAATCGGACAGCGTTTCGCATCATTGGCTCCCGGTTGAGATTAAAAGAACTGAGATCTGAATCAATGAATGGTTGATTTGGAGAATTCAGGATACATAAAAAACCCCGGCTTCAAACCGGGGTGATAGATTAAACAGGCAATGATCAGTTTAACGTTGGCCAATTGAAACGTAGGCACGCTCTTCATAACCGATATAATGGGCCTTAGGCCGAATGATTTTGTTTCCATCAAGTTGTTCAAGAATATGGGCACACCAGCCGGCAATGCGACTGGCCGCAAAAATACAGGTAAACAATTCTCCTGGAATACCCATGTAGTGTTGCAAGCTTGCAGAATAAAAATCAACATTGCAATTGCGGGAGATTTCTGCGAACACAAGTTTTTCCATTTCAACTGACATCTCATACCATTTCGGATTGCCAGTCTCTTCACCCAGACGTCGGGAAAGTTCTTTTAAATGTTTGGCGCGTGGGTCTTCTACCTGATAGACGGCATGACCAAACCCCATGAACTTTCCTTTTGCTTCACGAACTTTTTTCACGTAAGGCGCTATGTTTTCTACGGAGCCGATTTCGAAAAGTGTTTTCAGTACTTCGGTATTTGCTCCGCCATGCAGTTTCCCTTTCAATGCACCGATGGCAGCGGTCACTGCAGAATAGATATCAGGCAGTGTGGCAATGACGACGCGACCGGTAAATGTGCTCGCATTGAGTCCATGCTCTGCATGCAACGTCAAAATCAGATCCATCGCGCGAGTGGCATCTTCGCTCGGTTTTTCTCCATTTAGCATATACATGAAGTTCCCGGCATGACTCAGACTGAGATCGGGCGCCACTGGTTCCAATCCCTTCCTTACCCGATGAATGGCTGCCACGATTGTAGGAATTTGAGAAATCAGTCTCATCGATATCTGCAGACGCTTTTCAAACGATTCCGATTCCGCATCAGGATCGTAAACACCCGCCATCGATGTGATGGTTCGCAGAAGCGCCATGGGAAGCGCCTCAGTCGGAAGCTTCTTCAGAGCTTCAATCAGTTCAGGTTCTATTGCACGATATTGCTTCAGGTTGTCCTGATATTCTGTCAGTTGGCTTGGTGTGGGTAGTTCTCCATTTAATAAGAGAAAGGAAACTTCCTCAAATGTTGCATGCTCTGCCAGTTCGTCAATGTTATAACCACGATAAAGAAGCTTCCCCTCGGTTCCATTGACTAAACAGATTGAACTGTCAGCTGCAATGATACCTTTAAGCCCTTTAACAGCTTCGTTTGTTGTTTTCTCTACGTCGTCTGTGCTCATTTGAACTGATTTCACTTTCTCAACTACATCCAATAAAAATACTGTGAGATTCTCGATCGCGAACCGAACTGTTGGATTGCCACCATCCTCTCGCTGCTTTTATTTAACAAACTATTGAAAATTCGCTGTCTTCCAGTATATCAAGCCCCGTTATAAGTTCAATCAATCGAAATCCTTTCTTCAAGTGTGGATGGAATAGAGTACTTCCTGCAGTCGGGTTGTAGAGATGAAAGGAAATAGGGTTTCAGAAATGTTCATCTGGGTTTTCAATCAGGGGATTGACTATTTTGTTGAAGGTGTGAAAATAAAAGGGTATGGATGGGTGGTTTTTGAAGGCATAGAGCGGATATTGCTCTTGAAGTACTGTAATTATGTGCCTTAGTCAGATTAAACGGTATTTCATCGAATCATCAGTCTTATATATGAAAGGGAAATGATTGGCTTACGTAAGTTGTTGACTTGTAACGTCACTGAGGTTTTTTAGAAAATTTTAATTCGTCGATATGGATTTCCGTAGACGTTACAGAAAGTTGTGATAGGATGGAGCAATATGAGCTGGAGGCTTATTAGCTTTTTCAGGTTCTCGGGAGATGTAAGGATGCCTGGGGAGAGAACCCTCTTGAATAATTTTGTTGGCGAATCGGATGCTCCGACGAAGAGCGCGAAAGCGTATTTGAGCAACTTCGTATTTCAGATGCTCTACGCAAAGGCCAATCAATCTTTTATGACCAGAGTGTGCTTTCATCGATCTTTTTCCAGACCGAGTTCATCGGGAAGCGTTCTGAATCAGATTCAAAAACAGTCGACAGGTTTTGGAGTTTTTTGCAATGATTTCATTGCTCTATCGCTATAGGAATTGCGGTATGAAGAGTAGAGTGACATTACATAACAAATTAGCTGAGAATACTTTTGGAAAAGGAAGTGCGAGGAGCAACTGCGATGCCTTCGACGAAGACTCTCCTTTTATACTCATAAACTGAAACGCCGTGGTTACACACGGACGTGTGGCCATAATTTATTTGACAATCAAATTAAGGGAGTGACCAGTGCACCGTTTCGATGCCAATCTGAATTCACTATTTCAGGAAGCGGAAAAACAAGGTTTTTTAACATTTCAACAGGTTCATACTTTTCTCCCTGATGAAGGGGGCGATCCTGCCTTGATTGAGCACATTGTGCTGGGTCTGGAAGGACGTGGTCTGGATCTGATTGATGATCCCAACGCAGATATTGATGATGAGGAAGTCACTGTCGTTGGTGAAACTACTACTACAGAAACAGAATCTGCTCCGGACTCCAGCGAAGAATCCGATGGGCCAACCCCCGCTATCGCTGAACCAGAAACTTCTCTCTCTTCGCGCGATCCAATTCGCATGTATCTCAGCCAGATGGGAAACATTCCTTTGCTGAGCCGCTCACGTGAAATCTTTCTCGCCAAGAAGATAGAGATCACTCGTAAGCGATTCCGCCGTACCGTGCTGGAATCTGATTTTGCGTTGAAAATTGCGATCGACACTCTGGAGAAGGTTTATGCAGGTGAACTTCCATTCGAACGAACCTTGCGAACCTCAGATACGGAAGATGCAACCAAGGATCAGATTATGGGGCGTATGCCTTATAATATAGAGACCTTGAAAGCGCTTCTGCAAAAAAACGTAGTTGATTTCGAGTCGATCAATTCTGGTGAGCTCTCAAAGCCTCAGCAGCGTGAAGTGCTAAAGCGAATGACGATACGCCGTCAGAAAATGGCGACACTCTGTGAGGAACTTTGTTTACGTACTCAGCGTCTACAGCCAGTACTGAAGCGAATTCACCAGATTGCCGCACGAATCAGAGAAGTTCAGGAACAACTGGACGACTTTAAACAAGTCCGGCACAAATCAACTGATACGAGATTGCTGGAGCGCGAGCTGGCAGAATTGACGGTAATGGTTGCAGAATCATCCGATGATTTTCAGGCTCGTTCTCGCGAGATCAGCCGTCGCTTTGATGACTGGACCGAAGCCAAACAGCAGCTTTCAGGAGGCAACCTGCGTCTGGTAGTGTCCATTGCCAAAAAATATCGAAACCGTGGCCTGAGCTTTCTGGACCTGATTCAGGAAGGAAATGCCGGTTTAATGCGAGGCGTCGAAAAGTATGAGTATCGTCGCGGTTACAAGTTTTCGACTTATGCCACATGGTGGATTCGTCAGGCAATTACCCGCGCCGTAGCCGACCATGCCCGCACCATTCGAATTCCCGTTCACATGTTCCAGAGCATTTCTACATTGAAAGCCCGGAGTGAGCAAATTCGTCAGGAAACGGGGCGTGAACCCACGATGGAAGAACTCGCTGATTCGGTAGGTCTGGGTGTAGAAGAGACCGAACGGATCATGAAAACCTGGAAGCATCCCATTAGTCTGGATACGCCCGTTGGAGAAAGCGAAGACAGTAGCTTTGGTGATTTTCTGGAAGACGGCCATGAATCTTCACCCGCCGATGCCGCCATGCGTGAGATGTTGAAAGACAAAATCGAACATGTTCTCAAAAGCCTGACTTATCGCGAGCGTGAAATTATTCGCCTGCGGTATGGTTTAGGTGATGGTTACAGCTATACACTTGAAGAAACAGGTCGAATTTTTAAAGTGACTCGTGAGCGTATTCGACAAATTGAGTCCAAGGCTTTACGTAAGTTACAACATCAGACACGCAGTGCCCATCTCAGAGGTTTCGTCGATGCGATCTTCCCGAATAAAGAAGATGAGGAAAATGAAGCCGAAGAAGGAGCTGAATCAGAGCAGGAAGCAACAACAATGGTTGCTGTAGTGGAATAACACCTGCATTCCTGTCGTATAAATGCTTTACATCCAAGGCGGTTTGCTGTTTTCACGAACAACAAGCCGCCTTTGGCTTTTCTATTTCGGACAATTCGAATAGTTTATACGCTCTAGAATTCATCCTGACTTAAGAAACTAATTGAACGTTCTCTGGGAACGTTCATCTTCCCAGATCTCATTATCATTACGGAGTACCACAGTATGGGGCTTTTTGAAGGCAAAAAAGGTCTGGTTTTTGGCATTGCCAATGACCACTCGATTGCATGGGCCATTACGGAAAAACTTTATGACGAAGGGGCCGAAATTGCTTTTACCCACCTTCCCGATAAAGACCCCGAACGTCCGCGTATGGAACGTCGATTAAGGAAACTTGTCGAACCCAGGGGGGCAAAAATCATGCTCCCTTGCGATGTTACAAAAGATGAAGACCTGGATCGGGTTTTTGAAACGGTGAAACAAGAGTACGGCAAGATCGATTTTCTGCTGCACTCCGTGGCGTATGCACCGATGGATGACCTGAAAGGTCCCGTTTATAATGTGAGTCGCGATGGTTTCAAACTGTCGATGGAAATCAGCGTTTACAGCTTGCTGGCTATTGCTGGTCGTGCGAGAGACATCCTGAATCCGGGTGGCAGTATTCTCACACTCAGCTACCTGGGTGGGGAAAAAGTGATTCCCGGCTATAACATCATGGGTGTCTGCAAATCGGCGCTTGAGAATTCCGTGAAGTATCTATCAAATGAGTTAGGGCCGGAAGGCGTTCGTATCAACAGTTTGAGTGCAGGGCCGCTCAAGACGCTCAGTTCCTCTGCCGTTGGTGAATTTGATATGATGATGAAGCTTTATGAATCCATGTCACCCCTGCGTAAAAATATCACTCCGGAAGATGTCGGCAAATCAGGCATGTATCTATTGAGTGATCTCTCAAGCGGCGTGACAGGCGAAAATCATCATGTCGATTCGGGATACCACGTGATGTCTGCACCACCAATTGAATTGCAACAACAGCAGGGATAATCATATCGATTCCTGCAAACGATAGTTCCATTTCATGCCACCTGTTGAACACAACCGTTACAACAGGTGGTTTTTTTGCGTACTGACGACCTCAAGTACTTACATCGCACATTCAATATCTTGAGCAAAATTTAGCTCACACGGATATTTTCACTGTTTTGCGCTGCTGATTTCATTAAATTGAATGTTCCCTGCACAACTGCCTTTTTGGTAACGATTGCGATATCAAGAAAAAATCTGCTGGTTTCTCCTTTTTTCGTGATCCAAACAGTCAAAATTGCGTTCTTTATACTATGGGTTGGATTTTACGGCTCATACTCAAGTAACCGTACTCGTTGAAATCTTTTTTTTCGAAGACGGCAAATCGATCTCACATCATCGCTTCTAAAGAAAATCAGCAGCCCGTCTGGCTTCTGGTTCTCCTTAGAATGGGAGCGTACAGTGTCTGAGTTTTTGCAATCCTGTTTTGAATGGCCAACATTACCAGCCTCCGTTCTGATGGTAGTTTGTATGTTGTATTGGCTGAGTGTCATTCTGGGACTGATGGATTTTGATTTGTTCGATTTCGATCTGGACTTTGATATCAGTACGGAGAGCCCTTCATTTCTGGATTTCGGCTTTATTGGACTGAAATTTCTGAATCTGGGTGAAGTGCCTGTGATGCTTTGGATGAGTCTGTTTTCATTTAGCATGTGGTTGCTTTCGGTCAATTTTGATATCAAAATCGAGGTGCGCTCGAGCTTGGATTATCTGCCGATCGCTGCACGGAATATTGGAATCAGTCTGGTTATTGTCAAACTGCTGACTCAGCCATTAAAGGGGATGTTTAAATTTAAACCTCCGAATGAAATAGAGACTTTGTTAGGAAAAACCTGCCAGGTGACAAGCACTTCGGTGACAGAGCGATTTGGGCAGGCAGAACTGGAAGCGGAAGGAGCCCCACTGAAACTACATATCCGATCCGAAGACAAAACGATCCAGAAAGGCGATCTGGTTCAACTGACAGACTTTAACACCGAACAACAGGTTTTTTACGTAGTAAAAATTAACCAGGAGTCTTAATACCATGTCCATGACGGCATTTACTTTATCTGCACCCTACATGCTGGGGTTTGTTCAATTGTTTGGTTCACAAGTGATTTCGATCATCATCTATGCTGTGATCGTCATCGTAGGGATGGCAGTTGCATTCTCTCGCTTTTATCGAAAAGTCGGGCCGGAAGAAGCCTTGGTGATTACAGGTCTGGGGGGATTGAAAGTTGCCACGGGCACCGGAATTATTGTGGTCCCCATTCTGCATCGGGCTGATCAAATGGACTTGTCAGTCAAGCGCATCGAAATCGTTCGTAAAGGAGAAATTGGATTGATTTGCCGGGACAATATTCGCGCAGAC
This sequence comes from Planctomycetota bacterium, assembly GCA_022600195.1. Taxonomy (GTDB): domain Bacteria; phylum Planctomycetota; class Planctomycetia; order Planctomycetales; family Planctomycetaceae; genus Gimesia. The sequence continues at coordinate 12,284 of JAHZKX010000056.1, forward strand.
ATTGAAGTGGCCTTCTTTGTGCGTGTGAATAATACTGCTGTTGACATTCGGAATGTGGCTCAGTCACTGGGATGTCGCAGAGCCTCAAGTCGCGATGCATTGATTGAACTGTTTGATGCGAAATTTTCAGAAGCATTGAAAACCGTTGGTAAGCATTTCGATTTTGTCGAACTCTATAACGAACGGGACAAGTTCAAGGAAGAGATCCTTAAGATTATTGGTACCGATTTGAATGGCTATGTCCTGGATGACTGTGCGATTGACTATCTGGAACAGACACCCGTTGAAAAATTGAGCCCCACGAATATTCTCGACGCGGAAGGGATCAAAAAAATTACCGATCTGACGGCCCGCGAGCACATTCTGTCCAATGACATTACACGCGAAAAAGAAAAAACCATTAAGAAGCAGGACGTGGAAGCACAGGAAACAATTCTGGAACTGGAACGCCAGCGTGTTGAAGCGGTCGAAAAACAAACGCGAGAGATTGCCTCATTAACAGCGCGCGAGGAAGCAGAAGCCCGACGAGTGGAGCATGAAGAACGCTTGAAAGCGGAATCAGCACGTATTCGTACCGATGAAGAGTTGGCGATTGCCGAAGAAAATAAACTGCGACAGGTAATTGTCGCTGAAAAGAGTAAACTGCGGACTGATGCTGTCGAAACAGAACGCGTGGAAAAAGACCGTCTGTTGGAAGTCACCGAACGTGAACGCGTTGTCGGTCTGGCTGATATCAACAAAGAAAAGGTGATCGAAGTCGAAAAACGCAATATCCAGGAAGTGATTCGTGAGCGTGTGATTGTCGAACGTGCGGTTGTAGAAGAACAGGAACGTATCAAAGATACTGAAGAATTTGCGGGTGCAGACCGTCTCAAACAGGTCACTGTGACCAAAGCGGAAATGGAAGCAGAAGAGAATCTGGTCAAGGAAGTCAAAGCGGCAGAAGCCCAGAAAGTATCTTCCGAACTCCTGGCTGAAAAAGTGGTGATTGAAGCCGAAGCAGATAAAACGGCTACTGAAAAGAAATCCGATGCCATCAAAGTTATGGCGGAAGCCAAAACAGCAGATGGCGCCGCCATTGGCTTGGCAGACGCTCAGGTGATGATTGCCAAAGCAGAAGCCACCGAGAAAACAGGGCAGGCCGAAGCCAACGTGATGATCGCCAAGGCCGAGGGAACTGAAAAGACAGGGCAGGCTGAGGCCAACGTGATGATTGCCAAAGCCGATGGGACCGAGAAAACGGGAACTGCAGAAGCCAACGTCATGAAAATGAAGTTCAGCTCTGAGGCGACTGGTATTGTCGAAAAAGCCAAAGCGATGAAACTCTTTGATGGAGTCGGTCGAGAACACGAAGAATTCAAGATCAAAATCAATAAGGATAAAGATATTGAGCTGGCGGCAATCGCTGCTCAAACGGAAATTGCGGAAGCACAGGCCGGTATCGTTGGCGAGGCGCTGAAGTCTGCCCGCATTGATATCGTCGGTGGAGAAACGACCTTCTTCGACAAGATTGTGGATTCGATCAAGAGCGGAAAAGCCGTCGATCGATTTGTACATAACAGCGAAACCATGACCGATATCAAGAATACCTTCTTCAATGGAAATCCAGACTATTTTGAAGATCAACTGCAGACCTTCATTTCCCGCTTTGGAATTTCGTTTGAAGATGCAAAAAACCTTTCCATAGCGGCTCTGATTTCGCAATTATTGGTGAAAGCAGAAAGCGATGAAGATAAATCTGTATTGAATCGCCTGCTGGCAACCGTGAAAAACCTGGGGATTTCAGAGCAAAAAGTGGCATCCTTCGTGAAAGCGAAACCTAAAAAGTAGGAAGGTAAACCTGAACACTTTCGACTTTTGAAAGAGTTTCATTCGGCTGACTCCTCACATGAATTACTACGTTATGTGAGGAGAGCCGATTGATAGAACCACTCAATCACGCTTGCGGAAATAAACAAAAACAGGATGTCCCGGGAAATACCACCAATGGCCGATTTGGAAAATGATTCTCAAGAGACTGCGCCAGACAATGCTGATGCCATTGCCCTGGAGAGTAGTACATACGAAATTATCCAAAATCGTTTGCAGAGTCACGGTAAAGAGCTTCAGTCGCGGCTGGGAAACCTGAATGATCTGCGAAAAGAGGTTTTCGGCTCGATTGAAACCCAGCTGCTGGGCAGTGAGCGGATCACGACAGAACATAACTGTATCCCACGCGACATGCTGGCCGTCGGTAACCGATTTTTATTCGGTTACAATGTGCACTTTGGACTGAAATCAGAAACACATCTCAGCGATGTCTTCTCGGTCTATGAATTCAAAGATGATACTTATCATGCTTTGCCGCTGGATTTGATTCAGGATCCGGCGTTTGATAAAGACTTCAAAGATATATACCGTTACTACAAAAATGCCACCTTTGCCAAGTTTTTTGTCAAAGGCCCTTTTTTGTATATGCTGTTTAAAGTTGGTGACGGGCCCAAAGATTTTAAGTCTTTTAAGTGGGCCATGCAAAATGATCATCTGGTTTATGTCGATAATCGCAGCGACCACGAAGTTCAGTTTCCACCACAGCAAGAGTTCCAATGGACGCGCACGCATCGCGATTTGCATTATAAGGGATTGCATCCGCATATTTCGATCGATGATCGGCTATTCGTCGAAACCATCGGCGGTGACCTGACAATCAAGATCGAAAACAATACGGAGACCGGGGAAGGAATCTATTCTGAGCCGGTCGACGATCCCGATCAGATCCTGGATGATGCGGAAATATTTTATGCCATTATCGGTTCGCTGATTTTGCTTAAAATTCGACCCTATCAGGAAACAGAGTACCGTTATTTCATCTATAACGAGAAATTGCAAAAAGCGCAGCGGCTTGATTCCATTAAAGATGCCTGTATTCTGCTGCCCGATGATCATGGACTGGTTTTCTCGAATGGTTACTATCTGCAAAATGGTGAATCAAAAACATTCGAAACCGAACTGCAAAACATGCTCTACCAGGAGCGAATTCCCTCTCCCAATGGAGAAGATTTTCTCTACGTGTTTTATCAACCCGATCAGGGTGTCTACGTACTACTGCAATATAATGTGATCGAGCAAAGACTCGATACCCCCTTAATATGCCACGGGTTCACCCGGTTTGAAGGGGGAGAACTCATTTGTTTTTCCGGACAGGATGAGCCGCAGAAGCATCACGCGATTCAACTCTGGAAGACGCCCTACATCAGTGACTCTTTTCAGATACCACACAAAACAGATTCTTACCTCAACAAAATCGGCAACAAAGACGTCGTACGCGGCATGGCGGAATGCCATGAAATCCTTGGCTTGATTTATCGTAAAGACGCATATGAAAATTTGTACGTTGATCTGGTGAAGCATACCAGCGATGTGCTGGATTCGTATTTCTGGATCAATCACAAGGAAACGTTTGAGCTGGGTGAAGTTGTTCTCGAAATCAAAAGGGCTGCAGAAGCAGCTGTTACCGAGTACGAAAAAGTACTGCTCCTAAGACAGAGTACAAAAAAATCAACGAACGAAGTCGAATTAAAAACAAAGAAGACATTTACCGAAATTGATCAACGTCGTTTTGACAAAATTGACGATTTTGTTCAGAGCCTGGCCAAGTTAAGAGGATTACGAGGCGATGTCATCTCTCTACGTGATCTGCGGTATGTCGATCACGGTCTTATTGATCAACTGGAAAAAAATGTTGGCGAGCGAACTGATAAACTGGCAACGCGCTGTGTTTCCTTCCTGCTCCGAAAAGATGCGCTGAAGCCGTATGCGGATCGAATTTCTGCAGCTACACAACAGATCGAAACCGTTGAAAAAGTTGCCGACGCGCGGAAAGTGGAAAAAGAGATTGAAGCCAGTTCAAACGAATTGGAAATGCTGATCGATATTGTCAGTAATCTCAAGGTCGAAGACACAACGCAGCGCACTGCCATTATTGATAACATTTCAGTAAACTTCTCACGCATCAATCAGTCGCGGGCAGCCCTCAAGGGACGCATCAAGGACTTGATGTCAGTGGAAGGAGTGGCTGAGTTCAATGCACAGGTCAAGCTTCTCAATCAAGGAGTGGTGAATTACCTGGATGTCTCTGATTCACCTGAAAAATGTGATGATTATCTCACCAAACTGATGATACAGGTAGAGGAACTCGAAGGACGGTTTTCGGAATTCGATGAATTTGTTGAACAGTTAACGGAAAAGCGGGAAGAGATTTATGCCGCTTTTGAATCGCGCAAGCTGTCGATTGTAGAAGGTCGCAACAAGCGGGCCAATTCTCTGGCAAAATCGGCAGACCGGATTCTGACGGGCATCCGGAGCCGTGCAGAACAGTTGAAGTCAATCAATGAAATCAACGGGTACTTTGCCTCAGACCTGATGATCGATAAAGTCAGAGATATTGTTCGCCAGTTGGGCGAGCTGGATGATACTGTCAAAGTTGATGATATTCAGGGGCGCCTGAAGAGTGTTCGAGAAGACGCCGTCAGGCAGTTAAAAGATAAACAGGAATTGTTTGTTGATGGCGAGAACATCATCAAACTCGGCAGTCGGAAGTTCACAGTCAACCGGCAGCCTCTGGATCTGACGACGGTCTACCGGGATGATGCCCTGCAGTTGCATTTGACGGGTACTAATTTCTTCGAGGTCATCAAAGATAAACGCCTTCTGGCGACGAAAGAGGTCTGGAATCAGGAAGTCGTCTCAGAAAATCGTGATGTGTATCGGGCGGAATATTTAACGTATTGCCTTTTGAAGTCACTGGAAACCGATTCAGAGCATTCGGTCGAATCTCTTGCAAAACTGTCCGATGAGGAACTTCTGGCGTTTATCCAGAAATTTATGGGACCTCGCTATAGCGAAGGTTATGTGAAAGGAGTTCATGATCAGGATGCACTGCTTCTGTTGCGGTCATTTTTACATGTCAAACCAGCATTGGGGCTCTTGCAATATCAATCGAGTGCACGAGCACTGGCGTGTTTGTACTGGGAGTATTTTTGTGACGAGCAAACCAAAACACTCTTTGCCAGCAAACTGGCCGGTTTCGGTAAAATCATGCAAGTCTTCCCACAAACGGGACAGCAGCAGTATTACATCGATGAATTAAACCAGCAGCTCACACTGTTCGTCGAGAAAATATCCAGTTTCGACGAAAAATTGACCCCGGAATCAGCCGAGTATCTATTTCAAGAGTTGGTTGGTGGAAATACCTTTGTCATCAGTAAACGTGCCGCTGATCTCTATCACGACTTCGAGAAATATTTGAAGCATAATAATGCCCTCGAGCGATTGGAAGAAAGTCTGGCTGCGACCAGCGAGAATCCGGTGAACTGGTTTCTGTTGGCCCGAGACTGGGTTCAGGCATTTTTGGATCATCAGGATGATGATGAAGATCATGATTATCGGGATGAAATTGCACTGCTCTTGCTCGAAGGAAAGCTTGACCGTAGCCGTTTAATTGATGCACAGATCACGGCTCAAATTGGAGGGCTTTCGGGATCGCATGGATGTATTCAAAGCGGTGTCTATCATCTGCACTTCAATCGTTATATGCAGCGATTGTCTGAATTTGAGGCCGTCAATGTCCCACGTTATGAATCCTATGTTGCGTTAAAAAAAGAGCTGGTTGAAACAACGCGCGACGCGATGCGCCTGGATGAATTCCGACCGCGCGTTTTGACTTCGTTTGTGAGAAACAGACTGCTCGATGAAGTCTATCTGCCCGTGATCGGTGATAACCTCGCAAAACAGATGGGTGAAGCAGGCGAGCAGAAACGAACGGACCGTATGGGGCTTTTAATGTTGGTTTCTCCACCCGGTTATGGAAAAACGACGTTGATGGAATACATCGCGAACCGGCTGGGCATCATTTTTATGAAAATCAATGGCCCGGCTCTGGGACATGAAGTCACTTCGCTTGATCCCGATTCTGCACCGAATTCCGGTGCCAGAGAAGAAGTCAAGAAGCTGAACCTGTCGCTGGAGATGGGTGATAATGTCATGATTTATCTGGATGACATTCAGCACTGTAATCCCGAGTTTCTGCAGAAGTTCATCTCTCTGTGTGACGCCCAGCGAAAGATAGAAGGTGTCTATCAAGGTCAAACCAGAACCTACGATTTGCGAGGTAGAAAAGTCGCAGTGGTTATGGCTGGTAATCCCTATACGGAAAGTGGCGAGAAGTTTCAAATCCCCGATATGCTCTCCAACCGGGCCGATATTTATAACCTGGGTGAAGTAATCGGCGAACATTCTGACGCGTTTGAGATGAGCTATCTGGAAAACTGCATGACATCCAATCCGGTACTCAATCCACTTTCATCGCGCAGCCAGAACGATGTCTATACCATCATTCAAATGGCCCAGGATGGCACCGGCGAACGGGGCGACCTGGAAGGTGATTATTCGGTGGAAGAGCTCAACGAGATGGTTTCCACCATGAAGAAGTTGATCCGCGTTCGTGATGTCATTCTCAGCGTGAATCGGGAATACATCAACTCGGCCGCTCAGTCTGATGAGTACCGCGTCGAACCTGCATTTAAACTTCAGGGTTCCTATCGAAATATGAATCGCATCGCGGAAAAAGTGTTCGCGGTTATGAATGACAGCGAACTCGAAGCGCTGATCGTTTCCAACTACGAAAACGATGCCCAGACTCTGACTTCGGATACGGAAGCCAACCTGCTGAAATTCAGAGAGCTGATGGGAATCTTAAAAGAGGATGAATTACAACGCTGGAACGACATTAAAAAATCGTTCCGGAAAAACCAGCAGCTTAAAAGCGTGGGTGGCGAAGATCGATTGGCTCAGGCGATTTTACAGCTCAGTAATGTCGGCGAGGGATTACAGGACATTCGCGAAACGATGGATACCGGAATTAACCGACTCTCAGAAGGCAAAGAATCCAACATCGACCAGCATGCGAATACCTTTTCGGAACGATTTCAACATCTGGCAGAAAGCTTGAACGCCATTCACGCGGCGTTGACTTCCGGAACTCAGGATGTCACATCACTCTTCGAGCAATCGATACAATCACGCAATGAAGAAAGTTCTGTGACACCCGCTGCTGAAGTACCTCCACAAACGCTTGAGGATAAAATTACGGTCGTCAATAAAATCCCACGCTCATTGCTCAATGTGCTGGAAACGCAATTCGACCTCATGCAAGGCTGGATGCAGCCGTTGATGACATCATCCCACGCGAATCAGTCAGAATTGAAGGAACTGAAATCCTTAATCAATCGATGTCTGAAAGATTACAACGCCTTGATTAACCGCGTGGATGACGAGTAGCATTCCAAACCGAATAGACACATTGCGGCTTTAAGAATGTAGTTCTCTGGAAAGTGACTCATGTCACTGTGTTTCGACGCTGCCGCCTTGTCTTTGTTGAGAACCCCGTCTTTGTCTCAAGAGGGCACCAGGTCTAGCAGCTCTTATTAAGTTGACAGCTGATGCCATGCTCGGTACTAAGGTGTGTATTGTTACATGAATTTTTCTTGAATTTAGCCTCTATGATAAAGGTCTTAGGCTGTGATGAATTCATCAATGTTGTTACTGGGAGTTCTGGCATCACTTCCCGGGTTTGTCTGCTTCTTGTTTTTTGTCTTACCTCTGAGCTTACTGATTGGCTCGGTAGTTTTAATTGCCGCGATCTATTTGGTGAATAAAATCACTGGTAACGATAAGAAACGTTCTAATTCCATTCCTCTACCTACGGTAGTTGAGGGAATGGGAATCGTGCTGGTTGCCACATTGATAAATATGGCAATCAGTTATTTATTGGGCTTTTTTCTAGGTGTCGAGGGAGTTCAGCCGGGAATGGATCGAGTTGCCTTTGAGCAAGCTATCAAGGATGCTATCGAGTTTGAATTGATGGTATTCCTGAGCACGATTCTTGTGAATTGCACAGTGTTTGCCTTGATGCTGCCAACATCCTTTGTACGGGCAATGGTAGTGGTCTTTTTCCAGATTCTGATTGTTCTGTTGAATGTGATTATCATTGCATTAGTAGTGATTGGTATTATGTTCGCCGTAAATCCAATATAATCAGGTTCGCGACCAGAAATAAAATTCTGCTCTGTTGAATCATGGGAGAGGACGATACAGCAGGACTTATTTCATTAAATCTAAATGGCTAACTGAATTTTCCCGCGACCCAGAATTGGCCAGGCGACTTACAACCGGTCGTTGTGATAGCCAAATAAGCTTTTGTGGAGGATGGTTATGAAGTGAGCATAGCCGGGAATTAATTCGATCTCTACGCCAATTCGTGCAGTGGCTCACCAAATGGCAACGTAATAATCGGTCGTCCTGAATGGTCAAGATAATGCTTTTGCGTATCAATGCCCAGGTGTTGATAGACCGTCGCCAGCACATCTTGCGGCGTCTTGGGATTATCTTTGGGAAACGCGCCTTTCGAGTCAGATGAGCCCACCACGCGCCCCCCTTTGACTGGTCCGCCTGCGATAGCCGCGCTGAAGACATTTGGATAATGATCACGGCCCGCATTTTTATTCACACGCGGCGTACGACCAAACTCGCCCCAGGCAACAACGAGTGTGGTTTCCAAAAGGCCCCGCTGGTCCAGGTCTTCGAGCAAGGCGGAGTAACACTGGTCCCAGCGAGGCAGAAATCCATTACGCATCGAATCAAAGCCTTGCACGTGTGTGTCCCACCAGCGACAGTCCACCGTCACCAGCCGTACGCCCGCTTCCACCAGACGGCGCCCTAGTAATATTCGCTGCGAAAATGCATTCGCACTACATCGTGTGGGGTCCATCGGATCGTATCGCGGAATAAATCCATAGCGTTCGCGCGTGCTGCTGCGTTCTGAGTCGAGATCAAAGGCTTTGCGGGCTTTGTCCGAACTGAGAATCCCAAACGCCTGCTGTTGAAACTTGCTGATGGCATCCAGCTGTCCCGAGCGATCCAGATCGGTGCGAAACTGGTCAAAGCCTTTCAGTAGATTTTTACGCTGGCTAAAACGAGCCTCGTTGATGCCTTCCACCAGCGAAAAATTTTGCAATTGAAAAGGACCATCATTGGCAGGGTCGGCCAGGGTTTCAAAAGGCTTGTGAGCCACACCAAGATAAGACGAGCCTGTCCCCGGAACCTGCCGGGGAATCATCACGTAGGGAGGAAGTTCGGGGGTTAAGTGTCCCAATTGTTCGGAGACAATCGATCCGCAACTGGGATGAACATTGATCGTTGGATCGGGACCCGGTTTGTGTCCGGTAAACAGTATCTGGTCGCCGGCAGAGTGACCGGCGTTGGTATGATGCAGGCTGCGGACGATGGACCATTTCTCCATGATCTTCGCACAGCGCGGCATCAGGTCGACAATTTCAATTCCGGGAACAGAAGTTTTAATGGCACCAAAGTCACCGCGAAATTCCGTGGGCGCGTTGGGTTTGGGGTCCCAGGTTTCATGCTGAGAAGGGCCACCCCGCATCCAGAGAATGATCACCGAGTTCTCTTTTTTCGCAGTGGGGCCGGCTTGCGCTTCATGTTGCAGGAGGTCAGACAGCGTGAGACCGGTAAGCCCTAAGCCCCCTGCTTTCAAAAAGCCACGTCGGTTCAGACGCAGTGACTTTCGGAATTCAGCGCAGCCACCTTGCAGCTGACTTTGAGCCATCTCTAATTCTCCTCAAACCAAAAACTGAGAGTCACATCGATTTTTGCTGATGTTATCAAAAAATAGGCTGCCAACCAAGCAAATAATGGTTCTGTTTTTGGATGACTTTATTTAGAAGGTCCCTGAAATTTATTCCAGAATAAGGTTCAAATATACAGTATTATGGTTGACGTAATGTTATGTTATGGGTATTTTTTTGATGTACACAACAGTGATATTCATGGAATCAGGCCGAAATTTGAAGGGTAAAATCAGTGATAGATTCGTCAGCGTTTGTATTAGCCGCCCCAGGTCGCCTGGAGGCGCTTCTGTGTGTTCTCGTCGTCGCGATCCCCATTGGATTGATGATAGGCGCCGTGGTTCTAAGGGCTGCTGTCAGTCTGTTTAATAAATTCGCTGGTACGAGTGAAGTGGATGAGACGGGAGAGAGCTTCGGATTGGTTCCCGAGCCTTCGATGTTAAAGGCTGTGGGCATCCTGTTAATTACAGGTGTGGCCAATTTTATGATTGGTTTGATACTGAGTGTTTTGGCAAGTGTTGTGGGACTGCTTCAAGCAGGACCGGAAGGGCTCAATCCTGGAAATCAGATTATTCTAAATCTTGCTTCATTACCTTTCACGTTTATTGTGTCATCCGCACTTCTTTCAGCGCTGTTGCCAACAACATTTAAACGTGGTATGGGGGTCGCTCTTTGCCAGTATATTGTTTCAATTCTATTGGGATTAGTGATCGGTCTTATCGTGATAATTGTTGGTTTAGCACTTGGCTAATATTGAATCTGTTGTTCTAACTTACAAATTACCCAATGATACTGCGTTAGACTTGGTATAGGAATAAGACACCGCTTACGCTGCGTATCTTAAGAAACCTGAAAGTATCAGAGCAACAAACCTCAAGCCCCCTGCTTATAAAAAGCCACGGTGGTTCAGACGCAACTCTCTTTGAAATGTAGCACAGCCACTCATCCGATTTTCTCCTTGAGTCCGAAGCTGAGACACTCATCCATGTGTGCTTATGTTGTCAGAGATGGCGATAAGAACCAGGTAGAACTTATGAGGTTTTTCTCTGAACGCGGGGGAGCATGAGTATTAGATGACTGGGAGAAATGTATTGAGGTTCTATCGAGTAGAATGTTTAATGTAAAGATAAATACTTTTTGGGCTTACTTAGTGGATAGAGTTAATGGCAGATAGTTTGACAGCATTTCTGGGTCCTGCCGGTAATCCATTTCGGGTGATGATCTTAATCATCGTACAACTACCATTTATCGCTTTTATCTGCACACTGCTTCTTCGCTATTCAGTTGATCGTTTCAATAAGATGGCGAGAGACAATCCAATTGACAGGCCATCCATGCTAAAGGGGTTTGGATGCTCGCTCGTTTACGTCACAGTCAACTTTCTGGCTCTGTTCATATTAAATATCGTGCTTAAGCAATGGGGATGGAACATTTCACAATTAGCCGGTCAGATGATCTTATCCCCCTATTTAATTCTAATAAATGCCCTGATTCTGATGCTTGCGCTCCCGGAAAGTTTTAAAAGAGCATTTCTGGTTTCTTCAATTTTTTTGCTGATGAACCTGATCGGCACCTTCCTCGCTGATGTTTTTGGTTCCTTTTAGAATTCTTCGTAATCAGCAAATGAAGTAGAAAGCAGTCTTGCTCCTTGGCAGGACTGACATGTGAAACGATCGCTTACTGAATTTTCCCGCGACCCAGAATCGGCCAGACGACTTCCAGGCGATCATTGCGGAAGCCATAGAAGTTTTCGTGCAGGATAGTGGTGAAGTCGGCGTAACCCGGAATGAGTTCGATCTTATCGCCGATCTTGAGGTCCTGTGACTCAGGCCCCAGGTCGACGGCACAGTGTTCCGCGCTGAGGGATGTCACCTTTGCATCGGGCCAGGCTTTGACCAGAGGAAGCTGAAAATCAGGGTGCATGGTTTTGCGACCACAGTCGAGCACCATGCGTCCTTTTTCAGGACGACTGACGACTGTTGCCAGCACGCTCAATGAATAGTCGAGGCCTGTCAGGCCACATTTATTGACGTACATCGGATCGGCGAAAATGCCACCGCCCGCCTGTAATTCGGTGATACCTTCACAGTTAGAGGTGATCTGATAAGAGCCTGTTCCGCCGGCACTGACGATTTCACAGGGGATGCCCTTGGCTTCGATGGCGGTTTTACAGCCAACGAGTGTTCGCATCGCTTCTTCAATTTTTTCCTTTTTCTCATCCTGATCTTCAACCTGCAGGAGGTGCCCTTCGTAACCCATAATGCCCGCCAGTTCGACACCTTCGAGTTTATCGATGGCCATTGCCAGATCGAGTGTGTCCTGTCCCGGGCGCGAACCGACACGATTCAGACCAATATTAACCTCAGGCATCATGCGGCAGGTAACGCCGGCCTCTTTGCAGATTTGTGCCAGTGGTTCGACCTGGGCAAAATGATCGCAGGCGACAATCGGGCTGGCATGACGACACAAAGCAGCCACGCGTTCCCACTTGGTTTTGCCCACAATCATGTTGGCAATGAGAATGTCTTTGACTCCATTCGCTGCCATGACTTCAGCTTCAGAGACTTTTGCACAGGTGACGCCGATGGCGCCCGCCTGCATCTGAGCTAACGCGATAGCCGGCGTCTTATGGCACTTCTCATGAGGTCGCCACGTTTTGCCGCGGCTGAGGATATAGTCCGACATCTTCTGGATATTGGATTGCATAATATCCAGGTCAATGCAGAGAATGGGGGTATCGAGGTCAAACTTGTTTGAGCCAATGACAGACTGAGTCATAAGAAATCCTAATATCCAAAAGGTCAATGTATGCGCCAGGGTTGATTAACGAGATAGTACCGAAAACCGTGGAAAAACACATGCCCACCGAGAGTTTTCTTGAATCCGGACATTATTCGAGAAACTTTTCCGACTGCGTTGACAGTTCACAAATTCCTCGATAAACTCCGCGTCCCCATTGAAGTTGCGTCCCCGATGTGTCGATGAAAATTGGACACTGAAGATGCACAGCTTTGATGGTAGTTCTTTGACAAAATGGTTGGTGGCCCCAAATTTTAAGAGTGGAAGCCGGTACGTTCTGGAAGTGATTCTTTCGAGAATTGTGGAAGGAATGTATTAAGGTATTTTTAAATTATTGAGCCAATCTTTAGCGCATCAGGCA
>JAHZKX010000057.1 GCA_022600195.1 Planctomycetota bacterium
ATTGAATTACCAAACCCCTGCGGCATTTGCCGCGCGGTGTTCTTCTTCCGTTCGGCCTACGGCCTCACTCCAGAAGAACACCGACCCCATGAACCCCGATTCTCTCACTTAGGCTGGTACTAACATCGGGGGAAGGTCAAACCGAGGCATAAACTCGGCTCCCAGGTTGCCTCCCACAGGAAGACTGATTGCAAAGATCAGCAAGGCAACAAAGACAGTCTTCCACGGATGCCGAATCGTCCAGGTAACTAGTGGTTGATATAAAACTTTGATCCAGCGAATCAGCCAGATCTCTTTTTCTGACATTTTTTTTGGTAATGAAAGCGAGGCGAGGGCAGGCATAAGCGTGAGTGAAAGCACCAGTGAACCTGCTAAAGCAAACAACACCGTTAATGCCATCGGTCGAAATAATTTTCCTTCGGTACCCTGTAATGCCAAAATCGGAAGATACACAACGGCAATAATCAATTCGCCAAACATCGTTGGCTTACGAACTTCAATCGCAGCATCACGAATTACCGCCAGATGTGATTTCCCTTCTTTATTTAACGAAAGACGGCGAATACAGTTTTCCACCATAATGACCGAGCTATCTACAATTAATCCAAAGTCAATCGCCCCCAGACTCATTAAGCTGGCGGTAATTCCGGTTGCCGCCATTAAATTCGTGGCAAACAGCATCGACAAGGGAATCGCCAGCGCCACAATCAAACCCGCGCGAAAACTCCCCAGCATGACCAGCAGAACGATGATCACCAGAATGCCTCCTTCAACAAGATTGGTAAGTACGGTTCTCAACGTCCGGCTGATTAAGGAGGAACGATCATAGGTAATTTCGAGCCTGATTCCTTCGGGCAGTGTTTTTTCTATTTGTTTCAACCTTTCTTTAGACGCGGCGACCACTTCTCTTGAATTCTCGCCGATCAACATCATCACGAGACCGGTAACCGCTTCTCCCCTCCCATCACGGGTCACAGACCCCTGCCTCGTCATCGGAGCAATTTCGACCTTCGCAATATCGCGCACCAGAATGGGCGTGCTATCGGGATCATGACGGACAACAATGTTCTCGATATCCGACTGATTTTTCAGAAGTGCCTGACCACGAATAAAGCGTTGTTCATGATTGTGAACAACATACCCCCCCCCTGCGATGGAATTATTATTCTCGATTCGACTGAATAGCTCTGCCAGAGAAATTCCGTAGCTGTTCAATCTATCTGGATTCGGTTGAATTTCGAACGTTTTGTAAAAACCGCCATGCGTGTTAATTTCCGTCACGCCATGAACTTCGCGCAGTTTGGGTGCAATTTCCCACTCCAGTATCGTGCGAAGTTGCATTGAAGAATAATCTTCACCACGTACTTCAAACTGTAGAATTTCTCCCAGCGCTGTCGCCAATGGACCAAGCTGGGGCGTCCCATAACCCGGGGGAATATCAGCCGAGGCGACGGTGATACGTTCGGTAACAAGCTGACGCGCCCAATACAGATCAGTCCCTTCCTCAAATACGATTGTTACAACCGATATTCCAAACTTGGAAACGCTGCGCACTTCTTCCACTTGGGGAAGCCCACCCATCGCTGTTTCAACTGGGTAGGTCACATAACGTTCCACTTCCACTGGTGAAAGAAAACCAGCATCTGTGACAACCTGAACCTGCACGTTCGTCATATCGGGTACAGCATCAATGGGCAGATGAATGGCAGAATACAACCCTCCTGCCGCCATTAAAAATGTCGATACCAGGACGATAAATCGATTAGCCAGTGAAAATTCAATTAATCGCGATAACATCAACACAACTCCATCAGAGAACAGATATTCGAACAGTAAAGGAAACCCATATTCCTATTCTTCCCGTTCCAGAAGCAGTTCGGATTTCAGAGTAAATGCCCCTTCCTCTACAACCTGTTCTCCGCCGTAAAGGCCATTTTGTACTTCAACCCAATCTTCGGTTTTGAATCCCGACTGGATATCGACTCGTCGAAAAGACCGGTCTGAAGCTTTAATAAATACGAATTTCTGTGCTGCATCATCAAGTACTGCTCGCGTAGGTACTGCGATAACGTCTGACTTTTCCTCGCCAGGAATCATGACCTGGGCAAACATACCTGGTCGTAACAACCCTTTGGGGTTTTTAATTTCGGCAATTAAGGGGACAGAATTAGTCCTCGGCGAGACTTTGCGCCCCAGATAATATAAGCGTGCTGAAAACGTCTGATTGGGAAAAGCAATTATCTTCACCTTCAGATCCTGACCACTATTCAAAGAAATGGCGCTCCAATCCGATTCTCTGATATCTGCCGCCACCCAAAGTGAGTCGGTTTGTGATAATACAAACAATGAATCAGATTGTTTGACCCTTTCCGTCTGACTAAATGTCCGCTCTTCAATCGTTCCAGAGAAGGGAGCAATAATCTCCAGTCGAGATAACTTTTCGGCTGATTTTAATTCTTCGGTGTTCAGATCCTTACTTGATCCGATCAGGGATTCCAGATGTTGCTGACTGATTTTCATCCGATGGTTGGCATCGTTGAGTTTGGCCAGTACCTGATCTCGTTCCAGACGAACATCGTAAATCGACTGTTCGCATAACGCTTTCAAATTAGCTCTGGACTCCTGTACTTCAGCTTCCCGCATTTGTTTCGTCTGTTGAGAAATTGCGCCTGATTTTGCCAACGGTACCGACTTCTGATTGACCATCACAGCTAATAAATAGCGGGAGTAGGCGGGGAGCAAATCAGATCGAAAACTCCCGAGCTTCGCATTGGAAAATTCTTTTTCTACAGACTCCATTGAACGCTGGCTTAACAAAGCATCGACCAGCTTTTGGACATTATTCTGGATCAGTGCTTTCCAGTCATACTGATTGCGCACCAGTTGATATTCGGTCGTTCTCTGCAATAGATCTGCACGGGCCGTTCCAATTTCGGGACTATTAATGACCGCAAGTATCTGGCCCGTTTTGACAGAGTCACCCGGCTTGACCCTGGTTTCAATCAGGACGCCCTCTGTAGGTGCTTTGATATCAACATGTTTACGATCATCATATCGTAATCTTCCCGGAACGATGCGCACCCTGTTCAGGTTCTGTCGTTTTACAGGGGATAGCGTTAAATGCATCGCCTTGATTTTCTCTTCAGAGAGTAATACATCGGAAGAGGACAAGCCTGATTCCTTTGCCGTATCTGATGCACCAGGCTTAGTCACTTGGTCCTGTTCGTAAGTATGCCGTATCTGGTCCCAGAAAAGGGCGAACCCCATGACTGAGACCACAATCAAAAGGACAAAAGCTACACGTGATTTCATGATTCAATTCTCCCGCATCGACGGAAAAGAGAACGGCATCATGCTGAAGTCAAATCATTTGAGTAATGAAATGCGCACGATCCCAACTGTAAAACGAGACAACGTTCTAGCAGGATGAAATTGAATCAGCAGAGCGAAACGCTGATCAGATCACGAAGAGATCTTTTTTGAAATGATTGGAGAAAGTGCTCTTGAGCCCCTCGACTTTGAGGCGGAGGAACAGAGAGTCTTAAAGGGTAGGCGAAAACATGTTTTAAACCGACAGATACTAAATCCAGGCGTTGAAAAGATGCTTGTGCAGACTCGGAGGCAGGCAATGGCTGAGATGACTCACCCACGATGAACTGATGCTGAACCGGAAATTTGTCTTTGAAAGGATTGTCGTTCTGTTCGCACCCAAAATAGACAAAATGCAGATGCCAGCCCTGTTCGCTGAGTTCTTCATTGCCCTCAGTATGGAATTCATCAATATGCGAAAGCAACCAGTAACTGTGATCCTCTGTCTCCTGATGCAAATCATGATTGTGCAACCAGGGAAAAGGTAGATTCCACAACGACAGCAAGAGACAGACACGAATGAGACATCGCGCCGTCCAATGAAGTTGAGAGTCAAAGTTTTTTAACACAGAATTGATTTGCACTGACGTAAAACCAAATAAACGGAGGGTTTTTCGGGAAGGTGACTGAATATACAACAGCCATTTATGTATTATTTGTTCGGTAAACGGATTATGTCAAGTGATTTGTTTCTTATCTGATCCTGTTTTCACACAAGACACTGGATCTCATCACGCTTTTGAGACCCGGTCTCTTCAATGCTATTGATTTCCAAGCCTGCACTCTACTTGGCATCGTCAACTTACCCACATAGAGACAGACTTTCTCTTTATTATATCACAAGTCAAAGATCCGAAACCCCTTTAGATCTGCTAATTCTGGCATATTTTCGATATCGCTCCCTCTGACATTACAACACCCAAAACGAAGTCAGCCATTTACATCAGCAACAACAGCAGTACGTCTGGACGTTCACCAGCGACAGCATGAACACATTTTTTTCATTCATTGCAATACATCTTTTTACAAAGAGAATGTCCGCACGCCTTGCTGAAACAGAATGGAACGAACTAAACTTGCGTACTCATAAGTGAGAGCCAGTTCCCAATCAGATTCAAACAACTTTATTTTCACTGAAAATAAACCCCTATGATATTTCGTCTTCAATTCTTCAAGATAATGATTGCTATGGCGATCACTCTGTCACCCCTGCTTGAAGCGCAATCGCAACCCTCATCCAAACCGCAAGTCTCGCCAAACACACGTTCTACCATAGTCCTATCGCCAGCCATTACCGCCGAATCAATTCAAAAACGAATTCAGCAAGCCAAGAATATAAAAGGCTTGTCTGAGGAGAACCAGAAAAAGGCAATCGACTTATATAATGAAGCTCTGAAAAACCTGGATAAAACCAGAAATTTTCAAAAAACAGCACAGGAATTTGAAATCGATTCTCAAAATGTAATGCAGAGACTCGACCAAATAAAAGCTGAAATCAAGAGTTTGAATAAGCAACCTGCCCCCTCCTTTTCCCAGTACAAAACGCTATCTGATCTTGAGCGGAAACTCGTCAAGGATGAGAATCAATACGAAACAGATAAACAAGAGCTTTCAGACTGGGAAGCAGAAATTGCTCGTCGCGGCAATCGTCAGAAAGAAGCGTTGTCGCGCATCAGCAAGATAGATGAGCAAGCTGTCGAGATAGAAAAACAGTTAAAAGTACCTGCCCCTGTAGAGGAACCAGCGGCCATTTCGGAAGCCAGAAAAGTTGAACATGATACTCACCTGACTCTTTTCCAATTTGAAAAGCCTGCTCTAAAGAACGAGCTAACGAAATTTGATGCAGAAGAAACAGCTGGCTTCTCACGTATCAAACTTGATTATTTAAAATTAAAATCAGAAAAGCAAAAAGAATCCCTCGAAGCCTTAAAAGTCCAGATTAAGAATCGACGTAATATCGAATCGGCAATGCGTGTTAAAGAAGCGCGCAAGAAAGTCTTTGCTACCAACCCGCTCTTGCAACCCCTGGTCGAACAGAATCAGAAATATGCCGAGGAGATCCAGCAACTTAACAACAAGATAGAAACGGTCGAACAAAGCATTTCAAAAGCCAGCCAGGTTCTGGAAGACCTTAAGAAACAATTCGCACAAACAAAGGAAAAAGAAAAATCGATTGGCCTGACGGGCCCCATAGGATTACTACTCAGAAATCAACAGGCAATGCTGCCCGACATAGAAATCCGGCAACAGAATATCAACAGCCGCAGTATAGTCATCGATGAAGTTCATTTAAAACTGTTTGAACTTGACGAATACTGGGCTGACTTTCCCACTGCTGTAAGTCAAATCACTGAAATCAAAAAAAACAGCAAACGCGCCCTGACTACTGAAGAAGAAATTGATCTTAATATCATCGTCGAAGAGGCACTGGCGAAACAAAAAGAATATTTAGACACTTTAATTCGCAGTAACAAAAACTACTTTGATAAACTGCTCACTCTGGATGCCACTGAAACGGACCTGGTCAAACAGACTAATGCTTACTCTGATTATATTAAGGAACGGATTTTCTGGATCAAAAGCTCCGCACCTTTTTCTTTGACAGAACTCAAACAGATACCAGATTCATTTAGCTGGCTCTTTTCTTCTAAACATTGGAAAGAGTTATTCACGACGATCAGACTGGACATTTACAAGAACCCTGTTATTTACTTCACCGCATTCTTCTGTTTTCTGAGCCTGGTTTATCTGGCCTATAGTGTGCGCCAACAACTGCGAATCATCAATAAAGAAATTACCAGAACCAATTACCGCCAGTTTGGAATAACGGCTCGGGTTGCATTCCTCACGCTGTTTATCGCCATCATCTGGCCAGGATTGATCTGGTTTCTGGCCTGGAGAATTGGCAGCAATCCAAATGCGCCCCTCTTCGTCAAGACTGTTGATGAAAGCTTGCGTCAAGTCGCCTGGCTCCTATTTTTCTGGGAGTTGATTCGACAAACCTGTCGGCCTTTAGGGCTAGGCGAATCCCACTTCGGCTGGTATCAACAAACTGTTTCCTATGTGCGTAAAAACATTCGCTGGGTGACTGCCTTTTCCCTTCCACTACTATTTCTCACACTGTTAATGCATGGAAAAGAAATCGACCGTAATCAGGATTTACTGGAACGACTGTTTTTTGTGGCATTGCTTGTGGTCTACACCATTTTTGCCCGCCGCGTCTTCCATCCTCAATCCGGGCTCTTTCAATCCATTCTCAATTACAATCAGGAAGTCTGGTATGACCGTGCAAAATCCGTCATCTATTTCTTAACACTCTTCGTTCCCTGTGTGTTAATTCTATTGTCACTCATTGGTTATTACTTTACGGCGATAACCCTGTTTCACTTGATTTTCATGACGCTCTGGTTATTTCTGGGGGTCATTATTTTCAGAGCACTCCTTTTACGCTGGATTCTGATTCACCATCGAAAATTGAGTTATCAGCAAAACCTGGATCGTTTCCACGCTACTCGAAAAGATTCCCATGAACCCAGTGCTGAATCGACTATCGCAGGCATTACGACAGAAGAGGAAGGCCCCGCAGATCTCACTAAAATTTCGACTCAGATCAAAAAACTGATCAATGCCTCAATCAGTGTCATTCTTCTTGTGGGACTTTTTGGAATCTGGGGAGAGACGCTTCCTGCATTCAATCGGCTGGATACAGCCGAGTACGCACTATGGTCAACCTCAATCCAAACTATGGAACTTAAAGAAGGAACAGACGGGAAAAGCACACGTCAATTGGTAGACAAACTGGAGCCTGTTACATACTTCGACCTGGGGCTGGCAATCATTTTTGCCATCTTTGCCATCATAGCCACAAAAAACATCCCCGGTCTTCTGGAATTCCTTGTTCTACAACGGCTCCCTTTGGAAGCCTCAGTAAAATATGCCATCACCAGTCTGGCCCGTTATTTCATCGCGCTGGTTGGCATTTTCATTGTGTTTACCACAATTGGTCTAGGCTGGACGAAACTACAATGGCTGGCAACAGCATTAACTTTTGGATTGGCATTCGGATTACAGGAAATCTTCGCCAATTTTGTTTCAGGCTTGATCCTGCTCATCGAACGTCCAATCCGAGTCGGCGATATCATCACAGTCGATGAAGTGACTGGTGTGGTCTCCCGAATTCGGATGCGTGCCACCACAATCACCAACTGGGATCGCAAAGAATACATTGTACCCAATAGAGAATTTATCACTGGCAAATTACTAAACTGGACTTTGACCGACTCGGTAAACCGACTTATGATCACAGTCGGCGTTGCTTATGGAACTGATACCAACCAAGTATCCGACCTCTCACACAAGATTTTAACCAGCCATCCCCTGGTCCTTTCAGATCCACCACCCAGCATCACATTTGAATCTTTCGGCGACAGTACATTGAATTTAACTCTGCGGGCATACTTGCCAAATCTGGAAAATCGACTAACGGTCATTCACGAATTGAACACCGCAATTCATGAGCAATTCGCAGAAGCCGGATTTGAAATTGCATTTCCCCAAAGAGATATTCACCTCTATACCGCCAACAAATCGCTGACAGAAAGCGTTTTGAACGTGAAACAGACACAACCACATCAGCAAAACAACCCCGAAGGCACCGATTAATTCTACTCAGGAAGATTCCAGCTTCTTCGCGACAAAGGTTCCTCTGATGATTGCTGCCACCCGATTGTTGACGGTTACCGACGATTGGAGATCAATCCTTGCGCGGCCTTTCCGATCCAGACCTGCATGAAATGGTACCCAGACACTTTCTTCCGGATAGGGGCACTCTGCTTCAAAATCATCTTCAATTGGAAGGAGAAATTCCATCTCACTTTTCTGAATGACGATTTTGTAACGATGTTCATCGTGTTGTAAACGAAGATGGATGAGAGTCCAACCAGCCAGAATACCAATACTGGCAATACTTCCCCCAAAGGCGGTTTCCTGATGGTTTAAGTTGGGGGCTAATCTGGCACGGAGACGGAGTACGTCGCTCGACTCGGATGACGCTCTAATCGACATCGCTTGTGTCACAGGAATATGCTGATGTAAGTAAGCCGTCACTTCCTCAGCATCAAATTCCATCAATGAATTCCTTCGCAGAAATCAGGCATACACTTTTTTGTTTACTCTAACAAAAATATATAGTGATGCATCTCACTGAAAAATTCAAGCATCGAAGGAACGACAATAAAGAATTGGAAACTCTACCTGTCTCAAATTTACTGAATCAGATCAGTCATTCGGTGGTAGTGGCGGGAGTAATTGTGGCCCGTATTGTAAAGGTTTTGCTTGATCTCGTGGTGGTACCGGTGGCATGAGAGGAGCAGGCTTCCGTGAAGGCTTCCATTGGGAATCGTTTTCTTCCTGGAAGAGTTTGCGTAGACGCGAAGGTTGCATCTTAAAATCAGTATCAGATTGCGGAATGGTACCTGGCGCAGGAAATAATCTTTGGCGCGGCGTCTGATGCTGGTGGGGTGAATAGTGTGCCTGTAACTGAACGATGGAACTTTGTATTTCTGAAAGCAATCGACCGACATCACGCATATTCCGCTCTGGAATCATTCGGTAAGGAAAACCGTTACATTGAAAACTGGGTTGTGGATAACCATTTCCACCATAGAAAACATATCCATTCGGGCCAGTTGGTATTGTGACGGGATCACGAAACACGGGCAACCTCATGGCTTTGATCGTAAAATTCAAATCATCAACCAAAAGACTTAAATCCGATAACGCCTGATCCATACCTCTTACAGGAGTATTGAGCATTACCATGCGATGCATTTTATCGGCCATTTCATGAATTTCGTACGCTTTGGAAAACAGAGTTCTCTGACCCCGTATCCCACATAAATTCTTTCGAATTTCACGACACAATAAAAAGGAATCACGATTGAGTTTCCCGGCAGTAGAGTCCGGTCCTCCCACCTGAGCAAACAGCAAGCCATCCTGTGCGATGACTGAGAATAATACCGTTACAAAAATTCCCCGAAAGCCGATTCGCTGAAACATCATGGTTCTCCCTTACTTGTGGACCAGTTGAAATCACTTTTGATTTCCTGTCTTTCGATTCCACACCTGTTGGAATGCAACACAACTAAGGCAAAACGCGTTCCTAAAATTGAAGGTCCCTTGCTGGTTCCTGGTAAATGACTTATATCAATCAACTTAATGCGGAATAGCGATTCTCATTCCTCTCAGACAAAATTAACCTGTCAGAGAGATTTGATGCGATTTCGATGACAATCGTATCAATTTGATTTCAGAGAACATGTAAACTTGCTTCGTATCACAGGCACTTTGATTGCCATATCATTCCTTCCTGGACACAATAAGCGGTTATGACTTAATTATGTTCTAAACTCAGACACCACGAACACTTCAGAAGATTCAGGAACTCATGCCACTCACTACCAAAACAATTGGCCCCCTCAGTTGCCAGATTTATGATGAATTACAAAGCGATCAAACACCGGACATTATAGTGATTGTCTGTCATGGATTTGGCGCTCCGGGTGATGACTTGGTCCCATTGGGACCTGAGATCCTCAGAAGCACTCCGGACTTAGCAGGACGGGTTCGCTTTGTTTTCCCTGCAGCCCCACTTTCATTAATAGAAATGGGAATTCCAGGCGGACGTGCCTGGTGGATGCTCGATGTGGCAGAATTGAACGCCGCGATTGAGTCGGGAAGAATCCGTGATCAACGAAATACAACTCCCGATGGACTATTGGAGGCGGCACAACAACTAAGAGAATTTATAGACGAACTACAAAAAGAATCTGGGTTACCCCTTTCCCAATTTGTGATGGCTGGCTTTTCACAGGGATCGATGATCTCCACTGAGGTCGCTTTCAATCTCCCAGAACCGCCGGCAGCTCTCGTCATCTGGTCTGGAACTCTACTCTGTGAACAAAGATGGAAATCACTTGCAGAAAAATCTGAAAAGTTTCCCGTTCTACAAAGCCATGGCAGACAAGATCCCATTCTCCCCTACGATGGGGCCATCTGGTTAAAAGAACTATTAGAGCAGCATCAATTTGAAGTCGACTTTTCCGAGTTCATGGGACCCCATACAATACCGGAAATCGCATTAGCAAAATTTGGATCGCTTCTTCAGAATTTGACGAATTCACCATGAATTAAGAACGTGTTAATCTATAGAAACCACTGATTTGTACTGGCAATGTATTGAGCCCAGGCTCGGATCAAGCCATAATACAATGTTATATCTCTATTTATACTTATTATTCCGTATCATCTATATTCGAGATAAATGCACACTGTCAGAACTGAAACTGATTCCTGACGAAACGTTTGTATCGACGGGATCAGAAAATAATCCATGAAACCATCTCTTTCGTTCCAACTCAAAACGATCTGCGCATTGGCACTGATGGTCCTCAACGCCAATCAGTTTTCCATAGCAGCAGAAGCGGTTTCGAAGTCTGTTGAAGTCAAACAAATTCACGTCGGATTCGATGGGCTCTATAAAGTAGGTCGCTGGGTTCCGATTTCAGTCGAGCTGTCAACATTGGCGCCGATTGAGCTGCAACTATCGGTCGTTGCTCTTTCGCCTGATGGCAATCCCAATGAAACGCCTTCAAAAGTCTATCGATTCGCTCAACAGGGAACCTATCAACTCTACTCGGTCTTTAAAGCGGGCCTTCTCGATTGTCCGTTAAAAATCAGACTACGTGATACACAAACCGAGTCGATCCTTTACGAAACGCTCTATTCACCACAATCAACTCGAAATCAATTCACTGGAGTGGGATTAAAACAAACAGCCAAACTCTGGGCCACGATCGGTGAGATCCCTGGTTTTAATCCAGCACACTCTTCCCCACCAACATTAGCAGATCTAAATCTCGACCAGTTCATTACTTCAATCTCAGATCTGTCTCTCCTCCCAGATACTTCTGATGGTTATGACTCTCTCGACACCATCATCATCAATGCAGAATATCCAGTTAGTGTAGAAAAAAATCAGGCCATTCGAGACTGGGTGGTTAACGGCGGGCATCTTGTTGTCTGCGTGGGAACAGACGTAGAAGCATATCAGGAAAGTGAGATTTCCAAATGGGTCCCCGTCAAGATTCGTGGCAAAACTCAACTCCGTGATTTGAGCAGTCTGGAACTATATGCTGCGGTTCGTTCTCGTATTCGTGGTGTTGCCAATGCCTCCCGAATTGAAATTGATACAGGAGAGGTACTGGCTTCTTCACTGAATGGGCCGGTACTGGTCCGAGTTCCCTTTGGCCTGGGGATCGTTACATTCCTTACATTGGATCTCAGAGCCAACCCCCTGGTTAATTGGGATGGATTAACAAAACTCTGTCCGAAACTGGCAAACAGAACAAAGAAGTCCAGCACCTCAAATCAAGTGAATGCCATCCTTGGAAAGCGCCTTTCTCAGACTGGAATTTCTGAACTGGAAACCCAAATTTTTCATTCACAACAGAACTTTGTGGAAGTGCGAAGACCTTCTCACTGGTGGGTCATGGGCCTGATTTTACTCTATCTTTTCCTGATTGGCGTTCTGGATTTCTTCCTGGTTCATCACATCTTGAAAAAACCGCATTTCACCTGGGTCACATTCCCGACGATGGTCTTACTGGCAGCCGTCTGGGGAATCGCATCAGCGCGATCAGCTAATGGCGATCAATTTCAATCGACACAACTGAATGTGGTTGACTACGATGCTTCGTCAGGCCATTTCCGCGGACGTTCCTATATAAACTTATATAGCCCTGATACCCGCCGCTACCAGGTCGAAATTCAATCGATCCTACCGGTATTGAAGGATTCCCAGAACTACTTTCCGACGCGAATCTGTTGGAATGGTTTACCAGAAACGACGTTTGCCGGCATGTATCGATCTGCTGAAGGAACATTGACTGGGCCCAGCTATCAGTTTTCCAATGATTCTCAATCGATCAAAAACCTTCCCATTCTAAAATGGGGTACGAAAAGCCTCAGAACAGATTGGGCTCAAAAAAAGGTGGATCTGGTATCATCGAATCTGACAGGTAATAATCTAAGCCAACTTTCAGGCAATCTGACACATCATTTTTCCGGCCCTCTGAAAGATTGGGTGCTTGCTTACGGAAACCGGATCTATCTGCCGGTTGTCGATCCGGAGCACCTTGAAGATTCATACTTTTCTCCCCATCAGCCATTGAATTTCAATAGCTACACAATTGAATCACGCAACATCAAGGGGTACCTGACACGTTCTGTCTCTCGCCGATTTAAAGTCAAAGGGCAAAAGACTGATAATGTGATAACGCAACAAACCGATTACAACCCATTCGCTAAAAATTCCTATGAGATCCTGAAAATGCTGACTTATCATGAATTGTCAGGTGGATTTGGTTACACAGGCCTTTCTAATTTTTCTTCGGAACAATTGGATCTGACTGAACAATTGCGATTAGGCAGAGCCGTTTTATTCGCCAGAATGGATACAGCAATCAGTCAAACCATGCTAGATGATCAAACACTTGATCCAAAAAACCAGAGCACGTTTGTCAGAATTGTGATCCCTGTCAAAAGTTCAACCGAAGTGATGAATGAATTACCTTCATTGGAAGATGAAGATAAGGATAAAAAACTTAAAGATCAGCAGAACACACCTTCCGGGAGTGATAACGAGTGATTGAAACACGCAATTTAACCAAACGCTATGGCGACTTAATCGCCGTTAACAACATCAACCTGAGCCTGGGTGAAGGCGATGTCTTTGGTTTTATTGGCCCTAACGGCTCCGGTAAAACAACCACCATGCGAATGATCGCCACACTTCTCAGTCCGGATTATGGAGAAGCTTACGTTTGCGGAAAATCGATCTATACACATCCTGAAGAAATCAGACGTCTCGTCGGTTTCATGCCCGACTTTTTCGGTGTTTACGATGACATGACGGTTCTTGAATACCTCGAATTTTTTGCTTCCGCATACCGAATTAAGGGTCCTCAACGTCGTAAGATCTGCGAAGAAAAACTGGAACTGGTCGATATGACTTTCAAACGAGATGCGATGGTCAACCAGCTTTCCCGCGGTCAAACCCAACGTATTGGCCTGGCGCGCGTCCTGCTACATGAACCTCAGGTTCTCTTACTGGATGAACCGGCAAGTGGCCTGGACCCACGCGCACGAATCGAAATACGAAATCTGTTAAAGCGTCTGGGTGAATTAAAGAAAACCGTCATTGTTTCAAGTCATATTTTACCCGAGTTGGCAGATGTCTGCACGCGTGTCGGAATGATTGAAAAAGGCAATTTGATCGTAGACGACAACGTTGAAGAAGTCATGAAAAAAGCAAGGCAGCGGATTCTATTATACGTTGCAGTCAACTCGAATACAGAAAAAGCTGCATCCCTGCTTGAATCTCACGATCTCGTTTTGAATATTGAAATCCAAAACAATGTGATGCTGGTGATTCTTCAGAACGAGGTCAAAGACTATACTTTTATTCCCACACTTTTAATTAATGAAGGATTCCAGCTCTCTCTCTTCCGCGAAGAAGAAATTAATCTTGAAACGGCTTTTATGGAGTTAACCAAAGGGCTGGTCCAGTAATTCCCACACCATCGCCTGCTTATTTCTTCTTTTTAGCAGCAGCCCGTTTTGCTTTTCGCGCTTCTTCCTCTTTTTTTTCTGCCGCTTTCACTTCTGATTCCGACTTCCGTTTCTGTTTCAAAAGCCATTCATACATTTTCGGGTTGTCATAAGTTTCGGTCCATGAATTGTGACCTGCTTCGGGATAGACCGTAAACTTGACATCTGATTTCGCTTTTTTCAACACATCAACCAGTACCTGCGATCGCTCTAATGGCACGGCTGTGTCTTTTGCACCGTGAAATACCCAAATTGGTACATGCTTGATCTTCTTAACCCAGAATTTTTCACCGCCGCCACAAATGGGTACCAGCGCCGCAAAGCGGTAAGGAGTATATGCCGCTAACGACCAGGTTCCGAATCCTCCCATGCTTAATCCTGATACATAAATGCGATCTTTATCGACTCGATACTTCTGTTCTATCTCATTCAATAACGCGGTGAGCTCCACCGGCTGCCAGAGCTGATCCTTGGGACATTGTGGCGACACGATGATAAATGGAAATTGTTTACCGTTTTTGACCAGCATAGGCGGACCATGTATGGTCACCAGATCCAGATTATCGCCTCTTTCACCTGCACCATGTAAAAAAAGCAGCAAAGGCCATTTATCCTGTTGCTCATAGTTCTCAGGCAGATAGATCAGATAGTCCATTTGGACCGGAATCGTTGTATTAAGATTGGCGGCACGCTGTTTTCCGGATGACGTCTTTTCTGCCGCCTGAGTCGTCGAAAAACAAACAAACACGAGCAAGACCACTAATCCAGA
The DNA here is from genome assembly GCA_022600195.1 of Planctomycetota bacterium. Classification (GTDB taxonomy): domain Bacteria; phylum Planctomycetota; class Planctomycetia; order Planctomycetales; family Planctomycetaceae; genus Gimesia. Next base: position 14,807 of record JAHZKX010000057.1, read on the forward strand.
TACCATTTTTCGCAACATCCGATTTGTTCTCCCTGAATTTGATATGTAGCTTTTGAGGGTTTGAGTAAAATAGGACATGAGCATGACAGACTAATTATCAGACTTCAAGGCAATTGATTGTATTAAAATCACTCTTTTACCTCATGTACACCATGCGAATCCATAACTGAGAGAAACTACACAAAACAGAAAACTATGACGCAGACTCTCAACTGGCAAGCCAAAGCTACCAGCGACTCGATGGTTCGAGCGAGAATGCTCTTCTGTCACAATCAAAATTTTGATAAAGTTCGCCACTCATTTCTCTCTTTCTCACCTGCCAGTTCTCTCTTTTTTCATTTCAGCTTATCTCATGAGCTCTGCCTCTCCTCGCGGAATCGATTTACCGGAAGACCCCGAACCCTTGACGCGTCTTTTTCGAAATACGTTTTGGATCGGTTTTGTTCTTTGCTGCGCCATTCCAGCCGGTTGCCAAAAGAGTCTGCTCCAGAACGTAAAGCAGACTAAAGTGACGATGCCTTTGCAAGAAAAAGCAACCAGAGAATTCCCACAGGAACTGGAGGGGCTCCACGTATATTTATCTCAGGATTTGTGGGTTCGTAACCATAACTGGTCTGCCTTCCAGGAATGGAAAACATTACAGGAACACCAGAACCAGAGCGTGCTCTCATCGACTGATGTACATCGCTGGGTATTCGGATCATTGAAAGAGAACCAATTACTGGCAGAATCCAATGAGTCTGAAATAGCTGAACCCTCGCCAGAGAACCCAAAGAGCGAACCAGAAAACTCTGCTACCGAAGAAAAAGAAAAACCGTTACAAAATTCGCAGACTGAATCCAATCAGCTCTCCGACAAATCAAAAGTCCGGAACGAAAACTGGTCGTTTGATTCATTGCAGGATTTTTTAGTGAGAACCGGTTTCCCGGATTCAAAGTCAAATGTCAATTCTGCACAACCTCTCGGAAAAATTGCTGCATTAAAACAACTCTCAGAGTGGGATTCTCTCTCGGGGTGGAATGCTGCCATCCTCTGGGCTTCACTTAATCCTGAAAATGCCCTGGATGCCATTCCGATCCTTGAAAAAATCGTCTTCGATCAGCTTGAATATGATCGCTTAGCCGCAGACACGATTCCTGAGTCAAACACGTCTGAAATTTTTCAAAGTTGGAAAAAGGAAACCCCAAAATCGACTCCCAAAATGACTCCCGTCTCTCCGGCGATGAAACATGCTGCCATCAACGGTATTTGCCTGGTGCTTTCACGCGCGGATGCAATGCCTCTGGCCACAAAAAACCGCCTCACACAATTACTGCAACGCCCCGACATATCAATTGAACAACGCGGGGAACTCTATCGGGGACTGGCGCGTTTCATTCCACCGGTTGCGATTCCTTCATTGGAACAATCTCTGAAGATAAGCGATGGCAAAACACTTCCTCCCAAAAATTTACGGCGGGCAGCAATGGATGCCTGTCTGATCCACGGACTCTGGTTTTATAGAGAACAGAATCAAATCTCAGATCGGGACCCCTCGTTCGTTCCATCCCAAAAACATGAGGCTTCCCTCTGGCCTGCAAACATGATGCAGGTTCGCTGGGACTCCGATGCCGTGCTGCGCTGGAAATTTGGCCTCTGGGCTGCTTTGGTCCGTCATCCCGAAACAGAAGCGATCCTCACATCACAATTGAGAGACGCCGATCTTCTGGTTCAAAACAAAGCGATCGAACACCTGGGAATCTTAGGGACGGAACAGGCCTTAGAACTACTACAAAAACAGTCAAAACGCCTGCAAGAAAGTTCCCGCGTTGCAGCCGCTATTGGACTGACTCCTTGGGGAGTCCACTATTTAGCACCACTCAAAGATGATGATTCTTCATCGGTCCGTCGTACTGTTGCTGAAGGATTAGGCCGGATAGCTTCTGTCGAATCTGCGCTCATCCTGCGATCATTGATCAATGACCGTAGTTCGGAAGTTCAATTGACAGTGATTGATTCTGTCTCCCAATGGCCCGACGATCTCGCTGTACCGCTACTCCTGGAAGGAATTCAGGAAGGGACTTATAAAACGAGACGAAAAAGTATCATTCAGTTAATCAACCGCACCGGCTCGGGAGGCTCCATCTCGATCGAAGCCCCGAAAGCAGAACGTATTGACGCTGTCAGAGAATTAGTACGTACGGAACAGATCCCGGGTGGATTATGGAACAAACTGATGAAACAGGGAATTCAAACAGAAAATGACGTCAATACGAGTCGGGTTGCAGAAATCCAGGCCTACTTTCACGAAGTGATCAACCAGCCGCATAACTCAACACCATATCATCAAGCTTATCAGGAACTTTCGCACCTTTCAGGAAAAGAAATCAGAGTGCTTGAGAAATTAATTCTGGAAACATCCATCAAAATACCAGGTGAAATCTATTCTGATCTGCTTCCAAAACTGGATCCCAGCTATGCAGCTTTGAAAGAGCTGTCAAGTGCTCACATCTCTGATCGGCGCAAAGCTGCACAGCAGCTTTTAAATAATTCACAAAACGTCTCATTAAGTCCGATTATTGTGAAGCGTCTCCGTAAACTGATGACACATGAGCAGGATCGACTGGTCTGGCGTATCGTCATGGCAGCAATTGCCAAAGACAACTATGAAGAAACAGCACAACTCGCACTCCTGGCAATAAATCATACGTGGCCTGATATTCGAATCCTGGGCTGTGTGTATTTTGGGTCACACGGATCGCCACAGTATGCAACATGGTTACTTCCTCTTTTGCAAGACAAAAATGAATCTGTAAAGCTTGCTGCCATCAATGCGATCGGGCATTGCCATAACCCCATAGCAATTGATGGGATCATGAAATCTGCACCAGACCAAAGCCCCGGGCCTTCTCTACGCTCATTGATGACACACTCTAACCAGAGAATTCGTTTTCAAACGGTAGCCGCTCTGAGTCGTTTAGGCGATGTCGAAGGTATGCAGGAAATGGTACGACTCACCAGTGACAGACTCAACTCCACTCGGATTGATGCCGTTCGCGAAATGGGGGATTCCGGGCAAACTCGATTTGTTGAACCACTGGTCCAGTTAGCATGGACGGAACGAAATCATTCGACGCTGAAAGAAATTCTAAGCAGCCTGAAAAAACTGGTTCCAGCTTCAGAGCAGCCTGCAAATCTGAACCCTCAAATGAAACAATCAGAACAGGCTAAAATCTGGATGAATTGGTGGCAAACGCAACACTCTGGCCCCTCTTCCCGGCTGTTTACAGGCCGTTAAGTGTGAAATCTTGTTTTTGATGTACTTGAAGACTGTTCTCGATTCCAGGTTCACAGTATCATAAACCGAGATAACAATAGATTTCTCTTCCATAGATTATTCAAATCACTGCGGAACTTACTACATGGCTAACTACCACGACGACTTTCAATTGGAATGGCACGGAAATACAGTCGTAATCATTCCAGCAAGCAATGTCGAGTCAATGAGTTGGGATCTGATTGAGCAGGCTGCCGATATCGTGATGGCACCGTTACAGGAAGTGGAAATTCCGATGGTGGTTTTTGACTTGAGCGACGTCAGCTATTTCGGCTCAGTATTTCTGGCACTTTTATTACGTTGCCATAAACATGTCCGCAGCAGAGGTGGTGAATTAGTCTTGTGTGGTGCCAGTAAGATGGCAAATGAATTATTGCGAATCACGGCTCTGGATACACTCTGGGCAATTTATAATACCAGAGACGAAGCCCTGGAAGCCCTGATGGGTTAATTGAAGTTAAACTCTCTGACAGACATCTCGACCAGTTGTGTTAAAGGATTAATAGTTCATGGCGAGGAAATATCGAAAAACGCGCCCTGAAGTCTCTGAATCAGATGTATTACCAACAGAGCATAGCACGGAACTTTATCCGCTGCATTCAATCATTGGCAGTATCAAAGAGACGGCAGATAAATTACAACAGGATCAGGCCACGCGCGGCGACCTGAAGATTCTTGACCGGGCGCTGAAAGAACTCAGATACGCGTTCAAGGTATTTACCCCCTACCGCAAGCAGCGTAAAGTGACCGTTTTCGGTTCTGCCAGAACCCATCCTGATGACCCCGCTTATCAACAGGCACTCCAATTTGGTCGTAGAATGGCCGAAGAAAAATGGATGACTGTGACAGGAGCTGGTCCTGGAATCATGGAAGCGGCTCATGTGGGAGCTGGCACTGATATGTCAATGGGCGTTAATATTATGCTGCCCTTTGAGCAGGAACCCAATTATGTCATTCATAAAGACGAAAAGCTGGTCAACCTGAATTATTTCTTCACACGCAAACTTCTGTTCGTGAAAGAAGTCCATGCCATCGTCTGCTGTGCGGGCGGTTTCGGTACACTGGACGAAGCTTTTGAAACACTGACGTTAGTGCAAACAGGAAAGCGCGATCCCATGCCGATTGTGCTATTGGAAACACCCGGCAGTACATATTGGAAAGATTGGGAAGCTTTTCTGAGAAATAATCTTCTAAAACAAGAGTTGATTTCGAAAGAAGATTTATCCCTGTTTTATATCACGGATAATATCGAGGATGCCGTTGATGAAGTGATTGGCTTTTACAGTGTCTACAATAGTATGCGGTATGTGAAAGGACGACTGGTTCTGCGATTACACGTTGAACCAAGCAATGAATTTGTTGAAAAACTGAACGATGAATTCAAAGATATCCTCGAATCGGGCATCATTACAAAAGTAGACACACATGAGTTAGAAAAAGATGATGCCCATCTTGATGACTTGCCCAGAATTTCTCTGCTCTTCAATCGAAAAAATCTGGGACGACTTCGACAAATGATCAACATGATCAACAACGAACTGGCCCCCAATCATGATGATGACGAGGTAGAATAGTTTCTAACCGAGTAGACTTTTAAATTCATCTTCGTTTTTCAGAATCTCCTGAAGTTTTGCCATAGATCGACTGATCATCACGCGAACAGCAACATCTGATTTATTTAATTGTGCAGCGATCTCTTTTGTAGGGAGTGCTTCCACATATTTCAGGCGGATGGCTTCTCGATTTTCCTCTGGCAAACTTTCCAGCGCTAACAGTAGTTTCATTTCCTTAGCGCCACGTGCAAAAGCCTGACTGGGACTGGTTATACTGGCAATCAGTAGATCCATAAAACCCTGTCCTGCACCAGCTTCATCTGCTCGTTGATTGACTTCCCGACCGGCAGCTCGTTTTTGTACCTGGAAAAATTTTCGATGATTATCAATTATTTTTCTCTCGGAGAGATGGCAGAGCCAATTGAAAGGCGTTTTCTGCTCAAAATCCATTTTTTCTAATGATTCTACAGCGTTTATCGAAGCTTCCTGCAGAATATCTGCTGCTTCCACTTTACTTTTTAACCCATCGCTCATGTTCTTATTAATAAAGCCTAACAGCGGAGCGCGATGTGCTTCAATAAATTCGAGCAAAGCCGGCTCGCTGCCTTTTTTGATCTGTTCGATGAGAACCTCGATATCAGTCGTCATGAAATTTTCATACTTCCGGTAATTGAGTGATTTATATCTGGTTTATGTTCTGCTTTTCACACCGTTCCTGATCGGTTAATATAAGATTGATCAATCAGAGAAAGGATTTGCACCTTTATACCATTGATCAAGCCAGTCTTCTACTAATATTTTTACGATAACCACTTAGTGTTCCCATTTGACAGAGCTGGAGCGAACGGTTGCCTGAACCTGCCCCACAACAAGATTTATCTGACAGTCAAAATATGTTGACTGCTCTGACAGAACTAATGGAACAGTTTGTCAATGAGTGGGAAGCAAAAGAATCCCCGCCCGACTTAAAAAATTATTTTCAAAACCAGCAACAGCCCAACCAATTCATATTAATTGAACTGATTAAAATCGACCTGGAATTTCGCTGGCAGCAATTTAATTTCCCCAAACGAATCACGGAGTATTTCGAAGAGTTCCCCATGCTTCTGGAAGAAAGCGTTCCCGTTGATTTGCTTTACGAAGAATATCATCTTCGTCGACAAAATGGTTTTGATGCTGATCCTGCTGAATTCCTCAGTTTATTCCCGACAGTGGGCCCGCAGCTGGAACAGCTTTTTGGTTTGAACCATGACTTTGTCTCCACCAAAATATTTAAACCACCCACCCCAGACGTATTTGACGGTTTTGAGCCGGGGGATACTGTTGATGATTTTGATTTATTGACATTGCTGGGAAAAGGTGCATTTGCAAAGGTTTATCAGGCGCGTCAGAATTCCATGCAACGCCTGGTAGCTTTAAAGATATCCGGAAATTCCAGTACGGAACCACAAACGCTCGCCCAGCTGGATCATGATAATATCGTACGTGTTTTCGACCAACGGTTAATCTCAGACCAAAAAGTCCGACTGCTGTATATGCAATACCTCCCGGGTGGCACGTTACAACCTGTGATCGAGCATATCCGAAAGACGGCTCCCTCTGAAAGATCGGGGAGAATCCTGCTCAATGCCATCAACGAGTCGCTGGACGTTCGAGGTGAATCCTGCCCTTCCGAATCGATGACCCGCCAGACGTTAAATTCCCTTTCGTGGCCTGAAACGATTTGTTGGTTAGGTATTCGTCTGGCAAATGCATTGGACTATGCTCATCAAAAGGGAATTTTGCACCGGGATATCAAACCTGCCAATGTTCTCCTGACAGCAGAGGGCATACCGAAACTGGCTGATTTTAACATCAGCTTCAGCTCCCATGTGAAAGGTACCACCCCCGCCGCCTACTTCGGCGGAAGCCTGGCTTACATGTCACCAGAACAGCTGGAAGCTTATGACCCCACACATAGTCGACTCCCGGAAAGCCTCGACGAAAGAAGCGATATTTACTCGCTGGGCTTGATGCTTTGGGAGTTATTGACGGGTATGCGCCCGTTTCAAGATCCTTCCCTCCAATCCGGCTGGTCGGCCTTGTTGAAGCAGATGATTCAATATCGCAAAACGGGACCTTCCTTGAAAAATATGCCACAACACCTGCCTCCTGACTGTCCGGAGCATTTGATAACCGTTTTGAAAAAATGCCTGGCTCCCTCTCCCGAAGATCGCTGGAGCTCTGGTGCTGAACTGACCAGTCAACTGGAATTATGCCTGAATCCAAGAGCACAACAAATACTGTTTCCCTCTCCCACTAGCTGGTTTACTCGACTGAAAGGCTGGGAAATTCCGCTGATCATTCTCATTGTTGCCATTCCAAATATTCTGGCCGGTTTATTCAACTTCTTTCACAATCAAAAACATATCATTGAACACTTGAAAAATTCGCAAGATGCGTTTTGGCAAATTCAATCTATCATCAATCTCATTGCTTATCCTCTGGGATTGAGTTTGATTGGCTGGCTTGCCTGGACTGTTCTACGATTTCCAACAACCAATACAGGTAAAAACCAGTTTAAAGACCAGAAAGCTGCCGCCATGCAAAAGCGGTGTCTTCGATTAGGACATTATGCCGCTCTTATCTGTATCACAGAATGGATCATCGCAGGAATTGCGTATCCTATAAGTATGCACTATGCGATTGGTTCTCTGCCAATCACTGACTACATACATTTTCTGGGCTCGCTCTTACTGTGTGGCTTGATCGCCGCCAGTTATCCTTTTTTTGGAGTCACCTACATCAGTCTGCATGCCCTTTATCCCCGTTTGTTGCAATCCAATGAATTTCGTCAACAGACGCCTCAAATCTTCTTTCAAGTCAAACGGCTGACTTGGATTTATCTAATCATGGCTTTTTTAGTGCCCACGTTGAGCATTGCCACTCTGGCGCTGATTAATCTGGATGACAAGCTCGCCATCGGAATTCTGACAGTAGCCGGAACTCTAGGCGCGGTCAGTATATTTCAGGTATTTCAGTCACTGCACGCTGATTTGGATGCACTCAATGAACTGTACTCTAAATAACCAGCAAAACACATGAACATGCGAACCCGGCTTCCGCCTCTGATTTTTATTCGAAAAAGGTTGTAACAAACCTGGAGCGTTCCCGCTTGGTTGAGTGTGAGACAACAAACTCAACTCAAACCAATCTTCACTAAAGGAACGAAACAATGAAATTTGCAGCCACCCTCTTCACATGTGTTGTAGTGACTTTCATCGCAGCCACAGATGACGCTTCCGCTGGATCAAATCGATATTCAGGAAAATCCTCAGCAAAGTCTTCAAATCGCTCTTCCAACTATCGTAATTACCAAAACAACAATTACAAAAATCGGAACTACAGTAACCGCTCTTCTTATTCGCAAAAAAAACAAACATTCTATAACAAGAATAAGAATTTCGGTCACAACTATGGCAATAAAAATTATGGCCATAAAAACTATGGCCACAACAATTACGGGCACCATTTTGGACACCATCATCATGGCCATCATTACGGTCACAACTACGGACATCACTATGGGCATCACTACGGACACCACAAGGGCAACTATTACTTCTACAAAAAGAAATAAATTCCCTGGCAACGCTCAATTGATCAAACGAATTACATTGATGTTGATTCAAATATTGCAGAAAAAGCAGAAGGACATCTAAAAAACCTCCGAACAATCCGGAGGTTTTTTTATTTCTATCATTTGGGATCATTGACTATTTCAATGAAGAAAAGATCGCCCCGCCATGATAGCCGGCACGGTCTAATAATTGTTCTTCCAGCCTGAGCAACTGATTGTATTTCGCTAAACGCTCGCTGCGCCCAACCGATCCCACTTTTAACTGCCCGGCTCCGGTTGCAACAACGAGATCAGCAATTGTGGTATCTTCTGTTTCTCCACTGCGAGCCGAAACAACTGGCCAATAGCCATGATCAATGGACATCCTCAATGTTTCCAATGTTTCCGAAAGCGTTCCAATCTGATTCAATTTGATTAAGACACTATTTGCCGTCTGACTTTGAATTCCCTGTTGTAAACGATCACGGTTGGTCACAAACAGATCATCGCCGATCAATTGGACGCGATGCCCCAATCTCTCCGTCATTTTTTTCCAACCGGCCCAATCATCTTCTGCCAATCCATCTTCGATGCTGATGATCGGATAGGTATTCACCCAGCGTTCCAGCATATCAATCACATCATCAGAGGAGAGCGCCTCTTCACCCGTTGCATTTAAGTGATAGGTTCCTGACTCTGCGTCATAAAAATGTGTACTGGCAACATCCAGTCCAATTGCTACATCTTCACCTGGTTGTAATCCCGCTGATTCGATTGCTGCCACGACAAATTTGACCGCTTCACTGTTACTGCTTAATTTTGGGCCATATCCACCTTCATCTCCAATCAAAGTTCCCTCGTGTCCTGTCTTATTCAGGATTTGACCGAGTCTGCGATAAATCGTCACAATCCATTCGAACGCCTGACGATATGAAGTTGCACCGACGGGCAGAATTAAAAAATCCTGAAAGTCGAGATTCCGTCCTGCATGTAGACCGCCTGAAATCATATTGACCATCGGTAGAGGCAGTAACATTGATTGGGACAATAATGAAGTCCGCTGCGGCTGAACTGCCTCACTCGCTGGAGAGAGAGCCTGGTATTCGGACCAGATTTCGGCAAAACGTTCTACGGGCGTTTGGCCTTGTGATTCTGCAGCAGCATAGGCGGCTGCCAGAGACGTCCCCAGGATCGCATTCGCCCCCAGTCGCGATTTGTTCTCTGTGCCATCCAGCTCACATAATTTTTTATCAATGCTTTGCTGGTCTGAGGCATCCTGACCGATTAAAGCCTCTGCGATCTCACCACGCACATTCTCGACCGCCTGTGTTACACCAAGACCATCGAAACGTTCTGAATCCTGATCGCGCAATTCGACAGCTTCAAATTTCCCGGTACTGGCGCCGCTGGGAACCATTGCTCTACCTGGCCGAGAATTTGCGCAGCAAATCTCTACTTCAACTGTAGGATTACCACGGCTGTCAAAGACCTCTCGCGCATGGACAAACTCAATTTGCGTCATGACAGAACATTCTCCTGACTGTCGATGTCAATAAACAAGTTAACGTACACAATTGTTTGTTTCTTCTCTCCAACATAGCAGGAATTCCATGAATCGTCACCTGTATCTACTCAGGAATTCAACATCTCTTTTAATCGTAAGGTTGTTTGCGGGATCGAAGCGGGAGGATCATATATTAAAGAAAGTGCAAAAGAGCGGACCTGATCCAGCAACATCGATTCCGTGAGATAATCAACAGTGCTCTTACCATCGACACGCGCTAACATACAAGCCGCCAGATGCCGTATTGTTTGCAAACCCAGTTCCTGCTCTTCCATTTCGCTAACGCGTGAAAGATCGCCCGTAGGTAAAGCAGATCCGTGATGGATATATTGGTCCCAAAAACTCTCGGCCAGTTCAATACACGCAATACCCGCCTGTTGAAAACAGACTGCTTTCAATAACAGATGGCTGAGGAAAAAACCGAGATCAAACGCAGGGTCACCAAAATGAGCCGTCTCAAAATCGACTAAATGAATCCCTCGATCGGTGATCAGAATATTTTTTGGACTGAAGTCAGCCAATACCAGACAGAGTCGATGAGCCGACATGTCTTTGATTAAATCATCTACCCAGATTTTGATTTCTGGATGTGCTTTTACAATAAACCGATAAAAAGGGTCTATTCTCAGCTGGTCAAATATTTCCCAGTCCCCCCATCGGGCTTCATATTGTGCATTTAAAAAACTTTTCCGGTGAATGGCACTCAGATAATCTCCCAACTCACGCGCGATTTTCGGATCGAATTTTCCATCTAACAATACCGCTTTCCAAACTTGATGATGTTCGTCGATCGCCTCCATCGCAAAGAGATAATTCTCTCGATCTTCAAACAAAACTCGTGGTACCACTCCGGCTGGCAGTAGATGCTCCAACTCTTGCATCACTTCCCATTCGCGCCAGATACGATCCAGATGACTAAACCACTCTGCCTGTGTCCGTAGCTGCTTTCGTGATTGTTTGATAACAAAATCAGCCTCAAACTCACGATGTATACGAATGACTATGTTGGAAACTCCCCACGCCAGTGCGTCGGCTGAAGCTGATTCCTCCGAATTCAGGTGCTGTTTTTCCTGCAAATACCCAATGACATTCTCTGCTGTGATCTCCTGGAACATGAATCCTTCCTAAATCTATCAAACGCCATTGTGTTAATGATTGTTAACGCTTTGAAGTGTTTCAGGCTATTTTGATCTTAAAACTGAATGCTTTCAGAGACAACCCAGTCAAAATTATGACCGCCCCTACCATGTTCTGCTACTGATATGTGCCACATAATCGTCACAAACTGATGCGTCTCCCGAATTACCTGACCGCTTCCACATTAATAGCCGTCAAGCTGAGTTGCTAAAAAGTTGGTTTACAAGCAACTTTTTGTTGCCAGGACCGTTTAATATGCTGTAAGATTACAGTAACGGGAAATTTGTGAAGAAAACAGCGTTCCCATTTGCTCAATGACTTCTAATCTTACATCACGCTTGCGTGGTATTCTCTTAGTGAACCACAGGAACAATTTCTATGTTGTCCACAAAACATGCTGTATCCCGATTAATGACCTTTCTCACAGTTGGTTTTCTGGCGCTCTGTCTCAGCACCAACCTCGAAGCCGGGAAGAAATCACTCCGGCCTCAGAAATATAATCCCGCAGCCGAAAAGGTAGACGATCTTTTCGTGGCGATGGAATCGGGTAAGGTCGATGTCAAAATAATTGCCAAAAATTCAAAGGGTGGCAATGTACTGATCACGAATAATGAGTCGAAGCCACTCAATGTCAAACTACCCGAGACATTTCTTGCAGTTCAAGTCCTGAAGCAAGGCGCTCTCGGCGGTGGCCTGGGTGGTGGACTTGGTGGCCAGGGTCAGGGTGGTCAAGGAGGCGGCCAAACCACGGGTGGCGGTGGTCAAGGTGGTCTTGGCGGTGGACTTGGTGGCCAGGGCGGCGCTGGTGGCGCTGGTGGCGGGTTCTTCTCGATCCCTCCTGAAAAAACTGTATATGTCCCTTACACTTCGGTCTGCCTGGAACATGGAAAATTAGAACCAGCACCTCGCATGGACTACCGAATGGTTAGAACAGAAGAAATGGTCAAAGACCCTGCTCTTCAGGAACTTCTCAAATTTGTGGCAACTGGTCGAGTCAATCAACAGGCGGGACAAGCCGCAGCCTGGCATCTGGCAAATAAAATGAGCTGGCAGCAATTGGCATCCAAATCAGTCAAACATTTAGGCGGTGCTCCTTCCACTCCTTACTTTAAGACAAACGAAATTCAGTTCGCGGCTCAATTAGTGGGAATGGCTCAGGAACGTGCTCGTAATCGAAAAGAAACTGCCAGCAGCTCGGAACAAAAAACACAAACCAGAAAAGAGACCGTCCGCAGCTTCTCGCGATAAACATTCGCGAATCACGCTGACTACTGATCAACAAATCAAGACTCGTTCATCGAGTCTTTTTTTGTGCGCAGCCCTACCACTAAGTGGTTGACTCATGTATTTTGGAATGAAGTTAAAAAACATTTCACCATTACTGGAGTTAAGGAAAATGATGCTCGATCGAAAATATCATATCTATTGCAAACTCGTTTTGATTCTTCCTCTACTGTTCGTCACAACAACTTTGCGAGCAGATGAGCCCTTGCGAATCATTTGCTTTGGTGCGCATCCCGATGATGCAGAATATAAAAATGGGGGCACCGCTGCCCTCTGGGCAAAACAAGGCCACAAAGTAAAACTGGTCTCCGTCACAAACGGGGATATTGGTCACTTTGAAATGGCAGGCGGAACGCTGGCTCAACGCAGGACTGCAGAATCCAAAGCTGCTGCTAAAGTGCTTGGTGTAGAATCCGAAGTTCTGGACATTCATGATGGCGAATTGCTTCCGACACTGGAAAACCGAAAAACCATTGTGAAACTGATTCGAGAATGGAAAGCCGATTTAGTCATTTCACATCGCCCCTGGGATTATCATCCCGACCATCGTTATGTCGGTATTCTTGTTCAGGACGCGGCGTTTATGGTCACCGTTCCTTATTTCTGCCCTGATGTTCCGCGACTCAAAAAGAACCCCGTCTTTATGTATTCCAGTGATGGATTCCAAAAGCCGTACCCATTTCGCCCGGATGTGGTTGTCGCTGTTGACAATGTATTCGATCAGAAACTCAAAGCAGTTGCACAACTGGTATCGCAATCACTGGAAGGAGGCGCGGGCGGAAACCCGGATCGCGCAGCCAAAGTCCCCCCTGCCAATCCACCGGAATTGCGAATAGAACACATTCGTCCTTCCTGGTCGCGCAGGCAATCTTCAGAGGCGAATAAGTTTCGAACCGAACTCATCAGTATCTATGGAGAAGAAATCGGAAAGAAAATCAAATATGCGGAATCATTTGAATTATGCGAATATGGTTCACGACCAAATAAAAAAGTGCTTTTAAAATTATTCCCGATTGAAGCATCCATACCCACTGACTCAAAATAATCAAGCAGTCAGATGCGGCCAATTCACTGATGGATCCCGCTGATTCTACTAACCTGAGAGAGGATTATGATTCCTCTCTCAGGTTTTTTTCATTTATGAACTGGTCTAATGCATTCGAGCTGTAAATAATTGACAACAGTAGTCTTTACAGCTTACAATATATTAACTGACGATCAGTAAGGGGACTTACCTGTTCTCCCAAGTTGCTGTGGCGCAACATTGGCCTTCCAGAGACGCACCCGGATCGTTCAATTGCCTGATAACCATGAGGGCAAGTACATGAATTGCCGAGTTTTCCGTTCTACCAGTTGGCTGTTTCTCCTGATCCATCTGGTCGCTCTGCCCCCATTCATCTTCGCCAAAGATACTGCCAAAGATTCTACGAAGGTAGATTTTCTGAAACAGATCAAACCACTGTTTCAGGCAAAATGTTACTCCTGTCATGGGAGTGAAATGCAGGAAGGTGGTTTTCGTCTCGATCTCAAAACACGCGCTTTGGAAGGGGGAGATAGCGGACCGGCTCTCAAACCCGGCGATAGCAAAAAAAGTGAACTCTATCATCGCGTTGCCGGAACAGGTGACGGAGACAAAATGCCTCCCGATGGTGAAGGAACCCCGCTCTCTACTACGGAATTAGCATTAGTCAAACGCTGGATTGACCAAGGAGCGAATTGGCCCGAATCCTCAAACGCTAAAGGAAGTCTCCCTGGTGCCGACCACTGGGCCTTCCAAAAAATCAAATCTATTGTGCCTCCAGAGAATCAAAATTCATCCTGGGGCAAAAATGGTATCGATGCTTTCATTCTTCAAAAACTGGAACAGGAAAAAATACAACCGTCCAAGGAAGCGAACCGCAGCACGTTGATTCGCAGAGCTTACCTGGACTTGATCGGCTTGCCTCCCTCCATTGAAGAATGCGAGCGATGGACGTCAGACACAAATCCCAACTGGTACGAAAAACTGGTTGATCATCTACTGGCATCACCGCATTATGGCGAACGCTGGGGCAGGCACTGGATGGATCTGGCTCGCTATGCCGACAGTGACGGTTATGAAAAAGACAATAAACGACCTCATGCCTGGCGCTGGAGAACCTGGGTCATCAACGCGCTCAATGAAGATCTGCCTTTCGATCAGTTTTCCATAGAACAGCTTGCAGGAGATTTATTACCGAAGCCTGCAACCAGCCAGTTGGTCGCGACCGGCTTTCATCGCAACACTTTGATCAACACTGAGGGGGGGACTGACCCCGAGGAAGATCGAGTCAAGCGAACGGTAGATCGTACCAATACATTAGGATCCATCTGGCTGGGACTGACTGTGGAATGTGCCCAATGCCATACCCATAAATATGACCCTCTCACGCAACGAGAATATTATCGCCTTTACGCTTTCTTCAACTCAATCACCGAACCCAACATCGGTGCCCCCTTACCTGATGAACAGGCGGCTTTTCTCAAAATCAATCGCATTTATCAAAAAGACCATGCGCCTCTTGTCAAAGCGATTCAGGATTTCGAGCAGAATCAACTAACGAAGTCACTTACAAAATGGGAAAAACAGAGCACGATTTTAAAACCGGTCTGGACAGTTCTTAAACCGGAATCTGTGCATGCCAAGCAAAACACCAAACTCAAAGTCCTGCCCGACCGCTCTGTATTGGCAGGAGGAAAGAATCCGGGACGCGCGGAAATCTATACAATCACTTTCAAAACGGAATTGAAAAACATCAATGGAATTCGCCTGGAAGCACTCACTGACCCCAGTCTGCCGAAGAACGGTCCTGGCCGCAGTCCTTCCGGCGATTTTGAATTGACAATGCTGACGGTCAAAGCAGCTCCCCTCAACACTCCCAAATCATTGAAAGTGATCCCCCTGCAAAAAGCGCAAGCCAGTTTTGAAATGACAGGCTTTAAGGTTGACCGTGTCATTAATAACAGCCCGCACACAGGCTGGTCAATCACACCACAACAGGGCAAGAAACAGGTTGCAACCTTTGAAACCAAAACCGCCTTCGGAGATGAGAAAGGGAGCCTGGTTACAGTTACTTTACAACAATCAACAACCCGCAAAACCTACCATAACCTGGGACGATTTCGCCTTTCTCTGACAACCGGTCCCAAACCCTTATCTTTAAATGGCATCTCCGACATCATCGTGGAGACCCTGAAAACTTCACACGATCAACGAACTGAAGACCAACAGAGGGAACTCGTAGACTATTACCGTACGATCGATCCTCAACTAACGAAATTAAGAAAAGCCGAACTCGCGCATCGAAAAAAAGCACCGCGTGATCCTGCAGAAACCACAATCGCACAGGTCGTCGATCACCTGAAAGTTCCACGAAAAACACACCTGATGGTACGTGGTGATTTCTTGAACCCAGCAGACGAAGTTCAGCCTGACACACCGGCAATTCTACCACCATTGAAATCGAAAACTCCTGATCGGCTGGACCTGGCCAGTTGGCTGTTTAGTCCTGAAAGTCCTTTAACGGCGCGTGTTACCGTGAATCGGATCTGGAGCCGCTATTTTGGACGTGGGATTGTTTCGACATTAAACGATTTTGGCACGCAAGGCGAACCTCCTTCACATCCCGAGTTGCTGGATTGGCTGTCCACACAATTTCAGAAAAATAACTGGAGCTTAAAACAACTCCATAAGCTGATCGTCATGTCGGCCACTTATCGACAATCTTCAAACAGCAGACCAGAGCTGGTCGAACGCGATCCGTATAATTCCTGGTTGTCACATCAAAATCGACAACGCGTTGAAGCAGAAATTGTTCGTGATCAGGCGTTGAGCGTCAGTGGTCTCATTAAACACAAAATTGGCGGACGCAGTGTGAATCCTCCACAACCTTCCGGTATCGCCAGCCTGGGATACGCCAACTCTGTCAAATGGCCCATCAGTAAAGGCGACGATCGTTACAGGCGGGGCCTTTACACGTTCTTCCAGAGAACAGTTCCTTATCCCATGTTAATGACTTTTGATTCACCAGATTCGAATCTGAGCTGCACCCGCAGAGAAAGATCAAACACGCCCCTGCAGGCATTAACGATCTTAAACGATCCTGTCTTTTTTGAATGTTCTCAGGCACTTGGAAAACGAATTGTTGAAGAAACACAAAGCAAAAAACCAAGTCTTGACCATCGCATTAAGCATGCGTTCCGTCTCTGCCTGTCGCGACAACCCTCGGCTGAAGAATTTCAGATTATTAAACACCTTTATCAAAAACAAGTACGACTCCTCAAGTCAGACCAAGCTGCTGTCAGCCAACTGACAAATACCAAAATGGTCCCCGCCGGCAGCACACCACAAGAGGTGGCAGCCTGGATCATCATTGGACGGGTTTTAATGAATCTTGATGAGTTTGTAACCCGTGGATAATTCGATGGATTTTCGGTGCTGTGAAATTAAAGCAACCTACTTTTTCATATTCGGATCAAAAAGATGACGACGACAACCCCTGACTCTTTAAATCTGGCACGCCGCCGGTTTCTGATGAACTCATCCTGCAGCGTTGCAGGCTATGCGCTGGCTTCGATGATGCAAAAAGAGGGACTCCTGGCTTCAGAAGAAAACCTGTCAAACCCTTTAGCCCCGAAAAATTCTCATTTCCCAGGTACTGCAAAAAATTGTATTTTCATATTTCTGGCAGGGGGGCCGAGCCAAATTGATCTGTATGACCCTAAACCAAAACTCCGGGAATTGAATGGCCAACCTCTACCTAAAGAGGTGACTGAAAAAGTTCGATTTGCGTTCATCAATAAAGAGACAGCGACCCTAAGTGGCAGTTCACGTAAATTTACCAAATACGGAGAATGTGGTACAGAGTTTTCCGACGTGCTCCCCCACATCGGCTCCTGCGCGGATGATATCGCCCTGGTTCGTTCGATGTATACCGAACAGTTCAATCACCATCCCGCCCAATTGATGATGAATACAGGAGTGGGACGTTTTGGCAGACCCAGTGTCGGCTCCTGGTTGACTTATGGACTGGGGAGTCAATCTAATAATTTGCCGGGATATGTCGTTCTGACCGCCGGTCGCGGTGCCAGTGGTGGCGCATCACTCTGGTCGAGTGGCTCATTACCTTCCACCTATGCTGGCGTGTTATTTAGAAACAAAGGCGAAGCAGTTCTCAATCTGAATAATCCACCGGGAATCAGCTCAGAGATCCAAAAGTCCGGATTGGATGCAATCAAAAAGTTGAATAGTGCCCAACTTGATCAGACAGGAGATAACGAAATTGCCAGTCGCATTGCCAGCTACGAACTTGCTTTCCAAATGCAATCCTCAGCTCCTGAACTGATTGATTTATCCAATGAGACCAAAGAAACACAGGAAGCATATGGTGTAAATCGTAAGGGAAATACGAAAAATGGCAAGCGAGGTGGCGGTTCAGATGCAGAAGGGGCATTTTCTCGAAATTGTCTTCTGGCACGTAGAATGGTCGAGCGAGGAGTTCGCTTTGTGAACCTGTATCACGCTTCCTGGGATCACCATAGTGGTCTTGATGTCGGAATCTCGCGAAATGCAGGCATCGTAGACCAGCCAGTGGCCGCGCTTTTGAAAGATCTCAAACAACGCGGTTTGCTCGATTCAACTCTGGTTGTGATGGCAGGAGAATTTGGCCGAACACCACTGGGTGAAAATCGGACTGGTTCCAAAGCTGTGACAGGACGTGATCATCATCCCAGCGCATTCAGTCTCTGGATGGCAGGCGGTGGCGTCAAAGGAGGCCAGGTCATCGGAAAAACTCACGAACTTGGCTGGTCCGTTGAAGAAGATCCCGTGCACATCAACGATTTTCATGCAACGCTGCTGCATTTGTTCGGGCTGAACCACTTGAAACTGGCTCAGAAGTTTGGGGGTCTGGATATCAGACTGACCAATGTGGGTGGAAATCTGGTCGAAAAACTCATCGCCTGATTGCCAGGGTACTTAGACTAACGCCCCATTTCATCCAATGATCAGGGTAATCGAATCTCGCCACCAATCACAAGGCCATGCAGTTTGTAGCTATCAAGACTGTCCTGAGCCTGTAAAGAAACACCATCTACCATGTTTGTGGACGATGAATTGTAATATGTGATTGTACCCGGTCTGGCGATCTGATTCGCCCACAAGAAATTGTAACCGACATTAAAAGTAAAGTTTTCAGTCAGGTTAATACGGGCATTCACACCGAATTCAAAGGTAGGTGAAAATCTGGTTTTTGCGATTCGTGTGACATGCATTGGATCTGCTGCGCTGTAAAACTGATCCGTTAATACACTTCCATTATAATCATTCACACCAAACCCAACTTTAGGCTCTGCTGAAATGATAAACCAGGGATGTACAAATTCCATGCGAACCCCTGCCTGAGGGATATACAGTTTATTACTGGTTTCTGTACTGATGGTGGTTTCGAACAAGGCAATTGGATCCGTTGCCATTGCGGCCTGGTCCTCAAACGACCCTTTGATTAACATCGATTCGCCAATTTTCAAATACCGAAAGCCGACCATGGGACGAATTTGAAATCCCCCCGCGCCAGCGTAAGTTCTGAACAAGAGTCGTTCGGTGTTGATCACATAATTACTCTCAACACCCCAGGCTGATGACTGATAATCTACGGAAAACTTTTGATTAAATCTTCGACCAGTTATCTCGGTTGCCAATCGCCCGTCCAAGAGTGTTTGAATTGAAATACTATTTGACAGATCATAAGTATCGTTTGTTAAATCTGCCGCTGAAAAATCAGTACGCATCAATTCTGATTTACCATACGAAACAGAACTACGATCAGATTTCATCCCGAAAAAGATCGCCTCAATCGTACCACTATTAAAGTCAATTCCAAATGTACCCCGGATTCCATTTGATCCCTGTGAACCTATAGAACTGAGGTCCGCTTCATGCGCCTCGAGATTCATGGTACCATCAGGGTCTGGAACCGCATAAGGCAGGCGCGGGTCATTGCCACTTGGTATTTCAGTACCGATCAACTGATTCCCGGGAGGCGCTTTCCATAATAGATATTCCAGTCGCATCCAACTGTGAGACGCGATGTTCTTAAACAAACCATCCACGGGATTATCATAGGCCCAGCCACGATCAACAGGTAACGCCCGCACAATCATATCTGACTGGTAAGGAGAACCGCTCTCAGGATAACCATTGTATCCTGAAGCATATTGATCCATCGATTGATAGTTTTCCGGCGAAGTTTCATAATTCACCTGGGCAGATTGTCCGGGATGGAACGCAGCTGGTGTGTAATATCCCCCTGATTGCGCAGGCGCACCACTTCCAGGAGCATACTGCGCCTGTGCAGAACGGTATCCCACTCCTGTCAGGAGAACAACCATCCCAAGTAATAATCGGTAGGCCGGATTTACCATGTTGTACTTCAATCTCATTTCAAGAAGACTACAAGCCGGAGGTCTACGAAACTGCCTTCAAAAAAAGACAGATCCAGCAAATAATGCCCCTGCAGCGCAGGATTTTCTGCGTGAAGAGTATTAGATATATCAAAGGTATCGGTTATATGGGTTATTCGACTTGTAGGAATCCTGCGTTCTTGGACAGAAAGTTGGGAACCCATTCACGCGAATACATCACAATGGGAAAGACAGGGCGCAGAGAGAATGGCACAGGTTTTGATTTGTAATTGTTGCAATTCCTGAATGGGCTCAGATCTGTTTCTCAGGCTTGTTTATAAGCCCGCTTCAAGCGAGCGCGTCTCCCGGAACGATAGAGCAGCAGAAGTGGAATGATCCCGGCCAGAAGCATGACTGCTCCATAGACCGGTTTTGTCACCATCCAGATTGCAGAGACCATTAAGAATGAGAGACTGAATGAACTCAGAATCGCAAAAACTGTGATACCACGCCCCACAAAATTACCCAGCAAAGGAATTTTATCGACGAGTACAACCAGGGGTTTAAAGAGTGTTGCCAAACCCAGAAAAAGTATAATCCAGCCCGAAATCCGAAATCCCCAGTTAAACATGGTGATTGTGACCACACTTTCGGTCGCATTCTCTGAATTCTTCTCTGATGCGTTTTCCTGATTCTCCGCGAGCACAGACTGGGCCTGTGCAATACGTTCACGTTCCAGATTATTCGTTTCATTGTGCCACAACAAAAAAAGTCCGGCTATGATAAAAACCATTCCGATACCGAGATTTTTCAAAGCAATTTTTAATCGGTTACGGAAATGATTTTCTGAATTATCATCTGTGTTTTGAGTCATCATACTTGTCTTTACGCTGGAAAACAGGAACTAAGAAAACACGATTTATTACGGAGCGGGTGGTTGACTTGAGAGCGATTCCAGAACTTCTTGAGTCCTGAGAATCTGTTCGGATGTCACAGTTAAATAACGATGATTCCCATTTGGATCGGTTGAATGCTCTAATTTGCCCTGCTCGTTGATCCTCAGTTTACCCGGTTTTGAGAGGCCGAAATAGCCTCGTGCTGGTCTAACCGCGTAAAGAACACTCGTTAAATCGTAGGTGGGTCGATCATAGGGCATTTGATGCCAATATTCATAACCAATCTTAACGGGGTGAAATTTCACATAGTTGTAATCGTTGATAATGCTGCTGGCCCGATTTTGAATAGCGCGCCCGACTTCCCAGCCACTCACCACAACTGGTATTCTGGCAGGCCACAACTCATATAACGTGCGTGCAGCTGGTATATCAACTTTGACATTATACTCATGAAAAGCAGCCGGTTTCTCTTTATCAAAACGACCAATCATCTGTGACAGTAGTTTCACTTTTTGTGTCACTAATTCTTTACCTGTCAGTGAACAAGTTTCATTACCGGGAGATTGCAGGAGACGCGCAATATTGGTTGAAAATCCAACAACGACCAGTACGACAGACTGATCTGGCTGCTCAGCCAGAATTTTTCTCAAAACAGTGACCGCTTCGGGAATGTCCTCTGCTTGCTGATAGCGACGAGGAAAGACTGGTTTTCCGCTTGCTGAATACTCGACTACCCTGCGGACATAGGAACCATCTTTCGGCGTGGCCCCCCGATAAACACGTCCTAAAGGAATCCGAGGACGTCCGTAAAACGTATTTATGACATCACAGCAGAGTGATGAATGGGGATTATCTTTACTGCTGGTGACTGCCAGCAACTCACATTCTCCCCTCGATTGCAAAGCATGAATCACAGCTAAAGCCAGGGCGTCATCAATGTCGTTTCCAATATCCGTATCAAAGATCAGTTTGACAGGCCCCCCTGCTTCGACATTATCTGGAAAGACACAAAAACAGAAAACGAGTGAAATCAGCAGCTGAATCATTCTCATAATCAAACGTTTCTTAATCACTTGAGGAATCTTAAAAATAGAGTTTTTTCGTACTGGACCTGTTCAGATCATAGAATGAACTCTCATTCAGACATATGCTTCCATGATCTGGATTTCTTTGTATGGGGACAACCAGTATCCAATGAATTTCCGTTGAAGTTTTAGTATTATGTGACTTCACATAACCAGTTTCATATTTTCAGTAATTTATTATCCTCGGAAAATAAGGATCTATAGATGCCAGAACAGTGTTTTTTGGGAGTTGATTTAGGTGCAGAAAGTGGCCGCGTGCTGGCGGGATTATTGGACGAAAAGCAGATTCGGCTGGAAGAAGTCTACCGTTTCAGCAATGGACCGGTTCCCGTTGCAGGTACGCGTCGCTGGAATTTAATCGGCCTGTGGTCTTCGATTCTCAAAGGCTTGTCTCTGGCTGCTCAAAAATATGGTGATCGCATTATCTCCGTCGGCGTTGATACCTGGGGAGTCGATTACACTTTACTGAATCAAAAGCAGGAAATGCTGGGACAGCCCTATCACTACCGAGATCCCCGCACTCAAGGAATGCTCAATCTGGCGATCTCGCGCGTCCCGCAACAGGAAATCTTTGATGCGACCGGACTGCAATTTATGGAGATCAACACACTCTATCAGTTGCTCTCCATGTCTCAGACAGATCCCGATTTATTAAATCAGGCTGAGACATTTTTGATGATACCAGACTTCTTTCACTGGTTGCTTTCAGGTAGTCAGGTGGTGGAATTCACAAATGCCACAACGACACAATGCCTGGATCCGAAGACGGGTGACTGGTCAATGGAACTTTTAAGGCGTCTTGAAATCCCCACAAACATGTTGCCTAAAATTGTCCCTCCGGGAACGAAACTTGGAACCGTGCGTGAAGAAGTCATGCAACATACAGGTCTGGGAAAAATCGACGTAATAGCGCCTGCCACGCATGATACCGCCTCTGCGGTCGCTGCCGTCCCAACCTCGAATACAGGAAAAGCAAACTGGGCGTATATCAGTTCCGGAACCTGGTCTTTGATGGGAGTCGAAGTCGAATCCGCTGTTCTTGGACGTCGCGCGTTTGAATTGAATGTCACGAATGAGGGCGGCATCGATGGAACATACCGACTCTTAAAAAACATCATGGGGCTTTGGCTCGTTCAGGAATGTCGACGTTCCTATGAACGCCTCGGTATCTCCCTGGATTATTCTGAGTTGGCCAACGCCGCTACCTCTGCCGAGCCCTTTCGATCTCTTGTTGATCCAGATGACGCCAGATTCCTCAGCCCTGATGATATGCTGGAAGCAATCAAAGGCTATTGTGAAGAAAGCAATCAACCCATCCCTGAAACTGAGGGGCAATTCATTCGCTGTGCATTAGAAAGTCTCGCCCTAAAATATCGTAAGGTTCTGGGGTGGCTGGAGGAACTGACGGGAACCCCGATTGAGGTCATCCACATCGTCGGTGGCGGTACGAAAAATGAACTTTTGAACCAATTCACTGCCAATTCGTGTCAGGTTCCCGTCATCACAGGCCCTGTAGAAGCCACGGGACTGGGAAATGTTTTAGTTCAGGCAAGAGCCGTCGGTGCCGTCAGCTCTCTGGCAGAAATACGTGAAATCGTACGAAATTCGTCTGAAACATGCAGATATGAACCACAAGACCGTGACATCTGGGAACAGGCAATCCAACGATTTGACAATCTCCCCAATTCAAAATAGTAAACAATTCGAGAAATGAGTTCCTCATTGCAGATACTTGCCGTCAGTATCCGAACTCTATATTATCCGGGTCGGAAATGATTGATTCGCAGAAATTTTAGTTCAGCTTTTATACATAAGAGAGTAAAAAATGGGTCTGTTCGACCGCTTGAAAAATGGATTGCAAAAAACAAAAGAAGTTCTACGTACGGATGTACGAGACTTATTTAAAGCGGGCGAAATCCTGGATGATCAGAAGATTGAAGAATTTGAAGCCCGGCTCATTAAGACAGACATGGGCGTTGTCTCATCCTCTGCAATTTGTGATGAAATTCGCAAAAAACATGGTGGACGCACGGTGATTCTTGAAGAAATTGAAGAAACCGTCAAAGACAAACTAAGAACTCTACTGGAAGGTGAAGGCGATACCAAGTGGGACATTTCCGACCATTTATCACCTCTGAATCAAAATCCGGAAGGCGTCACAGTGATTCTGGTCGCGGGAGTGAATGGTGTCGGAAAAACAACATCCATTGCAAAACTGGCAAATCTGATTCTGAAACAGAATAAGAGCGTCATGTTAGCTGCAGGTGACACATTTCGCGCAGCAGCTGTTGAACAACTGACATTGTGGTCTCAAAGATTGGGTTGTGAGATTGTTACGCGACCAGATGGAACTGACCCTGCCAGTGTTGCTTTCTCCGGATGCGAACGCGCCCTGGAAACCGGCGTTGATTATTTAATTATTGATACTGCGGGCCGATTACAGACACATACCAACCTCATGGAAGAACTGGAAAAAATCAAACGTGTTGTCGGTAAAAAAATCCCCGGTGCCCCACACGAAAGCCTGTTAGTCCTGGATGCCACAACAGGTCAGAATGGAATCAGTCAGGCAGAACATTTTACGAAAGCAGTCGAGTGCACAGGCCTGATTTTAGCAAAATTAGACGGTACTGCACGGGGCGGGGTCACGGTTGCCATTCGTCAAAAAATGGGAATCCCCGTGAAGTATGTGGGCGTTGGTGAGCAAATAGAAGACCTTGAGATCTTTAACTCACAGGGATTTGTTGACGCACTGTTTGAATAATGCCCAAAATTTACTCTACTCATAAAAGTAGAACATCTAGCGACTTGTTCGTTTCTGCACATGAACGGTTACTATTGTGCTTAAAATGTGCGCATCCTTATCAATCTTAAGTATCTGTTAAGATATTTCGCCTTGTGAGTTTAGCTGATTAGGTAAACCCCTCCCGATCATGCAAGCTTTTCTTAGCGTATCTCTTTTCATCAAAGCCACTACTGAAAATTCCGATATTCGGAGTTAGGGCCATCGTTTTGGTAGCGCTCAATTTGTGGACCATTTCGGGTCACCTCATTCTAACGATGGTATTTTTTTATCCGTCAGTATGGCTTCTCCTAACAAAATGTTTTGTCAAGCATATACGCCCTCCTTCTGACGGTATGGATACCATGCACCTTGCACGTGCAATCAGGAGTTAAAAATGCAAAAACTGAATAATATCACCAGAAAAGCCAGAATGACTGGGCTCCTATTGAGTGGGCTGGGTCTCATGGCAATATCACCCGCATTTGGTGGTGACGCCGCTTGTGCTCCCTCTTGCACACCGGACAAGCCTAATGCCTGCTGTACCAAAGTGTTCGAAGAGGCTGGCGACAAATTAGCTGCCGAACTTGATCGATTAACAGCAGAATGCTGTGCCCCCAAAACTTGCGATACTGGATGTACCGATCCAAATACATGCTGTGGCGAAGAATCCAGCGATGCTGGGGATTGCTGCTTTAAACTTTCCAGTGTGTTTGACAAATGTGATGGCAGTAATCACCTGAAAGACAACGGCTGGAATCTGAGCGGTTGGTTAGAATTTGGAATGACATTCAATGGCAACCGACCTTCAAATGACTTGAACACACCGGGTGTTGGATTCAACCAGGCTGACAGTCAATTCATGATGAACCAGCTCTACTTCGTTCTGGAAAAAGATGCTGCTGCCAACGAAGACTGCTTCGGATGGGGTGGTCGTATCGACATGGTTGTTGGTTCAGATGCTCAGGATACTTCTACTTTCGGTGGTCCTAACGGCAATCCCAACTTCGATGGAGTCTGGACCAGCAATAATACTGCAACTGCTAATCAGGTCGGACTGGCAATGCCTCAACTCTATGCATCGTTTTATGCTCCCATCGGTAACGGCGTGACGGTCAATGTCGGTCACTTCTATACCGTGATTGGATATGAAGTTGTGCCTGCTCCTGATAACTTCTTCTACTCACATTCATATACTATGCAGTTTGATGAACCATTTACACATACTGGTGCTCTTGCCAGTACTGATCTGAGCGATAATATTTCCGCTTCAGCTGGTATCACAACCGGTTGGGATGACTTCGAGAATCAGAACAATAAATGGGGCTTCCTCGGCTTAGTAAGCTGGACCAGTGATTGCGAAGATACTTCTGTTGCTTTCGCACTGAGTACCGGTGCTGAAAATGATGCCTTTGGTGGAACTTCAGATCTGACCGTATTCAGTATCGTCGCTCAACAGAAACTGAGTGATAATTTGAATTACGTTTTCCAGCATGACCACATGTTCTTCCGTAACGGTGATCTCGCGGATCCTGGTCAGGATGCAGAAGCCTATGGTATCAACCAGTACCTGTTTTACGATCTCAGCGAATGCACTCGAGCCGGTATGCGTGTTGAATGGTGGCGTGACCATAACGGAACTCAATTAGGTGCCGCTGGTACTGATTACTACAACGTGACAGCCGGTTTGAACTACAAGTTCAATGATTGCCTGATGGTTCGTCCTGAACTACGCTGGGACTGGGCTACAGGTTCTGATCCTTGGACAAC
Organism: Planctomycetota bacterium; assembly: GCA_022600195.1. Classification (GTDB taxonomy): domain Bacteria; phylum Planctomycetota; class Planctomycetia; order Planctomycetales; family Planctomycetaceae; genus Gimesia. The sequence continues at coordinate 41,211 of JAHZKX010000057.1, forward strand.
CTCAAGCGGTGGTACCAAGGATAGCCAATTCACTGTTGGTACAGATGTCATTCTCACCTTCTGAAATCAATGGGATTTTTGTTCTCATTCGTTTAGAATGTCAGAATCAGAAAACGTCATAAAAAGGAGCCCTCTTCGCTGGAGAGGGCTCCTTTTATTATTGCCTCAGCGCTTCGAGTTCTCACAGATTGTTATCCGGGAACGCTGCCTGTTATAATCGTGTTTCCTCAGAAATATATTGAATTTCTCATTTCGTTCTTCTTCGTAGTCTCTGAAAACGAAAGACCATAGCACGATGAATCAATTGGTGTTGACAGTGTGTTTCCTGCTTGAGCTAACCCTCGTGGCTGTTGCTTCGGGTCAAGAGACAATGAAACCACCCAATATCATTCTTGTCATGGCAGATGATTTAGGCTGGTCAGACATTGGCTGTTACGGCGGAGAAATTGATACGCCGCACATTGACTCGTTGGCGCGCGATGGTTTGAGCTTCACACAGTTTTATAATAATGCCATCTGTGGACCCACACGTGCTTCTCTGCTGACAGGCTTATACTGCCAACAGGTGGGACATCGAGGTGATCGCTGGAATGAGCCGAAAGACTTTAACAAGTGCGTCACCATTGGAGAAGTACTGCAACAGACCAACTACCAGACAATGATGGTCGGTAAATGGCAAGGGCGGGACTCTGCGTTGGACCGGGGCTTTGATCGTTTTTTCGGACCGATGTGTCAGGCCAAGATCAGCTACTTTCACGAAGTCAACAAGAATCCATACTACTTAGATCGAAAACGAATTGAGCTACCCAAAAATTTCTATCTGACTGACGCCCTGAATGATTACGCAGATCGCTTTCTGCGAGAGAGCCTTTCTGAAAAAAGGCCATTTTTTCTCTACGTCGCACATATTGCCCCCCATTGGCCTCTACATGCGAGAGAGGTCGATGTGGCTCGATTCCGGAAACGCTATCGAAAGACTGGTTGGGACGAGATTCGAGCACAGCGTTTTCAAAAACAGCGTCAGACAGGACTGGTCCCAGAGCATTGGGAACTCGCTCCACGCCCCACGGGCATTCGAGACTGGGACAGGGATCAGCAAAAAGATTGGCAAGCAGAGCGGATGGCCGTCTATGCTGCACAGGTTGCATCTATTGATCGAGGTCTGGGTCAACTTCTTAAAACTCTAAAAGATGCCAATGCAGTGGAGAACACACTTGTGATCTTTCTATCCGATAATGGGGCTGCCCCCGATGGTGGCCTCTCCCCCAGTAAGAGTGGTTTTGGTTTCGGGCCGAACTCAAAGAAAATCGACTGGCGAAAAGATCACGTGCCAATTCGTCCTGGCAGCGGTCCTGACAATCCGCCAGGGCCCCATGACACATTCGCCGGTTATGGACTGGCATGGGCAAATGCCAGTAATACTCCCTTGCGCGGTACAAAGTTAGGCGCCTACGAAGGGGGCATCCGTACGCCGCTGGTCGTCCGCTGGCCTGCTGTGATTCGTGAGCATGGTAGTATTGAGAAACAACCTGGGCACGTGATCGACTTTATGGCAACATTCCTGGATGTCGCAAATACCAGTTATCCCACTCAATTCAGAGGACGTCAGCCATTGCCAGTGGAAGGCAAGAGCCTGCTCCCCCTCTTTAAGGGAGATCAACGCCAAGAACATAATGCGCTCTACTGGAATGTGCCCCAACATCAAGCCATCCGTATGGGACAATGGAAAGCGATTCGATCAAAAAAAGCAGGTCAATGGCAGCTTTTTAATCTTGAACTGGATGGAACGGAGACTACAGATCTTGCTGAACGCGAACCAGATCGAATGAAAAAGATGGTTAGTCAGTTTGAAACCTGGCACAAACGCGTCAATGCAAAATAAGAAAAACAACACCATGAAAAGCGTAGGCCATTTTCATGGTGCCCGCAGTAGAGAGCCCGCCGCGTATCGGCAACAAACATCTCAGATTTAATGTTTAAAATGCCGTCGACCGGTAAAGACCATGGCCATCTGATGTTCATTGCAGGCTTCGATCACCTCTTCATCCCGAACAGAGCCTCCCGGTTGGATAATAGCTGTGACACCCGCTTTAGCCGCTTCATCGACGCCATCCCGAAACGGGAAAAAAGCATCAGAGGCGACGATGGCCCCTTTGCTACGCGCGCCAGCTTTGTAGGCAGCAATAAACGAAGAATCCAGCCGACTCATCTGACCAGCCCCCGCTCCAAGCAACATTTCATCCTTTGCTAATACAATTGCATTCGATTTGACATGACGGCAAACAATCCAGCCAAACGAAAGATCATGTAATTCCTGTGGAGTCGGTTCACGATTCGTGACGATTTTCCATTCTGCAGAATTATCAGGAAGTTCATCTTTTTCCTGAACCAGTAATCCTCCGGAGACTCTACGATAATCAAGACTTGCAATTGAATGCGGTACCATCATGGGGCACTTCATCAACCGCACATTCTTTTTCCATTTGGGTTTTGTGGTCAGTAGTTCAAAAGCGTCCTGATCAAAATCAGGAGCAAGAATCGCTTCAATAAATCGATTCGGCTCACATAGTTTTTCAGCAGTTTCTCGATCAACAGTACGGTTGAAACTCAATATCGAACCAAAGGCACTCACCGGATCTCCGGCATATGCTTTTTCAAATGCTTCGACCAGGGAATCTGCTGTCGCACAGCCACAGGGATTTGTATGTTTAATCACAACAGCAGAAGGTTTTTCGAAATCACTGGCAATTTGCAATGCCGCGTCCAGATCCAGGAAATTATTATAGGAAAGTTCTTTTCCGTTCAACTGCTCCGCTTGCGCGACACTCGCAACAGGTGAATCTTTCTCAACATAAAATGCGGCAGTCTGGTGTGGATTTTCACCGTAGCGTAATTGATCTCGACGAACGAGATTGATACTGATCTGCTGATCAAAGCGTGAGCTGGCTTCTGCTTGTGAAGGTAAAACGGATGCCATATAGTTGGCAACAGCACGGTCGTAACACGCGGTCATCTCAAACGCTGCTGCGGAAAGTTTCAGGCGAAACTCGGGATTTAAAGGTCCCGACTGCAATGCGTCCAGTACCTGATTGTATTGCTCCCGGGATGTAACGACTCCCACATAGGCATGATTTTTAGCAGCAGACCGAACCATACTGGGGCCACCAATATCAATCTGTTCTATTGCTTCTGACAATGAAACATTCGGTCGGGCTATCGTTTCTTCAAATGGATAAAGATTACAAATGACGAGCTCAAAAGGAATGATTTCGAATTCTTTGATCGCCGCTGCGTCATCGCTTAAATCGGGTCTGCCAAGAATTGCTCCATGTACCTTTGGGTGAAGCGTCTTAACCCTTCCGTCCATGATTTCAGGAAAGCCTGTGTACTCAGAGATATCAATAACATTGACACCCTGTTCTTCCAGATAACGCCGGGTTCCACCGGTAGATACAAATTCAAAACCCAATTCAGAGAGGCCTTTGACAAATACATCAAGGCCCGATTTATCACTGACACTCACCAAAGCACGACGCGGATGCGAATTACTCATTTGTTTTTTAATCAATCGGCTGAGAATACAGAAAAGACAGTGCTTTCCTGTCATATATAAAGAAACAAAACCAAGTGTCGGCAAATCGGAATTCAAGGGTAACATGCAACGATTTGCTGCCAGACACTCTCAACAAATGGTTAGTTTAGCTGCTAACGGATCAGAAAACAAACCTGATGAATCCAGCGTCAAATAACCTGAAAAACACGTTATTGATTTGCGTTTTCATTCGCTGGCGCAGGGGCAGCTGCCTCATCAGTGGCACTTGGCTCTGGAGCGATTTCGGGCAGAATTGGATAACGATCCTGGTTCTTGAACCGAACGGGAAATGGCAGATCGCTCTGTCGCAGACACATGATCAAACCAGATTCTGAAGCACAGAAAATACGATCTGTCTGTTCATTCATCAATTTGACCTGAAATTTTCTGAGAGGCACTGCAGACAGGACAGCGCCATCTGTGCGGGAAAGAATGAGCAAATTTCCAAGCTCGTCTGAGGCGTAAACCCTTGTCGGAGTCAAGGATATAAAACTCGAAGCCAGTGGTTGCCACCATTGTTCATGACCACTCTCAGCAGAAAGCTCAAACAGGCCATCCTTTTGTGAAGAGAGATAGACATTATTATCAAGTACAGTTACCGGTTTGCGTAATGGGAAAGAAGTACGAATTCTCCACCTAACGATCCCGTTTAAAATATTCAGGCAGTACAGATTCTGGTCTTCCGAAGCGAGAAAAAGACTTTTCCCTGACTCCGCTAAATTGGCTGAAATCGGGGCATCTGTTTCAAATTGAAACGCCAGTTGACGATTATTGATGGTCACAGAATAGAGTGATCCATCCTGACTGGCAAAAATCAAGGAACGAGATGTTACAACGGGAGGCGTATTGATCGTATCCCCCGTCTGATAGGTCCAGCGAATGGCACCATCCCGCCAGGCTGGAAGTTTTGACTCATTGTTCAATTCTTGCAGCTTCTTCAAATCCCAGGCATAGACTCGTCCCTTCAACGTTCCAACATAGATCATATCTTCATCAACTGTCGGACTGGTCGAAGCAGAATTGGGAAGTTTCAATTCCCAGTTGATCTCTCCATTTAACCTGTTGATTGAGAACAGATTCATACCAACAGTAACAAAGACATGCTTTGAATTTGAAACGGGGGGATAACTAACATTATTACCACGCCCCAGTTGAGTGGCCCACAGTTTTTTTCCGGTTCCATTATCGAAAGCGGTTATGATTCCAGAAGTTGAAAGCGCATATAAATTGATTTCATCCAATGATAGATGGACGATTCGGTCTCGATGCGGATCCACGGTTGCCTGGCCCCACCAGACGCGGTCTAAATCGTATTGAACCAGCTCGCGTTGCGAAAGTAGCGAGATCCCAACCGATGATTCATTGAGTTTCTGAGCCATCAGACTCTCAGTTGATGACACTGTCAGAATCAACGCCAGAAAACTTAATGCCAACTTTTTCCAACCAGCCATATTACTATCTTTTCAATTATGATTTCAGGAAACAGATTTTGATTGATGAAAGGGAATCTTCACAATCAATGAGAGCAAAACAGAATCGGTTCTCCCCAATTCTACATCACGCATACATGTCCTTCGAAAGATGTCATTAAAAACAGACCCCGATTGTTGATTCATACTAACCTCGCATGACTCACAAAACCTATTCTACCCACTCTCACAAACAGGAAGCCAGCATAGTTCGGGCTTGATTTCAATTTTTTCACCCTTCACACTGAACATTTTGATGCTATCTCTTGAATATAATTCGAATTGTATGATTTTACGGATTATCTGATACTTGGATCTCACTTCTCAGATTGAGATTATCAGGCCATAAATTACCAGCATGAGGAGCACTGCCGTCCGATTGAGAACTACCAATTCATGCATTGAAAGTCTACAATGTGCGTAGGGTTTGGTATAAACCATTCCTCTATATCAAGAGCTCCCACTGAAACTGCTCGAAATCTTCGAATACCATCAAAAATCATGAGTGAACTGGTATGAGAACTGGCATCACAAATTCAATTCTAAACACTTCGATCCATGTTTTCAGAATCGTCATTCTCTTCACATTGATTCTAATTACTGGTTTCCCACTCCCCCATGCGCGCGCGGATTTGCTCAAACTTAAAAATGGGGGCGAGATTCGGGGTAAACTACTGCCGCTATCAAACTCTGGATCGAAAGAGGTTCGAACTGTTAAAACTCTCACAGGAGGGTCTATTACAGTTGATACGCAACAGATTGAATTTATCACAAATCGTTCACTTTTGATTGAAGAGTTTGAAACAAAATCTGTCGAGATTGAAAACAGCGTCGAAGCCCACCTGAAACTTGCCCATTGGTGTTCACAAAATCATTTGCGTTCGCAAAGAAATCAGGAAATGGAAAAGATTCTTCAGCTTGATCCCAATCACGCGAAAGCCCGTGCATCTCTGGGATATACAAAACGGGATGGCGAATGGATGACTCGTGACCAAGCCATGCGCAAGAATGGTTACATCAAATATAAAGGACGATATGTATCCTCTGTGGAATTAGATTTACTTGAAAAGAATGAGGCAGAACTCAAAGAAGAACGTAAATGGATCAAGGAAGTTAAACTCTGGATGGCCTGGATGAACAGCAATCAGGTGCTTAAGCAACAGGATGGATTAAAAAAGATTCAGTCCATTAAAGATCCACATGCTGTCGCAGCTTTAGCCAGATTGATGGGAAAGCATAATAATATCATGCTGCGGTCACTTCTTGTTTCCACACTGGCTCAAATCCCTGGTGACAAGCCACTCCGTCCACTGGCTGAACTGACTTTAACTGATCCCGCGCAGGCCATACGTAACTCTGCTCTGGAAGCGCTCACCAAACGGGATGCCACCCGAGCGATCGCTTTTTTTATAGAGGCATTGAAAAACAAATCTAATCTCATAGTACAAAGAGCAGGAAGTGGTCTGGAAGCGATCGGTAATCAATCGGTGGTGCCGGATCTGATCTCTGCATTGACGACCAGTCATATTTATCGCGTCAGAGTGCCCGATGCGACATCGACTTACAGTTATAATACAAATGGAACTTTTGGCAATTCCGGCGTAGTGCTGCCACCTGATATCGAAGCAGGATTATTAGCAGGTCGCTACCCGAACGGTGTGATCGTGCTTCCCAGTCAACAACCCAAAGTACGTATGCGAACCGTCTCTGTGAAACACGTTCATCAGAATGAATCTGTTTTACTGGCTTTGCAAAAGATTACCAAACAAAATTATGGCTACAATGAACGACTGTGGCGACTATGGTGGGCTTCAACGCAAAACAAAACAGGGCTTCTACCTGTCATTCAATAATCAATCTGGTTGATTGACTGCAGATATTTGTTTTCTGCTCTGATTATTCAGTAAAATCCAAAGCTTCGCGAAGCGATCCCAGATACTCGTCATAGTTTTTCCATCGATCCAGCCCTGATTGATTCATGGGACGGCGAACTTGCCAGTTACTTGCTGTTGTCACGGGCCGGTCGTTCTCCTGAAAATTCAAGCATTGATCATCCCAGGAAACTCCAAGATAATCGACGAGTGCTCTGGTTTTCTCTTCCTGGTTTGCTACCAGCTCGGAATAGTGCAACTCAAAAGGTGCCGCTGGCAGAATACGCTGCCAATGCTGCATGATCCTTTGATACTCGCGATAATAAAGGCCCAGATCCGTTAAATTAAAGGAATACTCATGCCCACGACGAAATCGTTGAAAAAAACAGGAAAGACACGTATCAAGTGGATGTCTTTGGCAATGAATCACTTTTGCTTTCGGGAATAAAATTGCAATCAGTCCCAGGTATAAAAAGTTAGCGGGCATTTTATCGATAATTCGAATAGCCGCATCATCAAACGAGCGTAATCGACTCAGATATGCATCTCCCATACCTGCAAATACATTTTGCGGTAAATTGTTGATACATTCCGGAAAGTCGGTATCCGTTGTCGCGTACTTTTTTAGCGTTCCAGCAATACTGGAAATATCCGGTAATTCCCCTGCCCCATGAATTTCAGGGTGGCTGGATAAGATTTGTTCTACGAGAGTGGTACCAGTGCGAGGCATCCCCACAATAAAAACAGGCACTTCACTCGATATGCCCAGTGGGGAGAGTTGTTGAATTAATTCAGCTGAAAACACTGAAATGAGTCGATCGATTTCTTTTCTAAACTGATCGATACTAAACTCTGAATGCCGGAATTGATTTCCAGTTTCGTAAGCAGCGAATGCTTTATCATAATCCTTGATATCATTATATATTTTTCCTGCTGCAAATCCCAAAAAGCAGCGATCTTCATCTGATAGATCGGGCCGCGATAATTGCTGTTCGATTTGGGAAACAAGTGGATCATCAATTGTAAATTTTCTCGCAGCCGAATAATTAAAATATGCTTCTGCATAATCCGGCTTTAAACTCAAAGCGGTCAGATAGTGCTGTTCCGAAAGATCAAATTCTCCGACTAAACGATAAATGGCGGCAAGATTATGATGGTATTCAGCAACCCGGGGATTTAAAGCAATTGCTTTTTTGACACGTTCGATGCCAGAAGGATAATCGCCGCTATGTGAGGCAGCCAATCCGTAGAAATGCATAAACTGGGAATTATTGACATTTGCCGGATAATAAGGCGTCATCAGGTCTTCTGCTTTTTTTGCCTGATTCGCCTGTAGTAATTTGACGGCTTCCGTGATGAGATCGGCCATGCTTTTCCCAATTGCACTCCTGTATAATGCTCTAAAATCGACACCAATAAAAAGAATCCATCAGAGTCGGAAATGGAACGTTTTACGGAAGTAACGCCACAACCATTGGCCTGTGGTTAACTCACTGACCTGAAAACGGGCCTTGCCTCGCATGTTTGCCCGGAATAAGACTACATCTTCGTCAAGAGGGACAATCGCCTGATATGCGGTACTTGTTAATTTCTCACGACCATCCTTATCAGTTACGGTTGGTAATTCACCACCCATTTTATTAGAGAGAGTCGGTGGAACATGATCAAGATGACCGTGAGCAACACGTTCTATTTTCGATGTATAAGTTTTATCGGGCAAATGTTCCAGTTTGAGTTCGACAGTCTGACCAAGATTAAAATCATTCCGGTATTCCTGATCAATAAATAAAACCGCTTGAAAACGAGAGTCAGGAGCAATACTCAACATATGTGTCCGCTCTTCGAGATAGCAATTGGCATTCTTTGCATCGAGTGGGCTTCCAAACCAACGCGACAATTGTTTTTTGGAGTCTGATAACTTTGGCTCGGGCTGACTGGCCGGCGCAACGATAATCCCACTGATTGGCGCGACCACTTTCATATTACTGAGATGTTCTTTAATTTCAGCGATTTGTTCTTCAATCGTCTCACGCTTCTCTTTTGAAACTTTGACACCAGCCTGATCTTCTAATGCCTGGTATTTTCGAATTTCCCCGTCCTGAACATCTCGATCTGTTATTAATTGATTGAGCTGATCTTCTTTTTCGATGTTCACAATACTTGCCAGTAGCTGGCCCTTTTCTACACGTTGACCTGGTTCAGCATACACCTGATCCAATCGACCTGTTTCTGTCGAGTAAACATGCTTCACATCATACCCTTCTACAATGAAGGGGGCTTCAAAATGCATGGGAACAGGAATCAAAAGTATTCCAAGAATCACAGCGGCAGTGACAGTCAGCGTCGCTGAGACTTTGAAGTAATTCATGGGTTCGGTCCTCGGTGCAGAAATAATTTTGTAAATGTTATGGAATATGCCACCAACAAAAGTCACTATGGAAACGACTGCGAGTGTGATACCAATGCTTTGTAGATCGTATGGTTTTAAAACCGTATACAGAAAGAGCGTAATCCCGAACATAATGAACCAGCGATACACGGAAGCTGATATCGCGTAAGCAATAAACCCGAACGTGCCAGTCTCTGGCATGAAAGGATCGCGCTGCGACTCGATTCCCAGACAAACCCAGGCAAAAGTATCGCGAAGACGCTTATCCGCTTTTTGCCTTAAGTTGGGTATCTCAAGAAAGTCGCTCATCATGTAGTAACCATCGAATCGCATCAATGGGTTAGCGTTGAAGATCACCGTTGTGACCGTCGAAATGAAAAACAGGTTTAATGCCAGGTGATTCAGGAGCCCCGGTTTGGTAAACCACCAGACCCAGACGGCAATCGCCGACATGATCACCTCGATATACATCCCCGCGCCACCAATAATAATTCGTTGCCATTTATTCCTGAGCATCCAGGAATCTGAGACGTCACAATAGAGACAGGGGCTAAAAACGAGGAACATGATCCCCATTCCATGACACTCTCCACCATAGTGTTTACAGGAGATACCGTGTCCAAATTCATGGATAACTTTCGCGGATCCGAGCACAAACCACATGTAAATCAGATTCGGCCAGCCAAAAAATTGTTGAAATTCTGGTAAACGACTTCGAAAGGCTTCAAATTGCACACCAATCAATAACCAGGAAGAAACAATCAACAGGGTGAACATTGTTGTCGCCCAGGGTTTCCACATCCATTTTACGAAAGGATATATTTTCTGCAAAGAAGTTTCCGGATCCCAACCCGGAAGTCTTAGATAAAGCAGATTCTTGAAAGTGGTGAAGATTTTTTTACTTTTTTCTTCACGACGCTGTTTAATGAGTGTGACACCCTGTCCTGGACGTCCACTGGTCAACAAGCCTTTTCGATACAAGTCGGAAATCAATTGCTGAATCTCAGAGATCGAAAGCAGCAGTGTGGGATATTGTCGATGCACCTCATCTTTGATCTCTTCCGGGCAGCGTTCACCGTTCAAGAGATTTAAAATATAAAACTGCTCTGGATGAAGTCGCGTATATTTCAGTGAAACCGGATCTTTGATTACCCAGTATCCGAGACCTTTATAATGAATCCATTTGCTGATCAAATCATCGCGCACGCTCAACGGAATCGGCCGTTCGGTTGAGGATGTCATGGATTCGCTTAAAGTACTCATATGCAGTGAAAGTCTTTTACAAAAAAGAAAAAACGTCTGTAGTCAGTAAACTGGCAATAAAGAAAACTATTTTTTTACAGATGTTTCCTGAGCCACTTTTTTACCCGACTTGTCAGGTAATATTTTCATCGTTGCCATGTAACCGGCTTTCAGAATATTCTCCAGATTTTCTACTTCAGCCCAGACACGAATCGTTTTTCCATGAATGGGTTCGACTTCCACATCAATATAAGTAATCTTGCCGTGAAAGGTATCATCTTCTATCGGTAGACGGACACCATGAATTTCCAATTGAACTTCAACCGGTGTCCCGACACTAAATTTCCAGGAATCTTCAATATTCACATGGCCTTCCACTTTGACTCGTTTGGTGCTGACAACTTCCAATACTTCATCACCGTGACGTACTACTTCTCCCGTAGCGCGAAACTTCTTGGTTACGATACCATCAAAGGGTGCCAGGATTTTTGTTTCTTCAAGCTGGGCATCTATTTCTGCAAGCTGCAATTTATTCATCTCGAACTCCAATTCGGCCTGTTCAATTTGTAAATCACTTTTTTTGGCATTCAGCTCCAGGCGTTTGATATCCAGTTTTGAGATGGTGTTTGGTACGCGTCTGTTAATCTCCCGATTCATTTCCAGTTCAACGTACGAGGTATCTCTGGCCGTTTGGGAATAACGAATTTCAATGTCATTAGAAGAACGCTTTTCGGCAGTCTTTCGCGAAGCTTTTAATGAATCGCTCTTCAGTGCCGCAATGACCTGCCCTTTTTTGATTTGTGCTCCTTCGTTGGGTTCGACATATTCCAACACTCCCGGACGATCACTGCCTAAGATCACACGATCAATTAATTTAATACGACACTCATTGACAATGATTGCGGAACCCGGAACTGTTGTAACCGATTGAGCCTTCGCCTGATTTTCTGCCTCCAGATTTTTTTCCGTCAGTATCAAACTTGAGCCGATCAGCAGCATTAAACAAAACCAGGTTTTCATCGAGATTAATTTCATTACTTCATCCTCAAATCTGAATCAGTTGTATTGCTGGAAGCAAGATCACATACCCAGGCGTGATTTCTTTTTCAATCCTGGAGACAATCATTAAACGACATATAAATATAGACACTTCTGAGCCATATATCTAACGGTTCAATTACCCCGCTGACAAGCGATTTATGCTGTTGGTATAGTGTTTTTATTGGGCAGGTTCGGAACGTAACGACATGTTGAAACAGGACAGCTCGTCCGCACGAACAACACAATCAACGCATTCGTCCCACATTAACATTTGGTTTTAGGAAATTGCCTGCCAATCTTTTCTTCAGATTGATCGTAAGTAATGACCTGATGCGAAATTATACTCCGTTCTCTTCATACGCATGTTATACTTTGAATATTTGACCGTCTCTTATTTTTGAAAGCCGTTTATAGGACTCTGTGGTCTTGAATGGGTTACACAAATCTTCCGTTTCATTTACGCAACATCGCAAAAAAATTGAGTTTACGACGTAATGCATTTTTGCAATCGCTCTTCTTCCTTAATAAAATGATAGTATGAAAAGAGACTCCCGTTCAGGAAATAGTGTCTGAAAACACTAAATATTGCACTTTTCTAACTCTCGTATCGTATAATTTCTGAAGAGATCGTTCTTTAGAACTCGAAGCATTCGAACTACCAAACAGGTAATCTAACTCGATGACAAGCACCCAATCGCCTAGCCAGACCCGTGAACGTGTTGTTCGTATTGCGCGGGAAATCGAAGAATTCGCTCATTCCAATGTGGCACCTGAGACATTCTTTCGCGAATTTCTCAGAAGAGTCGTTGCTGGTCTGGGTGCCACCGCAGGTGCGGCGTGGCTCATTGATGAAAGTGGTCGTCTTGCTGTCACCAGTGAGGTGAATCTGGCAGACACCGGTTTTTATGAAGAACCGGAAGCCATCCTTAAGAACCAGCGTCTTTTATCTGATGTATTATCGACTGCAGAAGCGCGTATTTTTACCGCAGACAATGAGTCTGACATCCATTTACCAACCGATAATTTAATTGTTGTCGCAGCACTATCGATTCGAAAGAAACCGATTGGTGTCATCGAAATCTTCCAACGATCGAATTCTCCGAAACAGGCTCATTCTGGTTATCTGCAATTCGTCGAACAGATGTCAGGATATGCCTCGCATTATCTGGAAGAACGCGAGAAAGCCAGTAAGTCCGATGCCTCTCTGGAAGTCTGGGAAGAAGTCGATCAATTCGTTCAGCAGATTCATCGCAGCCTGGACTTAACAGAAGTCGCTTCAACTATAGTGAATGACAGCCGACAACTGCTCGACGCAGATCGCGTCAGCTTAGCCATGCAATACGGCAAGAAAACTGTGATCGAAGCCATTAATGGTCAGGATAAGGTCAATAAACGGGCAAACACCGTAAGATTACTTTCAAAACTGGCCAACAAAGTACTCTCCATCCGGGAGACATTTCTCTATTCAGGTTCGGTGGATTCGATTCCTCCTCAAATTGAAGAACCACTGGCAGATTATCTGCAGGAAAGTGGGACTCGCATGATCTTGATCGTGCCACTCTTTGAGCCTGAGCCGGTTATTAAAAACAACGATGAAGCCTTAGTTGGTCGTAAAAAAGAGGTCCCGAAAAAGTTGATTGGCGGCCTGATTATTGAACAGATCACAGACAGCCAACCAAGGCCGCACCTGGAAAGTCGGACAGAATTATTATCGGAGCATATTTCCAGTGGTATTGCGAATTCACGCAGTTACGAAAGTATCTTCCTGATGCCCTTATGGAGATTCATCGGGCGATGTTTTGCTGCCTTACGCGGGAAGACTTTAGTCAAAACCCTGGTGATCACCGCGATCCTCATTGCCACTGGTATTACACTGGCATTGGTTCCTTATGATTACCGTGTCAGCTGCGATGGCAGACTGATGCCTACCATTCAACGAGAAGTATTTACCAACTGGGAAGGTGAAGTGGTCGCAATTCACGTGGAAAGTGGCCAACGAGTGAAACAAGGGACCCTACTGGTTGAAATTCGTAATGAAGATTTACAGGCACAAGCGCTGGAAACACAAAACAAATTGAACGAATTAAAACTAATGCTGCTCACCTTGAATGCAAATTTACAATCTGGAAATAGCAGCAAACGACCATCTGAAGATATGATTCGGCTGCGTGGTCAATTTAATGAAACTAAAACACAAATTTTTGGCGTGAAGAAACATCTTGAAATCCTGAAGAGTCGTCTTGATAAACTGAACGTCAAAGCCCCGATTGACGGAGTGGTCACCACGTTTCAAATCGAACAACTCCTGAAAAATCGCCCTGTCCAGCGTGGCGAATTACTTTTGGAAATCATGGACAATACCGGTCCCTGGCAATTAGAGCTTGATGTGGAAGAAAAGCGAATGGGACACATCCTAAGAGCCATAGATAAAAAAGGAGATGCCGACTTACCGGTTGAATTTATCCTGGCAACTTCGAACGAGGTGACTTATAAAGGCGAAGTCAATGATATTGCCACACGTGCTAATACATCTGAAGAAAGTGGCAGTATTGTTGAACTTCATGCCACATTCAACAAAGAAAAACTGCCGAAAGATTCGTTACGTATTGGGGCAGAAGTCAGCGCAAAAATTGACTGTGGAAAACGCAGTCTGTTTTATGTACTCTTTGGCGATGTCGTAGAAACCTGTAGACGCTTCTTCTGGCTGTAAGGCAACCAGACTTATTGATTGGTGAAGCAACTGATTAGGGACGAATTGGTAGCAGTACACACCGACATCCGAGGAAAACTCAAAAGTAGAATGGCTACTTTGCCTGCACTCGCTTCGATAATGAGATAAATAATCAGAACACATATTAATATTTAATCATGAAACCCATAGCTATATAGCTCACAATTTTTCAAATGAAATTTTAAAGAGATCAATTTATCCTGCAATGATGAAAAACCTTCAGAGTTTCCAGAAGTAAATTGAACTTTCCCACGAATGTCATCCCCTGTGAAAGACATTCTTGGAACGTCAGGAATACGATTTCCTGATGCGTCCAGCACATCCACATATATCGATCCCTGTTTAAATGTCTTTGCATTTAAATAAAGATGCTTTCCGCTAAATTTAATCGGTACTGTTGTAAGTACACCACCGTTTTCATTTGCATCTACGGACACAAAGCGATCTTTCTTCCAACTCACTAATCCAATATTACAAGTGTATTTTGTTTTACGTCCGGTGTTTTTTTCACGATAAAGACATGGCGTTCCATGAGTATAATTTGCTCCACTGTAATATAGCCTGATTTCATCTCCATATTCAAAAGCAGTGGATGCCCCGATTTGAATCCCCTCATCCCATTCTCCCTTTTTACCCCTTGGAATAATCGGCTTTCGAAATGACCGATCCCAACGAGTTAAATCTCGGGAGCTAGCAAATTGTACTTCCATGGGTCCTTCATGATTTCCATATCGAGCATTATTGTTAATTGTAAATATCCATGGAAAAGCAATTGTGCAACTTTCATGTGGGTAGGCACTAATACCATAAAATTCTGTTCGAACCAGTTTTTGATCATCTTCCACATCAAGTAGATGCCGCGCAGATTCAATCCGCCCCATTGCCCCGTAATCATCGCGAGCATCTGCCTTAAAAATGGGACGAGATGGTGTCCAATCTGAAAAATTTTTACTGGTGGAAAGTCCAAAACATCTGCGAATATGTCCTCTGTTATTTGTCACTAACTTTGGGAAGGCAATATATTCTTTTCGATAAGGATCATAATGCCCTGTAATCACATCGCTAGATCTGCAAAAAGGTTTTTCATTGACTTGCGTCCAATTCAAGCCATCAGGTGATACCATAAGATGGGCTCCATGCGCTGGCTTTTGACGCCAGCAAATCATTTTGTATCGTTTTGCAGGATTCGACTCTTGATTATCTTTCATTACACTTGCGAGAAGATATCCATTCAAAACTGCATTATGCTTTGCTCCACTTTTTGCTTTCACGGTGCCCACAAGTGGTTTCTTCCAGTGAATCCCATCAGTACTTGTTGCATAGTGAGTGGAAAAGTGAGGAAACTCATCGGTGGCATCACTGAAATACCACATTTTGAAAATATCCTCTTCCTTGTCAAACAGTACCGTGCCATAAATTTGAAGTTTCCATCCTTCGAATGGCTCTTCAGCTTTCAACAAAGGGTTATCAGGATGTTTCACGCCTTCATGAAGATTGAACGAAACATTTTTGAAACTGCTAACCAAATCTTGATCTACAAAAAGCTGAACCCGATTTCCTGCATTATAAATAGAGTTATTGATCTGCATCTCTTCTGCAGACAAGAGCTCAGTTTGTAAAACAGATGTTATTAACAGAATCACAGAGCAGGTTAAATAATCAATTGGCATGGAGAATCTCTCAAGTCATCTAAATCATTGAATATCAATTTGTGTTTTTGGCATCGCATGCCGCTTTCATTTCAGATCATATGACCTGAAATCCCCCAGCTGGGTTAGGTCTGAATCGCTACCAATTTCGACATCGGGCCACTCTCTGCCTAGCGTGAACCAATGTACGAAGAGTCAAAGGTGAAATCCAAGTTCATAAAAAAGCTCCCTTGATCATCAGAACAAGGGAGCTTTTTTCTTGAATCGTTAAACACACCGAAATTACGGCTTCTCAGTTGCTTTTGGTTCTTCCTTCTTTGGTTCTTCTTTTGCAGAATCTTTCTTGGGTGTTTCTGCTTTCTTGACGTCCTTATCATCATCGTCATGACCTTTGTGGTCATCATCGTGTCCTTTATGATCGTGACCTTCATGATCGCCATGTTCTAGATCGACATGAAAATGGTCGTCGCCAATATCCAGATGAAAGTGACCTTCCAAATCAGACTCTGCTTTGATCGATTCGGGAACCGCTTTTCCTTCAGCGACAAATCGGGATGATTTCCCTTTGGCTTCCCCTTCTAAGGGCTTGGCTGTCAGTGGAATTTCATGCTCTTTGTCACCCACTTCCAGATCGAAATCAAGCGATTCCGCTTCGATCGGAAATGCGGTTTTCGCATCGGGCCCCAAAACAAACGCCGTCAAGGTTCGACCTTTGTCATCAAACACTACTTCGAGGTGATATTGTTCTTCTCCGACTTCCAGAAGATGCCCCCCGTTTGGCCCATGCTCATGAGCATGATCATGAGCGTGTTCTGCTTCAGCAGAGGCATTTGAATCCTTGTCGCTAAAAGTCCGAGTCTCCTCTTTTGATGAACATCCCACAAATAATGCTAAACTGATACCACACACTGCTACCTGAAACGTTTGAGAGAAACGCATTTTTCATTCCTTTATCTAAGCGTACCATTTTTTGAATTTTGATTGAACGAATTTTTGTCCCGCAGTCACTCACTGCCTTCAGCAGATCATAGCAAGATCTCACATAAAGAAAAGCAGTTTGCAATCGTTTTGTAAAAGCTTATTGAATCCCTTCTTCCCGAGCCTGAGCGGCGTCTTGCTCTTCATCCTGAATATAAGTTTTTCCGCGATAAAATCTAGCCACAAAGATAAACAGGACCGCGGCTACGAACATCACTCCGGCGAAGAACCAGAAATAGTTGGCTCCTTCCAGATGTGAATTGTCTTCATCGATCATTATGACTTTATTCACTCCCGCCGTCATCAGATTCCCTACCGTCATCGAAAGAAAATAGAGCGACATAATAAATGACTTCATCGATTTGGGAGCCTGAGTATACGAAAATTCAAGACAGGTTATGGAAACCATCACTTCACCCGCAGTCAATACGAGATAGGGCAGCGCCTGCCAGAGTATGTGGGGAGGATTTACCAGATCAGCATCAATTCGAATTTGAATCAGCGCACTGATGGCAAAAGAGGCCGCAGCCAGAAAAAAACCTATCGATATTTTTCGTAAGGGTGTTAATGGAAATACCAGATTAATCATCGGGTATATCACATAAGAAAACGTGGGAATCAAAATTAAAATGAACAAGGGGTTAAATGCCTGAACTTCCGCGGCACCAAGCTCAAAGCTCCCGAAGGGGGTCACCGTATGAGTTTCCATCTGCAGTCCCTGAATAACCCAGGAGGAACCGGTCTGATCGAATAACGCCCAGAACACGGGCAGGAAAACATAATAAAGCACGGAAAGATTCAGTAATGCCTGAACCCCTTCTTTTCCAAACGTATCTTTTCGAAATCGCTCCCACCCCGATGCGGGAATATGCACGAACTTGTTTCGCCCCATCCAGAAGAGAATCGTGGCCAACAGCATCAGAATGCCCGGTAACCCAAAGGCATAATGTGGTCCATAATCTCTCAAGATAATTGGTATCATAATGGAAGAAACAAATGCTCCCAGATTGATGGCAAGATAAAACCAGCCAAACACTCTGCTGAGTAAATGTTGATTTTGATTACCGAACTGGTCACCCACATGTGCAGAAACGCAAGGTTTAATTCCTCCCGCACCTATGGCGATGAGTGCCAGCCCCAGATAGAGCCCCATCTTTGTTTCATCAATGGCTAATGCCAAATGACCCAGGCAGTAGACGACAGAAAGTATCAATATCGTTTTATACTTTCCCCAAAAGACATCGGCGAGAAGAGACCCCACAAGCGGAAAAAAATAAACCGCAGCGACAAACAGATGGAAGACAGCAGTGGCGTCATTATTTGACATAAAATCTGCTTCACCACTGGCATCCAGCATAAACTTCGTCATAAACACAACCAGGATGCCCCGCATACCGTAAAAGCTGAAGCGCTCAGCTGCTTCATTTCCCACAATATAGGGAATCCCCGACGGCATTTTATCAGTCGGCGTTGGTGCCGTCTTATATTTTTCCTGTGACATTAATCTTGTATTCTTTCAACAAAGTTGCAGTGCCAGTTTCTCAGTCTCTCAACTGCCAGTCCGTTTCCACACGTTGTACCTGAACTCCCTCTTTTGAAGGAGTAAATTGATAAATGCAATCCGCATACCGTTCAAACATGGCCGGATCATGGTGGCTGATCATAATCACCTGGAAGCCGAGCGCTTCTCCTGCTTCGTGAATAATTTTCACCAGTCGCGGTACTAAATCGGGTCTCAACCAGCAATCCTGTTCATCCAATATCAGTACCCGTCTATGCTCAGATTCGTCTAACGTCATCAATGCAAACATCCGCAAACCCACAGACAGTATATTGGCCACTGAGCCCCCCTGCCCGCGGATGATGTCCTCAATGTTTCCCTCCCGCTCGATCTGAAAGTCGACGCTGGCTCCTCTGTGTTTCCATTCGGCAACGGCTTTCAATTTCAAAGGCTGCTCCAGTACTTCCTGAAGCGCAATGGTCAGTTTTTCCTGAATCAATTCTAGCTGTTGTTCAAACAACTGCCCGCTCAAAGTTTCGAGCGCTTCAGAGACTTGATCAGAAATGGCAACATATTGCTCCGTTTCCGTGATCTGTCTGGTCAATTGTTTCTTTTCTTTCCCTTTCTGTTTACGTACCGCTGACAACTCCCAACATCGACGTTGCAAAGCTTTGGGAGAGCTCAATTCCTGTTGAGAACGGGAAGGTTCTGATTGGGAAAATATCCTGGCCATGAGGCTCGTCTTATTCTAAAAGGATTTTGTTTAAGGTGTATCTGTCGCCTGATGTTCTGTTTCAATGTTTGCTAACTCTGCTTCGATCTTTCCCAGAGTCTGGTGGTACTCGGCTCGTTTTCGTTCATTCTCTGCTTTGATCTGCTCCAGTTTCTCTTTTAACTCTTCAAGATTATCTGTTCCGTAGTCGGTCAGTGCCTGCTGTTTCAGCTCATCCAGATTTTTTTCCGCATTGACCAGATCGCGTTCCGATTCGATTTTACGTTTGTTTAATTCCTGATAGTGTGCCGTCAACGTTTCAATGTCAGGCACATCATTTTGATCATTCGGTGTCATTACTCGAAACCTCACTTGCTAAATTTCGTACTTCGTCTGCAACCGTTGTGCTAAATTGTTCCAGGTTCTTCTCCAGGAATAATTGTAAACCGGCACCAGTATCTGTTCGTCTCGACTGTAATTCTGCCAATCCAGAAATAAACGCCGAGGGAACCCCCTCTTCGGTTTCTTCTAATACTTCTTCATAAAACACTTCATCAAACGCCTGATGCGGTACCTCAAGCACTGACCGTCCCCAGCCTTCCGGTGTGACTTCCAGCTTCAGAACCGAAGGCACATGTGACCGTGAAGCATCGCTGCGCGATCTGCGCACAATGTTACCGGGCGTCACCCAGGTGGTCTGTCCCTTTACTACATCTTCCAGAGTCCGATGAATGTGGCCGTTGATTACATAATCCACACCCACTATTTCATACGGCTTAAAATGCCCCTGCTCTTCGTAACCGGGTACAATCAGATCATGATGCGTCACCCAGATAATTAAAGGATCTTCCTCTTCGTTTTCAAACTCACCCGACTTGGGTAATTTTTGCCCCCAGGAAGTACCGCCGACGATCACCGATTGGCCCCGCATCTTCCCCCGCCAGGGTGCTTCTGCTGAGAGCAGGTGATACTTGCCTGCCTGGACGAGAATGCTCAAAGTATCGTGTTCGGTCAGTTGATTTTCCCGGCAGTCATGATTTCCATAGATCCCATAAACGGGAGAATCAAACAGATTGATTAACTGACAAAGTAACGAATTCTGATTATCACGGGGAACATGAAATAAATCGCCGAGAATGACGGGAAGCAGATTCTGGTCTTGAGCCGTTTTCAGGCACCAGTGCAATTTTTCCAGAACCACCTCTGGATATTCATCTTTCCGAAAACCGGGAACCCGCCCCTCCACATGAGGATCTCCAATCAACAACACACCGCAATAGGAATCACGCTCCATGTGCATGCCCCTTCAATCCGGTTTCTGCTGCCTGTAAGAACTGCTCAGGCTCCAGTTCCGCACCACAGGTGGGACAGCTCGGGTTTTTCTTGACCCAATCCTCTAACTCCGCACGAACAGCTGCGTGTTCTGCGTTACACTCGTGA
Source organism: Planctomycetota bacterium (assembly GCA_022600195.1). GTDB lineage: Bacteria > Planctomycetota > Planctomycetia > Planctomycetales > Planctomycetaceae > Gimesia. The sequence continues at coordinate 61,826 of JAHZKX010000057.1, forward strand.
CAGTTTTGCTGCAACTGGTCCAGCTGCATTTGCGATTCTTTCCACTGCTGGCAGATTGATATCAAACTCTGTATGTCATCCATCGCAGGGGGTGGTGCGCAGCTCTCCAGAATCTTGTATTCCGCTCGGTCGACGTCAACCCGTTCTGCTGCATACTGAATTTTCTCAATCCCATTCTGCAATGTATCGGTATCTGACAACGCAGGTGGTTCATCCAGATGCTTCAGATATAAGCTCGTCGTCTTGGCCTGATTATGGATTTGGTCCTGAATCTGGAATTCATTGATCAACCCTTTCAATAAAAGGGTCTCATGCATCTCAGGCGGTTCCTCTAAACCTGTCAAAGCGATGACATTGAATTGCGTTTGCCTGACCTGCTGATTTACGTCTTGCAACCGCTGAGTCAGCAGTTCGATCGGTTTTTCATTTTCCTGCTGTAGTTCTTCAGGCAATATATTCAAAGTTTGAACGGTATGCTTCAGCTTTGATACCGATTGAGCTGATCGTTCCCACCCCTGGATGAATGATTCTAACTGTTGAATCTGTTGATCTTCGGAAAGTAGTGCTTCATAGGTTTTGTCGAGTTCCTCTAATTTTGTTTCCAGATCAGGAACAGGTGCGAGCACATCAACGATCGCGCAGGTCTGTTTGAATTCCGACTGCAAGCGTTGCAACTCCTGTTGCGCCGATTTGACCTTACTACGATGCAGTTTCTGCATTTCGATCAGGACTGAGGCATCCGAAGAGGATGCAAAAAAAGCAGCGGCCCGGCTGCCACGCTCACCTAGCAGAAAAATTGGTGACTTTTGCTCACCGAAATGAACATCAAAAGGGTCGTTATCACCTGCTTTGACCTTCGACAGTTTTAAAACCTGCCGCAATTTATCAGGTACGCTGTTTCTTAATCGGTGAAAATCCTCACCATCGATACAGTAACTAACCGTCTTTTTTTTTCGTTTCCATTCGACTGTATGGCCATCATCCGTTTCCACAATCACAGAACATTCCTTTGCTCCATGCCTGACCATAAAATCGCCTGAGGAATTCTCTGCCAGGATCTGTAGCGCAGACACGAAGGCTGACTTACCGCAATTATTGGGTCCAGTCAGAACGGTCAGACCGGGCGACAAATCGATCACGGTATGTGAATGACTCATAAAATTGTGCAAAGTAATCCGCTTCAACATGATCGCAAGTATAATCCCCACCGATCTAAAATCACAGGATCGCCATATCAGGTATTTCAGATCATCCGAGAAATAGACTATTGCGTTTCCCGACAAATTTGAGTCAAATAAAAGCAATCGCTGGGCTCAGACTCGATTTCTCTGTCCTCCCATTCTCTTTACGCTATCGATTCAAGGTCAGACTATGCTTTTACCAAAATCTTTTCTGCTGGGTGCCGTAATTATGCTAAGTTCACTCATTACAGTCCTCGACGCTCAAAGAGTCTCGGCTGCAGAAAAAATCCGGGTCTATGTGGGCACCTATACCCGCGGCAGTGAGAGCAAAGGCATCTACCAGCTTTTAATGGACACCGAATCAGGAAAACTATCCCATATCGGAACAACTGAAAATGTTGATAACCCCTCATTTCTGGCGATTCATCCGACGCAAAAATATCTCTATGCCGTAAACGAAATTGCCGACTTTCAAGGCACCAAAGCGGGTGCCGTCAGTGCCTTTGCGATTGATCCTGAAACGGGCAAATTAACGCTACTCAATCAACTCTCGTCAAAGGGCGCCGCCCCCTGCCATCTTGATATTGATGACACTGGCAGAACACTCCTGGTTGCCAATTATACCGGCGGCAATATCTGTTCGCTTCGACTTCGCAAGAATGGAAAGCTGAAAAAAGAGGTTTCCGTTGTTCAACATACCGGCTCGAGTGTCAATCCAAGGCGACAGAAAGCACCCCATGCTCATTCCATCAATTTAGATCTGCAGAATCAACATGCGATAGTGGCTGACCTGGGTATTGATCAACTGCTGGTCTACCAGTTCAATCCGGAAAATGGCGTCCTTAAACCCAACTCTATACCTGGAATTAAAATGGCATCCGGTGCAGGACCACGTCACTTTGCTTTTCATACTACTGGAAAATGGGGGTATGTAATTAACGAATTAAACCGAACCATTACGGCCATGAAATATAATGCAAAGCAAGGTTCGTTTGAGGAAATCCAGACGATCTCCACAGTTCCCGAAGAAACTCCAGCGAAAGGAAACTCGACTGCCGAAGTTCAAGTCCATCCCTCTGGAAAATTTCTGTATGGTTCGAACCGTGGCCCCAATACCATCGCCATGTATCAAATTGATCAACAAACGGGAAAATTGACTTCGACTGGATTTGAATCGACGGGTGGTGAAATACCGCGGAATTTCAAAATTGATCCGACGGGAAAATTTCTTCTGGCCGCTAACCAGAATACTCACAACGTTGTGGTATTTAAAATCAACCAGGAAACAGGAACACTTCAAAATACGGGGCACGAAATTCGGGTTCCCAAACCGGTCTGCATTAAATTTGTCCGTGTGGCCTCTACTCCTTGAAGTAGAAGATGTCTATAATGCTTTTTTACACAAGGAGCTGAAGTCCGAACCAGAGTATTAACGAAGATGTCGGACTTTTTCCTGTCTGAATCAAAATCGTACTGGACTTCATAAGAGAAATCTCAACACGATGTGGGTCAAAATTTGCGGGATTATAGATACCAGTGCCGCCTGCATGGTGGCAGACCTGGGCGCTTCGGCTCTGGGTCTGAATTTCTATGCGCCGTCTCCGCGCTCGATTGATCTTGCAACAGCGATTGAGATCAAATCAGCCGTTTCGTTCCGGGACATATCTGTGGTCGGTCTGTTTGTAAAGCACTCACTGGCAGAAGTAATCTCTACTTGCCGGGATCTTTCTTTAGATGTGATACAACTCCATGGCGATGAGCCTGCTGAATTTCTGGCAGAACTGGCCCAGACATTACCAGATCTGCATATGATTCGTGCTTTTCGCACAGATGAGCCCCACTTGGACACTCTGGCTGAATTTCTGGCTGAATGTGATCAGCGTGGGAAACGACCCGATCAAATACTGATCGACGCTTATTCACCTCAATCCTATGGCGGAACCGGCCTCATCGCCCCCTGGGAGATGATTCGGGAAAACTATCGCACTGAGGAATGGCCTCCCTTGATTCTGGCAGGTGGACTGACTCCAGAAAACGTAGGTGATGCAATCAAAGCGGTTGCCCCTTTTGGAGTTGACACCGCCAGTGGAGTGGAAAGAGCCCCTGGAGTCAAAAGTGACCAGATGGTAAAAGCGTTCATTTCGCAAGCGGAAATGGCCTGAAGAATCTTCGGAAAAGCCGGTATAACAGTATGATCGACAGGCTGGAAAAATGAAGAATCAAAACTGTTTCATATAACTGCCTTGAGAATCACTGAATAGAGGCATACCATATACGCAGAACAGTTAATGTCTACGGACGTGGCCATGAGTCACTTTGAAAACAGGAGCTATGAGAAACAATTCGTTTCTCCAGGGAATGAGAACTACCATGTCAACTGATTATACGATTTTATTGATCGAAGATGACCGCGAGATTTCCAGTACCCTGAGTGGTGTGATCAAATCAGCGGGATATAATATCATTGTGGCACCAAACGGTCTGGAAGGGCAAAGACTCGCCCAATCAGAAAATCCAGATCTGGTGATCACCGATATGATGATGCCCAAAATGGGTGGCTTTCCAGTCCTGGAAACTCTGAAGTCGCTTCCCTCTCCCCCGAAAGTCATCATGATTACAGCCAATGAAGGGGGCAGACATAAAGCCTATGCAGAAATGCTGGGGGTCGATGACTACCTGAGGAAACCTTTCGCAATGGATGTGTTTCTCGATGCCATCGCCAACGTTCTCTCAAAAGACAAAAAGAGTGATGAAGGGGAAAAACCTGACAAAGGACCATTGTCCCGCTCCAAGAAGAAATCCTGATCTGAATAGAATACTGCCCGTATTCAGGCGCTGGCGACAAAAGCGACGTAATACCAGTACAAGCCCGTCAACGAAGTCAGTGTGATATCAATCGTGGAAATCCATCCCAGTTTTTGATGCAGCTTGCTGTGCGCGCAAGGTGCGGGCGGATTGGGAATTCGCTTCAGAGCCAGGAAAAGAGTGGTTGCCCAGAACAGCGGAGTCGACACGGCAAAAACCAAATGCACATAGAGAACATTACGTGCAAAGTTAAATTGCTCAGGGGTAAGTGGGATTTCACGCTGGTTCACAATATTCTGCCATCCACCATGCATGATCTGCACGTCAATTTCAAATGCTGTCACCGCAACCAGCAGTACCGCGCCAAGCACAATCTGCAGTTTTTTATGCAGAGAAAAGTTTCGTTTGAGTTTCACAGAATAGAGACTGAATAACAGCAAAGGCACGATCAAAACTAGCGCTGAGACCACAAAATCCAACATGAACGTAGATCGATATCCTAAGAATCCGTACTCCATTTTTGCATCCCTGATGTGGTATGATATTAAGACCTAACCTGTTGAAGACTCACCATATCAGAACTTTCGTTCCTCTCCAATACCAGCCTCTAAAATGTGCTTTGAAGTCAATCAAATAGAATACTTGAGGGAATACCCGAGTTTTGTCTGTTCCCCGCTTGAAGAGACGGACTCTCTGTTGATAAATTGAACCAGTTGATGGTTTATTGAAATAAGCCGGTCATCAGGAAACACAGGAGGTGTTCACATGCTAGTGTGCGGCGTCATTCCAGCCAGACTGGAATCTTCCAGGCTGCCGCGGAAGTTATTGCTAAATGAAACGGGAAAATCATTAATTCAGCATACCTGGGAAGCGGCTGCCTCATCGGAAAAGCTAGACCGTCTGATTGTTGCTTCAGACAGCCTGGAAATACTGGAGGTGGTTCATGGTTTCGGTGGAAAAGCCTTTCTGACGGGAGAACACCCCAGCGGTACCGACCGGATTGCCGAAGTGGCGGTCAAAGAACTATTTGATGCGGAAATCCTGGTCAATATTCAGGGAGACGAACCAGAAATTTCACCTCAATCGATCGATCAGTTGATTGAACTACTTATACAGACCCCCAATGCAGATATGGCCACTTTAGCAACACCGATTCGTGACTTAGAACAGTTGCAGGATCGTTCTTGCACTAAAGTGGTTTGTCGCACTGATGGATCCGCGATGTACTTCAGTCGTCTTCCTATCCCGTTTAGCCGAGATACGGCGCCCGAAACACTTTTGCCAGAGCAGAGCCCCTGGTTGCTGCATTTGGGAATCTACGCATACCGCAGACCGTTTTTGCTGGATTTAACGAAAATCCCACCGACTCCTCTTGAACAATTGGAAAATTTAGAACAATTACGCGCTCTGGAAACCGGTGCTACGATACAAGTTGCTCAAGTATCACATCCTACAGTTGGTATTGATACGCCGGATGATTATGCTCAATTTGTAACACGCCATAATCAGGAATTTTGATAACCATTTTTAGAAATCATTTGATAAAATAGACGAAAACAAACAGACAGAATTTGGAACAAAATAAAACGAATGTGAGATTGGATTCTCTTTAATATGCTATGCCCTGCTTGCCTCTGAATTCTGGAATGCAGCAAGTTTAACTTTCCTACTTTTGGAACGTGCAAATTGGGATTGCATCGCATATTATGAAAAAAACTAACCAGGTTTCGATTAGCAGATAGTAAAATGACCAAACATACAACTAAACATATTTTCGTCACAGGTGGTGTTGTCAGTTCTTTGGGAAAAGGATTGACGTCCGCTTCGATTGGGCTTCTTCTCGAACAACGGGGTCTCCGGGTTCGTATGCAGAAGCTGGACCCTTACATCAACATCGATCCGGGAACGATGAATCCCTATGAGCATGGCGAAGTCTATGTGCTGGATGATGGTTCCGAAACCGATCTTGATCTCGGTCATTATGAACGATTCACAAACAGCCCTCTCTCCCGAAAATCCAATTACACAACCGGACAAATCTACCAGCGGGTGATCGAAAAAGAGCGACGTGGCGAATACCTGGGTGCCACAGTGCAGGTGATTCCCCATATCACCGATGAAATCAAAGAGTCTGTTTTAAATCTTGCCAGTTCCGACGTTGATGTGGTCATTACGGAACTGGGGGGAACTGTAGGCGACATTGAAGGTTTGCCATTTCTCGAAGCGATCAGACAGATTCCTCTGGATATCGGCAAGGAAAACTGCCTGTTCATTCACTTAACTCTGGTGCCTTACATCAAAGCTGCGGGAGAAATGAAAACCAAACCTACACAACATAGCGTGGGGTTATTGCGACAGATTGGTATTCAACCCGATGTATTAGTTGTTAGAACCGAACGCCCCATGGACAAAGACCATGCAGCCAAAATAGCTCTGTTCTGCAATGTGGAAAAAGAGGCGGTGATTGAGGAAATTGATACAGAATATTCCATTTACGAAGTCCCCCAGGGATTGGCCGATGATGGCCTGGACAAACTCATCACGCGCAAACTACAACTGGATGCCGAGCCTCTGGATCTTTCCAACTGGCGTTCACTGCTGAATCGGATCAAAAATCCGGATCATGAAGTTACGATTGCGGTCGTCGGAAAATATATTGATCACAGAGATGCTTACAAATCGATTTATGAATCGTTGTTCCATGCGGGCTTCCATCATTCCACGCGTATTCTGTTAAAACGAATCGAAGCGGAAGAGATCGAACGACAAGGGCCAGAAACCCTGCTTTCCAACGTCGACGGAATCCTGATTCCCGGCGGATTTGGAAAACGTGGCATCGAAGGAAAAATCGCAACCACACGCTTTGCACGTGAAGCTGAAATTCCCTACTTTGGTATCTGTCTGGGAATGCAATGTTCGGTCATTGAATTTGCCAGAAACGTTCTGAATTTACCGGACGCGCATAGTACTGAGTTCAACAGCGAAACCAGCGCCCCCGTGATTTGTTTACTGGAAGAACAAAAAGAAGTGACAGAAAAAGGGGGAACCATGCGTCTGGGCGCTCAAGACTGCATCATTAAGCCCGAATCAAACGCACATACCTGCTATGGTGCCGATTCCATCATTGAGCGCCATCGACATCGATATGAATTCAATCCGGAATATCGAAAACAGATGATTGAAGCGGGTATGATTCCCACAGGTACCAGCCCCAATGGAAATCTGGTCGAGATTGTAGAAATCCCTGATCATCCCTGGTATCTGGCCGTCCAATTCCATCCGGAATTTAAATCCAAGCCAGTCAGCCCTCATCCGCTTTTTGCTGGATTTGTAGGAGCTGCCTTGAATTATCACCAACAAAAAGTCCGCGTCACGGTTTGATCTAAAGTTATTTACTGTCGAATCATTCTGTGCTGGCATACACCAGAAAAACGGGAAACATTTTCCGATGAGTTCCGAAAATGCTGTTGGCCTGAAATTATCCGGCTTACTGAATATTCATAAACGCGAAGGCATGACTTCACGTCAAGTTGTGGATCGAATTCAGAAGCTGGTTAAACCTGCAAAAGCAGGACACGCCGGCACACTCGACCCTCTGGCCACGGGTGTTTTGGTCGTCTGCATTGGCTCTGCTACCCGCTTGATCCGATTTGTACAGGAACAACCGAAAGAATACATTGGCGAGTTTATCCTGGGTAAACGCAGCGATACTGATGATATCTCTGGCAATGTTACCGCAACCCCAGATTGCCCCCGCTTGACAAGGGAGCAACTCGAAATCTGCCTGCCAGCATTGACCGGAATGATTGCACAGGTTCCACCACAATTTTCAGCCGTGCATATCGATGGACAACGCGCCTATGATCGCGCCCGCCGCGGAGAGACTTTTGAAATTCAACCCCGTACTGTAGAAGTTCATGAACTCGAACTACTCGATTTTGAATTCCCGCGTTTTCAACTTCGCATTGTCTGCGGTTCGGGAACTTATGTGCGATCACTGGGCCGTGACCTCGGAGAACAACTGGGGGTGGGCGCCATCATGACCTCTCTGGTTCGTACACGAATTGGAACGTTTCACCTTTCATCCGCAATAAACCTTGATCAAGAGTGCTCCCTCGAATCGATTACCACGCAACTGCATAACCCTGCTTCTGCGGTCGCACATCTCACTCAATATGAATGCAACGAACGAGAACTCCTGCATCTCAGTCAGGGGCGCAAGCTGGAATGTCATCCTGACCAAATTCCCGCTGATTCTCAGCTGTCAGAAATTGCCGTCATCACTCCAAAGGGAGAACTCGCCGCGATTGCAGAATGGAACCGATCCCTCAATCAACTCTCTCCGAGACAGGTCTTTTTTCAACCTGCCAGCTAATTTGAAAACGTTAAGGGTCTTCTATGAAATTGATTCTGGCCAGCACATCCCCTTATCGCGCTGCTCAATTACGGCGACTGGGGCTAAAGTTTGACACTTGTGATCCAAAAGTTGATGAAAATCTGTTTAAACAGGCTGGTCTGTCTCCGGAAACCCTGGCAGAAACATTGGCAATGGAAAAAGCCAAAGGAGTCTCTCAACAAAACCCCGACGCCATCGTGATTGGCGGAGACCAACTGGTTTCTTTCGAAGAGACGATCTTAGGAAAACCTGGTACTGCAGAACGCGCTTTGGAACAGCTCCTGTCAATGCAGGGCAAAACGCATTTGCTCATCACCGCGATTGCGGTTTTGGGGCCTGACTTTAATGAAACACACGTGAATCACACCAAACTCAAAATGCGACAATTCGATCGCACGGCCCTCAAACGTTACATTCAATTTGATCAGCCACTGGACTGTGCCGGTGCGTATAAACTGGAAAGCCAGGGAATCACACTGTTCGAAGAGATTGAATCCACAGACCACTCTTCCATTTCAGGTATTCCATTGATGGCCCTGACGACATTACTCACTCGGGCCAGAATCGTACTTCCCTGATCCATTCTCGAATGTCTCGTTTCGTCAAGTACGAAAGTAGCGCGAGGTCGTACTCAAATTTTATTTCCGAAATACACAAAGCCTGCAGGAGTTTCCCCTTGCAGGCTTTGCTTTTTACTTTACTGATAATTAAACGGACTGCAGGTCCAGCAGGGCTTCCCGCAGACGATTCCGTGCGGTGTGCAGTCGACGCTTGATCGTTCCAATGGGACGATCAAATTCGTGACTCATTTCCTTCAGAGACTGTCCTTTGAAGTAAAATGAGATCAGTGTCTGCCGGTCGACTTCACCCAACTGATCCAGACTTCCTCGCAACTCAGTCGCCCGTTCTGTTTCCAGTAGTTTATCTAACGGGCTTTCTGGTTCATTATCCAGAACAATAAATGTATCCGGACTCTGAATGCACTCGTTAGGCCGACGAACAGCACGATTGATTGACATCCGAACGGCAATCTGTCGCAGCCAACCCGCAAAACGTTCCGGAGAATTCAACTGAGACAGTTTTCGCATTGCCTGGATGAAAATATCCTGAGTCACTTCACTCGCTTCTGCATGGTTACGCAATCGCTTCATAACAATCGCGTAAACTGTCGATTCAAACTGAACAACCAATGAACCGAATGCTTCTCGATCACCATTCTGAGCAGCAGTAACTAATTGAACTAACTTTAGATCTTCCATTGTTCTATCTCTTCTCTGTCCCTGAGCAAGGACTTTTGATTCAAGGATGTTCAAAGTGGTAGCTGCGATCATGATCGAGTTGAGAACGAACATTGTTTTAAGTCATCTGAAAACCAGAGAAAGCGTTGAATTCTTCAACTGGTCTTACTTGTGACAACGTTTGTGTTCTCGCCATCAAACATGGCAGGGTCAGTCAAAACTGGAATTGCGTTTTAACCAACCACTTTGAGTAAACGATTTTCTGCTAAAAAGCAGGGAATAGGAGACTGCTTACGAAGCAGTTCCGGTCACAGTGGTTCTGGCACCCGTTATCTGCATATATTTTCGATATAGCAGATGCATCGATGATTGATGTTGACAACAATGCCAACTCATCGAGGGGGTCCCCGGCATACCACCGGATTCCGGCAATCGTTCTCCACGTAGAGGGTTTAACGAATCTAGACGGAGGGCTGCACGGACGGCATCGATGGCTTTCACGACAGCTGCTGTTTTCACAAACGCGCTATTGTTAATTGCTTTGACGACGAAACGACGATTCTGTTTAGAAAAAATCATCAGTGCACCTCCTGCGTTAAACCGCAGAGAAAGAGACTAAAAAAAGAGGCTTTCTGCCTCGTAAAAAAAACGGAGTATTTCCGCTCACAAAAGTTAAATTCATCAGAGAGCCTCAGACAGCAAGCCTGCAAACTCTCCCTACCATTAAGACAGCAGAAGTCTGTCCATGGTTCGCTTATTTTCGTCAGTTTTCGATAAAATGTAGATAATTTCAAGAGATGATTTGCGAAACCAAGTGTCATTCCTGTTTTTACAGGTAATCATAAAAACCATCGGAGTCACATAAAACCTATGATGACAACAACTTATCTGTGATATCATCTACACCAGACAACCATAACTTTTTTTCAGTTATTTTCCAGTTCTCGACTCGGATTCTACGATCCCTGCCCCATGATGATTGAAAACATCTTGAACCCGCTCTTCAGATTCTGCACGGGTACATAAGTTTTGGTCGTCATGGATTGCTTGCCCAACGTCAGACTGAATGTCAGATAAGCGGCGGTGATTCCCTGCTTTTTCAACAGTTCGTCTGAAAACAATCCCTGTTTCTGCCTGCTCTCTGCTAAAATATTATAACCTTTTGCAATGCTCGAAGGCAGATCGATCATGACGAGAATATTTGCTTTACTGAGCCCCTGTTTGCGAGCCTCTATAAAAGCAGGTTGATTTTGAGAAATCTTTTTGGAATCAGCAGTTGCATTGAGTGCATCCAGAAATTTTTTCATGGAAGCCGTTGTCCCCATTGCCTGGAGCACCATCCCTTCTGGATATGCCATGCGATTGGTAATGCCCCGAGGACCATACAGAACTTCCAGCATCCTTTTCTGAATCTGCAAAGGATCAAATTCCGGATCAACCTCCTGTTTGATGACCGTCAGATCAACGGTTTCCTTACCAACTTTCTCTGCATCAGGAGTCATCGTGATATCCTGCTTCATTCCCGGCAGCGAAATGTTCTTCATTAATGACATCATTTCACGTGTATAACTTCGCATTTGGCTTGAAGGTTCCACTTCCGAAATGGTATAGGCATTCAGCACTCCCTCAGAAAGTTTTCCCAACTCAAAAGAAAAATAATAGCTGCCAAACTTTAATTTGCGGATCTCTTTGACAATTGTCTCGAATTTTGCCTTGTCTTCCGCGTTTTCTTTGGTTTCGTCAAACATTTGCGCTGTAAAATCCAAACCCCAGGTAATGAGCGCATCGGTATTTCCTGCACCTGCAATATATGCCAGCTGATCTGCTGGAAACTTTCCCAGTTGTGCGAAACGCTGTGGTGGATTCTTCTGAAACAATTGGTCAGTGAGAGAGTTTTCTTTGACTTCAAACCGGCTCTCCAAATCGATCCCGTCATTCCCGGTCTTCAATGCTGTCGTATAACTTTTTGAATCCTTAACTGCCTGCAAAGCTGCTTTGGCCAGTCTTTGATACATTGAGAGTATGGGCTTCATATTCACACCGGGTGCTGAATTTACCGTTGAGGAAAGCTGGGTGAGTGCCTCATTTACTTTCGAATCTGCCTGTGCTAATTGTGGCTCGTAGATTTTTACGATCTTTTGTGAATTCACATACACAGAAAGATCTCCGCCTGCAAACAGATCTCGTGCAGGGCTACTCATCAGATCCTGAAAGCTCTGTTGATCCGATTTTAACAATGCCACTGCCTGATCAACGAGTTTCTGGTCTTCACTATAAAGAACCCATTTCTCATGTATGACGAGATGAAAATCTTTGCCCAGGGCAGACTTGATCGCTTTCGGGTCACTAGCCGGAATTACGTAGAGCAACCCTGGTTGTTTAGCCTGACTAAGAAACACGCCGACAAACAAATCGCGCGAACGATCTACGCCGGCCAGTTCAGGGTTTGAAAGAGAACGTCCGAGAATCGTACGTAAATTCCCCTGAACAACTCCGGTCAGTGACTCATCGATCCGATTCAACAGACCAGAAATATTTTGCAGTGTCTTTTTCGGCTGCTTGAGCCGAATGACCAGACTCGCATCTGAGGAGATTGCGGATTCAGGAATCTCAGCCGCCGTTAGCAAAGCAACAGGAAACAAAAACGAAACCAGTGCCAAGACGCATTTCCATCGTATCAACATAAAACAGCATTCCATTTAATTGAAAGTAGTGAGGCCCAGAACGTGACCGCTTATTATATACAGTCTGTAATGTGCTGAGGACTGTTCAGACTTAGAATTCGCAACAACACATAAGCCTAATAATATCAGAGAGTTACCCGCCCCTCGCCATCAATTCAAACAATTTAATTTTATCAAAACCACTAAACTGGTAAAGATAGGTGCAATAGACGTATTATCTCGATATTGATCATCACGGAGTCAATAGTAGTTAAAACAGTAGATCCAAATGCAGTAAACATGCCTGCCTTCAGTCGACACAAAATGAAGATCCTGACTCGTGCGGCGAATTGCCGGTTACCGATGTAAGAAGAGTAAAGTACTTCCGAGGTAGTGTGAACTGGATCATTCCTCTCTCACTATCCTGATATGGAAATCATACTTCATTCAATTCACTCAATCGAAAAATTGAATTGACGACAAAGATCTCGCTGAAGGATCGTAAAGAGAATCAATGTCTACTGGATTTGCTGGCTCTCGTTCCATGGATGAACGTCGACGCCGAAGACTGGCGTCAGAATCTTTAGAATCTCTCGATGATTCGAACGATGATTCTACACCTGCTTCCAATGCGAGAACCAATCGCTTTGCAGCAGGCCAATATCCTCTGCGCACTCTCATCTTTCCAAAACGCTGGAAACTCGCTGTCTATTATCTGCCGATTTTTTTGTGTTTTTCCGGTTTGATTGCCTTCGACTATTATCGAATGGAATGGTTTGCTCCCGAATCAGCGCTGTCTGCATACCTGTCACTGGAACAGAGTCCGTTGCCTCTTTTTCTGACAGGATCTCTTCTGTTTTTCTCGGGACAGATTGCTTTGCTGATTGCAGCACTGCGTACACAAAGTCTGCATGATTTTTCCGGAAGGCATCGATTGTGGAAGTATGTTGCTGGTGGCTTGTTTCTGTTTGCTTTATGCATGACGACACAATTGCATCAGGTCTGGGCCTCAACGGTCATTGAACTACGCCTATTTGACTGGGGACCTCATACGCAACTTCTGGCCTGGTTGATTCCCGCTCTGGTCATTGGTTTCACCGTTTCATTAATGAGCTATCTGGAAATGCGTGGTGATCGAGCAGGTCTGAATTTTACCATTCTCGCAGTGGCGACTTACATGACGTACCTGACTTTTACGCTAACGGGAAATCTGATTCCCTGGGAATCTCACCACAACCTTATCGGGACGGGCATCCTATTCTTCGCTCATTGGAGCTTGTTTACCAGTCTGTTACTGCATACACACCACTTGCTTTATCGATCCGTTGATTTACCAGAGAAAGCACCTTCCCGTTTCAAGAAGCATTTTGCACATCAGTTACATCGTCGTCGAATCAAGAAAAAAGCTAGGCAGGTTGCCAAAGCCCTAAAGCAAAAAGAACTCCTGGCCAATCGAACGGCTCAGCAATCAGCTCAAAAAGAAACGGAAGAAGTCTTTATTGACGCAAAGACTGCTGAATCAATCTCAAAAAGTACAAACACTTCTTCCCGAAGAAAAAAGTCTGCCTCAGTACAAAAACCTGAGACGAAAGCATCTCTCCCACAGGAAGACAGTAGACCGGATCCTGATGAGGACCTGGAACCTGTACCACAGCAGTCCGCAAGGAAACCGAAATCTAAAAGGAACATGCGAGTCGACAATGCCCATGATCCGGAATTACTGAAAGGTTTGTCTAAGCGTGAAAGGCGAAAACTCCAAAAGCAATGGAGAGAAGAAGAACGCCAGAACGCACAACGAAACCGGGAAGATTATTCATAATTCCAGGATTTTTGTGATCCGGTTTTCATTTTCGCTCGTTTCTGAAGTGGAATCTTTATAGACTTGCCCTATTCAGTGAGTTTGATTTCCGCAATTACAGACCACTTTAATTCTCAGCTTCTGGACGCATCATTTGCTCTGCATATTAGGAAAAGGTAGTTTACGCCATGTCCAATGATAACTTTTACTCAGAAGAGAATGACTTTCAACCTGACGAAAATTCTGCTCAACCCAAAAAAGGGATGAGTACGGGTGTAAAAGTTTTATTGATATTAACGGGTGTTGGAGGCATTTGCTTAATCCTGTGTTGTGGCGGTATTTTCTGGGCCGTAAAAAATTCTGAATTCAAAATGACAGAGAAAAAAGAAGATATTATTGAGATTCAGAATGAGATCGCCCAGATCACAATTCCCGATACTTTCAAGCCACAAGCGGGAATGTCAATGAACATCATGGGAACCAGCGTTCGGATGGCCATTTATGAAGAAAAGTCCAAGGATGGCGCTCTTGTACTAATGAGTCTTGGTATTCCCGACGATGGCATGGTCGATATGGAACAGGAATTCCGTAAGAGCATGAAACAGCAGAATCAGAATCAACGCGAGCTGACGATCACGAAAACGGAGGAGCGAGAATTCACAATCAAAGGACAAAAAGTCAATTTTGAATTTTCAGAGGGAACCGATCAAAACGACAAAAAGTTCCATCAGGTACAAGGCGTTTTCGCCGGTAAAAACGGCCCCGCTTTCTTCTTCCTGCAAATCGCGGACAAGAGCTATCATGATGAGGAAATTGTGAAGATGATTGAATCCATCAAATGAGTACTCTGATGATTATTCTCGATTGAACGGAACTTAAATCATTTAAGACTCCGGCACGATTTTCACTTCAGGGGGATCTGCGTAATCTTCCCACAAACGTTGATCCACCTGGGCATCAGGCTGACCATCATGGACATAGTAGCGATAGCGTGAGACATAGGGCTTGCCCGGATCAATTGCAAACGCATCAATGGCAGCAACGGCAAAACAGAAATAAGGCATTTTCGGGTGCAATCTGACCGGCTGTGGAAACCGAAAATTCTGGGGATGACTTAAAATCGTAACACCGGCCGTCTCCCCAGCCAGCGGGCCATACATTTCCACCCAATGCGGCCTCGTCTGATTTCCATTTTCTTTGTTTTTGCCCTCGCTGGTCAGATAGTCATAAGTTCGGTCTTTGTGCCAATCGGCATGGCCGCGAATGGTCATCCCACCATAATGAACCTTATCAATGGTAACCGGTTGCTTCGTGGCACAGTTTTGAATCGAATTGATATCAAACAAAAATTGGTCATCCAATGCAAAAACGCGTACGCGCCAGACCTCGTCCAGCATTGTCACAGGGCCTGTTTTATTCGTCAGATCGACATGATTGATGGTCGTGGTCAATAACCCAAAGACGGGACCACTGGCAAAAGTGTTGACTTTCTGGTGTTCCACCTTCCCTAATTTCGACTTCTGATCCCAGCCATTATTTTCCCTGCCTTCAAACAGGACCTTGCGCCAGGAAAACATGATGCCGTGCTGATGTGCATGATCGGGATTGAAGTCATCTGTAATTACTTTTCCAGATGGAGTATACAGCGGGTGAATGTAGCCACTTTTGTCATAATAATCCTGATCCCGCTGAGGTGCTTCGACGATGTCATAATTGTAGGTCAACACCGGTTTTCCACCAACTTTTACATTCAAATGTTTCCCATCATCAACCACGGTGACTCGGTCTGCCTGCCCTGTTTTACCCGGCTCTGCCAGCAGGCGATACTGACGCGTTTCCCCCTTGTCTAATCGTTCGCGTAAAATCCAGACCAGTTCCCGTCGATTACCTGTGACATCAAGCTGAATGGGGATTTCCGTTCCGTTATCAATCCGCACCAGACTGAAATTTTTCTGGCTCTCCATCAATTTGGGTACGGGAATCGAAACGACACAATTGTGTCGTGCCTGCTTACCGGCAAAGACTTCGAGAATGACAGCAGGTCCCGCCCATGACAGGGAAAGATTTCCCATCAATGTGACAAGAGTGATTACAAAGCTGAAGATCATAGTTTGTTTCATTTTGATAACCGTTTTTCCGACGTAATGTAATTTCTTATTAGAGCGTCCAGCCATCACGATATTCGCGTTGAACGTATTTTGCTGCATCGCTTGTATTGGTAGCATTCATTTTCTCTGCATCCCACTCAATTTTTTTCCCGACACGAAACGCCAGATTTCCCAGTAAAATGGTTTCCGTTAAGGGGGCTGCATAATCAAAATGGCACAGCGTCTTCCCGTTTCCTTTACACGCTTCAACCCATTCCATCCGTTGATTAGCAATCGCATCTGGGATTGTTTTCTCTGGTGCTTTGAAGCCTGTATATTTTTCTTCGGGCATCAGCACACGTTTGTTGTAATCGGCGGCCAGCATGCCCTTCTCACCTACAAATAAAATCCCGGCTGACCATTTAGGGCCTCCCAGGTCTAATACCGGCTGAGGTGTATCGCGTCCATGATACCATACCACTTCGACGGGTGGCATAGAATCGCGAGCCGGAAACTGCCAGTGACAATCGAGCCAGAACGGAGTCGAATCGGGATGTAATTCTGGTCCTTTTGTTTCGACACTGGTCGGATACTTTAAATTCAAAGACCAGAAAATGAGATCCATATAATGACAGCCCATGTTTCCGAGTGTGCCATTTCCGAAGTCCCACCAATAGTGCCAATCGTGTGGATGATAACAGGAATGGAAGTTCTGCATCGGCGCAGGTCCGACCCACAAATCCCAATTGAGTGCTTTGGGAATCAGCTGCGGTTTCTTCGGACGATCAACAACACGTTTGTAGCGACGCCATCCGCCGGGACGACCAAACCAGACATGCACCTGCTTCACGCCGCCAATTGCCCCTGACTGAATCAGTTCAACCGTCCGTCGATAATTTTCGCCGGCGTGATTTTGCGTTCCCATTTGCGTGACAACATTCTGCGCATTGGCAACACGATTCATCTCTCGCACTTCATGAATCGAATGTGCTAATGGCTTTTCACAATAGATGTGCTTTCCACGTTGCATCGCATTGATGGCAATCGTCGCGTGTGAATGATTGGGCGTCGTAACGACCACTGCATCAATCTCTTTTTCCATCTGGTCCAGCATTACACGAAAGTCAGCAAAGGTTTTCGCCTTGGGGTACTGAACACCATATTTGGTGGTGCGGGATTCGTCGACATCGCATAACGCAACAATATTCTGACTGGAAACCAACCCCAGATTGGATTTCCCCTGATTTCCAATGCCAATGCAGGCGATGTTCAACTTCTGATTCGGAGAACGTGATTCCGCTAATCCCGATTTCCCACCAACCCACAGCCCGGCACTACTCAACACCGAACTTTTCAACATAGTTCTACGTGTAATTTTATTTTCTAAACTCATCGATTCTCACCTGAGTTTGCTGGAATGAGAAAGGTTAAAAGTTGCCATAATAGCCACTTCTACGATATTTACTTTACTATGCGACTGATACTCTGCCAGTCTCTAATTAAACCTGATCGCATAATTAAACACTACCCTAAAACGGCACGACCTTTGTGTTTTGATTTGAATTGCCGTTGCATGATTTTCATGAGAGATTCCTCTGAAAGCAAGCAGGCCACTCAGTAGAATGGTGTTTATCG
Source organism: Planctomycetota bacterium (assembly GCA_022600195.1). Taxonomy (GTDB): domain Bacteria; phylum Planctomycetota; class Planctomycetia; order Planctomycetales; family Planctomycetaceae; genus Gimesia. The sequence continues at coordinate 79,629 of JAHZKX010000057.1, forward strand.
TTCTCGAATGTGATGACCATTCAAGAAATTCGCAGTCCGCACGACGTAAAGGTCTGTTAAAATACGAAATGAGTTTCTCGAATTCATATATCGGGAATCCACTATCCGAACACGGATACTTTATGATGTGCCGTATTTCAAATAATTTGAGGATTTGTGGCTGCCCTCAAAGTGCGCCAGACGATAAAGTCGACGCACTTTCGGCGGCTATTCGATGGGCCCGTCCGAAGCAGTGGGTTTTGAGGAAGGTGGAAGCTTGATCTTCGGCACTCGCCGTTGACTAAACCAGAAAAGTAAGGGCGTGGATAAGGGAAGAAGAATCATGCACAAGTAATTCCATACGTTCCACTACTTATTAAGATGCAGTTTTGAAAGGACAGGACGAAAACCGATGGTAGACCTTCCCGACTGGGGCGGGGCATGATAGCGGTTAGCAGAACTGCAATACCTGCCGTGGTATCCCCATCTGCAATCCCGGACCACCATGGGCGGCTTTTCCCAGTCGGCGGGCTCGAGCTGCACTGGGTCAACGCCTCCCTCTACTTTGTGGTGATACCAGTCTAGACACCATTCGCACAGATTCCCATGTATTTCGTGCAACCCCCAGGCATTTGCCGGGTAGGTGCCGACCTGCGCAGTCCTATCGAGATTCGGCCCTTTTTCGGAGTCTCTGAACGGGCTGTTGCCATCGTAATTCGCCAGTCGGCTGCTCATCTTGTCGCCAAAGTGAGTGAGTGTCAGCGTTCCGGCCCGACAGGCGAATTCCCATTCCGCGTCAGTTGGAAGACGGTATTCGTAGCCGTCCGGCAGTTTGCCAGCCTTGCGATCAAGTTGCGTAAGCTTCCGGCAGAATTCACTCGCCTCGGTGTGACTGATGCGGTATACCGGAAACCGGTCGCCAGCACCAGCATCAAGCTTTCTTTCGATCGGCCCCATGACTCGTTTCCATTCCCCCTGTGTCACCTCAAACTGGCCGATCAAAAACGCCTGGCTGAGCGTCACCTCAACCGGCCCCTTCTGACCCTTCTTAGCTTTTGGGCTGCTCATGCGAAAGGTCCCCGGCGGGATCACACGTAGCTGCATGCCGATCGAGTTCTCGAAAGCCGCCTCGAATCCGAGATGATCAGCCCAGGCCTTCTGCACCACCTGGGCCTGCTCTGCGGTGAGCGGGTGCTTGGTCATCAGGACGCGATTCGGCTCTTGAGAATCATCTGCATGTGTGGCTGCTACGACTAAGATCAAAACGGCAAACACTGAAACGGTCAGTTGTGGTCTTTGGCGGATCATCATTAACTCCTGTGGTGGTTACTTTTCAGCAGGTATTTGCAGCAATTGTTGCTACAACTACCTTAACGCTTGCGCGTTACATCAGGGATAAGCGAAGCTGTCAACGGACTGCCGTTACACTTAAAATCCCCACGTTTCAATTGCACTTCAGTGTTACTTGAAACAAGATCTGCGCGATGTGCTGTTTCCATTGAGAAACACGAGGATCGGATGTGCCCGGATTAACATGCAGTTCGGGTCCCCAATAACTACCGTTTTTGCTGACTCCTACCCTAGTCGATTTCATGCCATTTCGCGAACTCGGATTCGATTAAACGAAATCCGTCTGGACTGCTTTCTACAAATACTATTTAATCAACAATTAACGGGGCTGCTTGAAGAGGTTTGTGTAATGCTGGATTCTAGAATCATAATTGTTGATGGTATGCCGGGTACTGGCAAGTCGACGGTTTCACAGTTCATCCATCTGCAATTGCACGCTATGAGCCGACCTTCACACTGGTGTCATGAAGAGCTCACAACTCATCCTGTTCGTTTATTCTATGATCCAGAGAGGCATCTTTCGTGGTCGGACTATAATGAAGAAGCTGCGTCGTGCTGGCAGCGCTATGCACATGAATTGCATACACAGAATCAGACCGCTATTCTCGACGCTGCAATCTTCCAGAACCATCTCCGATCGATGTTGATCTTTAATTGCGATCGAAATGCAATTCTTGATCTCGTGTGCAGAATAGAGAGGCTGATTGCCTCCCTGAATCCTGTTTTGATCTACCTGAGACCGAAGGATATCGAGAAGAACTTTCGTGACGTGGTCGAAGTCCGTGGTCAGCGCATGCTGGAACTTTGGATTGAAGCCCACGATCAGTACCCATACACGCGCAGGTTGCAAGTGAGTGGGTATTCTGGCTTCATTGCTTTCTGGAACGAATTTGGAGATATTTCAGATCGCATATTTGAAGGACTTGCCATCACCAATCTACGACAAGATATTTCGAATGAGGATTGGGGTGCGCGTTATAGAGAGATACTCGAATTTCTGGAATTACCTTTACCTTTCGAACCTTCGTCGTCCTCAGTCCTTGACCGATTCACCGGGAACTACGTACCGCTTGATGCGAATGCGGGGGCTGGGTTTGTGTTACAGGCGAGAGATGGGTGCTTGGTCGTGGCCGTCGATCAGCCAACATTTGATGTTGCCCGAGGACCAATCGGCCGCTTTCACGAGGTATGTCTCATTCCAAACGGGAAGAACCGATTCTACGTTGCAGCATGGCCGCATGAGGTTCAATTCACTGAGGACGAGCTGGGGACGGTTGTCACGATGTTAGTAAGCATCTCTGAGGACGGTTGGCCGCAGTTCAGTGAAGTATACATGAAGCAACAATGACCGCTCAGGATCATGCCTATCGCTACCCACTCTTTCCCTATTCTCAGAATGTGTGCTTTTCAACACGCCCCACCCAATTCGCTGACTCCAAAGGTGCGCGTGGAAGCCATACGTATTCGCGAATTCATCGCTATCCGGAAAATTCTGATCAGGTCGGCTCCTGGAGTGTCAAATCAAAGCAACGGTCTTCGCGATAGTGAAAGTGTCCGCATCTCGTACTCGCCTGCAACAGTTTTTCCGAACTCTCTGCGAAAACGCCTCGCTGCCATGCAAGAACTCAGAACAGACTCTGTAGCCGCCAGTTGACCTGACTACTTCCCGTCTGTTACCATTCGTCTACGCGTCGAAGTGGTCTCTTCAGTGTCGTATCAGACAACGCTGCAGAGAAAAGTTCTTTTCGAGGAACAGCACTAAACAGGGCAAAAGGCACGAAGAGGAAAGTGACGCAGAAGGTTTTTAGATTTATCGACACTAAAGGAATTGGACCGAAAGGCCCATGTGCCAAAAACGTCAAGCCGATCTGACGATTCTGAGAGCAATATTCGTTTTCAAACAGGGAGAAACAGATATGGGTGACAAGGGAAGCAAAGATAAAGGCAAAAGAGAACAACAGAAAAAAGCCCTGCTGACTCCAAAGGAAAAACGAAAACTCAAACAAGAAAAGAAGAATAAATAGATACGCACCGTTGCCTGTCAGGCTGCCAATTTATACATAACGAAACCCATTTTTTTATGGAACGTCCGTTCTTCGAAATCCTCGCTTATGAAGACACCGAACTCGGCATACTCTGTTTGCGGCGTCGCGAGCTACTGTGTGAGCCAGGAACGATCGTCACTGAAGTCACGCTCGACCACGAATTCCTGATGAGCAGTTACCTGACGGCATCCGAGAAGGCACTGTCCGAAATCGCTCTAAAGATGCACTCAGCATCCCACTTGCGGGTTCTGGTTGGAGGCCTCGGCTTGGGTTATACTGCTTGTACAGCGCTGGAATCCGATCGAGTTTCACAATGCGAAGTTGTCGAGTTTCTTCCGCAGGTGATCAACTGGCTGGAGCAAGGGCTGGTTCCTCTGTCAGACAAACTGAACGCAGACAACCGGCTAAAAGTGAATCAGAGTGACATCTATCAGCAACTCGCCAGTCCGCCGGAACAGAAGCATGACCTGATCCTCATCGATGTGGATCATTCGCCGGATGAGAACCTGGACAAAGCCAACGGTAAATTCTACACAGCCGATGGATTGCAGCGTGCGAAGCTCCATCTAGAAGAAGACGGAATTCTCGGCGTCTGGTCGTATGCAGAGAGTTCACCGTTTGTCGATGCACTGCACGAGGTATTCCGCGAAGTTCGTATTGAACCTGTGACCATTTTCAACAATCTGATAAACGTACAGCAAACCGACTGGCTGTTTTTTGCTCGTGGCTGAGTCTGCTTCAGTCAATTCTGAATCGAAGTTCTTGCAGGATTACTTGATGTGCCTTTGGTGGAAATTGAAATTTCGAATAATGATTCGGTCTTACCCGACGAGATCGTTGCTTTTCTTCACGAAGCTGATTTGAGAGTCAGCCAGTTTCTCCAGGCTAGTCCCCGCCGCGCCACTGGATTTGTCCCGAGTGATTTCAAAACGGTCTACCATGCTCTGCAAGCCATCACCGACGCGAATCTTGCCTCCGGAACTTTATTGTGCGAATGGGGAAGTGGCTTCGGCGTGGTAGCGTCGTTAGCCGCAATGCTTGAGTTTATGGCCTGTGGCATTGAGATTGAGCAAGACCTCGTCGATGCATCCCGAAGCCTGGCTGATGACTTTGGTCTGCCCGTGGAGTTCGTTCAAGGCAGCTTCATTCCCTCGGGCGCCGAATCCTGTGTCGAGGAAGCCTATGCCGAAAACAATGCAGAGTATTCCTGGCTCATCACAGATGCGGACGATGGATACGAAGAACTGGAACTTGATCCCAATGATTTTGACGTAGTTTTCGCCTATCCCTGGCCGGGTGAGGAATATCTGGTCACGAGTTTGTTCGAGAAATATGCCGCCGAAGGGGCACTGTTGCTGACATATAACCACCTTGAGTCAGTGAGCCTTCGACGGAAGCTGAGTGATCAGCCTGGTGACCCGTAAGACATTCGGATTTCAACGTTCAATACCAGACAAGAATCTGAAGTTTGGGAGATTGGATTTCCGCGAAACAACTGCCGACTGCTGCGTTCAGAACTGACTTGACAGACCATTTTTCTTGGTCCTGGCGACACGCCTCGCATCCAGATGTGCTGTTAACCTACGCCCCTGCTCGATTCTGTTCATGAAACTAGTCGAATACACAACTGCAAAACAAACCACCGTTAAACAGCTTTCTACGTGCGATCAGGCAAAGTCGACGTCTTTTACTGTCTCAGTCTTTGCTGAAATCAAGGGTGGCGAAGGCGTTTTGTATAGGTTAAATTGTATTACTGAAATCGTCTGGTCAGTTTGATTGGCATCCATTCGAATTGTCCGTGGCCTTTTACAAAATTGATCACCTACACCATCCTGAAGTGCGTCCCACACAATTGAGCAATCACATGAGCAAAGCGTTTTACACCATAGTGCTGTCATGGATCGTCATGAGTGGTTCCGCGCGTGCGGCAGACTGGACCGAACAGGCAGGACGCTGGATTCCACAGAGTTACTGGAGCGATGCTGCCATCACGCAATCGTATGCGTTTCACTCATTCTCTGATGACAAAATCGATGGAGAGAGCAGTGTTGCCGTCGATATTGATGTGGCAGCAGACAAGCCACGCAATATGGTCGAGTTGCGTTTTGAGCCGACCAAACCGCTCGATCTCTCAAAGATCGATGCCATCACGTTGTCAGCAAAATCGCTTACGGTGGGAGGACTGAAACTGCGCGACATCTACCTCTGCAGTCCGGGCTTTCAGAAGCTTGCGACGGTTATTCCCACGAAACCGGTTATCCTCAAACCTGGTGAAGACTGGCGTCAGATTACTTTCGATCTGTCTGAAGCACGGATTTTGGATAAGAGTCTGCCGACGGGCAAACAGGGCTCATACGACCGGCGGGATGTCGCAACCATCTGCATCAATTTTCTGCTTCCGGAAGGGAAAGTTCATGGGCGACTGCTGCTGGATGGCCTGAAGCCAATCGACTTACCTCCCTCGCCTGTCGTTCGCAAAATATTACCGGAAGGCGGAATCAAGGTCACAACACCACATTACAACGTCTTGATTGGATCCAGCGGGTATGTTCAATCGATTCAGGTCGGGAAGTTCGATTTCTTACAAGCCGCTCTGCCTTCTGGAAGTTCAGCCTCAACAGCATCGGCGGCATTTGAGAATAACAATCCAGGTGAACGCCTTTTGAAACTGGATGATGTTCGGCTGGAAGGTCGGTCCAGAGTCCTAGCAACCGGTGACAAGCTCTCTCTGCGATATGTCTTCCGCGAGCATGATTTCGATATCGAGGTTTGTCAGACTGCGACGTCGGGCGGATTGAATCTTAACCTGGTACTTGCCGATGGCGTTGTCGCCAGTCTCGACGACAGAACCGACCGTGGGCTATATCGAAACAAGCTGGATGAAGGGCGACAGATCAGCAGCCGTCTGATGACGAATGCGGGACCCGTTCTGTTCGCCAGCCAGCATGTGGTGGGGTACTCACGCGTCGCCACAACACGACTTCCCGGAGATCACTGGGCCTGGCAGTTTCTTTCCTGGGGTTCCGGATCGAACAAACTGACGCTCCGTCCGCTTGAGAACCCAGCCGCTGCAGAAGCGATCGGTGTCTCGATCGGCTCTGCCAGCGACGACTTTTTATTGCCCACTGGTCAGCCAGTTTCGTTCGATTTGAAGGCCAGAAATTTCTCAGCCAAAGTGCAACGTGGAACGTTTTCATTCCAAATCTGTGATTATCTCACGCGCGAAGTTATTGAAGAGCGAGTCACCCCTTTCGAACTCAACGCCGGTGACACAACATCGATTCCCACACAGATCAAATTCGATCGCCCTGGAGTGTTCCGTGGACGTGTGAAAGTGTCTCACGACAAGGCTCACGAACGCACTGTGGAATGGGTTTTCACACATGACTTCTCGAATTACGATCCACCACAGCGACGGCCGGACGACTTTGATGAGTTTTGGCAGCAGACCCTGGAAGAACTGGCTAACATTCCCATGGCTGCGGAATTGACACCAGTACCCGAGCAAAGCGACGCCCATTCCGAAGTTTTTAAAGTCAGTCTTGCCGGTTTGAACGGACGACGGTTTTATGGCTGGTACTGGAAGCCGCGAAAACCGGGCCGTTATCCCGTACGACTCGAACTCCCCAGTTCGGGCATCTACAAGCGGACTGCGGCCCAGGTGCCTCACGGTCCAAACTACTGCGGCATGTGGATTGCCATTCATGGATTGCCCGTCGAGCTTGACTACGAATCGCGACCCGATGATCCGGCGGCGTGGAATTACTGGACTTATGGAATCGAGACGCCACAGACGTCAATGTGGCGAACGATTTATGCCAGTATGGTTCGATCTGTCGATTTTCTGGCTACTCGGCCAGAAGTCGATGTCAAACGGATTATGTCCTCTGGTGGCAGTCAGGGTGGCGGGCTGTCTCTGGTTCTTGCCGGCCTCGACAAACGAATCAGCTTTGCTGCACCGGCTCACAGCGGACTGTGTCGTTTGGACTGGACTGTGAAGTTCAAGCCGGGCTTCTGGCCTTTCGACATGAGTGCCAAACCAGCCGGACAATCAGAGAAACGATTCCTGCATACTTTGAGCTATTTCGATGCAGCAAACTTCGCTCCGCGCATCCAGTGCCCGGTCTTTGCGGAAGTGAGTCTGCTGGACACAGTGACGGCCAGTGGAAATCAGATTGCGGCACTCACTGGCATTCAGCCGGGACTGCTGGAACTAATCTGTGACCCCTGGCACAGTCACGCTTCGAGTATCCGTGGGTCCCGCCTGAGAGCCGAGGCCATCAGTCGCTGGCTCAATCGTGAGGCACCGGTCCAAAAGCCGATCAAGCCCGCGTTACAGACAAGAGAATGAAGCTTCTTTACTGACTCGCCAAACTTTAGTCAGTGCGAATTAGTGAATTCTCTCAGCAAAACCAGGTCATTTCACGAACAATCACTCAAACCACCGAAAACGCGGACATTGAAATATTCAATACGCCAGTACGCCATTAAATTTGATTGCTTCAATATCCACTACTCTAAAACGGCTCGACATTCGCGTTTTGATTTGGATTACTGTTTCACAATTCTGATTGAGGATGCTCCTGAAATTCGTAGATACTCATAGAAGAAAGCTGCCATGTATTTGCTCGGCCTGTATTGTATACAGAATTAATTTCTTTTTGAAACAAAGGATATTCCCCAGTTCCACAATCGGAGTAACCAGTAGCAAGATCAGGCTCCACCCTTTTGGCACATGTTGCATGAGTGACTTTGCTATTGTATATTAGCAATCTGTCTTCTATCAAACAAAGGATGCTTGTCATTTGCCGTGACTATCTCATCCTGAGTGCGGCCCTGTTTTTTAACTAAAAAGAAATTTTTTAATGACGCGCTTATTTATTTCTGGCATATTACTCGCTGGTTTAATTTTCTGTGGTGGATGCCGAAAAACGACACCTGACAATCCGGAAACGATTCTGACATCTCCTGCAGATGAAGAAGAGGCAGCTTTGCAGGTGGTTGGAAATCTGTATGGATTTTATGCCGCGTATCATAAAAAAGGGCCTACAGGCTGGGATGATTTAAAAGACGCGAGTTCGAACGCTACTGCTTCTGCACAAAAAGAGGCTTCGGATGCGATCCAGCAAGTCCAGGCAGCCGGTTTCAAGATGACATGGGGAGTCGACAAACCATTGCTGAAAAAAGAAGGCATCAAAGCTGATGATTATGTCATTGCCGAATCTGCTGACGGACTTCGCAAACTGATGTTTAGTGGAAATGTGAAAACGACAAAGCCTGAAACGAAAAAAGACAGACAGAATTAAGTTCTGCCTGCCTTTGATTCATCAATTACAAAGTGATTCTATCAGGCTTGCTTCATCGCTTCCGACAGAATCTTGGAAGTACTTTCCCGCATGATCCGTGGATCGACCATTTCTCCTTCGAGAAGCGTTGCACGAACCTGCTTTCCGGAAATGAAAACTGGTTTTTCTTCCGAATGGTTTTCCATCAAATCAACTCGGCCCAAAGATTCGTAGAACGCAGCAAAGCCAACGTTCACAGGCTCAATTAGTAATTCGCCAGCGAGATTGTTGAAAATCTCCTGTGCATCGAAGTCACCCCAGATGGCAGTTCCATCTGCATAAGGAGCATCAGCGTGCTTGCGGCCGATGACTATGTTGGTGTATCCCATGTTCTGGCGATAGATCCCGTGCATGACTGCTTCTTTGGGTCCACCATAGAACATCTTGATATCCAAACCGAGCAATGCAACACGGTCAGGAGGGGAATCATCACGCGGTCCCCACAGTTCGGGATCGCTGTCACCATCGCCGAGTTCCCGGTTCTCGATGAGTTTTTCATAAGTTTCCATCCGGATCTCGGCACTCACATCGTCACTCTTGGTTTCGCCAACGAGTGGATTCAAAACAGCACCGGCATTTTTGCCCTGTCGCAGAAGTGTTTCCAGTCCGTAAACCAGAGCATATTCGTGAGCACGATGCAGAGGGTTACGGGTTTGAAATGCGACAACTGCATCCCAGCCTTTTTCTGCAATCAGTGCACGAACTTCGCGAGGTGTGAGAACGTATTTGCCGAATGAACTATTTTTGGGTTGAGGTAAAACACGAATCTCACCACCAATCAGGTGTGAATTAGCTGCGTCACCTTCGAGGACCATAGCCGCACCAGGATGATCAGTGCGTTCTGTCTGATAAACACTCTTCAGATATTTAGGTTTATCCCACTCGAAGACATCGGTGATATCCAGAGTTGCAACGATTTCGCCGGCAGGGTTTGTCAACGCGACTTTTTGACCGCTGGACAATGTAGCAGCCAGTTCAGAAGTCACAGGTAATGAAAGTGGAATGGTCCAGGCATATTGCTTGCCATCCACTTCAATGCAGGCCTCATCGAGTACACGGTTGAAAACCTCACTACCCATTGGCCCTGTCAAAGGGCTAAGTGTGCCATCTCCCAGTCGGTATACGGTTGATAGATCAGCCGCTGAAACAGGAACTTTGGTAAGTGTTGCTGCTTCTGCTTTGAAGCTTTCGATTTCCGCAGCGGGGACTGTACAACAGACAGGTTCGCTCAGACCTCCGTGGGGGGCAATTAAATCAGCCATTGTTTGATTTCTCAATATTGACAAAAGGGTTTCAGAATGAACGCCAACCAGATGGCGTCTTTACTAGCGAAATTAGGGGAACGCATTGAAAACTTCAAGCAACAGACGGGGGGATTCATCGAATTCAAAAAACTCTCTTGATTGAGATCGTTTTTTGATGCATTTAGTCTCTCAAACCTGCCTGTTTCATCAGGAAATTCGTCGATTCATAGGCTTCACGGACCCATGCCTCGATTTTGTCCGGTTCAGGTGAATATTCCAATTCCAGCGAAATTGCCCCGTCAATGTTCAATTTTTTGATTTCGTTCAGATAGGGCTCAAATTTCACAACTCCCCTGCCCGGTGGCAAATCGCCGTGCACTTTTCCATCACAATCCGAGATATGTACGTGAGTGGCTTTTCCCTGCAGTTTTCCGAGTTCATCCGGTTTCACATCTGCCAGCAATAAATGGGAAATGTCGATATTAGCCTTCAATACAGGATGGTTGACATCATCCACAAAGCGCACCATTTCATCGACGTTATTCAAAAGAGAGAGCGGAAACGGTTCCAGTTCCAGTGCAATTTCCAGCCCCAGCGTCTCCGCATATTCTGCTAACGCCTGACATTGTTCGACTCCCAGTTGCCATTGTGCTTCTGGCGGTATGACTTCGCGATTCCAGATATATTCGCCAAGCACCAGCAAAAGGTTTTTGGCTTCATATTCATAACACAGGTCCAGATATGACTTCACTCTTTGCAGATGAAATCGTTGTACACTCGGGTTAAAGTCGATCAATCCGACCGCAACACAACAGACTGATACGATCGGGAGGTCTAATCGATGACACGTATCCTTTACCAGTTTTTGTTCGCGGATATCCACATCCAGTGGATCGATAAAAATGTCGACGCAATCGAAACCGATCTCTTTTGTCTTCTGCAAACCCCAGGCAGTATCACGACCCGCTTGAGCCCATGCCGAGTTTATCATTCCGAGTTTCATAGTTGTCCTTTCACCCCTGCTGTCGATTTGCTGTCTTTCCTGTTATATAAAGATAGCAATCCGCTTGCAGCGGGAAAAGGCTTTTACCAGAATAGGAACGTCTCACTCTTTAATGATCTCAATCCGTACCAGAATGAACTAACCGATGGATCTCAATTTATCAGGCTTCTCAGTTGTGATTACCGGCGGTGCCAGTGGCATTGGTCTGGCCACAGCCCGTTGCTTTGCAGAGGAAGGAGCCCTGCCAATCCTTTGGGACCGAACTGATCAGGTCACTGCGATAGCCGATCAATTAAGTGAAGAAACCGGCCAAACGTTCGCAGGATTTCAGGTCGATATCACCGATTACTCTGCCGTCCAGGAAATCACCGAACAGACTTTACATCGTTTTTCCAGGATCGATCATCTGGTACATGCCGCTGCGATTGGCTCGGGAAAGTTTGGTTTTCCCTTTACAAACTTAACTCCTGCTGACTGGCCTCACGTTTTTGAAGTCAACATGCAGGGAATGGTCAATGTGGCCCATGCGGTAACTCCGGTCATGCAGCAGGCTGGCAAAGGCAGCCTGACCTTCATCAGTTCCATTGCAGGACAAATTGGTTCGCAAACCGACCCCCCTTACAGCGCATCCAAAGCGGCCAACATTAATTTTGCACAATGCATGGCGAAGGATTTAGCATCCGATGGAATTCGAGTGAATTCTGTCTGCCCCGGGATGGTACAAACTCCCTTGAATCAATCGGTCTGGAAGGCGTGGAATGATCGCCAGCCAGAAGCAGAGCAAAAATCTTATGAACAATGGGCGGGAGAAAAGATTAAGCAGCTGGTTCCACTCCAGCGTTGGCAGACTCCTCAGGATATCGCCAATATGATCGTCTTTCTCAGCTCCGATCGTGCTGCGCAAGTCACGGGACAAACCATCAATGTTGATGGTGGATTTGTGATGCATTCATAAGAAGAAGTGGGTAAAAAAATCAAGCCTCCCGCAATGGCTTCTGTTGAAACAGAATACGCTACGAGAGGCTGTTTTTTTAAGAGAATCGTTAACTACTTCGCCGCAGCCTGATTAGCACTTTTTGCTAACCGAGATTTCGTTCGCGCTGCTGCATTCTTATGAATAATGCCTTTTGATGCTGCCTGATCAATCTCTTTAGTAGCTTTCTGCAGAGCTTGCACAGTCGCCTGTGAATCATCTCCCGCAATCGCGAGACGGGCGTTTTTGATGACATTTCTTAATTCTGAACGAGTAGAACGGTTACGAAGACGGCGGACATCACTTTTTCGTAACGCTCTTTTGGCACTTCTGGAATTCGGCATTTTTTGTCTTAACGTTTTTCTGAGTAACTATTTACAATACGAACAGACTTCCATCTATCAAGACAGTCGCCACTATAAAATCTCAGGCAGGAAGGAAGCTTAACAAGCTCTCAGTCGATATTCCAGCCATTGAGAGCTGCTAAAACCACCTTTTTTCAGGAATAATTCATGACTAACAGGAAAATCGGTTTCTCGTCTTTACCTGATTATTCATCGTCGTCTAAATCCTCGTCTAGTTCATCATTGTCATTATTCGAATCTGATGATCCTCCCCCTAAATCTTCCAGCCTTTTCAGCGTATCACGATAATCGTAATCGACGGCGAGAATCTCGCTGTAATGGTCTTCTGCTTTTTCTCTTTCTTTTGATTCTTCATATAAGCGAGCAAGCAAATAGTGAGCTTCTTTATAAATATTCGGTTTTTCATCGGGAGAAAGATTGGGAAGTGCCTTCTCAAACTGCCGTTTGGCCAGTTCTTTTTTTCCGTCTGCAAAGAAGCATTTTCCTAATGCGACCAAAGCATCAGCGCTGATACGCGTATCTTTCACTGATTGTTGTAACAAAGAAATGGCTGGCCCCCATTTTTTCAGCCGAATAAAACGTTGTGCCAGTTCAAATTTCAGGCGCATGTCAGCCGGATAACTTTCCACACGCTTAGTGAAGATTTCGATTTCACGTTTAATCAATGCTTTACTAATTAAAGTGACTTGCTTCTTTGCCTCTGCATTTTCACGATCTCGGTTGTACAGATCCTTCGCTTCTCCTAGGCGTTCACGTAACAATTCAAGCTCAACATCTTCAATCTGCTCGCCAATGTTGGCATTTTTTCCGGAAAGCTCATAGGCTTTTTCATAAAGTTCCTTGGCTTCCACCAACTTTCCATCACGCCGATAAAAATCGGCCAGTCTCAGATAATGATCCTTGTTTTCAGGCTCTTTTCTAATAGAACGCTGCAGATCGGCTTCCTGTGATTGCCCGGGCCCATCGGGCGCGTTTCCTTTTTGTGCCTTGTGTCTTTCCTCGCGTGTGGCCCGCCCTTCGTCATAGGCAGACTGGTGTTTGACGTTACTTGATTTGTCAGCACCTTCATATCCTCCCCGCACACGAGTCTCTGTCGCCATCAATGCTGTAACTTTGGAGCGTGCCTCACCATCCATTGGATCCAATTTGAATGCCATTTCCCAACATTCCCTGGCCTGTTTGAACTCCCCTTTTTCTTCCAACAATATTCCAAGTTGTGTGTAATAAGATTTGTTTGTCTTATCATTTTCAATTGCCATTTTATATCCAAAGACGGCAGCATCCAGATACCCTTGATTTTGACAGGCCTCAGCCATATCAGCGTTTAAACTGGAGTCCCAGGGGTTGATAGACAAACTTTCTTCCGCAGTCTGGTCAACTGCAACCCAGTCTTTTTTACGCCGGGAATTTTTGATTTTTGTTTTTGAGCCGGCCAGTTTGAGAACACCCATTTTGGATCCGGAACTATTATCACCATACTTTTTTCGTTCGGCGCCTCGTTTCGTCTGTCGATACAGAAGCGCAGCCGGATCCAGTTTGACTGCCGTGGTAAACATCTCGATGGAATAATCCCAATTCTCTTTCGCCAGCGCTTCATTTCCCCGTCGCCAGCAATCTGCCGCTATTTTTTTGTTTCTGTCAGATGTCATAAAGCTCTTCCGCTGTTAACCAATGCTGAAAAAACAATAGATGAATGGGCTGACACCTTATCTGGTTCATTTGATATGTCTGCACCCGGTTCCTTCACTATCATACATACAAAGTTTCATACACATTTTCCAGCTTTACATCTTATACGATTTATTAACACCTTACCATCACAAGTTTTACCAAACCTGATATACATTCACACCGTAACCTTCAGAAACCTTCGTCACTGTGCTTGCATCTCAGATGACTGAATCCCACAATGAATCTAAATTAGTATCTCATATCTACTTCGAGTTCCAACCAGTCTTCAACCTTACCAGACTAAAGATGCCCTGGAGAATTACGATGAAGCCGTTCCCGCTATTTACCCTGTGCCTGACTCTTTTTGTAGGTTCGCAGTTCAGTTATGCAGACTCAAAATCGCCGAAATGGGCTGCCACGAATGTGGAGGAGGCAGGACCTGACTTCCAGATTCAGGGAGAATATTCCGGAACATTAGGGGAAGGAAGTGACACCCTCAAGTACGGGGTTCAGGTAATCGCCTTAGGCAAGGGCGCTTTTAGAGCCGTTGGTTATCCAGAAGGCTTACCCGGTGATGGTTGGAATCAGGAAAAGAAAGTCAGCGCTGAAGGCATTAAGACCGACAATGTCATCAGCTTTAAGTCCGAGGATGGTCGTGGCGATCTCGAAGAGGGTAAGATCACCATTTTCGATGCGGAAGGGAATCAAGTCGGCGTTCTCGAAAAAGTTCAGCGCAAAAGTCCGACACTCGGTAAGAAAGCACCCGAAAACGCCACCATTTTATTCGACTCAAATGATGCTGAAAAAACCGTCCAGAATTTTATCAATGGAGCTCTTACCAAAGACAAGCTCTTAAAAGAAGGGGTGACCAGTAAACAGAACTTTAAACACGGTCATCTGCATCTTGAGTTTCAGCTCCCCTTCATGCCACAAGCGCGCGGCCAGGGAAGAAGTAACAGTGGCTGTTATGTATTGGGGCGCTATGAAGTGCAGATTCTGGATTCTTTCGGCCTGGACGGGAAAGACAATGAATGTGGTGGCATTTACAAAGTTGGAGCCCCCCGTGTGAATATGTGTCTGCCTCCGCTGTCATGGCAGACATATGATATTGATTTCCAGTCTGCAAAATATGATACCGACGGAAAGAAGACTGCTAAAGCTAGAATCACCGTCAAACATAATGGCGTAACCGTGCATGAAAATCGGGAAATCGACGGACCTACACCCGGCGGAACCAATCAAGACGAAGCTATTGCCGGACCTCTGTTTTTGCAGAATCACTCTAATCCAGTTCGCTTCCGAAATATCTGGGTGGTCGAAAAATAACTCGATTATTGAACACACAAAAGAATCTCATACTGTTCTCCCACTTCACTATCTTTAGGGCCACAACCTGATGACAGGAACAGAAAATCCGGTACAGGAAAGCACAGCGAAACCACTTAAGTTGCGTCTCTACCTGATGATGTTTCTTCAGTATTTTGTGCAGGGCTGTTACTTGCCCATTATCACACTGTACCTGTTCGATGCACTGGGATTTACTGCTTTACAGGTAGGAGTATTCGGGGCAGCACTGGCAGTGGGACCGTTACTGGCTCCCTTTGTATTTGGTCAGATTGTTGATCGCCATTATGCAACAGAGCGCGTGCTCGCGTTCTGCCACTTCTCTGGTGGAGTGATCATGCTGGCTCTGTTTGTGCAACAGAGTTTCTGGCCGGTGGTAATTCTGGGCGTGCTGTATTCAATCCTGTACGTACCCACCATGATGCTTACCAACTCCTTGACCTTTCAGCATTTGAAAGACAGCGACAAGGAGTTTCCACTGATTCGATTGTGGGGTACGATCGGGTTCGTGATCCCTGCCTGGATGGCAGAAGGGTTATTTCTTGCTCATCTGAAAGGGGATGAATTGAATACGGGACGTGGGATCGTTCTGGCGATGGCAGGTGTCGCAGGACTGCTGATGGCGGGCTACTGTTTAACGCTTCCGCATACCCCTCCGGTCAAAAGCGATAAAAAAGATCTGGCGCCCGGAAAAGTTCTGAAGATGCTAAAATATCGTCACTTTCTGATTCTTGTTCTCGTGGCATTTATTATTTCGATTGTTCACAAATTTTACTTTCAGTGGAACAGCCCTTTTTTGAATGCCATATTGGGTCAGGGACATGTTGAGGGTGCCTGGGAGCAACGTATCAGTTCGATTGGGCAGGTCTTCGAAGTGATCGTCATGGCGGTGCTCGGATTTGCTATTAAAAAATATGGTTTTAAAACAGTCATGCTGGTTGGCTTGTTATCATACATGGTACGAAGCCTCGTTTTTGCCTATGCGTCTACGATTAGTGATTTCTTCCCACTGGCTCTGTCTCTGACCTGTTTGGGACAAGCGATGCATGGGCTCTGTTTTGGTTGTTTTCTGGCTGCCGCTTATATCTATGTCGATAAAGTTTCACCTCTGGATGTTCGAGGCAGTATGCAAACATTTTTCGGAACATTCGTATTCGGTCTGGGAATGTTTGCAGGTGGTTTCGTCAGTGGTTCCATCGGCGACTTTTTCACATCAGCCGGGAAAGACACACTCTTGAGATCTCAATGGAACATTCAATCACAAACCGGAATTTTGGAATTCACACAGAAGAATCTTTCGGGAGAATCTGCCAACCTGCTGCGCGACTGGCCTGGAATCTGGTTAAGTAGTGCCGCGATTGCACTGTTCGCTACGATTATGTTCTGGGTACTGTTCCCCAAAGCCGAATCCTCAAATCGCCTGGATCTCACAGAAAAAACTCCTTAAATGCCATTTCATATCTCTGAAAACGAATTCATCGGTGGCGCTGTTCTGATCTTCTCGCTGATCGGTTTGATCAAAGAGCAATGGTTTCTGGCAAATACGAGAAAAGGAGAACGATTAACGGAATGGTTTGGACCTGCGCGTGCTCTTTGGGTTTTGCGTCTTATTTTTTTGACTGGTTTGATTTTTGGGGCACTTCTTGCAGCGGGGATGATTCATCCAATCCAATGGGAATAAAAGGGGCATCTCCGTCGGTGCTTCTCAAACAGCCTGCCAGAATGACACGCTACGCACCTCAAATCATGACCTCATGAGCATGCCAGATTGACATTTCCTCTAATCGATTCTCCCAGAACTGAAACAGCATAATCGTGATAAATTACTTTGAGAATTGGTTTTACAACGCGTCTTATTGAATTCAATTAACTCATGCTCAATGGTATGCCCTTTGCTAATCTATTATGATTCAAGATACTAGTTTTTTTCAGTTTGAGGATTTGGGGAAATGCCAATTTTTCGCTGGGAGCAATCCTGGAACCCACTCAGGGATTTGGAACGTGAAGTAGACCGCTTGATTCAGGGCGTCGAATTCTCTGTCCAGGGGATTCGTATGCCCCGCCAGTACCCCGCGGTCAACATCTTTGAACTGGATCATGAATACCTCATTACCGCTGAACTCCCGGGAATGCAGGCTCAAGATCTGGAATTGACCATCGCCAATTGTGTACTCACTCTCAAAGGACACCGGAACTCACCCGTGATTGATGATGGTGAAATCTCTGAAGAACGCTTTCGACGACAGGAACGAACCTTTGGAGAATGGCAGCGATCAATCAGTATTCCCGACCGAATCTCAGAAGGTAATCTTTCAGCAGAATTTAACGAAGGCATCTTAAAAATACATCTCCCCAAACTAGAAGAAGAACAACCCCGCCAAATTCCAGTCAGTTCAGGGGAATAGGACAACAGGATGAATCGAGAACATAACAATGAGGAACCGCACGAAATTGCGCATCCCGAACAATATGTCTTCACTCCGCCGATCGACATCTACGAGACAGATGAAGGGTTAGTCCTGTATGCTGATCTCCCGGGAGTTTCTGTCGGTTCGCTTGAGTTACAGGTTCAAGACAATAAGCTGACATTACTTGGAAAAGTCGAACCGCAAATACCGGAAGGTGCACGTTCACTTCATAAAGAATATGAAGTCGGCAATTTCCTGCGTTCCTTCATTCTGAGCGGAGAAATTGTACATAGTCGAATTGAGGCAAAGTTAGCGAATGGCGTGCTGCGTATTTTCCTGCCCAAAGCCCCCAAAGCGGAGCCTCGCAGAATTCAAGTGAATACCGGTTGAATGAATTGAACATCGTTTTCAATTCAGAGCATACTCACTGCTCTCGTGAGTGATTACCTTCCACTGTTTCGCTTTGCAGGGAAGTGGGCCTTAAATCATCTGCTTTGATCAATTGCTGATTTTTTTTCTGTAATTTGAGTGCTTCTTCACGATTCCCCATTAATCCAGCAGCCCGCGCCAATGCGGAAATATACCTTCGATCCGTTTCCCGATTTGAATAAAGTGGCTTCAATAAATCATATGCCTGTTGACCCTGTTTTTGAAATATGAGTAAGTCTGCCTTGAGTAGCAAACAATCAAAATCTTGAGGATCGATGAGCAATGCCTGATCCAAATTCGAAAGCGCCTCATCAACATCCCCTCGATTTCTATTGATTGATGCCAGATAACGCAGAGGTATGACCGAGTCAGGCCGCTGTTTCAGGCACCACAAGGATTCCCGTCGAGCCGTTTTCAGATCACCAGAGTAAAGTGTTGCATAAGCCAGATTCAAATGTGCCTGATACGATTCCGGGTCTATATAGAGCGCCTGCTTGAGAGGAGCAGCCATTTCATTAATTCTTCCCGCGTGTCGTAATATCTCTGCAACCAACAAATAGTTCTGAGCTCGATTGGCCCCCAACTCGATACTGCGATTGGCATAAGGGAGCGCTCTGTCATAATCCCCGGCATTAAATAAGAGTCGCGCTAAATCTTCAAAATAGCGGCTCTCCATTGGGTACTCTCTAATCAGCGTTAGCAAGGCTGGTTTTGCACGCGCCGGGAGATCCTGCTCTCGTGCGATTTCAGCGATGGCTTTGACGGCTTCAAAATAGCGAGGATGACGGGGCGTCACGTGTGAGAAGTTTTCTAATGCCTGAAAGGGAGCCCGTTTTTGAATCAATTGCCCTAATTGAAAATGCGCGAATTCATCGTCTGGGTGTTGTTGTAAATAGGCAATTAACGCTTTCTGCCTGGCTTTCTCCTGATTCTGAAACGAGGTCTGGTCCTGTTTGATCGGTTTTGCATACTCCAACGAAATGGAATCATTTTGGTCAAAGAAATAAAAAGCGAGTAATGCAACCAGACCAACGATCGCCACAATCGACCCGGCAGAAAAGAAAGACCTTTTTTCATTTTTTACAAATGGTTGAGTCAGATGATCTGGTTCTGGTGAAGTATTCATAATCATTTCTGTTTTTGAGGCAGATCCTGAGAAGCACTTGTTCCTTCTATTAATGTATAACGGTCGCCCGGTCGTAATCCAGACCAGATTTCTGTTTTCCCTTGAGGCCAGGTTACTTTGACGGAGATGAGCCCCCGATAATTTCCCAGACCGAGTAAAACCCAGCGATCGTCTGCCGACAAATATCCGCTGCTCCCCCGGCAAAACCGTGTCAATTTTTTCGCACCCGTGGTCACTTCGATTTTCGCACCAATGCCACTTCGATTTGAAATCGATCCAATTAACTTCAACGACAGGCTTTGATGGGAACTCTTCAAACGATTTTCTAACAGAACCAGTTTTCCATTCAAATGGCTCACCGCAAGATCTGCCAATCCATCCCGATTCCAATCAGCGACAGCGGAGCCTCTTCCCACCTGCTTCTCCTGAAAAAACGTCCCTGCATTTTCTGAAACATCGTTAAACCGTACTCCACGATGATTCAGAAACAGCTGTGGTTCCTGTTCATAGGGCTCATTTTTTCCCAGTTGAGCCAGTCGATCATGAACATGGCCATTCGTCACAAACAGGTCTTGCCAGCCATCATTATTACAATCCAGAAATGAAGCCCCAAAACCCAATCGCACTCGACTTGCTGTCGCGAGCCCTGTCTCATCTGTGACGTCGAGAAAAAAGAGAGAACCTTCATTACGATAGAGTGTATTCGTTTCGCCAAAATAATTTGTGACAAACAGATCCAGCAATCCATCACCATTATAATCTGCCCCGGCAATACCCATACCTGCTTCGCGGTCTCCGGAACGATTGAAGGCCACGCCAGCGATGAGGGCCTGATCGGTAAATACACCTCGACCGTCATTAATCCACAACTGGTTCGCAACTGAATCGTTGGCAACATAAATATCCATGTCTCCATCATGATCAAAATCCGTGGCAAAAACGCCCAACCCCTGTCTGGCAGTTTCACTGAATAATCCCGATTTTTTTGAGACATTCAGAAACGAACCGTTTCCCAGATTCTGATAAATCACATCATATTGCCCAGGCACATATCGGGGATGACAAATGAAGTACACATGCTTTCCATCAAATTTGCGACTACAAATCGGATAGTTTTGCCGGTCAATTTTCAGATAGTTCACCACATACAGATCCAGCAGGCCATCGCCATTCAAGTCCGCCCAGGTGCAACTCGCACCATATCCGGGATTATCAACGTGTGCTGATTGTGTGATTTCCGAAAATGTGCCATCACCATTGTTGCAATAGAAAAGGTTTCTGCCGAACTGACTGACATACAAATCATCAAATCCATCGTGATTATAATCTCCGACAGCAATCCCCATGGAATAACCTACTGAGATCAATCCTGCGAGCGCGGTCACATCCTGAAATTGACCGTGATTCCGGTTCTGATACAAACGGTTCGACAAATCCAACTCAACGTCAACACGATTGTTTTCGCGAACGGTGTTCCATGCTTCCCCCTGACCACAATACAAATCGGGAAAACCATCGTTATCGTAATCGATCCAGCCCACTCCCGAACCCATCATCAAATGCAGGTGACGCTTCAAAGTCAAAGGAGACTGATGCTGAAACTCTACCTGAGATCCAACTCTGATATCCTGAAAAAGGACCTCAGACTGTTTTTCCTCAGCAGAAATGAAAGAAGCACTCAGAAGCAGTGTCAGACAACTGAAACAAATCACAACGGGTGAGAGTATCTTCCACAAACAGGCTGAGTCTCTGTTAGAATGGAAATGGTTCATCCAGGTTAGCCTCTGAAAGTTCGACCAGGAATTGTGATAACCGCTCCACCAGAATCTGCATCAACTTCTCCCCCTTTTCAGCGGTTGCCTGATGCGGATTACCCGATCCCGAATTAGTAGTCAATAAATGCCAGGGCCGCGTAATACTGACCCAACCTTCATTTACCGCAGAAAATCGCGTCGCATTCGTCTCTCCCGCATCGGCATTCAAGGCCCCTGTTTCTGCATCACGTGAAACAAGGTGTGGAAAGTAAGCCAGAGCCAGTGAGGTTTCCATTTCGCCAGCATGATCATCCGGGTTCTCGAAAATTTCCGGTTTCACATCCGCCGATGTCCCTCGAAACCAGTCCGCCAGGAAAATTTGAACGGGCGTCGAACCATGTAACTCGCGCAATAAGGGTTTAAAATCATTACCGCCATGACTGTTGAGTATCAACAGTTTGTGAACACCATGATTGGCCAATGAATCCACAAGGTCGGCGATGATTTGCCCCAAAGTAGAAGGATTCACATTCATCGACAGTGGAAATGCAGACTGATTGGTTTCCGTCCCGTAAGGAATCGGAGGCAGCATCACCACTTTTGCCCCCCGTTGATGAGCGGCTTCACAGACGCGGGAACCGATCGCGTCTGCCTCATAAGTATCTGTTCCGTAAGGCAAATGCAGGTTATGTGGTTCGGTCGCCCCCATCGGTAGTACGGCTACCTGATACGGATTCTCTTTCACATATGCATAATTAGTCTCAGATAATATCCAGGGACGCATCGCAGGTTCAGACGCCACTTATATTTCTCCTTACTCTTGATTTCGATCAACAAATTAATGGAACAGGGCTTTCATTCTAGCAGAATTGTGCTCTCTCCTCATTCCATGTTAGCTCGATATTTTAATTATATACATTCTTCCCCTGTGTTTCTCTGTACTGTTATCTTCTTGTAGTGTAATTTGTAACAGAGAATTATTTCACCTGAAGGAGTCATTCAATATGGCAAACTGGTACGTAAAACGCGGCACCCAAACTGCGGGCCCCTTAACTCTCGAGCGTTTAAAAGAACTCGCTGCACAAGGCAAAATTCAGAACACCGACCAGGTCCGCAAAGGTGAGGAGGGCTCGTTTCAACAAGCTGGCCAGATTCCAGGACTGATTCCTGTAAGAGATTCCGAAACCTGGGACGAATTCGAAGTAAATACTCAGCCACAGACCCAAACGACTACACCGAAAAAAAATAATACGGCCCTCATTGTCATCCTCGCGATTTTCGCGGGAGGTGGCTTGCTGATTATTCCCATTTTGCTCGCATTGATTTTACCAGCCGTGCAACAGGCCCGCGAAGCGGCCCGCCGCTCGATTTCGAAAAATAATTTAAAGCAAATCGGTCTGGCAATGCATAACTACCATGAGACTCATCGCGTGTTTCCACCGGGTGGCATCGAAACCACTGAGGGAAAGCCATACCATAGTTGGCAAACGATGATTCTCCCCTTTGTAGAACAAGCACCACTCTATAATCGGATTGATTTTGATCACCCATGGACTGATCCAGCCAATCAGAGTTTGTTCCAACAGGAAATCCCACAATACTTAAATCCTGCGATAGAAGAAAAAGTTTCACCGGAAGGCTTAGGGCTTTCGCATTACGTCGGAAACAAGCTCTTGCTGAAGACCAATGGTAGAACTCAAATCCGGAACATTCTTGACGGCACATCAAACACCATCATGGCGGTTGAAACAGGTGATAACTTCAAATCCTGGGGTGACCCGACCAACATTGAAGATCCAACCGCTCTCATCGGAGGCGGTAAGAAAACCTCTTTCAGAGGCGGAAACCATATCCTGCTAAGCGATGGCAGCGTGCGTTTCATTTCGGAAAACATTGACCCAGCGGTGTTAAAAGCATTGAGCACACCTGCCGGGGGTGAAGTCGTTGGAGATTTTTAATTTTGATACGATGTAAAGTGAATTTCAACCAGGAGACGTCACCACAAGCCCTAGTGTTTCTCAATAATTAGATTCTGGCGTAACAACCCTCACAAATTATTCTTGATACAGTTCTAAAGTCAAGCACTTGGTATCTTAAGGAAATACTCATGGCAAACTGGTATGTAAAACGCGGCACTCAAACAGCGGGCCCCTTAACTCTCGAGCGTTTAAAAGAACTCGCTGCACAAGGCAAAATTCAGAACACCGACCAGGTCCGCAAAGGTGAGGAGGGCCCGTTTCAACAGGCTGGCCAGATTCCAGGACTGATTCCCGAAAAAGATTCCGAAGCCTGGGACGAATTTGAAGTAAATACACAGTCACAGTCCCAAACAACGGCACCGAAAAAAAGTAATACGACCCTCATTGTCATCCTCGCGATTTTCGCGGGAGGTGGCTTGCTGATCATTCCCATTTTGATCGCGTTACTTTTGCCAGCCGTACAACAGGCACGCGATGCGGCCCGCCGTTCGGTATCGAAAAATAATTTGAAACAGATCGGCTTGGCGATGCACAACTATCATGATACCTATCTCGTGTTTCCTCCTGGTGGCACCGAAACCACTGAGGGCAAGCCCTACCATAGCTGGCAGACTTATATCATCCCCTTTATGGAACAGGGACGACTCTATAATCAGATTGATTTTGATCAACCATGGACTGATCCAGCCAACCAGAGTCTGTTCCAGCAAGAAATCCCGCAATACATAAATCCCGCAATTGAAGAAAAAGTTTCACCGGAAGGATTAGGGCTTTCGCATTACGTCGGAAATAAGCTCTTGCTGAAGACCAATGGAAACATGGGAATCCGTAACATATTAGATGGCACTGCGAATACCATCATGGCAATCGAAACAGGTCAAAACTTCAAACCCTGGGGTGACCCAACCAATATCGCAGAACCAGCCGCGATCATGGGTCCTGGTAACAAGACTTCTTTCAGAGGAGGCAATCAAGTCTTAATGAGTGATGGGGCAGTGCGTTTCATTTCGGAAAATATTGACCCAGCCGTGTTAAAAGCGTTAAGCACACCTGATAGGGGTGAAGTGATTGGAGAGTTCTGACAACGGACTTTTCAAATTAGAATTGGGTTTCACAGGACACAAGGGGTTTTTCATGTCCCATTGGTATTATAAGCATGAAAACGAAATCAGAGGTCCGTTTTCTCTGCAGCATATGCAAAATTTAATATCACAGGGTGAGATCTCAGCAGACGATCTTGTTAGAAAAGGCACAAAAGGAGAGTTCACTCCCGCGTGTGAGATCCCTCAATTAATCATTAAGACAGAAAACCAGCTATATCAGTTTCCGCACAAGAAAAAATCGCATCCGCTTTTAATACTCGGAATTATCTGCATTTTTCTTTTCATCACGATTCAAATAGCAATTCAGATTTACCCTTTCAGGACTTCTGGACGTCCTCGTTCTGCGACTCGAAACAATCTCAAACAGATCGGTTTGGCACTGCATAATTATCACGAACAGCATGGCACATTCCCTCCCGGTGCAATCATTTCAGTCAGTGGAAAACCGTATCATAGTTGGCTGACGTTGATTCTTCCCTTTTTAGAGCAGTCAGCACTCCATCAGAAAGTTGACTTTAACAAACCCTGGAACGATCCTTTCAATCAAAAACTGTTTCGTCAGGAAGTCTCTTTCTTTCTCAAACCGAGTATCACTGACAAGTATTCTCCTAAAGGCTATGCATTGTCCCATTATGTCGGCAATGAACTCGTGTTGAAGCAAAACAAGGGCATCCGTTTGCAAGACATCAAAGATGGCGCCTCAAACACGATTGTCGCTGTAGAAATTGGCGAACAATTTAAGCCTTGGGGAGATCCGGCTAATATTGCAAATCCAGTGAATATTATTGGTGTAGGCAAGAAATCACCCGCCACCGGTGGCAATCATGTCTTGCTGAGCGATGGTAGTGTGCGTTTTTTCTCAGAAGATGTCGATCCGGCGATCTTGAAAGCATTGAGTACACCGGGAGGCGGAGAAATTGTCGGAGACTTTTAGTGCCGGGCTTCATAAAGTTGTACGACAACCCCGTCCAGAAAGCTGGCAAGTCGCGTTGCCGCACGTGAAGCATCGCCGCGCATTTTCCACATCTCTTTGATGCTTTCCGGCCGTTTGAAGACGGCTCCCAATGCGGCCCCGGCCCTGACGGCTCCCGTTTCTCCCAGAATCGACATAACTTCGGAAGGTAAATCAACAGAGCAATCGTCGCTGATCACGCGAATCGCCATGAAGCCTTTCTTCTCGGCCTCGCAGACTTGTGCTACCGCCAGACTTTCGAGATCCACTGCCAATGCATCATGCTGTTCAGCCAGGCGTAATTTTTCTTCAACCGTGCGGACAATCTGATCGGTATTGATGACCCGTCCGACATAAAGCCCCTGTTCCCGGTCTTCCGGGAAATGCACATCATTTTTCAGTTCCTGGCCATGCAGATCGCAAACTGAAGTCGCAACGACGATGTCACCGATTTTCATGCCCGTCTGCAGTGCACCTGAAAAACCCACCGATAAAATCCAGGGGGGCGAATGTGCGTCGATTAGAGCTTGTGTCGCTGCACGGGCGCGGGCGAAACCGACTCCCGTCTGTACGACTGCGACTTTGATCCGATCCAGAAAACCGCCTCGAAAGACATACGAACCGCCGGTATATTTTTTGACGTGCTCACAACGATCAAGAAACGGCTGGATCTCCATAGGCAGAGCACAGACCAGCCCTATATCCGCATGCGATTTATCGAGTTCGGATTGATTCAAGAAGCATGTTCCTTTTCAAACTGACTCATCATGTCGATTAACTTATCAATACCAGCCTCTGGAAAGGCATTATAAATACTCGCTCGCATACCGCCTACACTGCGATGTCCTTTTAAGCCATCCAGCCCGGCAGCGGTCGCTTGTGCGATGAACTGCGCATCCAGATCAGCATCGCCGGTCACAAAGGTCACGTTCATCAGAGAACGGTCCTGTTTCGCAGCCGTCGGTTTAAAGAGCTGACTCGAATCAAGATAATCATATATCTTACCCGCTTTCGCCTGATTTTTCTGCCCCATGGCCGCTAATCCACCCTGATCTTTCAACCATTGCAGAACGCGTCCCAGTACATAAATCCCAAAAGTCGGCGGCGTATTGAACATTGAACCCGCTTCAGAATGTGTGCGGTATTGCAGCATAGTGGGAATGTCAGATGGGCCCTGCTCTATCAAATCATCGCGAATAATGACGACCGCCATGCCACTGGGCCCCAGATTTTTCTGAGCACCAGCGTAAACAATTCCGTACTTTGAGATGTCGATGGGGCGAGAGAAAATATCGCTACTCGCATCGCAAATCAAAGGGACTCCCGCAGGAACTGTTGGCTCAGTCGCGAACTCGGTACCATAAATCGTATTGTTCGAGGTAAAATGCACATACGCGGGTTGCTCACTTAGTGTGACTTCCTCCGGAATATAGGAGAAATTTTTGTCTTCGCTGTTACAGGCAATATTCACGTTTCCAAATTTTTTAGCTTCTTTGACGGCTTTTTTCGACCAGGAACCGGTCACCAGATAGTCGGCGGTCTGATCTTTGGAAAGAAAATTTGTAGGGATCATGTAAAATTGAGTGGAAGCTCCACCCTGCAAAAACAGGATTTTATAATTATCCGGTACCGAAGCAATTTCCCGGCAGAGTGCTTCAGCCTGCTCGTAAACGGCGATGAAGGCTTTACTCCGGTGAGAATGCTCAAGAACACCAATTCCCGTGTCTCCCAGTGAAATCAGATCCTGTTGTGCCTGTTCCAGTACAGAAAGTGGTAGTGCAGCGGGTCCCGCAGAAAAGTTGTAAATTCTTTCTCTCATTTTAGATATCTCAACATCATTTGCAGGTTGAAAAAAAATTCCAACCCTGTGTAACCTGTTTGTGTCTCTATTAAAGACATCCGTAAACCTCTTGGAACGATCCAAGCGGATATTGGCAACCGTTCGCTTGTTTTGCCATTCAGCATCGATATTATGGAGTCTGCTTTTCTCCGTGAATGGAGCAGAGCGAAATTATCCAGAATTCCCAAGAATAGTAATGTTTTCCGGCAAGTGATTGCCCTGTTTGATTGATCTGTTAATTAATGCCTAGTTCTCCAAATCCACTTTCCAGAGGTCCTCGCGTCCAGTCGTTTCAGCCTCCTCAGGGTGACCTGACAATCCTGGCTGGCTCTGGAAATCCCCTGCTTGCGCAAGCCATCGCCGATGACCTGGGCATCCGTTTGACACCGTGCGAAGCGCACCAGTTCAGCGAAGGTAACATATTTGTCAGAATTAAAGAAAATGTGCGTGGTCGCGATGTCTACCTGATCCAGGGTGTGCATTATCCGGTGAACGATAATTTTGTCGAACTCATGTTTTGGATCGACGCCTTAAAACGTGCCAGTGCACAACAGGTAACGGCGGTGATTCCCTTTTTCAGCTATGCGAAGGGAGACAAGAAAGACGAGCCCCGCGTCTCGATCCGGGCACGTGTCTGTGCAGATGCCATCGAAGTAGCGGGCGCCGATCGTGTATTGACGATGGATTTACACAGCCCTCAGATTCAGGGATTTTTCAGTGTTCCCGTTGATCATCTTTATGGTCGGCATGTTATCAGCGAACACATTCAGAAAATGAACATTGAAAATCTAGTCGTCTGCAGCCCTGATGTGGGATTTGCCAAGGAAGCATCTGATTTCGCAAAACTTCTGGGAACGCCAGTTGTAATCGGAAACAAAGCTCGAAAAGATCATTCAGAAACCGTGGAAGTGTTGGAAGTGATTGGTGAGGTAAAGGGCAAAAATGTAATCCTGGTTGATGACTTCACGATCACGGGCCGAACGTTAATCAGCATGGCAGAGACCCTGAAAAAGCGAGGGGCAAATGATATTTATGCGGCTGTCACGCATGGCGTTTTATCAAAGGGTGCAGCAGAGCGAATTGGCAATAGTCCGCTGAAGAAAATGTTTATGACCAACACGATTGAAACTCTGGCAGACCCCTTGCCTGAGAATCTGGAAGTCATTTCAGTTGCCCATTCATTTGCTTCCGCGATCCGGTCCATTCATGACCGTACCAGCGTCAGTACATTGTTTCCGGAAAAGAGAACGAATAAATAACCAACCGTCAAAGAAAACTTAGGACGCATGACAAATACAGGCAAGAAGCTGACCCCGATGATGGAGCGGTATCTGGAAGTCAAACGCCAGAATCCGGGAACTTTGCTACTCTTTCGCATGGGCGATTTCTACGAACTTTTTAATGAAGATGCAGAAATCGCAGCCCGCGTTTTGGGAATCACACTCACCAGTCGCGATAAAACTTCCAGCAACCCTATTCCCATGGCGGGTTTCCCGCATCATTCGCTGGACAGTTACCTCTACAAACTGATTCACGCCGGCTACCGCGCTTCCATCTGTGATCAGGTGGAAGATCCCAAAAAAGCCAAAGGCATGGTCAAACGCGAAGTCACCAGAGTAGTCACCCCGGGCACCCTGACCGACGACGCTTTACTGAATCCGCATGAGAATAATTTCCTGGCGAGTATCTATTTTGGCAAGTCTAATATCGGTCTTGCCTGGCTGGAATTGTCCACTGGTCGATTTTTGACATCCAATACGACGGCGGAACATCTGGTTGATGAACTGGCCCGCATTCACCCGGCGGAATGTATTTTTGCAGAAGGGAATACCGCATTGCAAAATGCCATCGGCCATCTGGATACTATGCTGACCGAACGCCCTACGTGGTCTTTTGCGGCTGACGAATGTGAAAAACGTCTACTGGAACATTTTGGAACGAACACACTGGAAGGTTTCAATCTGGAACAGGGCTCTGCTTCCATCACCGCCGCGGGTGCCCTGTTGGAATATGTGCAGGACACACAGAAAAGTTCCATTCCTCATATAAATCAAATTGAACCATACGAACGTACTGACCGCCTTTTGATCGATGAGGCAACCAGACGCAGCCTGGAACTCACACGCACCATTCGAGAGGGCAAACGTGAAGGCAGCCTGATTTCCGTTCTCGATGAAACCGTCACTTCGATGGGAGCCCGTTTGCTAACCGATTGGATTGCCAACCCCTTAACGAGTCTGACTGAAATTCATAGGAGGCTCGATGCCATTGAGGAACTTTCGCAAAACCCGGTCCTATGTCACGATATCCGAGAACAACTTGCGAAAACATATGATTTGCAGCGTCTCACTGCACGCATCGCAACCGGCAGGGCCAGCGCCCGGGACCTGAGTTTTCTCGCTCAGACACTGGCTTTACTTCCGAAACTGAAAGCAAAACTCTCCGGTCGAAAATCGGAATTGCTGCAGACACTCGTAGCGGACATTGATCTCTGTGCCGAAGTTCGCTCGGATATTGAAACGATGATTGTGGATGATCCCCCGCTCACACTCAACGAAGGAGGCGTCATTCGGCCGGGATTTTGTGATGAACTGGATGAGATGCGGTCTCTTTCCAAAGGAGGCAAAGAATGGATTGCCAGCTACCGTAATGAGGAATCAGAACGGATTGGCATTCCCAATTTGAAAGTGGGCTACAATCGAGTCTTTGGTTATTATCTCGAAGTTTCAGCTGCCCATGCAGAGAAAGTCCCAGAACATTATATTCGTAAACAGACTCTCAAAAATCAGGAGCGCTATATTACACCTGAACTGAAAGAGTACGAAGAAAAAGTTCTCAAAGCGGAAGACCGTGCGGTGGAACTGGAACAGACTCTCTTTAATGAGCTGAGGGAGCGGGTTGCAAAGGAAGCACCACGAACTCAAAAAACTGCAGAGATCCTGGCACAAATTGATGTACTCTTTGGATTGGCACACCTTGCAACGCATGCCGGTTATACTCGACCAGAGATTACAGAAGAACCAGTATTGGATATCAGAGAGAGTCGACACCCCGTTCTTGACCGTCTACAACCAACGGGAGAATTTGTCCCCAACGATGTCTTATTAGGTGATCCGTACGGTCGGGTTCAAATTATTACCGGGCCGAACATGGCGGGTAAAAGTACATATATTCGACAAGCGGCGCTCTTAACTTTGATGGCGCAAATCGGCTCCTTCATCCCTGCCAGTGAAGCGCGCATCGGTATTGCAGATCGCATCTTTGCAAGAGTCGGTGCCAGTGATGAATTGAGCAAAGGTCAGAGTACGTTTATGGTCGAAATGACCGAAGCGGCTCGTATTCTGAATTCTGCATCAGAGCGCAGTCTCGTGATTTTGGATGAAATTGGACGTGGCACCAGTACTTATGATGGAATATCACTGGCCTGGTCGATGACCGAATTTCTACACGACCACCTCAAATCGCGAACCCTGTTCGCAACGCACTACCATGAACTCACTGAGTTAACACAAACGCTGAAACAGGCCAGCAACTGGAATGTTGCCGTTCATGAACAGGATGGTGAAATCGTCTTTCTTCACAAAATTGTAGAGGGTTCAGCCAATAAAAGTTATGGAATTCATGTGGCCCGGCTGGCGGGTGTTCCAGATCAGATTATTCAGCGAGCCAATCAAATTCTCTCTACGCTCGAAAAAGATCACATCGATGCTACTAGTGGAAAAACAACCATTCCTCCCCGCCCACAAAAGCAATCATCCCATCAACAACTCTCCCTGTTCGGTAATGCGACTCACCCGGTCCTCGACGAAATCCGAGATTTAAACGTCGATCAAATGACGCCACTGGCCGCATTAGAAGAATTATACCGAATTCGCGAACAACTGAATTAATTCAGAATTTCGCAATAATCTATCTCCAACCACTTGATCTCAAACGTTCAATGTGTACAAAATGTACTGAATGGACGTATTTCAAACCACATGATGGATCTATATTCACTTTATTTGGATGGAGATAACGATTATGACACCAAGAAAACATGTTAATTTGTTACTGGCAGTGTTCACAGGAATCGCAATAACCATTTGCACATCAGACACACTCACTGCACAGAAAAAAGAATCGGATACTTCAAAATCCAGTGCAACTGCAAAGAAATCTGTTACAAAGAAATCAAAAGGGCGAGTCCCTCCTCACTACGGGAAGCTGAATCTAACTAAAAAACAACGCGACAAAATCTATGAAATCAAAGCGGGTTACAAATCGCAGCTTGATAACCTGAAAAAGCAACTGGCCGAACTGACCCAAAAACAGAAATCAGAATGCGAAGGTGTTTTGACCGCTTCACAAAAATCAACACTGGATAAAATTCTAGCAGATGTTGCCAGTAAGCGAAGCAAGAAAACTGCTAAGAAATAATTCTGCCTCCAGCGGGATTTACAATTGCTAATCTATCGGAAAGGGCGTGGTTCGAGATGTAACCACGCCCTTTCTTTTGCATGCTCTGCAAAGTTATACTACCTGATGAGAGAGGCATCACTTTTTCAATCGCCCATATTTCCCGTCAGACAGAAATCATCGCAGACTCATGGATTCGGAACAACAAACGACACCTCGACCTGAATCACACAACGAGCGTCATTTGTTACCTACATCTATTTCGCTCTGGATTCCCCTGCTGCATCTGCTATTTGTAATTCTACTCTTTTGCTTCTTAGCACCCTTTGAATGGGCTCGCATTCAGTCTGAGAACCAGAACCTGCCCTTGCTCACACGTTTCTTTCTGCATGTAAACGTGGATACAACCCCCTATTTAATTTTATTGCTGCTAAGTCCCATCTGCTGGTTTCTTAAACCCTGTCTTAACAACCATTTTTTCTCGCAAACACTCCGGCCTCGATTATCACAACAATGGGTCATCGATAAACAAAAATCACAGAAGTGTGATTATCCCGCGATTTTCCTGTGCTTAATCGTCGCTTTCAGTTCTTTCCTGATGAGTTTCTGGACGTCTGCGCACATCGTAAACCAGGAACTAAATCTGGCATTGGGTGATCTCCCCCCCGCTTACCATGATGAATTCAGTTACCTGTTCCAGGCAAAAACATTTCTGGCTGGTCGCACGTGGTTTCCCAGTCATCCAGACGTGCCCGAAATCTTTGACCAGGTGCATGTACTTAATGAAGGTAAAATGGCCAGCCGGTATTTTCCAGGAACTGGGCTCTGGCTGGCCCCGTTTGTCGCCTGGGGACATCCTTATTGGGGGTATTGGCTGGCGGGTGCGATTACCGCCTGTTTTATCTTCTGGTCCGGCAGAGAGCTGGGTGGGAACGGTGTAGGCTTTCTGGCAGGTTTCGTGATTGCTCTTTCACCGGGCATGGCAATTTTCAGTAATCTGCTTTTAGCACACCATCCCACATTGATTGGCCTTTCAATATTTCTGTGGGCATTTCTACGGATGCAGCGTACCCGATCTTTTTGGGATGCCTTTCTAGCCGGTCTTGGTTTAACCTTTGCCATGCTGTGCCGCCCCATGACCGCAGCTGGCTTTGCCCTGCCCTTTGGAATCTGGCTGGTATTGATGTTGATCCGATCCTGTTTTCGCAATAAAGACAACACGACCCAATCAGAGGCAGACAAACTGAAATCGCCGCGTTCTGCCTGGGTTCTGATTGTTGGTCTGGCAATACCTATTGGAAGTGGATTGACCAGTCTGTTTTTTTACAATCAGTCTATTACCGGCAGCGGCTGGAAGATGCCATATCAGGTTTATACCGACATCTACACGCCTCGCCATGTCTACGGGTTTAACAATGTGATTCGAGGAGAGCAGAAACTCGGCCCAAAAGTCCTGCATAACTACGACATTTGGGCCCAGAACCTGACACCCGAATTAGCGATTCAAAATGTACAAAATCGGTTTGTGGCCAGTCTGCAGTGGACTCTGGGACTGGTCCCCCTGGGACTGGCAGGTCTGGTTTTTCTGATCACGGAATGCCGACATTGGAGCCGCTGGTGGCTGGTATTTGCTTCGATTGTTTCATTACACATCGTCCACATCCCTTATTGGTATGATGGAATCATGCATTGGCATTACGTTTTTGAGACAGGTCCGCTCTGGGCTCTCGTTTTTGCACGCGTGACGCAAACGCTGTTTCGTATCTGGCATCGCCTCGAGAGACCACTCATGAGCTGGCTCTGGTCGTTGATGATCATTGCAGCCCTTCTGGCAAACCTGACAGCATTTTCCCCAATGTGGACCATTTCGAAATTAGAAATCGTTGTGAATAATGTGGCATTCTCAAAACTAAAGCACTTTCAGCTTAATTCTCTATTCCAGCAATATTCAGAAATCAAAAAACCGGCGATTGTATTGATCCAACATAACGCCAATGATCGACACATTGATTACATTATCAATGATCCAAGCCTCGACCAGGAGATCTTACGTGGACGTTATCTTCCCGAGAAATACTCTCCAGAAAACCTACAGTCTCTGTTTCCAGATCGTCAACTTTATCAGTATGACGCTGGAAACCGTGCGCTGTATCAATGGAATGGAAAGCGTTGGGAAAAATTCAGTCTGTAATTTTCACTTTGATTTCGTCGGAATTGGCTTTCAACTCTGGTGCATACATGCCATAACCTTGAGTGGGTAATCCACTGTAGAGCCCCGGTATTTCCGCTCGCAATCGATAAGTGAGACTGTGCTTCCCACGCGCCAAACGCCTGACATAAAATACGACGCGATCATCACGATATTCGCGATAAGCACCCAAACCATCACCGCCATAGCCACTACGAACCCCAACAGGTTCGAATCCTGCCACTTTATAATCTTCAAAAACAAGGTACTCGTAATCATTTTTACTTTCGAGTACGAGTTCTACTTCTACCAGATCACCACTTTTGAGAGCTGTTTCTGAATCGATTACTTTACGCTGATATTTCTCGACTTTCTGGTCAACCGCCTGACCTCGCGAACCGGAGGCTTTAACGGAGGCCTTTTCCGGAATCAGCTGGTAATATTTTCGGTGGACTTTGATTTCCAGTCCTGCTTCGGTGATGAAATTTTCTTTGGTGAAATTCGTTACATAAGCATTGTAATACAAAGGTCCTGAACCTGTTTTGCGAATCTCCAGACGATGGGCGCCAGATGTAAGTGCCTCACCCTCGATCACCAGTTTGTTGTCAAAAGTAAAGAGATTTTCGGCAGTAATTTTCACCTCTTTCTGCTTTTTCCCATCCAAATAAATTCCCAACGTTTGATCAGGCTGATCTTCTCCGCTGGCAGACCAGTATTCCGCGAGTGCTTCGATGGCGATTGCAGTATCGGAAACAGAATTCCAATACGTAGAATGCTTACGATTATTCAAAAGATATTTGACTAATTGAGCCGCTTTGGGATTTTTGGGATCGGTTTTCGACAGCAATTTCAGATAATAAGCGTTTGCTTCCACTTCGCTCCCGTACCAATACCACCAGTAATTGCTTTCAGGTAGATTCAGATAAGCGGTCTGATTTTCTTGATCCTGAACCAGATACTGGTCCATGTTCTCAACAATCATCTGCAGTCGATCCTGACGATTTAATTCATGAGAAGCCAGTCCTAACATTCCCAGAGCATAGACCGATAGTTTCGTCCGATCCCGATACAGAAAATCGTACATTTTTTGGTTAACGACCTTTTGGTTCACCAAAACCATAAATACATACGCGTCTAGATTGGAAGCAGAATACTTATATGGTTTCGTTTTGCTGGGCGCATTTAACAGTTTCTGTAGTTCGTTATTCTGATACGTTTTCAGCCACTCGATTCCTCGCTCCAGAGTACCGGGAACCAGAGCCACTCCACTTTGTTTGGCCAAACTCAAGCCCTGCACAACGCGAACCGTAAAGTAAGGCGACGAGC
Source organism: Planctomycetota bacterium (assembly GCA_022600195.1). Classification (GTDB taxonomy): domain Bacteria; phylum Planctomycetota; class Planctomycetia; order Planctomycetales; family Planctomycetaceae; genus Gimesia. Next base: position 114,451 of record JAHZKX010000057.1, read on the forward strand.
GTTCCTGCCAACCGGAAAACCAGCCCCAGCCTCCATCTGCCAACTGCATACTGGTTAAATCAGCCACTCCCTGTTTAACAATCCGGCTCACTTTCGATTCGCTGAATACAGGATTTTGTTGATAACGCTTCCACTGTTCCGAGCGTTTTTTGTCATCACCAATTTCCTGTGCATTTAAATTTGTTCTTTTCTGTTCGATCTCCTTCAAATTCAACCCCATACGTTTCAGAATATTCTGAGTGAGTACGGTAGGAAGAAAACGATACAATGTCGTATCAGTTGTTTTATGAGGTGAATAAATCAGGTAAGGTAGCGCATCAACCATCGCTCCGGCCAAAGATGGTGAATAGCGCAGTTCCAGACGGGATAGTTCCGATTTGCGTTGATTCGGAACCTGAAAACTAATTTGTGTAGATTTCCCATCAGCAGGAATGGAACCGGTAAACGATTCGGTTTTTAAGATGCCGTGCACTTTGACAGGAAACGTCATCTGCATCGCATCCGATTCTTCATCCGTTAATGCTTTCATCCGGATTACAGCAAAACCAGGACGAACTGCTTTCACGCGCCAATTAATGCGTTGTTCTCCATTGGCATCGATTTCGACGGTCTGCGTTGCATCACCCAGCGACTGTAAAGTATCACCATCCAATTCGAGGACGACCTTCACCTTTTTCGATGTCTTCAAATAGTTATGTACATTCGCGCTGAGAACCACTTCGTCAGTCTCGGTAAAGAACCGGGGGGCTTGTAAACGAATAATTAAATTTTTTCGAGTCACAACCAGATCTTCTGCCTCACCGACACGTGTACCTTGTCCCATGGCCCAGCTACGGATTTTCCAACTCGTCAGATTCTCTGGCATCTTCAACGATATCTCTGCCCTGCCTTCCGCATCAGTAGTGATGGCTGCGTTCCAGTAGGCAGTATCAGCAAAATTCTGTCTGACAACCGGTTCCACAACAGCGGAGTCTTTTTCGAATGCACCCGATGCATCTGCATCTGCTGACTCCATCTTGGCACTACTCATCGGTTGCGGACTATTTATGGGAACACCCGCCATTGCTTTCGACTTTCTCAGCATGCCACGTTCATTCAGAGCACGTAATTTCGATCCTTCTTTTTTTGATTCCATGACTAGATGACCAAAGGTGCCAATCACCCGCATTGGAATTTCCTTCGGACGTAACAAGTTATAAAACGTTTTAGTCAGATTACTGTAAGTTAATGGATGATGCGCGCGTTTCCATTTCCAGAACGCATCTTTGATATCAGGCACATTGGAACCGCCACTGATATATTCGACACTCTTGTCGTACATACTCACGACAAGCGAACCCTGCATCGGCTGTCCCTCTGCATCAGTCACTTTAATTTTGACTTGTGCATTTTGCCCGGGAAGATATTCGCTGGCAGAAGGTTCGACTTCCACATTGACTACACGTTTTTCGGGAGGCACTGCAATCTGACGCGCAACGGTGTGAACTTCCCCCTGATGAATGGTGACTGCCTCAACAAAGAAATTGGGCATATCTTTCTTTGCGACATCTAATTCGTATACCGTACTTTTTCCTGTTAGCTTGAGAATATGAGGTTTGGAATAAATTCCGTTAACTGGTCTGAGAAATAGTAATACCGTACTATCTGCTTGATTGGTATTGATCAGCAGACGAACCTTTTCGTTCGGAAGATAGGTTTTCTTCTCCACCACAATTTCAAGGTCGTTAAAGCGATAATCTTTGCCATCAAATCCTTCGCCACGAATGGAGAAGAGATACCCACCTTCGATTTGGTGTCCGGCTTCATCAGTCACCGTATACGCTACACGATACTGCCCCGTTTGGGTGGCCGACATTTTCTGTGATGCGGTTCCATCATCGGCCGGATTCAACTCCCAGTCCTGCACGGCAGTTTCTTTAGGCTTTCCTTGATCATCGTAAGTCACGCGATAGAGAACGACTTTCCCTTTGCCGGTGACTGGTTTTGAATCAAGGGTCTGTACCTTGAACGAAGCGGTCATTGTGTCTCCCACCTGATAATAGCCCCGATTCATCCAGGCAAATACCTTGAATGGCTTTCGTGAGACTAAGACCGTGCCTTTACCAACAATCGTTCTTCTCGATTCATCAACCACCTCAGCAGTAATTTCGTATTTATGATCCTGATCGCCGTGAATAGCTTTGGCCAAGGCGGTATCAATTTTGATCTCGTTTTTTCCATCCGGGCCGATATCAACGGTATTGGAAAGAACCAGCTCAGGAGGACCGGAACGATGGGGAATCCACCAGGGACCCGGCGCTTTGCAGCCCCATATTCTCCATCCAGGATACCAGTTGTAATCACCAACAAACCACCAGTAGCCTGTACCATACAGCCAGTCCCAACGACTATAAGGGTACCAGCGTTGCTCGTACGCAGTCCGTGTGACCTTATATTTTACTTGCCCCTTAGTCACGGGACTGCCAAAGTAATATTTCGCTTTGATTTTGGCGGTAATTATATCGCCTAACGCAACGGAATCTTCTGGTGCTTCAACCAGAACTTCAAATTCCGGCTTTTTGTATTCTTCGATCCGGAATGAAATATTCGAATGAATTGTTGCTTTTTTGCCTGCTGGTGCTGTGACAGGATATTCTGCTTTCAGCTGTAGATGATATACACCAAGCCCCGCATCTTTGGGTATCTCCCAATCCGCATTAACACCACCGTATGCATCAGTCGTAAGAGTTTTCTCAAAAACTGTTTTCCCTTTATTATCTCTCAGTTTGATACTCACTTTATGATCAGCAAACTCCGTTGTTTCTTTTAAATCATAACCGACACGGCGCAGCCAGAACTTATAGTTGATTTTTTGTCCTGGCCGATACACGGGGCGGTCAGTGATCCCGTACACCTTGGGTCCCTGGTGGTATCTCTCATTGACTGAACGTGAATACCAAAATCGTTCGAAACCCATATAAGCAAAGCGGCCTGTCTTTGTTCTGGCAATCGTGATCCATTGATAATTTGTCTTTAACAAAGCGGGATCAGGAATTGCCTGACCTTTTTCATCCGTCTGTTCTGCAAAATTGGAAGTCAGCATTTGATACTGGTTTCGTCCCGTATGTTTTTGCCAATAACCAAAGAATTCCAGATTTGCCTCGGGGATTGGTTCGCCGGTTCGTGAATCAGCAACATAATAATAGGTACGCCCCGCTAATTTTTTGTGAATGATTGCTGTATCATCCAGCCAAACAATGATACGACTGGTATTGCCGTTTTTCATTTTCGCGATCAATAAGTATGCCCCTGCATTCTGCAGCGGTGTATTAACCGTGATGAGTTGGTCGCGGTGACCTGAAAGGGGATCGAGTTCCAGCTCCCACTGCGAAACCAGTTTCCCCTGATATTTTTTCTGCTGCTCATGAACCAAGCGATACCCTAAGTTCGAAATATTGATCGCATTCCAACTCAGTTTCTTTGGATGTGACTTCAAATACGCTTTGACATCGTCCAATAATTTTTCAGCGTGTACTTCGTATGCTTCAAAATGAACCTGTTCTCCATTCCGAAAACGAAAGCCCACTTTCGCTCCTGTACCGGCTGCCTGCGTCTTAATCGGTTCAAATTGCCCCCAATTAAGAATGATCTGATCGAGTCGCTTCTGTTTGTGTTTGTACGGATCACCATACGTTTGCATGCTCTCTTGAATATACTTCACGGCGATGGGGTATTGTCGTCGGTTTTCAAAGATACTCGCCAATTGAGATAATGCATTTTCTGCAAATACACTCTTCCCCATCTCAACAATTTTTTGATACAAGCGAATAAAATTGACGTCGTCTGGAAGATTGATTCGTTTAATCCCCGTTGCCAATCTGGTTAATGTCTCCGTTTCCTTGAGACTTTCTAAGGAGAACGGATTGACTTTTTCATTGTCCTCCTCACTTCGATCAAAATTCATCCGCGAAAAATAAGGCATATAGTTTTGTAAAGTCTGCACACCAAACTGGCTTCGATAAAAATTTGCAACTTGAAGTGCCGCATCCTGCTGACGACCTGGTCCCAGTTGTATCACTCGATTCAGCATCCAGCGCCAACGTTCTCCATCATTGGCAGCGGTTTCATAAGATTGGGGAACGCGGTAAAAAATTGGATTGCCCTCTTCGTCGACTGGGGCTCCTTGAGGTCCATCACTCTGATAGCCTCGATAGTATCTACCGGGATTTTTGTTGACATTTAGATAATCGGGAACCTGCTTCAAATCAGTCAGAACCTGTAGCTTCCAGGCATTCCCTCCCTCACGACCATTCATAAGATACATTGCGAAGTCATAACGAATATTCATTGCCAAATTTGGATCAGTGGTCTTATTTAATTTGTCGACTGCCTGTTTCATTAATTGCAGTGCACTCAGACGGTCTTGTTCCTGAGTATAGGTATGCTGGCCTGTTCCCCTGTGGTTCCCTCGAATAAATTTACGATCGATGATATAGCCATAATGTGTGCCACGAATCAAACTTTCAGCGACCTTCCATAGCACGCGCGGTTTGTCAGCATGCACTTTCAAAATCGATTCACGAAACTCATCAATCTCGTTGACGCGATTCAATCGTTGTAGACATTGAATCCCACCACTGAGATCAATGGCGACTCCCTGACCGGAATTAGTTCGACGCGTTGCTAATTTCTGATAGATTTCCCAGGCGTCGCGATAATTCCCCTGCTTCTGGTACTTTTGTGCCAGCGTTCGTGCATCAGAGACGCTCTTTTCCTCTGCTGAGAGATACACTCCCAGGGTAATCATGAAAACAAATACGAAAAACCAATGAGCACTTTTCTTTATTTTGAATTGGGGCATCATAGTACCTGCACGAAATTAGGGAGATCAGTATGTAGATTATCAGACTGGGATCATAGTATTATACGGCTATAAGACGAAATGAATTTGTATCCAGTTCCCGGAATTCTCGATTATTTCATTGAACAGGAAAAAACAAGGTATGAGTTCTGACTGATTTCCTTCATAATCTGAGTTCTTCTGCAATACATTGATTCTGCTACACACGAAGAGACAAATCTATGCAATGGATTTTGGGCGTTTTGACGCTCTGTGGCTATCTGATCACTCTGGCTCTCATTCCCAGTATCCTGTTGCAAAAGAAACGTCATCCGGTTTCTTCTGTTTCCTGGATTTTAACGATTCTCTTATTGCCTGGTCTGGGTGGAATTGCTTTTATCTTCTTTGGCATCAATCGTGTTCAAAGAAGATCTCTATCTAAAGAAAAGGCAAACCGGTCTCTCGCTCCCAAACTGCCGTCAGTTGTGCAAAATCAATTACTATCCCGAGACGACTACCTGCCCCTTAACCAGAATTTGATGCGACTCGCTCAGAAGATAACGCACACGGTACCGACTTTTGGTAACCATATTGAACTTCTAACTGATACCAACCGGACGATGGGCCTGATTAAACAGGCGATCTTGAATGCCGAACATTCTCTGCATCTGGAGTACTATATCTGGCAACCGGATAAATCGGGGACTTTGATGCGAGATATGCTCATCGAAAAAGCCAATGCCGGTGTTCAGGTTCGTTTTTTATATGATGGATTGGGTTCGTTGAGTTTAGGAAGTCGTTTTTTCAAACCGATGCTGGAAGCAGGTATCCAGGTTGCCCCTTTTCTTCCCGGAGCCTCATTTCGAGAACGGTGGTCGATCAATTTACGAAATCACCGTAAAATCGTCATTGTCGATGGCAAAACTGCTTTTACCGGCGGTATGAACATCGGCGATGAATATCTGGGACTAGATACAGAACTCGGTTTCTGGAGAGATACACACTTAAAAATTGAAGGCCCTGAAACCCTGCAGTTACAACAGGTCTTCGCAGAAGACTGGTTCTTTGCGACAGGGGAAGCATTAACACAGCCGCAGTATTATGCGCATCCTGACCCCACAGGCAATATCACTGCGCAAACACTTTCGTCAGGACCAGAAAAAAATGCGGATATCTTTTTATCACTGATGTTTGCAGCCATCAACGAGGCGCGGGAGAATATAGTACTCACGACTTCTTATTTTGTACCACCGGAATCATTGACGACGGCGCTGGAATCAGCTGCACAAAGAGGAGTGCGCGTCAGGCTGCTTCTCTCCAGTAAGTCGGCTAATCCAGCAACAATTCATGCGGGGCGGTCTTACTACGACTCTCTACTGGATGCCGGTGTTGAGATTTATGAATACACCAAAGGAATTCTTCATTCAAAAACAATGACCATTGATGGTAGCTGGTCTCTTGTCGGCACACCTAATTTTGACTTCCGCAGTTTAATTCTCAATTTTGAAGTAGGCCTGGCTATTTACGATCGCAAATTCGCACAACGGCTGATAGAATCGATTGAAAACGACTTCTTGCATGCCGTCAAAATCACAGAAGCAGACTGGGACAAACGGGGCAAGCTGGTAATCTTAAAACAGAATCTGTGTCGTCTGTTTGCCCCGATCATGTAATGACCTCTGTTAACAAGAAGACTGTTTTATTGAGTTGTATGCCGATAACGTTCTGTGGCCCCCTCCGGTAACCTGGCAAGATATCTGAACAACTCAATGACTTCTTCTTTGGATAACAAATTCAATAATCCATCCGGCATAGATGATTTTTTTACCGGCATAATCTCATCGACTTCGTTTTTATTAATGAGCTGTTTCTTTCCTTCACCCGTCAAAAGCAGGATCTGATCCGGACCTGCAGCCCCCATCATGCCCGTGAATACTTTACCGGCATCCGTTAGAATCATAACAGTGGGATATTCCTCCGCGACGAAGTGTGAGGGAAAAATCGTGGCCATTAAGACTTCCTTTTGCTGTAATCTGCGACTGACATGTGTGAGATCCGGCCCAACCTTTTCACCAATTTTCCCGAAGCGGTGACACTTGACACATGATGCTTTCACGAAGGATTGTTCACCCAACTTTAAGTTCAACTCCTGCTTTGCTTGTTTTCGCAATTCGCTCTTTATCTCCTGATACTTCCAACGGCTGTCAGGAGCTTCGACTGGCAGGACTGCGGCGATCTCATTCGGATATTTTTCCGCAAACCATTTTTGCCAGACCAGGAGTGGGGACTTCTTTTCTTGCTCGGCCTGATTGAAATTCAGTCCGGTCCAGTGCTCTAACAGTTTAACAGCAATTTGTTGCCCTTCTGGATCCTGTTCCAATCCCACTAAAATGACCTGACGAACCCACTGTGCTTTATTGGAACGACGACGAAATCTGGCCAAAGCCCTCATCACTACTTTCGCCTGTTCTCCCTGTACGACATTAAGAGACCGAACCAGTATTCTCCAGTCGGGATCGCGGCGCTGGTTCTCCTTAGCGTACCAGCTAATCGCCTCTGCAACGTCATTCCGGCGCTCCGGATAGGATTCAAAAAGTTCATGCAAATACATTAAAGTCGTTTTGTCAGCGATCCGCGCCATGGCGATTAATAAAGCGTTCAGCTTACGCTCGGTCTCTGTCTTCGTATTTTTTTTATCCTGCAGTTTGATTTCAAGCTCACGCAATGCAGAAAATTCTGCTCCTGTGATTCGCTCCAGAGGTACCCCCGCAATCATGATCCGATAATCACCTGGAGAAACCTCTTCAATGAAGGCGTCCGCCAACCCCTCTATTTTCAGTGAGAATTCAGACTCCCCGGCCTGGACGATATTGATCGTTCCGTTCAGCAACAGCAGCAGTTGCACCACTCTCAAGAGGTTGAATCTTCTCCCGGTGATCTTGTTTTGCGTGAGCATGTTTTAATCCTGATTAATTGCCAGATGCTGATAGAAGTTATTTATAAGATATTGAGTGGAATTCTAATCTTACTTAAGATTACACACTTCACACTATGTTCATTTCGTATATTTGTATAAAATTTGAGCAGGTGTTTCAGTTTTACTTCAAAAGTTCAGGGACGAAAAATGAGTTCATTTCAGTCAAACCATATAATCATCTTCAGAAGTCATCTTTTCCTTTTCATAACTTGCATGCTGATTATTCTGACTCTCGGATGTTCATCGCAGGAAAGCTCTCAGTCTCCCAGCATCACAGAAGAGAACCCGAGTCAGTCAGCAGAAGCCAATTCCCCCGAAATCAAACCAGGTAAAACCGTAGAGATCACGCTGATTGAAACTGACGTGAATGGTTTTAACGAATTATTAGAAAAGCAGAAGGGAAAAGTCATTCTCGTTGATTTCTGGGCTACCTGGTGTATTCCCTGTGTGAAAAACTTCCACCATACTGTGGAATGGAACAAGAAGTTTGCGGACCAGGGTCTGACAGTCATTTCTGTCAGCATGGATGAATCAGACCCAGAAACGCAAAAATCGGTATTACAATTTCTAGAATCCAAAGACGCACAGTTTATCAACATATTGGCAACTGCAGAAAATGATCAGGACCCGATGGATACTTTTGAAATTGATGACGGTGCTTTACCTCATTATCGAATTTATGATCGTACAGGAAAGCTCATCAAGAAGTTTTCATTCGCTGACCCTAACCAGCAATTCACGCAGGCGGATATTGAGTCTAGCCTGGTAGAAACCCTGAAACCGAAATCAGAATAAGCCACTCCTTATTTTCAGAGCTAGCCACATGATGCGTAGACTTTGGTCGACGGTCCTGGATGAAATTCTTGGTTATTATCTCCTGCACCGCTTTTTCTATTACAAAAAACATCCGCTCATTCTATCCAATGCTGGAGAAACATCATCGGAACTTTATAGTGGCGACCTGAATACTTTTTTCTCTCCCACCCCGCAAGCGGCTCGGTTGGAATACCAACCCTATTTAAGCCCTGCTTCCCAATCGACGTTTGATTCTGCCCAGATCGAAGATTTTCAATTCCCCAGTTCGATCCAGACCGGTTTTTTTGAAAACGATCTTGTGAAGGGACGGCATTGGAAATCGACGACTGTGGATCGCACAGCGGATTCCATTCCACATTACACCGTCGTTGCCGTCGATGGCATTGTCCAGATGGGTGTGAGAAGTTTCAACAGACTCGCCCGACGGTTGACTCCCGCGGGTGTTGATGTCGTCATGCTGGACAGCCCTTTTAACTATCGTCGTACTCCCGCTGGTTATCGTCCCGGTCAATTAATTGCAGGGGGAAACTTAGACCATCAACTAACAGTAGCACGTCAGGGAGTTCTGGATCTCTGGAGCTTGATTCTCGCGTTACAGAAAGAAGGACACCAAATCGGTCTCGTGGGCATCAGTCATGGAGCCTGGATGACTCTGACAGCGGCTCTGTTAATTGAACAGCTCGAGTTTGTTATGGCAATTACTCCCCCCGTTGATCTCTTTCACATTCTTGAAGAAGGAGGAACGGTAGTAAAAGCCATTCGACGCGGAGTGGCTCATGAACCTATGGATCGGGACAGGTTGGAACAGCTCTGCAGACCACTCGTTGTCGCAAACTGGACAGCCAAAGTTCCCACCTCAGCCATTCACCTGCATGTAGCAGATTATGATCGGTTTATCCCCTCGTTCCGCATTGAAGCACTCGCTGAACTATGGAAGACACATTCATCCCATCATCCATTGGGCCACATTGAAGCGACTACCGGCCCCAAAGTAGTCTCTCAGGTCAGCTCTGATATCTTGAATTTCTGGAATCTGAGTCAGTAACAGCTGTGCGAAAGCTGGCTCCCCGCACGATTTATAATCACGTACAGGATGTATTTCCTCTTGCGTGTCAGCAACTCAAATTGCAACCGTTACAACCTGTATGACCAGTCTTGATACGCGGAAGATTATCAATTAATAACCAATATTCGTTGAAAAATTGCATCATGTTGTCGCTTTGCAACTTATTCTTTGAGCAAAGAGTCTATTAAAGTTTTATTTTCACCATAAGGAAAATTGAAACTTAAGCGGGCCGGCTCTTTGATCTTTTCGTTAGATAAAAGATTTTAATTCGTCTTTATAGTAAACCTTGTTTGAATCAATTCAAATTCAAAAAGGGAACCGCCAAGGGGTCAACTATGCAGGTACGAGTTCGCGATTTAATGACGGTCAATCCTGTCAGTGTACTGACGGGAACAAGTCTCCAGAAAGCGGCAGAGCAAATGATCCTGGCAGAATCTGCCGAAATCTATATCACCGATCATCAAATGAAATTACTCGGTGTCGTACCTGATTACCAAATTCTTAAGCATAAACTGATGTATCAAGACCTGGAAGCTCCCATTGATTCCATCATGCATGTACAGATTGATGCGCTTTCGCCTGAAAACGAGGCACTGCAATTGATTCATTATTTTCGTGATCGCCGAAACAGCTGCATGGCAGTTACCGAAAACGGGCGACTTGTGGGCAAGCTGAGTTGTCGCGATCTTTTCCGAACCATCATGGCGCTGGAGTCGATTGAACTGTCTGAAGAACCGGTTTCGAACTCAGAATCAGCAAATACAGCAGACGCTCATTCGACCGTTTCCACCATTAAACCGCCCCATTTGAGCAGACAAAGCTTGAGAAAAGGTGCACTCCAGCTCAACGGCTCCAAGAGCGAATCATAACTCTCCCGACCTGTAATTATGAGGACTTCAGTTCAATCCCCATATCTTGGAACAGGTAAATCATATCCTCCCAGACATTCTTCTTTGCTGACGGGTTTCTCAATAAGTAAGAAGGATGATAAGTACACAGGACACGCGCACGACCATAGTCATAAAATTGGCCTCGCATTTTTCCAATCGGTAAATCGGAATGCAGCAGGTTCTTGGCTGCCACCGATCCCCAGCATACAATATAATCTGGATCAACGATCTCGATCTGTGCATCCAGAAATCCGCGGCAGTTTGCTGCTTCTTCATCAGAAGGATTTCTGTTTCCCGGCGGCCGACACCTGAGAATATTAGCAATATAGATTTCACTGCGTTTCATTTGACAGGCTTCGATAATCTTATCGAGTAACTTGCCCGCACGACCAACAAATGGCTCGCCCTGCTTATCTTCATCTGCACCTGGCGCTTCTCCTACAAACATGATTTTTGCTTTGGGGTTTCCCACACCAAACACAGTCTGCGTACGTGTCGAAGCTAACTCAGGACATTTTTTACACTGGGCAACCTGATCTGCGATAATATCCAATTCCGCCTGGCGATCAGCTTTCACCAAATTTGACTTAGTCGTTCGAGGCACGCCCATTTCCTTTTGAGAGTCATCTGGCTCTGTAGAATCTTCTTTTGTTGGTACTACTGTTTGCTGCGTTAGTATTTCCGGCTTCGCCACAGTCTGCACATCTCTGGACACTGGTAAAATCGTTCTTTCAGATGGCGTCTCTGGTTCAGGCTCGTCTTGTGTTACCAGCTTCGGATCTGGAACCACACGCTTGAGATGCGTAATCCCCGAACGCTGCCAACTTTCCAGTAATTGCCGGGCAGCCCTTTGAGAACGATTATTTGCATTCTGATTCATCACACACGGACCTGCATTTAGCGTTTTACCTTACAACCCGGTACTGCCGCTTTAAATTTTTCGACTCCTGCATCAGAAACCTGGGTAAAACTGAGTTGAAGTTCCTTCAGATTCTTTAACGCAGCCAGTTTCTGCAACCCTTCATCACTGATCTCCGTTTTACTTAAGTTGAGATACTCCAGTTTTTTCAATAGCAGCAAATCACTCAGACCCGCATCGGTGACTTGAGTCTCTTCCAGATTGAGACGAGTCAGATCGGTCAAACCGGAAATGATCTTCAAGCCGGCATCCGTCGTCTGCGTACCCCATAACCCCAGGCGATTCAGTTTTTTTAAATTCTTGATCTGTTCGAGACCTTTGTCTCCTATCATTGACTCATCCAGATCGAGATACGTCAATTCCGTCAAACCAGACAAAGATTTCATGCCTTCATCTGTCACTACGGTATCACGCAAATGGAGAGTTTGCAGTTTTTTCATTCCTTCTAAATTCTTAACACCGGGGTCACCAACAAAATCACGACGCAAATGCAGAGCTACCATGTTGGTCATACCTTTCAGATGCTGCATCCCCTCGTCTGAGACTTCAGTATCATCAAGTTCCAATGAAATCAGGTTTTTATCTTTGAGCAATTCCAAAGTTTTATCAGAAATATTTCGACCCCAGGTATTCAATCTCTGCAGGTTTGGCAGTGCTGCTACATACTTCATCCCCTCATCAGTCACCTGGGTTGCCTGCAGCTTGAGAACTTTTAAATTTTTCATACCCTTGATCAATGGCATCCCCTCGTCATTGATTTCTTTATTAAATCTCAAATCGAGATCTTTCAACTTTGGAAACGCGGCAATGACTTTTAAAGCGTCGTTTGTGATATTCGTGGCACGCAGAGAAAGTACTTGTAGATCTTTTAAATCAGATATCTTTTGAACTCCGGCATCTCCAATGGCAGTACTTTCCATATTCAAATACCATAGTTTTTTCTGTTTGCCGATGGCGACTGCACTTGCATCGGTGAAATTCGGCCCCCAGATCGTGAGTCGTTCCAAAGAAGGTAAACCGGCTAAGTGTTTTAAGTCTGCATCTTTGGCTGTCGTACCTTTCAAATCCAGAATGAGAACCCGGCCATCTTTCGAAAAAACCATCTTGGCATCCAGATCTTGAAAAGCCTGAACCGACTCAGGTCTGTCCGCCAGATTCGAGGCTACCTGCTTCGTTGGTTCTTTACTGGAAGAAGTCAAATTTTCTTCAGGGGGAGATGCAGGAGGTGCTCCGGAATCAGGACAACCGGTTAATAAACTTATTCCCACCAGAATTAGTAACGCTCTCATTTTCATTCTGACATCCCCTGTGATACTCTCAACAATTCGAAAACACCAAATGTTTCAACTCAGCATGCAATTGATTCAGGTATTAAGTGCTGGTACCGAATTCTGCCTGTTTTCCTGATTTGATACAAAATCTTCTCAGAAAAGACTTTAAATATAAAAATCCACGGTACGAACTCAGTAATCTAACGCTGATCACCAAAATAGGCCCCTGACAGAAACATTGCAATTCAAAGCATCCCTTTTCTGCAACTACTTGCCATTCCCTGATCAAACTGAGTATACTCGATAGACATAAACGCCCCCCTATACGTTGAGCTGAAAACAGACATCCATACGCCTGATTTTTTCTTATAGCGCCATTTTTAAAGGATCAACAAGTGAATCATCGTCTTCCCCGTGTTGTCTCGCTGTTTTTCTCTTTCTGTTTCATTTCCTGTCTGCTCTGCCAACAGACCCAGGCGAAAGACTGGACCACATATCTCGGCGATAAAGCCCGTTCCGGTGCCACAACCGATTCTTTCCAGATTCCATTAAAATCATCCTGGAAACATACTGCCCCCCGCCCACCGCAAACCAGCCAGACAGATCCTGGTGAGCGAGTGATTGAAGGACACGATCTCGAAGCACGCGTTGATTTTGATGATGCCTTCCATGTCGCCATCTCAGAGGGGCGCGCCTATTATGGTTCATCAGTCGATCATAAACTACGTTGTGTCGATTTGAAAAGTGGAAAAGTCATTTGGCAATTTTTTACCGGAGGCCCCATTCGATTGGCTCCTACAATCAATCAGTCGAATATTCTCTTTGGTTCTGACGATGGCTTTGTTTACTGCTTGAATGCTGCTTCTGGAAAAGAACTCTGGAAGTTACGAGCCGGGCTGAACGATGAAATGATTATCGCTCGAGGAGAAATGGTTTCGCGCTGGCCTGTAAGAACGAGTATCCTGGTTGATGAAGGGATCGCTTATTTTGGAGCGGGAATTTTTCCGCATGAAAATATTTACTTATATGCGGTGAATGCAGACTCCGGAAAAGTCATCTGGAAAGTCGATAACCTGAGCCAAACAAGTGCAGGTCGAAATGAACTTTCCCCGCAAGGATATCTTCTGGCCAATAAAGATATCTTAATCATTCCCTCAGGTCGCTCTCTGCCTGCTGCCTTCAACAAAAAAACTGGTGAACAAGAGCATAAACGGAGCTTTAGTTGGAGAAGCACCGCCGGCGGTGTTATCGGGGGAACACAGGCCTTGCTTGCTGACGGGCAGATTTATTCGATGGGTGCACACCACATTCTGGCATTATCGCAATCTAAAGGTGATGTCGGTTTTGCCTGGCTGGAAGGTCAGCAAATGGCCGCACAAGGTGAATTCGGATATATCGCGACAGAGACTTCAGTCCGAAAATTCAATCGTAAAGAACATGCCGCAGCATCGCAAAAATCTCACAAAATCAAAATGAGTTTGAATAAGCTGTTTAATAAAATCCGTTTTGTGAAAGGCGAAGAAGCTGAGAAAACGCGAGCCGAAATCAAAAAGCTGCAGGCAGACAAAAAAAAATATAATAATGTCGGTGTACTCTGGGAACAGAAATCTGATGCTCGCAATGCACTGATTGTCGCTGGTACTAAAGTTGTCGTGGGTGGCCAGGACAAAGTGGTCATTCTCGATGAAAAGACCGGTAAAGTTCTGGAAACATTGAAAGTCAATGGAGAAGCACGTGGTCTGGCTGTTTCTGATGGCGCGCTGGTTGTCAGTACCTCTCAAGGAGATGTCGTTGCCTTTCATTCAGCGAACACTCAAACATCTGAACAAAAACAGGCTGAAATCACCCAAAAATCTCCCTATCCCCAAGATGAGCTGACTCCTGTCTATCAACAGGCAGCCAAAGATATTTTATCACACTCACAAGTCAAAAATGGATTCTGTCTCGTTCTGGGAAGTGAAGAAGGAAGACTCGCTTACGAACTGGCGCGAAACAGTAATTTGAAAATCTACTGTATCGAACCAGATGCAGCCAAAGTGGATATTTCCCGTAAGAAATTGAGCCAGGCAGGTTATTATGGACATCGGATTGCCGTTCATCAAACAGAACTTTCTCCTCTCCCTTACTCTCGTTATTTTGCGAACCTGATTGTCTCGGATACATTGCTGAAATCGGGTCAGATTCCTGGTATACCCAAAGATATTGCGACTCACTTGAAACCATTGGGGGGGACCATCTGTTTTGGCGTCCCAGACAATCCAAAGGCAGCAAAAGTGTCGGCTCAGAAGTTAACAGAGTGGCTCAAGCAGACCAAACTTGAAAAAACATCGGAAACAAAATCGACCGGTGGTTATGCCCTGCTGAAACGCGGTGCCTTACCAGGCGCCGGCAGCTGGTCACACCAATATGCAGATCCCGGAAATACAGCCAGTAGTAAAGATCAACGAGTTCGAGGCGGCTTAGGTGTCCTCTGGTTTGGTGATCCCGGTGAAAAGAAAATGGTCAACCGCCATGAAGGTGCCGTAGGTCCTCTGGCAATCAACGGCCGCCTGTTCATCCAAGGTGAGAGTACCATTATGGCATTCGACGCCTACAACGGTTTATTCCTCTGGGAACGTGAAAACCCACAGGCAATTCGCACGGGAGTTTTTCAAAATCAAAACCCGGGTAACCTGGTCGCCAGCGATAACAGTCTTTTCTTTATGATGAAAGAATTCTGTTACGAACTGGATGCAGCCACTGGGAAAACGGTTCGAAAAATCGCCCTACCTGAAAAGCTGAACGATGGCAAACACGAATGGGGTTATCTGGCGTATCAGGATGGTATGCTGTTTGGAACAGCAACCACGCGTAATGAACTCGAACGTCGACAGAGACGCAGAGGGCGCAAAACAAACGATTCAACAGATGCGATCTTCGCAATTGATGTCAAAACAGGTAAACCAGCCTGGAGTTACCAGGGAAAAAACATCGCCCACCACACGATTGCCATTGGCCCAGAGGCGGCTTATTTCATCGACAGCTCAATCACCAGTGAGCAACGCAGTGAAATCCTCCGTTCAGATAAATCGAAACTAAAAGATTTAACCGGCAAAGAGAAAGAAATCGCCGAAGATAGACTCAAAAAACAAGACCTCAGACTGGCAGTGGGGCTTGATGTAAAAACCGGTAAAAAACTCTGGTCGACCCCCGTGGATGTCACAGACTGTAGTGAAATTGGAATTGGGGGCGGAAAACTATCGCTCCTCTACCAAAATAACGTCTTAATATTATGCGGCGCCAACGCGAACGGTCACTATTGGAGGCAGTTTATCGCCGGTGATTTTTCTCGTCGTCGACTGGTAGCACTCAACGCCGCCGATGGCTCAAAACTCTGGACCAAAGATGCCAATTATCGTCACCGCCCCATTATCGTAGGTGAAAAAATCATTGCAGAGCCCTGGTCATACGACCTTTACACCGGCGTCCAACACACACGAAAGCACCCACTCACGGGTCAACAAGTTCCCTGGAGTATCATGCGTGAAGGCCATCACTGTGGCATGCTTGCCGCATCTGAAAACCTGCTGATGTTCCGTTCGGGCTATACCGGATTTTATGATCTCGAAAAAGATGGCGGCACAAGACACTTCGCCGGACATCGCACCGGATGCTGGATCAATGCCATTCCCGCCAACGGCCTGGTCATGATTCCCGAATCCAGTGCAGGCTGTGTTTGCCTGTTTTCCATTTCATCCACAATTGTTCTGGAACCTCGTGAAGAACGATCTCACTGGACCATCTTCAGTTCTGTCGGCCCCAAGACTCCAGTCCAACACATGGCTTTAAACATGGGGGCACCCGGTGACAGACGAGACGCTCATGGAACAGTCTGGATGGCTTATCCACGTCCCAAACCGAGTCGTGAAACCGGCCTCGATTTTAAGTTTGATATCAAACCACAATTCGCCTCAGGGGGTGGATATGACAGCTTGAACGAGATCACCAACCCAGTAAAAGAGGCAGAGCCTCCCTGGGTCTTCACATCCTGGGCCAGAGGTCTGAAAGAGTGTACGATTCCACTTTTAGGGAAACGTGATGCACCAGCAACGTATTCAGTAGAACTCTCATTTTCAGGGCTCGAACCAGTCTCCTTGAATCAAAAACAGGAACCGCCGTTGTTTGATATCAAGTTACAGGGAAAAGTTGTACAAAAGGGCTTTTCACCAAAGACAGACAAACCCACTTCGCTTCAAAAATTCGATGGTATTCCCGTGAAAGACAACCTGCATCTGGAACTGGTACCGCTAAATGAAAGTGCAAAGAAAATGCAGCCTGCTTTAAGTGGAATTGAAATTATTCGCTCAGATTCCTAAACTGACTTTTTGATCCCATTCTTTAAGTCAGTTCTCTCTATCGAGCGAGACAACGTGAACAATTCCCTGAAATGCAAGCAAGTTTTTGTCTGTCTGTTAATCTTGTTCCTCTTCGGCTTCAGAGGAATGAATTCAGCTTCTGCGCTGGAATTGACACTCGACCCGCCGGGAGATCGTGAATTTGTACGAGATCTCGCTGGGATGCTTAATGAGAATACCAACAAGCAAATTAAAGAGATCTGCGACAAACTGCTCACAGACAAAGCTACGCCGATCATTGTTGTCACAATTGACTCGATGGCAAAATATGGCGGAGCCGACATGCGAATTGAAACCTTTGCTACCATTCTATTCAACCAGTGGCAAATTGGTCATGCTAAACTGGGGGATCAGGATTGGAATACGGGAATTTTATTACTGGTTTCCAAAGATGACCGTAAGGCCAGAATTGAACTGGGTGCTGGCTGGGGACATCGCGAAGATAAGCTCTGCCAGCAAATCATGGATGATTACATCATCAGTGACTTTAAACTGGGAATGTTTCCTCAGGGAATCCTGGCAGGGGTTGAAGCCCTCGACAAAATGGCAAGGAAACTTGAACTGCCAGTTAAACCACGCTCTGCCTGGCAATCGATCTTCATCGTCGTCGGCATCGGGCTGGGAATTTTTACCATCATCTCAATGATTCGACGCGGTTCCAGTGGCTGGGCCTGGTTATTTTGGGGTGTTGTTTTTGCTGCCATAGGCACACTCCTTTATCAGATGTTAAACAACCGTGGCGGCGGTGGAGGTTTCAGCGGTGGCTCATTTGGAGGTGGATTCTCAGGAGGCGGTGGGGCATCGGGTTCCTGGTAACTGTTGTCCTCTTTAATAACACATTGAAAGTAGCAACACATGCAAAGCGCATTTGACTATTTGAACGAAGACCAGCAGAAACATGTCGAACAGGCAGTTGTCGATGCAGAAAAACGCACCTCTTGTGAAATTGTACCCGTTCTGTCAACTTCTTCAGGCCGTTATGATCGTCCTGAAGATATCGTGGGCCTCTGGTTCACGGTAATGACGGCTCTCTGCCTATGGTTCTTCTTTCCCAGAAACGCAGGACAAGGCGACTGGAGTGGTTTACCGGTGGGTGTCGAACTCATCTTTGCAGCGATATTGTTGATCATTGCCTTTATCATCGGTGCTATAGTCGGTTCCAGAATTGGATGGCTCAGAAGATTATTTACACCACGCCAGCAAATGCAGGATGAAGTCGCGGCCCGGGCACGCGAAATCTTCTTCGACAAACGTGTCCATCACACCGATGGTGCAACTGGTATCCTGATTTATATCTCCCTCTTCGAACACATGGCCGTCGCCCTCGCCGACCAGTCCGTGATTGACAAACTGGGTCAGTCATTCGTTGATCAAATCTGCCAGCACCTCACGCAAGGCCTGCATTCAGGCAATGCAACAGCAGCTATCTGTGATGTCATTAAAGAAATCGGCGATCAGGCTTCGACGCCTCTTCCCAGAGCCGCAGACGACCAAAATGAATTGCAAGATGTTTTGGTTTTGATCGACTGAGACGTTTTCACCAATTTCATTTTTCATCAGTGTCGATTTTTATGCAGAACGGGTATAATAAATCTGGTGGCCTGCTGTATCTCAAAGCACTGAAAAGAGTACCGCGGTGCTCATCGAGATCATTGCTGTCAATTTTTTGAAAGGGAAACAAAATGACGAACCGTAACCGTCTGGAAGAACTGATCAGTGCTTTAGAACAACAGCGCGATGAATTAGCATTAAAAATCAACCTCGGCAAAAAAGAAGCGAGGGATGAATGGGAGCAAGTCACTGATCGCTTAGACAAACTGCAAGACGAATACAAGCCAGTGAAAGATGCCATGAAAGAATCTGCCGGCAATGTAACAGAGGCACTGTTTAACGTGGGAAAAGAAATCCAGGAAAGTTTTCACCGTATCCGGAAGTCGCTATAGCTGACCTTCAAATCCCTAATACTTCTGATCGACTTACACTACGTTCGTTGGATCGTCAGGTTTACAATAAATCACTATGGAAATCTCAGTTACCCAAACGTTGATCATCAGCATTCTGGTCTTATCAATTGGCTCTTTATTACTAAGCCAGATTTCCTGGTTAAGAACAGCCAATATACCTTCTGCCGTCGTTGGTGGCATACTTTGCAGCCTGATCGTAGCCATAATCTACCTCATGACCGGCCAGGAAATCGCGTTCGATTTGTCGCTGCGCGACCTCTTACTACTGGTTTTCTTCAGCACAATTGGTTTATCAGCCAAACTTCGCACGTTAATCGATGGTGGAAAAGCATTGGGGCTCATGCTTTTAATTTCTATCGTCTTTCTATTTTTGCAGAACATAGCCGGAATCAGTGTCGCTTCTCTGTTTGGCTTTAACCCGGGATATGGATTAATGGCTGGCAGTATCTCATTTGCAGGTGGATTTGGTACCGCAATAAGTTGGGGCGAGGTTGCACGTGAAGCCGGACTCACAGGAGCGACCGAAGCAGGAATCGCTTGTGCCACATTCGGGCTCATTGCCGGTGGCCTGGTGGGTTGCCCTATCGCAGAATACCTAATTCAAAAAAACAATCTTACCGGCCCAATCGAAAAAGAACGGAATACAACTGATGATGAACCTGCCACTAACACAATTCCAGTGACGTTAGAAGGTATGCTGGGAACGATATTGGCACTGGCAATTTGCGTTTCAATGGGTGACGTCGTCAATCAGTGGCTGCAAACCAGAGGGTTGGGACTTCCTGGATTTTTAACAGCACTTCTTGTCGGCATCGTGTTGACGAACTTACTGGATCTATTTCAAAAAGATCTCAACAATAACGCGATCGGGCTGTGTGGAGATATCTCGCTTGAACTTTTCTTGAGCATGAGCTTAATGAGCATGCAACTCTGGACACTCGCTTCAAGCGCAGGTCCTCTGTTATCTGTAGTATTAATTCAAATCATTTTGATGGCTTTCATTGCCTACCACATCGTCTTCCGATTCATGGGAAAAGATTATGATGCCGCTGTCATGTCGGGTGGCTTTGTTGGCCTGGGTCTCGGTGCAACACCTGTCGCTATGGCAAACATGCATGCAATCGTAAATAAATACGGCGTCTCTCCTAAAGCATTTCTGGTAATTCCGCTTTTGGGAGCTTTTTTCATCGATATTGCAAACGCGATGATTTTACGACTGTTCTTATCGTTACCAGGCTTTTGAACCAGACATCTATTTTGGTCGTATCCTCTTTCGAATGTGCCCTGCTCTGCTTCTAGATCAACAGACTACTTTTCCAGACGTTTCAACCAGATCGAATTCAGACGCAGACCTTTGATGCCCTCTGCATTCGCGGCTTGAATTGTCAGCTGATGCTTTCCTTTCTTAAGTTCCAAAGAACCCGCTGAGGTTTTGACGAACACATTCTGACTCACACTCATCGGCAGTGTTTT
Source organism: Planctomycetota bacterium (assembly GCA_022600195.1). GTDB lineage: Bacteria > Planctomycetota > Planctomycetia > Planctomycetales > Planctomycetaceae > Gimesia. Next base: position 135,040 of record JAHZKX010000057.1, read on the forward strand.
CTGAATCGTTTTATCACCGACCGAGACTTGAAGCTGACCCGCTTCAAGCTGTTCTGATCGATACCCATAGCTCAATTCCACAGCATAGCGACCTGCTTTTAACACATCGATTTGCCAGACTGCAGTCCCCTGGTCAGACTCCCAGTTGTCTATCGTATCCCAGTCATAGCCATCAAACGAATATTCCAACCCGCCTCCTTTGAGAATGGCCCAACTCGGCTGCAACTCAACTGCTGGCTCGCGCGCATCTCCTACAGGAATCGCTGTCGGCTGATACACTTGACCCGCTGTCACATCCCCAAACCATCGTAAAAACTCAGTACGCAGTGCCTGAGTTTCTTTCGGATACTTCCGCGCCAAGTCTCTGGTCTCACCCGGGTCAGCATTCAAATCGTAAAGTTGGCCCATCGGTTCTATTTTTTTCTTTTTCCCCTGGCTGTTATGCAAAACCAGTTTGAACCGTTCCCCATGGATCGACCAGCGATGATAGGGGTTCGGCGTGTAACGGTCCCACGTATGATACAGATATTTGTGCGGAGATTTTCCCGACCCCTCCTGCATCAGAGACAAAATCGACTTCCCATCCAGTTTGATTTCCCCGGGAACTTTGACGCCAGCCAATTCACAAAACGTGGGAAACAGATCAATCTGTGCCACCATCGCATCAGTCGATTTCCCCGCCGGAAAGTGACCCGGCCAACGCACGACAAAGGGAACTCGGATGCCACCTTCATACGCACTCGCCTTACTCCCCTTAAGCCCGGCTTTATATCCGCGACTGACGCCACCATTATCACTGGTAAAAATCACAATCGTCTCCTGCTCAATCCCCAGATCCTGCACCGACTGCAATAACCGTTTCAGATTCTGATCGATTCGCTCTACCATCGCATAAATCCGCGCTGTTCGTAGAGGCAAATCCTTGGCAAGATATTTTTCAATCAGTTTATCTCCCTCAGGCTGGCCAAAGTGTGACGTATCCATCAGAAAGGGAGAATGCGGCGCGTTATAGGCCAGAAAACAAAAGAAAGGTTGTGACTTGGAACGCGTGATAAAATCAATGGCCGCATCAGTAAACAAGTCAGATACATAACCCCGCGTTTCGACGGGGCGGCCATTGGCCACCACTTGATCCGGATTGGTATACCGTTCAATGTGTCCGTGATAATGACCAAAAAAATGATCAAAGCCACGCCGATGAGGCTGATACTGCGCATATCGACCCAGATGCCATTTTCCGAACAGCCCGGTCTGATAGCCGGCTGACTTCAACACCTGGGCAATCGTCGTTTCATTCTGCCCCAGAGTATCGCCACCAAAGCGGGTATTATACAACCCGGTTCTGAGATAATGTCGCCCTGTCATCAAGCCAGCACGCGTAGGCGCACACACCATATTCGCATAAAAACGCGTGAAGGTCACGCCTTCTGCAGCCATGCGATCAATGGTCGGCGTTTCGATGTCTGGATTACCGGAAATCCCCGTATCCCAATACCCCTGATCATCGGTCATCACTAGAATGATATTCGGCTGACGGCTTTTTTCTTTCGCTTCAACTGAATGTCTGAAACCACAAGGCAAACAGTAGAGGAGAATCACAACAAAGGCCAGTACTTTTCTCCGCGTTTTCATAAAACGACTTCACCTTAGCTTGTAGAGTAAAGAGGACAGCCAGCGTGACATCAGGCCTGCTTCAGACACTTTCCCAGATAAGCACGCGACCGATTGATCTCGGCAGTCACTTCAGCAGCAGTTGGCAGAATCGGAATGCCCCGAGGAACAGGGTGCATAAAGATTTCCGTTCTACCCTGATAATTGATTTTCTTGAGCGCGGCCAGCACGGGAACAAAGTTCAAATCACCTCTGCCAGGCAGTTGTAATAACTCCTGTTCCTTGGGAAGCTTCTTCATACATCCCATACCATGCTGCCAGGCTTGAAAATGCACCAGGCGCTCATCCAGATCGGCAATCAGCTTTGCTATCTGTGTCTCATCTTGTTCCAAATGATATGGCGCTAAAGCCATCCCGAAATGTTTTGAAGGCAACGCATCCATTAACCAACGTTGAGTGTCCGGATCATTAATCAAGCCACCACCATGATTTTCCAGACCGATGATCACTCCCTTTTCTTCAGCCGCTGCAACGTGTGGTTTCAGCTTTGCAGCAAAGGCTATGATGGCCGACTTCAGTTCTGCTCCTTTTAAACCTTTGGGGCCACCACTGTTGCAGATGACCATATCACCGCCTAACTGAGCGACAAGGTCCATCTCCCCCTGCATGTTAAACAAGCCATATTTGAAACAGGTAAAGCTGCCGAGCTTGACGTTATATTGATCAAACAACTGCTTCGTCTTTTCGACGCCCAGTTTTTCAATCTGTTCCCGCTGATCTCCGTGCCGTTTAGCCCAGATCTCCAGATAACGCGCGCCGGTTTTCGGCGTTTCCTGAAGAATCGTTTCCAGAGGCAACGTACCATACATGCAGGAAGCCACAATGTAATTGAGTTCGAATGGTTTTTGAGAACCATTCGCCCCGGAAGCAAATGTGTTTCCCAAAAGGCCTCCGGAGAGCGCGGCTCCCACAACCCGTTTATTAAAATCACGACGATTAACTTGACCAACCATGCGTTTGATTCTTTCTCTTGTTGTTTACCTGAGACCTGCTTAAGAAACGACTTTGGCTCCATCCTTTAAGAATGGTACCACCAGATGTTTCGGCTGTTCTGTCTCGGGGTCTATTATCGGTGCGGGTGAATATTGTGTGACATAAGCACGGCGCATCTTGTCTGTTGTATTGGCGCCGCTTCGATGAAACGTCAGAGAACTGAATACCGCCAGACTGCCCGCGGGCACAACGGCAGTCACGCCCGGCTCCTTGCCAAAATAGCCGGTCTTATCTCCTGTTTCAGGGTCCTGAATATGTTCAACGAGCGAACGAACACCAACCGTAGAATAAGGTAACACGTCCACCGTACCATTTTCGACCGTCATATCATCCACGGCTGCCCAGCATGTGACATAAGGACGATGTAGAAACCCGAGATAACCAGAATCCTGATGCCAGGAAAACTTAATCCCCTTCTCTGCCGCCTTCACGACATATTGATCATAAAACAGATAAGCGGTATCACCAATTGTCGCTTTACAGATCTCCGCCATCAAGTCGCCAAATACATACTCTTCCAGTCGCGGTGCCTGATCATACTTCTTGGCGATATGATAGCGTTTCCCACGGTGGCTGATGTGAATATGATCGGTGCCCAGTCGATCCATTTCCTGGTGCATTAAATCAATCAAATGATCGCACGCATCCCGGATGATCTGCAGATGCTCTTCTGAAATCACCTTCTCCAGAATGAAATAACCTTCTTCCTGAAATTGTTTCTGATGTGCTTCAGTGATAAGGCCCGTCGAGACTGTCATAATTTCTCCTGCCATCAAATAGAAAGAAACAAAGCAACGACTAATTAAATGTATTCGCGGATATTAAGAATCTTTAATTTCATATCCGGACCGCTGCTCACGTTTTAACCAGGTATTCGCTTCCGCATCACCCACAAACAATTCCTGCTCCGGATCCCACGTCAGTTTTCTGCCCAGGCGTTGTGATATATTTCCAATATGACAAAGGCTGACAGAACGATGTTGATTCGACACACTGGAGATGGGCGTTTCACGCGATTCGATACAATCAAAGAAATTCCCCATATGATTCACAATCGCATCCAGTTTGCCCATGCGCGGCGGACGAGAGAGATTGTCATGACTGTAAACCTTGAATGATTCACGCGACAATGGTTTTTTCGCCAGATCTTCTACCGGTTTGCCGGCGATGGTACCACGGTTCACAAAAATCCGACCCTGATCGCCTTCAAACATCACACCGGTTCGACCTGTGTCATTTACTTCCAGGAGAACTCCATTTGCATAACGGGCCTTAAGGTGATAATCGAGGGCCACATTATAGCCATTCTTGACATTCGGAAACTTAGCGGTTCCTTCGATATCAACCGGGCCAGAGTCCTGCATGCCGGCACCCCATTGTGCGATATCAATATGATGCGCGCCCCAGTCTGTCATCTGGCCACCGGAATATTCATACCACCAGCGAAACGTATAGTGACATCGTTCTTTGATGTAAGGCACGTCCGGTGTCTGCCCCTGCCATAGATCCCAGTTCAAAACCGAGGGCACTGGCTCCGGTTTAAAGGCCCCACTGGTTTTATTTTTGCTGAGTGTGACGGTCACTTTTTTCAAGTTGCCAATACGCCCATCGTGCACCATTTCGACGGCCTGCCGAAAACGATGGTCACTCCGTTGCCACGTTCCCACCTGCACGACAGCTTTGGTTTGCTTGACAACTTTATTGAGAATCTTACCTTCGTCCACGGTCAAGGTTAGTGGTTTCTCGCAGTAGACATCCTTGCCCGCTTGGCAGGCATCAATCAGCATTTTGGTATGCCAGTGATCGGGGGCACCAATTGTCACGACATCAATATCGGCCTTTTCCAGCATTTCGCGATAATCTTCGAAAAGTGTCGCTTTACCGCCAAACTGTTTGCGTGCTTTTTCTGCAATCTCCCGATCCACATCTGCTATGGCAACAATATCACCATAATTTTGCGATTTGTCGGCGATAACCGAACCTTGATACCGCATGCCGATCGAACCAATTTTTAATCGTTCATTCGAGCTGCGCGGCTTATCCGCTGCACGCGCGGTATTCACGAATACTCCAGGTGCAATACAAGCTAATGGCAGGCCGGAGACTGCGGTTTTGACAAAAGTCCGGCGCGATAGTTTTGGTGAAGTCATTACTCTCTCCTGCTATCTGGAATCGAATAAAAATCTAATCACTATTGTGCATCTCGTGCTTCATCGAGCATCTTCATCCAGGGTCCAATATATTGCCCGTGATCATGATACGTACGGCCGCTGACCATATTCCCATCAATCACACAGGCTTCATTTACAAAAATCCCGCCACACACTTCCAGGTCAAACTGGCATTTTGGAACTGTCGCCATGCGACGCCCTTTTACACAACCTGCGCGGGCTGGAATTTCTACGCCATGACAGACGGAAGCAACGGGTTTATTTTTTTTAAAGAAATGCTGCGTGATTCGGATTAAGTCTTCATCATCACGAATATATTCCGGTGCTCGACCGCCGCTGAAGAAAATCCCCACGTACTCATCGGGGTTGATATCTTTAAAGGCGATATCCGCTTGAATGGTATACCCTTCCCACTCTTTGGTAATCGTCCAGCCCGGTTTGACCTCGTGCAGCACCATCTGATAAAGACGCTTTTCCGGCGCAGCAACCACGGGTTCATAACCCCCTTCGATCAATCGATAATAAGGATAGAGCGTATCTACCGTTTCCGTTGCATCACCGACGATGATTAACACTTTGTTCATTGCAACCATTCTTTCTACGTAAAATTCCAAACTTTGAATTGATTTCTATTCTACAACTGAACCCGGAACGGTCACTACGGAAACCCATAAACATTATCAGGTTTTGCGTATATTCTATTCTGAAAGCCTGAAAATGCTGCATATTTCAGTCGATCCAGAACCGAAGTTCGAGATTAACGCATTTTTGCGCGATACGTTCCGGGAGTTTCTCCCGTTTTTTCCTTGAACACAGTGCTGAAATATTGCGAATGCCGAAACCCGATCTTCTGTGCGATTTCCGAAAGTGAAAGATCGGTCGTGCCCAGCAATTGTTTAGCCCGCTCGAGTTGGGTTCTGATGATTTCCGCTTTGGGTGAACGACCAATGGCCGCTTTCATCTTACGTTCCAGAGCGGTTCGTGACAGGGGAACCGCATTCAGAATATCGGTGACCTGGATTCCCTTGCAGGCATTTTCGCGAATATAACGTAGTGCCAACGCCAGTTCCGGATCATCGACGGCTACCACATCAGATGATTGCCGGGTGACAATTCCCAGAGGGTCGAACAGAAATGATTCTTCCGGCGCCGCTTCCCCTTTCATTAACCGACTCAGTAATGCCGCTGCCTCGTATCCAATGCGCGCCGAATTGAAAGCCACGCTCGATAAAGGGGGGCGGGCCATCATACACAGTATGTCATCGTTCTCAACGCCCACAACGGCCACTTCGTCAGGTACGGAAATCCCAGCGCGGTCACAGGCATCCAATAACCAGAAACCCAACTGATCGGTACACGCCATAATGCCAACGGGCTTGGGAAGACCGCGGACCCATTTCACCATCTCTTCCTGTTGTTTTTCCCATTCGCGGGGTGCTTCAGAATCTTCGAGAGCAGAAAACACACTGACTTCGAAACCGGATTTCTGTATGGTTTGCACATAATTATCGCGACGCTCTTCAAAATAGACTTCTGAGCCAATTTCATAAACACCAAAATGACGGATTCCACGCTCCAGAAAATGTTCGGCTACCATTCGTCCCATGGCCCGATTATCAATCCCCAAAAATGGAAATGCATGATTCAGCTTTGTCGCACGTAATTCGACGGCCGGTATCCCCGACTCTGTAATGGCATCAGCCATTTCCTGGCTGGTTGTACGACTTAATATCCCATCACCTTTCCAGCGGGAAATCCAATCGGGAATTTGGGAATCCAGCGAACGAGGCATTACAAATACCGACCATTCTTCGTTTTCTGCGATAAACTGACGAATACCATTCAGCAAACCACGCCCATGAGAACGCGATGTTTCAATCAAGAGTGCGACATGAGGAATCGAAGAATTTGACATAGAACTTGATGATTCCAATTCGGATTTTGCGAAGGTGTAATGAGCAGAGAGGTAATCTGTGCTGTCTTGCAGTTTGTGCAGCTCTCTGTATTCTTTTACTCCATGTCGGTTTTATCTTCAATCATGATCGAAACCGATCGACCGGGTTCGTACAATACGGTACGGATCTATGACGGACTGAAACCTCCAAAGAAATGACTATGAAAGGCTTTCGTGGATTATTTGATCAAACAGGCATCACCAGAAGATTTTCTGGAAATCGCAGCTCTGGACCGACTTGCCTGGCCTGAAGAACCAGACACTTTTATTCCTGATGGCGAACATGCCTGGCGTCTCTGGTCTGAATACGCGACCATTTTGATCGCAGAGAGCTCTGATGAAAATCAGCAAAGCAGGCTGGCTGGTGCGCTCCTGATGTTTCCCACGAACACGAATGAAACCATTTTGCATAAAATTATGGTTCACCCCGACTTTCGTGGACAAGGAATCGGGTCGGCGTTGATGAAACAGGCTTTGCAGTCTGCAACTGAGGTTGTATTACTGACAGTCAACCCGGACAATACACCCGCTGTCCGACTCTATGAAAGTTTTGGCTTTCAGATCCGCACCCGGATTGAAGGTTATTATCGTCCGCACGAACATCGTCTGCTGATGGAATTTTGGCCCGCGCAGTAAAATTAGATATCGGAAACCTTTATGAAACAAACTCAGCGGGTTTTAATCCTCGGCGCGGGAATTAACGGTGTCTCTGTCGCGCGCGAGTTACTCCTGAATGGCGTTTCTGTCTGTATTATTGATTCAGGTGATCTCTCACAGGGTGCCACTTCAAAATCATCACGCTTAATTCATGGCGGATTGAGATATCTCGAATATGGTGATTTTTCACTGGTAAAAGAATCTGTGCAAGAACGGGGCGTTCTCCTGAATCTTGCCCCTCACCTCGTAAAACCACTGCGGATTGCCATTCCCCTGGCACATCGATTTTCGGGTGTTCTCTCTTCCGGGCTCCGTTTTCTGAGTGGGTTCCGCGTTCCCGGCGCGCATTGGCTGACTACCCGTTTTTCTTTTTCGTCCGAGCGCGGCGTGTATCTGGTCAATCTGGGACTGACGTTCTACGACTGGTTTGCCTCAAAAGGAAATCTACCCCGCCATTCGGTTCACGATGTGGGCCAGCAGGGACTACCCAGCGTCAATACAGATCAATTTCGCTGGCTGGCCAGTTATTCCGATGCACAGATGCGGTTCCCGGAACGCTTTGTGGTTGCGCTCTTACATGACTGTCAAAAGATCGCCATTGAAAAGCACCTTCCCTTCGATCTTTACACGTACAGCCACCTCAAAATGCAAGATAGAAAAGCCCTGATCTCTTCGTTGCATAATCCAAACGAGATCCACGAAGAATTCGAACCGACGGTCATCGTTAATGCATCCGGTGCCTGTGGCGATTTAACACTCGAGCAGGTCGATATCCCCTCTCCACGTTTAATGGGAGGGACGAAAGGCAGCCATATCGTTACCTTCAATCAAAAACTCACTGAAGCGCTCGGGGAACAGGGCATCTATTCAGAAGCCGGTGACGGCAGACTGGTCTTTATTCTGCCCTTCGGGAACAGCACACTCGTTGGGACAACCGATGTCAGAGAGGAAGGCAACCCGCTGGAAGCTGTCGCCAGTCCTGAAGAACTTGACTATCTGGTGGGCATGGTCAACATGGTTTTTCCGCAGGTTGGTTTGACAACAAACGACATCAATTTTCATTATAGTGGCGTGCGTCCGTTACCTTATCAGCCTAAAGGCAAAGCTGCTTCGATTTCCCGCGATCACTCAATCAAAGAATACGAAGGCCCTGCCGGTTGGATTGTGACACTCGTCGGCGGAAAATTAACTTCATGGAGAGCCTTTGCGGAAAAAGTGACTGATCGCATTCTGAAAAAAATGGGAAAGCATTATTTTTCAGTATCAAAAACACGTTTGATTCCCGGAGCAAAAGATTACCCACAAACGAAAGACATCCTGCTGACAGAACAGGATCGCCTCTGCGAAAAATTCCAACTCTCCCAGAAAAGTATTCAAGTTCTCTGGAGCTTACAAGGTACCGCACTCGAAGAAATTCTGGATGGGTTGCCCGACTTCTCGAATGAACTGCTCTCTGGCACCGTTCTTCCACGACAGTATGTGCTATGGACTATCGAACATGAATGGGCGGAAACGATTGGCGATCTCGTCGAACGCCGCCTGATGCTGATTTTCGACGAGAGACTTCAGTCTGAAACACTACAGGAACTGGCCACCTGTCTGGCGGAATCGGGAAAATGTTCCACCGAGGAAATCCCTGACCAGATAGAAACATATCGAGCACATCTACAACGTTTTTATGGAAAACCCGTTAATTAACTCCATTCCATAAAAAACCTAGCCCCTAATTACTGACTCCTTTTTGTTTGATGTTCTTCTTTTTGAGAGGTTAAATAGTGATCAGGGATCGAAAAAGTCATGGTAGGGGCGAATTGTAATGCATCAATGGGCTATCAACAGAGACGATTCTGCTTAAACAAGCTTCAGTCGACTTTTAATTCCCGCACGATCCGAAAAGCACCATGCAGTGCAGACGACGGAGTTCCCCGACCACGTGTGTAAGAAGTTAATTGATCAGGCTGCTGTAAAAAACCACCACCACGCTGGACTCGTTCCACTCCCTGACCGGGCCCGGTTGGGTTTTCGACAGGTGACTCGCGATAATAAGTGGCACTATAATAATCCTGACACCATTCCCATTCATTACCATAAATGTCATACAAGCCATAGGGATTCGGAAGTTTCAATTTCGTGGGATAGATTTTGTTTCCTGAATTATTTGAAAACCAGGCATACTTCTCTAACTCTCCTTCATCAGTGCCAAAGAACCAGGCAGTTTGACTTCCCGCACGACACGCGTATTCCCATTCTGCTTCCGTGGGCAGTCGATATTGATCCCCTGTGCGATCAGATAACCATTTACAGAATGCGACGGCATCATTCCAACTGATGCTCAGGGCAGGCGTTTGATCTTCAAGAGGTAATTCTCCCACGTATTTCCAGGAGTAAGACGTGGATTGTCTCCACCTTCCATTTTCAAATCCAAATCCACCGTTGCGTTCTGCTTCTGTTTCGTATTTTGTCTCATTTACGAAACTACGAAATTGTTGATGTGTAATTTCAGTCGCGCCCAGATAAAACGGTTTTGTGATTTTTACTAAATGCGCGGTCACGTCCTGCGCACCTGGTGGCTGGGAACTGTCTCCCATCATAAACTCGCCAGGAGGGATCAACACCATTTCCAGGAACGCATCCTCTCCTTGCGCACCAAGCCTGACACTCTCACTGACAGGCAACTTCATGTTCTGAGCAAATTCCTGCTGCGCTTGCTTTGCGACAGAGGTCCGAAATTGGTCGGGTGGATTCTTTGCGGCTACATTGGAATTGGAATTGGAATTCACTAAATCCTGACCGGGTGGATTCCAAAAGAACGCACCGATTAAAATGACTGCAGCACTCGCGATGCCTCCCCACAACATGAGTCGATTCTTTGCGGATCTGCTTTGCTGCCTCTCTTGCATATTGGCTGCAGAAAAAACGGTTAACTCGGAATCAACCGGTTGAACTTCCGTCGGTGTATCAGCCCCGTTTTTCGGAGCAGCTGCTTTCGTTTGCCCCTCTTTTATAGGCAGTCTCATCGTCTGATTCTGTAAATGCTCAGAATTGAATTGCTCTAGATCTTTAATCAATACGGTCACCGAGTCATAGCGTTCATCGGGATCTTTGGCCAACATCTTTTCAAAAATGGAATCGAACTCAGTCGGGATCTGCTGATCATGATCTGACAAACGGGGGATGGGCTGTTCCTTATGTGCCAGGATGCGCTCGACGGTGGTTTCTCCGTTGTAAACGGGCTTTGCCGTCAACAGAAAGTAGAACGTACAACCCAGGCTGTAGATGTCCGAACGATGGTCGGCCAGTCTAGTGTTCCGGGCTTGCTCGGGTGCCATATAATCGATGGTTCCCATAAAAAACTGGCTGGAAGTCAATTGCGTCTGAGAACCATCCGCTAACAGGTCTTCTGAGGATTGCTCCAGACGCGCTAGTCCCATGTCTAGAATTTTGAGATCCCCCTGATCATCGACCAGAATATTAGCGGGTTTGATATCTCGATGGATGACGCCTCGACCATGGGCATACTCCAATCCCTGCGCGACCTGTAAAATGCAATTCAATGCATCAGAAAAATCGAGTGGACCGGATTCACGCACCAGCTGTGTCAGGCTCTCGCCATCAATGTATTCACAAATCAGGTAATGAATCCCCTGGTCCTCACCTGCATCATAGGCGGTCACCACATTCGGATGCGAAAGGCGCGCAGCAGTTTGAACTTCTCTTTCAAATCGTTTCAAACGATCGGGTACATGATTTAGATCTGAACGAATCACTTTCAAAGCCACAATACGTTTCATTCGTTGATGAATTGCTTTGTAAACAGTTCCCATACCGCCTGAACCTATTGGTTCGAGAATAAGATAATCCCCGATTTGTATAGGATGGTCTTCACCACTGGAGATCACATGCGCCTGATAGCCGGTCAATTTCCCAGTCTGAACAAGCCTGTCCGACAGTGCGATTGCAGTTTCCGGTCGCTGTTTTTCATCTAAACCCTGCATCAACTCGGTCAAATCACGTTCAGAAAAGAGACCTGTTTTTGTAAGTCGCACCTTATATTCATTCAGCGACATTTCATGCGGATGCTTGTGATGCGTATTTTGTTTGTCCTCAGCAGGAGCAGTCTCATTCTGAGCACGCGTGGTATCAATGACATCCAATAACCACTTTGGATCCAAATCAGGAAATGATTCCAGATAATCGCCTGCCACAGGCTGCTTGCCTTGTTGGCTGCGATGCTCGATTTCCAGTAGAATCAACTCTTTCAGAATCACACCTTGAGAAGGGGAAGCCACTTCATCCAGATAAGACGTAATGGAAGGCAGACTACCCCGTTTCAATTCAGATTCAAATTGATCGCAGAGCTGATTGATTTTCAGCATCAAGTCAGGAGGAAGCTGTTCGAAATCTGCGTTATTCTGTGATTTCACAAATTGCAATCCTCTTGCCACAGACGTGTAATCAACTGAAGTTTTCGCTCAATGGTACGGCGTGCACAACCAAGACTCTGCGCTATTTTAGTTGTAGTTTCACCTTCCATTTTATCCAATGCAACCTGTCTCAATGTCGAATCACCGGTTTTGTCCAATAAAAGTAACAGTCGTTCCAGTTCTTCTGCCAGTTGTAATGCAAATTCAGGTGAAGGTTGTTTTTGAATGATTTCTTCAAAATTAACGGAATCTAATGTCTGCTTTTTCCGCTGAGCGCTATCACCACTTTTGCCAGTCCCGCCTCTTTTTTGCCGGTTTTCATTCCGAATTAAATCTACTGTTTTATGTGATGTAATGGCGACCAGTAACGGCCACAAATTTTCGCGATCTGTGATTTGTGAAAATCGACCATTCTGTGCTCCCAGACAGAAACTTTTAAAAGCACTCAATGCCACATCTTCTTCATCTGCCATCGCTCGAGGCGCCCCGCGTAGTTTATGCCTGGCGACTTCAACCATTTCCTGAAAATATGATTCCCAAAGCCTCTGCGCAGCCTGCTCATCACCACTTTTTAACTGACCGATCCATTCGGTTACTGTCTCTTCTATCAAAGACATACACGACCGCTTTCCGCAAAACGACTACTGGGAATCATCACACTATTGTACCGTAGAACCCGTGCATTCAACAGCTTAGGATAATTTTCATGCAAAGTTAATTTGAATCGAAGTTTTAAATCAGCTGCTGAACGACTTCATAGTAAACCCGACTTGGAATCAGCCTTACACTTGTTATACCTGAAAATTCGGTACGATTCCCTCAGACGTGTCTGTTTTGTAAATCTGTGTATTTCAGGTAAAAAAAACCATTAATTAACTATCTTGTTTAACAGACACGGGCACGAATCAAAGAGTTCCCTGTTTGCAATTGATTCGGCATCGGGTTTATAATCTTGTCTGATAAAAGTAGGGTTTCACCTTTTCTTCAAGGTCTGCTAAAAAACAATCTGCGATACTATGACAGGAGTGAGAGAAAATGCGGTTTCTATTCAGGGTTCTTCATGTTCTAGCTGTGCTTGCGATGCCCCTATTCTCAGCGGAATTCGCAGCAGCACAAAAACCGACTGATGGCGTCCTGGTGGAAGCAGAAAGTTTCAATCAGCAGGGAGGCTGGAAGCTGGATACCCAGTTTATCAATATCATGGGATCTCCCTACTTGCTGGCCCACGGTTTAGGACAGCCTGTTGAAGACGCCAAAACAACAGTTCAATTTCCGTCCACTGGAAAATATCGTGTCTTTGTTCGTACAAAAGACTGGGTGGCTCCCTGGAAAGCTTCCGGAACACCTGGTCGATTTCAACTGGCAATCAATGGAAAACCCTTAAGTGAAACTTTTGGGACCAAAAGTGCCACATGGTTCTGGCATGACGGCGGCACTATTGAAATAAACAAACCAGAGGCGGAACTCACACTACACGATTTGACCGGTTTTGAAGGTCGTTGCGATGCGATCCTGTTTACCAAAGACCTAGCTTACAACCCGCCAAATGAAGCGGCTCCTATGAATCAGTGGCGGAAGTCCATGTTGGGCCTTCCCGACCTACCCCAAAAAACCAAACCCTACGATCTGGTTGTCGTCGGTGGTGGTTACGCAGGGATGGGTGCAGCCATCTCTGCAGCACGCATGGGCTGTAAAGTTGCCTTGATCCAGAACCGTCCTGTATTAGGTGGCAATGGAAGTTCTGAAGTGCGTGTCTGGGCGCAAGGACTCGTCAGACGTGGAAAATACCCACACATCGGTGAAATCATTGCGGAATTTGCTGACTCTGCTGCTGCATCTCCTGGTACCTATGAAGAATACGGCGACCAGATTAAAGAGAAAATCGTCAAGGCAGAAAAGAACATCGACTTATTCCTGAATACGCATGCTTATGCTGTTAAAAAAGAGGGAACCAACATTCAAAGCGTGACTGCTTTCAATACGAAAACCAGTGAGCGCACAGAATTTCTTGGTACTCTCTTTTCAGACTGCACCGGTCATGGCGAAATCGGATTTCTGGCGGGGGCCGACTACTATACTCAAGAAAAAGGCCATATGGGCATGAGTAATATGTGGACGTGGAAAGAAGCAGAGAAATCACAATCGTTTCCGAACGTCGAATGGGCTCTTAATTTGAATATGGAAGATTTTCCTTATCCCCAAAAGTTTCATGGCCAATGGTTCTGGGAAAGTGGCTTCGATAAAGATCCGATCAAAGATCTCGAGTCCATGCGCGACTGGAATTTCAGAGCCGTTTATGGTGCCTGGAATGCCATGAAAAATAAAGACGGAAAAGAGAAACATCCGAATGCCATTTTGACCTGGATGGCATACATCGGTGGCCCGCGCGAGTCTCGCATGCTCCGGGGCGATGTCATTCTTCGTAAAAAAGATATTATTGCAAAAGTTGCTTTTCCCGATGGATGTGTTCCCAGTACCTGGTCGATCGATTTACATTATCCCAAAAAACAATTCATGAAAAAATATCCGGAAGATCCGTTTATCTCCCAGGCAGTCTTCGATAGTAGAGTTGACCGCAAGCACGGTTATCCTGTTCCCTATCGATGCTTTTATTCACGAAATGTCTCCAATCTGTTCATGGCGGGCCGTTGCGTTAGTGTGACACATGAAGCACTCGGAACAGTCAGAGTCATGAAAACCGGCGGCATGATGGGGGAAGTCGTCGGCAAAGCAGCCGCCGTCTGCACAAAGAGGAAGTGTACACCGCGTCAAGTCTACAAAAAATACTACCAGGACTTGGATCAATTAATGTCGCGCAAAGGAATCGAACGACGCGACTCAATCGATGGTTCATTTTATATCCCCAAAAACGCCAAACCGCTTCCCCCTGTTATTGGTGCCTATATCGATCCTGCCACGCTCCCCGGCCTGGTTATTGACGATGAACACAATGACGTCCAGTTCATTGGAAAATGGACTAAGGGAGAAGGTCTGAAAGGCTTCATTGGCAATCATTACGTCTACCACGGGAAAGGTCCGAAAGCAGAAATTCACTTTAAGTTTCAAGTGAAACAATCAGGAAAGTATGAGGTCCGACTGGCTTATGGCCATCATAAAAATCGCGCCAGCAACACGCCGGTAACAATTCGCTCATCACAGGAAACAAAAACGGTTAAAATCAATCAACAAATCAAACCTCCCTTAAAAAATGGTTTTATTTCACTGGGTACTTTTCAATTTGAGAAAAACCAACCCATTAAAGTCATCATGTCAAACTCCGGAGTCGATGGTAATGTGCATGCTGATGCGATCCAGGTTCTTCCAATTGAATAATCTGTTATAAGACATTTCCAAAGCACGGACTTACTGCTGCTGTTTGACGCACGTGTCAAAAGATCTAACAGAACCTAAGCAAAGCGATCTTTGTTTTATTCGACGAGAGAAGGATGACAGAGCTACCGCTAGCTTCTCTACCTCACAAATCACCCCGCCCGGCGAGTTCTCTTCGATCTCTCGCTTTGAAATTCTATCGAATGACGGTTTTGGTTCTCGTTGTCTGCCTGATCAGAGATTATTACGTGCGTGTACGTGTACAGGGGGAGTTCCCCATCGAATTACATGAAGTCAAATCCATTATGCCAGCAGCAGAAGCACTCCGCGTGGATCACTCTGAACGCATGGGGCTTTTCATTCTTGATCAAAACCAGCAGACCATTGGTTATGCGGTTCGCACTTCTCCCATTTCAGACGAGATCATAGGCTATTGTGGCCCTTCTGATACTCTGCTTGTTTTTGAGCAGGCAACTGGGAAAATAGCAGGTCTGTCAATTCGCAGCAGTGGCGATACCACTTCGCATGTCAAAGATGTACGCAAGAATCAGTATTACATGAATCTGTGGAAACAGTACTCGTGGGATGATTTAGTCATTTTAGATCTGAAACAGGGAGACATTGAAGGCGTCTCAGGGGCGACCATGACCAGCATGGGTATTGCGCATGCTATTGCATTTCGCATTCAGCATTCCCACAAAAAAATAAGTGACATGCAACCATTTGAGCTTCAACCTGCAGACGGATTGCTGATTTTTTTCTGCTTCGCGGCTTGCCTGATCACGTTTACTCGACTCAAACAATATCACTGGTTACGGTATCTTTTTAAACTTTCCGCTCTCATCTACTTGGGATTTCTGAGTGGTGATCTGCTCGCGGAATCACTTTTTGCTGGTTGGGCCAGATATACCATTCCCTGGCGCCAATCATTTGGCCTGGTTGTTTTGGCGGCATGCGCAACTCTGATTCCCTGGACAACACGTAGAAATATTTACTGCCAAAGCCTCTGCCCACATGGTACCGCACAGGAATTACTCGGAAAATTTGTTCCTGCAAAACGGAAGTGGAAAATCAGGGTTGATGTCAAAAGAGCGCTGCGCTGGATTCCGGGTATATTGATCTGCCTGATTCTCATCATTATTTTTTTAGATCTCCCCATCGATCTGGCCGAACTTGAAGCATTTGATGCTTATCTGCTGACATCAGCAGGTGTGCTCTCGATTTGTATTGCGATCACCGGCCTACTGGCATCGCTGTTCGTCCCACAAGCGTACTGCCATTATGGTTGCCCGACCGGAGCGATTTTAGAATTTATTCGATCACATGGAAGAGCGGATCACTTTGGAAAGGCTGATTTTGTAGCAGCACTGTTACTGATAATGGCGATTCTTTTTAATCAGTATGCCGAAATCCTGAAACAGTTTATTTTTCAATAAACGAAATTGTGTTTAGCTTGTTGATTCCTCATCCTGATTTTGATACCGCAAGATTGATTTACTTATGACATTAATCAGTTTTTGTGTTTTATAGGGTTTCTTCAAAAAATGGGTCTCATCCAAATTCGGCATCTGGCTGGCTAAGTCTTTTTCACTCAGTCCACTGGTTAAGATCACGGGAACATGAATGCCCTTTGAATTGAGTTTATTGAGCGTTTCCATCCCGCTCATTCCCGGCATCGTAATATCCAGTAAAACAACACTGATTGAATCACGATTCTGTTCAAATATTTTGAGGCCTTCACTGCCGGAATTCGCTATCAATACAGAAAAATCAAAACGCTTTAAAATATTTTTAACCACATTGCAGACCGCTTTATCATCATCAATCACTAAAATATCACCCACATCGGCTGGCACCAGTGTCTCAACACTACTATCTGTATTTGGATCCGCTGCTAAATCTGTCGCTAAAGGTAATATGACTCGAAAACAAGATCCCTGATCAACAGCTGACTGTACCCAAAGCCCTCCATGATGCCCGCGAATGATCCCCGATACTCCAGCCAAACCAAGCCCCCGACCCGTAAATTTGGTTGTAAAAAAGGGATCAAACATTTTGAACTGACAGTCCTCGTCCATCCCAATCCCGTCATCCTCTATTTCAAAGAAGACGAATTTGCCACGATTGATGTTTTCGCAAAAATAATAGTTAGCTGAATCCTCTTCTTTCAGATCCATGACTCCTGTTCGCACTCGGATGTGCCCTGCTTTACTCTGATTCTGAACCGCTTCTGAGGCATTCGTCAATAAATTTAATACCACCTGTTCAATCTGTCCGGGATCGCCGTGAATCAATAGATTTTGTTCAGACAAATCCATTTCAATATGCGCGTTGGGAGAGACGATTGTTTTCAGGATCTCGATGGTTTCCTGAAAGATTTGATTCAGATTGAATGTACTGGATGCAAAGGTCCGTCGTCCGGAATATGCCAGCAAACGCTCACATATTTTTGCCGCGTGCCGTGCCGCGATTTCAATATTTCGCACATTTTGAATAACTGGCGAATCGGCTTTTAATTCCAATAACGCCAAATCGGTATTCCCTAGAATCGCCAGCAATAAATTGTTGAAATCATGGGCCACACCTCCTGCCAGAACACCAAGGCTCTCCAGTTTCTGGGTGTGTAACATTTGAGCGTGTAGCTGATCTTTTTCCTCTTCAATTTGAATCCGATCGGTAATATCACGAATCACCTGAATATACCCAGTGATTTGATTATCAGAACGACGCAACGGAGTCACGATGGTTTCACCCTGAAAATGAGTACCGTCGGCTCTGATATATTCCATAATAAATGGTTTCAAGACGCGTGAATTGGGATATGAGACTCTTAAAAACTCATCCTCATATCGATCACATGAAGTAACGATCTCACGAATTGGCCGGCCCAGCAGGTCTGGCTCTTTGCAACGAAAATAGATTTGAATTGATTCATTACACATCACAATATTGTGACTGCGGTCAGTCACAACCATAGCATCAGTCACTGAATGAAAGATGGTTTGCAGTAAAATGCGTTGTCGATTTAACTGCTCAACTGTTTTCTTACGTGCTGTGACATCAATGGCCAGGCCAATACAGCCTATGATTTCATCGGTGGTATTTCGCAATGGTTCAATATGGATATCCATAATCGAATTTTGCAATTGCTGCTCAAATCGGACCGACTCACCTTTCAAGGTCCGTTCATGCATCGCAGTCATATTGATTGAAGCATTCTGGGAATCATGAAAATCATAAAACGCCCTCCCCACTGTCTCATTGGGTTGAATCCCCAATGAATTCAAACCTGCGCCCACAAGAGATGTATATTGGTTATCACAATCCGTGGTCCAGAGAATCGCTGGAATCTGATCCATAATAATTCGCAACCGGGCTTCGTTCTCCAGTCGAATTTGTTGTGATCGTTTCAAATCATCTATATCAATGTGAGTACCGATGAGTTGCAAGGGAGTTGCCTGAGGGCTGAACGTCGAAAACTTGCCTCTCGTTAAGATCCACTTCCAGTTCCCATCCTTTTTCTTCATACGGGTTTCTGCTTCATATGAAGATATTTTTCCAGTTATATAATCATCCAACAATTTTAATGTGGGTGCTAAATCGTCTGGATGCAACAGATTTTTCCATGCACTGAAAGTGGCTGGAAATTCATTGGGTTCATAGCCCAGCATAGAATACCAGTGATCATCATATTTGACTTTCTCTGTGAGAATATCATATTCCCAAAATCCCATATCAGAACCACGGGCGGCCATCGTGATTCGTAGTTCACTTTCCTGTAATTTCTTCTCAGATTGTTCGCGGCTTAATTCTGTAGCTGCTCTAAACGTATAGTTTTTTATGGCCGGAATTTCACACAGATTATCATAGATCGGACGGTCCCCCAGCAAAACCAGGTGTCCCTGAATCTCGCCTTTCCGATTAATCATCGGTACACTGAAATATGATTCTATTTGATTGTTGACTAAGAATTGATCTTCCGGATATTGATCTGTCACTCCACTATGTATTGAGAATGTTTCGTAATTTACGGCATGTTCACATGGCGAACCGGCAACTACATATTCGAAATCAGGAATTAATTCGCCGTTAAGACAAGCTCCCAGGGTCTGGCAAGTTCGCACTTCCTCATCACACAACCGATGTTGCACCAGAAAGACACCTTTCAGTCGTAAGGCATCTGCTAACTCTTTTACAAGACGTTTGAAAAATTGAGTGCCGGTAACCCCACTTGTCGCACTTGAAAGTGAATGCAATAACCGTTCGTTTTGTCGTTGGCCGGTAATATCATTAATCAGCCAGAGCTCTTGTCCTGTTTCGTTCGGTAGCGTGACTTCACAGAGATGTAAACGCTTATTAACATCATTGCGTTTAAACCAGATTTCTGCATCTCTGGAACAATCTGTTGAATTTGATTCTGAAGAGAGACTGGTTTTCAGTTCAAATAACTGTTTAAGATTTTCATCAAAGATCTCTGCATTTTGCTCGGAGCCCCCCAATAGCTCATCTGCCCTCTGGTTAATGAAGAGCATTTCCTCAGTACATAAAACCGCACCGGAGGGAATACTTTCGATTATTAATTTAATAGATGCAATATCGGTGGTCTGCGGGTAGGATTCTGTTGGTGAATATTTCACTTTTGGCGTAGAATCAATACGGAAC
This sequence comes from Planctomycetota bacterium, assembly GCA_022600195.1. Taxonomy (GTDB): domain Bacteria; phylum Planctomycetota; class Planctomycetia; order Planctomycetales; family Planctomycetaceae; genus Gimesia. The sequence continues at coordinate 154,902 of JAHZKX010000057.1, forward strand.
TGTTTTGTCTTCCCTCTGGATGAACTTAGATTCGATTCCATTCAAAGTCTCTCCCGGATACGTTTCAAATGTTCAAACAAGTAAACAAGCGTCTATAACTGTCGAGTATTATTTGACATAGGTTAACGTATGCTACAGAATTAAAGTTGGATTCGATATCCCAAAAACTCATTCCTAATAAATTGACTCGGAAAACATTCCTTCCATTTCTCCCGCCTGTTTTGTCCAAAGATAGAAAGCCCACTGCAGTGAAGAAATTTCTAAATATTGGCTTATGCCTGATCTCTGCAACGATCTTGATTCTTTCAAACCGAGAAGTTCAAGCAGATCAGCAGTACCTGAAATTAAATCCCCAGGACCATGTGGTTTTCATCGGAAATACATTTGCAGAACGCATGCAAAATGCCGGGCATTTTGAAACGCTGCTCCATAGTCGTTTTCCTGACAAGCAACTTGTTGTTCGCAATCTAGGTTGGTCAGCTGATGAACTCACCTTGCGTCCCCGTTCAAAAGATTTTCAGGATCACGGCCATAACCTGGAAGACCACAAGGCAGATGTCATCATTGCCTGTTTTGGATTTAACGAGTCTTTTGCTGGTAAAAAAGGGCTCGCAAAATTTGAAACAGACTTAAATAAATTTATCGACACGACACTTCAGGCAAAATACAACGGAAAGTCCCACCCGCGACTGGTTCTCTTCTCACCTATTGCCAATGAAAATTTGAAACGACATGGTTTAACTGACTGCGAAGAAAACAATAAACGCATTCAACTTTACACTGCTGCCATGCAGAAAATTGCGAAAGAGAAAAACGTATTGTTTGTGGATCTGTTTACTCCCAGTAACAAATTGATGAATCACGGAAATCATCCGTTAACATTTAACGGAATACATCTGACCGATTACGGATACCAGCAGCTTGCTCCTGCCATTGATGTCGCGTTATTTGGACCACGTATCAAATCGGGCTCCACTGTTGACATGAAAAATCTGCGAGCGGAAGTTTTGGAAAAGAATCTGCAATTCTGGTACGACTATCGTGCCGTCAACGGTTACTATATTTATGGCGGCCGAAAAGCACCTTTTGGAGTGGTCAACTTCCCTGCCGAATTTGCGAAGCTACGCAAAATGATTCACAATCGCGACCAACGAATCTGGGCAGTTGCTCAGGGAAAAACTGTTCCGACAAAAATTGATGACAGTCAGACGGGTGAGTTTGTTGACATTAAAACGAACGTAAAAGATCTTTCTTCAATCAAGATTACTTCACCACAGGAATCACAAAAAAAATTCGAATTACCCGCCGGATTTGAAATCAACCTGTTCGCATCCGAAGTCGAATTCCCGGAGTTACAGAATCCAGTCCAATTCGCCTTTGACAACAAAGGTCGACTCTGGGTATGCACCATGGAATCCTACCCGCAATACCTACCCGGAAAAAATGTCGATGATAAAGTTTTGATTTTTGAAGACACCAATGGAGATGGTCGGGCAGATAAACAAACAATTTTTGCAGATGGGCTTCACCTGCCAACCGGAATTGAACTGGGAGATGGCGGTGTTTATGTTGCCCAGCAACCGAACATCGTCTTCCTGAAAGACACCGATGGTGACGATCATGCCGACTATAAAGAAATCGTTTTACACGGATTTGATTCAGCCGACTCTCATCACTCAATCAGTGCTTTCACCTGGGGTCCCGGCGGAGACCTGTACTTCCAGGAAGGCACGTTCCATCATTCGCAGATCGAAACACCTTATGGACCAAGGCGCCTTAAAAATGCCGGCATCTTTCGCTATGAACCACGAACAGAAAAATTTGATATTTTTGTTTCATACAGCTACGCCAATCCCTGGGGACATGTATTCGATCGTTGGGGACAGAATTTTGTCGCCGATGCATCCGGAGGTGCTAACTATTACGGCACCGCTTACTCTGGCGATCTGGACTACCCTCGCAAACACGCCGGGATGAAACAATTCTTAAAAAAACAATGGCGTCCTACTGCCGGCTGTGAATTCGTTTCCAGTCGTCAATTTCCTGATGAAATGCAAGGGAATTATCTGCTGAATAACTGCATCGGTTTTCATGGTGTTCTGCAGTACAAAATGAAAGAAGATGGTTCGGGCTTCGCCGCTGATCCGGTCGAGCCACTTGTCAAATCGTCGGATACTAACTTTCGACCTGTTGACCTGCAGTTTGGCCCTGACGGTGCACTGTACCTGATTGACTGGTTTAACCCACTCGTAGGTCATATGCAACACTCAATCCGAGACCCCAATCGTGACGCTCAGCATGGTCGTATCTGGCGTGTCACATACAACAAGAAACCGGTATTAAAGAATCCTGAAATTGCGAAAGCCTCGATCCCCGAACTGCTGGATCTACTTAAAACATACGAAGATCGCGTCCGTTATCGCGTTCGTCGCGAACTGCGAATACGAGATACTGAAAAAGTCATCTCTGCGGTTAACAAATGGGTGACTTCACTCGATACGAAAGATCAGGATTATCAGCATCATCTGCTTGAAGCGTTATGGGTTCATCAGAATCTGGATGTGGTTGACACTGGATTTCTCAAAAAAATGCTTCGTTCACCAGAACCCAAAGCGCGGGCAGCAGCAACGCGTGTCTTATGCTACTGGCGTGACCGGGTCGACAACTCACTCGACTTACTGCAAGTCCAGGTCAATGATGACAATCCCAGAGTCAGACTGGAAGCGATTCGAGCGCTCAGCTTTTATCACGATCCCAAAGCACTTGAGATTGCCGTGGAATCACTGATTCATCCACAAGACTATTATCTTGAGTACACTTTAAAAGAGACTATGGACACACTCGAAAAAAGAATGGAAGCCGAATAATTTTCTTGTTTGCTCAGAAACGTCTATAAAATCATACCCAAGGGAGAGAACCTGCTGTATCCCGGGATACCATCTATTTGCGTTGCAGTCATTGATCTGAAAACTGCCGCGTTTTTAAATTAACCGTCAAAAGCCTTAATGCAGAGCGATTTCTAAAATGAGAATTCCGGTAAATTATATTTCAACCCTGCTTCTGTCGGGAATGGCATTGTATTTCTGTCATGTATCTGTGGAACAAACGTTCGCGCGATCTCAGAGCAGCAGTGTCGCGCCCTTAATGAAATTGTTAAAGAGTGGGCGTATTCCGGCTCAAAGACAGGGAACCATTATTGAACTGATCTGCCGCAAAGGAAATCAAGACGATCTGGGATATATCTGGGAGCAAATCGTAACAGACAAGCTCAAAGGTGAAATGAAAGAAAAGTCACTGCTTTCTTTGAAAGAAGCATTTCAGAATCGAAAAATCGTTCCGGCAGGTTCACTCAATGGAATTGGCGCTCTCATCGATGAAAAGCCCCCTCTCAATCAGACTGCAGTCGAACTGGCCGGTTTATGGAAAGTCCCATCCGCAGCGGAACAGCTTCAAGAATTAGCTTTATCCAAAACCACAAAAAACAAACTGCGAATAGCCGCCATAGATGCCCTTGTTTCCATCGGAGGCCCGGAAAGCATAAAAGCCATGCAGGAACTCACTCGCGATCACTCTCCGAATGAAATCCGTTATCTGGGAGCAGCCGCTTTAGTTTCTCTCGATCTAAATCAAGCCATTGATGCAGGTCTCAAAATCTTGAAATCGAAAGAATCGGGAGACCCCACTCCTTTGATAGCTGCGATTCTGGACAAACAGGGTGCCGCTGATCAATTTGCATCTGCTATCACTTCCCAAAAAATCTCAGAAGACGTCGCAAAAAAACTTCTGCGACATATGTATTCTGTCGGACGTAGCGATAAATTATTAAGTGATGCACTCAGTAAAGCGGCCGGAATGGCGGGAGCAGAAAAGAAACTCACAGACGCTGAATTTAAACAGCTCGTTGTAGATGTCATCTCAAAGGGTGATCCCGAACGCGGAGAAAAGATTTTCCGTCGTTCCGATCTCAGTTGCATGAAATGTCATGCTGTCAGCAAAGCGGGTGGTGAAGTGGGCCCAGATTTGAGTCCCATCGGCGCCAGCTCTCCCGTTGATTATCTGCTACGTTCGATACTCTATCCGAACCAGGCAGTCAAAGAAGCCTATCAGACATTTATGATCATCACCACCGAAGGAACAATCGTTCGCGGTATTATCGTCGACCGTAATGAGGAACGACTGATTCTAAAAGACGCCAACGGCAAGCAAATCGTGATTCCCGTCGATGACATTGATGATGAAGCTGAAGGAGGCTCGCTGATGCCACAGGGATTAACAAAGTTCCTCACCAGAGATGAACTGATTGATATAGTCAAATATCTCTCTGTTCTGGGAAAACCAGGTAGTTACGCCGTTCGTTCCAAACCAACAGTTCAGCGCTGGTTATTAATGAAAAACATCCCAGAATTGATTTTATCAAACGAGAATCCTGACGAAGAACTATTTGAAGAACATGTGCTTCGTGCTTCTGGTACTGAGTGGACTCCACAATACGCAATGGCCGCCGGATTACTTCCCTTCGAAGAATTAAACAGTTTAGCTACAAACTCTAAACTACTACTTCAGGCAGAAATTAATGTAACCGAGGCAGGATCAGTCGGTTTTCGTATCAACTCTGCAACAGACACAAAAATCTGGATTGATGCACAGGCATTAGAGCCTGAACTCGAGAATCAGATTCACTTGGAAAAAGGGCTCCATAAACTGACACTATTGGTCAATTTGGAAAATCGAAACGATAGAGGCATTCGGGCAGAATTCTACAAACCCGCTGAATCGAAAGCATCTTTTACAGTGGTTGGTGGTAAATAGACGAACATCTCTGATCCCTGGTTGCTAGAGAGCATCCCGTTTAACATAGCGCCTTACATTCGATAATACTCGTTTCAAATGGCCTTGGAGACGCTACGGTAAACCTGGACACAGGCTATAACGTTGGCTTGCGAGCTTCGATGGCGTTCGAAGAATCGACTGCCTCAGGAATATAAGGATGAGTTTTCTGCCATTCCGACCAGAATGTGGCGGCGTGGGTGTTGCGCCAAAGTGCTAATGCATTTCCCACATGGCTGTAAAACGTATATTTCTGCAGAATCTCTGCTTCCGTATGAGTGGTGGTATTTTTAATCACCCATTTGGCAGCCTTCACAATCTGCTCATGAGGCGGATGTAATTCCTTCGGCGCAATTGCCAACCATTCCAGATGATGGCCCGTTGCAATCACATTTTTATAATCGGGAATTTCCTGGGGATCTGTCAAAGCAGTTTTCCCATCCATCCAGTTCGCCGGCCAATGACCATCCTCAAATTGACAAACACTGATTAAATCACGAACGCGCTCCAGATATGCATACGCCTGTGCTCTGACCTGGTCAGATAAAATATCAAATTCATCATCCAGACGAATCAGCAACATCAGTGAGTAGACTCGATGCGTGCCGACACAGACTCCAAACCGCTTATGACCTCGCAGTAACCGCAATGCAATCTGATCGAATGAGACAGCACGACCGTCAGTTGTCTTCCATTGTTTCACAGGAGGAATCCAGAGACCAAAGGCCATTGCAGACCACTCCACTTCCCGCTCATCCAAACGAAAGTCACGCAATGACTGTTGAATGACATCGTTAATATCCATATCCCGTCGTGATGGTGCAAAAACTGGTTCATCCAGTGGAATCCCGGCTTCCGTCAATGAAGCCAGCCAGTGGTCATGATGCACCGATCCACCTGCCTGGCTACCCCAGCGAATGGAAATCCCACCTGGTTTATCTATTAACAATGGTGAAGCCTCATCACCCCATGAAGCCAGAAAACGGCCGTGGTCAACCAGAAAATCTTTCATTTCGACACCCGAAACAACACTCGGATCTTGAAATGTTGAATGAATACTCCATGTGCGTAGTGCATGCTCCACATGATTTGGCTTCAGATGCTTCCTCGGAAATTTTGGCCGAACCTGCTTGAGGACTGCCGCTAATTCTTCATCAGTCACAACAGACGAATCATTATAAAACGGTTCCACACGTAGTGGTACTTTGCGCTCAATTTTGATTTCCGGAAACGATTGCTGCATCAGAAATACATCATTAAATTCCTGCTGAGACTCTTTCGAACCCAGAGTGTAAGCGCCACAAAAAGCGACCACCACCAGAACTTGTACCACGATCACAGTTTTCAATGACAATTTATGTGACTTCATATCGCATCTCGATTTTAAGATTACTATAATTTCTTTGACCTGTTTACAACAGATTCTGATTACTGAATAGGCTTGTTTCTTAAAAGAACCACCGAACGACCGTCTTTATATCCCACGCGCCATTCTCCATCACGTTCCAGCAGACGTAACAGATTGTTTCGGCGAGGCAAATCTAACACGATTGTGTTGACTCCATATCGCTCTAACAGTTCATCTCCATCACTACCCAGATTGATAATACGTAAATAATGATTCCACACTTCTTGTGGCAGCAAATGCACATGAGAATTCACAAATACGGAGGCCTGCGCTGGGCCTTCCCATACCAGATAGTCGCCGAGTTCCATCGAATTGAAAAGCTGACCTTCAATTTTCTTTTCTTTCAGATAGTTCACTGCACCGATGGGTGTTGACCCCGATACACTTTTCTCATAATCAACCTGCTTCCCATGCAGAATTTCCGATCCGATGGGAGTAATCGCAAAACATATCCAGATCACACCAACTGAAACAACTGACCATTTCCCTGCGTAGTGAACTTCGTCCTCTTCATTCTGCTCTGTCCATCGCTTGAGTTTATGCCCCCAGATAGCCGCACCATGGATCGCCAGATAATAAGCGGCAACCGGTGCCCACCAGATAATCATTCGCGAACTCCAGAGAGCCGCTGTTCCCAGACCAACCAGAATCAAAACTTCCGCAGTCGAAATCCTCCGGGGAGTGAGCCGACAGGCAATCACAATCAGTAGCCCCAACAAAGCAGCCGCCTTTCCCTGATACATGCGTAACGTCAATGGGTTCCACTCGATCAATTCAGACAGATTCGCATTGGCTGAGAAAGCAAATACTTCAGTATATAATTGCAGACCATAAGGATTCACCAGCACCGCAATCGCAGATAACTCAAGCAGTAAGAAATAGCGTCGGGTCACAGTGTCTCGAAACATCGCTTTCCAGGAACCGGATTTTCTTCCTACATCCAGGGCACGTCCGACGAGGAAACAGCCAATCAACCCCAGTCCAACGGGAAACGAACCATGCAGATTTGCCCAGAGAACAAAGAGTCCGGTAATCAAAAACCAATAAGAACTCCGCCACTTTCGCGCATTGAGAACGGTAAACAGCAATACAAAACAGAGTAATCCTGCCAACTGAGGTCGGACAATTCCCAACTGCTTCCAGTCGCATAACAAAAACCCTGTCACACATATCAGCCCCCAGAGAAAACTGTCTGTTCGTTTTTGAGCACGGTAAAGCAGCAATCCCATGCACATGGTAATCGCAGCCGCATACAGAAACTTGATCCCAGCCACTCCAAATAACTGATAGGATTGAAAACCAAATACCTGGCTTAACCAGGCAGTATCAATGAAGGGAATTCCTGACGAAAGCGGAACCAAGGGTTCAAAATCCGGAATACTACCCGTTTCCCAAATCAATTTCCCATATGCCAGATGCCCCCAGATATCGGTATGCCAAAGGGGCATTGAGCTGAACAGCAAAAAAGCGAGAGCCAGAATACACACCGTGAAGAATGTGTATCGCGATACGCGAAGCGCTTCTGGAAAGCGATCGACCAGGATCAACTCCGCAGAGTCATCTTCGACAGGATTCTCATTTGTAGATTCGTTTTGGTTTTCCAAAGTAGTAGCCATTTTAAACAGATCAATACCAGGGAGAATGATGAAATATCATATGCTGTTTAGTAGTGTCAAACGAGATCGATAAAACATTTCTCGTAGTTTTTCAGAGGAATCAGAGATGATTCGATTCCTGAATCTTATAGACAGCGCAGCATCACAATAGAGTTATCTATAGACAGGGTAGTTCAAGCTCTCGTGCTGAGTAAAAATCACTTACTCGATTCGTGTGTGTTGATGAAATTCAACAATCACACAGAACTTTTAAAGCAAAAATAACAATTATATCGATATTAGCGGTAACGCTTAAGAGTCAGAGAGTGACCCCCTCGACGGCACTATGCGGGGAACCGGGATCGACGGGAGGAGCAAATAAATCGCTGGGCTTGATCGGCTTTGTCTGTCCATTTGATTCGCGCAAAAAGAGCAATTCCTCTTCTGTAGTCGACTGGTGATTCCCTGGCAAGGGTACATCCGCCTGAGCAATCGTCGCTCGATTCAGATCCAGACGCTCAAACCAGGCATCAGATTCACTGCCAAAAATGTCCATCACAATTTTTACCGCTTTCTCTTTTTGCTCGTCTGAACGAAACTGCCTCCAGATTAACCGGGCAATTTGTACCCCTTTATCATACGAACGATTATTGTTCAGAGCATTCAAAATAATTTCCCAGGAACGAAAAGGTGTTTCATCAGTTTGGAAAAAACTTAATGCCAGTTCGGCTCCAATTTTTGGCTCGCCGGGAGACAGCTCGATCCCTTTCTGCAAATAGACAATACGTTGATTAAGATTCTTTTCATGCCGCGCCAGATACCAGTAATATTTACCATTCCAGACAGGATGACAAATTAAATAAGTAGCAGGTATGATTAATAACTGCGAGAAAACAAATGAAACCCGTATCATTACCGCAAATCGTGAATGATTGGTTAAAACGGCTCCCGTGATCAAACCATAAAACAATCCCGTAAAATGAGCCGCATTGGCAATATGCAGAATATCAAATTGCGTCAACACAATACATAACACCAGCCAACCCATTCCCCAGGTGATCTCGCGCTCGGTAAATTCTTCTGCAATCTGAGGATTGATTCTCCTGAGCATGATCAGCACCCCAAACATCGCACAGGCGCCCCCCGACAGTCCCACTGGATAATGATCCAGATAATATTCTGGCAGAAACGATATAAACGTCGCCAGGATCAGAAAGCCCGCATAGAGCCAGGAACGAAAAGCAGGTTCAATCAATCGACCCAGATAGCCAATGGCAAGGCAATTCATCACAAGATGCAACAGACCACCATGGTGAAACCCGCTAATCAGAATCCGCCACCATTCCCCCGCCCATAAATCAAAGGGGCCTCCTGTAGGATAGGCATCCTCTTTAATTAAAGGGCGGTCATGTACGAAAACCAGAGGCTGAACTGCGCCCAGTTTCCATAACGCATCATCAAACGCCTCTTCACCATAGGACGAATTGTTCACCCGATAAATCTGAACTGCGATAAATAATCCCATTGCCACAGCGATATAAGCTGCGGTAACGGGATATTTTGAACAGATTTTTCGTAAGGTATGAAACATGGAATTAAGTTCAATATACGATGCTGGTTTGTTCCTTCAGCCAAAGAATAGCTGATTGCTCCCGGTTTGACACCACTAAAAGAATTCAGCAGCGGGGAAGTTCGAGAAAAAAGATTTCTCTTTCCCAAATACTGATTTTACGATACAAAACGCTATCAAATTTCTTAATCCATGCCTTTAAGACGCAAAAATGCTTCATACCGGCTTTAACAGAATCCCCTGGTCAATTCTCTGCTGTATCCTGCTACTGATGGGATGCGGTCTGGCGGGAATTGCGCGCGGAGACGAATTGGCAGGTCAGGGATATTATTTCCAAAGACAATGTATCTGGATTTTCATCTCGCTCGTGGCACTGTGCGGCACGATACTGGTTCCTTACCGAAATTTACGTGGCATCAGTTATCCACTGTTTCTGTGCACGCTGGTATTTCTTGTAGCCGTCTTTTTTATTCCCGCAGTGAATGGTTCTCAGCGCTGGATCCCATTAGGTTTTTTCAAATTTCAACCATCAGAACTGGCCAAAATCACTTACATCCTGGCATTAGCACATTATCTGATGTACCGAAATAACTTCAGGCGTATTCCAGGACTCATCATTCCGTTTATTTTGACATGCATTCCTGTCTTTTTAATTCTACGTGAACCCGACCTGGGGACCTCGCTCTTATTTTTTCCGATCCTGTTTGCGATGCTGTTTTCCGCAGGAGCTCGACCACGACACCTCATTACAATCCTCATTCTCGGAATCTGTACATTGCCCCTGCTTTGGCTGGAGATGAACCCCGAACAAAAATCGAGAATCGTGGCCTTATTCACGCAGCAGGATGGAGGGGAGTTACCCAAAGGGGATGGCTACCATCTATACCAGTCCAAACAGATGCTCGCACTGGGTGGCATCTGGGGAAGTGAAATCGCAGGCATGCCCGTGGATGACCCGGCCGCCTATCACCTCCCCGCAGGACGCACCGATTTTATCTTCTGTCTGGTCGGTGAACGTTATGGCATCGTTGGCTGCCTCTTCGCATTAGCTGTCTTTACTTTTTTGTTTATTCGAGGCTTACAAATCGCTACTGCTACTCGAGAACCATTTGGCAGACTCGTTGCAGTGGGAATCGTCACACTGCTGGCCTCACAGACCATTATTAATACTGGTATGACCGTCGGATTGATGCCCATCACAGGCATGACTCTTCCATTAATGAGTTATGGTGGCACCAGTATGTTGAGCACTTGTCTGGCACTGGGATTGTTGATCAATATCTGTATGCATCCAGGTTACGAAATGAATGCCGAACCATTTCGGTTCTAATGCCTCTATAAAGCGCATCCCAATTGACCATTGCGTCGTTCATTTTATGATACTCGATTCAATTGGTCTTGGAGACGCTACAGTAAACCTGGACACAGGCTTACAATTGAGAGCCGCTCGAAATAATTTCTTACCACAGATTTCCGAGATCAGTTTTCAATTGAAAAAAGACTCCGAATCAGGCCATGACACAATATAGTCACACGTACACGTTTTCCGCAATTTCAATGCAGATACAATAAGAGAGAATTGAATCCACGTTTACCTGCAATGTAGATACATCCTTTTAGAGCTCATAGAAACAGCCCATGGTTATAACAGACTCCAAATTTGCATCCGCGCGAACCAGAATTCAGGCCGCATACTCTCCTGACTTATTATCCGCCGCCGGTCAGACTTTAACGGAGTTACTCACAACACATGCGCGATCAATGGAGAATGAAGAAAGTAAAGTTTTAAACTGGAATCACCCCGTTGATAATATTCAATCTGCTCTGCATGAGTTGAATCAAAACTTCAATACAGACTCGACTGAACCCCCTCTGCAAAAACGGGTTCAGAAATTCCAGGAACTCGTTCAATTGATCCTGGACAAAGGCCACAATTTACAAAATCCCCGCTACATCGGGCATCAGGTTCCCGCCTCTATTCCCCTGGCCGGATTGTTTGACACGATTACGTCTGTCACGAATCAGGTGATGGCTGTTTATGAGATGGGTCCGTGGGCAACAGCGGTAGAACTAGCGTTAATCGAACTGATTGGAAAAGAAATTGGATTCACAGCCGGCGAGTTTTCAGGCCTCGTCACTCATGGTGGCTCACTGGCAAACTTGACTGGAATCTTAGCCGCACGTAATCTGGCATGCCCGGAAATCGGAACTTCAGGACCGCAGGCACAACTGAATTCGACACCAGTAATCCTCGTCTCCAGCGACGCACATTACAGTGTGATGCGATCCGCGGGCATTCTGGGAATTGGCACCGAAAATATTATGAAAGTCCCACTCGACCAGAAACGGAGAATGAACCCGCTTGCATTAAAAGACATGATTCTGAAGTGCAGAAATCAAAATAAAAAGATTATTGCAGTCATCGCCTGTGCCTGTGCCACACCCATTGGCGCCTTTGATCCGTTGAATGAAATTGCAGACTTATGTGAATTATATCAAATCTGGCTACATGTTGATGCAGCTCATGGCGGACCAGCCTGTTTTTCTCAACAGCACCAACATCTTATCGCAGGACTGCATCGGGCAGACAGTGTTGTGTTTGATGCTCATAAAATGATGTTTATGCCTGCCCTGACGGCATTTCTGTTTTTTAAAAATAAAGCACATCAATTTACTGCATTCCAACAAGAGGCTCCGTATCTGTTTGATCCTTCTGCTCCTGAAATTGCCGACTATGATTTGGGATTAAGAACCATTGAATGCACCAAACGCGCAAATAGTTATACTCTATGGGGAATCTGGTCACTGTTTGGGAAACAACTCTTTGCTGACCTGGTGGATGTCACATTCGAAACCGCCCGCGAGTTCCACTCCCTGCTTTTGCAAACCACTGACTTTGAACCGCTCCACAAGCCGGAATGCAATATTGTAGTCTTTCGCTACCAACCTGACTGGTTGAAGACATTACACAGGGAACAACAGAACCTGTTTCATTTTCAATTAAGAAGGACCATCATTGAATCGGGAGAATTTTATATTGTGCATTCTGTACTTGATGAACAGGCGGCTTTTCGTATCACTGTCATGAATCCACTCACCACAAAAGCACACCTCATACGACTTCTGGACACGATTCGTCAAAAAGGGAGTGAATTACGGAAATCTTTTCCCGCTAAGCTCCAGACGGATCACTGTTAAGAGACTTGACAATTACCGGATAGATCGAAAGAATCATCGCACAGAAAACGACATTGCCATTTTCAATTGTTATACTGGCTTTTTGACGTTGTTTTAAAGAGTGTTTCATTTAAGATTTTTCAGCTGATTTTAGAGACTTAACGGAGAAGTGAAAATATGAGTGGCCCCATTGTTCGTACAGGTACTACCCCACAGTTCTGGGAAAATTACGATAAAATCTTTGGCGATACTCCTAAAAAAGGTAAGAAAAAGAAAGCCGCGACCAAAAAAAAGACAGCCAAAAAAGGGACAGCAAAAAAGAAAGCTGCAAAAAAAGCCCCTGCTAAGAAATCACCTGCCAAAAAAGTAACGGCCGCAAAAGCAGCAAAAAAGAAAACGACAAAAAAGAAAACGGCGAAAAAGAAATCCAGAAAAAAATAACCCGCTTCGAGAACGTACTTTTCCACGACGTTCTCTCCAGTTTACTTCTATGGCTTAACAAGGTGCTCAAGTTCAGTGAATCCTGAATCCACAGCTTCTAAAATCACGCCTCAAGCCATTCTTATCATTTTGTTGATCGGCGGTTCTTTTGCCGCTGACTCGTTTCTTCGCTTCCCCATTCCCGGAACAAATGAACCACACTACCTTTCTAAAGCCAAACATTTCTGGACCCCACAGTGGTGTTCCGGTGATTTTTTCCTGGAATCTTCCAACGCGCATGCCTTTTTTTATCAGACAATAGGCAGCGTGACACAATGGCTTTCATTACACAATACGGCGATTCTCGGAAGGTTAACTGGATTTCTACTATTGGCAATCGGCTGGTTTCGGCTCATCCGGGTTTTGGTTCCCGGAATCTGGTCTCCTCTGATTTCTGTCTGGATCTATCTCGGAATCGCGGCCATAGGAAACTTTTCTGGTGAATGGATTATCGGAGGCGTAGAGTCCAAAGTATTTGCCTATAGTTTTCTTTTTCTGTCACTGGCGAATGCATGTGATCAGAACTGGAATCGCTCTGCAATCTATGCAGGGCTGACCATCAGCGCGCATCCCGTCGTGGGAATTTGGGCCATCCTTTGCGAAGGATTCGCGATTATCAGCCACTGGTTTCTTTACAAATCCTCTCGCAATAAAATCACGCTTCACCAGTTTATTAAAACCGCAATTCCCGCAGGTGGACTACTGATTCTCTGCGCCCTTCCCGGGTTAATTCCTTCACTGGAACTCTTGATTCAAGGTGACGCACAAGACAAATTCGCAGCAAACTATATTCAAGTCTTCTACCGTATCAAACATCACCTTGATCCGATGGACTTTCATTTCAGTAGTTATTTACTATATGCGATGCTTCTGGGAATCTGGTTGCTTTTACGACGAAATGAAAGTCCTACGTTCGCCAATCGTTTTTTTCTGTTCTTTATCGCAGGAACCTTCGGCTTGGCATGCATTGGTCTCTTATTAGGAGCAGGACCACGCCCGGCCAGCGAAATGCCCTTATATGCTTTTCGGATGTCACTTTTAAAGTTTTATCCGTTTCGTCTGTTTGACGCCTTGCTTCCTCTGGCCGTCTCTGTTTCGATTCTGATTTCGATTCATCAACGATTCCTTGACACTCGAGATTCAGTTGCAAAGCCGCACCGATTCTCAGAATCATCTAAGAATGCAATCATCGTCATACTCAGCCTGGGGCTTTTTACATCCGTGCTCTATTCGGCCTGGCTGGTTCCCCCAATCCACAAAATGTCTCCCGCGCAACGAAAAGACTGGATTGATGCCTGTCACTGGGTGAATCTGCATTCTCCCCAAACAGCCCTATTTTTAACGCCCGTGCATGAATCAGACTTCAAATGGTATGCACAAAGACCGGAATACGTCACCTTTAAAGACTGTCCCCAGGATGCCAGTGGAGTTGTAGAATGGAATCGACGTCTAAAATACCTACGAAAATGGGGACAGGAATACTATAATGAAGGCTTTGATGACCGCGCCTTAAGTACACTCAAACAAAAAACAAACATCACACATTTGCTTGTAAAACGGCTCGGACCCTTTACAACAATCAAACCCATTTATCAAAATCAAACTTATAAAGTCTACAAACTTCCCTGAACACCTTCCTCCAAATGGTTAACCTTATGCATCATCCAGGCAAATCTATTTCGAGCTCTGACACTCATTTATTATTCACAGTGCTCCTGGCAAGCTTCCTTTCCCTGAGCACGGCATTACCAGTTCCGCAGAGCGGCCAGCTTGAAGCAACGGCGTTCGCACAGTCTGTTGATCAAAAATCAGGAAGCTGGCCTTACTTTCTCGGCCCCTTCCATACCGGAATCTCGACTGAAACAAATCTGATAGACCAGTTTCCTCAGGAAGGCCCTCCCTTGTTGTGGGAAAAAGAGATTGGAACAGGTTACAGTGCCCCCTCGATACTGGGCAATCGACTCGTAATTCATCACCGACCGAATGGAAATCGAAAAGGTAAAGAGGTCATTGAATGCGTGGAAGCAGATACCGGAAAATTTATATGGAAATACGAATACGATTCAGATTTCCGAGACCCCTATGGATATAACAACGGTCCGCGCTGCTCTCCCCTTCTGACTGAGAAATACTGTTATACATTTGGTGCCCAGGGAAAGCTGTATTGTCTCAACCTTAAAGAAGGAACCATGGTCTGGTTTCGTGACTGCTTGAAAGACTTTGACGTCCCTCCCGGTTTCTTTGGGGTCGGTTCAACCCCCATTCTGGAAGGCGACAAATTAATTGTGATGGTGGGAGGCAAACCCAACTCTGGCATGGTGGCCTTTGATGCAACGACGGGAAAAACGCTCTGGAAAAATGTCGGTAAAATCGTCTGGAATGGAACAGAAACCGGCTGGGAAAGGATGCCAAACTATAAATGGCGTGGAAATGAAAAAATCTCCAGCTACTCTTCCCCCCTCGCTGTCACCATACATGGTAAACGTCATTTGCTCTGCCTGATGAGGCAGGGGCTTGTTTCACTTAACCCCCAGGATGGTTCGGTCAATTTCAAATACTGGTTTCGTTCGCTCATTAATGATTCAGTAAATGCGGCGCGACCGGTGGTTGTGGGGGACAAAATATTTCTGTCTGCCGCTTATCAGGTCGGCTCTGCTTTATTACAAGTCAATTCAGATGGAAAGTCTTACCAGGAACTCTGGCGCAACCCTGCAAACATGCTGACTCACTGGTCAACTACTATTCATCACGATGGTTACCTTTACGGATTCAGCGGCCGACACGAGCGAGGAGCCACGATGCGCTGCCTGAAACTATCTGATGGAAAAGTGATGTGGGAGGCTGATGGAACAGCAGCCGTCGTGGGAAAAGTTAAACCCAATCAATTAACCGGACAATATCAGTGGATCGATTCTGGTAAAACAGCTCCCTGGCCTTTTTATGGACGTGGCTCTGCAATCATGGCTGATAATAAATTCATTGTTCTGGGAGAGCGTGGCACACTGGCCATTCTTAAAATTGATCCGAATCAGTGCAGCGAAGTTTGTCGTACTTCATTTCCACAAATCAAGTATCCTGCCTGGGCCGCTCCGGTTTTGGCTCACAAAAAAATCTATCTCCGAAGTGAATCACATTTGATTTGTCTGGATTTTGCCAAAAAACCTACAAAATAATTGGAGAGTCGTCGCTACACTGGAAAAACAAGCAAGAAGTCACCAGGCATTATCGATTTATCAGTCTAGTGCTTAGCCTGCTTCAGTCTGATTCGATGACTCAGTCGGCTCAACGCTCGAACTCTGATTCCAGTGTGGTCCCGTTAAGGCATCCATTAACTCAGAGTAACTGGGACGGCTCTCATCATCGGTCAACTTCAGACTTTCCGGCATATTATTCGGTTCGTCTTTGACCCGCTGAACCTGGGCCCCCAATGAGATCAGTTTCTCCTCTAAATTCTCGTAACCACGGTCCAGATGATAAATCCGACGGATCACGGTCTCTCCTTCCGCAGCCAGACCCGCTAATACCAAAGCGGCGCTGGCCCTTAAATCGGAAGCCATCACACACGCACCACTTAACCGGGTCACTCCATTGAGAATGGCACTCGCGGATTCGCGTCGGATCCTGGCCCCCATCCGTGCTAATTCTGATGCATGCATGAATCGATCAGGAAAGACCTTGTCAGTCACAATACTGATGCCCGGAACACAGGCAAGCAATGACATTAATTGGGCTTGAACGTCTGTCGGAATCCCAGGATAGGGCAAGGCAATGCAATCGACAGATTTGAGAGGCTGCACCACTTTCACAAGAATCGTCTGTTTCCTGGCAGGTTGCTCCGGGGATTCGAGTTCGATCTGCACTCCGATATCTCTCAGTTTTTCAATGATCGCGGTAATATGATCGGGACGAACCTGATTTAACCGAACCTCACCACCTGTAATCGCAGCGGCAATCATTAACGTGGCCACTTCAATTCGATCTGGAATGACCTCATGTTCTACCCCCTGTAGTTGATCGACACCTTCGATTTTCAAAAAAGGAGTTCCCAACCCTTCGATCTTGGCGCCTGCAGCATTGAGAAAATTGCCTACATCGACCACCTCTGGTTCGCAGGCCGCCGATTCAATTGTCGTAGTCCCTTGAGCCAATGTCGCAGCGATCATCACATTGCAGGTTCCGGTAACGGTACTTCCAAATGCCCCTCCCAGAAAAATATTGGCGCCACGTAAGCGGTCGGCACGCGCAATAACATATCCACGTTCGACACGAATTTGTGCCCCTAAAGCAGCCAGACCTTTCAGATGCAAATCAATCGGTCGATCTCCGATATTGCAACCACCGGGTAACGATACACAAGCCATACGACGTTTGGCTAATAATGGACCAAGGACACAAACGCTGGCGCGCATTCGCCTCACAAGTTCATAGTCTGCGATGCACGATGTCTCGTCAACAGTTTTCAGATGCAGTGCGCCCGCGTCATCGCGATCGACCTGCATTCCCAGAGAGCCAAGCACTTGTGATTGAGTTGAGACATCCACAAGATTGGGAATGGAACGCAGGACCGTCTCGCCCTCGCACGCTAATGCAGCTGCCATCAGTGGCAATGCGGAGTTCTTGGCACCACTCACTGGAACACAACCTGAAAGTCGCTCGCCTCCGCGAACGATCAACATATCCATCCCTGGATCTCCTGAAGTTGTTAATGCTGTTTTTCGATCTGGGGAGTATAGAGAATCTGATTATTTTAAGATAGGCAGTTTTTGGCCGATAATAACCCGGGAACGACCTGCCAGATCTGCTTTCACACTGATCTCAGCATATTTTCCTGATGCATCGAACAGTTGTTTTAAGGAGGATTCCTGCTCGGGAGAAAATTCCAATAGCAATAGGCCTCCTTCTTTCAAATAGGAATCCGCTTCCCGAATGATTCGCCGATAATAATCGAGCCCATCAGTGCCTCCCGCTAATGCCAGACGGGGTTCATGTCGGCTCACATCAGCATCGAGTGACTCGATTTCAGCTTCGGAAATATACGGTGGATTACTGACAATGATATCAAATACAGAACCCTCAGAAATTCCCTCAAAATAATCACTCTGCAGAAATCGAATTCTTTGCGACTGCCCATTCGTCTCTGCATTTTTTTGAGCGATCGTCAAAGCAGCAGTACTGATATCAGTTGCCAGAAATGAGGCGTGCGGACAATGGGTGGCAGCAGCAATGGCTATACAACCGCTGCCCGTACACAAATCAAGAATGTAAGGTGAGGCTTCTTTTTGCGCTACATCGACCAATTCCATCACCAGTGTTTCTGTATCCGGTCGCGGTACCAGAACATTTTGATCGACATAAAAATCCAAACCAAAAAATTCACGGTTACCCACAAGATAAGCAACCGGTTCTGATTTCGCTCGTCGTTGAACCAGCTCGCGCATCAGCGTACGTTCTACTGAACTGACTTCGTCTTCATAGTTTGTATAGAGACGTATTCGCTCGCATTTTCGCGCGAACGCCAGAAGCACTTCCGCATCCAGACGAGGAGAATCACTACCATGTTTGGTTAAATGAGCCGTCGTCCAATCGAGAATACGTCGCACCGTCCACGACTCTGTCGCATCCTGTGAAGTATTCTCCGGTGATTGTGGATTTTCTTTCACGATACGATCCATCGAAATAGCAGGCAACAGTGAAACAGCAGGAAATTGCTCTTATTTTTTCGAGCTATCACCCAGCAGGCGTTCTTCACGGTCAAACTGTAACAAGGCTTCAACCAGTTCATCCAGGCTTCCCTGCATAATCTGGTCAATTTTATAAAGTGAAAGGTTGATGCGGTGGTCAGTCACACGACCTTGTGGAAAGTTATAGGTGCGAATCCGCTGGCTGCGGTCTCCCGAACCGATCAATGTCCGACGTTGATCGGCGCGCTCGTCTGCTGCTTGCTGCTGCATTTGCTCCAGAACGCGGCTGCGAAGCACTCGCATCGCTTTGGCTTTATTTTTGTGTTGGCTTTTTTCATCCTGACATTGAACGACGGTTCCGGTCGGCAGATGAGTAATACGAACGGCACTCTCAGTCTTATTGACTTTCTGCCCACCTGGTCCACTGGCATGAAATGTGTCCAGGCGAATGTCGTCTGGTTTGATATCAACTTCAATTTCGCTTGCTTCCGGCAATACGGCAACCGTTGCTGCGCTGGTATGTACGCGGCCTTGCGTTTCTGTTTCGGGAACTCTTTGAACCCGATGCCCACCACTTTCAAACTGTAAACGGTGAAACGCGCCTTCACCGGCAATAGAGAACGTGACCTCCTTGATTCCCCCCAATTCAGTCGCATTCAGATTCAGAACTTCGGTCTTCCAGCCTTTCTGGGCCTCGACAAAGTGCTGATACATGTCAAATAATTCTCGTGCGAATAAAGCAGCTTCGTCACCACCTGCTCCCGCGCGAATTTCCATGATCAAACCGCCGCGAGTAATCGAGTCACCTGATACAACAATATCTTCGAGCTCTTTCGTTTGAAGCTCATGCGCTTCACAAAGCTCATCCAGTTCCTTCTGTGCATATTCTTTTGCAGCAGGATCTGTTTCCTCAGCAACCATCTCACGTGCTACTTCAATATCTGCTTCACGAGAATTAAAGACTCGGAGTTCCTGCGCGACTTTGTTGAGACCGCCATACTCACGCTGGACCTCAACGAGCTTAGTGTTGTTTGTCAGAACTTCTGGATCCTGAAGTTGTTTTTCCAACTCTTCAAAACGATCCAGCTTTGCTTGCAGGGTAGGAAACTTCATTTACCCAAATCCACGACTAGGTCAGACAGTGTTCTGATTTCATTCCAGAGATGTTCCTTCTCGGGATATTCAAAACAGTATCAGACTTTAAAAAACAGAAGGACATCACAGTTCACTAAAAGAGGCTCATACGGAGATCCGCAGAGCCTCAATAAAAAATATTCGTAAAGTTGCTACTCGCCTTCTTTCTTGGCGTCTCCTTCTTCGGCGTTTCGCTTGTCCCAATTGTATTTCTTCTGAAACTTTTCAACACGCCCGGCACTGTCGACAAATTTCATCTTACCGGTGTAGTAGGGATGCGATTTGGAGCTGATTTCCACAGTCACCAGTGGGTAGGTATTACCATCTTCCCATTCGACTGTTGACTTGGAAGTAGCCGTAGATTGAATCATAAATGAATCACCTGTTGAAGAATCCTTAAATACAACAGGATGATAATCTGGATGGATGTCTTTTTTCATTTTTCTCAGCTTCTTTGTTACCTGAAAACTTTGTCGATCTCACGGAATGCTGGCAGTAAACCCCGCCCGTCATGATCGACTATGAAAGCATGGCTTCGTTTTACCCGATATCCAATGAGAAGTTACCCTCGTCTGCTGGAATCGATTCCTAAAATTAGGATGCAAAACGGCTTATAGAAATACATGTCTGATTCAGAATCACAGTTTACGTTCCTCTCTCTGAATGAGCAAGTGTAACAGACTCGCCGATCATTTCAACGCAAACCATTATGAACAAATAACATACAATCATTCTACTCAATCAGATTGCTCACAATTCGATCATTTTTTAGTAATTTCCGAGTGCTGATCGGAATAATTTCGTCCTGGAGAGGTGATCGTTCGCTGAAAAAGGTTTTTCAATTCCTCAGATCAAATTATCAGTAATAAGTGCCGTATTTCTTCAGGACTCTTTTGCTGTTTTTAAATTCAAATGGCACATAACTTGGACTCCTGAACCAGACCGTTTAGAGTGAGAGAGAACAGACACACCACACCAGATTTGAAAAATTCTCTACCAGGAACACCAAGATGGAACAGGCTTTGAATTGGAACAGTCAAAATTTGACGCACGGTTGGCAACGGGGGGTGACTGCCTTTTATTACGGCCTTGGTTTTTCAGATGATGATTTCGATAAAGCTCAGATCGGCATCGGTGTTCCACTACTGGATGGAAATCTCTGTAATGTCCACGCGTATGAATTGGCAAAAGACATTGCCCAGGGGTGCAAAGCGGCTGAGATGATCGGCTTTCCTTTCGGGGTTCCTGCAGTCAGCGATAATATCACACAGGGACAGGAAGGGGGAAATGCCAGCCTCCCTTCACGAAACATGATCGCAAATGGTGCAGAATGTGTTGTCAGTGCACACTCTTATGATGCACTCATTGGCCTCCATCATTGCGATAAAAATGGCCCTGGTTTTGCAATGGCTCTAGCGCGGATGAATTATCCCGGGCTGATTGTCAGTGGCGGCAGTATAATGCCCGGCTGTCATAATGGGCAGGACATTTCCATTCTGGATGTTTATGACTCACAAGCCTCCGCAGCAGTCGGTGCAATGGAACAATCCGAGGCAGAACAGATTCTAAAAACCGCCTGCCCCGGCCCGGGGGGATGTGGGATTGCAGCTTCATTTAACACCTGGGGCATCGCGTTGGAAGCAATCGGGTTAATGCTGCCTTTCAGCAGTTCCACTCCAGCCATTGATGCAGCCAAAAAAACAGAGTGTCTGAATGTTGCCTCCGCAATGAAAAACCTGTTAAAGCAAAATATTCGGCCACGCGATATTCTGACGCGAAAAGCCTTCGAGAACGCCGCTGCGACCATTGCAGCAGTCGGTGGATCAACCAACGGCATCCTGCACCTGTTAGCACTGGCCAGAGAAGCGAAAGTCGATTTCCGGTTAGAGGACATCCAGAAAATCCTTACCAAAACCCCGGTTTACTGCAGCTTTGCTCCCCGTGGTAAAAAAACGATGGTTGATCTTCATAAACTGGGTGGCACACCTGTACTTCTAAAACATCTGTTGAAAGCGGGCATCATCGATGGCAGTTGCTTGACCGTCACAGGAAAAACGCTGGCTGAAAACCTGGCCGATGTGGGTGATGTAGCCAGCGACCAGGATTTAATTGCACCACTTGACCAGCCTTATAAAGATTATGCCGACATTCAAGTCTGTTTCGGCAACCTCGCTCCGGGGGGGATTGTCTTCAAAGTTTCCAGCATGCAGGAATCCCATTTTAGCGGCACTGCCTGTTGCTTTGATGATGCGAAAGATGTCGCAGATGCAGTGGAAGCAGGAAAAATCAAACCGGGAAACATCATTGTCTTACGAAATCTGGGTCCCGTCGCCTCGGGAATGCCAGAAGTTTTGGTCGCGACAGCGGCGCTGGCCGTTCCCGAGCTGGACGGAAAAGTGGCCTTCATTTCTGACACACGTGTTTCGGGTGTTTCACATGGCGCCATCGGTGTGCATTGTTCTCCCGAAGCAGCAGTCGGCGGACCTATAGGCCTCGTTCAGGACGGAGACCCTGTTTCTTTTGACCTGCTGAAAGGAACAATTCAAGTCGAAATCAGTGATGTAGAATTACAAAATCGTCGAGACAAATGGACCTTGAATCAGGTAAATCATACCAGAGGCTATCTCGCTGATTTCGCAGCGACAACATCCCAGGCGCATCATGGATGTGTGAGTAAAGCACTACATCCCACATGTGATTGAGACAAAAAAACATAAACGAAACTACGACGGAATCAAGCAAAATGACTATCTCAAAATCCTTTCCGAAGGATCTTTTAGAAACCTTAACACAATTTCATCAAACTCATCTGGTTCAATGGTGGGAGAGTTTGAATGAACAACAGCAGGATGAATTGACGTCACAAATTCGATTAATCAACTTTGCTCAAATCCAGCGCCTTTATTCGCCAGAGTATTCCAGTAAAGCAGAAGAATCACCTGCAGAGAAAGCAGAACGGGCCACATGCCCTGTTAACGTCATCCGTCTCAAGGATCGAGCAAAACCCAAGACAGAGTCTGCCCAGACAATTCAAGCAGGTAATCAATTACTCGCGGAAGGAAAAGTCGGCGCGATCCTAGTTGCAGGCGGCCAGGGCTCCAGACTGGGTTTCCAGCATCCCAAAGGCATGTATCCTGCAGGTCCTGTCAAACAGACTTCATTATTCCAGATGCTGGTGGAACAACTGATTGCCCGGTCTCGTATCGCAGGCAATCCGATTTGTTATTTCATCATGACCAGTGATGCCACTCATGACGAAACCATTGCTTATTTTAAACAGCATCAGAATTTTGGTCTGCAGACAGATCAGCTGTACTTCTTTAAACAGGGAACCATGCCAGCCGTCGATGCCCACTCTGGCCAAATTTTATTAGAAGAACAACACCGAATTGCAGTCAGCCCGGACGGTCATGGAGGTACGCTCAAAGCCCTCAAAAATTCTGGTCTGTTTGAGGTCATGCAGAAAAAAGGTATTGAATATCTATACTACCATCAGGTCGATAATCCTACAGCCATCGTCTGCGACCCCGAATTTCTTGGATATCACTTACAGCATCAGGCGGAAGTTTCTGTCAAAGTGGTTTCCAAACGAACGCCGGATGAAAAAATGGGCATCGTCTGTGATGTCGATAATCAAACACAAATCATCGAATACAGTGACCTCCCGGTACATATTTCAGAGCAGGTAGATCAGGCAGGTGATTTATTGCACTGGGCAGGCAGCACCGCCATCCACATTTTCAATCGTTCCTTCCTGGAAAAAATCGCCAGTAATGACGATCTCCTTCCCTTTCATCAGGCAAAGAAAAAAGTTCCCTTTCTTGATTCTGTCGGGACTCAGGTTTCACCCACTGAACCGAATGCGATTAAATTTGAACGTTTTATATTCGATGTCCTGCCTGTCGCGAAAACGGTTCTTGTTTACGAAATTGACCGCTTCCGGGAATTCAATCCTCTTAAAAATGCAGATGGTCCTGATTCACCTCAAACCGTACACACAGCACTCTGTCAGATTTATTCTCAGTGGTTACAGGCCTGCGGCTTTGAGATCCCGTCAGGCACTGCTGTAGAAATCAGTCCTCTGATCGCGCTAGATGAATGCGAATTAAAAACGAAAATATCGCCAGATATAAATTTAAATAGCCCCATCTATCTGGGAGAATAGATAATCACCTCTCTGAACTCAAAACACTTAAACTTATCCTCTCAGGTAACTCTCAATTCAAGGTTGGAGAAAAAATCTTATGCTTCACACTGTTGTCATGGCGGGTGGCAGCGGTACGCGGTTCTGGCCTCAAAGTCGCAACGCGATGCCCAAGCAATTGCTGAAACTGGTAGGAGATCGCACGATGATTCAAGCGACTGCCGAACGCTGCAGTCAACTTGCAGACAATCATCCGGTATGGGTTGTCACGAACAAGGCTCTGGCTGAGGAAATACGGAACCAACTCCCTCACATCCCTGACGATCAGATCTTAATCGAACCTGCACCAAGAAATACTGCTCCCTGCATTGGGTTGGCGGCGGTTCACTTATCAAAACAGGACCCAGAAGCGATCATGCTGGTCGCTTCTTCCGATCACGTCATTCGACCGGATTCCGGTTTCGTCAATACTATCAATCAAGCGACAACGCTCATTGAAGAAAAACCGGACACACTGGCTTTGATTGGTGTTCCTCCTACCCGCCCTGCAACAGGATTTGGATATATCCAGTGTGGTCAAACTTTAAATGCGTCACATTCAAACTGCTTCCAGGTTCAGGAATTTAAAGAAAAACCCGATTCCAAAACAGCACAGCAATATCTTGACGATGGAAACTACCTCTGGAATTGTGGCATCTTTGTCTGGAAAGTACGCACGATACTTAGTGCTTTTTCCCGCTGGGAACCTGAAATTTACAAATACCTGATGCAGATTTCCGATGGGATTGGGACTCCGCAATACGATGAAGTCCTGAAACAATCGTTCCCCGAAATGAAATCGGAGTCGATTGATTACGCGATCCTGGAAAAATCCAAAGACAACCTTGCTGTGATTCAAGCCGATTTTGAATGGGATGATGTGGGAAACTGGAATCAATTGCAGAAATATTATCCCATCGATGCCGATGGTAATACCATTCTGGGAGCCCATTGTGGGTTAGAAACATCAAACAATATTATTCGTACCACAGACGATCACCTGATCGCCACATTTGGTGTCGAAAATTGCTTAATTGTGCATACACCCGATGCGACATTGATTGTCCCCAAAGATGATGAAGCCGCCATTAAAAAACTGGTAACTCTGATAAAGGAACGTGGCTATGAGCGATTCCTCTGAAGTCAGTCAGCCATTTAACGCGGATTTTCCTGACGAAGGTCGCCTGCTGGGACTCGACTATGGAACAAAACGAGTCGGAATTGCCATCTCCACGTTTGAACAAAATATTTCCAGTCCACTGGAAAACTACACTCGGCAAACAGAAACACAGGACCAAAACCACCTCACGAAAATCATCAACGAGTATCAGTGCAAAGGGCTCGTTGTTGGCCTCCCCGTCCATATGAGTGGTGATGAAGGACAGAAAGCCAAAGAAGCGCGTCAATTTGGAAACTGGGTCAGTCAATTCGCACAAATCCCTGTTCGCTTTTGGGATGAAAGATATTCGTCCGCCAGTGCCGAAGAATTTCTGGTGAATCTCAATATCAACCGCAATAAGCGAAAGGCGTATCTTGATAAACTGGCGGCCCAGATTATCTTGCAGTCATTTCTTGACAGCGCGGACCGAAACCAAATTCCTGGATCTTTTTGAATGGTTTCTGACAGGAATACCGTATAATTGTTTCAAAGATATTTATTTCTGAATTTAGTACTCATAATTTTAAACGAGATTCAATGAAACAGTTGCCCCTGGATCGCGAAGAATATATTGAACAGGCCTATTTCTTTCGGAATTATCGTGAACGTCTGGAAGATGATATTCCTTCGCAAGTCATTCTCGCAACAATCTACGAGGAAATTCTTGCCACGACAAAGTTGCCTATGGCGATCGACTTCCTGAAAGCAGAGATACTGTTAACGGGCCGAATTTCGGATGGAATGGAAAAACTCTCTCATTATTTCACACCGTTCCAGACTTTCATTTTGAAAAATGCGGAAGATGATAAATCAAAATTTGACCAGAAAATGGGCTTGAAGATTCTGGAACGCGAAGCAGAATACCGTTCCGAAACTCCTACCAGCGCGGGGCTCTTTATTTATCAGTTTGAGTGTATAGCACGAAATCGATTAGGTTATCACAATGGACTGGATGTGATTTCGAAAGATACTTTATACAACGATGACTGGTCGGCATGGATTCGAAAACTCAAGATCCAACTGGGATCGGTTGACTTTGCTGACTTGCTATATTTTCGCTCTCAACATTTTGTTGATGAACAACAAAGGATTCCAGGGAAAGAAGATTTTACACCTCAATACCCTATTCTATTCAGTGCGCAGGACGGACGGATTGCCAAGGCAAATCATGATCGTGATCCGCTCTATATGTTTGCTGCCCTTCAGAGACAATTGGGCTACCCAGATGTCCCGCGCAGTATTGCAAAACCAGATCAATCATTGTTCCACCCTGCCCTGGAAGCGCGATTACATAAGATCGAAACACGCCTTCAATTAATGGATGCTGAGTTGAAAGGTAATTTTGATCTGGATCAATTCATCGTCAAAGACCCTGATTTCAATGAGAAAGATCTCGAATGAAACAGGAACGTGACCTTTTGTCCACAATCATATGCAATTCCCTAAATATGACTTGCCAGGTAACAGCACATTCTCATAACATGGAAATACGTTGTGACCAAAATAGAAGTCCTCACATCAATTGCTAATTCAAAACGAAAGATTAACTTGATTAACACATGAATTTTATCAACAGGAGATAAACTCAACCACAATTTAACTGTTCCAATTTAAGCATTCATTTAGACGCCTTAATTTCCCACCCCATGCCTGCACCCACCTTAAGCAGGACTTTCAGAAAGGCTCAAATATGTCCAGCATTCCCATTAATGCTCCTGATGCACGTATCCTCTACCCAGGAAAAGAAGTAGCTTTCGACCTCAACAATTATCAGTTCGTCATTCAGACAATTCTCTGGTCTGCAGGAATAATCATATTCTGTCTGGCACTGGTCGATTTTTATGCTCATACTTATGCCAGAGAAACAGAAGTCGGTCTGCAGCTTGCTCAAATAGAGAAACTGAAAATCAATCAAGACCTGCGTATCTCAGATATAAAACCATTCATCGTTGGCTCTCCCAATATACAGACTCGTCCCGCCGACAAATACATTCATATGTGCAAAGAAATGAAACAGTATACGTGGCACGGTTTCTTCAAAAGCTATTCCATTTCCGTTTATATTGGCATTAGCAAAGACCCCTCTATAGACTTCATTCATGGTACAAATGATCTTGCGTTGCGAGCCGAATCAACAAGTTCAAACCACTAAGCCATTGAATCGATTTATGAGTCCTTCTCCAGTTGAACATCAGCCTTCAGCAGTCTATAACGTCTGTTGAAGGCGTTTTTTTGACAGTCCAATCTACACATCCCAAACCAGCTCAAATGTAATTATTGACAATTGAATGCTGTTGATTCAAATAGCCCACGCAACTTCGCAATAATAATATGACATGCATGAGTGAGAAAGAACCATGGAAACGATCAAAGGGCACCTCTACGACTACCCGAAATACTACGACTTGATTTTCGGGGATGACTGGAAGGCGGAATTTGACTTCTTGCAAAATTGTTTTGAAATACACGCTTCCAGAAAAGTCACCAGTGTTTTCGAACCGGCCTGCGGTACGGGACGGTTACTGATTAAAATGGCACAGGCTGGCTACAGGGTTGCCGGCAATGACTTGAATGAACATGCCATCAAATACTGTAACGATCGCCTGGAACGGTCCGGTTTTCCACGCTCTGCAGTCCGCGGAGACATGTCAGACTTCAAACTCAAAAAACCAGTTGATGCCGCATTTAATACAATTAACAGTTTTCGACATCTGCCCACGGAAACGGCTGCAGAAAATCATTTAAAATGTGTCGCCGACGCACTCGCACCGGGGGGGCTCTATATTCTGGGACTGCATCTGACGCCTACCGAATGCGAACCCATGCAAAGTGAAAGCTGGTCTGCACGCAGAGGTAACCTGTCAATCAACTCGCATATGCAATCCATCTGGACAGATCTGGAGAAGCGAAATGAACATCTCGAAATGACGTTTGATGTTTATACACCCACTCGACAATTCAAACTGTTTGATACGATGGACTATAGAACCTATACGGCCCCACAATTTGAGGCGTTACTGGCGAATGTACCAGATCTGGAACTGGTCGAATTGTACGACTTCATGTATGAAATGGACTTCACGATTGAGCTCGATGCAGAAACGGAAGACGTCGTGTTTATCTTACGCAAGAAATAAACAGCCTCTGCTAATCTTCCGGCTGAGACTCAACGGTGGGCAACACGCGCGTCCCGATATTTTCTCCGGACACTGCTTTTTCAATGTTGCCTACTTTACGAAAGTTGAATACCAGAATTGGAATGCCATGTTCCATGCAGTGATGTAAAGCCTGTGCATCCATTACCTGCAAATTCTTGTGCAAGACATCCTGATAACTGATTTCTGAAAAACGAACTGCGTGCGGATTCTTCTCAGGATCATCAGAGTAAATCCCATCTACTTTTGTCGCTTTTAGCAGGATATCGGCGTCAATCTCTCGAGAACGTAATGCAGCAGCAGTATCTGTTGTCACAAACGGACTACCAGTACCGGCTGCCAGAATCACAACACGCCCCTTCTCCAGATGGCGAATACAACGTCTTCGGATAAAAGGTTCGGCAACCCCTTCCATACGAATCGCTGTCTGCAACCGTGTTGCCACGCCTGCCTTTTCCAGTGAATCCTGTAACGCCAGACCATTGATCACTGTTGCCAGCATGCCCATATAATGTGCAGTCGCAGGATTGATCGAGACACTCGAAGAAGAAAACTGTTTGCCTCGCAGTATGTTTCCACCACCACAGACTATCGCTAGTTGAACTCCTGAATCGACAAGCCTTTTTATCTGGTCAGAGATCGTTTCCAGCTCAGACATGCTGATTCCACCTTCTCCATCACGGCAGAAGACTTCGCCACTCAACTTGAGCAGAACACGCTTATAAGCAGGCTTGAGAAGTGGTGCGGGAGATTCAGTCATCCGTGGAATCCTCATTGTCAGAAAATTATTGTTTACACTAAATCAGTTTCATCATCAGGAATATAAAAAACGCACGTGTACGTTCCGCACACATGCGTCTCTATTTTCAATTTATTAGTCGCCAATGGACCAGCGTGAAAACGAAACTGCTTCCAGCCCTTTTTCAGCCAATGCCTGGCTTATGGTTTTAGAATCATCAACAGCATAAGGTTGATACACCAGAACCCCTTGTTCTGTAAAAAATGTTTTCATACGACCATCAACGATTTTATCAATGATGTTATCTGGTTTACCGGTCGATTTTGCTTCAGCGACCAGACGATCTCGTTCTTCCTGAACCACAGCAGAATCAAGACCTCCTTCATTAACCACCGCCGGTTTCAGAGCAGCAATATGCATGGCGACTCCTCGCAGTAATTCAGCATCTGCTGTCTCGCCGGAAGCCTGAAACAAAACACCGGTTTTACCGTCGTGATGCACGTAGCCACCCGTAGGACCTTCTGAACGTGCAATTTTTGAAACCACAATTTTTTCACGGATTTTATTCAGCATATCCATGAAATCATCATTGATGGTTTTACCAGGTGATTGCTGAGAAGGTAGTGTTAACAGTTCTTCCACAGTATTGACTTCAGGATTCGCAAGAAGCTGTGCTGCGCATGCATTCGAAAAATTGACTAAATCTTCTCCGCTGGCAACAGGAGCCGACTCACAAACCACTTCCAACATGACTGTCTGAGAACCATCTTCACTCGAAAGAATGGTAATGCGTCCTTCAGTCGTATCATTGGCACTGCGCTTCAATTGAATTTTACCTGCCTCTTCTCGCAGGATCTCAATTGCTTTTTCCTGATCACCGTCTGCTGCCTGCAAGGCTTTCTTACAAGCCATCATAGGCAAATCTGTCATTTCTCGTAATGCTTTCACGGCTGCTGCTGTGATTTCAGCCATCTCTGTAATCTCCTTTTGAAAGCAATTCTTCATTTAAAAATTGCTTTAAAATGATAACCTGACTCGATTGTTTAATTTAAATGTGAAGCTGCAAAATGTTTTAAAACATCTGGCAAATTTCAACATCACCATTAACGAAAGCGATTCTCTTACAGTGAAGGAACGGGTTTATGTTCATCATCACCGGATTCACCCTCATCCTTTTTACCAGTATCAGGCAGATCACCCTTTCCTTGAAGGATGGCAGCTGCCAACTGATTCATTACCAGGCGAATCGAACGGATACTGTCGTCATTGCCAGGAATGGGGAGGTCGACTTCATCAGGGTCAGAATCGGTATCGATTAACCCGACAACCTTGATTCCCAGTATGTGTGCTTCATGGACGGCATTTTTTTCCTTGGTCGGATCAACAACCACTAATGCCTCCGGCAGGCGGTTCATGGAACGAATCCCGTTCAGATTACGAAACACTTTGCGTTTTTCACGAAGCAGCGTAGACTGCATCTTTTTAGAGTAAGCCTGAATCTCACCTGTTTCGTCCAACGCTTCCAATTCTTCCAGACGTTTCAAGCGACCACGCACTGTGCGAAAGTTGGTCAATGCGCCACCCAACCAGCGTTCGGTTACATAAGGCATACCGCTGGCAGTCGCAGCTTCTTTGATCGGGCCTTGCGCCTGCTTCTTTGTTCCGACAAACAAGATCAGACTTCCCTGCGAAGCCACGCGTTCCAGATAACGCTTCCCGCGAATGATTCCACGCACGGTCTCTTTTAAATCGATGATATGAATTTGATTACGACGTCCGTAAATATAGGGACGCATTTTCGGGTTCCAGCGGCTCGTCTTATGGCCGTAGTGAACACCCGCTTCAAGAATCTCTTTAACTACTAAATCTGACATTTCCACACTCCTCGTCGTGAAAGGGCACATGACCTTCCAGGGGCCACGTTCTTAAGTAATTACAATCAATAGACTTATCTATCAAAGGCGTCTAACAGAATCAATATAATTCTACAAGCGCAACCCGAGACAAATACACGCGGGTGTGCAAGTGCTTGGATAGTATCGGAGTTATTTGTGCCCGTCAAACCTTGCGACCGTTAATTCAGAGAATTGGATCGAATTTGAACCCTGTGACTCAGGCAATTGGGCTCATCCTGAGTGCTTTGAATCGATATACTCGAATTTCATAGATTCACCCTAAGAACTCACAACAGATAACGAATTTATTAGTAGCTTTCGTTTCACTTTTGATCTAGAGCGTATCCCATATAACCATAGCTCCTTTCATTCTATGATACTCGTTTCAAATGACCTTGGAGACGCTACAGTAAACCTGGACACAGACTAATCAATCCCATGCCATCAATTCTTCACAATTTTTCGAATACCATTCACCAATTGAGCGAGAATCTCCTTGCGCTCGAAGGGGAAACGAAACAACTCGACCTTACTGGATTAGCGGGGCGAGAATGGTTTGAAATATTACAACGAAAATTGATCCCCCAACTCTCGGACAATGTTTATCTGGTTGTCGGCGTCGTCGGCGGTACGAATATTGGGAAAAGTGTCATCTTCAATCATTTAGTCAATCAACAAACCAGCGCTATCAGCCCTCTGGCATCTCAGACAAAACATCCCGTTTGCCTGGTACCTCAAAATTTTGAACAAAAACATGACTTGGAAAAAATTTTCCAAGGCTTCAAGCTGACACCCTGGTCTGCTCCCGAAGATCCACTGATCGAGGATGAACAACACCTGCTCTTCTGGAAAAACAGTGAGAGTCTGGCGCCGAATTTACTCGTCCTGGATACGCCCGATATCGACAGCGATGCGGAAGTCAACTGGGAACGTGCAGAACGTATCAGGCAGAGCGCGGATGTTCTGGTCACTGTATTGACACAACAAAAATATAATGACGCAGCAGTAAAAAAGTTTTTCCGTGAAGCAGCACGTGAAGAGAAAGTCATCATCACCATCTTTAATCAATGTCAATTGCCTGACGATGAAAACTACTGGCGACTCTGGTTAAACACCTTCTGCCAGGAAACCGGGGTACATCCCGAGTTGGTGTTCATTGCTCCCAATGATCGGCAAGCTGCCACCAGCTTGCAACTCCCCTTCTACCCCCGCACATTTGAACCGACCCCCTCACATTCAATACCAGAGACAGATCTGGATACTGCTGACACAGACACTTCCGCCAATTTGATGAATGTCATATCGCAACTGCATTTTGGCGAGATCAAAGTCCAGACCCTCAAAGGCGCTTTAAAATATCTCGTACAACAAAACACAGGCGTTCCCGCTTACCTCCGGGAAATTAAAAGTCGCAGTCATGAATTTCGCTCTGCTTCAGAATTACTCTCCGAACAGGAACTGGCCGAAATTGACAACTGGCCTTTAGTTTCGAATTCGGTGATCGTAGACGCTGTTCGTAATTGGTGGCAATCTCAAAGAGAAGGCTGGTCAGCTCAGATCCATGGTTTTTACAACACACTGGGGCGGGGAGTTCTCTGGCCTGTTCGCTATATCCATTCTCTGGCTGCGGAGGAAAAACGCCCGCCCATGGAGCTCTACCGTGAACAGGAATGGTCAGTCGTATTACAAACGGTTGAAGGAATTTATGATCGACTTACTCTGGTTAGTGAACTTGGCAATGAGCTATTAACGAATCGACTGAAAACGTTATTGAATGGCACCTCTCGTGAAGCACTGCTAAAAACACTACACGAGGAGCATGCAGAGATTGATTTCACTGCACAACTGGAACAATTAGTCGATAGTGAAATGACGTTCTTCAGAACTGAAAGCCCACAGTATTACACGTTCATGAAGCAGTTAGACAGAATTGCTGCGGTGGCTCGTCCGGCATTAAGTGTCGGCCTGTTTTTTGTAGGCTTTGGCGCAGTCGGCCATGCCGGCTCTCAACTCGTCACCGACACAATGATTCAGTCAGTTGTTAATGTCGCCGGGGATGTTGCCGGAGGTGCCGCCACGACAACGGTAGGGGAAACTGCCGTCAGCAGTACGACCGCGACTGGTGTTGGATTTCTCGAAGCAAAGTTCAGAAGATTTCACGCAGTCTTCGCCCAAAAACGAACGGAATGGTTGGCGACAGCGATTCGAAAACATTTGTTAAAATCACTTCCCGAAGAACTGAAATCAGCCGTCGAACTTCCGAACTCACAATATTATCAGGCAGTTCAGAATTCTGTTTCTGAACTGGAACAACAGTTAAACGAACTTCATATCTCGATCTGATATTGGTCGCGTTTTATTAGTGGTTGATAAATATTACTTAAAATTGATACCGTGTCTTAGTGATGGAAACCAGAATCTTAAACAGGAATTGAATCTGTCATGCCTACATCGGAAATAGCACAAATCGAAATGCTGGCAGCAGTGGATCGTTTAATCCACCAGCTCCAATCATGGAGTGAACAGAAAACCGATTGGAAAACAGCGCAACAATGCCAGGCCGTGATTCATCAATTGCTCCCTCGACTCGATACGTTGCGTGTGCGATTGCAGTCACCTCTGGTCATTGCCACCTTTGGCGGAACAGGCACAGGTAAAAGCAGTTTGGTTAATGCCTTGATTGGTTCTTACTGCTCGCCATCAGGCAGACAACGTCCGACGACGACAGATCCGGTTTTAATCGCGCATCCCGATACAGATCTCGATCGTTTAGGACTAGACTTAAGTCAATTTCAAGTGGAACAAAAAGAACTCGATCAACTTCGAAACATCATTCTCATTGACTGCCCTGACCCTGACACTTCTGAAACTAACGATCAAAGTAGTAATTTAACGCGACTGCAATACATTATTCCACTGTGTGATATCCTGCTCTACACATCAACGCAGC
Organism: Planctomycetota bacterium; assembly: GCA_022600195.1. Classification (GTDB taxonomy): domain Bacteria; phylum Planctomycetota; class Planctomycetia; order Planctomycetales; family Planctomycetaceae; genus Gimesia. Next base: position 188,855 of record JAHZKX010000057.1, read on the forward strand.
AAAAATATCGCTCGGCGCGCGTGGCAGAAGAATTGAAGGAAGCCGCCATTGGCCGACGTCTCATCTTTGTACAGACCCATGCCGGGCTGGATGAAGACATTCGGACAGATTGGAAACAACAACTTTCACAACAGTTCGATGTACCAGAAATTTATTTTGTAGATTCCGTTCGAGCGCTGGAAGACCAACTGGCAGATCGACCACTACAAAAAGACTTTGCCAGTTTACAAAATATCCTGAGCACACAACTTGGAAAATCAGAACGCCTGCAGGTACGGCGGGCAAATCTCCTGGAATTAATTCAGAACGCTATTAATCATTGTTCTGATAAAATCAATATCAATTTACCAGCCATACGGGAACTGGAATCGTTCCTGAAACAACAACACGTTTCCCTCACCAGACAGATGTCGCAGGAACTCAGAACTGAATTACTCACCAGCCGAAATCTCTGGGAAAGACGACTCCTCTCCTGCGTTTCCGACACTTGGGGATTGAGCCCTTTTTCCACAATGCTCCGAGTTTATAACGGCTTAGGTAACTTTATCGCGTCAGCCAGTTTATTTCGGGCTCGAAATTCTGCACAAGTCGCGCTCATCGGTGCGCTGCAGGGTGCCCGCTGGATTGGTAACCGACAAAAGGAACAGGCAACCGAAAATCGATTAAACCGGATCGGTTCCTTCGGACTAGATGATAACAAACTGCGCGAATCACAATTATTAATCGACGGCTATGCACAAGCTGCAGGTCTGGAATCACAGCCAGTTCAGCATGCCGGCTCTCTGGACAAGCTTCAAACAGAAGCCGCTTATTTCGAAGAACAATTCCTGTATGATGCCGGCTCGAAAATTGATGCCATTATTGCAAAACTGACCCGTAAGAACTCCGGGTGGTTCACCCGCGCAGTGTATGAAACCCTCTTTCTCTCTCTGGTGGTTTACGCCCTGATTCGTATTGGAAAAAATTTCTTTTACGATTCGTTTCTGGACGAAAACAATATTCTCGCCATTGATTTTTATGTAACGGCTGGCGTGATATTCCTGATCTGGACTGGTTTTCTGGTAATGATGTTTACCAGAAAATTGAAGCGGGGACTGGGGCTGGAAATCAACCAACTGTCAGACGATCTAGCGAATGCAAAACTATCGCAGGGATTGTTCCCTCAGCTGGAACAAACGTGCCAGCAAGCGCATGCGATGCAACATTCACTGGAACGTATGGGTGGTGAAGTACACCAACTGAGGAATGAAGTCGCTACATCCAACATTCTGGGTGCCTGGAAAGTAACAGACCCGGTAACAGATGCTGATTCAAAAACTCCGCACCTGACTTCGCAATAAATTACTTGCGGTTATAAAACATCTCAGCGATGCGATAGGCACTTACTGACCCTGATCGACTGACTTCTTTTCCATCGATAACCAAGACCAGTGTCGGCAAAGATTCAATTTTGTATTTATCGCTCAGTTCCTGATTCTGATCTACGTCAACCAAACGAATATGGCTCGACTTTTCTGATCCAATCTTCCAGTTTTTTTGTCTTAAAGCAGGAAACTCTGCTGATTTCATCTGAACACAGGCAGGACACCAACTGGCAGTAAAAAAGAGTATTTGATGTCGAGAAACATCTTGCTCCATTTTGAACAATTTCACAACATTCTCTGGGAGAGCAGGCACTTCTACTGTTTTCATTGGTGCCAATGAAAGTGACAGAAGCATTGTTGCAGGTATCAGTGTATTCATTGAATTGTGGCCTGTTACAATCTAAATAGTACTTCGGAATCTGATTTACATTCGCCAGATACAATAGCGACTCACCCTGACTCATACAACCGTCAAACTCGACTCAAATTGACAAGATTGCAATTCCGCGTTATAGAGTCTTTTGAAAATTCGCACATGTTCCCTTAACGTGCCTAAACAAGACATAGTGCCATAAATTGTTTCCAGAATTACATTTATCACATTATTTCTCTCTGGCCCCCTTTTCGTCTGAAATAGCCAGAGCAAACGTTTTGGATTTCGAAAACTTACCAATCCTTCTGATTCCCCATCTGTTTCGTCGGAAAAGACATCACAATGACCTGGTTAAAAATGATTCTGCTGTCGATCATTCAGGGAATCAGTGAGTTTCTTCCGATCAGTTCTTCCGGACATCTGGTGATTGCAGAAAGCCTGCTCGATATCCAGGCAGACCAGACAGACGTGAATATTGTTCTGCATGCGGGCACTTTGATCTCAATACTCATCTTCTACAGAAGAACCATCTACCGACTAATCAGTCAGGACTTCAGGGTCATACCGCTGTTGATTGTCGGAACGCTACCGGTGGTCGTGATTGGATTAGCAGCGAAAAAATATGCCGAGCCTATGCTGGAAAGCACTTTGCTTGCGGGCTGCATGTTACCGATTACAGGCCTCTTCCTGCTCATGATTCCCCGGATTCCTCAAAAAGAAAAGAGCTACACAGAGATCACTTACAAGCAGGCGCTCATCATTGGCTTCGCGCAAGCAATCGCCATTTTACCTGGTATATCGCGCAGTGGCAGTACGATCGTGACAGGCCTGCTTACAGGATTGTCCAGACAATCAGCGGCGACCTTTTCGTTTTTACTGGCGATTCCAGCAATCACTGGCGCGACCATTCTTGAAACGGCAGAAATACTCTCGAACCCACATATGAGCACTCCCCTGAGCCTGCTCGCTGTCGGAATGGTCGTTTCAGCGATCGTAGGACTGGCTGCGCTCTGGTTATTGGTTCGCTGGCTTGAGAAAGGAAAACTGCAGTATTTTGCGTACTGGTGCATTCCATTGGGAATACTCATTACTATCATGCAGTTAATCTGAGAAGAACTCTTAACGGCGCGAAGAGCGGCGTACATAACAACGCAGTGAACGTGCAGGTAACACAGCCACTCTCGGATACAAGGTCGTACCATCCCGCTTCGGAAAAATATCCAGTGGTGACCGGGCAGAGGTATCGACGGTCAAATGCCATTCTTTCGGCTTGATCCCGAACGGTAACTCAAATGCCTGCGCATCAGGAGAAGAATTGATTAGAATCATCAGATCAGAACCATCCCTGACTCGCCGAGATGTGTGCCTTGCTCCCAGAATACATAGGAGACAGTGTGTGTCATGTTCCCAATCTACAGAATGACCTTGTACATTAAACCAACTGACATCCGGAAGTTTTTCAACTCCATCCAATTGTCCGGTGAGGAAGTTCCTCTGCCTTAACGTGGGTTCGCAAAGTCGAAAATGAATCAGTTCTTTACAAAACCGATACAAACCACTGTTTTTATCAACCAGCGACCAGTCAAACCAGGAAATGGAATTATCCTGGCAATACGTATTATTATTTCCTCGCTGCGTCCTGCGACATTCATCTCCAGAAAGTAACATCGGAACGCCCTGACTCAAAAAGAGCGTTGCCAGATGGTTCTTGATCTGACGTTCGCGCATACCGTTAATGGCCGGGTCATCAGTGGGACCTTCTACGCCGAAATTCATACTGAGGTTGTTGTTTTCCCCGTCCTGATTGTCTTCATGATTGGCATAGTTATGCTTGTGTTCATAACTCACCAGATCATTCAAAGAAAACCCATCATGCGCAGTAATAAAGTTCACGCCATGAAATGGCTCGCGGCCCGTTTTCTGGTAAAGGTCACTTGAACCGGAGAGACGTGTTGCATAATCTCCCAGTGTCGGAACATCGCCGCGCCAGAAGCGGCGCACGTCATCCCGGTAGCGACCATTCCATTCTGCCCAGCGCATGTGTGAAAACGATCCGACCTGATAGGCTCCCGCAGCGTCCCAGGCCTCTGCAATAAGCTTCGTGTCTGCCAACAGCGGATCTTCTGCGATGGCTTCGACCAATGGAGGGCTTGGAACAAGGTTTCCGCTCCTGTCACGGCTTAAGATTGATGCGAGATCAAACCGGAAACCATCGATGTGATAGTTACAGGTCCAATAACGCAGACAATGAAAGATCATCTCCCGGACTACGGGGTGATTGCCGTTAATCGCGTTTCCACATCCGGAATAATTTTTATAGTGTTTCCCACCTTGCTCCAGGTGGTAGTAAACTTGATTTTCTAATCCGCGAAAGGAAAGCGTCGGACCGTGTTCATTGCCTTCCGCAGTATGGTTAAAGACCACATCCAATATGACTTCGATGCCAGCCTCATGCAAAGCCCGCACCATCTCTTTGAACTCTCGCACTTGAGCGCCCGGTTCCGGATTCGTGGCAAAACCACGATGCGGGGCAAAGAAAGCCAGCGTTTCATAGCCCCAATAATTCTGATGGTCAGTAAAGGAACCATCCGGTTCGTTCATCGGGAATTCATGGATGGGCATCAACTCAACGGCAGTAATACCCAGATCAATCAAATACGGAATCTTTTCGATGACGCCAGCATAAGTTCCCGGACTTTCAACACCACTGCTGGCTGATTTCGTAAATCCACGCACATGCATTTCGTAAACGACTGTATCAGCCAGGTGATGCCTCACATGACGATCACCTTGCCAGTCAAACTGATCATCTACAACCACACACTTAGGTGGTCGGACAATCCCATCCGGTGAAGGCTGATAATCTCCTGCGAGTGCTTTGGCATAAGGATCAATCAAACGTGCCCGTTTATCAAACCGATGTCCGACATCTGGTTGAAAGGGACCATCTGCCTGAAAATGATAGAGTTGACCAGGGCCAATACCAGAAATGAAAGCCGTCCAGATATCGCCTAAGCGGCCATACTCTTGATTGAATTGAATCACTTCGGATGGCTCTAAATCATCAACATGATTATACAGTAATAACCACATCGAAGTGGCAGAGCGACTGTAAACAGAAAAAAGCACCCCGTTGTCCTGCGGTACTGCACCGTAGGAAAATGTATGCATCGAATGAATGGGGGAACTTAAAGAGTGTACCAATTCGTGATCCATTAAATACCTATTCCTAAGGATTACTGTACCGAACTGAACACGCGAAAATTAGGCGCCCTTCTTTTGAGCAAAAGAAGAACTCAAAATTTTCAACTCAATACAGTAACATCATCTCAAATATTGCTTCAGATCATCCCATTCTCTGACGGAACCCATCTGATTTTAACGATAATCCACATCTCTATTCTTATTCTTCGACTCGCACTCAGTGAAAAATTATTTCTTTTTTTCATTCAAAGTGAGTTCCCAGAGATCGGTCGAAGGCAGTAGATAACATCGAGAAAACAATCGTTTTGTATTTTATTCAAACAACACTCAGTTTACGCTCAAGTTATTTTATTGCCGCAGACAGTTTATCAAGTAAAACAACTTTACACAGGACAATTTTCCTAAAAAGACAACTGAGCTACCGGAAAATCCAGTAGCTCAGTTTTTTCTCAACCGCATTGTCACTCCTGTTTTATCGTACATCGTGACGGGAAAGTCGCACCTTCAAGTTACGGAAAAAAAGGATCATTGCGGCTTGAACTGGTTGGTGCAGATCGATAAGGCTGATAAACTGGCTGACTTACCGGACGATAAGACCGATAAACCGGCTGACTAACAGGTCGATACATAGGATACTGCTGAGCACTGTTCCCATATGATCCACGATAACCTGTGTTGTACAGAGAAGGACGCTGGTAGCGATTCACGCCACAGTTTCCACCAGGACAATTACCAGAACTGCAATTCGCACCATAACTGGAACCAGTTCCACAATTGCCATTGGCACAAGGACTTTGATACCCGCTACTGGTATAGCACTTACCATTCACACAGTTCGTCCTGCCATAGGCCGATTGACCATAACGGGGCTGATATGAAGACTGCTGATACCCCCTGTTATAACTAACAGGAGCAGTCAAAGCCCGAAACGGTGAAGTAATCACGTCCAGAACACCACCAGGACGAGGTTGAAAAAAAGCAGTTTTCGTTTCTTGCGAAACTTTCATAGCACCATGATCTGCAGCATGAACCCGATCCGAAAAGATCATCATACAGCTTAAACAAATTGCCAATGTCGTTAATTTACCTGTCATATTAGATTTCTCCTCATTTTCATTGCCGAAAAATGTAGTCATTTAAACCATAACGTGGTTAATTCACCAGTTGCATTCGGCATGCCAAAACGAGGGAGCTAAAACATAACAAACACCTTAAAATCTATATAATAAATAACTTACAACACAACAAATATAAACATATAATCATTTTAGCAACACTTCACACATCTTAGTTGTAACATTTACGACACACATCGCTCAAAAAAGACCCACTCAATGACGTTTTTTACAAATAAGATAAACCCTGCGGCCATATTATCGATTTAAACCAGTAATAAAAGAGTTTACCTGCTAAAACAACCCCACAAACTGTCATCATATTGACACTTCTGATATTCATAGCCCGAAAGCTGATCCGATTATTCTGAATAGGCGCTTTTGCCGATATTGAATATAAGTCCCTCCCCTGCCATTCGTTTGTAGTTGTAGCCTCCTCTGGATGCTTTTTTTAATTCTGCCATTTCCTGTCGATGAGTTTTATGAACGGTTACATCAAAAAAGTTGATCAGTTCGCAGCGGCCCCCATGTTTTCCTGCGCCCTCTTATTCCTTGTTTTTTTTGCGGGCACTTTGCATTTAATCAATGCTGAGTCACCGGGAATCGCTTTGGATATCTGTAACTGGTGTCTGTTTCTGATCTATCCACTCTTTATTCTGGAAACAGTCATCCATGTCGCATTAGGCAGTCCCCGCTGGAAATTTAATCTCCTGTATTGTCTGATTCCACCACTCAGAATCTGCGCCCGCGACCAGATGACGGGCCAGGCCATCTGGTTTCCTATGCTTGCCTGGAAGGTAGTAGACTCTGACTTCAGGGAAAAAATCAGTAAAACCTTTTCTGCCCCCATGTTGGTGATTGCTCTGCTGGTGCTGCCCCTGTTTGCGGTCGAACATTACTGGCAAAAACAAATTGCAGCAAATCCGGCACTGTCTGATTTGACTGCCATTGCAACTGGATTTATCTGGTTTGCATTTACCCTGGAATTCATCGTCATGATTTCAATCGTAGAAAAACGACTGGACTACTGCCGCAGACACTGGATTGATATCGCCGTCATTTGCCTGCCGATGATCGCATTTATGAGAGCATTAAGAGTCACCGGATTACTCAGACTGCAGCAATTAACAAAAACCGCCAGAGTATTCCGTATCAAAAGCCTGGTACTAAAACTCTACAGGGCACTGCTGCTATTGGAAATTGTGAATCGTTTACTGCAACGAAATCCAGAAAAACGCATTATCCGCCTGGAGACGATCCTGCTCGAAAAAGAAAAAGAAATCACAGACATCAAAGAAGAAATTGCTTTTCTTTCTGAGCGGATTTCGCCGCAGCCCCAGACTGATTCTGAATTAGCAATTCAACAAGATACTCAGCAATTCAATAATCGAGCAGCCTGATGCTCACTGCTGACCGGTTTATTCTTCCCGGTCAAAGCGAGGTCTGCGGTCAGCCCATTGACCGGGTAATTTTTTAAGATGTCGATCCAGAAACTTCAGGATATCAATCTCCAACCCCAATCGTCTACCCAGCATATCAGTCCCCGTGAGCTTACCAGGATATTTATTGATCTTTACCCGAGTATCTTTTTCCTTGGCCAAATGCAATTGTTCATAAAGCTTATTAGCAATTTTCAGATCAGTCGAATTTTTCTGGCCGACACCGACCTCAAACGCGAGCCCTAAAAGTGGGTCTTTTAATCGGACTGTCGGTTGCATCGAATTAACACCGGAAACACCTGTGACGGGCGAAATCAAAAATAAAGCCCGGACCGTCTGCCCCTTGGGCGTTTTGGCAGCCAGAACTGGTGCATCATCATAGGGAACCTTAGTCCAATCATAGAGGGTATAGTTTAAAGCAATTGGCACACTCATATCTGAGGCGACAATTGCTGATTTCTGCATATTTAAGTGTTTTTTCTGATGCTCTGCAAAAATAAACTGCCAGACGGCTTCCATATCCAGCGCAACCATTGCTTTGTAGTCATAAGTTTTCAATTTTGAACTCGCAGGTTTTTTTTGATTCCTGTTCACAGTTTTTTCAGTCTCAGGCAGTTTACTCTGCCCATGCTTTCGTAAATCAACAGAAACAACAGCATAACCGTTTTGCTGCAAAATGGGCGCGAACTGTTTATCCCAGACCCTTTTGCTCCCTCCCTTGCCATGAAGTAACACAACCACCGGAGCACTTTCAGCATTACTTGATTGATAATACGTGATGGAAATGGGGAAACCATCTCGAGGCGCTGTTAAAGTAATTTCTTTCGGTTTCGCAGGACCTTTCGTACCAGTGTTCTGCGCCTGTAAAACACTAGTGGCTAACAGAGACGTACAAACAAATGCAAAGGCTAAGAACATTCGCTGACATTTTTTCATACAAAAGAGATTATTGATCACTGAAGCACCTCAATTTGGGAATAGATTCTTTGCCGTTTTTCGCTTGCAGTTTGAGTCTATTCCGATTATTCAATATGTTGACTAATTTATAGTATCATTCTACGAAATACGGGCCTTGAGGTCAATTAGTGACTTGCGCTTTTGGCATCTTTAGCAGTACTATCTCGTGTTAATACGATGTGTTACAGAGCTCCATTTGATCAATTTCTGCAAACCGCGTCAAAGTGTGACCAGAATTATATAACACATAACTTCACCTGACTGGCTGGCAGAACATGCAGAATCACCATTCTGAAGAAACCCCACCAAAACCATTCCTGGGTTTACAAAGAGATGATCAATTTTTTTTAGGCATACTTGTTATTGCCATTCTGATCCTGTTCGTGACTCATCTCGGCCGTCTTTCCCGCTGGGGCACTAAACCAATCGAAATCACAAGACAAACTCATATGCCCTATGAGTATCAAATCGATATCAATCAGGCCTCCTGGGTTGAATTTGCTCAGTTAAATCAAATTGGACCCACGCTCGGGAAAAAAATTGTATCGCACCGTGAAATTCATGGCCCATTCCGCTCTATTGAAGATTTATTAGAGGTGAAAGGTATCGGCCCCCAGAAATTGAACGCCAACCGAATTTATTTTAAACCAGTTCCAACTGACTCGAATTAACCACGCGGCGAACCGAGTTTCCACTCGGGAATTGACAGCCCTTTGACTGACTTTCTCCCCTTTCAGTATACAAAGTCACCAGATTCCTAATTCTTTTCCCCTCCCATTGGTGCTGTCAGTTGATTCCTCACAGGATTCTGGGTTGAATAGGCTTTCCCAATAACATGATTGATCAAGCAATTCTGGCTGATCTAACCCAAACCAGCGTTACAACTAAAGGGTATATTTCCAATGGCAGGTTTTGACCACGGCCCCAACGAGCCTGAAGATCAGGAAAATTCCGAGACGATCTCTCGGAATACCCGACTGGGGCTCAAACTATTTATGGTTTATCTGGCCCTTTATGGCGGGTTTGTTTTTCTGAATACCTTCTCCCCCGCAAAAATGGAGGTGGTTGTTTTCGCAGGTTTGAATCTGGCCATTGTATACGGATTCACATTGATCATAGCTGCGTTTGTGCTGGCATTGATCTATGGCTGGTCGTGTCGAAATGATGTTTCCTCAGACACATCAAAAAATGAGGGGGCATCTCAATGATATATGAACCATCCCTCATGGCAGTTCTGATCTTTGGAGGAATTGTCGCCATCACGCTCGGACTCAGCTTCTGGTTGGGTGCAAAAGCAAAATCAGCGAAAGGGTACTTTGCCGCCGGGGGAGGTATCCACTGGTTTGTGAATGGCGTCGCGTTTGCAGGCGATTATTTGTCAGCCGCTTCATTTCTTGGCATCTGTGGCATGATTGCCTTTTATGGATACGATGGATTCCTATACTCCATCGGTTATCTGGCCGGTTGGATTGTGGCCCTCTTTGTAATCGCAGAACCACTCAAACGAATGGGACGTTTCACGTTTGCCGATGCGTTGGACAGCAAATTTCAATCGCGGGGAATCAAACTTGCCGCAGCGATCAGTACACTTGTCGTCAGTATTTTTTATCTCATCCCGCAAATGGTTGGTGCTGGTGCTTTAATCACTCCCTTGCTTGGATTCCCCCATTATGTCGGCGTTCTGATGGTGGGAACCATCGTGATTCTGATTGTCGTCACAGCAGGCATGGTCAGTACGACTTATGTGCAATTCCTGAAAGGTTCGTTGCTTGTGATTTTCAGTACGGTTCTGACTGTGCTGATTCTACAAAGAGGTCTCTCAACAGACCCGGCCAACGATGGGAAACCGACACACCAATTTCAGATTCTTGGCCCTACCGCTTCTGATAAGATCGAACATTGGAAATCGGAACTCAAACTGAATGAGAACGATTCATTAATTCCACTTGACCAGGGAGCATGGGCCACAAAAGATTATCTGCAACTTACCAGAGACGACAAAGTTTCTTATTGGAAAGTGACTGAGAGCCCCGAGCAACAATATTATCTATCTGAAACACAATACAAACAAAAGAACAAAAATGGCAGCATCATCATTAATGGTCTGACCCAGGGAACTGGTGAAGGTGAAACCGATTTATACCCTGTGGGACGTATCAGCAAATTGCCCGGTGATGAAGCGGAAACGGGGCCGTTGGGAGTCACCGAATTTTTAAGCACGATCCGAGAGAGCGAACTGATTCTTTGGGGTTCAGATACCATCAAAGAGAAAGATGGCGCCGTCTTGACGATCTATTTTCCGAAACCGACCACCGGAGAAAAAGTGCTCAGTCCTGGAAATCATCCAAAGTTTGCAGGCATTCGTAGCGATAAAATTTGGGGGAAACTAAATTTTCTGTCTTTAATGCTGGCTCTGTTTTGTGGAACCGCTTCGCTACCACATATTTTAATCCGCTATTACACAGTCAAAGATCAAGCCAGCGCGAGAAAAAGCACGATCGTTGGCATCGGCACCATTGGTTACTTCTATATTCTGACATTGTTTATGGGGCTGGGTGCCATGACAAGTGGGGCACTCGATGTCACCAACACGAACATGGCTGCCCCCCTGCTTGCCAAGAGTATCGGCGACTGGTTATTCGCGGTCATTTCTGCCATCGCATTTACCACGGTGCTGGGAACGGTCAGTGGACTGATCATTGCATCCAGCGGCGCTGTCGTGCATGACCTGATGTCGAGTTTTATGAAAATCGAAATGAATGATTTTTCAAAAGTACGTATTGCTAAAATTGCCTCGGTTGTTGTCGGAGTGATTGCCATTATTCTTGGAATACTCTTCGAAAACTTTAATGTAAACTATCTCGTGGGCTGGGCATTCAGTGTGGCCGCTTCGGCAAACCTGCCCGCATTGGTGATGTTGCTGTTCTGGTCAAAAACAACAAAACAGGGGATCACGGTCGCCATTTTCACAGGAATGGTTTCTTCGTTGACCTGGATTCTGTTAAGCGCCGATTCCTATAAAGGGATTTACGGGCTGGACCCGACAACTGCCATTGTGCCCTTCAGCCAGCCTGGCCTGGTAACCATCCCCTTAGGATTTCTCACATTGATTGTTGTCTCTCTTTTGACGCAACCAAAATCAAAGGAGATCAAAAGTTGACAGAACAGCAACCGGAACAAGAACAGGAATGGTTAACGGCAACGGCACTCGAAGAGGAGTCGACTGTCATCTTCCGTCTGTTACCAGACATTCCTGCTGGAATTACCACAGCCGATTTTCCCGCCCGGATCGAAATTATCTGGACATACCAGTCTCCTAACGAAAGTGGCATGCCCGGTCCGGAAGATCAGCAACTCATGAACCAGTTTGAAGAGCGACTCGTCGGTGTCTGGCAAAATGCAGGTCTCGGTTACCTGACCATGCTGATTACTGGAAATCAGATGTGTGAATGGCAGTGGTATTTAAGAGATGTCGATCAGGCCTTGTTAATGCTCAACGAAGTAGCCGGCGATCTTCCTTCACTTCCAATCGATATCCATACAGAAGCAGATCCCGACTGGTACGCCTACTCGAATTTCATGCAACAGATCTCTTCGTAGCCGAAGAGGCACCACTGCTCCGAACGTATCACAATCTTATCAGGTCGAATCACTCCCACTTGCTGATGGAGAGGTTGCTGCGGTCTTCTGATTTTGCGGATCTCCAAATCGATCCAGAATCTCATTGACCGTCGAGCGAATGGTAATACATAAACCGTCCAGATCTAAATCATCTTCATCTAATCCAAAGGGCTCCTCAACAGAGTGAGCAATGACTTCAATTCCAATCATGAAATAGGCCAGGATAATAGTGAGGGGTACTGTCCAGATACCACAATCATCCTCTAACCCCCAGGGCAGCGTACATAAATAAAGCGTAATACAGTGACGCACAAAGAGACGATACGAGGGAGAAAGTCTGGTTCTGCGTATCCGCTCGCAACCTCCACAAATTTCCATTAATTCTCGGGTCTCGGAATCCAGAATCCGTAATTCATCCCCATCGATGATTCCAGACCGCTTCCAGCCAATGGTATTGCGATAAATGAGGTCGGCAATATATGCGGGAATATGGCGAGGTGGGGGATCTATTTGCTCCAGTTCGGGAAACATGGCAAAGTCATCCTCTTCTCGCAAGTGATCTCGCAGCGCCTCGGGAAACGCAACAATGATATTCGCCAGATTCCGAAGCTCGTCTCTGTCAAAATTCGTGAATTCACGAAATTTGATGGCCATATTTCGGGTTACATTCACCAATCGACCCCATAGTTGGCGCGCCTCCCACCAGCGGGCATAAGAGCTGTTCGTCCTGAATACCAGCAGCAAACCAAGAACTAATCCCAGAGTGGCATGCAAATCAGAAGAGACATCACCCATTTTTTTAATGTTATCGATGCTTTCTTGGGAGACGTTAAAGTGAGAAAGCAGTGGGCTCAAATAGTCTTTCAGCACCGGAATCAGGCTATACAGCCCCACTAATCCAGCATAGAGACTAATACGTCCTAACGTCCCCAGTTTTTTCTCAATGAACGTCAGGTTCAATTCTGCATCAGCAGCCATAAAAGAAACTTCCCTATCTCAATCAGAACTACTTCATCAACCATGCCGCGCTATCATGGTAGGAACTCTAATTTTTTCGGTCCAATAATACAACAGAAGTATCATCGTGTCTGCCAGATCCGTCTGTAAAAGCATTGGAGTCTCGGAACAGGTTTTCCAGAGCAACCACCAGATTGTCTGAGCGAGATGCCTGCAGGGACTGCATGATACCGGAAATCCCGAATTCACCAAAAGTCTCTTTTTCTCCAGGAAACGCTTCTGCCAGACCATCTGTAAAAATCAACAGTCTGCTGTTTTCCGGAATTACTGAAGTATGAATATCATATTCAGCGCCAGGCACAATTCCCAGTGGGAGACCGCCGTCATCGTTTGTCCCTAGTTCATATATTTTATCTGTTTCCAGTTCATGTACGATCGGTATGGGTGCTCCCGCAGAAGTCCATTGGAATTCATTTGTTTTTGCGTTCAAAATTCCATAAAGCAAAGTAATAAAACCACCACCATCATTCACAATGGCCTGATCACAAAGGCGATCATTCACATCTGCGACAAAAGCCGCGGTATCCAGATATTTATTGGAGCGAATCATACCCACTAATGTATGCATCGTCATAATCGACATGCAGGCTTTCATTCCATGCCCCGACGCATCTCCTACCAGCAACACCAGATTATCATCGTCCAGCATGAAAACATCGTAATAGTCTCCTCCCGCCAACGTAACAGGCTGACCACCAAACACACGAATTTGTGAAGATTCGTAGCGAGCCGTCACATCAAATCGGTCGGGAGCAACCAGATCGCTGGGGATAATTGATTCCTGCAATTTTCTTACAGACTCAATTTCCTCGCGCAAGCGTTCCGCGACAAAGCGTTCACGCTCAGCTCTGACAGAATCAACCACACTCTGTAATGTGGTTTCGAGGAGAAACATAAAGTCTCCGCCATCGTCTCTGATAATATAAGCACGCATCCCCGCAGATAAGAAACGGGCCACATGAAATGTTCCCGTCGTAGGGCAAGCACCTACAACAGGAGTATCCAGATGTGTTTTGCGGATCTTTTCAAAGTGCTCAAATGCCGTTTGGGGATCTGGCGCCATAATCGACATCAAGATAATATCCCAAGTCTCGTTTTCATCAAATGCTTTTACTAGAAATTCTTCCGTCGTCGCGCAGATGACTAAATCGTTTTCACTTACGCCCAGATAAAGAGAAATCAGATCGCTCTCTTCAGGATTATCCCACCCAATCAAAATCCGCATATATGGCCCCAGACAAAATGGAATTCACTAAGATCAATAGTCTGCTCGTCATGAAACATTTAAATAACCAGATGTGCTGAATTCTAGCTCATCAACGTCTTTATGAGAACCATGTCACTGATAAACGAGAAAACTCTCTGAAATTCAAAGGAGTGTACATTGTCCAATTTAAAATGTGAGAGATTCACTGAGATCAAAATGCGATGACACATTTTGTGCATCACTTTCGACCCGATGAATCCGCTATCCCTTGATTCTGATCAAACAAATCGAGATATTCTTATATTCGTGCTGTTTCAGTCACTTTCTCACGATGGAAGAAAATTCTCACATCACTCAGGTCCGCAATGATGTGCTGCTTCCCCTTAAAATAGATCGTAAATCAGTTATGCCATCAGCCCCTGCTTCTCCACTCTTAAAACTTCACCCGGACGATAATATCGCGATCGCGCGCAACTCTGTCGCAGAAAACCAGGAATGCGTTCTCACTGAAAATGAAAGTGTGATCACCAGAGAAAATATTGATTTGGGTCACAAAGTCGCCATCCAGGCGATCAATAGTGGCGAACCTGTCCGTAAGTTTGGACAAACTATTGGCTTTGCGACTTTAGATATTCAAGCTGGTGACTGGATTCACAGTCATAACCTGGAATCGGGTGTTCTCAGCCTGGACTATGCCTATTCGACCGAGGTCCCTCCCCCCCCCACTCCCATTGAAGGCAGAACTTTTATGGGTTACCGACGTCCGAACGGGAAAGCAGGTACGCGAAATTATCTGGCGATTATCAGTACGGTGAATTGTTCTGCTACTGCTTCAAAATACATTGCCCGTGAGTTGGCCGGGACCTCTCTTAAAGACTTCCCCAATATTGATGGCATCATTCCCCTCGTCCATAAAGGCGGGTGTGCCATGCAGTATGACGGTGAGGACCACCATCAGCTCATGAGAACACTCGGCGGTTTTGCGAAACATCCAAATATCGGCGCCTATGTAGTTCTGGGGTTAGGTTGTGAAACCGGCCAAGGTTCATTCCTCTCTGACTCGGAAGGCCTGGTCCAGTTAGCGAACCCGAATGAGCCTCAAAACCAGGGCCCGCTGGTTCTTAATATCCAAGATATAGGGGGAATAGCAAAAACAGTCAAAAAAGTTACAGCACTTCTTAAAGACTACTTACCTCAAGTGAATGACGTTTCCCGAGTACCGATTCCGGTCTCCGAATTGATTCTGGGTACAGAATGCGGGGGGAGTGATGGAAACAGCGGAGTGACTGCAAATCCCGCTTTAGGAATAGCCAGCGATCTTCTGGTCGCTCATGGCGCAACCTCTATCCTGGGAGAAACATCGGAAATCTATGGTGGAGAACATCTTCTCACTCGCCGCGCAGTCACGCCCGAAGTTGGGAAGAAATTGATAGACCGGATTAAGTGGTGGGAAGAATATACGGGCAAATTTGGCGTTGTCATTGATAACAATCCCTCCATTGGAAACAAAAGAGGCGGACTCACAACCATTTACGAAAAATCGCTCGGCGCCATTGCCAAAGGGGGAAGCACAGCTTTACGGGAAGTTTATCGATTCGCCGAACCAGTCACCGAAAAAGGGTTTGTGATAATGGATACACCAGGATACGACCCCGCTTCTGTAACAGGTATGGTCGCCGGTGGTGCGAATGTTGTTACTTTCACAACGGGTCGTGGAAGCTGCTTTGGGTGCAAACCAGTTCCCAGTATTAAGATATCAACTAATACTCCCATGTATGAGCGAATGCAGGACGACATGGACCTCGACGCTGGCAGAATCCTGAATGGCACCTCAGTAGAAGAAGTCGGCAAAGAAATTTTTGAGCTGATCATTGATGTTGCCAGCGGTAAAAAAACAAAAAGTGAAGCCCAAGGGATCGGAGATGAAGAATTCTGTCCCTGGAGCATTGGACCTGTGCTTTAATTGAGACTATTTCTTATTGATTCTGAAAGTTCACCACTAAAATCACTCACAGTTCCTGCTAAAAGTATTCACAATTGAGATTAATACACCATATCTACATTTAAAATAAAGACTTACCTAATATCCACCAGATTCGATCAGTAAACCGATTCATGCAGAATTGATACGAAACCCATTACAAGAATATACATTTTTACACCTTTTTGTTGACACAATACAACCGTCAAAACTATTGAAACACGAAAATTCGTTATCTTCCGAATAATCGCTACAGTTTACCAGAAGCCCTGTCCGATATAACCAGCAACAGACTCCGCGCATTTCCGTTATTGACCGCGCGGATTGTTATCAAAGTTTCCGCTGTTTGTAAGGACGTATAGATGCGGCTTCTTCATTGGCTAGCACCGGTATTGAGCATCGTTCTGATTTCTTTCGCATTCTCTACTGTGAATGCGCAAGGATATCCCTCTTCAATTCCGCAGAATGGAATGATACAACCTGTATCGTTTGATTCCTTTAATCTGCCGGGGTTAACTCAGAATGCACAATCTCTCGCTGGGGCACCTCCCCCAAACTTTTTCCAAGCAGCAACAGGTGGATATGGTCCACCTTCGGCACCTGGATTTCCCATGAACGCAGGGCCGCAGGCGCCCGTAAATGCGTTTCCTCAAATGAGCCCCTTTGAAAAGATGTTTCAACAACATCGGGTTGACGATAATGGTTTGTGGTCTTACAAGTCTAGTAATCACGGTAAGAAATATTTCTTCAGCACTGAAGCGTTATTCGCCAAATTCCGTAGTCCGGGAAGTGCCAAGTTTGGAAATGATGGAACCATCTCCTACTTTAATATGGTACAAGAAGAATTAGAGGACGCTACAGATGATGAGTTTACCACCGCGGCAGCAAGCCTGAATTTCTTTGATCATGTAACCTACGATGTCATTCCTAATATATTTTCACCTGGTACACGTCTCCGCTGGGGTTGGAATAATGATGACGACAGTGGGTTTGAGTTTACGGGCTGGTGGCTTGCTAGTGCTGATTCTGAATGGTCCGCCATTACGAACTCAACTCACAAGCCAAACCCAAATAATCAAGCAATCATGGATATCCTGCTGTCACCACCCAACTTTATTGATCCTACTGGTCGAGGGGTTGTTACTACTATTCCCGGAGTGACTGCAGCAGAGATCAATGCGATCTTACAGAACGAATTGATGAATCTAGCGTCTTTACCACTTGATGATGGAACACTGAATGGCGTTTCCGTTCCTTATGACCTGGATTTCAGAATTAAAGTGGTCAGCCAGGCTTGGGGAACCAACGCAACCTGGATGTCGACTCCGATGATTGATAAAAAAAATCTGAAGGTTCGAGGGCTTGCCGGTGTGCGATACATGAAAGTCAAAGAAGGATTTGGATTCGTAGGCCGAGACAGTGGTTTGCTTTATAGTGATGCAACCACTTTCACAAGCATTCGACCTGACTTGAAGCTATTCTCTCACCCAACCGGATCAGATGAGAACGAGGATGGAGTTATTGATAATGCGGGCGTTGTGGAAGACGACGACGCTGGCGGAACAACAGGTACCGCTACAGCCTTCTTCGCAGCACCTCTTAATCCAGTAACAGATGTCGCAGTGACACCCTATACCACGGTCGTGGACAGTAGAGTCGATACAGATTTGGCTGGTCCTGAAATTGGTTTTCAATTTGACTTGGGTGGTGATAAGCTAAAAATCTGGGGCCAGACCAAATTCGGGATCATGGCCAATCGGGAAAAGATTAACTTAAGTGGAGATAATGTCGGGATGGGCGTTCGAGCTGATCCAGATGATATCAACCGCCCCAAAGCTTTGATCGATGCCACGACAACAGATCCCACTCCAAATGCTTTCAGTGACGCGAGCACACATACGCACGTCTCACCCATATTTGAACAATCGATTTTCGCAGAAATGGCTATTTTTGAACATGTTCCTGTTTTGAAACGCATGAAAATCCTTGAGGAAGCAAAATTCAAAGTTGGGTATACCTATATTGCTGCTGGCGAAATTGCCAGACCCTTTGACAGCATTCGCTGGCAGGGCATGCCAACCAGAGGTTTATTTCCATCTATCGAAGTGAAACGCGAGAAATGGAACGTTGGAACCTGGAGTGTTGGTATTGACTGGTTGTATTAAACCATAGTTTCAGATAACAGTCTGTAATCAAACCGGCCTGGATTTTATCCAGAGCCGGTTTTTAGTTTGGAATGGCAATCATCATTTCAACTGTTTCAATGTGACATCACCCAACGTACCATTATTGGTGATATGAATTCGATCTTGGCCATCCGCTTGAAACCAGATATCGAGCAATCCCGTTCCTGCGCGTAACTCAAATTCCGCTGACGATTGGCCTGCATTCAAATACTCATGAGCCTGCTGACCCAACCAGTTGACAACGATCTTTCCCGCTGTCTTTTTCTGGCCACGTTCAATTTGAATCTCATACAAACCAGAATTCGAAACCCTGACCATCCAGCCTTGCGAAACTCCCTGAAAATAATTGCCGTCCTGATACCGACATAAAACACAGGGACTTTCTTTCTTCTGATCAACGACAATTATCCCTGGCTCAAAATGACGCGACTGTTTCATAATTGTAAACCAGGCCTCGTATTGTCGACGCAGCGATTCTACTGTTTCAGGCTGAGATGTGATCAGATTGTGTTTCTCTTCCGGATCAACAGACAAGTCGTATAGTTCCAGCAAAGGCTCGGCATTCAGCATCAGATTTTCATTACCGAAGGTTCCCGGATAACTGACCAGTTTGAATTTCTGAGTCACTACTGCAGAGTTTTGATAGCGTTTGGGCGTGAGTCCCCGATGGACTTGAAAGAAAAGACTGCGACTCGGTAACTTCGCATCCTTGCCTGACAAAAGATCCGAGAGATCAATACCATCCAGAATCAGATTCTCTGGACGTGGCGTTTTAGTGAGTGACAACAAAGTCGGCATGATATCAATATGAGCTGCTATCTGATCGGATTTCACACCCTTTTGAAATTGTCCCTGCCAATGCGCAAGAAAAGGAACTCGAATGCCCCCTTCGTAGGTCCATGATTTTCTACCCCGCAAACCGGCTGTAAATCGTTTTTGCTGTGGCCCATTATCACCTACAAAAACCACAATGGTTGAATCCATTAATTCAGACTTCTTGAGGAACGCCATCAGCTTTCCTATGTTTTCATCCAGATTCGATACCATGCCATAAACACGAGCAGTTGTCTCGTTTAGACCCGCTTTTTGATAAGGTTTCCAATACGTCTGATCCACTTCCAATGGTGTATGGGGCGCATTGACAGGCAGGTAAACGAAAAAAGGTTGCTCGCCTGTTTTATGTTGATCGATAAAATCCAAGGCCGCCTTAAAAAAAACATCCGTGCAATATCCGACCGTTTTTCGTTTTTTCCCATTCTTCCATAACCAGGGATCAAAGTAACTGTTTGGTTGATCCGGGCTCTGACCAATTCCTCCACTTTTATGAACCAGTGTTTCCTCGAACCCCTGATCCTCTGGACGCATCGGGTAATTATCTCCCAGATGCCATTTGCCAAAGATTCCAGTTTTATATCCAGCCTCTTTTAATAATTCCGCGATCGTAACTTCGTCACCATGCATCTTAGCGCCACCGCGCGAAGTGTGGATGACTCCCGTACGATAGTAATAGCGGCCCGTCATCAGACTGGCGCGGGTCGGCGCACAAACCGGACTACAGTAAAATCGACTTAATTCGATTCCTTCTTTTGCCATCCTGTCGAGGTGCGGCGTTTTAATTTTCGGATTTCCATGAAAACCAATATCACCATAACCTTGATCATCTGAGAGAATTAATATCACATTAGGTCGCGCCAGATTCTCATTTGCTCCACTGGCAGCATTACTAGTTCCAATAAAAAGAACCATCCCCGCTATCATGAGGATTTGCTGAGGGAACCTGGAGCTCATCTTCAGCGAAAACATAAATCGCCCCTTTCTCACACCACTGTTTGCCTTTGGTGACTCAATGCCTGCGATCTTTGAAAAAACAGTTGCCGGACACTCACCAATGCGATACGATTACCGGTACAATCATGGGCCATTCCAATGAATCTGGAGAACAAACCATGAATACCAAGCTCATCATTCTTATATTTCTCTCGGGGTCCGTTTGGAACCACTGTATTCTTGCTCAAGAAATCAGAATCCAACAACCTATCGTACAACAATTCTCTGCACGAACAACAGTGAGCGTTCCTGATCGAGGCAGTGCGGTTTTGGGTTCCATTCATTCCGGTGCCACCTGGAACAGGCAAAGCGGTCCATTTCGGCGAGGAAGCTCATACGGTCAATCATTTCAAAGTTCGACCACAAGCGTCAGTGCTTATATCCACGATTTTGAAGCAATGGACCGAATGCTTTTAAATTCTGCACCTGCGTCATCACATTACCTGAGGCGAAATTCTCAGACCAATTTGGAACATTGGAAAAATAACCTCTTCTCCCGCCGCAGACAAATGTCTGATATGAAGCGTTCTTCTGGCACACACGACCTGCCACAAAGTTCTGCTTCTGTTCCGCAGGTAAATCCTCAAGCCAAAGCGGAACGTTTTTTTCAGCTGGGTCAGAATGCGGAAAAAAAACATGCGACTCCCAATATCGCAATCCTGCATTACAGAGTGGCAGAAAAATACGGAAGTTCCAAAGCAACAGCCAGATTGCAAAAACTGATTTCTCTCAAAGAGAATCGTGAATAGCCTATTTCACGCGAGTCACTATGCTGCTTCCTCTGATTCCTCTTCCGGAACAAAAACCCGGTTCGGAAGATGAACTTTTGCGTAACGTTCTCCCCGGGCATCATAAAAATAGACCATATTAGAGTCAGAAGCCCAGATGGCTCCTAAGCGAACACTTCGTGGTCCATTAATTGAGAATTGAAGTCCACAGCTTCGCCCCCGGCGCCTGAGAGCCATTTCAGACATCGAAAACTGTTCTTCGAGAAGATTCTCTTTCTCGCAAAGCGTTTTATGGATGTAAAGACGGAGTTCGTTAAGCGACTGGATGTTCTCGAGGCTGATACTCATTCACTGTACCTTTGGCAAAAACTTCGTACACCTATTTTTCCAGTTAATTCATCCGTTTGAGTACTTCAGATTAAGCTGAATTATCAGGTTGACCTCACGAATATCGTCCAACGATCCTAGCATCTGTCAGAAGAGTTTTCGCGCCCTTCTCTTTGTTATTATTTGATAAGATTATGAATCTGATTTATTCGTTACAGTGGATAAATATTTTGCGTATTTCCCAATGATTAATAAATATGAGTGATGAAAGCCAATCCTTCGCTTGCCGGGACTGGCAAGAGAAGTCCGAAAAAAGACTTGTTTTATGCGAATTTTTTATCTAACCGGACTACATTATGAACTTTCAGTGGAGCAGGTCCCTCCAAACATATGAATGAGTGACTATTTTTTCTTTACAACACGGAAAATCCTGATATCCCCTAAATTTACCGAATATAAAATAGTTTGTATGATAAGAGTTTAACAAAACAGAAAAACGGACTTTTGTTCAAGATTTGATCAACAATTTCACTCTAAAGAGGACTTTCTAACGTGCCTGTAATCTCTGCTCAGTCTCTCCAGAACTTTACCGAATCGCTCTTGCTTCAAGGGGGCGCCAACGAACACGAAGCACGCATCGTTTCCCACAGTCTGGTTGAGGCGAATTTACTCGGACACGATTCGCATGGAGTCATGCGTCTTCCCTTCTATCTGGGCCGCGTGAAAGAAGGGATCCTCAAAGCAGGTGAGACGTTGAAAATTCTAAACGAAACACCGGCAGCCATTGCCGGCGATGGCTGCTGGGGCTTCGGACAAACTGTGATGCATGATCTCATGAACCGTTTAATAGGTAAAGCATCGAATCTGGGAGTTGCTTGTGGAACCGTTACACGTGCTTCTCATATTGGTCGACTCGGAGAATATGCAGAAATGGCTGCTGCAAAGGGGATGGCTTCCATCATTTGTGCTAATACTCATGGCTCTGCTCCGCGAGTCGCTCCGGTAGGTGGTAAACGTCCCCGTCTCGGAACCAATCCCATCTGTATTGGTATGCCAGGCGGGGAAGAGGGACCTTTTGTCCTCGATTTTGGAACCTCTGCCACTGCAGAAGGCAAAGTGCGTATCAAAAAAATTGCCGGTGAGCAGGTCCCACCTGGTTTGATTCTGGATCCTGATGGAAATCCGACAACCGACCCCAATCAGCTTTATGGAGATCCTCCAGGTACGATTCTACCCATGGGTGGCGATCAGGCCTACAAAGGTTTTGGCCTCTCGTTCATGGTGGAAATGCTCTGTGGTGCGCTTTCCGGCGGACAATGTGCTTTCCCTGACCCACCACCGCCTCAGGGAAATTGCGTCTTTGTCATTGTGATCGACGCAAAACATCTGGGCGGACAGAATCATATGTTGAATGAGATTATGAATCTGGAGAAATACGTCCGAAGTGTCCCCTTGAAAGAGGGGGTAAGTGAAGTGTATCTACCCGGAGATCCAGAAAAAATCACTTCGACAACCCGAAAAGAAAATGGTATCTCTCTCGACAGGGGAAACTGGGAAGCCTTGACCAATCTCGCTGCAGAATTAGGGGTCACAGTCCCGGAAGTCAAGGAATAGCAACAGACAGCAATGTCAGATGAGCTAGCCTGTGCCCAGGTTTACTGTAGCGTCTCCAAGGCCATTTGAAACGAGTATAACAGAACGAAAGGCGCTCCAGTTAAATGGGATCCGATCTAGCCTGTGTCCAGGTTTACTGTAGCGTCTCCAAGGCCATTTGAAACGAGTATAACAGA
>JAHZKX010000058.1 GCA_022600195.1 Planctomycetota bacterium
ATACCGTTCGATCACCGGCAGCAGCACCTTCCGCCAGTATTTCGCGCTGGCCTTGTTGCCACGCCGCAGCATCGCGTACTCCAGATCACCATGCTGGTTGAACAGAAACAGCGGATGGTAACAGAGGCATGCAAAGTGGCCGTTGTAGGCCGCGCCCTGTTGCCGGCCGTAGGTCTCACTGACCGAGCTGTCCAGATCCAGGATGAGTTCTTTGAGCGGCCGCCGCCGGTGGACGTTGTCGATCCAGCGGCCGGGGAGCTTCATCAGCGCCGTGAGATTGCGCTGCGTGCTGAGCGTCTCCGTCTCGAAGCGGCCCACCTCGCTGCTTGACGCCGCTTGTTTATCCGGCTGACTCGCCCTTCCGCCAAC
This sequence comes from Planctomycetota bacterium, assembly GCA_022600195.1. Classification (GTDB taxonomy): domain Bacteria; phylum Planctomycetota; class Planctomycetia; order Planctomycetales; family Planctomycetaceae; genus Gimesia. The sequence continues at coordinate 370 of JAHZKX010000058.1, forward strand.
CACGTGGCGTAGCGCCGGGTCCACACACAACCGCTCGGCGTCATTGACATCTTCGTAGCCTGCCAGTCGGCTGTAGATCGACTGACGCAACAACGGCACGAGCTGGTGTTGCTTGTTGCGGCCCTGGCGTGAATCGGTCAGCGCGTCTGCGCCCCTTTCCGTCAACCCCAGCGTTGCGTCCAGTTCGCGGTAGGCCAGCAGTCCGGCGTCGGTGGTGATCTGGCTGCCGCAGAATTTGAGCTTCAAACGTCTGTCAAAATCGACCCGCAAATCCTCGTTTTGGCAGTCACCCATCGGGTTCCCCTGTCAGCATAGCATGAATTGGCAGAATACCCTTGTTTTGTAGGGGTATGGCGCAAATTACGTGCCAAAGCGAGGGAAGTCATCTGGGAAATGCGGGTTAGTAAAACCACACCAAAGTACACGTCATAAACAGTTAACAGTAATGAACTTAGTCAGTTGTTTTTTGAACTCATAAAAAAATAACCATGTATTTTACCGTATTATTAATATTTATTAATTTAAACAGTAGTCACTGCCTGGTCTCATCGTAATAATCCCATAGGCCCTCTGTTTCATTGATGAACAAGGGGGCTTCGAAATATTCATTCTGATGATTCATTCGCTCTGATTCAGAATTTCCTGCATTTCCTTATTTCGCTGAATTTGATTTCGATACCTTTATTATGGATTTGGGTTAACTAAATAATTCTGCGGGCACTCTCTATTTTTTATTCTACTTAAAGGCACATTACTAATGCGAAAAGAACGACTACGTAGACACGGTTTCACACTCATTGAATTGTTGGTGGTGATTGCCATCATTGCAATTCTCATTGCACTTCTATTACCGGCTGTCCAACAGGCACGCGAAGCAGCCCGCCGCAGTACCTGCAAAAACAACCTGAAGCAAATGGGCCTGGCGTTGCATAACTACCACGATACGCATCGTGTTTTTCCACCTGCAACAATCAATGGTGGTCTTTCGAGTTGTTCTGGTGTCCAAGGGACCGGCGCTATTCTGAATCACACATGTTACCAAATGATTTTGCCCTTTATGGATCAGGCAAATCTTTACAACCAATATAACTGGAGTACTCCAAGTGGTCGTGCCAAGCACAGTAGCTGTACCGGTACCGTTCCTTCAGCAGATCAATATTCAGTGGTGACTTCACCTGTGCCTGTTTTTCTTTGTCCTTCGGATCCAGGTGGTTCATCGCATACTACCACGTCAGCTGATTACTATGTCGATCGTGGCTGGCGAACCAGCTATGGAGTCGTCAACTACACAACCGGAGGTGGTGGTGGAAGCTGGGGTGCGAATGCCAGTCTATCCAAAGGAACTTTGGGACCTAACGGAGCAGCCCAGTTTAAAGATATTACCGATGGTTCCAGCAATACAATGGTATTCTGTGAAACAAAATTACTTAAAACATCAACCAGTTATGGTCCCTACTGGAATGCCGTAACCCACACGTTTTTTATTCTGCCTGGAGTCAGTAACTACAGGATCAATAATAATTACGATGGTAACAACAATCAGTACGCCTGGGGAGCGGGTAGCCACCATGTAGGAGGCGCCCACATACTTTTAAATGACGGAGGAGTTCGATTCCTGAGTGAAAATGTTGATCTGACTAGTGTTGTTGCAGCGTTAGTTTCTATCAGAGGTGGAGAAATCTTGCCAGAATTTTAATCGGCATTTCTATTCTCACCTGTTAATCAAAGAAAATGCCGCGATGATGGCTCATCATCGCGGCATTTTGAAAACACGCTTGTTTTGCTTTGTGATACCATCCCCCTATCACCCCTTTTTATTCATACATAGGACAGTCGGATTAATGAAACTAATTTTCTCTTCACTTTCTTACACTAACTTATTGTTTCTGCTCTTACTCTGTAGTCTTCCAGGCTGCATGGGAAACGGAGGCGAACCGACACCCGATTTGGGTGAGGTGACGGGCACCATCACTCTCGATGGCACACCACTGAGTAAAGCAAACGTAACGTTTCAACCAGCGGCTGTTGGTGATAAAGGCAGAAGTCGCGCGTCAAGTGCGATCACATCAGCAGATGGCCAATTCAAACTGGCCTATAATTCTGATACTTCAGGTGCTTCTATCGGGAAACACAAGGTGATCATCAGCAAGATGTCCGATAATCCGGAAGAAGCAGGGCTGCAACTGGTCCCGACCAAATACAATGATGCTACCGAATTGACAGCAGACGTTGTCGCAGGCGAGAACACGATCAACTTCGATCTGAAATCGAAATAAAGCCATCAGTCGCAAAAATCAAGTGAATTCAAATACTGTTTGAGTTCACTTGATTTTTTATTTTGCTATTGCTCCTTGTGTTCGAGAATACGAACGACCTGAGCATAAGTATCCACTTCAATCAGATCACCTGTTTTGATCTTTGAAGTAGCCAGTTCTGTGCCGATCAATGTTGGCTTCCTTAACTCCCGCGCAATAATCGCAGCGTGGCAGGCAATCCCGCCATCATCGGTCACAATAGCGCCACATTTCTTCAACAAAGGCATCAATGCCGGGCTGGACTGAATCGAAACCATAATTTCATCTTCTTTCATGGTGTGTCCCATCGCATCCAGACTCAGCACCACATGGGCGCGTCCTCGAAAAATTCCAGGCCAGGCAACTTGCCCTGATAACTCATGGGAATCATTTTCAGGAATAATCTTTCTTTCCTTGGAGAGCCGCGTCAGCAAATAACCCGTTTGTGATACCAGATGAAATTCTTCCTGGCCTTCAATAAATTGAAAAATGTATCGCGCACCTGATTGAATGGCTTTGAAACGGGACTCTAATAGTTCCAGAGTCACTGTTTCGTTCTTTAACTCACTCCAGACCATTAATTCACAAGCACGTTCCTGTTCCGAAAAACCAAGTGCTTTCGCCGTTTGAATCGCCAATGGTTCGATAATATTTCGCTCGATGACCGGATAAAGCGTATGTGAGCGAATTTGCTCTGCAAGTGCTTGAACTTCCGGGTCTTCAATTTGATTCGATTCAATGTAAATCAAAACCCAGGCAGGAAAAACCGTCGTATGCTGTGCGATATCGGCAAAGAAATCTTCAATTTCCTGAAGACTGCCAAATCCTTCAACTCCCTGATCAATCCGAGTTTGCCCCTGATCATAAAGGTCTAAGGCATGCTTTAAAATTTCGATCAAATGGGAACGATCGTTTTGAAACAGATCGCCGATGTGATTCATGTAGGCTTCGACGGATTTTTGGGAATAGAAGATATTTACCGTTCCCGTCTCATCCTGGATCAATAAAGTTTCATTCAAATGCGTTCCTAAAGTTTTGTCGGCATGTTTTGAATCAAGCCAAAACGGCAACACGGAGCCGGGCAGTAAAGAAAACGGACGCCGCACGACGAATTGCCATTCCTGTGATTCATCAATCAGTATTTGATCATACTCTTCAGCCAGAGTCGTAATCGGCCTCGCCTGTAAAACCTGAAACGCGCCATCTTGAATCGCCCACTCTGTATCGATCGGATGTCCAAAATGATCTTGCAGGCGCGACAGAATACCCGCGTATTCAGAAACTTGCGCATCGCTTATTTTCTGCTTTGTTCCAGCGTCCTCAAGGTTTCTCCAATCAGTATCTGATTTGCCATCGCCTATAAAAAGCCCTTCTTTCTGGTTACCGATAATTGATTCGAGGATCTGATGGGAACCGCGTTCCACCACATATTGATCGGGAACGATTCTGCCCGATACGATAGCCTCTCCCAATCCCAAACAAGCCTCAATCAGTTGGATATCTGGCTCTTGAGTTACTGGATGAACTGAAAAACCAATGCCAGAAATATCACTGGCTACCATCTCCTGAACGACAACGGCGACGGCAACCTGACCCGATCCATAGCCATGTGTGGCTCCATAGGTTAAAGCCGTTTCACTGAACATCGAACTCCAGCAAGCCCGCACATTCTGAATGATGTCATCAGGAGACACATTCAAATATGTTTCCAATTGTCCCGCCCAGGCACTCGTAGAACTATCTTCACAGGTGGCACTGGAACGAACAGAAACCCGCCTGGAACCGAATTGCAATGCTGCTACGCTCACCGCATCAACAATCTCTGCCGGTACTTCGACGTCATTGATGCGCGATAGAATCTGCTGATTTGCTTGAGTCAGATCAATTTGTCCCGCATTCAGTAACTGAATTGAATCGATGACAAATTGCTTCAGGTCACCCGCACTAAAGAATTTTTCAAATGCAGCGCTCGAAATCACAAATCCCTGAGGGACGGGCGCCTTGGCACGCATCAACTCACCCAGTGAAGCACCTTTTCCACCCGCCTCAGCCACAAAAGATGAGTCTAATTCAGACAATTGATAGATGAAACGCTTTACCATCGTAGCCCCTCATAAAGATTCAGGTTCTCTATTTTTGAAAAGCTTAATGTATCGTTATCTGAGAAGAAATAGTACGCAATAATTCAATTGCCACTGTTTCTCAGTATCCCCTAAATAATCAGGGCTTTATGGTTTTCTAGATTGCCCTGGATGAAATTTATTATCTTTCCATAATACAATCAGAAAACAGTGGCATTCTTGATACTACTTGGAAAAACGAAATGTATGACTGTGTAATTATTGGAGCAGGGCATAATGGTCTTGTTTGCGCGCATCAGTTGGCCCAAAAGGGCTGGAAGGTTCTGATTCTCGAACGGCGGGAAATGGTGGGTGGAGCCTGTGTAACGGAAGAACTCTGGCCCGGATTCAAAGTTTCAACGGCTTCTTATCTGGTCAGTCTGCTCCTCCCGGAAATTGAACAGGAAATGCAGTTGGCGCGATATGGCTATCGCGTGCTGCCGCGGAATCCAAGTTCGTTCACCCCGCGTGCAGATGGGAAATCGCTGCTGCTGGGGCCGGACCTCAAGCAGAATCAGGAACAGATCGCACAGTTCAGCCAGCGCGACGCCGAACTGTATCCCCGCTACGAAGCGATGCTGCAAAAAATCGCCGAATGTCTTGAACCTGCTTTGATGCAGACACCCCCCGATCTGCTGCCGCTACCCGCCAGCTGGCGTTCGATTGGCTTCAGGAAGAAACTACGTGACTCCAAAACCGCCTATCATTTGCACCAATCGTTAAAACAACTGGGCGAAACCATTCCGGAAGCAATTGAACTTCTCACCGGTGCGGCGCTACCGATACTTAATCGCTGGTTCGAATCGGACATTCTCAAGGCAACGCTGGCAACCGACGCCATCATTGGAACGTTTCAACCACCTTCTGCACCCGGAACCGCGTATGTGCTGCTGCACCATGTAATGGGTTCGGCGGGTGGGGCACGAGGTGTCTGGGGTTATGTCGAAGGAGGGATGGGTGCGCTGAGTCAAGCGATGGCGTCTTCAGCACAAGACGCAGGTGTCGAAATCCGAACTGGTGTTTCGGTCGAAGAAATTTTGATCTCTGATCAGAAAACGTCGGGAATCAAACTTTCGAATGGCGAAACCATTCCAACGCGTTGTGTGGCTTCGAACGCCGACGCGCATGTGACGTTCGAAAAACTGATCCCGGCGGGTACGCTGCCAGAATCATTTGAAAACGCAGTCAGCCGTATCGATTATAGTAGCGCCAGCATGAAGATTAACCTCGCAGTCAGTGAACTCCCCGATTTCACCTGCAAACCCGGTAAAACAGAACCTGGACCACAACATTGTGGCACAATTCATATCGGCGCTACCTGTGAAGAAATCGAACGCGCCTACGACGACGCCAAATACGGTCAACCTTCACAGCAGCCAATCATCGAAATGACAATTCCCACATCCATCGACACAACACTGGCGCCTGCTGGTAAGCACATTCTCTCGCTGTTCGTGCAATACGCGCCCTACGAATTGGCCACTGGCAACTGGGATGAGATCAAAGAGGAATTCGCCGACCGCTGTATTCAGCGAATCGCTGAATTTGCACCCAACGTGCCGGCATCCATTCTGCATCGCCATATTCTGTCACCCCTCGATCTGGAACGAACCTTCAGCCTGACTGGCGGTAATATCTTTCAAGGAGCGATGCCCGCACATCAGTTGTATAATCTACGCCCCGTCCCCGGCTGGAGCGATTACCGCACGCCGATTGAGGGACTCTATCTATGTGGCAGCGCCGCACACCCCGGCGGGGGTGTCATGGGAGCCTGCGGGCGTAATGCGGCGAGGGAAATGCTGCGTGATGGTAAACGCTGAATGAAAACGGTCGGCCACAACGAGCAAAGTGGACTTGATAAATAATGCTAACAATACATCTGCCTTGACAATCGCTGGCTTTCCGTTGAAATGGATATTACAGGATGAATCTGTCACGTCAGAATCAATTGATACCAATTACCGTTTTTCTTACCTCTCATAATTCATTGAGCTTTCCAATATGCTTCGTCAAATTCTTACCCTCGTTGCCGCTGTCTGCGGATTTCTTTTCTCGTTTCAAGATCTTACAGCAGCAGAGCCGGAGCATGCAGTTGATATTTGCATATATGGAGGCACATCCGGCGGAGTGGTCGCCGCCGTCAAAGCAGCGAGGATGGGAAAGCAGGCCCTTCTGATCGAACCGGGGCAACACCTGGGAGGCATGAGTTCGGGAGTCTTAAGTTATTCAGACATGGGCAAAGCCGCTACAGTCGCCGGCATGTCGCGTGAATTTTATCAGCAAGTCGGACGCAAATACAATAAGCCGCTCGAAACTCAACTCGAACCGCACGTCGCCGAACAGGTATTTGACGAAATGATCAAAGAAGCTGGCGTGACAGTTTTGAAAGGGGAGCATATCGCACAAGTTCACAAACAGGGACCCCGAATTGTTGAGCTGGAAACTCACAAAGGGAAGCGCATCGGAGCCAAAATGTTTATTGACGCCACATACGAAGGCGATCTGCTCGCAGCGGCTGGCGTTTCGTATTCGTTGATCAGAGAAGCGAACGCTCAGTACAACGAAACCTTGAATGGCATCCAGTTTCATGAAATCCCGCAAGTGCAATTCGGAAAAGTAAATGCGATTGGCAGACGGAAAGATCGGCGCGGCTTATGGGATCGATCGATTCCCCTCGACCCGTATCGAATTCCCGGCAAACCGGAGAGTGGCCTGTTGCCTTTAATTGAAGAGGGAACACTGGGCACGAATGGCGAAGCGGCGCCCGGAGTGCAGGCGTACTGTTTTCGATTGTGCGTAACCGATCAGCCAGAGAATCGGATTCCCATTAAAGCTCCTGATAATTATGACCCGGCTCGTTTTGAAATCGTGGCCCGCTACATTCAAGCCTGCGAAAAGGCGGGCGACCAGATGGACCTTCGCTGGTTCACCAAACACGATGCACTGCCCAATGGAAAATTTGATTTCAACACGGCTTATTTCGGTTTGAATTATGTAGGGGGTAACAAGGACTATTCAGAATCCAGTCACGCCGAGCGACAAAAAATTATCAAAGAACACGAAAACTATGCGCGCGGCTTGTTTCACTTCCTGGCGACCGACAAACGCGTACCCGCCAAAGTAAGCCAGCAAATCAGACGCTACGGCTTGTGTAAAGATGAGTTTACCGATAATGGGGCTGGCCTCATCAGCTTTATATTCGTGAATCTCGACGCATGATCTCTGATCTGGTGATGACCGAACATCACTGTCGCCACAAAGAGGTTGCCGCCAAGTCGGTCGGCCTGGCCTCGTATGGAATCGACATTCATGAAATCCGCCGGATTGCACATAAGGGTATGATGGTTCGCGAAGGAAAACTGCTCGGCCATACCGGAACACGGGGACCATACCCCATCGGCTATGACGCCATCGTTCCGAAAGCATCGGAATGTAATAACCTGCTGGTCACCTTTGCCATTTCTGCCAGTCACGTTGCCTTTGGGTCCACACGGATGGAACCGGTGCTGATGATTCTCAGCCAGTCCGCAGCGACTGCCGCCAGTCAGGCCATTGACGACGAATGTAGTATTCAAGAGGTCGATTACAAAAAACTGCGCAAACAACTATTGGCAGACGGCCAGTTGCTAGACTGGACGATGCCGAAGAAAAGCAGTACGACTCATTCACGCGCTCAAAAGCTATCCGGAATCGTCGTTGACGACTCACAAGCAGAATTCACTGGTGAATGGAGTAAAAGTAACGGTCAGCCGCCGCTGGTGGGCACGACCTATCATCACGATGGCAACAAAGCGCATGGTCGCAAGAGCGCACGTTTTAAGACGATCCTTCCTGCGTCTGGTGAATATGAAGTACGGTTGCTCTATACCGCGCACGAGAACCGAGCGACTAATGCTCCTGTCATCATTCAGAGCGCTGATGGAGTAAAAACCGTTTACGTCAATCAACGTCAGCCCATACTGGTGAATCGAATTCCTGTCTCTCTGGGTGTGTTTCGTTTTGAAGCCGGCAAGCAGGCCCGCGTCACCGTTTCCAATACGGGAACCGACGGTTATGTTACTGTAGATGGCGTGCAGTTTGTTCCCTTGAAAATTGCCAAAGCAGAACGGGCCGAATAATAGCTCCCTGTTGAGCAGAAAAGTTTCCACACAACATCCATTCAAACCATTGCAGTTGATTGCAAACTGGATTTACCTTCGCGAGTAAGTCAATTCTTTAGAAATTGAAACTCAATACTATAAATTCACATCGTAACAAGTTATACTGATGATCGTATGTCACCAATCTAGTGCTGATCCGACAAGAGACTATGAGTTCGGTAAAATGCCTGTTTGAATAAACCATCTACAATATTACTTACTGACTGCCCCGCCATGCTCTCGACGATCATCATTGTTTCTTTGGTCCTTGGCATTCTACTGAGTTCTTTTTTCTTTTGGGCGTATTTCCTGCGTCTTGGGCTCCGCTGGGTAAAAACGCCGGATATCTCTACGAAGCGTATTATTCTTACAACAGTTTCTGTATTTAGCGTCCTTGTCACTATTCAGGTTCTGAGTTCTTTGTTTTTACCTCAATCTGAATCAGAGGAATTTGGACTTTCTGCCGTCATATTTTTCAGCTCGTTATACCTCACATGCCTGATCATCTCACGTATCAATCGTATCCCCATGAATCGTGCATTCCAGGCTTGGTTGCCCACGCTCCTCTCGTCGGTCATACCCCTGGCGTTTGCTTATTTCGTGTTTCAGCCCTTTCTTTATGAATCCTTTATTATCCCCACGAATGCGATGGCTCCTACTTTATTAGGACATCACCATCAAGATGTTTGCCCCGAATGCAACTCGCCCAATTATGGCTCTATCGTAGAAGGTTCATATCGATTTGGTAACCAGATACAGATTTGTGATAATTTTCATGTCACTGAAGTTTCAGAAGTAGATTCACAGAAACACTCGGGTGACCACATTATTGTCGCCAAATATTTGAACCCCAAACGCTGGGATCTCGTAGTCTTTCAATATCCAGCGTCCCCGTCTGTCACATACGTCAAACGTCTGGTCGGTTTACCGGGCGAGAAAATTCAGATTCAAGGTGGTGCAGTCTGGGCGGATGGAAAAAAACTCACACCACCAGATTCCATTCTAGGTCTCGAATATCTCTCCGAGATTGAAGGCGGAAATAATACCGAACTGTGGGGCTCCCCGGAGAAACCTGCCCAATTGGGTGATGACGAATATTTCATGCTGGGCGATTTCTCTACTCGCTCTGCTGACTCACGATACTGGCAAAAAGGAGCACCAGAACACAATCCATTTGCTGTTCCTGAATCCTATTTAAAAGGAGTTGTGACTCACATCTACTGGCCGTTCCATCGGCAACGCATTCTAAAATAAGAATTCGAGGTTTCTTGTTGGCAGAATACTGTAATTAAGTGATTTTATCGCAGATAAAATCGCGACGTAGTATATAAAATATCCCGACTCTAGATGAAATCAGGTATTTGAAAAATGATTGAGGCTATCTATATCGCGAACGAACGAAATGCCGTTCAGGAACAGGTCGAACGCATTGAATTGGAGCAAGCCAAAGGAATTGTCGGCGATCGTTACTTTGGTCGATCAGATTACCCCGGTCAACAAATCACGTTTATCGAGCGGGAAGAAATCGAATCATATAATCAAAAGTATCAGCAAAATATCGATCTGTGTGACACCCGCCGCAATGTGATCACTCACGGTATTCGACTCAACGATTTCGTGGGAAAAACCTTTCAAATCGGTGAGGTCAAGTTCATGGGCGTCGAACTCTGCGAACCATGCGCCACTTTAGGAGGCCGCCTGGAAAACGAAGCCATCCCAAAAAACGATGTCATCAAAGCCTTTGTCCACAAAGGTGGGTTACGAGCTGACGTTTTAAGCGATGGTTGCATTGAAGTGGGCATGAGAATCAACTGCAACTAAAACTATTATCATTCCTTTTCATAAGCAGTAATGATAGACAGCTTTTCATGAACACATCCACTGTAAAGAGTGCCCTCAAAGAGATCTACCAGACCACAGGTATCCGACTGCGAAAATCAGATCTGTTTCTGTCGGGAAGTGTGAAGTTCACTATGCGGCTGAAAATGGATGTAGTCCAAACTGGTCATCTCATCGAATTGGTTCGAGTGCCGGCATCCTATTTGTTTGCTCATTGTTCACTCGTTTGTGCAATCGTTTTCTGCATTCTCTGGATCACTCAGAATACAGACTCACACGCGATTGGAGCGTGTCTCAGTTCATTTCTTGCCGTTTGTGGTTTCTATGGCTTAACGATATGGGTTAATAAATCTGCTAAACGTGAGAATCCGATCCTTTCTTATGATTCACAGTCTGAGAGAATGTTGATCGCTTCAAAACAGTCTGAATTTGATCGGAGCGATTTATGTTTCATTCTTGCGTTGTCGAGCATTCCACTAAAAGCACACAAGCCTGAAAAAAGCTGCGGCGAACTGAAACTCATTTTCAGGAACCAAGGCAACACAAACGCCGTTGTTCTCGCAAAAGATTTTAAGGGCCATCTGCCGAATTTTGATGCTGAGATCCTGCCCTTCGCAGAAGCGCTGGGACTTTCCTATCTACATGCAGATCGCAAATTCAATACAGGAAAATATACGATTACGCGTATCAAATAATCGTTTTCCAGGTGTCCGGGCCAGTGTGATTCATATTTGGCAACCGACGCGGTTAGACGAGCCTGAGACGTCTCAAATCGTACGATAAGTGTGTGTTCGTACAAAATTTAATAAATTCGTTCAACCACGGTGTATTAAATAATAACAGTGCCTTTACTCGAGGTTGATTGTTAGAATAATGTTAGTCAAAACTAATTGCGGGCAGCAATCAGCGGGCAGAAAGATTTGATCGATGAATCACTCCCCTCACACTTCGTCTAGAAACAGCAATCCATTCTCGTATTCCATTTACATTATTATCTTCTTCGTTTTCTCCCTGTGCGTCAGTTATCCGGCTTCAGCACAGGTAAATAACGGCGGTGGCAATAATGGCGGTGGCAATAACCAGAATGGTAACAATCAACAAAACGCAGGTGGGATTACCATTGATGCCGAAGGCGTGATTTCCGCACCGTTCCGAGTCACGCAAAACAGCAAGCAATTAAATCAGCGTCGACTGCAGGCACTCGCGGCTGAATCGCTTTCAAGTGATCTCAATCAGAAATCGGAGTTCCGCAAAATCTCACTTGTGAAACTGGAAAAAGCGTGCCAGGAACTCAAATCAAAAAATCAGCCTCTTCCGCCGGAAATCCAATATCTGGCCGGGTTGTTGCGAATTGATTATCTGTTCGTAGATAGTGAAAACAACGACTTGATTATCGCAGGTCCTGCAGAAGGATTCGCCGCCAATGCGCAAAATCGTGTTGTCGGTGTGGAATCAGGCCGCCCGCCGCTAAGACTGGATGATTTGGTTGTGGCGTTCCAGTCTCAGGAAAGAGGTCTGATCACAGGCTGTTCTTTCGATGCAAAGCCTGGAAATCTTGCGAAGATGAATGAGTATATCCGCCGCACTAACAATGCCTCTTCCACGGCAACTGCTGTGACACGTTTTAAAACGATGGCACAGATTTTAGGCATGCAGGATGTTTCAGTAACTGGTGTTCCGCCAAGATCACATTATGCACGGATATTGGTCGAAGCCGACTATATGTTGAAACGAATCTCCATCGGGTTGGAACCGTCGGGCATTCGCGAAATCAAAAGCCATCTGGCGACACTCCGCGGAGGAGGCAACAGCACCCAACGCTGGTGGTTCACTCCCTTGTACGATGCCTTCACCACCACAGCGGACCGGGATGCATTTACTTTTTCCGGACAGCGACTACAAATGATGTCGCAGGAAGAATTCGTCAATCAGGCCGGGCAAAGAACTGACGCTGACCAGACTCGACTTTCAACGACTAAGTATGCGCAGCAGTTTACCAAAAACTTTGCAAAGCTGGCAAATCAACATCCCACGTTTGCCGAACTGCAATCGATCACCGATTTAACTGTATTGGCAGCGTTGATCAGAAAAGAACGCCTGGAACAGCAAGTAGACTGGGATCATCGTTTCTTTTCTACTGCATCGGATTATTTGGTTCCACAGGGAAACATCCCCAGACAAGTTCCGACCGCGATGAATTACAAAAAGGCCAATCGACTGATGATTTGCCTGGTGGGTGGGGGAGTGACCGTAAATGCCAGAAAGGTTGTAAATCAGACGGAGTTTCAAACATCCAGAGATGACTCACTCGACCAGAAAAAAACAGCTGCCTTTGAACGTCGTGGAGATAAAACTGTTCGCTGGTGGTGGGATTGATGGATAATTCCTTTAGAATGGTGTCTGATTTGAACCGCTTTTGACTCTGAACTCGAAAAGGAAATTCACTTCCACTATGCTACGTAAACCTGTTTTGAACCTTGCGTCATTATCATTTTTGATCCTCTTCATATTCCCCATTCAGTTCTCACAGGCTGCTGCGAAGCCGAACGTATTGTTGATCATGACCGACGATCAAGGGTGGGGAGATATTCAATCTCACGATAACCCGTTGATTAACACACCTCAACAGGACCTGCTGGCGAAGCAGGGGGCACGGTTTGATCGGTTTTATGTTTCTCCCGTTTGTGCACCGACGCGAGCGGCACTAATGACAGGTCGCTATAGCTTAAGAACCGGCGTACATGGCGTGACGCGTGGTTTTGAAAACATGCGAGCCGAGGAAGTTACGATTGCAGAAATTCTCAAGTCGGCCGGTTATGCCACGGGGGCGTTTGGAAAATGGCACAATGGTCGTCATTTCCCGATGCATCCTAACGGGCAGGGCTTTGATGAATTCTTCGGTTTTTGTGGCGGTCACTGGAACCGTTACTTCGATACAAATCTGGAACACAACAAAATACCGGTCGAAACAAAAGGTTATATTACCGATGTTTTAACAGACAAAGCGATTGAATTTATCAAACAGAACCAGAATCAGCCGTTCTTCTGTTATGTACCTTACAATGCCCCACATTCTCCTTGGATTGTGCCTGAGAAATACTGGAACAAATACGCGAACAAAGGCCTGGATGACAAAGCCCGCTGTGCTTATGCGATGGTAGAAAGTGTCGATGACAATCTGGGACGCTTGATGCAGACACTGGATGAACTTGATTTGAGCAAGAACACGATTGTGCTGTTTCTGACAGACAATGGTCCGAACAGCAAACGTTATAATGGCGACATGCGCGGCCAGAAAGGGTCCATTCATGAAGGAGGCATTCGCGTTCCGCTATTTGTGCGTTATCCTGGAAAAATCAAACCGGGAACAGTTGTGAAACCAATCGCCGCTCACATTGACATCTTACCAACGTTGCGAGATTTTTGTGGTGTGAGTGCATCGCCTGAAAATCGCATTGACGGGAAAAGTCTTGTGCCCTTACTGACGGGCAGCCCGACTGAAGAGTGGCCGAAACGGATGCTCTTTACAGATCGACTGTTTCGCAATTCGATTCCCGGAAAAGAAATCCCAGTGGGCTCTGTACGCACAGAGCGCTGGCGGGCTGCTTATGAACGAAATCACAAATGGAAACTGTATGATATGCTGGCGGACCCGGGACAAAAAAAGGATGTCTCGAAATCTCATCCAAAAGTGATTCAGAAATTGAAAGCAGCTTACACTGATTGGTTCAAGGATGTGTCCCAGTCCGGGTTCGAGCCAATTCCGATCCCCGTAGGTCATCCCCAAGAAAAAATGACTTCGCTACCCGCGAATGAATCATTCTTGAAACCTGAAGCCGGGCAGGGGATCAACTATAGTGGTAAAGGGCACAACGGTTATGCCAACAGTTGGCTTGAAGACTGGACCGATTCAACAGCTTCAGCAGTTTGGCATTTGGATGTTGTAACACCAGGAACTTATTCACTGACATTAAAATATACATGTAGTGCGAATGATGTTGGATGTGAAATTCAAACGGAAGTCGCCAACCGGAAACTGACAGCGACAATTACCAAGGCACATGATCCGCCGAAAATTGGCAATCAGGATCGAATAGAACAATCACCAAACTACATGAGTAAGAAGTGGGGAAAAATCAATTTGGGTACGGCCCAACTGAAAAAAGGGCGATGCGATCTTAGATTAACGGGGCTCAAAAAAGTTGGATCTAAGCTGATTGACGTAAAAGGTATCGAACTGAAACGTATCAATTGAAGCACTGCCGCTTATGTACCCAGAGAATTAAATAGTCTCTCAGCGGCTTGTTCCGCACTTTGAATACAATCGGGAATGCCGACGCCACGATAGGCATTTCCTGCCAACTCTAGTGCGGGATATTTTTCTGCCAGTTGTTCGATCTGCTCGACCATTTGCAAATGCCCCAGATGATATTGCGGCATGGACTGATTGTGTCGCAGTAATTTAGAGAACAGAGGATCGCCAGTGACACCTAAGAGATCCGATAGTTCATTTTGAACCATTACCATCAAATCTTCATCGGACTGTTCGAGCAATTCCGGCTGCATGGCGCCGCCGACAAAGGTTCTAAGTTGCACACAACCTTCCGGAGCACGACCAGGAAATTTTCGACTGGCAAAAGCAACGGCAAATATCTTCCGCTGTTCTGCTGCGGGTATAACGAGACCAAATGCATTGAGTGGATGCTTGATGTCGGAGAGTTTGAAAATATTGACCAGAATTGCCGTGGAAGCATACTCGATCTGCCCTAACAAGCCTGCCATCTCGGGTGCAAAACTGGCGGTCATTTTCGCCGCCTGCGGTGCCGCGGTAGCTACGATGACTGCATCAAAGTGTTGTTTCTGCACAGCATTGCCCGCTTCGCTGGTGACTTCATAGCCTGAATCAGCGGAAGGATCAATTTGCTTGATCCGCTGACCGTAGAGAATAGTTCCCTGATCAGAGACGCGTTCTGCAAGAGTTCGAATCAGAGTTTGCATCCCGGTTCGAAATGCGGCAAATAAGCCGTAACGTGCTCCTGTGGCATCCGCTGACTTAGCTTCTTTTTTTTGTTTGCGAATGGCTTTAATCAAACTGCGGTGATCACGTTCCATATCCAGAAAACGAGGCAAGGTAGCTCGCAGGCTTAACTTTTTCGGATCGGAAGTATAAATCCCTGCGACCAGAGGTTGAACCAGCCTTGTTAATGCTTCTTGACCAAATCGGCGTGTCACAAAATCAGCAAGACTTTCATCATCCCAATCCAGGCCCAGTTTACTCTGCCGACGTGGTATAAAATACTCCCACCCCATTCGCAACTTCCCCCACAAACTCAACAGAGGAGTCTTGAGCATGGGCCCGATTCGCGATGGCGTCATCAGTTCAAATCCAAGTGGAACGGGAACAGGTTGCCCGTCTTTGAGAATCAGAGCACCACGGTTTTGTTGATTCGTTGAGATGAGTTGGTCTTCGAGCCCTAGACGCGTACAAAGATTGAGAGCCGCGGGTTTATTGGTAATGAACATGTCAGCGCCAGAGTCGATCAAGTAGTCTTTTTGATCGATCGTTCCGATCCAACCCCCGGCTTCTGACTGCGATTCAAATACGGTAATTTCTATCGATTGTTTATTCTCTTCTGCCAGTTCGAGCAAGCGATGCGCGGCAGACAGGCCGGTAAGTCCCCCGCCGACAACTGCAATGCGTTTCGTTATTTCTGAATTTGAAGATTGGTTCATACAATTGATCGATTTGTATCACAACAAAGAAGAGACGCACTACGGAAATTGATTTTATCTGCTGCCCAGCTCATGTACGATTTCCACAAGGGCTTTTACATTGTCGGGGTTCATGTCAGGCATCACGCCATGCCCGAGATTAAATATATGACCATTACGACCACCGACCGCATCGAGTACTGACTTTGCCTTTTCTTTAAGAACAGGCAGATCTGCATAAAGGGCAATGGGGTCGAGGTTTCCCTGAACGGCAACATCGGGACCTAATATTTCCCAGGCTTCTTTGAGACTGATTCGCCAATCGACGCCAAATACAGTTCCGCCCGCTTGTCTCTGCAAAGGCAGCAACGCGGGATTGCCCGTGAGAAAGTTGATCACTGGCGCATCATCCTGAACTCCTGCAACCAGTTTCGCTGTGTAGGGTTGCACATATTTCTGATAGTCTTCTGGCGAAAGGCAACCGGCCCAACTGTCAAATATTTGAACAGCCTGACAACCGGCTTCAATTTGACGCCTTAGATAGACAACCAGATTATCGACAAAACGATTCATTAAAGCGTGCCATGCTCCCGGATCGTTATACATCATCTGTTTCGTTCGACGGTAGTTTTTCGAGCTCCCCCCCTCAATAGCATAACTGGCTAAAGTAAAAGGGCAGCCGGCAAAACCGAGCAGGGGAATGTCTGCAGGTAAATCCGCCCGAATTAATTTAACAGCCTGAAAGACAAAGTCGAGACAATCCATATCAGCAATGTCAGTCAGCCGATCAACTTGAGAGGCATCATGAATCGGATTATGAATGACAGGGCCTTCACCTTTCAAATATTCCAGATCAAGGCCCATTGGTTCCAGAATCGGTAACAGATCGGCAAAGAGAATCGCTGCATCCACACCCAGGACTCGCTGTGCTGTCAACGTCACTTCAGCGGCCAGAGCAGGGGTTTTGCAAAGCTCAATAAAAGTTGTTTTACTGCGGACAGCCATATATTCAGGCAGATATCGCCCCGCCTGTCGCATAATCCAGATGGGAGTTGTATCGACTGGTTCGCGGCGGACCGCTTTCATAAAACGACTATTCTGATAGATGGCTGAGTCGGCCACATGGGAATCCATTTTCAATTCTTTCCAACATAATTTTTATAATTCATCAACATGAGAAATATTTTAGCAGGAATCCATAGTAACTGAAATTCAGGAGAGACCAGAATCCCGGAAAGAATGGAATGATGAAATCACGATTGACGTTTTTGCGCTAATATTGCGGGAGCTGCGTGGAGGGCATCTTTAACCAGCGGGCCCATTTTAGGTGGGCTCGATTCAAAATCGACTGAAAGCCCTGCCTGCAAAAGTGCTTCAGAGCAAGCCGGACCGACTGAGGCGATCATGATTTTAGAGACCGCGGTTCGCCATTGGTCCTTGACCTGTTCTTCTTCTGCAATTTGCAGAACATGCGATACCTGCTGGGCACTGGTAAACATCAGGACGTCGAATTTATTCTGAATCGTATCATGTATAGCATTTCTCAAACCACTCGTATCTTCTGGTAATGCCCAACGGTAGACAGCGATCGGGAGAACCTGCGCACCACGAGAAGACAATTCATCATAAAATTCCTGCACCGGTTTTCCATACTCCTGCACAACGACCTGTTTGCCCGTAACCGAAAAACCCTGTTGATCCCAGACCGAAATGATATCGTGCCAGGTATTCGGTTCGGGAGCAGTAAAATGGATGGGGACTTCCCATTTTCGCAGGACAACCGTTGGCTTGGGACCGCGGACTGTAACATTTATTTTCCTGAGTGCTTCCAGAAATCGTTCACGCGGAAAATAGAGTTCCACGGCATCCAGCAATGCCGTAGCGCCAACACCCGTTAAAAAGACAATCAAATCGATTTCTTCTCGAAATAATTTTTCGCAGAATGTTTTCACCTGCTCATTATTTTTAAGCGGTATTTCATCCATGGAGTGCACGAGTGTGGGAATTGCCCGATTTCGTTCAATTAACGCCTTCATCGCCTCGCGCTTACGACTTTCAAAACTGCAGACGCGTAATCCAGAAGTATTCATAATGGAAGTATCAACCGTAACTGGAGATCATTTGTTTGAAACGTAATTATAGGGCGTAGCAGGAGGGGAGAGAATGCTTGATCGCTACAATTTTTGAGAACGATATTTTCATGTTTTCTCATTGAAGACAGGTAATTATCGACCGCCCTCTTGCAGAATTGTATCTCTACGAAATTCGGATAACCACTTGTGGAAATCGGCATCGACTTCAGACAGATCATCCACATTCAGCAATTGTTGTAACGTTCGCATGCCGGTTTGATCAAATTGCTGATTCGTGCGGAGCTTGCGATAAAAGGGAGAGAGTAGCTTTTTCTGTTGAAGATACAGACAGAAATACCGAGCATGGGCATAAGTGAGTGCTTCCTGCTCTTTTCTAATTCCGGTTTGTTGAACCAGCGCATTTAATTCTGGTAGATACTGTCTTTCTAATGCTGACAACAATAACTGGGATCGCCAGTTGTCAGTACCCAGCAGTTGATTTCCCTCTTCTGAAAATTCACACTGTTCATGCAACGAGGCTAATCCTTCATCAAACCATTCTGGCATCGCAGGAAAATCAATTTGAGCTAAGGCATGCGTGAGTTCATGCCCGAGGGTTCCACTGCCGGTTGTCAGGTTGAGAACGATCCGCATTTGATCAGATTGAAAATAACCGTAGTACGATCCCGTTTTTCTCTGATCAAGATCATAGGCGACCTGCTGATAACGCTTCTGACTGGAGAGGGCAATAATTGTAATGGGCTGATCTGGTTGAGTATCAAAATAGGAAATACTTAAGGCATGTTGGACAGGCAGGATTGTTTTTTGATAAAGGGCTTCTAAAGTTTTGGTTTCGTAATCTCCCATCACGACATAGGGGGCTATCACCAGAACATTGATCGGAAGAGAGATGCGTTGCTTTATGACAGCTGCCTGGGCTTCACATTCGGCCTGAAGCCTGACGTTCACCTCGGTTGCTTTCATTCGCATTGGAGAGTTGAACATTTCAGGAGCACGCAATTGGACCGCGTTCGATGAAGCTTTGCCCTCCTGTACCCTGGAAAAGGTCAGAAGGTAAAAACCGGTCATCAGGACCAGAGGCCCGAGGATCAATAGTGTACTTCGATGAATGGACAAAACAGGACCTTTAAAGCGACTGATCAAACATGACATAACTGATTCGTAGATCAGAACTTTTGAAAAAGAGAAAACGGTGTCCCGTAATTATAGTTTGCTGCAGCTCTTGCCACTTGAGTAAAGCTTGACGAAAATTCAATTTTCAACAATATCGCCAGTGTCTTGAGTACATCATTCCGCTTAATTGCCTCTATTTGCGTACTCATAATAATTGCTATTACTGGAGCAGATTAACATCAATCGGCTTTGATCAGAGAAAACCGCACAGGAATGCAGGAACTGTTCGCGAGTGAAAAACCGCGTAAAGGAAGAGTAACAATATGGCCGAACTCTAGTTATAATAGGCTTTCTGATTATGATGGTTTGAAAGCTCATCGATTCATATCGACGGATGGTGAAATAAATACTTCAATGAATCAATTCTCTCGTTTTGAAAGAAGTCGGAACCAATCGACTTCCTCTTGTCGCGCGCAAGACCAAAATAACATGATTGAAGTCGGTGAAACATTATTTACATCCTCAGAACTTCATGCACTAAAGACAGGAATGCACTGTACTATGTATCAATCAATGGGAGCACACCTTGATGAAGTCAACGGTATCAAGGGAACTCGATTTGCCGTCTGGGCACCCAATGCACAAGAAGTTTGTATTATCAGTGACAGTAATCATTGGAAGCACGGTGAACACTTTCTGAATTCCAGCGATACAGGCGTCTGGTCTGGTTTCATTCCCAATATCTCTGAAGGTGAGGCGTACAAATTCAGTCTGCGTGGTCAAAACGGAGAGTTTTTTGAAAAAAGTGACCCCTTCGCGTTCTACTCTGAACTGCGCCCCAAAACGGCTTCGATCGTTTATAATCTGGAAAATTTTCCCTGGCAGGATTCAGAATGGTTGAGTCGTCGGGAAGAAACCAACTGGCATAACCAGCCCATTACGATTTACGAAGTTCACCTCGGTTCCTGGAGGAGTCCTAAAGATGGCCGTCAGTTTTTTTCCTATCGAGAACTCGCCAAACAACTGGTCGAGTATGTGCAACAATTGGGATATACCCATATTCAACTGATGCCGATCACCGAACATCCTTTCGATGGGTCGTGGGGCTACCAAACCACTGGATATTTTTCACCCACAAGTCGTTTTGGAACCCCACATGACCTGATGTATTTTGTGGATTACTGTCATCAGGCAGGAATTGGTGTTCTGTTTGACTGGGTTCCCGGCCATTTCCCCACTGATGGACACTCTCTGGGCCGATTTGATGGAACCTGCCTGTATGAACATGAAGATCCGAGGAAAGGTTTTCACCCGGACTGGGGAACCTATATCTTTAATTACAGTCGTAATGAAATACGCGACTTCTTACTCTCAAGCGCACATTTCTGGATTGATAAATATCACTTCGATGGATTGCGAGTCGATGCCGTTGCTTCGATGCTCTACCTGGATTATTCACGCGAAGAAGGAGAGTGGTTACCCAACTCAAGTGGGGGGCGAGAAAATCTGGAAGCGATTCAATTTCTTAAAGACGCCAATATCAGCCTGCATGGTGAGTATCCTGGAATTCTGACCATCGCGGAAGAATCCACATCCTGGGGTGGTGTCTCTCATCCCGTCTACAATGGCGGCCTGGGGTTCAATATGAAATGGGATATGGGCTGGATGAATGATACGCTCCGCTATATGCATTTCGACCCCATCTACCGTTCACATCACCAAGGCGAACTCTCCTTCAGAATGATTTATGCCTTTACGGAAAATTTTGTCTTACCATTATCCCATGACGAAGTTGTTCACGGCAAACGTTCATTACTTTCACAGATGCCGGGAGATTTATGGCAACAATTTGCGAACCTGAGGCTGTTGTATGGATATCAATATACGATGCCCGGAAAGAAACTGCTTTTCATGGGTGGTGAGTTGGCTCAATGGCATGAATGGAATCACGATAGCGAACTCGACTGGAATCTTCTGGGTCAAGAAAAACACGATGGGATTCACCGTTTAATCGGTGATATGAATTACCTGTATCGAACAGAAAAATCCCTGCATGAGACAGACTTCACTCCAGAAGGTTTTTCGTGGATTCAATGTGACGATTCAACAAATAGTGTCTTTGCATTTCAAAGAAATACAGAAGATGGAGATGAACACGTCATTGTCATAGGAAACTTCACTCCTGTCCCCAGAGACGGATATCGAATTGGAGTCCCCAAAGCTGGATTTTACAATGAGATCATTAATAGTGATGCCAAAATCTATGGTGGTTCCAATATTGGAAATGCCGGGGGAGTTTACAGTGAAAAAATCAACAGCCACGGGATGGATCACAGCATCACCTTAAATTTACCACCACTGGGTCTTTTAATAATGAAGCCCGTTGCAGGTAAGCAGAAGCCTGATCAGAAGAAGTTGAAATAGACAAAGTCCTGATTAAAGACTTCACGGGAAAATCAATTGAATTCCTGAGGTTAAAACTGAGGCAGGCTGGCCGATTACCGAGAATTTTTAAATCAGTTTTGGTCTATGCATATTAAAAAAAGGACGCCGCTGAGTGTATAGGCGCTCGCCCAAACAGTCCCAACAAGGGAAGGTTCGGCTATACTCCCCAGCAGCGTATCCTTTGGTGAAGTTTCTGGTAGCTAAAGAGTGCTTTTCAATATTCTTAAATATTGCTCTTAGCTGTTCTGTACTCCTAAGCAAACGTCGTACCAGCTTAAGTACGGTGGTATATTAAGATCCGTAACCATCTGATATTAAATCGCTTACGATATTATATTAATATCGTCGCAGACCATGGTTTCTGGAAGCTTTCGGGGATTGCCACTGGGAAAGGCATTTCGCTGCTTAGAATAATAGCAGCTTGCTTGAAAAGACCTGTCTAGTTATTCAGATAGAGTTCTTTTTCGAAATGTACTACTATAAAGTTTCCGTTCGAATAAGTTGGGAGCAGACATTTTCTGTAACCAGCCATTCCCGAATCTGAATCATTTCTTGTGATGATGGTGATTAATTGTCTGAACAGCATTTCAATCAATGGGTCAACTATACAGGACCCGCACATTGGTATTCGCTCTCCTATCCTGAGGATTGGGTCAAGGATGAAAAAGAGGGGATTCTTCAGCTTAGTACTCCTGACGGAAATGCCACATTAACGATAAGCTGTCACTGGCAATCTCTACTCCCCCAATCAAATTATGATTCTGACTTAAAAATTGATTTTGATCAATTTTTTGTCAAACACAGGAAAGTACAGAAACGGGGCCCCCTGGCAATCGAACACGATTCGATTGGGTATTCCGGTGAAGCCATAATTCAAAAAAACTCTTCCTGGTGGAGAGAATTACTGACTCGAGTTCCCTTACTTCATAAGCAATGGCACCATTGGAATCTCTGGTTGATCCGCGAACGAGCAATTCAGATGGTTGTCACATTTTTTTATGATCCAAAAGACCATGAAAATTTTATTGAAACGGTTCAACAGATTCTGCACTCCGTTCAATTATCACAGAATCCATCCAATCCCCCAGACTTATTTGCCAATGAAGTTTTACGTCTGGCACAAAATAAATTTCCACTGGCCTCCTCTCAACTCATACCGGGTTTTCGATTAAAATTTGCTGATTCAGAAATCAATCTGACAAATTTCTACCGCGCTTACCTGACAACACCTGAACATTTTGAGAAAAATATTACGACAGCTCTGGCGACGATCCTGCAAATCAACGAATGGGGGACTGCCCAGACGGAACCCGAACTCATTGAAATACAAGACCGGATCATGCCCATTCTGATTTCGAGAGAATCGTGGGAACAGAATTTTCCGAACTTTTTGGGTGAAAGCTGGGTCGCGGATCTGGCGATTCTGTATGTCGTCGATGAATCAAATGCTTATTGGTATATTCACGAAAAACTCCTTGAAAAATGGGGCATTGACCAGAATCGACTACACGAGATTGCTTTGGAAAACCTGGACCGGTATTTTGATGATCACCAAATCGAACTCATCTGTATGTCCAGAGAAGATGGTCCGAATATGATCATTCAAAGCAAGCCGGATGCCTATAATGCATCTCAGGTACTGAGTCCCTCATTTTACCAGCAGGCTCGTAAGTTTCTGGGTAGTGAATTTCTTACCGGAGTTCCCAATCGTGACTTTCTGCTAGCGCTCAGCTTAAGCAAGGCAAACATCATTGACAAAATTCAACACAATATTGCCAGTGATTATTTAACGATGGACCACCCGCTCACTGATCAATTACTGGTGGTGACAGCGGATGGAGTCAGTGAATATTGTGGTGTAAGCTGAGCTTCGCCACTTGAAAAGTGATCACAGAGTAATGCAACAGGATTCAAATCTATTCTCACATAGGACTGGTGAATTTATTACATTGGGCACAGGAACCAGTGTAGGCATTCCAATTGTGGGCTGCGACTGCCAAGTCTGTACTTCACCTAACCCCAAAAACCAACGCGGGCGCACTTCGGTTTATGTTGGTGCTCCTGAAGGGGGATTTCTGATAGATACACCGCCTGAACTCAGGTTGCAAATGCTAAGGGAAGGTATTCCCTGGGTCCATGCAGTCCTTTACACCCATAGCCATGCAGATCATATCTTTGGCTTGGATGACGTGCGGATTAGTGGATACCGATTAGAAAAATCGATCATGTTACATTGTGAAGAAATCGTAGAAGAACAAATTCGCTGTTCCTTTAATTATGCTTTTGAAACGCCTAAACATAACACACATCACATGGCGCGACCACAACTTGAGTTTCAGAGGATCAATACGGATGCCTTTAACCTGCTTGGCTTGAAAATCCAACCCATTCGTCTTATGCACGGAACGCTGCCGATTTTGGGATTTCGAATTAATGATATCGCATTTTGTACCGATGTCAGTGAGATCCCGAAGGAAAGCTGGAAACACCTGGAAGGGTTGGATGTTCTCATCCTGGATGCTCTGCGGATCAAACCACACCCCACTCATTTCAATCTCGAACAGAGCCTGAAAGTCGTGGAACGTCTCAAACCCAAGCGGACTTTTTTCACGCACATTTCTCATTCACTGGAACATGAAGAAATCAACGCCAGTCTACCCGACAATATTGAATTGGCCTATGATGGGCTTTCCGTTCCCCTTAATGGCCTGTCTGGTTGATCCTAAGGTAGCTGCAACACCATTCCCGGTCGAATATAATTCGCGTTTTTCAATGTATCACGATTCTTCTGATAAATTTTGAACGCTGCAGACCGTTTCCCATAAAGACGAACTGCAATCGACTCAAGAGAATCACCCGATTTGATGGTGTAGGTCTTTGCCTGAGCACGACTCTTGGATTGCTTTGCTTCCCCCGGATTGCCGTCAAAGAGATCTTCGACAATCTGTTCCAGGTTTTCCGGCTGTTGTTGTGATAAAGACTGGCCGGATATAGTTTTCTTATTTTGCGAATATTCCTGAGGGGTTAGTGGAGAACGCGGAATCGGAATAAATTTCCGGTAGTTTTCCGGAAGGGGTTTTGTTTCTTTTTTTCCGTTCAGCAATTTTGAGGAACCCAGTGTTTTCTCAAGTTGTTCAATCGTTTTTTTATGGTCCTGACGATTCAGTGATTTTGGGTCCTTTGAATTCGACAGAGATTCAATCAGACCTTCGAATTGAACGGTTGAGGAACCTGATTTCAAAACAGGCTGAGAGACCATTTGCCCCACAGTTCGTTTACCTGAATTGCCTGATGCTCCCACAGAAGACTGGCGATTCGCTGATTGTGGTGTTGTTTCTGGAGATTGATATACGGGAATACGTAACTTCATACCCTCACGAATATCATTGGGACTGCGAAGCTGGTCTCGATTCAGTTTAAATATTTCCTGATATTTCCTGCTTGTTCCCAGATAACGAATTGATATTTCTGATAACGTTTCTCCTGATCTGACGGTATGAATTCGAATCTGAGTAGAATTACTTCGTACCGGTTTCGCATTTACAGGCGTACGTTTTGCAGGATTCACTTCCCAGGCATTATTATGTTCTGGCTTCACATTATCAGAGTTCGTTTCAATTTGATCCGGTCGTGAAGTCAAGAAATCTGATTGTGACTCAGAATGATTTTGATTTGGTTCAAACGCAGAATCGTTCAGTTCCGAATTTTCAAATTGCTCGTTGGGCAGCTCAATGTCTTTGAGAAATTCAGGAATTTCCCCCCACCGGTCGGCTTTTGAACCATTCTTATTTTTATTTGATATTGGATTCTGATGTGAAATTGTTGGTGCAGAGATTTTAGAACCCGAGGACAAACTCTGTTTGTCTGAAATTCCGATCAATTCCTGTTCACCCCCCAACTGAGTGCCCAGTTTATCATTCCCTTGAGTGCCTAAATAGGGTGTACGGTCTTTATCGGCAATTTGCTCATCCAGAAAATGCGGATCATTCAGTTCGGGGATCTCGACAGCTGTATTTCGATCCTGTCGCAGACAGAATGCGCCCACGAACCCTAGTACTAATAACGCTAACGCCAGACCTACTTTTTTATCTTGATGCATTTGAACCTCGCCTCGAATGGTACGCTGTGTAATTATGCGTATCGGGCGATCATCTTCAAAAAAAAATTAGAATCTCTGAAGATGGACGTAGCGAGCGTAGATACCATCACAGGTATCACACTTGAGTCGATCATGATGAAAATATGACGAACGGTCAGAACAGACTCGCCACTTGATCGGTTCGTATGAGTTGTACGGCTTAGAGAACAAGCACCTATTGTAAAGCAACCAGCGTCTAACTCAATCCTTGCTTACGACGAAGACGGGTAAAGAGATTTTTGTATCGCCCCAAAGCAGGTCCCTTCAAGTGGGATGTCGCAGACTGTTGTTCTTCGGATTCAGATTGAGAATCCAGACGATAAGAAGCAGTCGAAGGTTCATTGGCTTTTTCAGTAGTATCTGAGTGCTCCCACATCAGAGGAGGTAACTCCAGATCATACGCCTCTTCGGATTCAGGCTGAACCAGATCATAGACACACGAATCCGTTGTATTGGCATCTGTTTCGGAAGATTCCGAATAATTGCTGATCTCGTTCAGAGCGTTTAGTAACCCTTTGCGTGTCTCTGCACACACTTCATAAACTTGAGCTGCTAATAACTCTTCTAAGGTATCTTCTCCCTCAGAGATCTCTTCTGCAAGAGCCTGAAAAACATTCTTATCAGAATGCTCCGGCTGATCCTCTATCAAATTGATTGTCTCTGAATTTGAAACTTCTGGGAATTCCGTTTCAAGATCAGAATTTATGAGCAGTGGAAAAACATCAATCTGTTCAGGGTCCGAGCTCTGTTGCTTTGAAAGCTCATTCTCTTCAGGTAACGACCTGGCTAAAGAATGAAATTGCGGTGGCTGTAATTTTGGAATACCACTTGATATCCCTGGGTTCCCCTGAGTTGCTTCTGGTAACGTTGCAGGATCAATCCCGGCATCAATGGCAGCATAGCGATCAACAATTTCAACAAACCCATCCTCAGCAACGGATGACTGTATTTCGTCCTGAATTGTTGCTGCATCGGGCGTATTTTCTTGAACAACATGTGTTGCCGGCACTATTTCCAACACGGACTCAGGTTCGTATTGTTCTGCTTCAATGAAATCAACCGTTTCAGAATCACTTCCGATTTCGATGGCTTCCGTTTCATCGCCCAATGACAATAAATCTGAGGAATCCCAATCAAAATCATCGGAACTTGAATCGACTTCGTTTGATGAGGATTCAGCCAGTTCATTCAATCGATCTTCCATAAAAGTATCGATTTCGTACTCATTAGAAATGTCATCAGAGACGACCAGATCTGAAGGTCCGGTGTCATCATCCTTTTGTAATTGCTCCAACGGAGTCGAAGCTTGCAGAGGCTCATTCCAATGCAGTGGAAGTTGCTGGAGATCAGAAAACGCCTCTCGTGCTATACTTTCATCAACCAAAGGTAATTCCTGGAGATAAGCCAACATGAGACTATGATCACAAATCTGATTCAAACAGCGAGGCAATCCATCACTAACGTGAGTAATTAACTTGATGGCATCATCTGAAAAGTATGCTCGTTCCTCAGACGCAACCCGTTGAACTCGATATTCAATATATGCTTCTGATTCTTTTCGAGTCATACGGTCTAAATATACCTGACAACCAATTCTTTGATTTAACGAAGAGAGGGCAGGTTGAACCAAAGTCTCTTCCAAATTTGTTTGACCGCTTAGCATCAACTGCAGCGCGGGCTTGCCATCAAAGGAAATATCGGACAGTACGCGCAGTTCTTCTAAAAAGGGGCTACTCAAAAGATGAGCTTCGTCGACTATCACCAGCAATGGCTGATCATGCGCCAAAAACAATGATCGTATTTCAGCAGTCAATGCAAGTCGTAATTCCTGTTCACTCACTTTTTCATATGAGTCTGTTAATCCGTAAAGCAATGTTTGCAATAACGCTCTTACAGTCGGAAAATTGCAGTGCTCAACAAATTGAATTTGAAACTGACTTTTTAACTGCGAAATCAGTTGTTGACAAATCGCGGTTTTCCCTGTCCCAGCGTCTCCGGTAAGAATCGAGATGCCGTTCATACTGGAATTTGTGATTAGCAACTCATCCAGGACGTTTTGGTGCTCTGTAGCCTGAAAGAAACAAGTCGGGCAGGGGGAAACGGTAAAGGGTCGACTCTTGAACCCAAAGTTTGTTTCGTACATTTCCAATAGCCTTTTCACGTTTATTTCATCAGTTCCGGAAGGAGACTGGATGCATTTGACTCTGAATGGATCAACAGAATCTTTAGCGCTTTTTACATTGGTACCGATTCTGCATCCTATGAACAATTCATCGAACAGGTTGCAGCTTTTTCTTGAGCATTACCAATACAATCGACAGTATCTAAGCAGGGTCCCTCAGGTGCATTACCCAAACGCTAGATCTTGACATCAAGAAATTACATGCAAGCAAAAATATCCTGTTTGTAATGGATAGGTAAGTTTCTGATTCTTGAATTTTTTTATCTGGACCAATTCATATTTTTCAATCTTTCCTGACTGGAAAACAGAGATCTATTAGATAATTCACGTTATATAACCTCTTGTTGATTCATAATTTACAAAAAAACACCAGTTTAAGGACAAGTCTCTCCTTTCTCTTACTGATTTGCTGGAGTAGACTTAGTGCATTGATATAGAGGCCGTGTTCAAGCTCTGGATTTCAGTCTGGAGATTATTAATGTTTTCAGTCAGATCAGCATGGCGAAATTCAATTTTTCATGTCATTATTTTCATCCTCGGAATTGTTGAATTCCTTATTTTTCGGAGGCACACGCAGAATTTCTGATGTCAGAAGCCACTCTTTCTTTCTCTGATCCTGACCAGATTCCTATTTTATTAGGAACTCATGATTGTCACATCAGACAAATCGAGGATTCATTAGGTGTAAGTATTGTACACCGAAATGATGAACTCCGAATTATCGGTGATGATTCGCTTATCCAAAAGTCACTTCGGATTTTTGCCGAACTAAAAGCAATCATCCAAAGTACCGGGGAACTCAGTGCTGAACAGGTTCAAACCGCTCTGTACAATGGGAGTTTTATCAGCGAACAAGTGAAGCAGGTCCCGACGACCACCCCCTCTTCAATTGATCTGTTCGAAAAAACGAAAAAGGTACATCCAAGAACACCTGGACAGTCGGGATACATCAAATCAATTGGCGAGCACGATCTTGTTTTTTGTACCGGACCTGCTGGCTGTGGGAAAACGTTCCTGGCAGTTGCTATGGCAATCCACGCTTTAAGAACAGAAAGCGTACGAAAAATCGTTCTTGTCCGTCCTGCGGTTGAAGCGGGAGAAAAGCTGGGATTTCTTCCCGGTGACATGCTGGCAAAAGTGAACCCTTTTTTACGGCCTCTTCTGGATGCATTAGGCAGCTTGCTCGATTTCGACCAAGTGAATCGCTATATGGAAAACGATATCGTGGAAGTGGTGCCTTTGGCATTCATGCGCGGACGTACTCTTGATAACACTTTTATCATCATGGACGAAGCCCAGAATACTACGGTAACTCAGATGAAAATGTTTCTCACCCGGATGGGTATGGGATCACAAATTGTTGTCACTGGTGATATTTCACAGATTGACTTGCCGCCTGATATTTCATGTGGCATGACCGATGCTATTACTCGCTTACGAAATATCAAAGGTGTAGGAGTCGTTCAACTAAAAAATGAAGACATTGTACGACACAGACTGGTGGGTGAAATTGTGAAAGCCTACCAAAATGAAGACACAATGGGACACTGATACTACTTACTTTTTTGTTTTTTAATCTTCACATTTCAGGTCACTTTCATGGCTTTTTTTGGTTCTAAAAAATCAAGAACGGCACTTGCTGCCAGTTTGCGAGATTCATCCAAATTAAGTTCGAGGCTGCGCGAATCATTAAGCAATCGAGGAACCTTGTCGCGCTTGAGTGTGTGTTTATTAGCAATCCTTATTTTATTGATTGCAGTCGAAGGCTGGAAAGCACCCTTTCCTTACCGACTCGGTATGTCTGCAGAACATGGCATACTGGCAAATGCCACTTTTAAAATTGCCAACCCCATAGAAACAGATCGCGAACGAACCCAAAAAGAATCTGCAGTCCCCTATACATTTAACCAGAACACAGACTTGATCGACGATTTGCCTTTATTGCTCCAAGAAGATCTGGAAGCAATTTCAACGGCGAAATCTTTAGATGAGTTAAATACGGAAACTAGAGCAAGACTGGGGTTAATCTCTTCCCAGAGACTGGAACAGTTTATTGACCAACTTCCGGAAGAGTCGGAGCAGACATTCGCGGAACTGAAGTCTGTTGTCAGTAGCCCTGATTCCAGTGATACCAAAAAAATTGATGAACTGATCAAGGACTTCAAAACACTAATTTCACCACTGTTAATCTATGGGATTGTAAATGAATCGGATCTGTCGAAAAATCAAATCCGTGCAGATGACGCGATAGCAATCATTAACAAGAATCTCGATACACGCCGGATCGTGACCACCTTTGACATCCAACTGCCCAATCAACTTTCGGAAAACGGGGTCATTGGAAGAGCATGGAAAAATCACTCCAAACTGGCTCCGATGTCTGCGGTTCTCTCACACTGGATACTTTTTCAAGCGCCCACAACTCTGGTCTACGACTCAGAAAGAACCGTACAAGAGCGAAACCAGGCCCGACAACTTGTCAAAGAGACCTTTGATACTTTTCAACGCGGGACAATTCTCGTTGAACCGGGACAGGTAATCGATGAAACACAGCTTGCATTACTGCGTGCCGAACATGAAGCCAAGGAAGAAGTCGTGCCCTTCTATGAGCGAATTGTCCGCATTAGTATTATTTTCCTCATGCTCATCGTGCTTGCGGTGCTCAATGGCTACCACTTGCTGCATAATAAAAAAGCGATCTCAAACACTGTCAGCCGTTTAAGCATCTACTTAAGCGTTATTGTTCTTACTATTTTCCTCGGGCGACTGCTCTCTTACGATCCATGGCGTGCAGAAGTGCTGCCGCTACTTGTTACAGTAATGGTCTTTGCCATTGTTTATGATCAAATGATGGCTATCTTGACAGCATTATCGCTTTCCCTGATTCTCTGTCTGTCTTCAGGTGGATCGCTGGGACATTTTGTAGTTCTGATGAGCGTCTCTGCAATCGCCGTCATCTCTCTCGGTAGTGTCTCTTCTCGATCGACACTGATTAAACTCGGTTTTGGGACAGGACTTACCTATTTCCTGGTTTACTGGGGAATCAACCTGATTAATAATCAGGGACTTTCAAATGGCTTTTTTGACCAGCAGGTTTTATGGGAAAGTCTACAGGGAGCAGGGTGGTGCCTTGCTGCTGGATATCTCGTAGCCGGTAGTTTGCCGTTTATTGAATCTCTGTTTGGTGTCGTGACTGACATCAGTTTATTAGAAATGAGTGATGTTTCGCATGCATTACTTCAGGAATTAGTTCGTCGTGCTCCAGGAACCTATAACCATTCCATTTCGGTAGCAACAATCGGAGAAGCAGCGGCAGATAAGATTGGCGCTAACGGTCTTTTAGTGCGGGTCGCTGCCTATTACCATGACATTGGAAAAATGTTGAAACCACAATATTTTATCGAGAACATGGTAGTTGGCAGTGAAAGCCTGCACGACAATCTGGCACCAGCAATGAGTACTTTAATTATCATTGGACACGTCAAAGACGGGGTTGATCTGGCACGTCAACATAATCTACCACAACCATTGATAGACTTTATCGAACAACACCACGGCACAACTCTGGTTGAATATT
Source organism: Planctomycetota bacterium (assembly GCA_022600195.1). Lineage (GTDB taxonomy): Bacteria > Planctomycetota > Planctomycetia > Planctomycetales > Planctomycetaceae > Gimesia. The sequence continues at coordinate 32,022 of JAHZKX010000058.1, forward strand.
TTTTCCGGGAAGCTGAAAAGCAGGCGGATCTCAGTCCAGACCACAAAACAGATGCAGAAGAATCTTCGTTCCGTTATCCTGGCCCCAAACCGCAAACCAGAGAAGCAGGCGTAATGATGCTGGCCGATGCCGTCGAAAGTGCCAGTCGAACTCTCAGCGATCCCACACCAAAAAGAATCGTATCTCTGGTTCATTCACTGGTCATGAAACGCCTGTTGGATGGCCAGTTTAATGATTGCTCGTTAACATTAAGTGAAATAAATATTGTTGAAGAGTCCCTGGTAAAATCTCTTATTGGTATCTATCACGGGCGTATTAAATATCCGGAAGAGCGCTCCGCTTAACTCCCGCTAGATTGCATAAATGAACAAAAAAGACCAGTTTCTGATCAGAATTCAAAACTCTCAGAGTCACCTTTCTATCGATGAAGCACTACTTCAGGAAACCGTCTGTTTTCTTCTCCAATCAGAAAATGTTGTAAGGGCAGATATTAGCCTGGCTATCATTGATAATGCGACGATCCGAAAGTTAAACCAACAATATCTTGATCACGACTATAATACAGATGTTCTGAGTTTTCTGCTGGAATGCCAGTCAGACTTAGAAAAACAGGTACCTGAGCTGAGAGGGGCAGGAAAGACCATTGAAGGCGAGGTCCTGGTCTCAGCGGAAATGGCCAGCGACATGTCAGAGAACTACGATTGGTCCGCTGAAAATGAACTCTTGCTTTATGTGGTACATGGAGTGTTACACCTGTGTGGTTACGATGACTTAACAGCAGAAGAACTTAATCTAATGCGGACAAAAGAACAACAGTTTTTTGATCACAAGGCCCTGTCAATCCCCAGGCAAGAAGAGTGAGAAAAGCGTAAGAATTATCCCTTTTAACAGATTCATGTATTCATCGATTTGGTTAAACTTTAGTCTGGTTTCAATAGTTTAATAGAATCCATATTGTCACTTAAAAACTTGGCTCTTTGCACTATCTATGGTCACGCTGATTTTTGCAGTTTTAATTTTATTCACCCTGTTTTCAGGATTATTGGGTTTTTCTTTAAGAGATTTTTCACGAAGTCGATTAGAGACACTCTGTAACGAAGCGGGGGTACCAAATCGATTCAGTGACATACTGAGATCACATCCGACAATTCTGCTGGCTGCTGACTTTTGCTACCTTTCTGGCGTGATTCTCATTTCATCGCTTCTGACCCACCAATACGTTGAAATCCCTGATGAGTTCAACTCCATTTCCGTAACGGCTCAATTCATCCTTCAATTGATTTTTGCTTTGATTGTAGGAATCTTAATTCTGATGACTATTCCCTGGACAGTGTCACGGATTTCAGGTGAACGATTCCTACAGCAATCCTGGCCAGTAATTCGCTGGTTACCTGTGTTACTCAAACCTGTGATCTGGATCTCCTGGAAAATTGACGAGTTTTCACATCGACTGGCGGGGAAAGAAGAGAACAAAAATGGTCGGGAAGCCAACATCAGTGAAGAGATACTATCTGTGATTGAAGAGGGTGCTCGTGGAGGAATTCTTGAATCGGAAGCCGGCAAAATGATTCAACGTGTGATGGAATTGCAGGACGAAGATGTTGCCGCCATTATGACCCAGCGAATGGATATCGAGTACATCCCTGTCAATGCAACTCTGGACGATGCTCTGCTCAAGTTTATCGAAGTCGCCCACTCTCGCATTCCTGTGATCGGAGATTCAACCGACGATATTGTGGGGATACTTTATGCGCGTGAACTTCTAAAACACTTTTCAAAGGACAATCAGAATTCCAGTTCTTCAGAAAAACTGACCATTCGGGATCTGATGTTTACCCCCTTCTATATTCCTGAAACAACGGGTATTGATTCTTTATTGGAAACGATGCAGAAAGAGCATGTCCATATGGCAATTGTCATTGATGAATATGGCGGAGTTGCGGGCTTAGTCACGATGGAGGACGTACTCGAAGAAATTGTCGGCGATATCGTTGATGAGTTTGATGAAGAAGAAGAGCAGATGATTTTTGAACTGGGTAAGGATATTATCGAAGTTGATGCCCGAGTTCATATCGACGATCTCAATGAACAATTCGACTATGGTCTGCCTGAAGGAAAAGACTTCGACACCATTGGCGGATTTGTGATTACACAGGTTGGCAAGGTTCCACAAGCCGGTGATACTCTCACCTGGCAGCAGCTGCGTTTTGATGTTCTTGAATCCGATGAGCGAAAAGTAACCAAACTTCGTATCGAACTAGATCATTCTCTCGTGGAAGAACTGGACGAAGACGTTTAACACGACGACTTTTTCACCAGCGCTCAACAGCGCCGCCAGGAACAGGGATATGCATATCAGGCAGAATTCCATTTCGGGAACCAGATCTTGGTCCTTTTGCTGAAATCGTATTGATCGCTTCTTCAAATTCTTTCAAATTCTGTGCACATTGGAACTGGTGACGCAAGGCAGGCATCACTCGCATCGACTTCAAATACCAATGGCCCATTTTTCGAAACATGGAAATGGCACGATGTTCCGTTGTCATCTCGAGCAGGTAACGAAATTGGCGCAATAAAAGCTCCAGGCGATCATCAAATTTTCCAGGAGGGTCACATTGGCCAGTCTGCTCCCATTGGACCAATTGATGAAATATCCATGGGTTTGCCAAAGCCCCACGTCCAATGGAAACACCTGCACAACCTGTGGTTTTCAGCATATAGTCAGCGTCAGCAATGCTCGTCACATCACCATTTCCTATCACTGGTATTGATTGCACCGCTTCCACTACCTGACGAATTCCGTCATGATTGACTGAACCTCGAAAGCCCTGCTCACGCGTTCTGCCATGAATGGCAACGGCAACAACACCCACTTGCTCAAATTCTCTGGCAAAAAAGGGAGCTGATAAATTGTGATCATCCCAGCCAAGACGCATTTTTACCGACACTGGTATCTTCACAGATTCAACAACAGATTGAACTAAAGCGATGGTCTTGTCGGGATGACACATCATACTTGCGCCAGCGCCCCCTTTAACAATCCGATTGACGGGACATCCCATATTGATATCAATTGAATCAACGTCCCGATCCTGTAGCAATTGCGCAGCCTCCTGCATCTGTTTGGGGTCATTCCCAAAGATTTGGACTGCAAACGGAGTATCTTCGGGACAAGTTTGAATCAGCTGCAGAGTTTTAGCACTGCCTTCCAGCAATCCACGGGCATTGACCAGATCGGTTGTTGCCAATCCAACCCCACCGATTTCTCGTACTATTCGCCGAAAGGGTAAATTCGTATACCCCGCTAAGGGAGAGAGTAAGTACCGGGAAGCTAACTTCAAACTCCCATAACAAACAGGAGGTCGGAAATCTGGTTGAGAAGGAAGTGAGGAATTCATTGGAACTTTAAGTATGAAAAGAGGCGTAACATCTACTTAATAGATTTTCTTCAGTCATTTCTCTGCCTGATTATAGTGACATCCAGGACAGCCTATGACAAGAGAACGCTGAAATATAACGATTTATGCCGAATGTTAATATGGGGCAAATACTTAAATATTTCTCATTGAAGTTACCTTAGCGGTTATGCCGATAAAAAAGAAATCGATCCTTTCTGGCTTCATCCAATGGAAACCAATCAGTGCTGATTCGCATTTTTACCTTATTAATATGTTTAAGCTGCCTTTCAGGGTGTGTCATCATGCATACCTCTGTCACAAATCCCAATCCCAGGCTGAAAACCGTAGCACTCGTTCCTTTCTTTAATCTCAGTCAGGAACCAGACGTTGACGGACGTCGATTTGCACTCGCTTATTTTGCGGAATTGCAAAAAGTCCCTGGATTTCAGGTTTTACCTCTGGGCGTCTCTGAAGTAGCGATGGTGGAACATCAACTACAAATGAATAACCCGGATGATGTTCTCAAACTGGCAAAAATCCTGAATGTTGACGCAGTTGTAATCGGTGCTATCACGGATTATTCCCCCTATTACCCACCTCGAATTGGCATGCAGGTTTCATGGTATTCACCTCATGCTCAGGAATTTACTCCAGGAGTTCCTTTGATGGTCGAGGAACGCCATAACAAAAAAAATGCCCTGAATGCATTATTTAAAATGGATCGTCTGGCGGCTAAAGAAACAAAATGGGAAGAGAAACAAAAAAATCGTGATGTGAAACAGGCATCTCACATAAAACGAAAAACGACCAAACGAGCAAAGAAAATGAAGTGGGGCAAATGGGAGGAAGATTGTCAAGATGGCTGCGAACCAGAAGGGCCTGAACTTGCCCCCGCTCCTCCAGCAAAACTAATTATACGCGGACAATCATCGGAAACCCTTAACGCAAGGCCTGACCTCAATAATCGAACAAGAGTGATTCAGGCTTACGCTAAAGACAATCAGGGAACACAAACGACGGATCAATTTGTACAAACTCCAACGACATTGAAACCGCCATCGGATACACAATCAGAACGGCAGCCAGTAGTCGCCCCCAAGCCACCAATGTCATCTGATATGGAACCAGAACAAAAAACTCCTTCGTACCCGAATCAAATGGAAGAAATCTATCCAATAAACAGTTCGACAAAAACAGACGCCTATGATCCACGCCAGCCATTTATGTCTTATACGAGGCTCTTTGATGGATCTGACTCAGCGTTAGTAGCTCATCTGCGGGATTATCTGGAAGTCAGTGGAGATCGTCGAAGTGGCGGCTGGGAAGCATATCTGCATCGAAGCGAGGACTTTATACGGTTTACATCACATTTAATGATTCTAGAGATGCTAACGTTGCACGGTGGGCAAGCTAAGCACCAGATCATCTTCAAAGTAAGAAAATACCGATAATTCTACTGCTCGACAGCCGATATTTAATATTGCGGTTGAATGAGCACCCCCAACCAATCCTGTCTCTGAATCCGGTGCTCTGACGAAATACAAAGGACTGCTATAGTGAAACAGCAAATGAATGTCGTTGCATTAGTAAAAGATACAGAACGCTATGTGTTTCTCTATGATGATGTCAGCTCTTCTCAGATGCTACAGACATTAGGTCAATATGCGGCTGATAAAGAATTAAGTTTCACCTGGTATGATGCTGCAGTCATGAGCCAGAAAGTAAGAAAATTAAGGCGCGAAGCAGAACTGGAAGAACAATCGAGTCGTTTGCGCAAATCGGCCTGAATTCGTTACTTCTGCTTACAATAAGTGCGAACTCTCTTACTGCAAATCCATGTCTGAAACCAAATACAGATATTTGAATTCTTATGATCTCTTCGCAACCTATCAGGTCAATTGAACTGCATGACGCGATTGACAGCTTTTTGCGATATCTGCAAATAGAACGCAATGCATCCGATCTCACTCTCAAATCTTATGCTGAAGATCTGGAAAGCCTCGTCGAATATCTGACCGAGTATGAAGGATCTCTCCTACCGCCGGACCGTATCGAAATCAGCGAATTGCGTCGCTATGTGGCATATTTGCATGAATGTCAATATGAACGTACAACAATTGCCAGACGCTTAGCATGCCTGCGAAGTTTTTTTCGCTATTGTTGCAGAGAAGGGTACACAAAAACAAATCCGGCCAAGCCACTTCGAACACCGCGTACTGGTAGAAAGCTACCACATTTTTTGACAACGGATCAAATTGGTGCTCTACTTGAAGCACCCCCGGCCAATAGTAAAATGGGGCTCCGAGACCGTGCTATTCTCGAGACACTCTATTCAGCTGGACTGCGTGTTTCCGAGTTAGTCGCTCTCGATCTAAGTAACTGGGACCAGGATGCAAGTATTATCCGTGTACTGGGCAAAGGACGCAAAGAACGGATTGCCCCCATTGGCAGCTATGCCGAGAAAGCATTGAAATTGTGGTTAGCGGAAAGGGAACCAAAGCCTAATGCTCATCCCGATTCTGACGCAATTTTTCTCAATCGGCTCAAAACTCGAATCACCTCGCGTAGTATAGGCCGTATGCTGGAAAAATATCTGCTTCAGACAGGGCTCGATAAAAAAACGAGCCCACATACATTGAGACATAGCTTTGCCACACATCTTCTGGATGGCGGCGCAGATCTGCGTAGCGTACAAGAATTGCTGGGACATAAAAGCTTAACCACCACGCAAATATACACACACGTCAGTACAAAACGTTTACGCGAAACCTATGAAAAAGCCCATCCCCACGCCAAACAATCAAAATAGATTTTTCATGAGTGTGGTGACACTTTTTCTAATTCCTACATATCATTGATTAACAGCTACTTGCTAAAAATCAGTCACACCTTGCATCTGATTCAAATTCGAGGGGCGAACCGGATTTCAAACTGTCACTGGAAAGCTTTACGAGTTTAATTGCCTGGCAAACATCCTGGATATTGGCAACAGGAATAATGCCACCAACTGCCCGACGGCAAAAGTGATCCAGCATCACTTCCAGTTCTCTGCGATCACTTTTGAGTGATTCGGTCATTGAGGATGATTCTGTTTCCCAATGAATCTCATCCGGAGAATGAAACTCAGCCGATCCATTCCGACAAACAATCCGATGCCTGGGAAAAAGTGGCTCTGCTGTTCGCTGCTCATTTTTTATTTTGATTAATGCAAAACGCGCTGCCCCGGTAACGGGGTCGTGTAAAAATTCAACTTTGATTTGGCGAGAATCTTCCGAATGATCGCTGAAGTCTGAATGAATGGTAGTTTGAACTCTGACAGGCTTTGTCCGCATAAGATAACAACACCAGTCAATTAATCCGACCAGAAAATCGGTCTCATTCTTCTGGCCTGGTACATCAACTTGCTGATTCTTAGAAGGACAACATGTCTCGATTTGAATCGAAATCGGGTTCCCCAATCGTGTGACAACTAATTCAAAAAAACGAGTTGTCGCCTGTGAGTATCGCCGACTGAATTCGGGCATTAACGTGACTAATTTTTCTGAGGCAGTGTCATGAATCGATTCGAGTAAGTTTAGATCTTCGCCCAGGCTGCCAGCAATATATACCGGACGATGTTGCTGGCTAAGTATTTTAAGCGGGTAATGATTCATCCAGTGAGAATGCAATAATAAAAATGCATCCAGAGGATAACGCGACACCAGACATCCTATTCCAGAGACGACATCTGCATTCCAATACTCGGCAGCCTGTTCTGCGCGGCTGCGAACGGGGTCATATATCGCTTTGATCTGGATTCGTTGATCCATCATTCTCAGCGCGGGTTCATATCGCTGTTCCCAATATGGACCGAGCCCTATTATTCCAATTCTGACCATTTGGCGAACATTAATGAGTTGGAGAATATGTTAGAAGAAAGTAATAATCAGTGAGAAAAACAACCTGACCTGAAGACTAAGTGACTGATCCCACAGAAACAATTTCTGTTTGAATATGATGATATTCTCATATTGGTGACTGAATCAAGTCCATACTTTCATTACAAGGTATTAACTGGCAAACCAGAATGTGGCGATGAGTAAATATCCTACATAAATTGTCAGCAAAATCGAGCCGCTCACAGGAGAGATTTCCTTACGCCGCCAGGAAAGCCCCAACATTGCCAGAATTAACAATATCACTACAGGAGCATCGAAATAGACGGTTTGCTTTGGGATCGGCAATGGATGAATCAAGGCACATGTAGCAATGACCATTGTGATATTCAGAACATTGGCTCCAATGATATTACCGGTACCCAATGCGCCATGCCCTTTCACAATGGAAAGTATAGATATAGTGAATTCTGGCAGGGAAGTTCCCACGGCAAGGATTGTCAGTCCGATTAACAACTCAGAAACTTCGAAATACCGCGCCACCTGTACTGCATTTGTTACCAGGAGTTTACTTCCCAGAATGACCAGACAGGCTCCTATAAAGAATGCGAATGCCAATTTAGAGTAATAACGTTTTAAATTTTCGACTTGAGGTGGTTGTTCCTGATCGAGACCAAAATCATGTCGTGAACTCAAAGCCACTCTCAAAGTAAACAAGATGTAACCTGCCAGGATACAAAGCAAAATACCCGCCTGCCAACGTGCTATGGCAAATTCTGCTGGTAATCCGTTTTGATTAACCGCACCTCCAGATGAAAACAGACTAAACAACCAGACTATCACTCCGGACAATAACATAAAAAATCCGGGGCCAACTATCGTGAATCGGGAAACGGGAATGCAACGCTCAGTATTCCGTTTCCTGGCCAGAAATCCATTCAGAAGTGCACAAGAACCAATGATCAAGCCAATATTGCATAAACAGGACCCGAGTGCATTTCCCACCGCAAGATCACCTTTTCCAGATACCGTGCTGGTCACAGAGACCATCAATTCAGGAAATGTGGTTGACATACTAACTATTGTCGCACCAATAATGACAGGTGGAACTCTGGTTAGTCTGGCAATCTCGACAGCACTGTCGGTAAAGAGATCGCCTCCCTTCGTGATACTGACCATCCCCAGCGCGATAAATAACAGGCTGATGAGAATTGAAGAAGGAGCAGTTAATCCGGTTATTAATTTGAAAAATTCAAGTGGCTCCATAGCCATGATTAATAATTGCAAGCTCCTGCTCCTATCGAGTTTCTAAAATACTGCATTCTTTCTGTCTGCGAAATATTAAAAAGTAATGAAATAATATGATAGGGATGACTGTAAACATTCTTTTCAGAGTATTCTTTTATCAAATTAAACGTAAAATACAGATATGAGTTCATTTCAATTTTCAAATATTTAACTTTACACTACTGTCTCAGTTGGTTTCCCAGACAAGGAACGACCATGAATCAAGCTCCTCATCATTCTGCAGACGACCAACCTGCCAAACGGCCTCCTTTTAGTGAAGAAGTCGAATTACAGGGACACATTATTGATAGCTTGCTACTCCCTAAGATTCTTGATGAAATTACAGTTTTGGGTGGGGATTTTTCTATCAATGAGATTTCGGTAGGTCAATTACGATCCGATAGCAGCCATGCCCGAATCAACGTATCAGCAAATGACTCAGAGACTCTCCAAATTATTTTAACTCAAATAGCCCAACATGGTGCAGTTTCCATTCATCAACATGATTGTATTTTAAAGCCGGCTGACATGAATGGAGCTTTCCCGGAAGGTTTTTATTGCAGTACAAACCAGAAAACGGAAATTCGCATTGCGGAAAACTGGATACCCGTTGACTTACAGGAAATGGACTGCGGCATCATTGTCAGACCGGACCAAAAAAAAGCTTATTGCTTGCCTATGTCTGATGTTCAAAAGGGCGACTTGGTGATCATCGGTCACCAGGGAACCCGAGTGCTACCTGCCGAGAGAAGCACGACTGAAGTATCTGGATTCTCTTTCATGAATAGCACTGTTTCAAGTGAAAAACCCAAGGGTGTCACTGTCAGAGAAATTGCATCTGAAATGAAACGCGCCCGAGAAGGAGATGGAAAAATCCTCGTTGTTGCGGGTCCTGCAGTTGTTCATACTGGCAGCAGAGATCACTTCAGTAAACTGATCAAAGAAGGATATGTTAATCTCCTCTTCGCAGGTAATGCGCTTGCCACACATGACATTGAAGAGTCTTTTTACGGTACCAGTCTGGGAATTTCGATGAAACATGGTGGCTCCAGTGAAGAAGGACACGAGCACCACTTACGATCGATTAATCGTATCCGACGCTTAGGCAGCATCCAGAATGCAGTCGAGGAAGGTGTTTTAAAATCTGGAATTATGTATGAATGTGTGAAAAAACAGGTTCCATTTCTATTAGCTGGTAGTATTCGAGATGATGGACCTTTGCCGGATGTCGTCACAGATTCCATAGAAGCACAACGTCAAATGCGTGAACTTGTACAAGGTGTATCATTCTGTTTGATGATTGCCACAACCCTTCACTCCATCGCTGTCGGGAACTTATTACCGGCCAGTGTGAAAGTAGTTTGCGTTGATATCAACCCGGCAACGGTGACAAAGCTGGCTGATCGTGGAACCTTTCAGACTGTGGGATTAGTCACCGATGTCGAACCGTTTCTCAGAGTCTTACTGGATGATATCGACTTATTAGGATGATTGTTTTTTCTGATTAATAATTTGCTATACTGTGAATTACTGTAAGATTGAAATCAGACTTTTGCTCTCGAACTCGAAAATGTATCCAACAGGAATGAATTGATGCAGGAATCCACACAAAAAAAATATCATCTCGTTGATTTTTCGCAAATTGAAGGGACGTCTTGTCCTTGTGGGACTGCAAGGCGCGCGTTTGCTGATGTCAGTGAGTTCCCCGGCACATTACACGTCACTGAAATTTCGGAAACAGCAGAGCTGCATTATCATCGAAAACTGACGGAAACATATTATTTCCTTGAATGTGGCGAGGATGCCAAGATGCAATTGGATGATGAAATTATTCCAGTTCATGCAGGCATGTCAATTGTCATACCCCCGGGTATTCGACACAGGGCGATTGGAACAATGAAAATCATCAATATCGTCTTTCCGAAATTTGATCCGGAAGATGAATGGCTTGATTGATCACCAAATCATTGAATATTATTCTCATTGCAATAAGGACAAGATTCTCCGTAGATAACCTTCCCGCAATTTGTGCATTCATGTGCACCGTAAGTCGGACGGTCAGGAGTCACCCAGCGCTGGTATGCTAGAAATGCAAATACACTCGCGACAAATGCTGCGAAAAAGACCGCAGGTGCTCCTGTACCATAAGCATTAATAATTACGACAACTGTGACAATGGCACAAACGAAAAAAATTGTCGCATCTCGCAAGCGGTCACGTTGATGGTCGCTCGAGTCATAGATGTTTTTTCCCTGTTGTTGCAGAATCTGACTCAATAATTTCTCTCGTTCGGCCTTTAGTTGGCTGGCTTCTTTGGTTGCTCCAACAGCTGATAGTAGCCGGGATGCAGTATCGAGAATTCTGAGGGTATCGGCCGTATTAAGCTCACTTTGATGTGCCCAGCGGTTTCTATATTCTCTTAGTTCGCCGACAAAACTCCTTTCCAATGGAGTCAATCGATTGCGAAAGACACTGTTCCAATGGTCCCACAAAATTAACAGGGTTGAATGAGCATCCCAGCGAATGGCTTCGCCCGCAGGTTGTGATGTGATCGGTGAATTTCGAAAACTCTCTTTTGCACGATCAATCCAGGAGTCCTGATATACGGCTTTCATTTCCTGCTCAATGAAGGGGCAGAGTCCACAACCAAGCAATTCAAGAGTCAGTTTAATGCGCTCGTTATCCCCAGCCACAGGTTCCCCCTTAAAACACATTCAAAACCAAACTCAGCCTCGAGAATGATAATCCTTTCTTAGAGACTGATGTACCTGAACAATCTTTCCCTGCTTTAGCGACAAGGTCAAGTACCTCTACTTGAATAATTACACAAAGATGGGGATTTTATATTTAAGAAGTATGAAAAAGCCGTTTAAATGGGCAAATCTGTCGTTCGAGGCTATTTCAGGCGATTAGTTCTTCAACCACTTTTCCATGGACGTCAGTCAGCCGAAAATCCCGACCAGCAAATCGGTACGTTAATCGTTCATGGTCAAATCCAAGTAGATTGAGTAATGTGGCCTGAAGATCATGAACGTGAACCTTATTTTCCACTGCTGCAAAACCAAACTCATCAGTGGCTCCGTAAGCCTGGCCACCTTTCACTCCGCCTCCCGCCAACCAGACAGTAAAACCATGATTATTGTGATCGCGACCATTCATTTTACCGGCGTTCGCACCGGGTGTTGGTAATTCCACTACCGGGGTTCTTCCAAATTCCCCCCCACACATTACAATGGTGTCCTCCAGTAGCCCTCTCTGTTTGAGATCCTTTAACAAAGCTGCAATCGGCTGAGAGCATTGTTTCGCTAAATGTCGATGCCCTTTTTCGATCTCATCATGATTATCCCAAGGCTGACCTGCTCCATGCCAGAGTTGCACATAGCGAACACCACGCTCTACCAATCTGCGCGCAATCATTAATTGCCGTGCGTGAACCCCCGAACCATACATTTCGTGAATGTGTTTTGGCTCCTGAGTAATATCAAACACATCTGAGGCCTGCATCTGCATCCGGTAGGCCAGTTCAAATGATTGAATCCTGGATTCCAAGGCTGATTCATCGGAACGAACAGACTGGTGTTTACGATTTAATGCCTGTAATAAATCAAGCTGGTGACGCTGTTCGGGCAATGAAAGTTTTTTATTTTTGATGTTGGAAATTAGTTTTTCGATTTGAGTGTGTTTTGTGTCGAGGTGAGTTCCCTGGTAAGCACCAGGTAAAAATGCGGATCGCCAGTTAGCAGATTCAGTAATCGGGTATCCCCCCGGACACATAACTACGAAACCAGGAAGATTCTGATTTTCGGTACCCAATCCATATGTAACCCAGGCTCCCATACTGGGTCGTGGCTGGATCAGATCACCACAATTCATCATCATCAAAGAAGGCTCGTGATTGGGCACATTTGTGTACATTGACCTCACAAAGGCTATATCGTCGACACAGTCTCCCAATTCAGAAAATAGTTCGCTTACTTCCAATCCACTCTCTCCATACTTTTTAAATTTAAAAGGAGAGGGGAGTGAGGCCCCGGTTTTTCGTTCTGTGCGTAGATTTTGTGTAGGCAACATTTTCCCGGCATATTTTGCCAAGGCTGGCTTTGGATCAAATGTATCGACCTGTGAAGCACCTCCATTCAAAAAGATATGAATGACATGCTTCGCCTTTGGAGGGAAATGAGACTTTTTCGGAGCCATCGGTGATTCGCCACGTGCTGACGTAGCCCCAGATGACTGCTCCAGTAACCCCTCTGAAGCCATTAAGGAAGCCAGGCCCATCGACCCCAATCCGGTACCACAACGTTGCAGCATCTGCCGCCGTGTGATGATCGGTTCACAATTGAAATGTCGACTTGTTTCAGTCATCAGAACAGGCTCCTGAAATGATTTCCGTATCCAGTTTCACATTAATCAACAAACATGAATTCATTAGAAGTACAAAGCACTTGAGTATATTTTTCCCATCCACTCATGCGAGCGGGTGTCTTAATTTGATCCCGATGATGAATCAGAAAATTCTTGCCGAGATCGATTTCGTCAGCAGTTGGATTTCGCGCCAGGACACGCTGGTAAAGAGCAACAATTGCGGCATCAACACTCTTCTCATTTGCCGTTTTTTCCAGACTCAAATCTTTTACTAGAAATCCTGATTGCTCAATGAGCAAGGGGCTATTCATGGCAAACAATGCCTGCTGAGGAACCGTAGTGAAAGGTCTCTTTGCCGTACTGGATTCAACGTTGGCAAAATCGAATGTGCGAAATACGCTTGGTAAATTATTTCGATCCACAAAACTATAGACAGTACGTCTTGGGTCTGTTGGAATTTTATCAATCAAATAACTTTTGCCACCCCGTTCTTTAGATAGCTGACCCGAGACAAACAGCAACGAATCTCGCATCGCTTCAAAGCCCATTCGCTGAGGAGCGTGTTTCCAAAGCAGACGGTTATCCGAATCAATCATCAATGCCTTTGAGCTTTTCTGGGAAGACTGTCGATAAGTGGCGGATAACATAATCGATTTCTGTAATGCCTTTACGGACCAACCCTCGTTCATAAAACGATAGGCCAGATAATCTAGTAGTTCAGGGTGAGTTGGCGGGGCGCTTCTCACACCAAAATCACTGGGGGTTCTGACTAACCCTGCACCAAAATGGTGCATCCAGACTCGATTGACAAACACACGTGCCGTTAAAGGATTCTCGCGGGAAGTAATCGATTGAGCCAGCTCCAGTCTCCCACTTCCTTTCTGGAATGGTTTTCGATCTTCTCCAGCCAGTATTCTGAAAAATTGACGTGGGGCTATTTCACCACGCCGACCCGGATTCCCTCGCAAATGGACATGAGATGTAACTGATTTTTCCTTGTCCAAAAGTACCATCGCACGCGGAGGTGCACCTGGTGATGTAACATCCAATGTTTCAATTTTTTTCTGTAGTTGACGTATCTTATTTCTTTGCGCCCGATTGAACATCGACTGCACGACCTCATCACTGACAACAGTAGGGGATTCCGGATGATATAAAATTTGACGCAACTCTTCCGCATTCTGATCGTTCAGCTTTTCAGGTAATTTGGTCTTGTTTTTTTTTGCATCCTCAATCGTCTTTATCCATTGCAGTTCAACTTCTTTAAAAACATTGCCATAAATTCGACACACATCATAAATCGATTGAGGCGGATGATTTTTCAAAGCATGCACGATTAATCGGTTAAATCTGGTTCCAGATGTAGTTTTCGCTTCCTGCTCTACTAACTTTTGAATTATCTCAACCGATTTTGTAGAAAATTCCCCTTTTTTGATTGGAGTCAATGCCATCCAGGGGGAAAAGACCGTGGGATATAATTTCGCTTTCCTTGTCAGGAAAGCCTGCCAGAGATCGACATACCGCCGATGGGGAGCCTCTTTTGCATATTGGGGCTTTTCATCTATTCCAGTCAGCTTATGTTTAAAAGCAATAGCCTGTAAAACTTCTGCCACTGTTAAACGGGCATTGGCTCTGAATTTCTGACCTTCGTCGTGCTTATAATCATCGATTATTTTCTGACGTTTCGACCTTTCTACTTGATACTCCTTATAAGCTTTTTCCGATTTTGGTTTTCCGATCAGAGGTAAATCTTTTTCTGCAGGCTCATAACTGCTGACGAACACGCTGTATAATGAATAATAATCTTTGCTCGGAACAGGATCAAACTTATGGTCGTGGCAGCGTGCACAGGATGCAGTCAATCCTAACAACCCACGCGAAACAAGATCGATTCGATCATCAGTGATGTCGTGGATATTTCCGCGATAGCGTCGACCTACTGTCAGAAATCCAAGCGCAGCCAGGGAACGATCATCGCCTTTTCGATCAAGCTGGTCCGCGGCTAATTGTTCCTGAATAAACCTGTCATAAGGCAAATCTTCATTGAACGCACGAATCACATAATCACGATAGGTATAAGAGTAAGGATAGCGGCGTTCTGAGGTAAATACATAGCCTTTGGTATCTGCATAACGCGCGACATCCAACCAATGTCTCCCCCATCGTTCTCCATAGCCTGGAGAAGCCAAAAGCCGATCAATCAGTTTTTCATACGCATTGGGAGACGGATCATTCGCAAAAGCTTCTACATCCTCATAAGACGGAGGTAATCCAGTTAAGTCAACAGAAGCCCTGCGGATTAATTTTCTTCGATCAACGGGGGGCGAAAGCGACAGTTCTTTCTCTTCTAAACGTGAAATCACAAAGTAGTCTAAGGGTGAAGAGACTCGTTGTTGATTATTGATTTCAGGTAATTTCGGGTTGATCACCGGCCGAAATGCCCAGTGACTTTTTGACAGCGTCGCGTAATCATAAGATCCATTTCCCGGAATAACTTTCGGATCATTCCTAGAAATGGGCCAGGGGGTTCCCATTTTAACCCAACGGGTGAGTGCCGCAATTTCTTTGGGGGGCATTTTTCCTTCGGGAGGCATCTGGCTATCATCATCATGATATTGAATTACCTGTATCATTCTGCTTTTGAGAGGGTCTCCTGGAACAACGGCTACACCACTATCACTGCCTTTCATCATCCAGGCATGTGAATCCAGGCGTAAACTTGCCTCCTGTTTCTTGGGACCGTGACAAGCGTAACATCGTTTGACCAGAACTGGTCGAATCTCTTTTTCAAAAAATTCCAACTGCGCAGCTGGAATTTTATTTTCTTTGGCAGCCTGAACCAGAGCAGGCATGGCACTGGCCAATAGCATCAGAATTGACAAACTGATAACACCTGAAATCAATCGTAAATTTCCTGATGGCTGAAATAGAATCTGAAGCCGTTTCATATATTCAGTTCTTTCTCAACGAAACCGTGGAGGGAAAAAGCAGGAGGGATCAGGTTTGAAGATTCAGTGCGACAAACCCTCGTCATATTATTCTACTCGACAATACATGCAAGGGGTAGTCAATTTGCACCTAATCCTATGATCAAGCAGGCAAGCGGATTTAAAAAACCATCGCTATTCTTAATAAGGTTATGAAATTAGAGAAGTGACCATCATTTAATTACATCCCGAAATCGATTACAGTTGCTCTCTACTTACTATCGACTCAATTCGTCTCGGCTTATTTTCTTAGTCTGGTAATTTTTTCTCAGAATTTTCGAGGAACTCATGACAGAAGATCAAATTTTATCAGAGGAACAGATTCAGGAATTTCTAAACATTTTTCCAAAATGGGAACTACGTGAAGGCTGGTTGAGAAGAAAGTTTTCGACGCCCGGTTGGTCACATACTCTGATGCTAGTCAATACGATCGGCTATCTGGCTGAAGCAGGTTGGCATCACCCGGACCTCAACGTGGGATATGCCGCTGTGACGGTCAAATTACAGACACACCGTGTGAAAGCAATTACAACCAAAGACACTGAGTTGGCTCAAAAAATTGAAGAGACAGCAATCTGGTTACCCACTGAGCAATCATCGCTCGATGGATTCCCTAAAAATTGGATTCACTAACAGCAACTGCATTTTTCAAGACTTCAGGAAAGATGGACTATGAAACAGGAACGAATCCTGTTTGTTACTGGTAAACTCGCAGAATATTCATTACGGGAAATTCTGGAAAAGCTAGCCCCACAGGTTAATTTTACATATGAGATTACCATCTTAAATGTTCAAGTTGCCGCATTAATGCATGTTCCACTGGTCAAACGCAGACTGAATGTTCCTGAGGGAATCGACTGGGTCATGCTTCCTGGTTTATGTAAAGGTGATCT
Organism: Planctomycetota bacterium; assembly: GCA_022600195.1. GTDB lineage: Bacteria > Planctomycetota > Planctomycetia > Planctomycetales > Planctomycetaceae > Gimesia. The sequence goes on from JAHZKX010000058.1 coordinate 48,827, forward strand.
TCAGATCCTCACGGATCACTTTGGACTTCCTTTTAAAAGAGGCCCAAAAGATCATTTTGACCTGCCGGAATATTTTGGTCAGGCAGGAAGGCCACCAAAAGATCTGTCTCAGTTTGATATTGAAATTCTGGCAGAAATTAATCACGCTCCATTTTTGTCAAACGAAGAGATTCTTCGTCAAGCAGAACATTATCGACAGAATGGTGCGGACCTGATTGACGTCGGTTGCGTTCCCGGTGAAAGCTGGAATCGAGCAGGGGATGTCGTACAGATGCTGGTAGATGCGGGGCACCGGGTTTCTATCGATAGTTTTGAACAAAAGGAAGTAGAAGCCGCTGTCAGCAGCGGGGCGGAACTCATACTTAGTTGTAATCATTCTAACATTGACTGGGTTTCCAAACTGGGCATTGAAGTGGTCGCAATCCCGGATCTACCCAGTGATTTTGATTCCCTGCGTGCTATCGTTGACCAACTGGTTCGCTCTGATACCCCCTTCCGAATCGACCCCATCCTGGAACCAATTGGATTTGGTTTCACTGCCTCAATAGAGCGTTACTATCGCACACGTAAAGAATTCCCTGAATTTGAAATCATGATGGGTATCGGGAATCTTACCGAACTGACAGAGGTTGACACTGCCGGAATCAATTTCGTTCTGGCTGCTCTGTGTCAGGAATTAAAAATCCACAGTATTCTGGCCACCGAAGTCATTAACTGGGCACAGAGTGCGATCCGAGAATTTGACTACGCCAGGCGTCTGGTGAAATTTTCAATTGACAACAAAAGTCTACCAAAACACATTCATTATCAACTGGTCATGCTAAGAGATGCCCGACTCAATGAGATGGGGCAGGGTGCCTTAAATCATCTTGCACAACAAATCCGTGATCCCAATTATCGCATCTTCGCTGAACAGGATGAATTACATGTCATGAATCGCGACGGTTACTGGAAAGGTACTGATCCATTTGAGTTATTTGACCAGTTTGAGGCGGCCAACCCGAAAGAACTGGATCCCTCGCATGCTTTTTACCTGGGATATGAAATGTGTAAAGCAATGACAGCGTTGACGTTGGGAAAGCAATATCAGCAAGATCAGCCTTTAAACTGGGGTTTCCTGTCTCAAGAAGAAATCAGTGCTCAGGAACGAAGACGGCTTCAGGGAGAAGATCCACAATGTGGACCTCGCTAATGTTTCCTTAAGCGAGTGTCTCTTGATATACTTATCTAAAGCGTCTTTTGTAACTCGATCTAATTTGCTAGTTTCGTGCTTCTTCTGTAAAAATCGATCAATTAATGTCTGGCAACCTATCTCAGGATATATCTCATCTACGTCAACATCAGGGGAAGTATTTAGTGAATCAGCTTCCCTTAGTGGAAGAACTCTTACCTTGCCCGGAGATCGAACAGCTCTTTCTTGAATTTGCTTGCGATGATAGCCTGTTGTTATTGGAAAGTGCCCGCCAATCAACATCAGTGGGCCGTTTTTCTTATTTGATGTGCAACCCACTGACTCGCGTTCAAATCCAAAAAGCTCAGTTTTCAGATGACCCTTTTGAATCTTTTCGCCATATACATGCACGCCATTTTGTAGAATCCATTCCAGGACTTCCCCCTTTTCAGGGAGGATTTGCAGGGCTTCTATCTTACGAACTGGGGCGGTGCTGGGAAAAATTTGAGAGAGCCAGGCATGATGAATTCCGACTCCCTGATTTAGCCGTCGGATTTTATGATTGGGTCATTGCCTGGGATCATAGCCAACATCGTGCATGGCTTATCGTTCAAGGTTTTGATCAAAATCTGGAATCACAGAATCTTAATCTGGCCAACCAACGCTTGCAGTCTATTAAAACGCGCATTGAATTAATTAATTTCAAGAAACAGAACAGATTGACGGCTTTAGCGCAAAGTAATACTTCACTGAAAAACAGTCTACAACTTGATGAACTATCTCCAGCTTTTCCACTGGAGGGAAACGAAGAGATTCTCACCAATTTCAGCAAGACGCAATTTCTCAATCACGTCGAACGAATCGTCGAATATATCCACGCGGGAGATATCTTTCAGGCCAATTTTTCACAACGCTTGTTAAGTCGCTGTACAGGACACCCGGCTGAACTCTATCTTAAATTAAGATCAAAAAATGCTGCTCCTTTTGCTGGCTATTTTGGATGGGATGACTGGGCCGTTGTAAGCTCTTCCCCTGAACGATTTCTCTCTGTTTCTGATAACGAAGTGGAAACCCGACCTATTAAGGGCACGCGTCGCAGGAAATATGTTCCAGAAGCAGATCTGTTAACACGTGATGAATTACGTGAAAGCAGCAAGGATCAGGCAGAAAATGTGATGATCGTAGATTTGTTGCGCAATGATCTTTCTCGCGTCTGTCAAGCAGGGTCAATTCGTGTGCCTCATCTGTGCGATGTCGAAACTTATGAAACCGTACAACATCTGGTCTCAGAAGTGAGAGGACAACTTAAATCGAAACATACCGTGTGGGATTTACTTGCTGCTGCATTTCCCGGCGGTTCCATCACAGGTGCCCCCAAAGTACGGTCGCTCGAAATTATCGCAGAATTAGAACCAACAGTCCGTGGCCCTTATTGTGGCAGCCTGTTCTACGCCGGCTTGAATGGTGAATTTGACAGTAACATCTTGATTCGCACATTAACCGTGCGAAAAGGCTGGATTCAATTTCCGGTAGGAGGTGGAATTGTAGCACAAAGCAACCCTCGCCTGGAATATGAAGAAACCCTGCACAAAGCTGCGGGGATGATTGCCGCATTACGAACATAATTAATTGCTATCAGAAACGACTTCATGATCCTGATCATTGATAACTATGACAGTTTTGTCTTTAATCTGGCCCGCTATTTTGAAGAGCTTGGTCAGCAGACTCAAGTGATTAGAAATGATCAAATCACACTTAAACAAGCCGAACAGATTTCACCCGAAGCGATAGTTCTTTCACCCGGCCCCTGTACTCCCAACGAAGCAGGCGCGGGTCAAGAACTGGTTTCACACTTTGGAAAACACATCCCCATTCTGGGTGTTTGTCTGGGACATCAGACAATTGCTGCCAGTTTTGGAGGAAAAATAATCAAAGCACCTCAACCGGTTCACGGTCAAACTTCTTTAATCTACCATCAACATTCACGTTTATTATTTCATCTGCCCAATCCTTTCCGGGCAACCCGTTACCATTCCCTGATCATTGATGAAGCAACTCTCCCGTCTGAATTGCACGTTACGGCCAGGACAGAAGACGGAATTCCGATGACAATTGAACACAAAACTGCTCCTCTTTTTGGTGTACAATTTCATCCAGAATCAATTCTCACTGAAAATGGTCTCGCATTAATTGAGAGTTTCCTTGCTTTTATTCCTGCTCACCCTTCAAAATCCTAAACTGCGTAAAGCGCATCTTCCAAAGTCCGATTAGTTAATCTGGTTCAAGTTTACTTCCTGAGAAATAAACTCCCTCCGCATGATCCTGAGTTTTTATCAATTCCTCACACTCCCTTTCGATTAGTGTGTAATACTTCACAACAACCTCCCCTCATCCAACCGATAACAAAGAAGATCTCAGAGTAAAAACCTGACTGAGATCAGCTTTACAGAACCACATTGCGTTCATGTATACAAAGTGATTAGTGGAGGATCTTTCATGCTATTAACCAATTGCAAATCAAAGAAACAGATTTTATCGATCATAACAGTCACGTTCTCTTTGATTGCTATTTCGGTTAATCAATCTTTAGCTGGTGAGTGGCTGCATGACTTTCGATCTGCACAAAAACTAGCTCAACAAAAAGACCTCCCCATTTTGCTACACTTTCACGCTTCATGGTGTGGTCCTTGCCGTCAAATGGAACAGACGGTTTTGCAGACTCAATCCCTGACCAGTCAGTTTGGTACTCGAATTATTGCCGTGAAAATTGACAGTGATCAAAACCAACATCTGGTTGAGCGGTTCAATGTGCGTTCTCTGCCCAGTGATATTCTCTTAACACCTACAGGTACAATCATTACCCGAGCAGGTGGAAGCCAGGTCAAAAGCGAGTATTTAAGTTTTCTGGGACGAGGCGCTTCCCGTTATGAAAATGATCGGCGAGTCTATCTGGCACAAAAAAGTAAACGCGAACTCATGCAGAAACAGAAGAGTCAGCAAGAAAACCAACCTTCTGAAAAAACCGAAGAGAAATCCTATATCGCTACATCGCCGCCAAATGTCGGCCTGGAAGGATATAGCCCTATTGCACTGACGCGAGATCGGAAGTGGACGAAAGGATCTGAGGAATTCAGTTGGCCCTACCAGGGAATCACATATTTTCTGTCCAATCATACTGAGCTGGAAATATTCAAAAATGATCCTGGACGCTATGCACCACAATTGCTGGGTTGTGATCCTGTGATCCTCAACAAGCAGGATCGTGCAATTCCAGGTAACACAAAATACGGGGCTTATTACGATCAGAATCTCTACTTGTTTGTTGATTTAGAATCGCGAGAAGCATTCAAAAAGAATCCAGACCGTTTTAGCCGCACCATGCACGTTCTTAAAATTGACCAGATCGAGTCTACCATTTTACGGTAAACAACAATCGAAGAGTGGTTTATTTCGTGTTCGCAGGCTTCTTGGCAGGCTCCGATTTCTTGGTTTCCAGTGGAACCGGAGCAGACGATTTATTATTTGATGGATTTTGCAATTTCAGTAACCGGCTACGATATCGCTCATATAATCGCGTTTGTTTACTTTCCGGCCGTAACAATTTCCCACTAACACAAACCGCTTTGATATGGGACGTATGTTGCAACGGCGACCCGTCAGCAATAATCAGATTCGCCAGTTTGCCTTCCGTTAATGAACCGATCTGTTTTTCCACTCCCAGTATTTCCGCAGCCGATAAAGTAATGGCTCTTAAAGCAGCCTGTTCTGGTAAACCGTAGGCGACGGCCATAGCTGCCTCAAACGGTGCATTTCGCGAATTCCAGGCACTATTCGAACGAATACAAAACGGAACTCCTGCTTCATATAGATGCCCCGCATTGGCATATGGTGCGTCGAAGGGATCGTAGTTTTCTTGTGGACGCTTCATAACCGGGCCTACAATCACAGACACTTTTCTTGCCTTTAGCTCACTCGTCAATTTCCAGGCGTCAGTCCCGCCTGTGATAATAGCCTTTAACTCTTCTTTCTCTATAAAGAGCAGGGCACCGACAATTTCTTTTTGTGAATTCGCTTCGATAAAAACTGGTTTCTTTTGAGTGAGATACGGAATCAGAGCTTCGTAACGTGGGTCTGTAACTGGCCTGTTCTGTGTACTTTTTTTAGTCTGTTTCTTGAGCTTTAGATAAAGCCGGGCCTTCTTAAGAAAGTCAGCCAGCTCCTGCTGTCGTTCTTCTTTAGTACTCCAGATAATCTGTAATCCGGCTTCGAGATCCATCACCATCTCTGGTGCAGTCCAACCAGCAGTTTGAACCAGCGAAGCCTGGCCGGCAATCAAACCATTCCGTGGACAGACCAAAACAGACGTAATTCCACCTGCTCGAGCAACTGGAAATAATTCTGAATCAGGATTGATGGCCACGCCGGTTCTTAAATCTGGCTGCAAATCACCGCTTTCAGAATAGTCCCGAGTTTCACGAACCTTATCAATCTCAGTCAGGCCCAAAGTAGACCCTGAATCAATCATTCCTGGATAGACGTGTAAATTTTTCGCATTGATAATCATAATGTTTTCTGGGAGCGTTTTCTCCAGCCCGACATAATCAATCTTAGTACCTTTAATTACAATCATGCCATCAGAAATGTCCTCTCCGTCAACCGGATGAAGTGTTGCGCCCACAATTGCATACTCTTTGACGCCATCCCCTGGAAAAGAAATCGATGCTGTTTTCCGTTGAGCGATCTGAACTTTCGGAGAATGAGAACGTTGCTCCGCCGAATTTAACATGGCCGTTGGTTGTTTCTTTCGATCAAAACAGACTTCCCCATCAACAATCGTCATTTCGCAGCGCGAATAAGCATTGAGTGGATGACCATTGAAAATAGCGAAGTCGGCATCTTTCCCAATCTCGATGGACCCGATTCTTTGATCCAGACCTAACTCGCGCGCGGGATTGATTGTGATCGTTCGCAAAGCTTCATTAAAAGACATATTTCCATAACGTACTGTCTTGGCAGCTTCAAGATAAAGATGGCGGATCAATTCCCTGTCATCACTTTTAATAACGGTATTCACTCCGGCTTCATTCAGCAGAGCTGCATTATGAGGCACTGCATCAAAGGCTTCGATTTTATAGGCCCACCAGTCTGAAAATGTGCTGCAGCTGGCCCCATGCGCTAGAATTTCCGGTGCAACTTTATATCCTTCCAAAACATGCTGCAGTGACCAGACTCGAATTCCAAGATGTGAAGCCACTCTGAGCAGCATCAATATTTCATCTGCCCGATAACAATGGGAATGAATGAATTTATCATGATTCACGATATCTGCCAGCGCTTCCAAACGTAGATCGCGGCGAGGAGGCAGTTGCTTATTTTTGCCGCGCGTTTTTTTAATCTTTTCATATTCCTGCCACTGACGTCGATAATCAATGGCTTCCAGAAATGCACGTTGTAGTGTCGCTTCGACTCCCATTCTGGTGTTGGGGAAACGTGCTGTCTGCCATTTAACGTTCTCGCCTAACGCAAATTTGACACCCTGGGGTGCATCTTGCAGAATATGCTCGCGGGCCGTTTTTCCATACTTTAATTTGACGACAGCATCCTGGCCACCAATCACATTTGCAGAACCATGAAAAAGCCGGGCTGTGGTCACACCTCCGGCAAGAGCCCTGTACTCTGCGGGATCTGACGTATTGACGACATCTTTGATACGAACTTCAGGCACGATCGACTGTGATGACTCATTAATCCCATCTGTAATCATAATATGACTGTGAGTATCGATAATCCCTGGCATGACATACAAACCGGTTGCATCAATCTCGACCACGTTAGTGGGTACTAAAAACGTTTTTCCGATTGCCGATATTTTTCCCTTTTTGACCAGAATAGAAGTGTTTTTCAAAATTTCACCAGTCACGGTAATTACCGTGCCGTTTTTAAGCAGCAGATTCCCGTCAGTTTTGAGAAATCGTCTGACGCGGTCCGATTCCAATTCTGTTTTGAAATGATGACCATCTTTGGAACTCTGTTGTTTGTCTGTCAGGTCTGGTTTTTTGGCTACCAGAGATCCAGACACTGATTCTCCCAAAAGTTTAGGATCTTCGTCGGTGCCCTCAATAGAAAGCAGAATGGGATTTCCCGAAGACTGCTTTGATTTTTCGACCTTACGCACTGCAGACCAACTGGTTTTGGTACCAAAGGCAGACTTTAAGCTCCCGGAAATACGATCTGGCCGAGTCTCTTTTCCAAGAGAGCCCTTAAACCGTAACTCAATCGAATGTCCTCCCGCACCGATTGCAACAGTAAACTCATAATTGTTTTTGTTGATAGTGCCCGCAGTGATCTTCCCATCCCCTTTTTCGCTGGAAAAAGTCCCGCGAAGTTTCTCCTTCTCCTGTGAGAGATGGAGTTGTCCAATGACTTTTCCTTGAGCCGATTGGATTTCGACTCCCCAGTCTCCTGCTAAATTAATTTTAACCGACTGTGCTTTATTCGAAGAGATCGTCTCAGGTGATTTCTCCTGTTCTGATTCTGACGGATCTTTGTATTCAAAGTAGACGCCATCTACAAAAAGGTAACGAATTTTTGTGTCAGTTTTTTCCCAGGGTCCTGTCATGACAACCAGATGTGCCAGTTTCCCCTTTTCAACAGTTCCCAGTCGTTGATCGATGCCTAATAATTTTGCAGCATCGATCGTCAAAAACCGGAGCGCCTGCTTCGCTGACAAACCTTCTTCCACAGCGATCCGTAATTGAGGTATGAGATCTGTCACACTGTTTTTTAATGATTCGGAAGAAAGTGAAACCGGTAATCCACGGTCAGCCAGTTGAGACAAACCTTGAATTCGATCATGCCAGAGTTTGAGTTTTTCCCGCTGAACCCGTAGCGGTTCTTGAATCTCTGTTGAGAGCTCTTTTTTTTCTGCTATATCTTCGACCTTAGGTTTCTCGGAAAAATCCAGTTTACAGATTACACCCCGTGAATCAGCTTTCAATCGATCCAGACAAAGATGCGCTTCCGCGCCCCCCCAGATGACTGGTTTCAGTTTAAATTCACTACAGAAATCCAGCGTGCGTAAAATTTCATCACGTGAATTCGCAGCAAATACGGGAATCTGCCTGCCATGTAATGTTTGCAAACAAGCTACATATGCGGGATCAGTCGGCGGACGTTTTATAAATGCTGATTGATCATGGTATAAATCCCAATGCTGTTCATAATGATTCGCATCCAGAAATGTTTGTCGTAGATGTGCGACTGCACCCATCAAAGTCTTCGGATACACATCACCTTTGGGTGCGAACAAGCGGAATGAACTCATTGTGGAGCCAATCAAGGTTGACTCTCTTACAGGAAATTCACTCGTTGAAAGCAGGGCTCCCTGACCACTGGCGACCTGACCTTGAGGTAAAATATGAACTGAAGTAAATCCAGATTTCTGATACGGGGTGAAGCTGTTTTTTTTATTTGTAACCGCCTGATTAGCACGAGAATGTGGACTGAGATAATTTCTATTATCGGGACGTGTCGCCGCCAGTGCATAACGTCCGAAATCTACTTTTCGTTCATCTGGTTTTGGTTTTTTGATATCTTTATTAATCAGAGCGCTAGAAGCGGCATCAATGAAACCTGCATAAATCTGCATTCCTTTGCAGTCAATTACTTCCGCATCAGCGGGAATTTTGAGACCGACACCAACGCCTTCGATCAGACCGTCCCGGATGAGTACCGTTGCATTTTCCAGAATGATGCCCGGCTTGGTTTCGACCTTTGCCTGAGTCAAAGCGTAAGCATTTAATTCGAACCCCACGTTACGATTGACTTGAGCACTCGCTTGTGGAGAGTTCGTTAAAATGCAAATCAAAATCAATAAACCGCAGAAGCGATAAATGTACATAACGATTCCATGCAAAAAAATGAATCAATGTAATTGTGACTATCAACACAGTGCTGAAAATACCACTTTAGCAACCCTCTCAGGCAATGAGAATAGGGAATCCATGCAAGCTTTACTGTAAAATGCAGGAAATGAATCATCAGTAATTTAATACATTTTCAAATTCATGATCGATCCAATGACTTTTCGTAATTCCTATCAGAATGAATTTATTCTATTTACACTGAAACGAATACTCATCACTTTTTAGAGAATTCCAAAAAAAGCGATAGCTTGGCAGTTTTTTTGTGAACTCAACTGTAAAATTGAATTACAAAACCGGCTACAGTTTTTTGACATGGAAACCAACATCCAACTCACCGGATCTAAAACACTTCCAGTTCGCTAGAGAGATTTTTGTTGTGAAATATTTCGTATATTTAATCTTACTTCTCAGCCTGAATCATTATCAAATTCATGCAAAAGATCCGTTACCACAAAATAAATCGCCACAGAAAAAATCGACTTTAGATCTGCGCAAAATCGTATTAATAGCTGGTCCTAAGAGCCATGGTCCCGTGGGGAACGGTATTCACGACTACCCCTGGTCAGTAAAACTGCTCAAAGTCATGCTTGATAATTCCAATGTAAAAGATCAAATACGTGTGGAATATCATTTGAATGGTTGGCCGAAAAACCCTGAAACACTTAATGATGCCGATACCATCATGGTGATTTCAGATGGCAGGGACGGAAACAAATATGCTGAAGCTCCTCACTTTATCAATGAAAAACATTTAAAACTAATCCAACGACAAATTGATCGCGGATGTGGTTTTTTGACATTTCACTTTTCTACATTCGCTCCAGATAAATATTCAAAACAAATTCTGGATTGGTCGGGAGGTTACTTTGACTGGGAGGAAAATGGACTTCGACGCTGGTATTCCGCAATAAAAACAATCAAAGCTCCAATTCAACTCCCGCATCCCAAGCACGCAATCTGCCAAGGCATTCACCCCTTTGAACTACGAGAAGAATTTTATTTCAATATCCGTTTTCAATCGTCTGACCAAAAACTGACACCGCTGCTGGAAGTACCGCTGCTCAAAGGACGAAACGAAAACGGCAATGTAGTTGCCTGGGCGAAAGAACGTAAGAACGGTGGTCGCGGATTCGGCACCACCTGTGGCCATTTTTATGACAACTGGAAAAATGATTCATTTCGTAAATTTATCCTGAATGGCATCGTCTGGACTACTGGACTGGAAGTTCCAGAGCAGGGTGTGAAGTCACGTTATTATACGCATGCAGAAATCACATCAGCTCTCGCAGGAATTGAAGGAACGCAACCTGCAATTTTCGACGAACAACCCATTCGTGTTCTCATGTTTGCAGGCAACGAAGCTCATTCCTGGCACAACTGGAAAAAGACTACTCCCGCGATCAAAAAACGACTCGAACAGGACCGCCGTATCAAAGTCGATATATCTTACGACATTGAGGATCTCTCAAAAATAAAGCTGAATGAATATCAAGTCATTGTGCAAAATTATACAAATTGGCACGATGGTACATCTTTGAGTAAAACATCTCGCACGGCATTTATGAATTATCTTCAAAATGGCGGCGGACTCATTTTAATCCATTTTGCAAATGGTGCATTTCATTTCTCCTTACCCAAGGCAGATAAATCGGACTGGCCCGAGTATCGCAAAATTGTGCGTCGTGTCTGGAATCATCATGGAAAAGGAGAATCCAAAAGTGGACACGATGCTTTCGGAAATTTTCACGTACAGATTACCGATAACATACACCCAATTACTCATAACTTAACGAAATTCCCCATCACCGACGAACTCTACTTTCGACAAGATGGTACAGAACCCATTGAACCTCTCATTTACGCAAAATCAAAGGTGACTCAAAAAAACGAACCGCTTGCATGGACCTACCACTATGGAAAAGGTCGTATTTTCCAGACACTGCTGGGACATAGCGAAAAGACCTACGACTCTTTTGAAGCCTGCGAAATTTTGCGTCGAGCAACAGCATGGGCTGCCAATCGTCCCATTCATAAATTAAGACGACTAAAAGTCTCCCCGGAAAACTTAAAACAAGGCGCCATCTTGCTACCAGGTAAATTTGGTCATGCGCTCAATCCGAATTCCGGAACGGTACTGATCCCATTTCAAAACACACACGAACAGCGTCCACTCAGCGCTGACTGCTGGGTCAGATTAAATCAAAAAGATGGTTTCAATATAATTCTCGCCAGTCATAAAAAGAGTTCGGCAGCGCATTGGGAAATGTACTCCTATGCAAGAAGTGGTTACTTCAGTGTGTTCCTGCCAGGTCAGGGAGGAGAATACAAAACCAGATTAGATATCTGTGATCAAAAATGGCACTATGTGGGAATGATTCTGGAAAATAATCGACTTCGTCTTTTTGTAGATGGAAAACAAGCACTCGACTCTGCTCTCCCTATACGAAAGAAACTCGCCTCACAGGGAAAAATTCGCATTGGAGGCCTGATTGAAAATACTATTCGATGCGATGGCCTGATAGACGATGTCCGCCTTTCAAAAGACCTTCGCAATTTTGAAATCATACCTCATGAACCGACAAAGGTTGATCAACAGACTCTCAAATTATTTTCATTTGATGAATTGAAAAAAAAACACCGGGTACAAGACGCTGCATCAGATACTCCATTCAGAATTGAACTCAACAACCCACTCTCCCAGCATTCAGCGACAGATAAAAAAAAGAACTCCGAGTCGAAAGATCATTGGGGAAAAGAATCTGTCGGATTCTCACAGCCCACCCAGGCAACCGATGATGGTCGCTGGCAGCAAACTGACATTGGTAAATGGTTGGCCTGTTCTGTGCCTCTACCTACTGGCCCTGTGAAAAAAGGACTTTCGATTCGCGTTGGCGAGCATGAAGAAGGCACCATCTGTTATGACACGCAACATTGTAAAGTTCGGGGAATTTGGACCGGAGGGTTTCTCAAACCATCTCCTGTACGATTCGGTCTGATAAAAGCTCCTGTCCCGGTCGGTAAGATTCATTTTTCAACCCAGGAAGGACCTGGATGGAGCTCTGATCTAAAATGTCAGTTTATCGGATCTCACGTTCAGCAGAATCGTGTAACACTGGAATACAAATTGGGCAGCACGATCATTTACGAATCTCCCTGGTTCATAAAATCAAGTAGCAACTCCTGTTTTACACGTAGCTTTGAAATTGGTCCTGGAGACAAAGCTCTTCAATTTAATGTCGCTGACTCAAAACAGGTCAAAGCGATTGGGCCAAATTCAAAAGGATTCGTTTTGACTGACAACAGCAATCCAATGTTCATAGGTTGTGAAGGCTGGAAAAAAATCCAACCCCTGGTTAATAATGAAAATGATTCTCAATCGGCTGCATTTGTTATTCCTCCCAGAAAAGAAACAATACGCTTTACGATATATTATCAGTCCAGTCCAAAACAGAATTCAAAACTGACAGTTCCTGAAAACCTGTTGAAATCGCCTTCATTACAACCTTTATTAATCCCAGGCTCTCCTCATTGGAAAGAAACTCTCATCACTCAGGGAAAGCTTGCGAATGAGCAGTCGGCATATGTCGTTGATACTATTTCCATTCCTCACAAAAACCCCTACAAAGCCCTGTTTTTTATTAGCGGACACGATTTCCTGGATAATGGGGATCTGGCTGTCTCAACAGTACATGGAGATGTATGGCTGGTGAAGGGGGTCCAGGGAGATCTGAAAAACATTAAATGGAAACGATTTGCGACCGGTCTATTTCAACCTCTTGGCATCAAAGTTGTAGAGAATCAAATTTATGTATTGGGACGTGATCAGGTCACAATCTTGCATGATCAAAATTTAGATGGAGAGGCTGACTTTTATGAATGCTTTAATAATATGCACCCCACATCAATCAGCGGACACGATTATGTGACTTGCCTTGAGTCAGATTCTTTCGGTAATTTATATTTCATGCATGCACAAAAAGGCCTGATGCAAATTACGCGTGATGGTCGTCAATCAAATGTAATAGCCTCAGGATTTCGTAACCCCAATGGCTTGGGAATCGGGCCGGGAAATATCATTACGACGTCTCCTCAAGAGGGCGAATGGACTCCCGCATCTAACATTGCAGAAATCAAACCAGGTGGATATTACGGCTATGGTGGTCCAAAAATCAATCAAAACAGACTGTCAGGTTATGATCCACCGTTATGCTGGATTCCCCGATTGCAGGATAATTCCAGCGGCGGACAGGTTTGGGTTACCAGTAATCAATGGGGGCCACTAAAAGGCCAATTGTTACATCTATCCTACGGCCAAAGTAAATTATTGCTTACCTTGCGTGAAGTGATCAAAGGGCAATCGCAGGGTGGGACTTTGAAACTTCCACTCGATTTTGAATCCGGAATTATGCGCGGACGGTTTAGCCCAGTTGATGGCCAACTTTACGTCAGTGGAATGAAAGGCTGGGTCACAAACGCTGTGCAGGATGGTTGCCTCCAAAGAGTTCGCTATACAGAAAAACCCGTTAATTTCCCCATTGCCGTCAAAACAATGCAGAATGGAATTTCTCTCAAATTTACGAATCCATTAGATCGTGATACTGCAGAAAACCCTGACTACTTCGCCATCGAACAATGGAATTATCTGTGGTCCAAGAATTATGGCTCACCGGAGTTTCGTGTATCTGCTCCTCATACAGAGGGACGAGATGAAGTTGAAATTATATCGACAACTCTCATGCAAGACCAGCGTACTGTATTCCTCGAACTGAACAATGTGAAACCTGTGATGCAAATGGGAATCACATATCATCTAAATGATCTATCAGGCACGAAAATAAAACAAACTTATTACCATACAATTAATAGTGTTTCAGAACAAAAGATGGACCCAAATATTTTAACACGAATCAAGAACACACAGCTGCTCACTCTTGAACAACGGCAGCATTTGAAACCGGGAGTTCTCTGGAAATTTAGTCAGAACCCATCGATTGACTCTTCCATCTCTGACGCGCGCACAGGCAGAATGTTCGCACTCGCTGTTGCACCTGGTGAACCAGCAACTCCCTTTTTAAAACCTGGGCGATTTACAGCTATCGCTGATGGTTTTCTTCACGTTCCACTACCCGGACACTTCCATCTGAAACTGGAAGGATTCGGTAATACAAAAATTACAGTGAACGAAAAACGTATTCTGAGTGCAGCCGACCAAAACCTTGCTACAAATGCTTCGGTTTCTGTAAAACTTGAGAAAGGGTTGAACAGAATCGGCATACAGTACCAAAGTCGAAAAGATGGCGGTGCACAATTGCGTCTACTCTGGCGTGGAGAGAATTTCGCTACAGAGCCAATTCCCCCTGACATTTTGAGTCACACCGGAAATGATAAACAACTCCTTGAAATGCAACAGCTTCGCCTGGGTCGTGAATTGATCGCGAACTTTCAGTGTCTTGCCTGCCATTCCGTGTCGAGTGAGATTGAAAGCACGTTGTCTTTCAATGCGAATCAATCTGCATCTATCACACCCTCATCTGCAATGCCCGACTTAAAGCGTTCAGCACCAAATTTAGATAACATCGGCAATCGAGTCAGTAAACGCTGGTTGTTTCACTGGTTGTTAAACCCACACAGTTTACATGAAAAATCAACAATGCCTTTAATGCTAGGTGACCCGGAATCCAAACTGGCAAAACAAAAAGCAGCCGATTTAACAGCCTGGTTTATTTCTCTGGCAGAAAAACCAACCGTCAATCATTCCCTGAAACCGGGGCATATCATTGATACTGATTCAAACTTGTTGATTGAATCCGGTACAAAATCATATGAAGAATTAGGGTGTATTAGTTGTCATCATTATTCAACAGCTACTCAGACAGATGAATTCGAGAGACACTCACTCGCACTGATTAAAAGGAAGTATAGCCCCACTCAATTATTTCGTTTTTTGAAGACTCCTCACCGACACAATCGATGGAGCCGGATGCCTGACTTTAAATTGAAGGATCAAGAAGCGATGGGACTATCTGCTTTTTTGATCGAAAATTCGAAAGCGAAAATTCCGAATTCTTTGCTTGTGCCTGCAGGATCTGCTAAACGTGGTCAGAAACTCTATTATGGAACACTTGGTTGTGTTCGCTGCCATGGTACACTTTCCAGTCAACCGGCAACGAATTCTCAAGTAGCCCGTATTCCTTTGACAAAAGTGTCTTACTCAACGGGTTGCCTGGCGGCGATGCAAAAGAATAAAGCAACAATGCCTCATTTTAATATTTCGCAAATACAACGAGAGGCGATTCAAGCAATCCTTGAGAACGGAACAAATTCTCTGGCACAACATAGTTTACCTGAAGTCTCTTCAAGATGGATGCGTCAATTAAACTGCAAAGCCTGCCATAACCAGGACGCCACAAGGAGCCCGCGTGGAGAAATCGTGACTGAAGAAGGGGACTCGGGATTACCACCTGAATCTCTACCCAGCCTGACCTGGGCTGGTGAAAAGTTAAAACCATCCTGGTCAAAATCTTTCATAGCAGGAAATTTATCATGGAAACCGCGCCCCTGGCTGAAATCAAGAATGCCTCACTTTCCGGCTTATGCCTCATATCTCGCATCAGGCATGGCTGCTGAACACGGAATTCCTGCATCATCAGATCGGCATAATTCTGGAGCCAAACTTTCAACTTCATCAGAGCAGATCATGATCGGAAACAAACTGACCATGAAAAATGCACTGGATTGCCGTCAATGCCATGGAGTGGGAAGCGATGTTCCCACAGGTGATAACAAAACAAAAATCGCGTTAGGAATCAATTTTGTCCATATAAAACAACGTCTCAATGCGGACTATTACCATCGTTTCATACTTGATCCTCCACGATTTGATATTTCGACAAAAATGCCGAAGCTTTCGGCAGATGGAAAAACGACTAAACTAACGAAATATTTTGATGGAGATGCAAATCAACAGTTTCAAGCTATTTGGCAATTTATCCAAAGCCTGGATGACCAACCACGTTCTTTCAGCCGGAACTGATTTGCCTGCCGGAACTGATTTGCCTGCCGGAACTGATTTGCCTGAATGAGAACTTTATTAAAAATGAGTTAACGCCAAACCATTTCTAAGATATCCTATACCTTATCATTAAGTTGAAATTTCTCTGCCTATCAAGGATTTCATGTCATGCCCCGTTATATTCGTAGTGCACGCGGATCAAGAAACTCCTCTTTCAAAATGCGTCTCGTGATCGCGGTGGGAATTGCTTTGTTTACTTTCATTTCCTATATGATGAAAGGAGACATCAATAAGATTACAGGCGAAAAACAGAGAGTCGCATTAACCGAACAACAGGAGATCGTTTTGGGTTTACAGGCAATGCCCACGATTATCAAACGCCACCACGGCGAGCATCCGGACCAGAAGTCTCAGGATTATGTTGATCGGGTTGGAAATCGTCTGCTTCAGAGTTTAAATAAATCATTGCAGAGCCAGGGACGTCGAAATCCATATCAGTTTGACTTTCATCTTCTGAATGATGATCAAGTTGTTAATGCATTTGCGTTACCGGGAGGTCAAATCTTTCTTACCGCGGCACTTTATCAACAACTAGAAACGGAAGGACAGCTAGCGGGCGTTTTGGGACACGAAATAGGTCATGTACTATCAAGACATGGGGCACAACAAATGGCCAAGCAGGAATTCACCCAGGGATTAGTCGGCGCTGCAGGCGTGGCAGGTGGTGATGTAAGCAGCGCCCAAATGGCCCAAATGATTGGTTCAATGGTCAATATGAAATATGGCAGGAGTGATGAACTGGAATCTGACCGCTGGGGAATAGATTTAATGATTATGGCCGGCTATGACCCCTACGCAATGACGGGAGTCATGGATATCCTCAAACGATCTACGGGAGCAGGAAAACAACCCGAAATATTCAGCACTCATCCTGATCCAGGGAACCGGATCGAACAGATCAGGAATTACATTCAAAAGTCTTATCCCTCAAATCTTCCCTCTGATCTGATACCATAACTGGTCAAGAATCTTTGCTGCTTTCTGAATCTATGGTTAGCTGTTGATCTCACGACAAGCAAACCATTTGGCCTGCATTGACTCTGAATTTCCCGTTATCTGCTCGAGCGTAAGGCACTGCCTGAACAAAACATACGACAGAAACTAGTTAGTGAATTGACATTACTCTGGGATAGGCTATTATGTGTATAGAACGTGCTAGCAATGCGATTAGTATTGACGCTATGAGATTGTTTTGATAAACAACATTAAGTGAGAAATTTCTAGTAAGCCGTTTTTCAAATGAGGATCTCTCCCGCTCTTTGAGATCGTTTTCCATGTACCAGTTTGAAATAATTAACTGGTGATTAAGTTGGCTTTAAAGTAAGTTGAGTCGTTTCCAGCGGGCGTTATTTCCTCAACAGCATTACTCCTGAAACTATTTAGGAGTCTCATATTCTTGAAAGTAATTTCTCTTTCATTAATGCACTGAGTGAAGCTCTAAGTAATTCAAACCAGTTGCAGGCAACCAAGCCACTTACTAGATACGAACTTCGTTTATCAGCATAATTACTTGCTTGCAGTTATTAATTTTATGAAAATAGAGTAAGATTATATTCCGGCCTGATCTTCTATTTAAGTCAGACCAGAGAGGCGAACAGGACCGATCCCGAAAGCCTAATAACTTACGAAAACATTTAAAAGTTCCTTAATAGCAGCCACTTATTGGTTGACGGAGCTTGCACAAAACGATTGAATTTCTAAGTATCAGTTTTTGACCCTAATATTTTTTGCCTGAAAGGAAATCGGCAAGGCAATCACCCTAATAAAGCATTCGTCAACAAGCTTTAACAAGCTCACTGTTATCAATGCCTGGACTAAATCTCTTTGATATTTCAAATGCGATTGTCCTGCACAATGGGAATAAACAGGCCATGAAGGTCGAGTCCAATACTGGGCGTATTATTCCTCCACGTGAATCTTTCTTCATGAGATCAAGATCAGGTCTGTTTTACGTTTAAGACCCTTTTCGCGTTTCCACTGAATTAAGAATCGGCTCGTTCAGAAGTTTACCAGCAGAATTCAGGCATCATCGTCAGCTCTGTGCTGAAAATGTCCGGGCTTGAATGACTATCGGTCACTTCGTGACACGTTCATGCCGTAGTTGTGTCTCTGAATATTTCGTTACTATATTAGAATGATTTGGTGTTTCTGTATGGCTGCTAAAAGTTCTGAAACTTCAGACAAACCCAAAACCACTCGCCGAAAATCAACAAAGACACCAAAAAAAGTAGAGGCTTCGGCAGAGGACTCTTTTGAAAAAAGTGAAACTGACGCTCTGCAGGATGAATACCATCGCAAAGCAGAAGAAAACCTTGAAATTTTCGAAAACTCGCATTCATCCAAAAGTGAAGCAGAACCTGAAAGAGAACATGAAAGTATGTCAGACATTCCTGCTGAATCCGTAAGCGACGATAACTCAGAACGAACCCAGAAGGACCAATCTGATAAAACAGGTGGTAACCGTCGTAGAAGACGACGAAGAAGAAAACCAGAAGGAGCCAGCAACGCTCCTGCCAATCAAGGACAAGGCCAGAATCGTCAGGGGGGTGGAAATCGAGGCCGCTCCAACAGCTCAAACAACAGAGGTGGAAACCGATCTCGCACTGGAGGAAGAAATCAAGCTCGACGTCCCCGTTCCACATCCTCTGCTGCCAATGAAAATATCTCCGGTACTATCGAAGGCGTTTTGGAACTTCATCCTAAAGCTTACGGATTTATCAGAGATCCTAAAGTCAATTATAAAGCTCAAGACTCTGATGCTTTTGTTTCCAGCTCTTTAATTGAAAAGCATAATTTGCGCGAAGGTATCCTGATTCGGGGAGAAGTCGGCCCTGGCACTAGAGGTCAAGGTCCACGACTCAAAACCATCGAAACCATTGATGGACGAACCGTTGAAGAGTATATGGAAATAAAATGCTTTGATGAATTGACTCCGATCAATCCATTCGAACAGATCAAGCTCGAAACAGGAGCCATGCCTATCACGATGCGTATCATGGACCTGCTTACCCCCATTGGAAAAGGTCAAAGGGCACTCGTTGTGGCTCCTCCCCGGACTGGAAAGACCATGTTATTACAGGATATTGCTGAAGCTGTCAGCAAGAATCATCCTGAAATCCGCTTGATGGTCTTATTAATTGATGAACGTCCTGAAGAAGTTACTGAAATGGAACGTTCCATCAAAGGTGAAGTCATTTCATCTTCGATGGATCGTGATGTTGAAAGCCATGTGCGTACAAGCCAACTCATATTTGAACGTGGCAAACGACTGGCAGAAGCAGGTGAAGATGCTTTCATTTTATTAGATAGTATCACACGAACGGCGCGAGCATTCAACAAGTGGGTTGGTAACACCGGCCGTACAATGAGCGGTGGCCTCGATGTAAAAGCTATGGATATCCCTAAAAAGATGTTTGGAACTGCACGTCGCTTTGATGAAGGTGGATCTCTCACAGTACTGGGGACAGCACTCATTGACACAGGCAGTCGCATGGATGAAGTGATTTTCCAGGAATTCAAAGGAACCGGCAATATGGAAATGGTTCTCAGCCGCGAACTTTCTGATCGCCGTATTTTCCCATCCATCGATATCACGCTTTCCGGTACACGTCGTGAGGAAAAAATCCTGGATCCAGAAGTTTTGGACGGTGTCACAATGCTTCGAAGAAGTTTGATCTCTCTAAGCCCGGTTGAAGCAATGGAACAACTTGGCAATACACTCAAGAAATTTCCTACTAATAGTGAATTTCTGGAAAAAATCCGTGCTATTCTTTAGGCTATTATGAGCGGGTTTGATCACTCTACAAAGTAAGTGAATCAATCTTCGACTGCATCATCTTCTAACAAGCGTTATTAAACCTGATCCTGGCAAAACTGGTGGCATTCTCGAACCAGATTTTCGCCTGCACTAATTTCGCGCAGGACTATATCCGAGTTTTAGTTTCAAGTGATAAAAACATGTCATTGAACTACATCAATTACTTTGGAGATTTGCATAATCATAATCAAGTAGGATATGCACTAGGTTCTCTGGATCGATCCTTCGAAATTGCGCGGAACCACTTGGATTTTTACGCGTTTACTCCTCATTCCTATTGGCCAGATGTCGAAGATTATGACGGAAAAATCACGCATAAATGGAAAAATGGATTCCATGTAGCCCGTTCCCGCTGGCCTGAAGTAGTAGAGTTGGCTGAAAGTTTTGACAAGCCAGGCGAGTTTGTCACAATCTTGGGATATGAACGGCATGGAACAGAAGAAGGGGACTACCATATCCTCTATCCTGACTTGAAAGGTGATTACGAACTCATTGAAGACCTGGCTGATCTACAGGCATTTGCCAGACAAAGAGGCTGCCTGTTGATCCCGCATCACCCTGCGAATCGTCTAGGTCATCGTGGCTTTGATGCCAAAAAAATGGCGTCAGATGTTTCGCCCGTTTTGGAAATCCATTCCGAATGGGGATGCGCTGAGCATGACCGTGCTCCATTTCCCTATAAGCGACACACAGAGGGAGGCCGTTGGACAAAACATACCTTACAGTACTACCTTAATCAGGGGTATCGATTGGGAGTCATCGCAAGTACCGACGATCATCTTGGTCACCCTGGTGGTTACCGCGAAGGCCTGGCGGCAATCAAAGCCACGGAACTGACGCGAGACGCTCTCTTTGATGCAATTCGAAATCGGCGAACCTATGCTGTTACAGGAGACCGGATTGAACTTGATTTTTCCCTGAATGACCAATTGATGGGACAGGAATTATCATTTACAAAACAACGTCGACTCAAAGTCCATGTACGTGGATGGGATGAAATCGATCGGGTGGAAGTCCTTAAAAATGGGCGAGTCATTTATCGCGATTTTCCTGTAGACAAAGAACCCGACCATCGTGCCTGGGAAAAACCAGTTACCCTGCGGTTTGAATATGGATGGGGTCCATGGCCGGCATTAGGGTGGGGTGGAACAGCAGACTGGAACTTCACTATCGATATCGAAGGAGGTCAGCTCCAACAAATCCAACCCTGTTTCACTACCGGGCCTCTCGATGAGTTCAGGCGTGATCAAATTCTGGAACAAACTTCAAATCAGCTCAAAGTCCAGTCCTTTACCGCGCTCAAGCAACAGGTCGACGACTGGTCCCAAAAGGCGATCGTGATGAGAATCCAGGGAGACGCTAACACAAAAGTATCAGTTTCCTGTACTCAACCCAGCGAGTGTCAATTAATACAAACCTTTGCTGAACTTGCCACGAGCAATGAGATGTTATTTACACGACCGTTTCCCTGGGAATCCGCAATGCTTCATAGAATCGTTTTTAACAGTCAGTGGGAAACTGATTTCGAATTTGAAGATATTGGCGATGGGGATAAAGACGACTGGTACTACGTAAGAGTGATTCAGTCAAACGGGGAAATGGCCTGGTCCAGCCCGATTTGGGTCAATCAAAAATAAGATCCTGCCTTTGTAAACGACCATCTTTCGCTCGACTCACTATTGTTCCATCTGAAACCATCTGAATTGAACTAAGCAGCAACCAGAGAATTGATTCTTTCATATACTTTGCTCTAAAATGGGACTACAGTTATTACTATTTATCTTTCAGTCAATTTGAAAGTAATCCACAAAAATGGTTGAGCAAACCAACCAGCTGATGAATCAGGCCCCCGCGTCACTCGAAGAGTTGGAATCAGGAAGCGCTTCTTTTTCTGCACTGGTTCAACAATTAACACTCATTGTTGGTGAAGCGGGCATCTTATTTGATGCAGACGAATTACTGGTCTATGAATGCGATGGTTACATTGTCGATAAAACGGCTCCTGACATTGTTGTTTTTCCCACAACCACGGCACAGATCTCCACGATAGTCAAACTATGCAATCAATTTAATGTACCGTTTCTCGCCAGAGGAGCTGGTACCAGCCTTTCTGGTGGCTGCCTTCCCATTGGTGGGGGAGTGATGATTGTCTTGACTAAGATGAAGAATATTCTGGAAATTAACCTGAGGGACCGTTACGCCGTAGTTGAACCAGGAATGGTGAATTTGCATTTAACTAATGCTTTGAAAGGAACGGGATACCACTATGCACCCGACCCATCCAGTCAAGGTGCCTGTACAATCGGCGGAAATATTGCCACTAATTCTGGTGGGCCACATACATTAAAATATGGTGTCACAACGAATCATTTACTGGGACTGGAAGCCGTTCTTCCCGATGGTTCTATCATAGAACTTGGTGGTCCCACAGCAGAAGTTCCCGGTTATGATTTACACGGACTCTATGTTGGAAACGAAGGCACGTTCGGAATCTGCACCAAAGCGATTGTCAGACTGACGCGTGATCCGGAATCCCATCGCACCATGCTTGCAATATTTCAGACAATTGCAGAGGCGACACGCGCCATCTCTGAAATTATTGCAGCAGGTATCATTCCTTCCGCCTTAGAAATGATGGATCAGGGGATTATCCAGGCGGTTGAAGAAGCATTCCACTTTGGCTTCCCGCTTGACGCGGGTGCCGTATTACTAATTGAAGTAGATGGTCTGGAAATAGCTTTAGATGAAGAAGTGCGTCAAATACTTGAGATCTGCAATTCCTGTAACGTTCGGGATATTCAAAGAGCGGACACTCCTGAAGAACGGCTTCTCATCTGGAAAAGCCGTAAACAGGCTTTTGGCGCCATTGGCCGCCTCAGCCCGAGCTATTGCACTCAAGACGGAGTCGTTCCCAGAACAAGACTTCCTGAAATTCTCGAATTTATTGAAGAAACCAGCAATCGTTACGGCCTGAGAATTGTGAATGTATTTCACGCCGGCGATGGAAATGTGCATCCTATTCTTCTATTTGATGAACGCGACAAAGAACAAATTCAAAAAGTGATGGAGGCAAGTGAAGCGATTCTGGAAAAATGTCTGGAACTGGGAGGGAGTGTCACTGGTGAACATGGAATTGGTGTTGAAAAAATCAACTTTATGAGTCGCATCTTCAATCAAATTGATCTGGCCACTATGGAAACTGTTCGTCATATTTTTAACCCACGACAAATTTGCAGCCGCGACAAAGTATTACCTAACCATCAAACAGATGGAAGTTCAAAGATTACTCAATCTCACCCCACTCGACGTGCACCACATTGATTTTGAGATGACTGTCAAAAATCAATCTGCCTGAGAGACAAGATTATTACAAGGTTACTGAAAGAAGACCTATGTCGTCCCTACATTCTGGTGATCTGGAAGAATTCGTTCCTACATCTCAAATTGAATTGAGTCGTTTTATAACTGAGAATGCGATAGCGACCCAAAAACAGATTTTCCCCGCAGGTGGCCGAACATCTCTTTCTGTGTGCTGTCCTGCCAGCTTGTCCGGTACCCAGATTTGCACATCCCAATTGAACAAAGTCATCGACTATCCTGTACGTGATATGACAATCACCGTTGAAGCAGGTATGCGAATTGATCAACTCAATGAAATCATCTCGGCAGAAGGACAGCGATTACCCATTGACGTTCCCCAGTCCAACCGAGCCACTTTGGGAGGCGTAATCGCCACGAACACGAGTGGGCCAAAACGATTTTCGTATGGAACGATTCGGGACTACGTCATTGGGATTTCAGCCATCGATGGAAAGGGGAATCTTTTCAAATCGGGTGGACGAGTTGTCAAAAATGTTGCAGGTTATGATCTTAAAAAAATGCTGGTGGGATCCCTGGGTACCCTGGCAGTTATTAGTCAGGTTTCTCTGAACCTGCGTCCCAAACCGGAATCTATGTGCATGGTCTGGTTTGCTTTTGATTCGTATGTAAACGTTGAGCAGGCTCTCAATGCCATGATCACCTCTGGTACAAGGCCCACAGCTGTTGAATACTGTAACAGCAAAGCTGCCAGACAAATTGCTGCAGAGTCACGCCTGGACCTGCCCTCAGAGCATAATGTTATTTGTATTAGTTATGAAGGCCCCAGCAATGTAGTGAAATGGCAAGCCAATCATATTATCGAAGAGTGGAATGAGTTTTCTCCTCTGAGTAGCCAAATCATTGAATCTGATCATGCTACAAGACTCTACAACGTTTTCACAGAATATCAGACATCATCGGATGACCCGGTCACTCTAAAAGCAGTTGTTCTTCCTTCACAGATGATGAAATTTGTAGAATCTGCGACTCAATTAAACATTGCCATTCAGGCCCATGCAGCAGATGGAATTGTATTTGGTCATTTACCAGACTCAGCAAGTTCATTGGAAGATGTCAAACAAATCTTAAGTCAGCTTAAAAAATCAATTGACCACAAAACGGGATATCTAACAGTCTATCAATGTGAATCAGAATGGTCCGAGCTACTCCCACTTTTTTGTTCGCCCCCACCTGGATGGTCTTTAATGAAACAACTTAAAAATGCACTTGATCCAGACCAACTTTTGAATTCAAAACGTTTTACTGAACTTGTTGAAACATAGCTGTAATCATTTTGTGATCTTATTATTTTTTTATATTGAACGAATCATCTCAGACGAGTTAATCAATAATGCCCGATAGTTCTATAACAAATCCCACTCTTGCTCCCAAAGAAATTGAGCAAATACCCGGTTCTGAGATTCCGTATGAGAAATTTCTTGACTGTATTCATTGTGGCTTATGTACTGCTGCCTGTCCGACTTATTTGGAAACGGGAAATGAAAATGATAGTCCTCGGGGACGCATTTACCTGATGCGCGCTGTTGTCGATCAACGTATTGAACTCTCCAATGCAGTAAAAGGACACCTCGACCTCTGTCTTGATTGCCGTAGTTGTGAGACGGCTTGCCCTTCCGGAGTTCAGTATGGTCGCTTAATCGAACCGTTTCGTGTTGACGTTCATAAAATGGAATCTTCCCAAGGGAAGAGCGCTCAAAATGACTGGTTCCACCATTGGATTCTCTATCGCCTCTTTCCTTACCCCAAGAGGATCCGTTGGGCATTACTGCCCGCACGCATCATGCAGGCTTTAAAAATCGACAAACTGCTGGAATTTTTCAGGTTGCAGTACTTGTTGCCTCAAAAATTAAGACGAATGCACAATTTGTTGCCTCGACTTCGACCAGCTGAACCTTCATCACCGGAGATTTTACCAGCGATTGGAACTCAACGCGCACGAGTTGCACTGTTCACAGGCTGCGTTTCTGAGGGAATGTATAGTCATGTCAATCGAGCGACAGCCCGTGTGTTACAAGCAAACGGCTGTGAGGTTATTGTTCCCAGCACTCAAACTTGCTGCGGTGCTATCCATTATCACAGTGGGGCAGACCGGGAAGCACTTGAATTTGCTTTGCAAAATCTGGCAGCATTTGAACTTGAACAAATCGACGCCATCATTGTAAATGTCGCTGGCTGTGGCGCCATGCTGAAAGATTATGGACACATCGTTGATGAAATCAGGGGAGTCCCAACCGAACAAGTTGAACAACTCAAAAAACTGGCGACTAAATTCCAGGACGTTTCTGAGTTTTTGTTTGAATTGGGACCGGTTCCTCCCGAGGGTGAAATTCCAATTCAAGCAACCTACCACGACGCCTGTCATCTGGTACATGCTCAGAAAGTTCAGAACCAACCACGTAAGCTGCTCGAGTTGATTCCAGGATTAACTCTGGTTCCACTAAATGAGTCGACTATCTGTTGCGGAGCGGCGGGAAGTTACAATCTGACTCAACCGGAAATGGCAGACCAGTTAGGAAAACGAAAACTGGAAAATATTCTCGCTACCGGAGCGGAAGTTGTGATCAGCGGAAATGTCGGTTGCACGTTACAAATTGATTCTCAGTTACGTCAGGCTCGCAAACCGCTTTATGTTGCACATCCCATGGAACTCCTGGATCTCAGCTATCGAAATCAAAAACTTCAAATGTAAGTAACTACGTTGAAACTTGCTCACGAATTCACTATCCTGCCTTCGAATATGCGATTACTTCTCTCAGTTTGAATTAAAAGAGTTAACCAATGTCTCAAACTACCACCATTCAGGCAGTAGCCTTTGATCTGGATGGATTAATGTTTAATACTGAGCACGTTTTCTTTCTCTCAGGTGATGCCTTATTACAGCGTCGCGGAAAATCAATGACACCCGATATTCTGCAAGGAATGATGGGACGCCGCGCAATGGAAGGATTTCAACACCTCTCCAGCCATTTAAATGAGCCAGAAGATCCCCACGAACTATGGCTCGAAAGTCAGGAAATCTTCCATTCGCTACTGGATATGCATTTGAAGCCGATGCACGGTTTATTTGAATTACTGGATTATCTGGATGAATTGGAGATTCCCAAAGGAGTCGCAACATCATCACCGCGAGCTTATCTGGAAACATTACTCACAAAATTCGACCTGACTCATCGATTTCAGATCACGTTAACCGCTGAAGATGTGACTCATGGCAAACCTCATCCCGAAATTTACCTGAGTGCAGCTCGGAATTTAGGAGTCGATCCCGAACAAATGCTGGTGTTGGAAGACAGTGAAACGGGCACAAAATCCGGAGCGAGCGCCGGGGCATACGTCGTTTCTATTCCTCACGAATACAGTGACTATGGCGATTTCAGTTCTGCCAACTATGTTGCTAGCAATCTTACTGACGACAGGCTGTTGCAATTGATCGCAGGCGGTAAATCCTAGCTCCCCACGGATGATCGTTTTCTAACAGGGATGTTGCAATATCAACTCGCCCCGGGAAAGTTTCTTATTTAAAAAGCGGTGCGTTCAGATGCCATTTTAAGCTGCCTTGCCCCATCCCTATGAGGGAATCAAACTGAATACAGGCGACATTTCCAGGTTTAAATATAATAGAACCACCGCCAATTAAATCAGCGGTACACCGTGCAACGTCTGGCATATGTGCAACGATTGCAATTCTCTCGAATTGCGAAGACCTGATAAATGAAACTAATGTTTCCAGATTCAAACCAAATCCAAGCCAATTGTGAGAACAACACAATTCATCACTCAACTCAACTACATCCTTTAAGATATGAGCTGTCTGGGTTGCTCTCACTAAAGGGCTATGCAGGATCAAATCGGGACGACTCTGATGTTTGCTAATCCATTTGGCAACCTTCCGAAACTGCTGACTGCCGTATTCGGTTAATGGACGAGCTGAATCACCTCCGGAAACAGTACCTGCATTTTCGGCCTTTCCATGCCGGATTATCAAAAGCTCCATCTTACTCCTCTTTCCAACCAATGTTCCAAAATGTTGAATAAAAACGAACAGTAACAAACCAGTTATCAGGGAATAACGAGTTTTGTCTTGGTAGCAGATTTAGGTTTCAAGTTGGAATCCATCCAGCCATACATCAATTCCCGTGATTCATGGGCGACAGAATGTCCTTTACCGTGCACAAAAAACGCGAAATTCTGTGGTGCCTTTTCTATTTCATATACATCCATCACTTTTAGTAACATCAGTATTCTCTGACGTTGAGTGAGTGGATTTCCATCATTAAGACCTGATAAATCAAGAAACGCACGCGGAGCAATTAATGCCATAATTTCATGGAAATCAATCGGAGGCAGTTCTCCTTCCATTAACTCGGGTCGGATGTGTTTAAAATAAATATACCAATGATCGCGAGCCCATGCTTCAACTCTTAAATTTTGTCGAAAAAAAGAAGCACTGCAATTTCCTGCTGCAGCCTGAACTCGTTCGTCATATGCAGCCAGGAACATCGAACCATGTCCCCCTAATGAATGACCGAGTACACCAATTTTTTCTGGATTGACTTCTTTGAGTGATTGTAAGACATCAATCGCAATCGAATGCTCATAAGTAAACTTTCCAACGGCAGTCCAATTCGGATGTTTTTTGTAGAAGGCTGTTGTGTCATAGGGACCTTCATCAGGAATACGGTGGCCAGCCACAAAATGATCCGGCGCGATCACTACATAACCTTTACGACATAAATGATCCAGATACGCTTTATCGGGATTCGCAATTAATCCAGCAGCACGCTTCTTTCCAGATGCATAAGTCCCATGCAAGGCGACTATCGCAGGAGCAGGGCCTCGGAGATTGAGCGGCACTCCCAAATAAGCATGTGCTCGTTCATCTTCTTCCACCTGATAGCTAATTAACTGTCGCCGATAAATACCATCGACAATGACCGTGTCATGAAACTGGAGTTTCAGTTCAGGCTTTTCAGGCTTATAGCGATCTCGGATCAGATCCAAATATCGTTGTTTGAGGATTTTTTTACGCGCTCTCCAACTCTCTGGAGAACTGATTCCTTCAAGTAGATCATCCCATGATGATACAACTTTTTCCGGGGCTGAACGTTTTCGAACAGCTTTCTCTTCTGCATTTATGCTGCTATCGAATTTGACATTGAAAGCCAGACACATAAACAAACACAGATGTGTCAATCGCATAAGTATACCTATCAAAAGAATGAAACTGGATACTATTATCATCAAACTCTAATAGCATTCACAACAGCTGAATCTGATTTTAACCAGTTTTTCCTGCTGACTCAAACATGAGTTCATTATAAATCAGATACACCTTCGCTCATTTTGAACACAAGCGATGCTAAACATCCAAAACAGGAATCATTCTTTTGAAATGAAATTCACTTCTACACCTTCTCAGTCGTGAATCGGTGCAGAAGTTCAATTATTTTGGAAAGAAATGGCTTTTTGAATTTCTCCCATTCAGGTAACAGGGCGATAATGAATTAAACAAAATCAGTACTTTAGATTGCGGTTCCGATATGCCCTATGACGAAACACTTGCCGAGCGGGTTCACAAATTATTGAAGCGTCAACAAGGATTTTCCCAGCGAAAAATGTTTGGTGGACTCTGTTTTATGCTGCATGGAAATATGTGCTGTGGCATCACACAGAATGAATTGATGTTACGTCTGGGCGAAAAGAACGCAATGAAGGCGTTAGAAATGCCCTACACAAGAGAAATGGACTTTACTGGCAAACCAATGAAGAGCATGATTTTTGTAGAGCAACCAGGATTTGAAGCTGATGACGACCTTAAATATTGGGTCAGCCAAGCTGTTAAGTTTGTGAAATCACTTCCACCAAAACCATAACAGCCTGCCCAATTCTCGGGAATGAACCAAGATGCCAGCATTCCGCTCAACTGCTTACAACGAAACTTAGTTCAAGAGTTTAACTTCGTTGAATTCCTGTTCCTTACTGCCTATACCAGGAGCTGTAAAAATAGGAAGGGTTGTAATACAAAGTCGGTGACGGTTGTAAAATCTTATAGTATGACGGGAATATGCTCTGGTTGACAGTTGGTCGACTAAGCGATACTCCCATTCGATTTCGATCATTAATTCGTCGAAGTCGTTGCTCGGCCTGGGCAAGCGCTCTTTGATGGATCAATTTTTGGCTCGCACTCATCCGTTGATAGACTTTTTGAGAACCAGTTTGCTGATTACTGGAACTGGACTTTAGAGTGATGGTCACCTGTGGGTTGCTCTTTTCCGGAGATACCTGAAGAGGTTTCTGCTCCTGGCCAAATACTGCCATCGTCAGGAAAAATGAGGACATGATCACAACAGAATAAACAGAAGAGCGCATAATGAGCCTTTCTCTTCAAGATTGATTTTTAAAAGCGATGACAAAGCAGGGCACTCAGCGCTGCGCATATTTTACCCGTGGATCGGATTGATCTTGCTAGATTCATCGACTTAAAAAACAGCAGATCTGAGCAATTTCAATTGAATTACGCAATCAGCAACTATTTTGGTCAAGAAATTGCGGACTAGGGAAACTTGACGATCTCGACCCATGAGGGAGACTTTCCCACTTCATATGTCGCAAGTCGCTTGAGTTTACCAGTTTTAGACGAAATCCGATAAGCGGCCAGCTTATCGGATTTCTGACCCGCTGCGTAGAGAAAGTTACCAGTAGGGTCAATGTTAAACGAACGAGGAGTATCCTCCGTAGGTTCCTGTCCCAGCGATTTCAATCGTCCCGATTTTAAGTCCACTTTATAGCAGGCAATACTATTATGCCCCCGGTTAGATGCATATAAAAATTGACCTGAAGGGGAAAGCTCGATATCCGCACAGGAATTTTTCCCTTCAAACCCTTTTGGAAGAGTTGAAATTGTCTGGAAGGGAGTCAGCGAACCTGTTTTCGAATTGAGTTGATACGCCGTGACGGAGCTAGCTTTTTCATTATCAAAATAGATAAAACGATTATCTTTTGATACTGCAAGGTGCCTCGGCTCTAATCCAGCAGAAGCCTGAACCAACGGTTTCTGATTCGCCTTTAACAGCCCCTTCTTTTCATCCCAAGTAAACTGATAAATCGCATTAGGACCTGTATGCGGCACAAACACAAATTGATTCGTCTGATCTGGTAAGATTGCGTGCGCATTTTTGTCTGTTGGAATTGTTTGTAAGATTTCATCTGAAATCTCACCATTTTTTTTAAGCCTGTGAACGGCAACTTTTCCTTCACCATAATAGGCAGAAAACAGATAGCGGCCGGTTTTGTCTGTTGCAATATACGCCGCATTGCCTCCTGCAGAAACCGATGAAATATTCTTCAACTTACCATTCGTGGGATTAAGGGAAAAACTTTTAAACTGTTTCGCAGATCGGACTGAGGCATATAAATATTTCGTTTCTGGATCTATTTCCAGACATCCGGGAGCCCCCTCAACCATGACATCCTCAAGATGACTTAAAGCTCCATCTTGCTCGTTCATTTGATAAATGGCGATTTTCTTATCTCCCCCCAGGGAGATATAAACGAAACTCGCAGCGCTACAGGGAATCTCAGACAAAAAACATAACCCCACAATGATCAAACAAAATCGCGACAGAATATGCATGGTAGCCTCTTTCAAAATGAACCAACTCAAAGTAGCCGATAGTACTGATTACCAGTAGAGCCGGTTCTGGGGCTAATTTCAAGCAGACGTGAATTGCAAAGCATGTCTCACTGCTTCTAATTCTCGGGATCCGCCAAAGACAATGCAGATATAAACCCGGTCATCTTCTACCCACTTGACAGTGGCATAATTTCCCTTTTTGAGTTGAGCATAAGCAACATTATCAGGGTCGAAAGACGCATGCGAAGGTAATGGTTCAACCCGACCAGCTGGGACCTGAACCAATGATCCGTAGATTACTTTTTCTCCCCCGGTCGGAAGAGTAAAAAAACGCACAACGGCATCATGCTTTGAAGCATCGCCTACTGAAATGCCATAAGATTTGCTGGTAAAGACCAAACGGCCTTTGAGACGCCAGCCTCCGTGTACTGGAAATTGTTCGGAAAAATTATTATCAAATTCAGACAAGAGGCGGCTGTCCAGATTCAATTCCGGACTGAATTCAGACAATGCTAAAACAGGCTCCTGAGTGGCCCAAAAATAAGTCAGCATCATTAAAAACATCAGGCAAACTGAAAGCCCCGTAATTACGCCAGGCTTTTTAAGAAAATCTCTCCGAGACATGGCAACCGTTTGATCATTCGATAAATCAGTCACATGATTTTGACTAAGCGAAGCCAAGACTGAATCTTTTAAACCTTCAGGAATCTCAACATCAAAAAGAACATTCTTGATCTGGTCATGAAAAGCTGCATCTCCAGAAGATAATCCAGAATCAGTATGATCTGATAAAGAAAAATCTGATTCTGGGGATGACTCTGAAAGATTCATTATAATTCCATATAACCGTTTAAAATGACAACTTTAAAATACTATGAATGAATAGTTGTCTTTTCTTCGGAACGCGAGGAAAATCGTTCTTGTAAATAAGTTTTTGCCCTTGCCAGACGACTCATGACAGTCCCAAGAGGAATCGACAATTCTTTAGAGATTTCCTTGTATGATCGCTCTTCAAAATAAAACATCAATAGCGGAATTCGAAAGTCTTCCGGCAATTCATTAAGAGCACCCTGTAACTCCTCTGAAGTTAATTCAGGGACTACCACTTCCTCTGAAACCAGATCAAACGACTGACTCAAAGAGAGGGGGGTGATCTTCTGCGAAATATTTTTCAAAAACAAATTACGTAATATCGTGCAAAGCCATGAACGTGCGAAACTCATATCTCGCAGCTGAGAAAGTTTTTTCTGAGCTATCAGGTAAGTCTGCTGGGTAAGATCTTCTGCCTCTGCTCTGTCGCCTGACAAGCGATAGGCATACCGAAACAGTAGCTGATAATGTAAATCTACCAACAATGTGAGCTCGTCTGAATCATTCTGGTTCTGCAATGACATAACCTAAATCTCTATTAAGAAAGATGCTGAAATACATCTTATTATTCCCCAATTAAGCGAAATTATTGGAATATTTTAGCTTAAATCAGTCGTTTATCGTCATCATTCAAATTCCAACCTCACAAAAAATGAACATATGAACTCAATCATGATGCAAAATTGTGACAACTCTAAGATTTGATGACCTTCTTTTGAATCGTCAGGGATTCTAATCTTTTAAAATTGGGATCAGGCAAATTTTCAAAAGCCTTCACGCTTGGAACACCTTCTTCAGAGTCAAATAAGCTCAGTGGAAATTCTGCCAGTTCCTCATGATAGTATTTTTCGCTGGGGAAGATATCTGCGGGATAAGTAAAATTATCCAACATCGCTAAAGCAGTGCAATGCGAGGCGCCTGTCGCACTTTCCAGCATACCTCCCACCCAGCAGGGAATTCCTGCCTGCTGACAGAGATCATGGATTCTAACAGCATTTGTCAGTCCTCCAACTCGCCCCGGTTTAATGTTAACGTACTGACAGCTTTTTAATTCTACTGCCTGCTGAGCTCGATAGGGGTGCGTGATGGTTTCATCCAGGCAAATGGGGGTCTTAATCATTTCCTGCAACCGAGCATGATCCGTAATATCATCATGTTGTAATGGCTGTTCAATCATCGCCAACTGAAATTCATCGATTGCTTGAAATAATGAGGCATCTTTAATTCGATATCCGCTATTGCAATCGATGTGAAACGTTTCATCTGGAAACGAAGACCGAACTGCTTTGAGCATCGGAATATCCCATCCAGGACGAAACTTAAGTTTGATCCGCGGAAAGTTCTCTGCTACGGCAGAACCCACAACTTCAATCAATTCATCCACATGATCCATGACGCCAAAATCAGCTCCAACCGGCACTTCATTTCTTGTCGCGCCTAAAGCTCTATGCAATGGCACATTGGTCATCCTACTGTGCAAGCTCCACCATGCATTATCCAATGCTGCCTTGGCAAATGAATTCCCTTTGTAGAGAGACAGTTTTTCCTGTAGTGCCTGACCACTGTCGATTTCCTGACCAATCACTGCTGGCGCTAGCCATTCAGACACTGTATGAAAGACGCCCCCGGCCCATTCTGGGCTGTAACAGGGAGCAGCGAGAGGCGTGCTCTCTCCCCAGCCTTCAACCGAACCACTCACCAATCGGCATAATACAGAATGAATGGCAGCATCTTCACCATAAGCAGTTCGCCAGGGATAAATCAAAGGCATTGCCACATGAAATAATTCAATCCGTTCGATTTTCATCTGAAGTTTGTATCCTACTCTACCGCGTCAAAAGAACTCATTTCATCTCAGGTATAACGCTTATGCTAAGCATCATCCAGTAGATCCCAGAACTCGTTCTCAGCAGCATCCAGTCCCTTTGACTTCGTCTGAGAGGGACGTTTGCCCTGTTTTTGTGACTGGGGCTGATTTGTTGCTGATCGCTGAGATGCCGTCCGCTTTTTCTGATTGCTGTTTTGTTGACGTCTTTTCTGAACCTTCTTGCTGGTCTTTTTTTGAAGAACCTCATTTCGTGAAGAAAGTACTCCTTGAGAATGTGTTTCGGGAGCCGAGCACCCAGAACCAGGAGCACCCTGTTGAGGTTCACCACATTGATTACACAAAGCAACCGGACGCTCTGAACTATCTAGTCCACGAACGACTGATCCAGACTTAACTGAACGAGCCTGCTTTCTTGGTAAATCTCTTGTTTTCTCAGATTGATTGATTGATTCTGCCTGTTCCAGAATTTCATTCAAGATTTGGGGCTGTGAGACGTCCGCTTCTACCTGAGAGCTTACCTTGAGTTCTCCCTCATCAGCTGTCCCTTGAATCAAATTCTGTTCTCGCGTAATTTCAATTTCTGCTGCTTTTCCGCTGGTAAGATCCCTGGCAGAGACATGAACTCGAGCCTCGGAATCATATTCCATTAACACTTCGATTTTAGAATCGACTGGTAAATCTGCGGGTAGCCCGTCTATCACACAATTTCCCAAGATGGCAAATGGCTCATCCTGAGAGGCACCACTTTCTATTAATTTTAAATGCACTCGACGCTGATTTGGTGAAACGGTCCCATAGGTGTGTTTGACCGATGCTGGCAATTTTGTGTTGGCCGGCAAAAGATAGTGTGGCATGCGCTGTTGACCCTGTTGATCACGTACCAGGAAACCCAGTGAGCGTGCATTAACACTATGCTGCTTAATTTTCGAAAGACGACTGGCAGCCTCTGTTGTCAAGATGGACTTAGCATATTCACGATTACTTAACAGCATCCCTGCATAATAAGCGGCCCCATGAGCAATGGACTGATCTGGTGGAAGTGAAAGATTTCGAGTTGTTCCACTCGATTTTTTTAAGGCATCTCGAATCATCGGCATACGCGATGATCCACCAGTTGTCAGCACAACATCAACATGAGCCCATCCCATCTTATTATCTTTTAACAATGTTTTTGTAATGTTGGTGGTTTGATCCACCAGCGCTTTTGTGAGCTGCTCAAATTGAGACTGTGTAATCTGATAAGTTTTTCGCTTTGATCCTATCTGACAGGCAAGAGTTGTCTTTGGTCTGACGGTAAGGCTGCGTTTTGCCTGTTCCACTTCATTTGCCAGATATTGCAGACTTTCAGGATCATTGCAGGGGTTTACTCCAAACTCATTGAAAAACTGTTCTGCAATTGTTGCCTGTAATTTACTGTTCCAATCAATGCCCCCCAGTTTTAAATCGCCACCACTGGCAATAACGTTCACTTCATCTTTCTGATACTTTACCAATGAAAGATCGAACGTACCGCCCCCCAGATCATAGACCAGAATGCATTGTTCTTCAGCGAGTTCGGAAAACCACATACCCTCTGTACCTAAAACATAGCAGAGGGAAGCTGCCACTGGTTCGTTAATCAGGTCAACCCGCTTTAGGCCCGCCTGTTTAGCGGCTGCGATCGTTTCTTGACGTTGGATATCACTAAATAGCGCAGGAACTGTAATCACTGCCGATTCGATGGGCCCGACACGTTCCACTGCCGCAGCGAGCAGTTTTTTTAATACAAACGAGGAAATATCAATTGGAGTAAAATAACGACCATCAATCTCCCAGCGAAAATTTGATTTCCCCAGAAAACGCTTCGCATGTTGAATGACATTTCGGGGATTAACTATCGCATGCCTTAGCGCTTCAGTACCGACAATCACCTCCGCACCATCAAACATAGCAACTGACGGAGTCGATAATTCACCTTCCTGATTAGGAATGGTAACTGGTTCTCCATGCTCATTCAGATGAGCAATACAAGAATAGGTAGTTCCCAGATCGATTCCAACGGCCTGTATTTTCTGCATAAACTATGAACTCTCTAAAGATAAGCATTATCAGATACTTGAATAGTCATACCAGGACAGGAAAAGTCCCTGTAACTATGTTATCATGGAAGCCTGTAACACTCCAGCACTTGATTCGTGTTTTTCCGGTCATAAATACCAGTCAGATTGTTGGCCAGATAGAAAGATCAGCACAGTGAAAAAACTTCCCTGCCGCCTGAAATGGTGGATTTTGGCAACTCTGCTCATTGTTTCCAGCGATATGGGGATGATCCAGCCTGTTTCCTCTGCTCAGATATCAGAAAATCAGACTGTGATCCTGAATCGGGATCTTCCAAAATATCTTACTGACAGAAACTTTCGACGCGGGTTATCAAAGACTTTTTCTGCTTCATGGTCCAACGTAGGAATTCGTTCCATTCTTCAGCGAGTCAGTAGTACGCAAAATATCTCAATCATTCTTGATCGCAGAATTGACCCCTCGCTTAAGCTGAAACTGGATATTCAAAACCTGACACTGGAGGAGGGGCTACAAAAATTAGCCTCGCTGGTCCATGCAAAATCTGCAATCGTTGGCAGCACGATTTATATTGGTCCAGAGAAAATGGTTTCTAAACTGGAAACACTCCTGGAATTAAAAAAAGAGGCGTTTTATAAACTGGCAAACTCTCATACGAATTTAAAAACACGATTACGTTTTCTCACTCAAAGGAAAACATTTCATTATCAGGACTTAGACCAACCTTCTGAGATTCTAAAACGAATCTCAGAAGCATATCAGATTAAAATTAAAAACGATAAACTGGTTTCCCATGATCTCTGGTCATCTGGCACACTTTCAGCAGTGAATGTAAATGAAGCACTCTCATTAATTCTGATACAATTCAATTTGACCTATCGTTGGGAGCAACAGGCAACACAAATTCAACTGATCCCGATTCCTGATACAGTCACTATAGAAAAAACATATTCTCCAAGAGGCAAATCAGTTGCTTATGTCATCAACGATTTGAAAAAGACTTTTCCCGATCTGACAATGATTCCTTCCGGCAAATCCATCACGATCAGTGCTTCCAAAGAATATCATGACAAAATTGAACAGCTTCTGAATCCCAGAACTAATTCTCGTATCTCGAAACCACAAAAGGTCGATCCGGTACCCATCCAGAGACGAAAGTTTACTTTGCGAGTCAAAAAGATCCCACTTAATGCGATCATGAAAAAACTGGAACAATCGGGAATTGAATTTGAATATGTCGAGAGTCAATTAGTCAGCGCAGGTATTGACCTTAGCAAACAGATTGACATCTCTGTCAACGGAGCCAATGCACAAGAGTTTTTTGACAGACTCTTCGATACTTTTGATTTGAATTATCAAATAAAAGGAACCAAGGTTACATTGACTCCAAAATAAATGAACTCTGTCTTTCCAGACGCAAATCCAACTTTCCCGGAACTTTCTTTACTGGTAACACGGTGGGTACTTTGAAATAGCGCTCAATATCGGGTAATATCCCGCATATGTAAGTGAGTACCAGTCTTTGTGAGCACAATAAAAACACCGCTTGCACTGAACAAAGGCTAGATCCTGCCGGCTCAGGCAGCGAGAGCATTATCCGTAACTTATTTCTAAATAATGCTTTATCTACAGAGCCTTCTAATGATCGCTTAGACCTTGTGGGAATAGTTCAAAAAGCCCTGATCGATCTGCAAAGTACCAGTGATTTTTCGATTATGGACAGAGGGAACGAAATTCGGAAATCCAATAATGAGAACTGAATGATGGTTGATTGCGATCATTTTTCCAGGTTTCCAAGTAACAACCAGAAATGCTCAGTCGAAAATTCGGCAAGAACATCTCAAAGATATAACAGTAGAGTGAGGAGAAAACGTGGCAAGTCCTAAAAATATGATTGTGGCACAATCTGGTGGACCTTCACCAGTTATCAATAACAGCTTGAGAGGATTAGTAGAGACCGCGCGAGACCTGCCTGAAATCGGAACAATTTATGCCGGCTGGCACGGAATTGAAGGGGTTCTCAAAGAAGAATTACTTAACCTGAGTGGGCAATCACCCGAAGAAATTGCACTCTTGCGAGTCACTCCTGCCGCGGGGTCAGTCGGAACCTGTCGCTACAAACTCAAAGAACATCAGAATGAAGACTTTGATCGACTGATTGAAGTTTTTAAAGCACATAATATTGGATACTTCTGCTACATCGGTGGAAATGACTCGATGGATACCGCCAACAAGGTCGCTCTGATGGCCACCGAGAGAGGCGTTGATATTGTGGGCATCGGCGTTCCTAAAACAATTGACAACGATGTTGGAGACAGTGAATTCAAACTCATTGACCACACTCCCGGCTATGGCAGTACAGCCCGTTACTGGTTGAGTATGGTTCAATTGGCAAATGAAGAAAACCGCGGAAGCTGTCCTGCTGACCCTGTTCTGGTTTTACAGGCTATGGGTAGAAAAATTGGATTTATTCCTGCTGCAGCTCGATTAGCAGACCCACAGCGAAAAATTCCCATGCAGATTTATCTGGCAGAGACTTCGGTCAGTATTGATCAGATACATGCACAGGTGAATGATCAACTTCGAAAAGACGGGCGGCTGATTGTGGTTGTCAGTGAAGGTCTTTCACTGGGAGATATCGGAGAAACGAAAGATTCCTTTGGCCATACACAATTCAGCTCAAGTCAGATGACAGTTGCCCAATTGCTTGTGAATGAACTCAACGAGAGAGGTCTTGCAGTGAAGGGGGCTGCCCGGGCTAATATTCCAGGCACGGATCAACGCCATAATATTGCCTACGCATCCACTGTTGATTTAGATGAAGCCTATGGCGCGGGACAAAAAGCTGCATTGTTGGCGGCAGCGGGCGAGTCGGGATATATGTCGACAATTCTCCGCACTGATGGGCCAGGATACAATGTCTGTTATGATAAAGTTCCTTTACCCGAAGTTGCCAATAGCGAACGGACATTTCCTCAAAACTGGATCACTGCAGATGGGATGGACGTTACCGATGATTTTGTGAAATATTGTCAGCCCCTGGTTGGAAACGATTGGCCTAGTATCCCCTTGATTAATGGACGTA
The DNA here is from genome assembly GCA_022600195.1 of Planctomycetota bacterium. Classification (GTDB taxonomy): domain Bacteria; phylum Planctomycetota; class Planctomycetia; order Planctomycetales; family Planctomycetaceae; genus Gimesia. Next base: position 87,664 of record JAHZKX010000058.1, read on the forward strand.
TGCGTTTAGCACAATTACAACCCTTATTCAGTGATCAAAAATTACCGAAATATATTCCTCAGGCAGACAGATAACTCTTAATCAATCATGCAAAGTGAACGTCAATGAGGCGCATTCCTTTGTTCTACTCAAACAAAAACAGATGACTCATAAATATAAATGGGAGAAAACTGTGTCGGATAATCCACTGGATTCCCAGTTTCAAAAGAAAAGCGAATTTCTAATTGGTATTGATTCAGATGGTTGCGCCTTTGATTCCATGGAAATAAAACACAAGGAGTGTTTTATTCCTAACTTTATCAATTATTTTGGATTACAGCCAATTTCCAAATATGCACGGGAAGCAGCTGAATTCACGAATCTGTATTCTAAATGGCGGGGAGCGAATCGCTTCATTTCTTATACTCTGGCATTAGACCTTCTTGAAGAACGTCCGGAAGTTCAAGCACGCAATGTTCAAATCCCCAAACTTCAGGGAGTCAGAGACTGGATTGAAAGGGAAACCAAACTGGGTAACCCGACGTTGTCTGCTGAAGTAGAAAAAACTCATGATCCTGACCTTGAAATCGCACTCAAATGGTCTCTCGCAGTTAACGAAATGATCGCTGACATGGTACATGATGTACCCCCTTATCCAAACGTCAGAGAGAGCTTACTGAAACTGGATCCCGTCGCCGACATGATTGTCTGTTCTGCAACGCCCAATGAAGCGCTCAACAAAGAATGGGAAGAACACGACATTGCACAATATGTCGATGCGATATGTGGTCAAGAAGCTGGAAGTAAAAAAGAGACCCTCGGCCAGGCTAAAGACTGCGGATACGAACCGAACAAGGTACTCATGATCGGCGATGCTCCCGGTGATATGAAAGCAGCAGAAGCAGTTGGAGCACTCTTTTACCCCATCAACCCGGGTTGTGAAGAGGCAAGCTGGGAACGATTCATTGGCGAAGCATGTGACAAATTCCTCAACGGTGAATATGCAGGCGAATACCAGGAAAAAGTAATCGCTGAATTTGATAGCTATCTGCCAGAGTTACCCCCCTGGAAACAGTGATCCAGAACAGTAGGCCACTCAGTGACCGTAGAACCGATTTCACATTTTTTAATTAACAGAACATTAGAATCAAACGAGAATATTCAATGTCAAAACACGATATTGGCCTGGTAGGCCTGGCAGTAATGGGACAAAATCTGGTACTGAATATGGCCAACCATGGCTATTCAGTTGGTGTTTTCAATCGAACCACCAGCGTCACAGACGATTTTGTCAGCAGCAAAACCGAAGAACAGAAGATTGCAGGATATCATTCGCTCAAAGACCTGGTCGAGAATCTGGCTTCTCCGCGAAAAATCATGCTGATGGTCAAGGCTGGCCCCGCAGTGGATGCGATTATCGAAGATCTCAAAGGGTTATTAAGCCCCGGAGATATCATCATTGATGGCGGTAATACACACTTTGATGATACAAACCGCCGTACTAAAGAAGTAGAAGACGCTGGTCTGCTCTTCATCGGAACTGGTGTTTCAGGCGGTGAAGAAGGTGCTCTTAAAGGCCCTAGCATCATGCCTGGCGGAACACCCGCTGGTTGGCCACATGTCAAATCTCTTCTACAGGATATCTCTGCCAAAGTTGGCGAAAATAATGATATCCCTTGCTGTGAATGGGTTGGTGAAGCAGGTGCAGGACATTATGTCAAAATGGTACATAATGGTATTGAATATGGAGATATGCAGTTAATCTGCGAATCATACTACATTCTCAAACATGCTCTCGGCCTCACTAACCAGGAACTATATCAAGTATTTGATCAATGGAATCAAGGCGAACTCGAAAGTTACCTGATTGAAATTACCCGTGATATTTTCACTGTAATTGATGAAGAAACGGGTGATTATCTTGTAGATAAAATCCTGGATACCGCCAAGCAAAAGGGAACCGGAAAATGGATGAGCCAGCACGCATTGGATCTGGGAGTTCCAACAACTTTGATTACAGAAGCCGTCTATGCTCGCTGTCTCTCCGCACAAAAAGACGCAAGGGTACGTGCTTCCAAAATCCTCGGGGGACCCGATAAAAAGTTTGAAGGAGATCGGGATCAATTCATCGAGGATGTTCGACAGGCCCTTTATGCATCAAAATTGTGCAGTTATGCTCAGGGTTATGTTCAACTGAACGCCGCCGCCGAACACTTTGGCTGGAAATTAAATAACGGGGACATTGCTCTCTTGTGGCGTGGTGGTTGTATTATTCGCTCTACATTTCTGCAGGATATTAAAGCAGCCTTTGATAAAAACCCTCAACTGGAAAATCTTTTACTCGACGATTTCTTCCGTAACGCTGTGGAGCAGGCACAACCAAGCTGGAGACGAGTTGTCTCAACAGCGGTTGAACTGGGATTACCGGTCCCCAGTTTCACAGCAGCACTGAGCTACTATGATGGTTATCGTCAGGAACGATTACCAGCAAACCTGTTACAGGCTCAACGAGACTACTTTGGAGCACATACCTATCAACGTATTGATAAAGAAGGTACTTTCCATACAGATTGGATTCGTGAACGCCGTCTGGACTCTTAATCTTACCCAAAAAGGCTTATCTGAATAGTTTCCAGGGTATACTACGCTGTAGCCAGACTATTCAATCGCCCGTTAATATAGAAACAATTCATTTATTAACTGGTAAAATCATGATTATTGGGAAGTAGAGCAATGCGAATCGTATTGTTGGGAACAGGTGGTTATCATCCGAATGAGCGTCGACACACGGCCTGTTTGATGATTCCTGAACTGGGGATCATTTTTGATGCAGGAACCAGCTTTTTTCGTGTTCCCGACTTTCTGCAGACACGTGATTTACAGATTTTCCTGACTCACGCCCATTTAGACCACATTGTCGGTCTTTCATTTTTTCTGGTTCCTATGCTGACTGATCAGGTCAGCTCCGTTCAAGTATTCGGTGAAGAAGCAAAACTGGCTGCGATACAGACACATCTCTTTTGTGAAGAAATCTTTCCTGTTCTGCCTGATTATGAATTCATTTCATTACCCGAGACAGTCACAGTACCCGGTAATGGAATTCTTCGGCACCTGAAACAAGAACATCCCGGAGGTTCTCTCGGCTATCGTATTGATTGGCCTGATCGCTCTCTGGCATATATGACCGATACCGCTCACCCTGAACAGAACCTGGAATTTGTTCAAGGGGTCGATCTACTGATTCACGAATGCTACTTTCCAGATGAGATGGCTGAATGGGCTGATAAAACAGGTCATAGCCATACGACACCCGTCGCAAACCTTGCACGAGATTCCAAAGCAGGAAAATTGATTCTGACCCATATTGATCCACAACGAGCCGGCGATGATCCCATCGATATCAAAGTTGCTCAAAAGATTTTCCCTAATACAATATTAGGAGAAGATTTAATGGAAATCGATTTTTAATTCTACAAAAGATGCCGCCTGCCACCATCCCACTAAAGTAAGAATTCAGAAGCCATGACGAAAGAAACATCATCAAAAACAGTTCTTTCGCAGAGACTCCTTGAATCTTTAAGAACCCCTCAAGATGGCCTCCCCCTGACATTCGATGAAGACCAGAATATTCTAATCGACCGGCATCGTGATCAGTCCTATCCCGTTATAAATGGCATTCCCCGATTTGTAAAACAAGAGCATCTTTCCAGCTTTGGCCTGCAATGGAATAAATACGAGGTTGCTCATGTCGAAGAAGATCAAGCAACATTCACAGCCAAAACTGGAGTGCCGTTAAGTGAGTTGAAAGGGCTCAAAATCCTGGATGCCGGCTGTGGTGGTGGTCGTTACTGTAAAGTAGCCGCCGAAGCGGGGGGAAACGTATTTGGTGCAGACCATACAACCGCTGTTGAAAAAGCACAGACGCTCTGCAGTCATCTTGAAAATGTGTACTTGGTCCAGGCCGATCTCAAGCAGCTTCCTTTTGAGCCCCAATCATTTGACTTTGTGTTTTCGATTGGTGTGATGCACCACGATAAAGAGACACGCGCTGTCTTTGACGCTGTGGCTCGTATGGTCAAGCCTGGTGGTCGCTATTCCGTTTGGCTCTATCGAAAGAACCAGTGGTGGCAGGAATGGATCAATTCAGGACTTCGCAAAATTACGACACGCATGCCCCCAGAAAAACTGGAATCCTGGTGCCGACTCGGAGCCTGGGTGGGTGGAATTCCGTTGATTAACAAAACCCTGAACAAAATTATCAATTTCAGTAATCATCCCAATCAGGAAAACCGCGTCTGTGATACCTTCGACTGGTATGCGCCTGCTTATCAGTACCACCATACAATTGCAGAACTTGAATCCTGGTTTGAGCAGGCCGGGTTTGAAAATACGCAGAGATTGCCTCCTGAAAAGACAGGAGCTTTCTATAATTGGTGTTACAGCCATAATCTGCTGATAGGCAGTGGAGTGAATATACAAGGAACAAAATCTAAATAAGCTCAATCTAGCTACACTTGAACATCTTCACCCAATCAATTCAATCAAGACGATTTGTGATAGAAAATGAACCGGTGATCGCAGGATCCTATCGATTCTTTATGGTTCTACATATCACAAAATCGATTCGAAATGAAACAGAGCATTATTAAACCACCTCTTAGACTTGACAATCTGACGTAAAAAAGTGATAGAGGAAGAAATCATCTTTAGAGATTTGAATAAAGATATCCGCAATCCAACCTGAAATAGTCCACCTTTCGAGGTGGTTTTGAGCGCGACAGGCAGAGTCATGAATCCTCCGAACCCGCCACCCGGGCAATCGACATCTGAAATTGAAGAGTTACAGAAAAAACATTACAACGCAACGATCCTTGATTTGCGCATGCCCCATGATCATTTGATGATTGTTCGCGTCAAACCCGATGCAGCGATCCCCAGTTTTTCAGGTGGGCAATATACCACTCTCGGCCTGGGTTCATGGGAAGCCCGCGTCGATGATGGTCCGCTGGCAGAGCTACCCAAGCCGAAATTGGTTCGCCGCGCCTATTCGATCTCCTGTCCAATGCTGGACTCAAATGGCAAACTCGTCTCAAATGACCAGATCGACTATCTGGAATTTTATATTACACTGGTTTTACGTCCTGATTCGGATGATCCACCACTCACACCTCGACTCTTTCGGTTAAAGGTAGGAGACCGGCTGCACCTTGGGAAAAAACCTGTGGGAACCTATACGCTCAAACCCATCCAGCCAACAGACAATGTCATCTTTGCCGGTACTGGTACAGGAGAAGCCCCACACAATTCCATGTCGATTGAATTACTAAAGCGAGGTCACACCGGACAAATTACTTCGATGACTTGTGTACGCTACAAGGGAGACCTTGGTTATTTAGATCAACAAATGCAATTGCAAGAACTCTTTCCTAATTACCACTATGGCGCATTTACGACTCGCGAACCAGAAAATATAGACCAAAATCATCCACACTATGTTGGCAAGCAATATTTGCAAGATGTGATCGCACCGGAAAAGTTCAGCGATTCATTTGGTTGGACCCCAATCCCGGAACAAACTCATATCTTTCTCTGTGGAAATCCCTCGATGATCGGTCTTCCAGAAAAAGACGAAAACGGGGAGCTGGTCTTTCCCGAATCAAAGGGAATGGTGGAATTGCTCACAGAGCAAGGCTATCAACTTTCCACTCCGAAATCCCAGGGAAATATCCATTTTGAGAAATACTGGTAATACAGCAAATCCCATCCTGTTCTCAGATGATCAATCACCAAAACAAAAAGGGGCTTTTTCAAGCCCCTTTAAATATTGAATTCGATCAAAATCTTAAGATCTCAGCCAGATTTTCCTATTGCCAAACGAAGCATTCCCAAGTCAAAGCAATATCGCTGTTACAATCCAAACCGATTATAAAAACAAAGGCTCTCAGATCATTTCAACCAGACTGAGCTTCCAGTGCGCATCCCATTTACCATGGCGTCTTTCATTCTGTTAGACTCATTTCAAATGGCCTTGGAGACGCTACAGTAATCCTGGACACAGGCTAGCCCTTACGATGTCTGATCTTAGCTCGAGCGCGTCGTTTTTTTCGACCTATTTTTCGGCGACCTTTGCCTGTCTTCTTGGTTCCCATTCTGAGAAATGCCTTTCGTATCAGCTCTTACCAGTGAAATTTAGTCTATATCCGTTTATGTTAATCAACAAACACGAGTCAGATGTTCGATTATGTGAGTGTTGAAAAAGATTAGAAATATATCAATCGTCTTCCAAATCGTCACTCTAACAGGCTTTGATAGAATCTTCAACCACGCATATTCAAGGAATTTAAGGTCCCTTGAGAAATCTGACCTAAAACACCAAGATAGAGAGATTAGCCTGCAAACAATCGTAAATCCCACAATTCATCAGGAACAGCAATTATGGATTATCGCAACTTAGGAAAAGCGGGAGTACGAGTTTCTCCCATTTGTCTCGGAACAATGATGTTCGGGGGACCCACCAACGAATCAGATTCCATTTCGATTATGCATAAAGCAATCGATCTGGGAATCAACTTCTTCGATACCGCAAACATGTACAGTACAGGTGGTTCAGAGACGGTCGTCGGGAAAGCTCTGACGGATCGACGGGATAAAGTCATTCTCGCGACAAAAGGTCGCGCTCCGATGGGTGATGGCCCGAATGATGCGGGGGCCAGCAGAGTCCATCTCATACGCGAACTGGATCGTAGTCTGCAGCGACTGGGAACTGATTACGTCGACATCTATTATGTTCATACTCCTGATTACCAGACTCCCATAGAGGAAACACTTCGCACCTTGGATGATATGGTCCGATCTGGCAAGGTACGATATATCGCTTGTTCAAATTTTCGTGCCTGGCGGCTGGCGGAGGCTCTATGGACCAGCGATGTTCGAAACCTTCATTCCTTCAGCTGTGTTCAACCGCTCTATAATATCATGAACCGGGATATTGAGGTGGAACTAATGCCGCTTTGCCAGGAGAAGGGCATCGGAGTTGTCAGCTACAGTCCTCTCGCCAGAGGAATATTAACCGGCAAGTATCGAAAAGATCAGCCTTTTCCTGAAGGTAGTCGCGCTTCCCGAAATGATAAGCGAATGAATGAAGCAGAGCTCCGGGATGTCAGCATTGAACTTTCACAGGAAATTGCAGCGTACTGTGATCAAAAAGGGGTTTCGATGACGAATTTCGCTTTGGCCTGGTGTCTCGCCAACCCGATACTCACATCTATCATTATTGGTCCTCGTACAATGGAGCAATTTGACGACAACCTGGGCTGCCTGGATGTCGAAATCACAGCCGATGATGAAGCGTTTATCAATTCGCTCGTGCCTCCCGGAGAGCATAGTGGCAAAGGATTCCAGGATCCTGCGTATCCGGTAACAGGTAGGGGGAAATAAGCACGCGATCAAGGGAGTCCCCCAAACTGACGAATGGCTTCATACATGACTGCTGTTGCAGTACTGGCCAAATTCAGACTCCGAACCTGTTCACGCATTGGCAGTTTTAAATTGAAATCGGGGGATTCCTCCAGAATTCGTGGAGGCAGGCCATTACTTTCACTCCCAAACAGGAAAACATGCCCCGGTTCGAACTCCGCATCCCAAACATGGCGTGTGGCGAACTTGGTCAGCTTCCACCATGTCTTGTCTGAGAGGCGTGATTGAACGTCTTGCAGGCTGTCAACTGCTTCCCAGTCGAGATATTGCCAGTAATCCATGCCGGCACGTCTCAGATGCTTTTCATCGAGTTTGAAACCAAGCGGTCTCACTAACCACAATTTGGCACCGATGGCGACACAGGTACGACCAATATTCCCTGTGTTCTGTGGAATATCTGGCTGGTAAAGTACAATGTGCAGTGATGGCTCAGGTGATGCTGACATTTGGAGTCTCAAATTGGCAAAATTATCGCAAAACAGTTATAAATACGAATTTATAGCACTCGTAAGAAAGCCCGGTCTATGTAATACTTAACGCATTCCAGCTATCATAATTCGCGTCAAAAAAGTTCCTTTGCAGAATATCGTATCAAGAAATGAAACGGTACATCCAGCGGCTCCTGCTGCAGGACTTTTTTCTAATTCTTCAAGCCCAAATTCAAACTATCACGACTCAATAAGAATAACCGATGTTTCAAAAAGTTACCGACGCCAGTTTCATCAAGGGTGAACACGAGATTCTCAAATTCTGGGAAGAAAACCAGGTTTTTGAACAGCTGCGAAAAAAAAACAAAGGGAAACCCAAATGGTCCTTTATTGATGGTCCCATGACTGCCAATAACGCAATGGGAGTTCACCACGCATGGGGGCGAGCGTACAAAGACGCTTACCAGCGCTACTATTCGATGACCGGGCACGAACTACGTTTCCAGAACGGTTTCGATTGCCAGGGACTCTGGGTGGAAGTCGAAGTTGAAAAAGAATTGGGCTATGGGACGAAACAGGAAGTCGCCGAACATGGCATCGACAAATTCGTCAACGAGTGCAAAAAACGAGTGTTGCGTTTTGCTGCCCGGCAAACAGAACAGTCGATCCGACTGGGTTACTGGATGGACTGGGACGCCCCGGAAGAGTTACGCAAGCTGGCTGAGTTCATTGGCAAAGAGACCGAAGTCACAATCACGACACCCAGCGGCCAGCAGGCCACTGATAAAGCTGATCTGTTAGTCTCACGCCTTGGAAACGCAGAATGGGGTGGCAGTTACTTCACGTTTTCAACTGAAAATAACGAAACCATCTGGACCTTTCTTAAAAAGTGTTATGAACGAGGCAAAATCTATCGTGGGCATGATGTAATGCCCTGGTCGGGGCGTGGAGGCAGTGCCTACAGCCAAATGGAAGTTGCCGATGGTCGAAGCTTATCAGTCCACCGCTCCGTCTTTGTCAAGTTCCCTTTGAAAAACCGTGAGAACGAAAACCTGCTGATCTGGACGACAACTCCCTGGACACTCACGAGTAATGTTGCTGCTGCCGTGAATCCCGACCTGGAATACGTCAAATTGCGTGCAAAGAAAGATGACGCCATCTATTACTTTGCAAAAGAAAACCTGGAATACCAAAGGCTGAGCCGCGAGTATAAAGAAGGGTTTGGGAGACCTGAGTGGTCGTGGCCGAAAGATGTTCCCAAACTGAAAACTCTGGCACAAATTTTTAAAGAGCAGGGGGGGTATGAAATTCTCGAAACCATCAAAGGTGCAGAGATGGTGGGCTGGGAATATACTGGACCTTTTGATGATCTCCCTGCCCAGCAATCTCCAGGTGGACACCCCTCTGATGAATCTCTACTCGAAAAAACAGGAGTTTCCTGCCATAAAGTCGTTGATGGTGGTCGAGATTTTAAAGGCAATCCACATGTGGTTGCCGGTGAAGGGACAGGGATTGTCCATACTGCGCCGGGCTGCGGCGATGTTGACCATGAACTAGGCATTCAATTAGGTCTGGTAGCAATCGCTCCATTAGGTGAAGACGGACGTTTCGAAGAAGGATTTGGTGTCTTTACTGGAAAAGAAGCCATTTGCCCCGAGACACCGGAATTGGTTTTTGAGTTGTTGAAACAAAAAAATCTCCTGGTAAATGTAGAACCCTATCCCCACATTTACCCGCACTGTTGGCGAACCGGAGACGAACTGATTTTCCGACTCGTTGATGAATGGTTCATCAACATGGACTGGCGAGAAGAAATCAAAGATGTGACCCGACAGATCAATTGGGTTCCTTCCAGTATTGATGGCGAACAGCATGAACTGGAATGGCTCACGAATATGCGTGACTGGATGGTCTCCAAGAAACGATTCTGGGGATTAGCACTCCCAATTTGGGTCGATGAAGAAACCGGTGATTTTGAAGTGATTGGTTCTTTGGATGAACTTAAAGAGCGTGCTGTTGAAGGTTGGGAAGCCTTAGAAGGGCATACACCTCATCGCCCCTGGATCGACGAAGTTAAACTCCGTAATCCTAAAACCGGCAATCTCATGTCACGTATCCCCGACGTGGGAAATCCCTGGCTGGATGCCGGTATCGTTCCCTTTTCCACGATGCAATACAATACTCATCAAGAAACGTGGAAACAGTGGTATCCGGCTGATCTCGTTACGGAATGCTTCCCTGGTCAATTTCGGAACTGGTTCTACGCGTTGCTCTCCATGGCCACCATGATGGATGGGACCCCACCCTTCAAAACCTTGCTTGGATACCGTCTGGTTCTGAATGAGGAAGGGAAACCCATGCATAAATCAGATGGAACCGCGATCTGGTTTGAAGAAGCTGCTGAACAATTAGGTGTGGATACGATGCGTTTGATGTATCTGGCGCATAACCCCGCCTCCGACCTGCGTTTCGGTATGCGAAATCCTGAAAAACCGATTACATTGGACACACCAGAAGGCCCAATCAGTCAAACAAAAGAAGGGGCGCCTACTTGTCTGGTGGAAAGTAAACCAGCAGATGAAATTCGAAGGCATGTGTTGATTCCTCTTTGGAACTCCTATGCCTTTTTCATCAACTACGCACGATTGGATGAATTTGACCCCTCGCAAAAAAACATCCCCGTGAGCGAACGCCCCGAAATTGATCGTTGGATCTTATCAAATCTGCAAGTCTTACTGGAAACTGCCAAGACTGAAATCGAAGCATACAATTATGCCGCCTTCCTCAAACAAGCGGCAGCGTTTATTGATGATTTATCGAACTGGTACATCAGGCGCAATCGACGTCGTTTCTGGCGTTCCCAAGACGCAAACGACACCGATAAACTCGCCGCTTATCAAACATTGTTTGAAGTCCTGGTCACACTCGCCAAGACATTAGCCCCGAGTATCCCTTTCCTCAGTGAGAGAATGTACCAGAATCTGGTCACGAGCTGGGACAAGAATGCCCCTACCAGCGTGCACCTTTGTGAATACCCACAATGTGACACATCATTGTTGGACCAGGAACTCAATTTCCACGCGTTACAGGCGCAAATTGTAGTCAAATTAGGGCATAAGCTGAGGGATGAGTCCAACCAGAGAGTTCGTCAACCTCTTGCTGAAATGCGATTTACCTGTCATACCGCAGAGCAGACTGAGGCTATTAAAAGTCTGTCAGATACGATTAAAGAAGAATTAAATATCAAAAAGGTTACATGCTGTGAAAATCTCGACGAGCTTGTCAGCTACACTTATAAACCGAACCTGAAAACACTTGGTCCCAAGTATGGTAAACTCTTGGGAATGCTTCGAAAGCAACTTCCTGAAATCGGCGATGCAGTACTTGGACCACTCAGGCGGGGTGAGTCTGTCTCGCTTGAACTATCAGGAAATCAGATTGATCTGGGGCCGGACGATGTCCTGGTTGGAACAGAACAGGCTGCAGACTGGATTTGCTCGGATGATCAGGGAATCCAAATTGCTATCTCAACGAAATTAACGCTTGAGCTGGAGCAGGAAGGAATGGCTCGCGATTTTGTCCGACACGTGCAACAACTTCGCAAAGAGGCTGATCTGGAGATTGAGGATCGGATCAAAATCGATTTCAAGTCCTATGGCGCGACAGAAGTAGAACGGGCAGTTTCGACCTGGTCAGAGTATATCCTGGGGGAAACACTGGGAGATCAAATCGAGCAGACTGACAGCACGGCAGAAATGAAGGAAGTCACGATTGGTAACTTCAAAGTGGGAATTCGAATTGATAAATCATAAGTCTGAGATGATGAACTGAACATCATCTCAGCTTCGAATCTGCAATGCTGCTCTACAATTCCCTCTATTTTTCCTTGGCTGATTTTTCCTGAATTCGTTCAATCAATCGCATGACGTATGATTGCAATCTTCTATCAAGTTGAGGGTTCTTTAAAGGTAACTGAGCAATCTTTTCTTTTACCGGAGCTACCTTGTCGTCACCCAACTTCTCGAGCCCATTCAACGCGAGAATTGCAATATAGACACCATCCCGGTTGAGATTAGAAAGTGAATACAAAGTATTCACAGCATCCTGAACATCCTTTTGATTTCCATATTCCCCCAGTGCTTCTGCAGCAATACACCGTACTGACTTCGAGGAATCATCTAACGATTTGCGTAACTTGTTCTGTGCTTTCCTGACTGCTCCTTCACCTCGCATTAACAGCCCCATGGCAGCCCAGTAACGAATGGCAGAATTTTGATTGTCTAACCCTGCGATCAGTTGATTCACCGAATCAGGTTTTCCGGATGATGCGATTTCAGCCATCGCCAGAATTTGCTTCAGCGGGTAAAGTTGCGAATTTTGCGCGATGAGATAGGGGGCTCCACCATCTGAAAGACTATGCACTTCTGCTTCTGGAAGAAAGCCCAGATCCCGAACAGCCAGTAACTTATTATGCTGAGCTTCACGCAACTCTGCCAGAATTTCCTGATGTTTTTCTGACTTCACCAGGTTATGTACTTCGTCTCGATCTGCCTGAAGATCATAAAGTTCTTCCGCTGGCTTCGTTTCCCAGAAATAGGTCTGAGGTGGAGAAAGTTCTCCTGCATCATACATCTTCTTCCAGACCTGAGTCGTTGGTGTCTGGAACATATAATTCAGATATTGTCCATACTCTTTGTGAGGCATATAGTTTTTGATATAGAGATAACGCTTGTTTCTAACCGATCTCACAAGGTCGTAACGCTCATCCATTCTGCCACGAAATCCAAATTGATAAGCTTGAGGTGGTGCTTCATATTTCCCCATAAATGCATTCCCCTGCATATAAGCGGGCGGCTTAATACCAGCCAGACTGAGCAGAGTCGGCGCAAAGTCTACAAAACCAACCAGTCGATCAGACTTACCTTGCGTCTGATAATCAGCAGAAGCCAATTTTCGAAATTTGGGTGGAATATAAACGACTAAAGGAACTTGTAAGCCAGAATTATAGGGCCAGCGCTTGCTGCGTGGCATACCCGAACCATGATCTCCGTAATAGAAGATGATCGTATCATCGGCTAAGCCGGCATCTGCCAGCTCTTTCAGATTCTTGCCGACCAAAGCATCCATCTCTGTGATTCGATCATAGTATTGCGCCCAGTCATGGCGTACTTCAGGTGTATCCGGGTGGTAAGCGGGAATTCGAACCTTGGCAGGATCATGAACTAAAGTGTGGGGACGGTTTCGAATTTTACTCTCATGGCTAATTGTATGATTAAAGACAGCAAAAAATGGTTGCCCCGGTTTACGATTCTTCCAATGTGCCTTTCTACTCGATTGATCCCAGACAGTTCCTGTTTTTGCCACATTGTAATCTTCCTTACTGTTATTCGTGCAGTAGTAACCAGCCTCTTTGAGGTAATGGGGATACATGAAAACGTCATCGGGAAGTTTCACCATGCTGCGCATATGCTCTGCTCCCAGGCAGGTGGGATACATGCCAGTTATCAGGGTAGTTCGCGCGGGCGCACAAACAGGAGCAGTCGACCAGCAATTCAAATAAATTGTTCCCTGAGAGGCCAGTTTGTCGATGTGGGGTGTATCTGCATATTCATCCCCATAGCACCCCAGATGGGGACCATTATCTTCACTGGTAATCCACAAAACATTAGGACGACTGCTATTCGATTCTGCCGCAATCAGTTTGCTTTGGCTATTGAACAAGACTGTAACCGTCAAAATGGACAGCATCCAACACAGCTTGTTTTGCAGAGCACTTTTAAACCACATTCGCTTTTCTTTCAAATCTGAGACGAAGGTTGAGCCATCCTAAAGAAAGGGACTCATACGTTTGATACGTTATTTTTCAATTTTCTACTGGTTCAATTTCATACATAAACGATTTGAACACCGTTATTTACCGCGTACATCATAACACAATAGAAGATCCTGATCTCGCAAGAACAATTTCCCATCTGCTACAACCGGATGAGCCCAAGCAGGCTTGCCACTACGTTGTGGCTGATTGAATCGTCCTTTTTCGACGTACGCTTTGGGATTGATTTCGACCAATGCCAGAGGCCCCGATTCACTTCTCATATAGATATGCCCGTCTGCACACGTCAGCGCACCTTTTCCAACGGAACGATCCTGCCAAACCGTTTGACCATTGGAAAGATTAATGCAAGTGAGCACACCAGGATCACTTGAGCCATAAAGATATCCGTCTACTTGCACCATTCCTCCGTGATGATTTTTCATATCCTTTGTAAAAAATCCCAATTTTGCGGAAACACGACTTTGCCCTGCAGTCAAACGGAGCAGGGCGCCTCCTTTCCCATAACCCGAAGCATAGAAGATTGAATTATTACCTGCGAAAAAAATGGGGGCAGAACAGTTCGCTGTATTATTCGATGCTTCCTTATTTCCCCATAAAGGCGTTCCAGTCTGGGCATCGACTCCCATAATTCCTGCATGTGTAAAATTCACATACTGTTTGATACCTCCTACAGTCACCATGATTGCTGAAGAGTAAGCGGCTTGGGGGTTGCCGGGAGCGGCTGCTTTCCAGAGAACTCTCCCATTCTGCTTATTGAGGGCAACCATGGTTGCTCTCTGGCCACCAGGACAACAAATCAGTTTTTCACCATCAATTAAGGGAGATTCGCTGATACCCCAGACAATATTTCTGGCACCGAATTCCTGCAAAATATTCTTTGTCCATTCCACACTACCATCTCTCGTAGTCATGCGCGAAAGATCACCATTTCCTCCCAGAGCATACAAAACGGTACCGTCAATAGTTGGAGTCGACCGAGGACCATTCCCCTGGTTATTTTTAAAAATTGAACCATTCGGCCGAGACCAGACAATTTCTCCCGTATTGATATCAATGGCAATGACCACTTCTTCATTCGCCTTGGTTCCCATTGTAAACAGCAGATTCCCGCTAACAGAAACTGCGGAATACCCCTCTCCCAGCCCACGGGCCGTCCATAGTAATTTTGGTGGAGTCTGATTCCAGTCCTTTAGCAGTCCTCTCTCTGAAGAAATATTGGTTCGTCCGGGACCACGAAATTGCGTCCATTGTTGCGCTGCTCCACTCTGACTTCTTGATTCAGGTTTCTTTTTAGCCTTCATCCCTTTTTTAGGTCGGCTGACCGGACCACCAGGCTTTTTAGTTAAAGCTTGACGAACTGAAAATCGAGTGATCGCTCCAGACGATGAAGTGAATACTGTCGCCCTCTGACCGACTTTAAACTGGTCAAATTTTGTCTGCTTGCCATTGAACGTTGTGGGAGCTGAATCAGGTATTGAAAAACTTTTTTCTTTACCCTGAGATGATTTAATGACCACTTGCTTTTGCTCAGCAGAGATTGATTGAATAATCCCGCTAAATACAGCAGCTTCAGCCGAACTAACCCAAGCCACTGTCATGAGGCTGATAGCCAAACTCAATAAACGAACTGATCGCATTGGAATCCCTCGTGATTTTAAGAAACAGTCGATTAATCGGTATGTCTAATATCAGACGTGCGTTTTCGTAATCTTGATTATACTCAGAATAAGAGACTGGAAGAAGCAGTAAACATGATTTGCCTCAATTTGAGGTTTTATTTTTTGAAGTCTTTCCGTCTGATTCCGGTTCCATTCAAGAGCCCATCCTCAAGATAAGATCATTTAATTAATCTTAAATGTCTTCAAAAAAACATCAGTGATCACCGGTCGATGGTCGGAAACCCAGGTCCATCTATTTTCAGAAGAAATGACTACAAATTGGTCGTTCACCCAAATACTGTCAAGATCCAGCACCGGAAAGGGCAAAGGCCAGGTTGCCGTATAGCCATCACCGGCAACTTCAAAGGAGTTTTTTATCCATTTTCTTAAAGGACGAAAGTGATCCGAATCGCTGGGTGTATTAAAATCCCCTAACACCAAAATGGGATGGTCTTTGATTGCAGATATTTGAACAGCCAGTTGCTCTAAAGCATCCTTTCTTGACTTAAAAATATTGCTTTTGATATCAACGAGAAAAACTGACACGCTTCTTCCTTGACCCTGATTCAATTCTAAGTCCAAAAATTCATACTTTCCCATTTCGGTGAGTCTCCCCGACTGCTGATTTGCAATGGGAACTCGAGACAGAAGTACAAATCCATCTTTAACGATTTGAAAAGGGTGATCTGGAAATGTCTCTTTCCAGAATCGTTTCATTTTAGCCGAGTCAGACCCCGCTTCTACCAAACCGATTAGATCTGCGTCTACAGCTCTTAACTCATCAAGAACACTCTCCATACCCCATATTCGATCACCAATATTCCAGAATAAGATCCGCAACTCTGGCAATTGTTTATCCTTCAATGCGATAGGAACTTCATTTTTTTGAAATTGTGTATTCCAACACCAAACACCTGTGATCAAGGTCAATATAAGCCAGATTAGAGAAATACGTTGCCAACGAACGCACCAGGAAAATAGAAAAACGATCGCTGCTCCCAAGCACAACAGAATCAGGGGCGATATATAGAACACCAACGTCAGAAAGACCCCAGCAGAATCGCGCACAGTCAACCGAATGATCAAAGCCAGAACCCAAAAGGCAGAGAAGAGAAGAATAAAAAGCTTAAGTAACCCGTTTCGAAGACCATTCGATGTAGCCCTATCATTCTGATCATCCACCTCCGAAAGTTTATTTATCTGGCATTTAATAGGTTTTGACTTCATCTGCTTAAATTTCTAAGCGGTACCAGCTACTCTAATTTTTTTCATCGAAATTCATTGATCTATTCATAGATGGCTCTATTTCAGTTATGTTATGATCTAAGTGCTTTCAGCATGCAATCGAAATTCAAGATACTCTGACATCATTTTCTAAAGGGAAATCAATCGCAATGAGCCAAACTCCTGAAGAACGCATCCAGGAACTGGGACACTCTTTACCAACCCCACCACAAGCTGTTGGATCATACATCCCGGTAACGCAATTTGGGAATATTATTGTCACAAGTGGACAGCTCCCTTTTATTGGCTCTGAACTGATGTTTAAAGGAAAGATCGGTGACCACCTTCACGAAGATGATGGTTCCAATGCAGCTACGATTTGCCTTATGAACGCATTAGCACAAATCAAAACGATCTCAGGTGATCTTTCTAATATTAAACAAATCGTTCGGCTAGAGGGATATGTACATTCTGCGCCTGGATTTGACAGACAACCTTATGTTCTGAATGCAGCATCACAACTCTTAACTGATATCTTTGGTGAGAAAGGACAACACACCCGTGTGGCTTTGGGGATTTCGGAAATGCCTCTCAATGCAGCTGTTCAAATCGCACTCTGGGTTGAACTCTCATCGTAAGCCTGTCAAGCAGGCAAAACCAATGTGTCTCGGCACTACGCTTTAGGGATTGTCAAAAATGCTTGAGCCTGTAATCCAATTTGGTAATAAGTGTTTCTTTCACTCCTCTGTCATGCGATTCACAATCCTGTATTTTGCTTTGCTCATCAATACTGGTCTTGTCGTAGGCCAGTTACCTAAAATCTCTCCCGGCCCCTCAAAATCCAAAGAAACTCAATCGCAGAAATCAGAGCAAAAAGAAAATTCACACTCACTGAAAGGTAGTTGGAATTCATTTCTCGGAAATAACCGTAATGGCCAGTCTGATGAAACTGGACTGAATTTAGATTGGAATGTACATAAGCCTTCGGTCCTTTGGCGAGTCCCTCTGGGGGATGGTTTTTCTTCGATTGTGATTGCTGAAGGTCGAATTTGGACCATGGCAACACATCTCACAAATGATTATGTGGTCTGTTTTGACGCATTGACTGGAAAAAAACTGTGGGCAACCCTCGCAGCCCCGACTTATCTGGATAATCAAAGACAGGCGCGTGGCCCCCGTTCCACTCCGACATACCATGCAGGTAAACTCTTTTGTCTTCTACCAGCAGGAGATTTACTCTGTCTTGATGCTGCTTCTGGAAAAATCCATTGGAAAAACAACATTTTCCAGCTCAGCGGTGCTCCCAGGCAGGAACAGAAAACTATTTATTACTGGGGAATGTCAGCTTCCCCACTGATAGAAGGGAACCTGGTGATTGTCCAACCGGGAGGATCAAATAATAATTCTGTAATTGCAGTTGATAAAGAAACGGGAAAACTGATCTGGTCAGCTGGCAATGATGCTCCCGGTTATGGTTCTCCCATAGTGATCGAAGCCGATGACCAAAGACAAATTATTGTCCCCACCGGACAATCGATCCTCTCTCTCACACCGGAAAAAGGGGATTTGCTCTGGCGCATTGTCTGGGGCAACAAATATAATTGTAATTGCGCTACACCTGTCTGGAATGATGACTCACTCTTTATCTCTTCCGCTTACGGCACCGGCTGCATGAGATTCGCTTTGATTCGACAGAATGAAGAAATTCGTCCCATTTCTCGTTGGAAAAACCTCTCTCTACAAAATCAGTTTGCCACCAGCATTATTAAAGATGGGTATATTTACGGTCCTCATGGGGATCTGGCGACAGTCACATACCGCTGCCTGGACATGCAACGCGGGCAGGTACAATGGATCTCCAGACGAGTAGGAAAATGCACGCAGATTGCGGTGGAAGGTCATCTCATCTGCCTGACAGAGCAGGGGACACTGATTTTAGTCGAGGCCAATCCAAAAGAGTATCGCGAGAAAGGCAGACTGACAGGTTTGCTTGGGTTTAAAGCCTGGGCTCATCCTGCATTGGCAAATAAACGTCTTTATATACGCGATGAAAAAAGACTGGTCTGCCTTGATCTCAAACAAAAATAGCCAAGAGAATCAATAACTTGATGGCTTTGAGAGTAACTAGCTCTTAGCGGGAGCTGCAACCAGCTCTTTTTTAAGATGATTCAGTTTTTGTTGCTGCTGCTTAATCAATTTTTCCTGTGCCTCAATTTGTTTCTTGAGAGTCTGCTCATTTTTTTTAGCAGATTTTTTCTTCGGCAGTTGCTTTTGACCAGGAATGATCCGTCTCGGCGGGTTTCGCAATTTTACAAGTGCTTTTTTATTTTCCGCTTTGATTCGTGCGAGAATGCGATCAGCCTGAAAGATTGTCCGGCGTGCCTCTTCTAATGCAGAATGCTTCTTTCCATCTTGGCCTTCAACCTCTTCGTCTTCCAGGTCATTTTCGACATCTGTCAGTGCATCATAAAAAGCGCGCGTGAGACCTGTTTTTAAGTCATCTCGATCATAGTTTGATTTCACTTGATCTTGCTTTTTCGCTGATTGAACAGTGGCAGAGTTCTCTGAATTAGACTTGTCTGCTTTCTGTTGTGCCGAGCTGAAGCTGCTCATGGTGAGATAAAATAAACCCATCACGACTACTAATGTTAAGATACGCTTCATCGAACTGTCCCATTCATTTCATTGCGAAAAAACAGAAAAAGCCACAGGCTCTTTATTCACCTGATTCATTATATTCAAATCAATCCACTTATACCATCCCTTTTAACACAAAAAGAATAACCACATCATATCATTGCAGATGGAATCTATGACTCTCTCAATCGACCTGAAATCGGTAAAAAGTGGATGATTAAAAGAGGATCTTTCATAATAGAGTAAAAAAATAAGCCTGTGTTAAAACACAGGCTTATGAATATATGAAGTTGGAAATCGTTTGCGCAGAGTTGACAGGTGATCAATTCACGAATTGATCGCGTTGATTGCGTTGGCTAAATCCATCAGCTCATTGATTAAAGCGCTTCGCAATGTTGTAAGGCCAGCGATCGCACCAATTCCAATTATGGTCAACAATAGTAAATATTCAACAAAGACAGCGCCACGAACTTTTTTCGTCCATCGCCGTGATTGCATCCGGATCTTATTAAACACAGGTTATCCTTTCTTGTAGTCCAGACAGAAGTTCCTCTGGAAACTTACTAAGCATAACCTGTACCAATCCTTATATTTTTTATAACTCCAGACGCCTTAAAACAATGATTCTAAAATAGCCACTGACTCGGGGTAATTACAGGCTTTACACTTAGGCCTACTAAACATAAGAGCACATTTTAGTAAAAGTGTAAAGTAACAAAAAATAACACTCACAGCAAATTATGTTAACAATCAGATACAGTGAAATATTTGAGGAATCCAATCAGATACATTCCATCTGGAAGAAGAGCAGAGCAGCAGAAGATATTTTCAGGGTCAGGAAAGCACCCGAAATAGTGGAAACTAGTGGAGTGTCATTATTGTATTATGGGGTGATCGAGATCACGGGAGTGCGACAGCGGAACAGGTAAATAACAGTCCCAGCCCTCAATCCCAAGCTAGACAAAGCACTAGCGCTAGGAGTTTATCGCTTTAATTGCTTCTTCCCGATTCGGATAAGTTTCCCAAAGCTGATCAAGATGAGTTACTTCTAAGACTTCCATACAGTACTGACTGAGCCCACAGATGCAGAATCTACCACCTTCCTGATGGTTGAGACGATTCCACATTCTGAAAATCACTTCAATAAAGGCGGAACCAAAAAATGAGGTATGTGAAAGATCCAGAACAACAACCGGGGGGGTCGCCGTTTCAGTGACTTGCAGTAATACCTCAGTCAACGCATCAAGCCTGGGTTCATCCAGATTTTCATACTCCGGACCCAAGGCAACTATGGTGACCTGGCCTTCTTTGATTATTTCTGGTGGGTAATCGGCGGGCATAATCGAACTGTCAACAAAACTGTCGTTTGCAAAAACCCTACTTGTGATGTCAAGTGGGTGACCAAAGGAACCTACATATAGTAATACATCTCACCAAAGTGTCAACCAAGAAATGAGATTGTATGACCAAGATCTTTCGGCGCAAGTCCATTAAAACCGAATATTTACCAACACTTGTCCCTCTTCGCATCTCTCCTATTCTTAAGTTCAGATCCTGATTGAGGGCCAGGCAGTACAATTAGGGTTCGTTTTTCCACTCTTGAAGTTTGGCGACCAATTTTATTATCTCATTATTCCGATAAACGATCAGAGTTACCTCATCTTCCACTTTATGTGCCTCTAAAGCATCTAATAAATCATTTGCATTCGAAATTGGCATTTCATCCAGCTGCATAATCAAATCTCCCAAAATGAAATTACCAGCCTCATTTTTTCTAATCGGTTTTAATCCAGCCAAATCAGCTGCTCCACCAGGGGCCACTCTTTGAACCATCACTCCCTGGACGTCCTGTGGAAGGACACGATTCATTCTGAGTTTTCGTGTCACGAAATCATCGACGCCAGTGAAGTTCAAGCTGGGTATTTGAATGACACCATAACGAATCAATTGAGGCACAAATCGACTGATGAGATCGACTGGTACTGCATAGCCTATTCCAGCATAAACGTGAGAGGAGCTATAAATGGCCGTGTTAACTCCAATTAAGTTCCCCGAACTATCTAGCAAAGGTCCCCCAGAATTTCCAGGATTGATGGCTGCATCAGTTTGAATCACATTTCGAATGGACCTTCCTGTCACAGAAATAATTTCTCGGCCTAAGCCACTAATAATTCCTGTTGTCAAAGTTTGATCCAATCCGAAAGGATTACCAATGGCCAGAACCGACTGACCCACTTGTAGGTCTTCAGAGATTCCAATCTTGATTGGTTTTAATTGCTCAGGGGGTGCATCTATAATTCTCAAAACCGCAAGATCCTTAGATCTAGCAGTTCCAACTTTGACAGCTTTCCATGTCGTGTTATCAGCTAAAGTGACCGTGATCCCAACGGCCTTCTGGATCACATGATAGTTTGTTACGACGTGTCCGTTCCGGTCCCAGATAAATCCACTTCCTGAACCTTGTGGAGTATTCTGGAGATTCATATTGAATGGATCTCCCTGAAAAGGAAGCTCCGCAGTCCGGATATGCACAACCGAAGGCGAAGATTCACGGAACAATTCAATGGTTCTTAATTCGGACTGAGTCAGGTCTTTTCGTACTATCGAACGAAAAGCAGGTTGTCTCAACTTACGGCTGATTAATTCGAATGTCATGACAACAATCAAGACAATCAGAATGAAAATGAGCCATTTCTGAATACTTGATGATTTTCTCGCGGGAGAATCAAAACGAAGTGACTGTTGCTCTGGAACCATTGACTCGCAGTTTCCTGAATAATGGAATGGACAACAACTGGCGGCCATCAAGTACTCATTTTAGGCTGGCCTACTTGAAAATCGCAATACTGGGAGTGAATCGTACTTCCTATACTTACTGTAGTTTTGCTGCAACGGAGTTTAGATCACTAACGGCTTTGATAAATCGTTTTTTCAATTTGGGTGAAAGTTCTGAAAAAGCTGACTGCACAGAAGGTGTTAACATTTGATTACTGCGTTCTACAGCAGTACAAATACGTTTAATTGCCTGTTCGGGAGTAAGCTCTGGTTTTGCAACTACAGATACTTCAGAGCCTGAACCTTTTGGAGCAGGGGAAGCAGCACCGGAACGAAACGGACTATATTCGTTTCCGGAATTTCCCATATCGCGTGCGTGCCCGCCTACAGTGGCAGGAGAATCTGCCTGCTCTCGTAAACCGGAATCACCAAGGCCACCTTGTTCAGATTGTCCATAACCAGACGGATCTTTTACAGAAGTCGGTTCGTCTGAGAGAAATGTAACTTCAGAATCTGCGGGATACTCTTCAAATGGCTCAGAAATTGAGAGATCTTCGCCATGGATCGCACGTCTCCAGGCCTTTAATTCAGCAACAGTGGCCTTATTTTCCTCTGCCCATTGCAAGCACTCTGGTGCATCATCCCACGTCAAGGAGATATAATAATGTGACCATCTAAGATTGGAATACTGATCCCGAACGTCACCGAAAGACTCCCAAACTCTTCTACGTTGATAAATTTGATCGCCACTTAAGCCAACCATCGCACCAAAATCGGCATCAGTTCTCCCTTTAGCGTATTTTTTTGTCCATTGAGCCGCACATTCTCCAATCACCCAACTACTATCACTTAATGCTTCCCGGGCACGATCAATCAGTTGCGCTTCAGTCATTTTTGATGTCTTATCTGTCATGTTTTTATAAGTCTTAAAATAGAAACAAAGAAGATGGAAAACCGTTCCCGTCGATTTTCCAAGAAATTCAGTAAAAAGCTTACTTAAGTACTGACTTTTCTACAGGGAATGAAGAATCCTTACGAACCTTCAGCACCTGAATGCATCAAATCAGATACCCAAAAGACCAAATATCGATGCTACACGGATTCCAAACAGAATACCACCAAACAAGCGTAGTTAGACTAAGAGATCCCTGTTTGAGCCACTATGATTTCCCTAGACTTTTTCACTAGACCAATCGGCTCGCAGTCACCAATCTGAGTTAAAATAGGGATGTTACGAAATTATTTCTGAAGATTTGCTCTTTGCTTGACCTAACTTCGATCGGTTATTAGGATTCGGTGAAACTCATACGAAGAAGCGTCGAATAATGACTCTATCACTTCTGTTGATTAAATAGTTTCAACTCAATAAACTCCTCTATGATAAGAGTTTATTGTTTCTTGATGAAATTCAGGGCGCCGTAGCCAAGTGGTCTAAGGCGGTGGATTGCAAATCCATTATTCCCCGGTTCGAATCCGGGCGGCGCCTCTTTCCTGCCAATCTATGCTGTGCTCTCAATCTGTGCCAGAGTGGCTATCATCTACAGATTCTTTTCGACGAATTAGATTCCATTATCTGTCGGAAACATTCATTTCCAAGCAAGCCCCTGTCATCGACTTCATTCGTCACTCCACTTTTTCCAAGCTGATTCAAAACAGTTCCTGCTATTCAATCATCCTCAATCTTTGAATTGATACAGACTTTCTATGCAATCAAATGGTCTGCCTGACGGTGAGTCAGTTACGAAAAAAGCCTGACAACTAAAAATGCTGCCAGGCTTCAATGTTTAAAAACAATTTAACTATTGAATCAACTTATTTACTCTGCTGTTCTTTAAGATCAGATAAGATTTCCGAATTTTTTAAACATCGTATAAGTGAGATATCGCTGGTTATTCGGCCTCTTCGATCGCTGATCATTTCAGATGTATTTACCATTCGATCTAAGGCTACCTTAATCCCCGTATCTAGAGAGGGAGCGTCGGGCGATTTTAGATCAACATATTTCGACTCCGATGCTTTCCACATGATCCATGATGTCGAAATATCATGGAGACTGGCCGTACCAAGTGGATAATATTTATTGATCCTCTCACTCCAGGCAGCTTTCGCATGATTCATGCTTTGAGAAAATAATATTCGGCTTTTTTCCGTTTGTTTATTCTCCCGAAAATAATTGCCTTTAACATAAGTCAATTGAGCTTTCGAAATCTCAAGCAAATCAGATCTTCCCAAACCTGCACCACGGGAGGCCATCCATTCGACATCTGTTTTAATTTCTTCTAACCCTCTGGCAAAAACAGCAATGTTTCTCGAATCATTTTTATCCTGTCCGAAAAACAAATTGCGTTCCTGATTTGCAAAATAGACTGACTTTGATGCCCTTCGAAATTCCGACAAATCAGCCTCACCTACTTGCAGTTCAATTTTACGTATAGAGAAATAATCATCTGAATTTCTTGTAACCTGCTCAATTGCGATGTGTTGAGCGTCGCTATCCTTGATCTCACTGGCTATTTCGTATTGATTTTGTGCAAGGAGCAGCTTCGCGTGGTAGACGTCTCCAAACCACCCCTGAGCTGCCGGTTGATTGAAATTTTGTAATTGTTCAACCGCTTGCCGAAGCAATTTTTGTTTCGAAGTTAACAAAGACACTTTGGCCCGTTTTACCTGCCGGATATTCGCAGCTTCAATTTTTGTATCATACGCAATATTTAAGGCAAGATTATAATCGACTAGGGACATTAACCCTTTTCTAAATGAGTCTGAACTCTGCCCAATTAATTCATTTGCATTTTTTTCAGTCTGCTGCAAATGCCTCTTCAATTTTCGTGAAACCACTCTCTGATTCGACGTGGAAAGATTCGATTTCCCTGAACGGTTCTGATGACTTTGATTTTTTGTGTGTTCTGGTACAAGGTTGAGTGGAATATATTGCTTGTGTTTTCCTTTATTTCGATTCGTAGAAGAAGGATGATCGAGCATGGTTGCAGTCTCTCCCTCTTCAATATCTAAAAAGCTATTGATTGTCGCCTGGGAGTTCACTGAAGTGAGTGATTCTCGATGTGGGATTAATTGAGAAGTGGAGGGTATTTGCGACCAGAAAACCAGACCGATCATTGAGCAAACAATAGAAGAACTTATACAGAAATGAAATCGATCGCTCATAAAGGTCCAGAATCGCTTCAAAGAATGAAATCCGATCATTTAAAAGTATCGGAGATGGGGTGAGCAATCCATGCTGTCTGCAACAAGTTAGTCCTTACAGAAGAGTATCGGCATTTACATTTATAAAAAATTCTAAATCAAACGAGTGCCCATGCAATGAGAGCGAGAAGCATTTTTGTCAGTGACATTCGAACTGATACGATGCGATTAATCGGAGACGAATTACACTCTCCAGCCATCAATGGAACTCAACCACATCGGCTCACTCTTTAATAACTTTGCATCCTATCTAGCTACATAATAATAACTTGAAAGCCCCCTCCCAATAACATTACATATCAACTATTCACGGCGTATAGAAAAATCAGTTTGTGAATCATGCTCAAAATTCAGAATTTTTTGAGTTTCCCTCTGGTGTTAGCTCATCCTGGAACTTTACGATCATTCATAAACAAAACTCTCTCCTATTTCCCCATAGTTACATATTTGATTATGGTGATAACATTTGTTATCGTATATAAATCGACGTATTCATCATATTCTTCCTATTCACCTTATATCAACGACAATTTGATACGTGTGTTTTTTATTGCCTGAGAAGTAAGCTGAACCCAACCATCTATTGATTTGACGAGAATAAAAGGATTTGTGATGGCCCCTCTTGGAATAATTTACTCATCGGACTCCAAAATGGAGTCTATTCTCAAACCGCACATACAAGATCAAATCAATTCTTCTCTTAAAACAGTCTCTACACTTTCCTCACTGAAAAATTGTATACAAAACTCACATCCGGCTATTTTATACCTCGATTTGAGAGTTACAAAACTTCCACTTGAAAAAGACAATTATCACGAAGTGCTTTCTTATTTGAGAGAAACGTGTGAATACCCTCTCAAAGTCGTTTCTGTGATAGATCAATTTCTTCCATTGGAATTCGCCGAATCGACTATTTTTTTGACAGACGCTTACCTCGAATATCCACCCGCACCTGAAGAATTTCGAGTTCTCTCCGAAGAATTAAACAAAATCAATGCCACAACAAAACCTTCGACATTACCCAAATCCCGTCAAATTTATGATGGTGACACTCACGTAACAACTTATACACCGGCGATGATTCCCATCATTGATCAGATTTCGAAAATTGCAAAACACAATGTGACACTGCTTCTTGTAGGTGAAACCGGAACAGGTAAAACAACGTTAGCATCGATGATTCATCAACTCTCGCCCAGGAGAACTGAACCTTTTCAAAATATCGCATGTGGTGCACTTCCGTCTGATCTCATAGAAAGCGAGCTTTTTGGGCATTTACGTGGTTCATTTACTGGTGCCGAACGTAGTAAAATTGGTCGTTTTGAAGCAGCTGGGAAGGGGACTTTGCTTTTAGATGAGATCGATATTCTCACTGCGAAAGATCAAGCAAAGCTTCTTAAAGTGATCGAAACGGGACAGTTCGAACCTGTCGGGTCTACTGAATCTCGTCATTCTGAAGCGCGACTCATTGTGGCAGCAAATGTGGAACTTGAAGAACTGACTCAAAATAATAAATTTCGATCAGACTTATATTATCGCTTGAATGTCCTTCAATTTCGATTGCCGGCTTTAAGAGAACGTCCTAACGATATCATCCCGCTTTCGATTGAATTTATCAAAGAATGTTGCAAACTTCACTCGATCAAGATCAATAAAGTTCACCTAAAAGTAATTCAAATGCTGCAGCACTATAGTTGGCCGGGTAATCTGAGAGAGTTAAAAAATCAGATCCAAAGAGCAGTCTTATTTTCAAATCACGGTGAATTGACTACCAATGAATTTTCTCCCAATATTCTCCAAGAAACAATCTCTCTCACTGAAAATGGCTTTCAGTCATCACAGGAGAATACAACATTAGCTGACCAGGTAGCTCTGAACGAAAAATATCTCTTACAAAAGTCTTTGTCAGAGAATGGTTATCGCAAAACAGCAACAGCAAAAGCATTGGGGATTAGTCGAGTTGGACTATACAAAAAAATGCGGAAGTACGGGATGCTTGAGCAAAAGAAACCAACGGTCCAAAATAATCTTCACTCGAAAAATTAGGGCCTAGACCAGCGAATCTGTTGCTTTGATAACAGTTCATAAGATCTGTGGTTTAGGGAATCACACACTCGCCCATCAGAGTGAAAGTTTCTCTCTGATACCACCACCTCTGCGTTTTATTGACCGCCCGTTTGATTCTGGTTTATGACTTGTTGAGAAGTCGTGCTGATGGATTCACCGTATGTCATCGGTTCCAGAATTCCTCCCGGGCTGTGCTCTCGAATCAGAAAATTCCTTAATTCAAGTACCGCTGGTCCGAAGAATAAAATATAAATGGGAGGGGCCATGCAGAAAATCACAGGAAAGAGTAACTTGATACTCGTCTTACTGGAATGCTCCTCTGCACGTTGCCGATACTTACGGCGGACACCATCGGCGAAATCTATTAATGCTGTTGAAACGTTCGTCCCTAATCTCTCCGTTTGAGAGATCATCGAAGAAAGTGCATTTACATCGGGGGCATCTATTCTTCTTGCAAACTGCTTAAGAGCGTCTGACATCGAATTGGCATCTGAGTGACGACGAATGATCTCAAACTCGACAGCGATATCTGGATGAGAAAAACGAACTTCATCTGTAACGCGTTCCAGGGCGGTCCTCAGTGGAACTCCCCCCGTCAAACACATCATAACCAGATCGAGTGCATCGGGCAGCCCTTTTTGAATTCGATGAACTCTACGGTTCGCCTGACTGTGAAGGACGAAACGGGGAAGCCCATAACCAGTACCAGCAACCAATAAACCCACAACCAGGATTATTTGTGGAAGTTTTGATCCCGGATCTGCCAGCACACAACCAATTCCAGTCACTATCAATACCAGCACCACGAGAAGGTTACGTGTTGCCAGATATTCGACAAGAGCCGTTGACCGGTAATAACCGGCCCTTTTGAGATCGAGCTCAATTTTTCCAATGACTTCAGCCGTCTGAGGAATTACGCCCCCCAGTGACCGACTGAAAATTCCCATTTTTGAAGTCTTGTAGTAATTCGAACTCTGAGCATCGAGATCTAGACCTTTCTTCCAGGAACGATGCCCTGCTGCAATTGCATCTCCGATCAAGAAGAATACTAAGCAGACAAGCAGAAAGGTGGCTATCGAAATAATATCAATAAACATAGGTTTCTCTTTTATGTAAATTCTGAATAACGAGCCAGGTGAGCATCATCATCATTCATCTCGAATTAAGTTTTTAATATTCTGTTCTGAGTAGTGCTGATACCCAAAGGATGCCAATCACTTCCAGCACAATCGCGATGAGTAAGAGTATATTTCCAATGGGATCCGTATACAAATTGGAAACGTGATCAGGGAACGCAACCATTAAAATCACAAATGCAACAGGTGCAACCACCGTCATGAGCAATGCGGATGCACGGCCAGCACCTGTCGATGCTTTCATTTGACGACGATAGTTTATTCTATCGCGAATCACTCCTGCCATTCGTTCCAGATTTGCGGGTAGATTACCACCAGTTTTACGATATAGCATTAGCGTCGAAGTCAATATTTTCAGGTCAATCAGTTGAATCCGATTTGAAAGTGACTTCATGACAGAAGGAACTGACATATTCATATCTAACTGCCGGGCACAGCGTCTGAATTCAAAGCTCAAAGGCCCTTTTGCCTCTTCACCCACAATCGTAATAGCCTGTTCTAAACTGGCTCCAGCATGAGTTGAGCGGGCCAGTAAATCAATCATTTCGGGAAGTTCTTCCTGGATCATCTGCATTCTCCTTTTCCTGCGAAAATGCAAAACGATTAAAATGGCAATCATTCCACAAATCATACCGGCAATTCCCGCCAAAGGCTGATCTGAGTAAACAAAAATTGCACCACCGATGGCTAATC
Source organism: Planctomycetota bacterium (assembly GCA_022600195.1). Classification (GTDB taxonomy): domain Bacteria; phylum Planctomycetota; class Planctomycetia; order Planctomycetales; family Planctomycetaceae; genus Gimesia. Next base: position 116,777 of record JAHZKX010000058.1, read on the forward strand.
CACACGCTACAATCAAGAGAAAAGCAGTGAACGGCGTAAGTTCAGAACCATTTTCGAGAACCAATCGATCAAAACTCTGATCAATTTTCCCAAGGATACTATTCGAGGGCTCCTGGTCAAACACGTTCCGAATTCTTCTCAATCGAGGACGCTTTGCAAAATTTCCAGAATTAGATGTGCCTGCACCAGATATGTCGCGAACAACCAGATAGATCGCCAGAATTGTGACCGTCACTGCCGCAAAACAAATCAATGCTATCGATGAACTGTCCACTACGGGATATCTCCACTCTAATCTAAATAACAAATTTCATAACTTGGAATCATTTCCTTAAGGTCTGAAACTATTTTTTTGCAAATATCTGATCGCTGAGTTTAATTCCAGAAGCTTCCATCCGTTTGAGACAAGCAGGGCGATATCCAGTCGCATAAAATTTGCCTTGTGCATTTCCCTGATCATCAACGCCGGTTTGCTCAAAACCAAAGATATCTTCCACTTTATATTCACCCTGACTGTTCAGAGAAACAATTTCAGATACTTTAGCAATACAACGTTGCCCCCCTTTAAGGCGGGCGACATGCAGAATAATTCCAATTCCGTTTGCGATGTATTGTCGGATGACGGGTAACGGAAGTTCAAAACCGCTCATAGAGACCATCATTTCCAAACGGGCTAATGCATCGCGAGTATCATTTGCATGAATGGTTGTTAAAGATCCTTCATGACCTGTATTCATTGCCTGGAGCATATCTAGTGCTTCAGGCCCTCTTACTTCACCGATAATAATACGATCCGGACGCATACGCAGGCTGTTTTTAACCAGCTGTCTTTGCGAGATTTCCCCCACACCTTCAGTATTATCAATTTTTGTTTCAAGACGCACAACATGTTTATGCTGCAGGATTAACTCAGCCGAATCCTCTATGGTAATCAACCGTTCTTCTCGCGGTATAAAATTAGAAAGTGCATTGAGCAATGTCGTCTTACCGCTACCAGTCCCCCCGGAAATCAGCATACTAATACGGGAATCTACAACTGCCGCCAGAAAATCTACAATCTCCGGAGTCACTGATTTCTTTTCAATCAGATCATCAATCTGTAAAGGAACTGTTCCAAACCTTCGAATGGATAATGAGGGCCCGTTTAAAGCCAGTGGTGGAATGATGGCATTAATTCGTGATCCATCAGGGAGTCGAGCATCGACCATCGGATTGACTTCGTCTATTCTCCGCCCCACACGTGATACGATCCTTTGAATGATCCGCATCAAATGCTGATTATCAGCGAAAATAACATCGGATTCCTCAAGTTGGCCATTTCGTTCAACATGAATTTCATAGGCATGGTTGACGAGGATATCACTGATGGTTGGATCTGCCATCAAATGATCCAAGGGCCCTAAACCAAAAACCTCACTCAGCAGCTCATTCAGTAAGCGTTCACGATCAATACCTTCCAGAACGGAAATATGCTCATCACAAATTTCTATTGCAACAGAACGCACTTCTCCTGATAGCTCTTTTTCTGATATTTGGGCCAACATAGACAGGTCAAGTGAATCAACCAGTTCCTGATGAATTAAAACTTTTTGCTTTTGAAAATGTAGTTCCGCTTCTCTGTTTTCAGGAACAAAACTTTCAGACTCCGCAAAAAGTTTCTTTGTACCAATTGATTCCATGTGCAATCCCAAAATTTCAAAATATTGTTACTTAGGTTGGCATAACAAACATGATCGCGATGATCAATCTCTAGTTGTCATGACGTACTTTGAGCGAAAACCATACCTTGATCGAATCAAAGATGCTTAAATTGCTAAAAATGCCACAGAAACACAACTGCTATGTAACCGAGAACCAGGATCGAGAGATTCTAATTTTGCCGGTTTTACAAACCACTGGCGGGAATAGAAATCTCAGAGGTTTTACGTTTGGTTTGTTTCATAGTCGTAGTTGCTTTATTGGAGGGGATCACTTCTGAAGCAACGGGAGTTTCAATTGCGTCTATCCAGTTTTCGTTTTTGTAAGCACGATTTCCCTTAAAGTGCACAGTATTCAGACTACCCGCACGATAAATATCCATGCTTGATACCTGCTGACTTGGTAAAAAGCCCAGGATATTGGAAAGTGTCAGACGATCACTGGAACGACCCGCCGATACGACTTCGGTATTCTCATTAGGATTACGCAACGCCATGCTTAATACACCATGGCCTTCCACTACTTTTAAAACTTTCCCCTGTTCAGGAGAGACTTCAAGCGTGATGGAATACTCTTCTGACTCACCACTGGATTTCCCGACAGTTTTATGTCCTGGAACAGCGATTTCACCGACGGCCAGAACACGAACTTTTTCCAGGAGGGTGATTGTTGTTTCCGGGATACCATCAGTGGCATGAGATCGAAACAGAACGTCAGCAATCGCGCCAGGGCGAGAGAAACCGGCGACATTCCCAATTTTATGAATGGCTACTGTCACAGCCCTGTTACCTGGTTCCAGAACATCTGAAAGACCGGGTCCCATTCCATTTGCAAATAAATCGACCGTGTGAAAAGGTTGCCCCGCTTTGATCGGACTCTTCAGCACACGTCCCGCAATATACTGAGTGGCCATAATCCTTTGCTTGCCCTTGGAATCGAATTTCTTATCGATTGATTTAGGAGAAATTCTTAAGATGGCAATATCATCCAGCGATAATGTCTGCCCTGGAATCAAATCTCTTGATGCAATGGGTATTGTCATCATCTTTGGCTTTGCAGGATCTTCTGCGATCACCGGTGCACTGGGCTTTTTATGCAGAAACTGTCGCACTGTATAAGCAGCACCTAAACCAAGTAGAATTGCGAAAATCGCTGCGGTCATTGTTCCTGGACTGATTTTTGCCACGTTAACTTCCCTGAAATCTTCGAATATAAAAAATTGTCTTACCTTGCGCAAACAAAACGCCGGTATTTACATTCAATTAATGTTTGATTAGTAGCAACCACTACTAAAATATCACTTTACTCACTCGACGCAGAAATCGTTAAATCAAGTCCCGCGGGTGCGTCACCAGCAGAATCTGTTAGAGAATTTGAATCGACATATTCACTCGTTACACCATTTACGGTGTAGCTATAAGATTGATCAAAACTCTCCAGAGCTACGGCCACATCACCATAATTCTGGACGATGTGATCTCTCAGAGTCGATATGCCTGGAATAATACCAATCACAAGAATGGTAACCATCAGGACAGTCGCAAAAGGAGAAACACTTCCCCTTTGGTCACTCCAAAATTGACGAGCAATTTGCATCCCTAATGTTCCTGACTAAATCAACTCTTCAATGAGAAATTATTTCGAACACCATCATGAGAAGCATCTTACGTGCCAAACAGTTCCCAGATGTCCATAAAAATGTAAAAGAGCCTGTTCCCGAGGGGGCGTCCTCGGGAACAGATTCTGAATTACTCAAGCTACGCTAGAAGTTAACCTTCTGCCGAAGCTGGAATCGTAACACTGATACAGGCTGGCTCAGCAGCAACATTATCTGTGGCAGCATCACAGAAATCGAGCAGGTCGATGTAGATCGAACCAGCTGTACTCGATGTATGCCCAGTTACACCTGAAAAGCTGTAACTCTGATTGATGTTTGAGATAGCTAAAGCAAGGTCACCCAGTTCCTGAACAACTTGATCACGAACGGTGGCCAATCCGACGACAACACCCAAAACGAGGATTGTGCCGATTAACACGAGTTCTGACGAGACAACAAAACCTGCCTCATCATTCCAAAAATTAGTAAGCATGTTCATCCTAACTCCTTATTGATTATGTGAGCCGTTAAAACAGCTCCTTTGAACATTATGATTGAAAAATTAAACAATAATCACTGGAAACGGTTCTCATCCTCAAAGTGCCAAATTTCACTAACACCAGGTTGAGAACTCACCCAAAAACCGATATCGAAACTTAACCTTCAGGTTCAGCGACTACGACAGCGATACAGTGCGCAAAATCACCTGCATTATCTGGTCCGTCACAGAAGTCTAAAAGGTCGATAAAGATAGACCCTGCTGTGCTTGATGAGTGCCCTGTGATTCCAGAGAAAGAATAGCTCTGGTTGCTGTTTGCGAATGCAGCGGCAACGTCTGCCAATTCTGCGATTACCTGATCACGAAGTGTAGTTAACCCGACAATCATACCGAGAACCAACACAGTAGCGATCAGCACTAGTTCTGTTGAAACGACGAAACCATTTTCATCATTCCAAAACTGCTGAAACATCTTCATTCGTACTCCTAACATTAATCAGATGGTTAATGTTTGCTGAATGCACCACATGAACATGTAGTTATTAACATTCGAGCAACTCTAACGCGTCTGCTTACGCCCAGCGCAGACGTTCCAAATTAACAGCAGACGATGTGCCATTTTGACCCACAATGCATATTTTTCGCAATTTCACTCTATAATGAACTTTATGAGCAATAGGGCTAAGAGAAATTTGCGTTACAGTCCCTAAAATCAGTAGCAATCGGCTAATAGGTATGATTCGAGCAAAATTGAGCCGCCCGCAACTCAAAGCAGGGCGATCGCAGACCCTGTATCCAATGGTTAACACTTTGAACACGCATGTAACCTTCGGTGCACAACCTGATTGACATGTTGAAAGCAGCCAGATGTAATCGGATGAGTATCACGATTTTGAGCAAATCGTCTTCAGCTCACTGCAACAGTATTATTGGTCCTGCTGAGATATGTCGACCTGAGAGGGAAATTTCCCTCTCCATAACGCAAGGGCGCGCCCTGCGTGAGATAAAAATGTGTAGCTGCTTTTTATCTCTGATTCAGGCATCGCTTTGATACTGTTGACAAGCCAATGTCCCGCTTTCTTAAGCGTTTCCTCAGGTGGTTGAACCTCTTCTGGTGCCAACGCCCACCACTCCATCGCATGCCCCGTTGCTAAAATCCGCCGCGCGCGAGGAGTAAATGATTTTTCAGATGACAATTCCAGCTTTCTGCCATCCCAATTCTTATCCCAATATCCCTCTTTCGCCTGAGTTTTTACAAGCAAAGCTGTGATGTTTTTCAAATACAGTATAATCTTTTCTCGCCCTTGATCTGTCAGAATGGGGGCTTGTTCATCAACCCTTAACAGCATGACCAAAGCGTGCAATCGATGTTTTCCATAACAAACCCCTTTTGTGGGCTGTTGGCGCATTATCCGCTCTGCAATGAGATCAAAATTAACGAGTTGTCCTTCGGTTGTCATCCAATCTTGAGGGGACTGAAGATACAGGGCAAATACAAGAGTGGACCACTCATATTCCAACTGATTCAAACTGAATGAGCTTAAAGTTTCCTGAATCATCGCCGCCAGGGTCGTTTCCCCATTTGGTGTGACAACAGGGTAGTCGGCAGGGGTCCCCACTTCAGCAAGAGTTGCTAAAGTATGATCTTCATGACTCGAACTTGCCAATCCGTCCTGAACGCGTGGCTTGATTCCATATTGATTTTGAACGAGCAGAGGTTTGGATTTCTCCCCCCATACCTGGTTAAAACTACGATGGTCCAGCAGAATATCACGCATTTCAATCCCTGAAAGAGATTTTGGATCGTCAAAGGTCGCCTCAATCCCCCAGAATCGTAGTGCATGATCCACGTGATTAATACGAGGTGTTGTCCCCCTGAACTGAGGACGCAAACGATAAAGTACACCTGCGAGATCTTCATCCGAAACGATGCTGGGACGATCATAAAGCGGAGTCACTTTAAGAGGATTCAATCGTATTTGCGGTAATTGCTTCTGTTCTTCCCATGAATGAAATCGAACTGCCCCCCAGCCAATGGCTGCACTGACCAATAGAATATGGAACCCGAGATAACAGGCAACACTCAATTTTTTTCGAAACGGTGTCTTGGTCTGCATTAGGGCTGTACCTCGCTCTCTGATTTGTCAGCCGCAGTTTTATTACTGTCTTGTTTCTCTTTCACAGCTGAAATCAGCTTAGGTTCGCGAGTCACGACTATTCCGAGATCATCTTCATAAACTATTTCAAATCCTTTTAATCTGCGAACTTGTTCGTCCAGTTTGACCTGTTTTTCTTTATGAACAATAAACGTGGAAACGTTATACTTTTCTGCCGCCGACTGCCATCCCCGATTCGCTCTTGCGATTCCCAGGTAATCCTTCCAGACACGGGGAGGTGATAAATGCACAGCATTCGTCGTCATAAAAACATTCATTCCAGGCGGGCCATCCCAAACCAACCAGTCGCCCCACCATTGAGGATTCCAAACCTGCCCCTGAGGAGGGTGTAACTTTAAAAATTCTGTTAACTTTCGAGGCGTTCCCTGGCTATAAATTTTGTCTATTTTGCGAGGCGTGCCACCGAAAAGGGGAGTTGCGATATTGGAAAAAGCAAAACCAAACCAAATAATCAAGACACAAAATGCTGTAATTACAGGCGATTTTTTAGCCCAAAACGACATTTTTTCCGATGTTCCCGTAGCCTGGCTTTGCCCTTGCTGTCTCTTTCCAGGCATGACATTCGCCAAATGGGGAACCATGGCATAGACAAAAACTACCGAAAACCAACCAATCATCCGGACGCCAATAATCACTGCCAATGAGAGCAGCCCGACACGCAACACATCTGCTGTTCGGATTGCTTCCCGGCTACGCCGAAAAAGACCCAGCATCAATACCCATGAGGCGCAGAACCAGATTCCTTCCGCATCCCGAAACTCAAGAGGTTCCCACTCCAAAACATCTTTTAAGTTCGGATTTCGTGGAAATGTGAGAGAGTTGATAAACAAATCAATGTGATAGGGATTGAGCAGAGCCCCACAGACAGACAACTCAGTGACCACTAGCCAGCGCCTGACCCATTTGTCACTACAGATTTCAATCAGACTGCGTGTTCGCCAGCCAACTTCGATGACCCTTCCCAGGAATTGCAGACCCAGTATTGCCAGTCCCACAACAAAAGATCCATGTAGATTCGCCCATGCCAGAAAAATCAATGGGATACCGAAATATAATGAAATTAACAACGTTTTTGGTATTTTTTGAGTTTGCTTGAGGGAGTGATCGAGATCGTCTTCAGGCAGTAAATTTGATTTGATGGAATCGTATTTTTCCGACCAGGCCATGATAACGAGTAAAATCGCCACACATAAAGTTCCAAATATTTCCGGCCTGATGATCGCAATCCGACTCGAAGCGATGACCACAAGCAGAAATGAGGCTAATGTACTCACACCAACTCTGCCGGATTTCAGATAGAAGGCGAACCAGAACAGAACATGCGTCGTGAATACAGTCAACGCAAAAATATGTGATAAACCTCGCACTCCCCAAACGCCATTGATTTTGGCAAAAATAATCTGTGAGAGCCAGGCGGCATCGATGCAGCGGACCCCTTCTGCGAGGGAGAGAAAAGGATCGTATTGTGGCAAAGACTGATTCGCTAAAATCCAATCCCCATAGGAAACATGTCCCCAGATGTCCGAGTAAAAAATGTGGACATTGCCAAAATAGAAAAACATTGTCGCAAACCACAGACATGTGATTAATTGCGGCCAGCCCATTGAAAGCAGTTCGCGATGCGAACGCTTCACTTTCACCGAAGTCAAAGATTGTACTGAACCAGGATGGGAATCCACCGACATAACACCTTCCACTCATAAAACGGACGTAACCTCTTATGCTACGTCAAAAATCCAGACTTTTTCTGGCCCATTTGAAAAGATTCAGGAGTAGTCCCGCAAACAATGTTCCAAAGAGACTCGGCTCAAATGTATAGAAGAGCGGACGGCGATGGCACAGCTAAATAAACTGATCAATCTGTAAAGAAGGATGTTTTAAACGGGATACATAGCATCAGAAAGTATTTCGCCTTCAAATTCCACTAGTCTGAGTCCCGGTTTACTGTGGCGTCTCCGAGGCCTTTTGAAGCAAGTCTCATAGAATGAAAGACGCTATAATGAAATAGGATGCGCTTTAGATCTGAATTCCACGAAATGCCAATTGGCCAATCAGGGATGCGGTATCGGTAAAAACTTCTGCCTGAATTTTCAGTTTTCTGGCTTCGCAGATATATTCGGGGATATCATCTGTATAAAACGCCTCTTCCGGAGCGCACTGAATCTTTTCCAAGGCATACTGAAAAATTTCTGGCTCTGGTTTGATGGCGCCTGCTGCATAGGATGTCGCATAATCATCAAAACGCTGGAGTACATCGTATTGATTCCAGATGAATTCAAAATGTGAAACGCAGGTGTTAGACAATAAGACCAATCGATAACCGCTGGACTTTAAAGAATCCAACACCGGAAGAATGGAAGTGTTCAGATCAAAAATATCAGAACCGGCGACGACTAACGCTTCGTAATCGACCGATTGGTCTACTGCTTGTTCAAACCTCTGATGAAACTGAGCGGGAGTTAAGTTTCCCCGTTCGTACTCCCACTGCATTCCGGATTCGATCAGAAGAGCCCGAATTTCACTAGGCGATCGACCACAGAGAAGCCCCATTTGTTCACACATTTTATCATGTGAAAAAAATGCCAGAACATTCCCCATATCAAATAGAAAGGTGCGTATCAAAATTCAGGTCCCTCAGAAATCAGCTATTTGTTCTTTTCATCTGGATCATCCAAGTTGTATGCGACAATGTTCATGATCACAAGTGACTTTAATCCTCGTTGAATTGAATTTTTTTCCCTCAAACACGCATAATTACGCTGATCGGGAACAGAAGAATACACCTCTTATTGACGATAGATGAAAATTTTCTTAAATTGCCTCTAGATAAGAACTTGATGAGAGCTAGTTCCTAGCGCAGTTCTTATCACATTGCGTTCAGGTTTGCCCAGTGTTTCTGAGCTCGTTATCAATCCTGACTGCTTAGTCTGTGGAGAGAATCGATGGATTTTGAAGATCAATCTTCCTACCCCTCAGGGGAACAAGGCAAAGAATGGCCCTGCCTGCGTCAATTTTGTGTGTTTATGGAAAACCGGGTCGGTTATCTAAATCAACTCTTAAAACTGCTTGAAAAATTTGATCTCAGGATCATCGCTTTGAGTACCGTTGACTCAGTGGATGTGGCGATGAGCCGTATTGTCCTCGATAATTACGAGCGGGCTCGTGAAATTTTTGAATTGTCGAATTACACATTCTTCGAAAAAGATTTGATCGGTGTCGAACTGCCTGATGACACTCAGCCTTATATGAAAATTTGTCTCGCATTACTACAGGCAGAGGTGAATATCGATTACACTTACCCACTCCTATACCGGAGACATGGCAGAGGCGCCATTGCACTTTGTGTGGATGATATCGATCTCGGAATCAGAATCCTTACAGAGCAGGGACATCGAATCATTACCGAAAAAGACCTCAAAGACGATGACGAGTATCTGTAGCGGAATGAACAGATCAATCGTTTGAAATTGTCTGTGTTTTTCCCGATTTGGCTGCATCATAAAACGCATAAATCGTTCGAATGATTCTCAAACTCTCGCGACTCGTTAATAATGGATCTCCGTTACCTGCCGCGGCTTGAACCGCTTTTCGTACGGCAGGTGTATAGCCACGCGGCTCAACCGGTTGATCAAATCGATATTTTTTACCATTATGGTTGAGAGTCCATTCCAGATGACGATCCTGAAACGGAACCATTTCCAGCCAACCTTTACTGCCCCAGATTTTGATCATGGATTGATATCCCCGGTTCATAAAATAGCCGGCTGTCAAGGTACCCAAAAAGCCGGCTTCGTAACGAAAAGACAACGCTGCCGAGTCTTCCACGTCAATTGGCTGCCCTCCCACCAACGCAGTGAAGCCCGAGACATCTGTGATGGAAGATTCTGTCAGATACATTGATAAATCGAGCCAGTGAATACCAAGCCACGAAAGAAACCCGCCTCCGGCTCGATCCTTGTGTGCATACCAGCTCTTGTGATAGGCAGGACTTGATAACCGAGTCTGGTCAGCTAGCAATGTCATATCTACACCGTAGATCTTTCCGATCGTACCCTCCTCGATCAATGACTTCGCAAACCGGATTTCCGGATTCGTTCGATTGGCCAGAGCCAGCGTTAAATGCAAATGCTTACTCTCTGCTTTTTGAACCAACGGCTCAAATTGCTGGGCACTCAGACAGGCTGGTTTTTCTGCAAATACATGACAACCCTGTTCTAATGCCAAATTGATCGATTGAGGCGCCTGCCTGGCTTCCATCGTAACCAAAGCAAGATCAACTGTCTGATTCCCAAATAATGTTTCCGGTTTCTGATATACCTGCTTAAGTTTGGAACCAAGTTGGCTTCGGGCTGATTTTTCCTGTTGTCCACTCGGATCAGACAGACAGACATCCTTGACTTCATCGATCTCTTTCAAGGCAGAGAAATAAGCCCCTAAATGGGCACCTGTCTCATTTGTCAGTACTGCTACAGAAATTTGCTTCTTCATCGTCGCTCTCCTACAACCATTATTTTTTGTTTGCCGAATCCGTGTTGAAGCTCAACGTTGCATTTTATGCTGTTTTGTATATTTTATATAACTATATCCATTCTGCTTCCCTTCTACCAGAACCAACTTTGTTCTAGAGAATGAGAGTATTCCCCTGTTTCAGGATCAGTTCGTTGTTAGCAAGCCACCTTGTCGCACCAGGAAAAATTGAACTTATCGAAGTTCCCGAACCCGAACTCTCATCTGTGTCATCGCTACAGTCGGGTCAGGGAGAAATCATCTTTCAGCCAGAAACGACCTGCTTGTGCGGATCTGATTTACCCTATTTTACGGGAAGTGATGAATGGGAAATCGAAATAGGCCACTCATTGCATGAAATGATCGGTACCGTGACGGCAACAAATGGTCAGCGCTGGAAAGCCGGGGACCGCATTCTTGCGGTTCCGGTAATGCAACAAGGACTCTGCGAACGATTTCTTCTGGATGAAACGCGATCCATTCCCATTGCCACCAATATCCCCGAAGAGCATGCATTGATGGCCCAGCCACTAGGTACGGCTCTATTTGCCCTCAAAAAACTTCCAAATCTGTTAGACAAAACTGTCGCTGTGGTCGGGCAGGGGCCCATGGGACAACTCATGAATGCCGCCTTGAGTAATATGGGTGCGCGTGAGATTATTGGAATCGACCTGCTGGAATCCCGCTTAGAAGTCAGCCCCCGCATGGGTGCCACCGCCACCATCTGTAATCGGAACACAGATCCAGTCACAGCACTGCGCGAACGATTGCAGGGCGAGTTACCTGATATTGTCATCGAAGCGGTCGGCCATGCAGATCAACAGTTCAATCTGTGCGTTGATCTCTGCAGGGAAAATGGACGCATTCTTGTGTTTGGCGTCCCTCCTGAAACCATCGATCATGTCCGCTGGCGTGATCTACTCTTCAAAAACATTACCGTCCACACCAGTATCAATCCGGATTTTAAACGAGATTTCCCTCTGGCAATGCAGTGGCTCTCTGAAGGCCGAATTGATGTGACTCCGATTATCACACACCGGTTTCCACTGGCAGACATTCAGCAGGCATTTGATCTGTTCAAAGAACGAAAAGAGGGTGTCATCAAAGTCATTGTTGAATTTCCCTCACTGAATCGCTCATTATAGTTTCAAGTTGGCTCAATAATTTAACAGGTCACTCTTTATGAAACCGAGACAAAGGTCACGCATGATTTTTACTATTCGCCATCTTCACTTTAAGATTTCTGTCTCTGTCTGTTTGTTTCTCAGTGTCTTAATAACGAATTCGATGCAAGGAGCAGAGTCTCCCAATATTATTTATGTGATGGCTGATGACCTGGGATATGGTGATCTGGGTTGTTTTGGACAAAAAGTGATCAAAACTCCCAATATCGATCAATTGGCCAAAGCAGGCATGCGATTCACAAATCACTATTCCGGCCATACTGTTTGTCGTCCTTCTCGACTGGTGTTGTTAACAGGCATGCATACCGGACACACTCCCATCAGTCAGAATGAACAATATTATTTTCCGGAAGGTGCCACCACAGTCACAACGCTTTTAAAAAACTCGGGCTACGCGACAGGCGGCGTCGGAAAATGGGCACTCGGACCGCCGGGATCGACTGGAGTTCCGAGCAAGCAGGGATTTGACTTCTGGTTTGGATATCTTGATCAGGGAAACGCTCATAATTTTTATCCCGAATTTCTCTGGAGTAATGAACAGGAAATTTCTCTACCGGGAAATAAAGTGGGGCAACAGAAAAGAGTCTCTATTGAACGAGAGACCTATTCGCATGATCTTTTAACTCAGGAAGCATTCAACTTCATTAAACGAAATGCAAAGAACCGCTTTTTTCTGCAAGCACATTACACGATTCCTCATGCGAATAATGAAGGAGGTCGTGCCACCGGTGATGGAATGGAAGTTCCCGAATACGGCGAATATGCCAAGCGTGAATGGCCTGCTCCCGAAAAAGGGTTCGCTGCTATGATTTCTCGACTTGACCGTGATCTGGGAACGCTGGTTGCTCTTCTCAAAGAACTGAATCTGGAAAAGAAAACGGTTATCTTTTTCACCTCTGATAATGGCCCACATCAGGAAGGAATGCACCAGGTTGATTTTTTCAATTCCAATGGCGCATTACGCGGCTATAAACGGGACTTGTACGAAGGTGGCATTCGGGTACCGTTGATTGTGAAGTGGCCGGGCAAAGTGCAGGCAGATACGACTTCAGACCACATCAGTGCCTTCTGGGATTTTCTGCCAACCGCCTGTGATCTGGCCGGGATTAAGCCACCTCAAAACATCGACGGAATCTCATATTTACCTGCGATGCTTGGAAAATCCCAACCCGCGCACGACTCCCTGTTTTGGAAATACCGGGGAAAGCTGGCTCTCAGATCGGGTAAATGGAAAGCAGTCCAAACCGGACCACAAAAATCACTCGAGCTCTATAACCTGGACCTTGATATTGGAGAACAGCACAATGTTGCAACGAAACACCCCCAGATTGTGGAGCGGATGCAGCAAAAAATAAAGAAAAGCCAGTCATCTCCCTGAGTTCATAAACCCGGGCAAGTATCGATTCGCTTAAACAAACATTGAATGCTAGATAATTTCATGAATCGGCTCAGTATGCTCGACACCGACCAGTTTTTGATTGAGTCCACCATAAAAGTAAGATAAACGGTTCGGGTCCATTCCCATCTGATTGAGAATTGTTGCATGCAATCGTTTTACATGGAACGGTTTCTCGACGGCCGCTGAGCCCAACTCATCCGTGGCACCAACTGAAGTCCCCCCTTGAATCCCACCACCGGCAGTCCACATGGTAAAGCCATACGAATTGTGATCGCGCCCCGTTCCTTTCGCATATTCTGCAGTGGGCTGTCGTCCAAACTCCCCCCCCCAGACAATCATCGTTTCATCAAATAATCCCCTCGATTTTAAATCTTTTATCAAAGCAGCAATCGGTTGATCCGTATTTCCTGCATGAAAACTGTGGTTTTTGTGCAAATCTCCGTGTGCATCCCAGTTGGAATCGTTATGGTTTCCACCGGAATACAATTGTATAAATCGAACACCTCTCTCAACGAGCCTCCGCGCCAAAAGACAACGTCTGCCAAAATCAGCCGTCCTGGGATTGTTGAGCCCATATAATTCCTGAGTCTGTTTGGTCTCGGTAGCTATGTCTGCCGCTTCGGGAGCATGCTTTTGCATCTTGAAAGCCAATTCATAACTGGCAATTCGAGCTGCCAATTCAGAATTACCGGCACGCGAAGCCTGGTGTTTTTGATTGGCCTCTTTTAATTCATCCAGCAATTCGCGTTGCACGATTTTGCTCATACCTTCCGGTCGACGCAAATCGATCAGAGGTGCCCCCTGAGAACGCATTGTAGTGCCTTGATAAGTCGCTGGCATAAAACCACTCGACCAGTTCTTGGCCCCACTAATCGGGCCACCTGTTGGATCGAGCATCACTACATAACCCGGTAGATTTTCATTTTCCGTTCCCAGTCCGTAATTCAGCCACGAACCTAAGCTGGGAAAACCGCTCAGAATTCTTCCTGAATTCATCATCAGCATAGCCGATCCATGAATAGGAGAATCGGCGGTCATTGATTTCAAAAAAGCAATATCATCAGCGCAGGTAGCCAAATTCGGAAATAAATCGGAAATCCATTGACCTGATTCACCATACTGTTTGAACTTCCATTTCGGACCAACAACACGTCCTTCATTTTTTTCACCCCCGCGCCCCTTGGTTTTTACAGGGATTGTCTTGCCATCCAGACCATAAAGTTTCGGTTTGTAATCAAAGGTATCAACATGGCTTGGTCCACCATACATAAACAGAAAGATGACACTTTTTGCCTTGGGTTTGAAATGCGGATCTTTGGGTGCCAGCGGGTTCTGAAATTTGCTGGATCCATCCGCGGCAACGACCTGGGAATTGAGAAATCCGTCCGCTGACATCATGCCCGTTAATGCCACCGATGCAAAGCCACCTCCGGCTTCCCACAAAAACTCCCGACGTGTGCGACGGCAGAATTGCGCATGCCCCGCTGATTGATTGCCCTGGTTGACTTGAGGGTTTGATGGTTGCTCTAAAGCCATATCCGGTCCTTTTGAAGCTCCAAGACTTATAATACAAACAAAGACACTATCAAATAAATAATTCTAATCCAGATACACAAACTCGTTTCGGTTCAGTATGGTCAAACAGTAGTAGTTCAGTGCCTGTTTTTCTTTAAGAGAATGTTTTTTGATCAAGTTCTCAATCAATCGAACTCCTGCATCAACTTCGCCTTTTAATGGTTGTCGTCCATATGCTAAACGAATCGCGCGTTCCACAAAGGATGCATGCTTTTTATCTACTTCTTCAATAATACGATCAGCTAAATATTCTGCCTGTCGATTCACAAAGCTTCCATTAATCATCCCCAACGCTTGTGCTGGCTGTGTTGTTACAAATCGCACTGCACAGCTACTGTCGGTATCAGCGAAGTCAAAATTAAAGAGCAGGGGCGTAATCAAAGAACGTTTTACGAAAACATAGATGCTCCGTCTTGCTCTTTCTTCCTCGGAAGAATCCAGCCAGCCTTCACCTGGTCTGGATTGCCCCTGTAGCACCTCTTTTGATATCTGAGGATAAATCCCAGGGCCGTACATTTTGAGATTCAAACGACCATTGACCGCCAGTAGGGAATCACGCACCTCTTCAGCACTAAGACGCCTCATATTAAAACGCCAGAACAGATCATTGGCAGGATCAATGGCAGCAGCTTGATCCGAAAACTTTGCGGACATCTGATAAGTATTTGACATCATAATCAGTTTATGAAAGGACTTGAATTTCTGCCCGCTCTTCACAAATTTCAATGCCAGCCAGTCCAGTAATTCAGGGTGTGTCGGTGGCACGCCTAACTGTCCAAAATTATTGGGAGATTGAACAATTCCTCGACCGAAGTGATGTTGCCAGATCCGGTTCACTATCACGCGCGAGGTCAGTAAATTATCTCCATCGGCGATCCACTCTGCCAGAACCCGTCGGCGTCCCGAAGTCTGTTGCTCTTTACGAGCAACTGGAATCAGTGCTTCCGTCTTTCCAAATATCTCTGGAAAACCAGGCTGCACCTTCTCGCCCCGCACATTGGGATTGCCTCTTAACAGCACAAATGTTTCACGCGGTTCTTTGAGACTTCGCCGAACACTGAGTGCCATCTTCCGTGGCGTAGCTTTCTTTCTTTGCTCTTCCAATTGATGCAAGTCTTGCTTTAGCGCCTGATAGACTTTTTTTTGATCTGGCTCCAGGTACTGTTTTAATTTTTCTTTCAGTAGTTTCTCGCGTTGCCGAGTTTCAGAACGTCTTTGATCGACACCCGACATTTTTTTGATTGCCGTCTGTTCCATCTGGTGCATTTTTTTCTTCACATCTATTTTTTGTGCATCGATCCTGGCATGGATCGCCGAAACTTCAGGGGATGTGATATCTGTTTGATTGTAAGAGAGTTGGTCTGAGCGAATTCCATAGGAATTTAAACCATGAAAAAACGCAAGAAAACGGTAATAATCCTCATGGGGGATCGGATCAATTTTATGCTCATGGCAGCGGGCACAATTTAACGTCAGACCTAAAAAAACCTGACTCGTAGTAGAAACAATATCATCCAGCTCATTATAGTAGCTCAGTAACGGGTCGGCGGGTTCGTCATCCCAGAGACCAAGCCGATAATAGCCTGTGGCGATGATTGTCTCATTCGTCACCTGATCCAGTTCATCCCCCGCCAGTTGTTCCTTTATGAATTGGCTGTAAGGCTTATCTTGATTGAATGAGCTGATGACATAATCGCGAAAACGCCAGGCGTTCGGTTTTATTCCATCCCGTTCAAAACTGTTTGTGTCAGCATAACGCACGAGATCCAGCCAGTGACGAGCCCAACGTTCTCCGTAGCGGGGTGATGCCAATAAACGATCGATCAGTTTTTCGTAAGCATCGGGAGAAGGATCATTAATAAACTGATCTACTTCTTCAGGAGTGGGAGGCAACCCTGTCAAATTAAAGTAGGCCCGACGAATCAACTCCCCACGATTTGCGGGTGGAGCAGGGGTTAGACCCTTCGACTCTAACTTAGCGAGAATAAAAGCGTCTATTGGATTCTTCACCCACTGAGTCTGTTTTATGATTGGTGGTGTTTTTTGATGAAGCGGCTGAAAGGCCCAGTGTTTTTTCCACTCTGCGCCCTGCTTGATCCAATTCCGAATGAGGTCAATCTGTTCCTGCTTCAGACGGTCTCCTTCCGGCGGCATCTGTTGACTCTCATCTTTGGAAATGAGTCGTTTTATGATTTCGCTCTTTTCCGGATGCTGGGGAACAACAGCCGTGGCTTCCGATTCCAGTTGCTTGAATGCCAGCTCGCTTTGGTCCAGACGTAAGCCCCCCTCCTGAACATCAGGCCCATGGCAAGAGTAACAATGCTTTGCCAGTAAAGGTTGGATCTGCTGTGTGAAATCAACTACGGGCTTTGCATTCTGCTGAGCAGGCACCCTGTTATTTTCTGCCAATCCCACCGAAGCCAGTTCCAGCCCAGGAAAAAGGATCATTCCCCCAAAAAGCAGTCTTATCAATCCCGTTCTGATTCCGAAGTGATTTGCGCGTAACATACGTGATTTTTCTCTCCCAATGGTGGTGTCATCCATGATTCATTCTTGGCGTGATCATATAGTGGAGATCAATTATGTCTATTGTCGAATACTTCTGTTACGAATGTCAATTCAACAATTAAGAACCCTAAGTTATTTCCTGTACTTGACCTTGCGATCATCAACTCCTGGGATCAGATTGATGGTTCCAAAGTAGTCTGTCTGTTAATTGACTGATTATGCTATAATAATTAGTGCCTGTAAGTACAGACGCGATTATCGACTGGCAGTAGTTTATCATCTGAGGAGAATTCACAGGATGAATCGATTGCTTCCTCCTTTCTCAGGACGAATTGACTTGAGTAATATGCATGCCAGAATTCTTCTATGCGTAGGTATATTATTTATAACACCTTGTGCTTATCTCCTGTCAGATGATCAGGGTCATCTGAACGACGCGCATCAACAATTGGCATTGCTCGATCCACCAGCCAACAAAGAAGTTCCCGACCAGTCGGAACCGGAAAATGATCATTCTGACGAGCGAGAAGCACTCATTCACCGGATTTATCGAAACCGAAGACTGCGAATGCAGCTGGAACGTGCTGAGCAAAAATTCCGTGATCAAGAATTTACGGAAGGAGCTTTGCAGTTGGAAAAACTCCTGGATCATCAGGAAGACTATTTCTTATGGCCCGATGACCAGACCCGTCCTTCTAATTTTCGACAACGTACACGCAAACTGTTTTCATCTGCTTCGCCTCGTACACTTTCAAATTATGAAAGAATTTCCGGTCCACAGGCAAACTGGCTTCTGGAACTTGCCAGAGAGAATAATGATCTCAGAATGTACGAACATCTGTCATTGCAATTTTTCCCGCTACGTTCCGGTTTTGAGGCTTTGAACTATTTAGCCGACCATTATATGGAGCAGGGTAACTTCGAATTCGCAGCCCGATACTGGGATCTTTTGCTGGATAGTCGAATCCATAAGTCGAGGATGAAACCCGTCCACTTTCTGAAAGCAGCCGTTGCCTATCAGCAATCGAACCAACGGGGAAAAGTCGCAAAAATTCTGACATCGCATGGAAAAATGGCTGTCACTTTTTCCGGAACGAAAATGGGGCTCTCACAAGCCATTCAGACAATGGACGCCTCTTTAAAGCAGATTCCGCTTCAGCCGAATCCTGGTTGGCTGCTTTCACAGGGAAACGCGCAGCGAAACCAGTCAACTAATGCCAGCCTACCATATCTGAATCCTCGCTGGAGTCATCCTATTGCTCGGACAAAACATCCCGATCCACTGGCCTCACTCAAAAAATGGGAAAACAAACAAAATAATGCGAACCTCTCAACAGCAGTTGCAAACATCCCGATTGCCGTTGGTAATCAGGTAATATACCGTGACTTCGAAGGAATCAGAGCAGTTGACATTGATTCCGGAAAGACTTCCTGGCTCTTCAATAGTAGAGGTAGCCTCAATAGTTTGATTGACGGTGTTGCAAATCGAATCCGTTCTCACGCAACGTATTCACAAAACCTGCCTCTCGATAAATTCTACAATTATGGTTCTATCTATGGTTCACTTACCAGTAATGGACAGTATGTCTTTGCCATCGATTATCTCCCGGATTTAACGCCACAAACACCTCAACAACTTAATCTGGGTCTTCGTCGTAATACGACTCACTACCCACTTGTTTCCCGGAGAGGGAATCGGCTGATTGCTCTGCCGGTCCAACAATTCAAAGACCAATCAAATAACAGCAAATCAAGCAATGACTCATCCAAGTCTCAGAAAAAGCTCTCACTCAAAGCAGAGCCCGTCTGGGATATTGATGGTTATTATTTCCTGGGAGCACCACTACCTGTTGGTAACCTGATCTATGTGGTTGCCGAACATGATAGTCAAATTTCGCTGTTATGCATCAACCCACAAAATGGCAACATCCACTGGAAACAGGGGATTGCTTATGTCAACCAGCCCATTCGCTCAGATCGAAACCGTTCTTATCGGCAATGTCCGCTTGCCAGCAGCCAGGGAATCATCGTCTGCACAACACAAATTGACACACTGGTTGCGGTGGATGCTACAAATGGTGACTTGCTCTGGAATTATTATTACGGCGAAGGAAACAGCTATCGCAGAATTTCACAAAAACGGTATTACAGTCCTGTTTCCTTTGGACATCCTGGTTTAACCAGCACACCTGTCATTGATCAACAGCGCATTTACTATCTGCCCAGTGGATCGCCTTATATCCACTGTATCGATTTGAACTCCGGTCTTCCCCTCTGGAATGAAGTGCCTCGAGAAGACGGAGAGTACATCGCTGCCGTCGTTGACGAGACGGTTCTGGTGGTTGGCTCTGATTACTGTCGTGGTCGTCATATTCAAGATGGCAGGGAGCTATGGCATCTGCAAGTGGGACCTGCCGCAGGTAAGGGTTTTCTGTCTAATGAAAATTATCTGCTGCCAATTAAAGCGGGAAGCGTACTCAGTATTCACATCCCAACAGGATCAGAATCCGGGTTTAATCTCAGCAATGCGACACAAATTTCAGAGATTTTGAACCGTGAATTCAAACAAAAACTAGAGCAGGGAGCGGAATATGTATTTCAAGCCATCTCTGAAGATCATCAGAGCTCAAAAAAAACCGTTTCTCAACATCATTGGTCTCCAGGAAATATTATCTCACATCAGGGACAAATTATTTCACTGGGGCTCTGGCAGATTGATTCTTTTGCACAAGCTGAAGTATTGTTGACCAGTCTGTCACAAGATCAAAGCCCGTCCTTAAACTCTGCTGAAAAACAGAATAGCCAATTACTGAAAGCGGAACTGGAACTCGCACTTGGTAATCTTGAAAGTGCACAACTCAAACTGGAATCTTTACTGTCGGCGAAAATATCAACCTCGGTTAAAAATCGGTCTGAGTCACTATTACGTGAATTGCTCTATGCTGAATTAAACAAGCCAAACCAATACGAACCTCCCCTCTTTGCAAAACTAGAAGTTCTCGCCACAACTCCGCTGGAACGTGGCCGTTTCTTGTCTCGTAAGTCAAAATATCTGCTGCAACAACAAGATTACGCGGGATTAATTGAGATCGCAGAAGAATTTAAAAAAATAGAAATTAACCAACCATTGGCAATAGCAGGCGATGCCCACCATCTGGTCACGGTAAACAGTCTCATCGCCGGACTGATGGAAAAAGTCACCAACAGGGCTGATCGCAATGCACAAGAAACAGTCAATTCCATTATTACCAGCGACCAGCAGGCTGCTCTCAAAGAAGGCACCGTGATTGCCTTGCAATCATTTTTGGATACCTATGACAGTTGGAGCCAGGCGGTAGAAGTTCGCAGTACTCTGGCTGAAAAGTTGATCCAACAGGGACAGAACCAAAAGGCTGAATTTTTATTACTGGAAAACCGTCTCCACCCTGACCAGAACATTGCCGCCCCCGCAACCAGACAGTTACTCGAATTATGGGAGGCAACAGGTCTACCTCATGAGGCGGCTTCTCTATTAAGAGAAATTCAGGAAAAATTCTCGGATATCTCAGTCGATTCCAATAGAACGGGAGCACAATATGTCAATCAGTTTGATCGCGCGTCCCAAACCTGGACCGTATTTCAATCAATGCAACCACTGAAACAAGCCGTTTCACATGTTTCTATCAGGCAAAGTGACCTGGGAGCTTCCACACCGGAAATCAAAAAAACCTATAAAAACTACGAACGAAAATTTCTACCACCACCGGATATTTCTCAGCTCCTGTTGAAATCAGGAGGGATTCTCAATGTCATCAACAAACATGTAGGACAAAATATTGGAAAAATTGAAGTTTCCGACCGAATTTCTTATCCCTATCATTCTCAGAATACACGTGTAGGACATTTCATTCCTCTGGGCAGTAGCCGCAAAATCCATGGTGTCTCGTTACTGCAATTGCAGGATCAAATTTCAAAACCACTCTGGACGGCAGAATTTGACGATTTAAATAATTCGCAATCACTCTTTTATGTCGGGCCTTCCGGTCCACGTGTCTGTATCTTCCAGTGGGATAACCGACTATTCGGTTTGGATCCCGCAACGGGAAAAATCTTATGGGAACGCAAAAACATCCCCTCCAAGTCCGGTTTTTTGAGCGATTCCAGCAAAGGCTTGATTGGAGACCAGAAAGCTGTGGTTGCCTTCAATATCAACCGCACAAACTATGATGTCTATAGCTCCATCACAGGAGAACTGATTCGAAAAGGCGAGCTGGATTTAAACAGCCGCTCCCGACACGTCTTCGGCAGAAAACTTTTTTATCAAACAACATCGACAACGGAAAAACGCGTACGCCTGTGGGATCCACTGACAGACAGTTTCCTGCTTGATGAGCCTGTTTTGAATTCGGGATTTTCAACAAAAATTTCCTCTACAGAACTGGCCATTTTACTGCCTTCCAATCGGCTGCGCGTATTAAATGTTGAAACAGGGGAAACTATCGTCGAAACAACCATACCCGATGAGAACCTCAAGAATCTGAATAAATTCATTGGCTTTTCAGACAGTAATCGATATTACTTTAACTTTTCTTACACAAAACCACGTAGTCATTCTCCACGCAATGATTTTTTTGTCAGCGACTCTTTTTTGAATGTAGTACATGTCGATAATGATGTAATCAGCATTGACAAAAAGTCTGGAAAAATGCTCTGGAGTCGCAACCTGCCAAAAAGGTCCTGGATCAATACTTCTCAATATCAACTACCGTTTTTGATTTTCATGAGTAAAATTCGTACTGAATCCAAGACCAGAAGCTACTCCTTACTATTCGAGGTTCTCGACGCCAAAACGGGCAACACCATCGGCATGAAAGACAACATCATTAAAGACACGATTCTGCAATTGCACTTTGATCCCCGGTTCAAAAAAATCATTCTACGGGCGATGAATAGTGCCATCGAACTCGATTTTAATGATCAGCCAAAATCACTAAACAAGATCTTCGACGCACCGCTCTAACTCTGTAACGAAATCGCTTGACCTGAACCTGCCTGAGGCCTAGTCTGTCTAAAAGAGAAATCAGCGGCTGTCGTATAATGGTATTACCCCAGCTTCCCAAGCTGGAGACGAGGGTTCGATTCCCTTCAGCCGCTCTCCTGTCTTTTCCCACGCAATTCTGAATGATTTAAGCTAGCTCTTGACCTGCTGTGTCATCCCAGAACGAATCTGTTCAAGTTGTTTTGAAACGGAAGAGAAGGGGACTTCGTGAGGCAGTTTTTCGGTGCTGGCGGCAATCGCAGATGCGACTCCAGCAGCTTCACCCATGGCAACAGCATTGCCTGTGACACGGTAACTGCTGTGTGCGATAAAATCACCGCTGATACATCGCCCGGCCATCATCAAGCCGGTCACATCGCGGGCAATTAATGCCCGCAAAGGAATATCATAAGGCTTTGACTTGAATGGTTTCTTTTCTATTGCCTTGGTCTTATCAGGATTGGTGGAATGCACGTCGATACCAAATCGGACGTGGCAAATGGCATCGTCAAAACGAGTACCATTTTTCAGATCTTCGCTTGTGACATGATAACGCCCTCTGATACGTCGACCTTCCCGCGTCCCAATGTGTTCGCCCGTTGCTACGATTTCGAGATTCGTCCAGGGACCACCCAGTTTTCTCAAGCTGTTCACCAGCTTATGAACTTCCCGTCGTGCCTGCAAAGTCGCATCGGTGACATGTGCTGCATCAATGGAAAGAGTACCATACTCATGATTGGCCATCATTGCATATAACCCATCACGCACACGAAAAATCGTTGGACCACCATAGGAGGGATC
This sequence comes from Planctomycetota bacterium, assembly GCA_022600195.1. Lineage (GTDB taxonomy): Bacteria > Planctomycetota > Planctomycetia > Planctomycetales > Planctomycetaceae > Gimesia. The sequence goes on from JAHZKX010000058.1 coordinate 139,738, forward strand.
AACGCCCGCTTTTTGAAATTCGGCTAACAGATTCTTCTTGGGGTTCCCCAGTTTGCGAGGTTCCGCATCTCCACGGATGAACTGCGCAATCCCATCTGTCGTGACTCCTGTAAGCAATACCATCAGACTCATTGGTTGTGTGAGACCGGTTCCAGGCTGGCCGAATTCATAACTACAGCCCGCTTGTGCAGCCAGGTCACCATCACCCGAACAATCAATAAATGATTTCGCCCGCCAGGCTTGTCGACCAGATTTGGATTCCGTCACAATGACAGATAATCGATTATTAATATCAGTCACAGCCCCCACGACCCTCGTATGCAACTGAATTTTGACTCCGGCTTCTAATAAAAGATCTTCTAAAAGCAATTTCGTTTTTTCAGTATCGAACGCGACTGACCCGTTCGGCAATGTATTGCTGGCATTTCGTTCTTCGAGTTGATTGAGAATTTCACGCATGATCCCCGGCTTATTCTGGGCATCAATAATGAGTGTTAAAGCACCCGCTGTCCAGACGCCTCCCACACAACCATTCACTTCGAGCAGTCGGGTTTTGGCACCACTCCGCGCTGAAGCAAGCGCGGCTGCCACTCCCGCGGGCCCACCTCCACATACAATGACTTCATCTTCTTCCACAATGGGAATATTCCGGGCTGCTTCATGAAAAACCTTGCCATCCGGAGAAATCCAGCCGTTCGTTCGAACATGTTGAGCTGTCGAATTCCATACGGATTGCCCCCCTCCATCAAGAAGCAGCGCATTAGAAGGCCGCGTAATACCATCTGCTACAGGATCTTTTGCAGAGGCAATATTTCCCCCTGTCATCAACGCAGCTGTGCTGCCAGCAAGGTATTTCCCGAATTTTCGACGGTCTATATTTTTATTAGACATGCATGGCTCCTCTTGCTGTTTTGATCTGAAATCTCCGCAGACTGACAATTGACTCAGCCATTCAATCGTTTTTGGATCTCAGTCACGACATCGTCTATAGGAATTCGCACCTGTTCCAGCGTATCACGATCACGTAAGGTCACACAATTATCCTGCTCGGTCTCCCCATCCACTGTCAAGCAGAAAGGTGTTCCAATTTCGTCCTGACGTCGATAACGGCGTCCAATTGCCCCCTGCTGATCATAAACAGCTTGAACCCCGGCTGACTTCAAACGCTGATAGATTGATGAAGCGACTTCAGGCATTCCCGCTTTTTTGATCAGAGGAAAGACTGCCGCTTTTACCGGAGCCAGTTTGGGGTGAAATCGCATTACCGTTCGGGTGTGCATTTTTCCCTTTTCATCGGGCTGTTCATCTTCGTAATAGGCTTCGCAAAGAAAGGCCAGCGTGGCCCGGTCCGCACCCGCGGCTGGTTCAATCACATGGGGAATAAATCGTTCACGTGACTGATCATCAAAGTAAGTCAGGTCTTTCCCGCTCCCTTTATATTTGGGCTGACCATGTTCATTCTTTTCGACCACCAGTTGATCGCCTTCGCGAACCAACTTGCCTTCCATATGAGAACGCAAATCGAAATCACCACGATGCGCCACCCCTTCCAGTTCCCCATATTCATCCTCTTCCATGAAGGGAAACGCATACTCAAGATCCGCTGTTCCCACAGAGTAATGGGCCAGTTCCTCCGGTGTGTGGTCACGAAGAATCAGATTTTCCGTCGCAATTCCATGATTAATATACCAGTTGTATCGGCGGTCGCGCCAATACTGATACCATTCAAATGACTCATCGGGATGACAGAAAAATTCCATCTCCATCTGCTCGAATTCACGAGAACGGAAGATATAGTTGCGCGGCGTAATTTCATTTCGGAAACTTTTTCCAATCTGTGCAACTCCAAACGGAATTTTCACGCGGCCACTGTCAATCACATTTTTAAAGTTTACGAACATCCCTTGCGCCGTTTCAGGTCGCAAAAAGGCCGTGCCTTCTTCACCTGCTAACGCACCGATGATCGTTTTAAACATCAGATTAAACTCACGCGGTTCCGTCAGTTCCCCTCCCGTTTCAGGACACCGTGCCTCCAACTTCCCTTCAGCAGGAATATCGGCTTCTTTCAGCATTTTACTGTATTCCATCAGATTACAGACTGTAATCTGTGGCGTTTCGCTGGCATCCAACCCTTGGGCTTTTTCATATTCTGCAAGTGCTTTTTCCAGGCGTTTGCGTTTCGTTTTTGAAAGTCCCTCTTCTCCAATATCCGCCATGTAAGTCTCGCAGGCTACCGGAGAATTATCCGATGCATATGCAACGGCCACGGAAACATGATCAACCCGATAACGAGCCTTCGACTCTTTGGAATCGACCATAAAATCATGAAACAAATCAAAATGCCCTGAACTTTTCCAGACACTGGGATGCATAATGATTGTCGTCTCAACGCCTGTCATGCCGAAGGGCTTGGGAGCGCCTTCTGGAGCGACCAGCTCATTATGTGTGGTAATCATGTCAGACCACCAGGCCTCCCTGACATTACGTTTGAGCTCAACACCTAAAGGACCATAATCCCAAAAACCCTGAAGCCCACCATAGATTTCTGAAGACTGAAAAATGAACCCACGCCGTTTACACAACGCAACAATTTTCTCCATCTCTTTTTTCATTGAATTGGTCTTTCAAGCTCGTTTGTCAATGACACTTTAATATATGTGATAATTTTAATTGGAACCGAATCTCAATCAAAAATCTGTCGTTAATGAAATTTTCCCAGATTCGTGATCATATTCAGGAACAGCGGTAATCAGACCACGCTGAGAACATAATCGAATATCCTCTTCAAAGCCACGCCGAATTAGATTTCGACCTCCCAAACTGGCACGCACCGCTGACAGCAACCCGTTTTCAACCGAATCCTGTGACTGGTAATAGTCCACAACGATACGGGTCGAATCATCCATCACAAGTTCCTGATCCGTCAACTTCTGTAATTCGGCAGCAATCGCACCGGCACACAAACAATCTTCACCCGTCACACTTCCGTCGGTCCCGGCACAAACCAGATATATTATTCCATCAGAAATGCTGAGTGCTTTCACGATGGCATCCAGATTGATCAAAGAGCCAATCAAAATCCGCGATGCCTGCAAAGCATGTTTCAGAGCCCGCGTTCCATTACTGGTTGTAAAAATAATATTTTTCCCCGCTACGATTTCGGCAGAGTAACGGGCAGGCGAGTTGTCCAGGTCAAACCCTTCGATCAATACGCCCTTTCGCTCGCCTCCCAGCAGAATCTGATCTCCTTCTGCTTGACTGATCTCTACAGCAATTTGACGTGCTTCTTCCACAGTTTCGCAGGGAATAACGGCCTTGGCTCCTGAATTTAAAGCGTACGTAATCGTGGAAGACGCACGTAGAATATCCAGGATCACTGCAACGCTTCCTGAAAAGTCCTCAGGTTCTGACAGTAAAGGTAATAAGCAGGTTCGAATCTCAGTAGGCATGGTTTATTAACGATGACATTCAATCTTGGGTTTCGCGGAAAATTGGCTCATCGAGCTTTATCTGAAATATCCTTTCGACACCAGGCACCATCCCAGCGGATGCATTTAACCGCCTGATAAGCTTTCAGCTTCGCCTGACCGATCGTCTCTCCAATCGCTGTCACTCCCAGAACCCGACCACCGTCAGTAACAATTTCATCATCTCGAATCGTCGTTCCTGCATGAAACACTTTTGTATCTTCCAGTTTCGCCGCTTCATTCAGACCACGAATCACCTTACCCTTTTCATAGTCCCCCGGATAACCCTCTGATGCCATTACAACACAAATTGCCGGACGCTCATCCCATTCCAGAGGCTCAATGCTACCCAGACGCTCTTCAGCTGCAGCCAGTAACAACTGGGCTAAATCTGTCTTAAGCCGCATCAAGACAGGCTGCGCTTCCGGATCACCAAAACGAACATTGAATTCCAGTACTTTGGGCCCCTGATTCGTAATCATCAGACCGGCGTAAAGAACCCCATTAAAGGGACGTTCTTCTGTTTTCATCACATTGACCATCGGAACCAGGATCTTTTCAATAATCTCGTCCATCAGTTCTTCTGTCACCAGTGGAGCAGGGCTGTAAGCTCCCATTCCACCAGTATTAGGGCCCAAATCACCATCATAGGCCGCCTTGTGATCCTGTGAAGTTTCCAAGGGTATAATCGTATCCCCACTGACGATAGCCAGAATACTGACTTCCTGACCAATCAGTTTTTCTTCAATAATCACCGTTTCGCCCGCGTCACCAAACTCTTTTGTCCTCATCAATGACTGAATGGCATCACGTGCTTCTTGCTTGGTATCACAAATCAGGACACCTTTACCCGCTGCCAGACCATCTGCTTTGATGACCAGTGGCTGTTCTTCGCGTTCTTCCAGAAAGCCTTCGGCTGCTTCAAAGTTGGAAAAAGTTTCTGACTTCGCGGTCGGAACGTTCGCTTTCCACATCATTTGCTTTGCAAACGATTTACTTCCTTCCAGTTCCGCTGCCGCTTTGGAAGGCCCAAAAACGGCAACACCCGCCTCACGTAAAGCATCGGCCATGCCGGCTACCAAAGGAACTTCAGGACCGACAATCGCCAACTGAATCGATTCTTCTTTGGCAAACGCCAACATCCGTGGAATATCTGAAACATCGATAGCGACATTGGTCGCATCAATCTGTGTCCCCGCATTGCCCGGAGCACAAAAGACCTGGCTGACGCTTTTAGACTCGGCCAGTTTACTAACCAGGGCGTGTTCGCGGCCTCCCTGACCAATCACTAAAACTTTCATCGTGTATGTTACCTGCTTGCTATTTATATTCTATTATGTTCAGGGCATTCATTTTCAACGAATTGCACATTCCAACGAAAATGGAGTATATCAGCACTGTTTTGCCCCTAGTAGCATCGCTCAACGAATTTTACATTTTGATACTAAAAAGCTGATTCCTGTCTCAGGTTTATCAGTAATTTAGTTGATTTCAAATCTAACCTGTTTCTGTTAATTGCTAAGCCAAATCGAATTTTCTCAGCAGTTGGACGAAATCAACCTGAGAGCTTATAATGGCTGATTCAATCAACGACTCCACGCCGATTTTTTTCTGAATCCGCTCGACATGAACCACATCAGGCAAATGGCTGTCGTCCTAGATGATTGAGTGCTCTCACAAATGACTCTGAGATTTTTTCTCAAGTCATTTCCGGTCGTAATTGACTTAAAGTGTATGTAATTAAAGACTTTTTAACTTTCAGCTAACTGGAGATTTCAACGTGTTTGATACTGTTGCCGTTCTTGGTGCCACGGGGGCCGTTGGGAACATCATGCGGAAACTTCTGGAAGAACGTAACTACCAGGCCAAACAATTCCGCTTTCTGGCGTCTGCCCGATCCGCTGGTAAAACACTGGAATTCCAAGGTAAAACCTACTCACTGGAAGAATTAACCCATGATTCGTTCAAAGAAGTAGATCTTGTCATTTCATCGACTCCCGATGAGATCGCAGCAGAATTCCTGCCATCAGCGGTTGAATCGGGCGCGATTGTGATTGATGAATCTGGCCATTGGCGGATGAAACCGGATGTGGCGTTAGTCATTCCCGAAATCAATCCTCAAGCAGCCCTCGATGCGAAAGGAATTATTGCCAGCCCCAACTGTTCGACAACACAAATGGTCATGGCCCTCAAACCACTGCACGACGCCTCTCCCATTCGTCGAGTGATAGTCAGTACCTATCAGGCGACCAGTGGAGCAGGAGTTGTCGGCACCAGCGACCTGATGGAAGGTACACAGGCCCATCTGGATGGTAGAGACTTTGCGTACCAGACCTTTCAGCACCCTATCGCCTTCAACGCAATTCCGCAGATTGGAAGTGAGAAAGAAGACGGATACACCAGCGAAGAAATGAAAATGGTGTACGAAACCCGTAAGATTCTCGGAGACGATTCGATTCTAATCAATCCCACCTGCGTACGAATACCCGTTGCCAATTGTCACAGTGAAACAATCACAGTCGAAACAGAACGACCGATCTCACCCGAAGAAGCCCGCCAGTTATTTGAAGATTTCCCCGGAATTACTGTTGTGGATGACCTGAAAAACCTTTCGTATCCACTCCCTTCCAGCTGTGATGGCAGTGATGAAGTTTATATCGGTCGCATCCGCCGAGATATCTCTCATTCGAATGGACTCAGTTTCTGGTGCGTCAGTGATAATCTACGCAAAGGCGCTGCCACAAATGCCGTTCAAATAGCAGAGCTGCTCGCAAAACATAAAGCCGAGACTTAAATAAGTGACTCGACTTTTCCCTGAGTTAGATTTCTTATTTTTTGACATCCGGCTGTCAGCACACGTTCTACACGTTCAAAATGTAAAGGCAACACAATGACTGAATTCCACTATCAGGATGGCGAACTGTTCTGTGAAAACGTTTCTGTCACCCAATTGGCAGAAGAATATGGCACCCCGCTTTGGGTCTATTCAAAATCAGCTTTTCTGGGTCGACTGAAAGAAATTCAGGATGCATTTGCAGAAGTAGATCCTGTAATCTGCTATTCCGTCAAAGCCAACGGAAATTTGAGCCTTCTCAAAACGATGAATGATGCCGGCAGCAGCTTTGATGTCGTTTCAGGGGGTGAACTCTTTCGAGTACAGCAGGCTGGGGCCGATACCTCACGTGTGGTGTTCGCCGGAGTCGGAAAAACTGACGAAGAGATCCGCCAGGCATTGAAAGCGGATATCTTAATGTTCGATGTAGAAAGTGAAGCTGAACTCGACGCCATCGCCTTCAACGCCCGGGAACTGGGATGTATCGGTCGGGTTGCTTTGCGCCTGAATCCCGATATTGATGCAAAAACCCATCACAAAACCACCACCGGAAAAAAGGGTAACAAATTTGGCATGGACATCGAACGGGCCACAGAATTGGCCGACAAAGTCCTGAAAGATGAAAGGCTGGAACTCACTGGAATTCACATGCATCTGGGCTCGCCCATTCTTTCAACCGACCCTTATGCTAAGGCGGTAATAAAAGGGGCAGAAGTCATCAGGCAACTGCGTGAAAAAGGACATAACACCAATTGGTTGAATCTCGGAGGCGGATTTGGAATCAGTTATAAAACTGATGAAGGCCCTTCTGCCCAGACTTACGCAGATGTCATTGTGCCCACGATTAAAGAAATCGGCTGCCGTCTGGCATTAGAACCAGGACGCTTTATCGCCGGAAATTCCGGTGTTTTAATCAGCCAGATTGTATTCACCAAACGGGAAGGGGGGAAACTGTTCTACATTCAGGATGGTGGCATGACAGATCTCGTTCGTCCTGCAATGTACGACTCGTATCATCGGGTCTGGCCAGTGAAACCAGAAGTACCTCTTCCCTTTGATTGCGAAGGGGAAATCGAAGGATGTGAGCCTGCTGATGTTGTCGGTCCTGTCTGCGAATCCTGCGATTATTTCGCCAAAGACCGCTATCTGCCGCCCATGAAACGCGGAGACTATCTCTGTACATTTAGCGCCGGTGCATACGGCTCTGTCATGAGCAGTAATTACAATGCCCGACCTCGCAGTGCAGAAGTCCTGGTGGATGGTAGTAATTATCAGGTAATTCGCAGGCGTGAAACCTATGAGGAACTGATCGCTTTAGAACAATCCTGACTTAACTACCATTAAGCAATACCGGCACATCCTATGTTCAGAAGACCAGTCCTCAAAGGTAGGATTATAACAATTATCAGGTTCGTGCCCGCTTTAATGCATTGAGAGCTGGAAAGATATGGCTATCCGCTTTGTTCGATTGACCGGTTCTCTCTGTAAGAAACGATGATAATTGATACGGGAACGACTTTTTAAGAATATGTCCATTCGAATACCTTGCACTGTATTTCTGCAAAGACTTGAAACGAATTAATTGAATTCTGTTGTTTTGGGCAAGGTGATAAGAATAGTATATTAAGACTGTTTCTATCAATTTCATTGAGAGATATTCTATCTATCGAGCAGGCAGGACTTTCGGGGTCCGGTCTTTCAACAGATAGTCCTAACTGAATAGCCGACAACCAAGACGACACGGAGTCGACTGAATGTCTTTAAACAATCGGATCCTGGCATTTTTTGCGCTGGTATTTCTCTGCGCCATAAGCACGCCAACACGCGCCTGGGCACAAGAAAAAATACCGCCTAAAATTCAGGAATCCAATTCTCTGTTAAATCTTTCTGCTGACGACTTGCTGTTATCCAAACCCGAGACTCCCGAACAACTGTTGCAGGCCGTGATCCAACTGACAGACCTGGGTCAGGCTGCTTCCGCCAAGCCATATCTTGAGCAACTGATTAAAGCAAATATCGACAATGAAACAGTTTTAAAACTCCGCGATAAACATGGTCCAGCTGCGTTTCTTGGATTGGCTAATAACAAAACTCTGCAACCGGAATCCATTACGCTGCTTAAAAAAATGGAAACCACCTTTCGTGCTTATGCCACAGACCCTGCCCGCATTGATGGTTTAATCAATGATCTGGCAGGTTCTTCCACAAAGCGCAATATTGCCATCATTGAACTGAAATCGGCAGGTGAAATTGTTGCACATCCCATTCTCAGGAAATTGAGTCAAAACGATGACCCCGGTATGAATGACGAGCTGGCATTTGCACTGACTCAATTAGGGCCACCTGTCGTTCAACCTTTAATTGCCGCGCTCCGTTCCCCGACGGAAAAGATCCGAAAAATTGCGGCAGACGTTTTGGGCGATATTGGAGATCCGTCAGCCGCACTTTATCTCTGGAATCCGGCGTTCTCGCAAAACCAACCACAAAGTGTTCAACGAGCAGCCCGCATGGCGCTGGAAAAAATTCATAAGAAAAACCCACGTAAACTCAAAGAACTCAACCCCCACAGTGCGCAATTGCAATTGATAAACGCAGCTCTGCACCTTTACCAGACACATGAAGACAAATCAGAGAAACAGAAGATCTGGACCTGGGATTTAAAAGAACAGACGATTGTTCAAAAAGAACTACCAACTCAGGAAATCAATTTGATAAGAGGCCTGAGACTCGCAAAAGAAGCACTTGAAATGTCACCCGATCGTCAGGATGTCCAGACACTCTATCTGGCTATGGCTCTCGCGATGGAGGCCTATTATGCAGGCTGGAACAATCCACTCCCGGAAGGACAGGGGACGGCATTTAATCTGGCGCTGCTGTCAGGACCAAAGGCAGTCAGTCGGGTTTTGGCTTTGGCTATGAAGCAGGGTCACACTCCCAGTGCCATTGCTGCCTTAAAAGCTTTGGGACAAATTGGCTCGCGGACTTTACTCTACGAGCAACTGGATAAACACTCTTCCGTGATCGCCGCTTTGAATTATCCTGATCGCCGCGTTCAATTTTCTGCAGCAACAACTATCATGCAGCTTGATCCTGTGAAACCGTTCCCCGGTGCAACACGAGTGATATCAATTCTTTCCCGTTCATTAATGGGTGAAGGGTCTCAGGCAGCAATCGTGGTTGATTCCAGTGTCCAACGTGCACAATCGATGGCGGGCGTGTTTAACGAACTGGGATACCTGACGCAACCTGTCCAGACTGGTAAAGCAGGGTTCAAAGCAGCGACGGAACGAATGGATGTCGAATTTATTGCTTTGCAATTCAACATTATGCGATGGGGACTTTCCCAAACCATCGCCAATCTACGAGCCGACTCACGGACAGCAAATATCCCGATTCTGATTTACGGTCCGCTCCGACTGCAAAATAAAATAGAATACTCTACCCGACATTACCCCCTGGTTCACTATATTGTTGAGACTGAAAACACGGAAGACGTCGAAAAACAAGTTACACCTTTCCTCCAGAGCTTAAAAACTCCTCAGCTAACAGGTGATCTGAGAACAGAATATCGCACGGCAGCACTGTATTGGCTTGCCCATATTGCTTCCAGCCAAAGAAGTAAAATTTACGACCTGACCCCTGTTGAAAAACCATTGCTGCAACTCGTTCCCGATCGAAGTTTGGCTTCCAATGCATTGATCACTCTAGGTGGCATTCCTACTCGCTCTGCTCAGTCAGATCTGGTAAAAGTCGTCACTAACAAAATGTTTGATTCCGATGTCAAAGAAATTGCCGCGCTACAATTGGCATTTCACATTCAGAAATTTGGATTGCTCGTTGATTCCGAGCAAATCACTGCAATTCGCCAGGCATACCAGTCCGCTAAAGATCCCAAATTAAATACCGCTTTAGCATCCGTCATGGGAACACTAATGCCTGATAATAAAGTAGTAGGTGAGCGACTTCAGAAATTCCAACCTGCCACGTCTCTCCCTTGATTTCTGCTTGGCTCCGTCGAAGTATTAAAAAAACCCCGAAGATTGAGAACAAACCTTCGGAGTTATTTATGAATTAGCCAGAAATCATTCTACTATTTCGCGTTTGCAGCCGTCTTCTTTCGCAGCAATGCCCGCAATGGCTCTTCCAGTTTTTTAGCATCAGATGTAACGAGTTCTGTCACACCTGAATGATCAACTAACATTAATGTTGGTACCGTGCGAACTCCATAGTAAACAGCGGCAGGATTATTCCAGCCCCGTTTATCTCGGGCAGAATAAAATATTTGTCTCCAGTCGAGTGATGTTTTTTCCTGAAATGCATCAATGGCGGGTTCGTCTTCATCCAGATTCACACCCACTATTTCAAAACCATACTTACGGTATTTTTTCGATAGTGACTGAATCTCAGGCAGTTGTTCAATAAAAGGCTTGGCAGTTGTGGCCCAGAAAACGACCAACACCACGCTCCCTTTGTAATCATCAATCGAAACGAATCCTCCCTCGATTGTTTCTCCCGCTAGCTGCAGAGGTTGACCTTTCAATCTCAAACGCCGTGTAAGTCCAGCAACCTGTTCGGTCTCGCTACTATTAGGGTATTTGACTTCCAGATCGAGACAGCAGGCAAGTGCCTGTTTATTCAACCCGTATAACTGACAGGTTTGTGCAGCTGCCTGCAACAGTTGTGGTGCGCGAATCGTTTCCTTAGGAAATCGTGATGCAAATAAGCGGGACTGTTTGACAAACTCTTCAATCCACCGCGGTTCCTGCATCGCATATTGTTGTGCACTCGTATTGGCAAATTTAGCCACTGTATATCCGGCATCGGCAGCAGCCTGTGAAAGGGGATCTCGTTTAAATAGCGATTCTGAATGATCATATAAAGCATCGATACTTTCCTGATCTCCCTGTAGAGCCAATTGGAGATGCGCATCCAGCAGATGACGAACCCCTACGGTAAACAAAAGCTGTTTTTCTTTATCAGCATGAGTTTGTTTTACCGCTTCCATTGCCAACTGAATGATTTTCTTATTTCGTTCAGCGCGAAATTTTTTCAGATCGTCTACATCCTCGGTCTTAGGAAGTGCCTGAACTCGCAATCGAGTGATCTCTCGCACTTTCCACTCTGCAGAATCAGCTTTCAGTTTCTCAATTTTGACTTCTTCATTAGCCAGGGAACTGGTCCCATTATCCAGATCATCCATGTCGAGTTGCTCGCGTTGCAAGCTGGCAGTCTTAATTACACCTAACTGGGTTTTTGCTGCTTGACTGGACTGAGAAACCGGAGAGATTGATGCCGTCGGCAATGCACTCTGTTGAGAATCACCACCCGCCCCATCTAACTTTCCGTCGATCTGATTACCCGTCGATTGAGTTGCAGAAGAATCTCCGTCACCACAACCAAACTGAGCCAACAATACCAAACACGCTATAGCTGTAATGATATCATGTCGATGCCTCATGGCCTTTTGCTCTCCTTCCTTTGAGAGTCTGTTACTATCTGAAAAAACCGAGGATGCGAATATTCTAAGATGGAACTCTGCCATTCCCTCAGCAAAATACTATCCAAAGCACTTTAACTGACGAGTTTTATGCCAAAATCCAGTATTATGGCAATACGAAGCTGGAAAAAATTACAATCTGACCCGCGATTTCAGAAAGGTTTTTTGAAGCAGCATGGATTGAGGTCAGAATTATCGTTTTTTCTGACTTCTCCTGAAGTCTCAAAGCTCACCATGATACCGTTTAAAGGCTTCAATGGCGAAATACTCCGGCAAGCCTAGTTGATTGTAAACCTTTGCTGTATTTCGAGTTCGATCTTCCGCTCGCACCCAGAATTCACGTTTGTCACTGCCAGGATAAAAGGCACTGTCCTTTTGTGACTCGTGCTTGAAAATGGCTTCCCGTTTTTTGAGTACCACTTCAGGACTGAGAGGCACAGCCCGTTCGATTTCGTGTGGATCATACTCTTCCCAGGCACCGCGATACATCCAGAACTCAGGAGCGATGCCTTCGCTGGCGACAACATCGACGGCATTAATAATCGCCTCCGCACAAACCCGGTGTGTTCCATGCGGGTCAGAAAGGTCACCCGCCACATAAATTTGCTGAGGATTAATATCACGCAGCAGGTCGGCAACAATCTCGATATCCTCATCACCAATTGGTTTTTTTGAAACCTGACCGGTGCGATAAAAGGGCAGGTCTAGAAATCGGATACACTCTTTGGAAACACCCGCAACCTCCGCACCAGCTGTTGCCTCGGTCTTTCTGATCAAACCTTTCACACCCAACATCTCTGGAGTATCAAGATCTCCCGCATTCTTATTTTCAATACTTTCTTTGAGACTCGCTAAGTGTGTCAAAACGGCTTCGTCTTCAGCATGGAACAGCTTATGAAATTCCAATACAAAATCGATGTGACGCAGTGCATCATGATCGAAAACAGCAATGTTTCCACTGGTCATGTACGCGATATAAACCTCGTGACCCTGATCCGCCAGGGTAATCAGCGTGCCGCCCATCGAAATCACATCATCATCCGGATGCGGGCTGAATACGATGACTTTCTGGGGATCCGCACCCGCAGGTTTCGTACAGATTCCATCCAGTAATTCATCAAAGACACGCTGTCGAATTTGTGCTACCGAACCGTATTTATGAATCAGCTGGTGCAGGTGATTGTGAAGAAAATCTTCTGTTTCCAACTTTAATAGAGGTTTTTCAACCTGCTCCGCCAGCCAGATTACTGCTTTTTTCGCAAGTTGAGTCGTCCATTCAATATTCCCTACAATCCAGGGAGTTTTCACTGCCGTCAACTCTGCAGCCGCTGCACTATCAACGGCAAACAGAGAATTCGTATGAGTCTGTAAAAAACTCGCAGAAACTTCGTCGGTCACTTCCTGTTCTGCAGCACGCTTGACAACAGGGGCTTTATGTTCGCCCAATGCCATAATGATAATTTTTTTCGCCGCTAAAATACTGCCGACACCCATCGTAATCGCATGGTGTGGAACATTGTCTTCGCCGAAAAAACCACTGGCTGCATCGCGGCGCGTCACAGGATCGAGGTTCACCAGTCGAGTCAAACTGTTCCGTGCACTTCCTGGTTCATTAAAGCCAATATGCCCCGAACGGCCAATTCCCAGCAATTGCAAGTCCAGACCACCAAACTGCTCAATACTGCGTTCATACTCCTCGCAGAATGTATCCACATCTTCAGCAGCAATATCGCCTCGTGGAATATGAATATTTTCTGGCTTGATATTCACGTGATCAAAAAAATTCTCCCACATGAATTTGTGATAGCTATGAATCGAAGTCGGATCCATTGGCCAGTATTCATCAAGATTGAACGTAACGACGTTGGAAAAATCGAGTCCCTCTTCGTTATGCAGACGAATCAATTCGCGATACACGCCCAGTGGTGTCGATCCTGTAGGTAATCCCAAAATGGTGGGCTTTTTTGCTTCATTTTTGGAACGAACTAAATCAGCAACCACAGAGGCAACGTACTTTGCCAACTCGGAAGACGTTTCAAAAATCAACGTTGGTACCTTCGTATGTCTCACAAATTTGGATTTCGGAGTAACATGAACGGTACGTGCGGTATCAATAGCCATCAGACGTTTTTAACCTGTTAAGCAAGAATAAAGCGGACGGACTCAATCTCTGAATCGCGATCATCTAGATTCGATTCCACTGAGTTAAACCAGCCAGTTAATGTAATCACACGAACAGTAGACCCGGTGTGCGTGATTTTTTTATGAATCTTTATTATAACTGATGAGACGAAACTCAGGCCAGTATCTATTAGACCTAATTCGACAGAGAGAGAAATTTTCATGGTTAATCAGCCAGAATCACTACGAATTCTTGCGATTCACGCCCATCCGGATGATATCGAAATTCAATGTGCAGGCACATTGGCACGTTTAAAAAATCTGGGATGTCATATCACCGTTGCCACAATGACCGCCGGCGATTGCGGAAGTGCGGAAATGGGACCGGTGGAAATCGCCAATGTCCGCCGCGCCGAAGCACAAAAAGCAGCTGACCTGTTGGGTGCGGATTGTATGTGTCTCGAATTTCGAGACTTGTCCATTGTCGTCGATCAGGATTCCAGACAGCGCGTCACCGAAGCAATTCGCAAGGCCCGTCCGGACATCGTTCTCACCGCACCTCCCGTCGATTACATGAGCGATCATGAAATGACCAGTAGACTCGTCAGAGATGCATGTTTCGGCGCTTCCGCTCCGAATTACACAACCCATCAGTTTCAACCCGCGCCTCCTACCGAAAAAATTCCTCATCTGTATTATGTTGACCCCATCGAAGGCTGTGATTATTTCGGGAATCCGATCAAACCACAATTTATTCTCGATATCTCAGAAACATTCGAACTTAAAATGAAAATGCTGGCCTGCCATGAAAGTCAGCGTGCCTGGCTCAGAAAACAGCATGGTCTGGACGAATACATGGAAGGAGCCGAACGCTGGTCTGCTGCCCGCGGAAAAGAAATCGGCGTTGCTTACGGCGAAGCCTTCGTCCAACATTGCGGCCATCCTTATCCATCCAGTAACCTGTTACGTGAACTCCTTGAAAAGTAATCTCGAGATTCTAACTTCAACTTAAAGCGAAAACATTACTATGAATGATTCACAACCCGCATCAGATGCCGCTTCCACACCACAGGCAGATCAATTGTTGCCTTACACAGATGTGGAAATCGAAACCATGACCACGGAAGATGCCAAAGCAGGGAAGTTTCTCACAACGATGCTCGTCTGTACGTTTTGCTATACCATCGTGGTGGGAGGCTACGTCATCTACTGGAGTTTGAATTAATCTCCGTCTTGCTGTATTCACTCAGAATTTCGTTCAAGACGCCTTCACTGAATCCGCTTCTTCAAAAATTGTTCCGTTGGGATTCAGAAAAATCCAACAGAGTGCGGCTGCAACATAAATACCCGCAATTAAAACCAACACAGGAGCATAAATTTTCGCATGAAATAAGGCGCCCACGATCACAGGCAATAAGGCAGCGCCCAGATTTCCCGCCATATTCATCATTCCGAAAATCGGCGCGACGTGTTGGCCCCCTTTGTCAATCGTGACAGTATAACCACACGATCCACCGAGTCCTGCAAAAAAAGTACTCACTGAAATCAATGCCATCGCCAAATTCATTTCCTGAACGAAATAGGCACACAAAGTACAAACGGCACACCCCAACATTGCAGTAACAGCCACTCCCTGACGACTCCAGCGACGACTTTGAGTTCGTTGTAAGACCCAATCCACTGTGGCGCCACCCAAAGCAGTTCCCACTACAAATGACAGCAAAGGCAAACTCGCTAATATGCCCGAGGAAGACAATTTGATGCCGCGTGTTTCCTGAAGATAGCGCGGAAACCAGGTTACATAAAATATATAACCGGCGGCCCTGAAAAATTGCTGTCCGCAAATCATCCACATCGAAAAACTCGTCAGAATTTTCCCCCAGGGTGTCGGTTCGCCTGGCTCAACCGGGGAGGAATCTTCTTCCTTCGTTTGTTCTGAAAGGGATTTCGATTGCCCATGAATCAATTGCAACTCGCCGCGGTTCACACCGGAGTGTTTTTCAGGTCGATCCCGAAACCAGTAATAAAACCATACTGCCCACAAAACTCCGGGGACAGCAAAAATCCACATACACGCTCGCCAGCTAACAGCGGGAATCGTCCAACCAAAAAATTCAAAGCCAACCAGCAGCACACCGATCACAAAACTCCCCACGGCACTGCCAATCGACATAAAACTTCCCAAAAGCCCACTTGCAAAACCACGCCGTGATTCCGGTATCCATTTCGAAAGCGTATTCGCAGAGCAGGGAAAGATACCCGCCTGTGATACTCCAAAAATGAGCCGTGCCATGATCAGAGTCCAAAATCCTGCCACCACACCGGTAAACGCTGTTGCAATCGACCACAAAATGGCAAATACAGTCAGCGCACGTCGCGTTCCCCAGATATGACCAATCCAACCGCTGGGAACTTGAGACAAAGCATAACTCCAGAAAAAAGCGCTCATCACCCAGCCCATCTGGAGAGAATTGATTCCCAGTTCATCCTGGATCAGTTTTGCAGGAACCGAAATCGCATTTCGGCTGATATAAGCAATCGCGGCAATCAAGCACAACAGTACCATCACCTGGTAGCGGGCATGAGTCGGTCGTTCATCCACTGCATTCCCATTGAATGTGCCTGACTCAGCCTGCGTTTGATGTTCCGGTTCGGTCACGAACTATTCTCCTCGGAGAGATGACTCCATTCAGCGTGTTATAAAGACTGCATTAATAACTCGAATAACCGATCCACTTCCGCCTTCGTTTCGTCATCCAGATCCCAGGAATGAGGAGTGCAGCGCTGCTCCGATGTAAAGATGCCGCGTTTGACTAACAGATATTTCTCAATCGCCAGAAATCCATCCAATCCCGCCTGCAACTGCAAATTTACAATCGCACAGATCGGAAAATAAATCCTGTAAGTGGCGGCTTCATCGCCAGCCTGCAGGGCGCGCCACAATCCCATAATCCCATCCAGCAAATCGACTCCCGGCATCGTCCCGCTAATTCCCCGACGAAACGCGTCTACCAGCAAAACCCCACCGGAACCATCAAAAATGCGGGCGCGCCCTTCAGTCGCATCACGTAACACAGACAGGTTTGGGCCAATTGGGGCTGCCTCCGGTTTGAACAGAATTTTTTCGGGACCAAACTGATCCAGCAATTTGCGATAAAAATCAACTGAAATTTCTCGCCCAACGTAAGACGAAGCATCCTGAACAATCAAAGGCAGATGACATTGTTCTGCGAGCGAAGAGAAATAATCCCATAACGCCGATTCAGGAAGCGCCGTCATTACAGGAGGAATCGCCATAATGGCATCGCAGCCTAACTCCTCTGAATGATGTGCAAATGCCAGCGCCTGACGTGTACTCTCCGCACCCACACTGGAAATCACCACTCCGCGTCCATCCGACATCTCAGACATCAGACGAGTCAGTTCCAGTCGTTCCTCAAATGTTAAACGTAATACCTCGGATACCATCGCACCGCACACACCATCTACGCCCAGTTCATAACACCAGTCGATTTCCCGTTGCAGCGATTCACGATCAATTGTCTCGTCTGCCTGCAAAGGAGTATGCAAAACAGGCAACACACCCTGTATCAATTTCGACATCTCGTTGGCCCTTTTGTCTCTTGATGTGTGTAAATGTATGAGATTTATCAGCCCCGACTACAGCAGATTTTTTATACTTCGGTGATTTGCTCTATCGCGTCCGCCATCCCGTCGATCATAATCTCCAGACCTCCCCGCTCGAAGGGAGTCTGCCACACCTGATAGAGATCCAGATCATACAATTCAGCCGGCGCTAAGTAACCGGTGGTTCCATTAATCAGATTCAGGCAGACAATCGTGCGTTCAGGAAATCGTCGCCGCAACTCTTTTTGCAATATCGAATAAGCTTCCGTGGGACTGCCCACAAGAATTGTCTCTCCCATTCGCCAGACCCAAATCGGTACCGCCAGAGTCTCGCCATCCCCAATCCCACGACGTATGTTCCGTCGACGTCGCAAGCGTTCTTCCAAAGCACGGTCGGTACATGCCTGCCGTTGCAATTCCAATTCTTCAGCCGAAGGCCAATCCTTTAAGGGCAGCGTTACTTTTGACTTCAATGCTTTCAACAAACCACTTGGCTTCACTTCAGCATGCCGCCACACCGCCAGAGGCGCCCCCGATTCCATTACCCCCTGATACTCCAGACATGTTCCTACAGGCTCCATATCTTCCAGCGTTGCCAGCGCCGCATAAGCCAGTTGTCGACCATGCCGGTCGGCAACTTCCGTATCACCCACATACTGATAACGTGGCGAAAGATCGCCGGAAGCGCCTTGCATAAACAGAGCAGGGACCCCCAGCGCTTCAGAAATCGTATCTCGCATCGCGCCCGGATAATCGGGGGAGATTGCGGTATTTTCCCAGGCCATCGTCGTCGGATGACAGGCATAGTTCACAATCACCGCTTTGAGATTTCCATCCACATCAGTAACCCGCCCGATAACCAGCGTATCGTCAGCAGGCTCTTCAGGATTCCAGCCACAGATGATTCGATCTGTCTCAGTCGAAGGATCTGGTAGATCCCGCATCGATGCCAACTGACACTGACCCGTTTTCCATTCCAGAACCGCTTCCGAAACATTCTCCCGCGCTGCATTCACCACAACGACACAAGCCTGATAAACCATTTCCAGATAATCTGCCAATGACTCACTGTCCGGTAAATCGGGATCGGGATCAGTCAGTGGTGGCGTGGCGTGGGTATGACTTAAACCAAAAATTAAATCCGTTTCCGTTAACCCTAACTCTTGTAGAAGTCGTGACTGAAACCGATTGAACATTACAAGAGAACGCCACCAGCCCAGGTCAGCATCCAGAAAGATCAAAGGCTGATCTGAATCTTCCGAATACAGCACCAACGCATTTAATGTCAAACGACGATGAATCGAATCGGCCACGTCATGCTTCGCCGCGCCCCAGTTGCGTGCGTAAATTCCCACAGGCGGCGTAATATCAACCGTCGCCACTCCAATCCGTCCCCGAAATGCCGACTGCGTTGCTGCCTGTAATCGTTGTTCACTCATGCGAATTCCAGTTTAACGAAAAACTCTGTGTGTCAATTCAAATGATGGGATATGGCTCAAAACACAAAACGGGCATGCAACCAGCTTACCAATCCCCCACCGCACCATCCTCATAAAACACACGTTGCACAGTTTCCTGCTCAAACGGATGTTTTTTGACTTCCTCTTCATTAATCGAAATGCCCAGACCTGGCTTCTGGTTCGGCTTGACCGTGCGCGTCGCCGGATCAATCACAAATCCTTCTTCTACAACATCCTGTCTCCAGGGAACATCATCATGCACCGATTCACAAATAATGTAACTCGGCTGAGAAAAACCAAACTCCAGTGAAGCCGCTGTACTGACAGGGCCTTGTGGATTATGGGGAGCCAGTGAGATCCGATAAGCATCAGCCAGAGCCGCGATCCGCCGCGCTTCTGTGAATCCACCACAGTGAGTCAAATCAAGCTGGCAAATCTCACAACCTCGTTTTTCAAACAGATCGCGAAACGCAGCCAGGTGAGTCAATCGTTCTCCAGTTGCAATCGGCGTCGTCACAGCTGCATTGATCTTCGCCAGACTCTCAATCGATTCCGGCCAGCACGGTTCTTCGAAGAAATATAAACCATAAGGATCCAGCGCCTGGGCAAACTGCATTCCCATCGCCGGAGAAGGGCGGGCATGACAGTCTACCATGATATCAATATCATCTCCCACCGCTTCCCGCATCGCTGCCACACAATCATCGGCTGCCTTGATCGGTTTCAAACCTTCAATCGGCATCGTCGGCGGAACGGCCATCGATTTAAAAGCAGTGAATCCATCAGCTACCGCCTCTAATGCCAGATCTGCAAATTGAGCCGCGTTGTCTGTCGACGTCTGATAAAACGATTCCATATTGCCACCTCCCAGATGACAATACAGTCGAATGTAATCCCGAACCGGGCCTCCCCAAAGTTGATGACAGGGCACCCCGTGAATTTTCCCCAGAATATCCCACAACGCCAGATCAATTCCGGAAATCGCCGTTGAACGCGTCACACCACTTCCATGCCAGAAATGTTGTCGCCACATCATCTGCCAGAGATGCTCCACGCGACGCGGATCTTCGCCAATCAACAATTGGGACAAGTCCTCAATCGTCCCCACGATTCCCCGAGTATGCCACTCCAGTGTTGCCTCTCCCCAGCCAAACAAGCCGGGCTGATCTGTGATCACTTTCACAAACACCCAGTTTCGCATGCGGGCATGACACACCACGGTTTCGATGCGTTCTATTTTCATCGGGACTAATTTCCAATCTGCATTAGTTTTATTTTGGTGTCAAAATAACAACATAACTTCAACGCGTTCGGGAAGCAAGTTATTTTGAGAAAGATCCGAGCAACAATAATAAGCAAGGGCGCAGCCAGGAATAGAGCAGTATCAATTGAATCGCCATCTGCGACACCTGGCTGAGAAATCGATCGAACTACGGAAACTGAAGTTCCACCTGATCGTCGTCATATTCCTGCAACCGCTGACGTGCCAATTCGGCCCACGGTCCCAGTTCGTCAAAGTCCAGATAAACTTTCCAGTGCGGAACCGCTTCCTCCACTCGATTCATCTGATTCAGCACTTCAGCGATATGTAAATGCGCGTCGGGAAAATCAGGATGCACTTGCAGCGCGATTTCAAATGCATGCAACGCCGCCTCTGCATCACCCAGCTCATTATGCAGGCATCCTAACTGCGTCCAGGCTTCGATGTAATCATGGTCCCATTCCACTGCCGCATAATAGCGTTCAAGGGCACCCTCCGTATTTCCTCTCAGATACAGGGCCTCCGCAAGATGCAAATGCCCCTCCGGCATATCAGGTTGCCCCAGCAAAGCCAATCGAAACGCCTCAATCGCAGCCTTCGCTTCGCCCGCATCAAGGAAACGGCAGCCTTCGTGAAACCATTCGTCCGAACTGCGGTCTTCAGACTCCGATGATTTCAGATGTTCCGTAAATTCGATCGTTCCTGCGAACGATTCTTCGTCCGCCAGTTCAGGCACTGCGGTTTCTTCCATCCCGAAATCAAAGACGCGCTGCCCATGACGGGGATCAATCAAACCACGATCATCTTTCAATAAGACTTGCGAATCCTGCGATAAAAGCGTCAATTGAGAGAGTGGCGTGTCGACTTCGTTAAAGAATTTCCCCAGATGCTGCAGACTGTTTTCCAGCTCCCGCGGATTCACACCAGATTCAAGTAATGCCGAAAGGCGACGAACACTCGCCACTTCCTGAAATGAAAAATAGGGCAGACGAAATATCTTGCGAACCGGCTTGATCAACCCCTGACGTTCCCAGCGACGAATGGTCGTGACAGGAACATTCAACATCTCTGTCAGCATTGCCGGTGTAAAAAGCTGACCACCAATCGCACCCGGATCGCGCAATTCAATCAACGCCAGCCAGTCCGATTCCTTAATGATCTGAATCGGAACTCCCTCTGCAATTAACTCTTGTGCCTGAGTTAAATTCACCGAAGGAGAACCGTCGGCCTCCAGAGGCCAACCCTCTTCTCCCACTACCAGAAGTGTCGTCTGTCGACTCACATGCTGCGCAGCCTGACCACCATGTATTTCCACGAACTCCCAGGCACGCTGATGTGTCATTGAGGCAAGCGTTCCCGTAAACACCACACGCTCCGACTGCAACGTGGGAGAACCTTGTAGCAATTGATCAGGTTGTTCTTCTTCTATCTCAGCCATAACATCTAGTAATAATACTTTGTATCAAAAATTTCGAGCAAAAAATGGTTTATCAGGTCACCGTCTCAAAAATATCATTCTCCGGGCCGGTAAACTTTTACGAACTTAAGTAAACTTTCTCTGAGGATACTGATACACGAATGCGTTGGGTAGCTTTCAGAGCAAACCTTCATTATAAGGGAGCAAAATAAGTTACATACCCTCCATGTACCGTTTTTACCCTCGATTTTTGACTATATATCCATGGGAGTTTATAGGAATGTCCGTGCTTGAGTCGTCTGATCCTGAAATCTGGAACCTTATTCAATCGGAAGCCCAAAGACAAAAACACGGCCTCGAGCTGATCGCTTCGGAAAATTACACCAGCGCAGCCGTCATGGAAGCGGCCGGATCGATACTTACCAATAAATATGCCGAAGGACTTCCCGGTCGACGTTACTATGGGGGCTGTGAATATGTAGACGTCGTCGAAAATATCGCCCGCCAGCGTGCCTGCGAACTCTTCGGAGCCGAATATGCTAACGTTCAGCCACACTCCGGCTCCCAGGCCAACATGTCCGTCTACTTCACCGTTTTGAAACCCGGTGACACTTTCCTCGCGATGGACCTCGCACATGGCGGTCACCTGACGCATGGCATGAAACTGAACTTCTCCGGCACACTCTACAACCCCGTCCCGTACGGCGTACGAGAAGACAACCACCAGATCGATTATGACCAGGTCGCCAAACTCGCCCGCGAACACAAACCGAAAATGATCATCGCCGGTGCCTCTGCCTACCCCCGAGAAATCGATCACCCAAAGTTTGCAGAAATCGCCCAGGAAGTCGGCGCGATCCTGATGGTCGACATGGCACACTACGCCGGCCTCGTTGCGGGAGGCGTGCACAACAACCCCGTCGAAGTTGCCGACTTCGTGACGTCCACCACACACAAAACACTGCGCGGCCCAAGATCCGGTTTCGTGTTGATGAAAAAGAAATACGCAAAAGACTTGAACCGTGAGGTCTTCCCCGGAATTCAAGGCGGACCACTCGAACACGTGATCGCCGGCAAAGCAACCTGCTTCAAAGAAGCCATCGATCCCTCGTTCAAAGAGTACGCTCAGCAAATCGTCTCGAATGCAAAAACATTGGCAGAAACCCTGATGGCAGGCGGCATCAAACTCGCTTCCGGCGGAACCGACAACCACCTGATGCTCTGCGATGTCACCGCAATCGACCTCTCCGGTAAAATCGCCGAAGAAGCACTCGACAAAGCTGGCATCACCGTCAACAAAAACATGATCCCCTACGATCAACGCAAGCCTCTTGATCCCAGCGGCATCCGCATCGGTACCGCAGCGCTCACGACGCGAGGCATGCAGGAAGACGAAATGAAAAAAGTCGGTGCCTGGATTCTCCGCGTCCTGAGTGATCCCGATAATGAATCCAACATCGAAGCCGTCAAAGGCGAAATTGGGGAATTCACCCAAAACTTTCCCGTTCCCGGCATCGCATAGTACAGACACTTTTAGTACAGACCAATGACAAACAGCGATCTCAACATCACGACCATCGACTGCACCCGCGACGACGCCACCGCGCTCTTTTGCGAACTCCGCGAAAAACTCAGCCCCCGCGGCAATGTCGTCTCCGAAGCCGGTCGCCAACGCACAATCGAACTCTTCGGCGAACCACTCTCCCCGCAGGAAGTCGTCGAACGGATTTGCAATGACGTCAGAGATAAAGGACGCGATGCACTCCTCGATTACTCCGAAAAACTCGATCAAAAACAACTCACGCCGGAAACCATGCGTGTCTCGGCTGAAGAACTCAAAACCGCCCACGAACAGGCCGATAGCGAGTATCTGAAAACGCTCCGCACCATTCGCGATAACGTTATCGAATTCCAATCCGCGCTCCTGCCCGATGATGTCAAAGTCACCCGCGAGGCAGGGGAGGCCAGCGTCGAATTGCGACAACGGTATCTGCCATTGAAACGCGTCGGAGTCTGCATTCCCGGCGGTGCAGCCGCGTATCCCTCGACGCTCCTGATGACTGCCATTCCCGCACAAACCGCAGGCGTAAAAGAAATCGTCGTCGTCGTGCCTCCCACCGATTTCGGAGGCTACAACACCGACATCCTCGCCGCCTGTTATGAACTGGGCATCACAGAAATTTATCGTGTCGGCGGTGCGCAAGCCGTCGCTGCACTCGCCTATGGAGTCGAAGGCATTGAACGCGTCGATAAAATTGTCGGCCCCGGTAATCTGTTCGTCGCCCTCGCCAAGCGTCACGTCTTCGGCGAAGTCGATATCGACAGCATTGCCGGCCCCAGTGAAGTCATTGTCCTGGCTGACGAAACCGCGAACCCGGAATTCATCGCCAGTGATCTCATCTCGCAAGCCGAACACAGCCCCGGTTCCGGCGTCCTGATCACCTGGCATGCGCCACTCATCGAAGCCGTCCGTACTGCGCTGATCGAGCAACTCAACGAACTCCCGCGTGGCGATCTGGCACGTCAAAGTCTCCTCGACTACGGCGCCCTGATTCTCACACGCGATTCCGAAGAAGCGGCACGCTATACCGATCTCCTCGCACCAGAACACCTTCATATTTCGACCGATGATCCAGAACAATTGCTCGCCAAAATCCAAAATGCCGGTGCGATCTTCATGGGCCATTATACCCCCGTTGCAACAGGCGATTATTACGCCGGCCCCTCGCACGTACTGCCCACCGGCGGCACTGCCCGCTTTGCCAATGGCCTCTGTTCGATCGATTTTCTCAAACGTTCTTCCGTCATCTCCTACAATCAGCAGGGCTTGGCAAACGACGCCCCGGGCATCTGTCTCCTCGCCGATAAAGAAGGCCTCACCGCCCACGCCGCCAGCGTCAGTATTCGTTTGAAACAAAACTGAGCTTGGCCTCGCCGCGTTTTTAAAAAACCGCAATTTCTCCCTCAGTTCAGGTAAACACTTTCGCTCTTGACGACGACGCGAGAAATCCCAATATGCGTTATAAGCGTCGCGCGCGAGATGAGCTTTTTGAGCACTGCTTTTCGAGAACACTGAAGATCTCACTACTATAAAAGTCTCTCTGTTTTGAAAATCTTCACCTGTTAATTCCTCACCGGTTCCCGATGTCTCGTACTTGATCGACGCGTTTCGGTCACGCTTCAACGCATATAAA